>NZ_CP051627.1:2737500-3937500 GCF_023208015.1 Thermobifida alba | reverse complement strand
GGCGGCGCTGCCGCTGGTGGTGCGCGCCGGCGGCGGCTCCGCGCGTGACTCGCTGTCCATCCTCGACCAGCTGCTCGCGGGCTCCGACGAGCGCGGCATCACCCGCGAGGGCGCGGTGCAGCTGCTCGGCTACACCGACTCCAGCCTCCTCGGGGAGATGGTCGACGCGCTCGGCGCGCGCGACGGGGCCGCCGTGTTCGGCCTGATCGACCGGGTGGTCGAGGGCGGCCACGACCCCCGCCGGTTCGCCGCCGACCTGTTGGAGCGCGTCCGCGACCTGGTGGTGCTCAACGCGGTGCCCGACGCGTTGGACAAGGGTCTGATCAACGTGCCGCCCGACGCGGTGGAGCAGATGCGCGAGCAGGCGGGCCGGCTCGGTGCGGCACAGCTGACCCGCGCCGCCGAGATCCTCAACAAGGGGCTGACCGAGATGCGCGGCACCACCGCGCCCCGGCTGCTGCTGGAACTGATGTGCTCGCGCATCCTGCTGCCCGCCGTCGACCCCGGTGACGAACTGGCGCTGGCGGCCCGGCTGGAGCGCTTGGAGCGCGGCGGTGCCGCGGCGGCCCCCGCGGCCGCTGCGGTCGCGCCCGCCCCGGCGGGAGGCGCGCCGTCCGCGGCCCCGCCGCCCGCCCCGGCCGCACCGGACCGTCCGGTCGCGCCGCCGCCCGAGGCACGGCCGCAGCAGCCGCCCGCGGCCCCGTCCCGGCCCCAGCCGCGTCCGGCCCCGGCCGACGACTGGGGCTCCCCCGCACAGCCGGGCACGCCCGCGCCCGCCGCGCAGCAGCGTCCCCAGGTCCCGGCCGGGGGCGGGTCGTTCGACGACCGGTGGCCGCACATCCTGGAATACCTGGCGAGCAACCGGAAGCGGGCCGCGCACGCCATCGTCCGCGACGGGGTGCGCACCACCGTGCTGAACGGGCGCACCCTCACCCTCTTCTTCGAGACCGACGGCCTGATGCGCAGCTTCGTCACGGGCGGGCGGGCCCGGGACATCGCCGAGGCGGTGCAGCGGGTGTGCGGTCTGGAGGTCTCCGTGGAGGCGTCCACGGGGAACCCGGGCAGTGCGGCGCCGCGCGCCCCGCAGGCCGCCGCGCCCCGTCCGCCGCAGCCGGTCCGGGAACCCGCCGCACCGCCCGCACCCCAGCCGGACCGGGACGCCCCTCCAGCGCCGCCTTCCGCGCCCTCGCCGGGATCCGCGTCCCGGGGGGCGGCGGAGACCGGGTGGGACGACGTCCCGGTGGCCTTCTCCCGCCCCGAACCGGCGGGCGTCCAGCCCGCCCCGGAGCCGCCCGCGCCTCCCGAGCCGGCCCCCCGGCCCCAGCCGGGACCGGCCGAGGCGGCCGACTCCGGACCGGCCGGCGATTCCTCGCTCGCCCCCGAGGACGCGGCGGAGAACGACCTGGACGAGAGCGCCTTCACCGGTTCCCTGCTCATCGAGAGCGAACTGGGCGGCCACCTCATCGAGGAGATCGACCACACCAAGTAGTCCGCCCCGCGGTCAGCGGTTCATCGCGGCCTCCAGTTCGGAGGCGAGCCGCTCGGCCCAGTCGGTGGTCTCGGCCTCGGCGTGGGAGACCCGGAAGGTGTGGCCGCGGTCGTCCAGGCCGTCGAGTTGGAAGACGACGTGGGCGCCCTCCTCGTCCGTGACGAAGGAGACCTCCAGGTCTCCGACGGCCTCGTAGCGGGGGCTGGCCCCGAACTCGATCTCCTGGTGGAAGGGGAGCGTCTGGTCGGTGCCGATGAGTTCTCCGGGCTCCAGGTCGGATTCGACGAGCTGGAACCCCAACTCGTCGAGGGCGGTGAGGATCCGTTCCTGCACCGGCAGCGCGTGCACGGCGAGCGGGTCCAGGTCCCTCTTGTCGAACGCCCGGTCGACGTGCAGCCGGGTGCGCACGCCGACCTTCGGCCCGTTCAGCGGGGTCCCGCCGGAGACGGTGAGGGGCGCCTCGAACGGGACGGGCAGCTCGAACCCGAAGACCCGGTGCTCCCCGGCGGGCAGGGAGAAGGCCTCGCAGACCAGGAGGCGGCCCCAGGAGCGGGTGGCGGTGTACTCGCCCTCGTGCTCCACCTCCTCGCCCTCGGAGTCCTCGGTCGTGTACTCGTACTCGTGCTCGACCTCCGCCTCCAGGGTGAGGGTGATCTTCTCGATCTCGGTGTCGTGGTCCCCGCCGGTGACCTCGACCCGTCCGGTGAGGGTCCCGCCGGGGGCCACCTCGGTGGAGTCGAACACGGTCTCGACGGTGGGGCCGCCGACGCCGAAGACGCGCATGAGGCGCTTGAGGACCATCGGCATCCTTCCGGGGGTGGTGGGGTGGACGCGTACCAGATTCGCAGAATCCCCGGTGGTTTGTTGGGGTTCTGCCGGTTCCGGCCGCAGGGTCGGACGTTCCGGCACCACGGGCCCCGGTGGACGGCGTCCTGGGGAAAAGCCGTGTCCGTCGCGTTCCGCACCTGTGGATGGCGTCCCACGGGGCATGGGAGAGTCGTAGGCTCATGAGCCACACCCGTCTCTTCTCCAAGTCGCGTTGGGAGTAGTCGCACCGTGACGAACGATCCCTTCGTCCACCTGCACGTCCACACCGAGTACTCGATGCTGGACGGGGCTGCCAAGCTCAAGCCGCTGTTCGCCGAGGCGGCCCGGCTGGGCATGCCCGCCGTGGCGATGACCGACCACGGCAACATGTTCGGCTCCTACGAGTTCTGGCAGACCTCCAAGGGCACCGGGGTCAAGCCGATCATCGGGATCGAGGCGTACGTGGCGCCCGAGTCCCGCTTCCACAAGCAGCGGGTGTTCTGGGGGCAGGGCAAGACCGGCGACGACGCGGCCGAGGGCGGCAAGGACGTCTCCGGCGGCGGCCGCTACCTGCACATGACCATGTGGGCGAAGAACGCCAAGGGGCTGCGCAACCTCTTCCGGCTGTCGTCCCTGGCCTCCATCGAGGGCTACTACACCAAACCGCGCATGGACCTGGACCTGATGGCCCAGTACAGCGAGGGCATCATGGTCACCACCGGATGCCCCTCCGGCGGCGTGCAGACCCGGCTGCGGCTCGGCCAGGAACGCGAGGCCATCGAGTACGCGGGCAAGCTCCAGGACATCTTCGGCCGCGACTCGGTGTTCCTGGAGCTGATGGACCACGGCATCGACATCGAACGCGAGGTCCGCTCCGGCCTGCTGTCCGTCGGCAGGAAACTGGGCCTGCGCCCCCTGGTCACCAACGACTCCCACTACGTCACCGAGGACCAGGCCGCCGCGCACGACGCGCTGCTGGCCGTGGGCGTCGGCAAGAACCTCGACGACCCCACCCGCTTCCGGTTCAACGGCACCGGCTACTACCTCAAGAGCGCCGACGAGATGCGCGACCTCAACCACTTCGATGAGTGGGCCGAGGGCTGCCGCAACACCCTGTGGATCGCCGAGCAGGTCGAGGACGGCGCCTACGACGAGGTGTTCCAGCCCCGCGACCTGATGCCCAAGTTCCCGGTGCCGGAGGGCGAGACCCAGGCGAGCTGGCTGCGCAAGGAGGTGGAGCGCTGCATCCCCAGCCGGTTCCCCGACGGGCCCGACCGGGAGACGCGTGAACGCATCGAGTACGAGCTGAACGTCATCGAGAAGATGGGGTTCCCCGCCTACTTCCTCGTCGTCGCCGACATCTGCCAGTACGCGCGCCGCTCCGGGATCGCGCTGGGCCCGGGGCGGGGCTCCGCCGCCGGGTCGATGATCGCCTACATCCTCGGCATCACCGACCTCAACCCGATGCCCTACGGCCTGCTGTTCGAGCGGTTCCTCAACCCCGAACGCGTGTCGATGCCCGACATCGACCTGGACTTCGACGAGCGTAAGCGCGGCGACATGATCCGCTACGTCACCGAACGCTACGGCGAGGAGCGGGTCGCGCAGATCCTCACCTTCGGCACCATCAAGGCCAAGGCGGCCATCAAGGACGCCACCCGCATCCTCGGCTACCCCTACGCGCTCGGCGACAAGATCACCAAGGCGTTCCCGCCCGCCGTCATGGGCAAGGAGATCCCGCTCTCCGCGGTCTTCGACGAGTCGCACCCCCGCTACCACGAGGCGGTCGAGCTGCGCCAGCTCATCGAGTCCGACCCGGACGTCCGCAAGGTCTACGAGACCGCCAGCGGTCTGGAGGGCCTGACCCGGGGCACCGGTGTGCACGCCGCGGGCGTCATCCTCTCCTCCGAGCCGCTGCTCGACGTCATCCCGCTGCACAAGCGCGACACCGACGGCGCCATCATCACGGGCTTCCCGTACCCCCAGTGCGAGGAGATGGGCCTGCTGAAGATGGACTTCCTGGGCCTGCGCAACCTGACGATCATCGACGACGCGGTGCAGAGCGTGAAGGCCAACGAGGGCAAGGAACTCGACCTGGCGAACCTGCCGCTGGACGACAAGAAGACCTACGAACTGCTGTCCCGCGGCGACACCCTCGGCGTCTTCCAGTTCGACGGCGGTCCCATGCGCGCGCTGCTCAAGCGCATGCAGCCCAAGTACTTCAGCGACATCTCCGCGGTCAGCGCGCTGTACCGGCCCGGTCCGATGGCCGCCAACGCGCACAACGACTACGCCGACCGCTCCAACGGACGCCAGGAGGTCACCCCGATCCACCCGGAGCTGAAGGAGGCTCTGGACCCGATCCTCTCCGAGACCTACCACCTGCTCGTCTACCAGGAGCAGATCATGGCGATCGCCCAGCAGCTCGCCGGGTACACGCTGGGCGGCGCGGACCTGATGCGCCGCGCGATGGGCAAGAAGAAGAAGGAGGTCCTGGAGAAGGAGTACGAGACGTTCCGTTCGGGCATGCTGGAGCGCGGCTTCTCCGCGGAGGCCATCCAGACGCTGTGGGACGTCATGCTCCCGTTCTCCGGCTACGCCTTCAACAAGTCGCACTCCGCCGCCTACGGCGTGGTCTCCTACTGGACCGCCTACCTCAAGGCCAACCATCCCGCGTCCTACATGGCGGCGCTGCTCACCTCGGTGGGCGACGACAAGGACAAGATGGCCGTCTACCTGGCCGAGTGCCGCAAGATGGGCATCCGGGTGCTGCCGCCCGACGTCAACGAGTCGGGCCTGCGGTTCACCCCGGTCGGCAGCGACGTCCGCTTCGGCATGGGCGCGGTCCGCAACGTGGGCGCCAACGTCGTGGAGTCCATCATCAAGACCCGCGAGGAGAAGGGGAAGTTCACCTCCTTCGTGGACTTCCTGTCCAAGATCGAACTGGCCGTCTGCAACAAGCGCGTCATCGAGTCGCTGATCAAGGCGGGCGCGTTCGACTCGCTCGGCCACTCGCGCCTGGACCTGTACCGCCACCACGAGGCGGCGGTCGACGCCGTCATCACCTCCAAGAAGCAGGAGGCCAACGGTCAGTTCGACCTGTTCGGCGGGGACGACGAGGAGGAGGGGGCCGCGCCGATCGGCCTCACCATCAACTGGACCGGCGAGGAGTGGGACCGCAAGACCAAACTCGCGTTCGAGCGGGAGATGCTGGGGCTGTACGTGTCCAGCCACCCGCTGGCGGGCGCCGAACGCATCCTGGCGCGGTCCAGGGACGCCTCCCTGCTGGAGGTCGTCAACGGCGAGCGCCGCAACAACGACGAGGTACGCATCGCGGGCCTGATCTCCAAGGTGGAGAAGCGCATCAACAAGGCGGGCAACCAGTGGGCGATCGCCACGATCGAGGACCTCGACGCCTCGATCGAGGCGCTGTTCTTCCCCAAGACCTACCCGCTGTACGTGGACGCCCTGGTGGAGGACACCGCGGTCACCGTCAAGGGGCGGCTCAACGACCGGGAGGGCACCTATTCGATCTTCGTGTCGGAGATGTCGATCCTGGACATCTCCCACGTCTCCGAGGGGGAGCCCCCGGTCCTGCTCACGATCCCGGAGAAGCGGATCACCAGGGAGCTGATCAACGACCTCAAGCAGGCGCTGCGCAGCCACCGCGGCGACACGCCGGTGCGGATCCGGGTGGACAACCCGCTGCGGTCGCGGATCTTCGCGGTCGACGACTACCCGGTGCGGGTCAGCCCCGAGTTCTCCGGTGAGATCAAGGGCATCCTGGGGCCCGAGGCGATCACCTACTGACCTGGTCGACCGGGGGGCGCGGGGCCTGCCGTGACGGTCTCCGCCCCCGGTCGTCCGCGCACTCGGCCGCGGCGGTGCGCCCTGGCACGGAGGGAGTCCCCGCGGAGCGCCTCGTCCAGGTTGGTCGCCGCCTCGATCAGCGCCAGGTGGACGAACACCTGCGGGTAGTTGCCGAACATGGTCCCGTCCGCGGCCATCTTCTCGGAGAACAGCCGGAAGGGTCCGGCGCGGGCGCACAGGGCGTCGAAACGCCGCCGCGCCTCCTCCACCCGGCCCGCCATCACCAGCGCCGACACCATCTCGAAGGAGCTGAGCAGGAACGCCTCCTCGGGGCCGTCGTCGACGCCGTCGCGGGTCGCGGAGGGGTCGTAGCGGTGCACCAGGAAACCGGCTTCGCCCAGCTCGGTGTCGATGCGGTCGATGGTGGCCAGTACCCGGGGGTCGTCGCCGGGGAGGAACCCCGCCAGCGGGATGCGCAGCAGCGCCCCGTCGACGTCGGCCGAGCCGTAGGACTGCACGAACCTGCCGAGACCGGGGTGGTATCCCTTGGCCATCAGGTCGGCGCGGACCATGCCGCGTTCGGCGCGCCACGCGTCCAACGTGTCGGCGGAGACGCCCCCGGTCCGTTCGAAGAGGCGGACCGCGCGGTCGAAGCACACCCACGCGTACAGTTTCGAGACGGTCCAGTGCCGTTGGCCGCTGCGGACCTCCCACATCCCGGAGTCGGGCTGGCGCCACAGTCGGCGTGCCGCCTCCACCACCGTGCGCAGCTCGTCGAGGTCGGCCGCGCAGAGCCGTCCGGTGACCTCGTGGTAGTCGAACGCCACGTCGAGGATGTGCCCGTAGACGTCGAGCTGGTGCTGCCTGTAGGCGTTGTTGTGGATGCGCACCGGGCGGAGGCCGCGGTAGCCGCCCAGGTGCTCCAGCACGATCTCGTCGGGGACCGGGCCCTGGTCGATCCGGGCCGTCGGCGGTACCCGGCTCTCCTTTCTGATGCAGTAGTCCAGCAGGAAACGCAGGTAGCGGCCGGCTTCCTGGTGGTGGCCCATGCCCAGCAGCGTGAGCACCACCAGGGCGGAGTCGCGGTTCCACACGTAGCGGTAGTCCCAGTTGCGCCGCCCTCCCCACCGCTCCGGCAGCGATGTGGTGGGGGCCGTGACGAGGCCGCCGCTCTCCTCGAACATGAGGCCCCGCAGGACGACGGTGCTGTGCCGCACCCAGTCGGCCGCCACCCCGTCGTAGTCGGTGGTGGACGACCAGGTCCGCCAGGCCCGCACCGAGCGGTCGAGCAGGTGGTGCGCGCTCGCGGCGTCGACCCGGCGCAGCGTGTCCCCCGTGTAGTCGAGGCCGAGCGCCAGCGACTCGCCGGCGTGCAGAACGGTCTCCGTCACGACGCCCCCTTCCCGGCCGGGGACGGCTCCGCCGTGGCCGGACAGCAGGATGCCGCTGCCGTCCTCGACGAGTACGCCGTCCCGCGCCTCCCAGCGGGGGTCGCGGGCACCGTAGTCGGGACGGGCCAGGACCCGGGAGCGGACCCGAACCGTGCCCTGTTCACAGTGGACCAGGCGGACCAGGATTCCGGCGGACACGACGCCCTCGGGGCCGCGGGGGAGGACCGCCAGGAAGTCGTGGCCCACCGCACTCCCCTGCGGGGCCCGCCAGCGGGTGCGGAGCACCAGCGTCTCTCCGACATAGCCCCGTTCGACCGGGGTGGCGTCGGGCACCGTCAACTCCCAGGCCCCGCCGCTGCGCCGGTCCAGCAGCCGAGCGAAGACGCTGGGGCTGTCGAAGCGGGGCGCGCACAGCCACTCCACCGCACCGTCCGGGGCGACGAGTGCGGCGGTGCGGCAGTCGGACAGCATCGCATACTCACTGATCGGTGGAAATTCCGTCGTGTTCATGGCCGCCACTCCGATGGCACGTGTCTGTCGAACAGGCCGGTGGGGAAGTACTGCTCTCCGCTGACGTGGCGGACCGCCGCCCTGTCGGAACTGTGGTGGGCCTGTCCGTGGCGCAGCACCGTCCGGGGCTGTCCGGAAGACACGCGTTCCGGGACGGCGGACCGGACCACGGTCACGGAGCGGGCGCGGCGTCCCGGCTCCGGGGCCGCCCGGACCGGACGGTCCCGGTGGATACTCCATGGCGCGCAGTGGCCGGAGCGCACGTCCTCGACGAGTCCGGCCTCCCGTGCCGTGCACGCCTTGCCCGCCGGGGCTTCGGGGGGAAGCTGCTCGTGGGAGGAGGGAGAACCGTACGTCGTCATGGGTGCTTCCCGTCTGCTTCGAGGCCCTTTCGGGTGTGTCGACGTCCGTGACCGTTGCGCGGGTCGGATGTTTCGGCTATCCCCGCCACCGGCCCGTAAACCCGTGGCGGGGCCCGTCGGAGGCGGAGTTGTGGACCGGTGGAACGGCTAGGCTCGCAGGCACGGACAACCCCGGACCAAGGAGGGAAACAGTGAATCCCGGCGGCGGAATGGACATGCAGGCGATCCTGCAGCAGGCGCAGCAGATGCAGCAGCAGCTCATGGCGGCCCAGCAGGAGTTGGACGAAACCAGGGTGACGGGTTCCTCCGGCGGCGGCCTGGTCAGTGTCACCATGAACGGACGCGGACAGGTCGAGGACATCTCCATCGACCCGAAGGCGGTCGACCCCGACGACGTGTCCGACACCGCGCAGACCATCGCCGACCTGGTGCTCGCGGCCATCCGCGACGCCGAGCGCATGGTGGAGGAGATCCAGCAGCAGAAGATGGGACCGCTCGCGCAGGGGCTGGGCGGCGGCATCCCGGGACTTCCCGGTTTCTGAGCGGGACGACCGGTTCTGGCGAGGGTGGGGTCCCCACCGGTCGGGTGACTCCACTACGGTGGTAGCAAGCACTCCACGAGTAGGCGGGACATGTACGAAGGCGCGGTTCAGAATCTGATCGACGAACTCGGGCGGCTGCCTGGCGTCGGTCCGAAAAGCGCGCAACGTATCGCCTTCCACCTGCTCTCGGCGGAGACCGCCGACGTCAAGCGCCTGGTCAACGCGCTTGTCGCGGTCAAGGAGCGGGTCCGGTTCTGTTCCGTGTGCGGCAACGTCGCCGAGGAGACCCAGTGCCGGATCTGCCGCGACCCGCGCCGCGACGACGCGGTCGTCTGCGTCGTCGAGGAGCCCAAGGACGTCGTGGCCATCGAGCGGACGCGGGAGTTCCGCGGCCGCTACCACGTGCTGGGCGGTGCGATCAGCCCCATCGAGGGTGTCGGCCCCGACGACCTGCGTGTCAAAGAACTGATGGCGCGCCTCTCGGACGGTCGGGTCACCGAGGTGATCCTGGCCACCGATCCGAACCTGGAGGGAGAGGCGACCGCCACCTACCTGGCACGCCTGCTCAAACCCTTGGGGCTGAAGGTCACCCGGCTCGCCAGTGGCCTGCCCGTGGGAGGCGACCTCGAATACGCTGACGAGGTCACCCTGGGTCGGGCCTTCGAGGGCCGCCGCGCCCTCGACTTCTGAGAGTCGGACCTCAGCCCCCTCGCCCCAGCGGCCGTGGCGGATCACCCGGCCGGGCGAGAGCCGTGTCCGGGTGGTCGCTGTCCGCGGCTTTGTGGATATCCCTGTCCCCTTCGCGGGTACCTCCCTGCCTTGGCCCCTGTCGGAGTGCTGGGAGCCGCGAACAACCCGATCACTAGACTGGCTGGTCGATTATTGTGAACCCGATTCCTCAGGAGCGCCGACCGTGGCTTTGATCGTGCAGAAGTACGGCGGATCGTCCGTGGCTGACGCGGAGGCCGTCAAGCGAGTGGCCCAACGGATCGTCGCTCAGAAGAAGGCCGGATACGACGTGGTCGTCGTGGTCTCCGCCATGGGCGACACCACCGACGAACTTCTCGACCTCGCGGAGCAGGTGAGTCCGCTTCCCCCGGGGCGGGAACTGGACATGCTGCTGACCGCCGGGGAGCGGATCTCGATGGCGCTCGTCGCGATGGCCATCGGGAACCTGGGCTACGAGGCCCGTTCCTTCACCGGTTCGCAGGCGGGTGTCATCACCACGTCCCTGCACGGCAACGCGAAGATCATCGACGTCACCCCGGGCCGGATCAAGGACGCGCTCGCCGAGGGCGCGATCTGCATCGTCGCCGGCTTCCAGGGGGTGTCGCAGGACAGCAAGGACATCACCACCCTGGGGCGCGGAGGTTCGGACACCACGGCCGTCGCGCTCGCCGCCGCGCTCAACGCCGACGTGTGCGAGATCTACACCGACGTGGACGGCGTGTTCACCGCTGATCCGCGTATCGTCCCCTCCGCCCGGCGCATCCCCAAGATCTCCTACGAAGAGATGCTGGAGATGGCGGCCTCCGGCGCCAAGATCCTGCACCTGCGCTGCGTGGAGTACGCCCGACGGTACGGCATCCCGCTGCACGTGCGCTCGTCTTTCAATCAGAAGCCCGGTACCTGGGTCGTCTCGGAAGTTGAGGAAACCGAAGGCATGGAACAACCGATCATCTCCGGCGTGGCGCATGACCGGAGCGAGGCCAAGATCACGGTCGTGGGCGTGCCCGACCGCGTCGGGGAGGCGGCGGCGATCTTCAAGGCCCTGGCCGATGCCGAGATCAACGTCGACATGATCGTGCAGAACGTGTCCGCGGCGTCCACCTCGCGCACCGACATCTCCTTCACCCTTCCTTCCGACTCGGGGCAGAGCGCGTTGGCCGCGCTGAAGAAGATCCAGGACAAGGTCGGTTTCGAGTCGCTGCTGTACAACGACCGGATCGGCAAGGTGTCGCTGATCGGTGCGGGCATGCGCTCCTACCCGGGGGTCACCGCCCGGTTCTTCGACGCCGTGGCCCGGCAGGGCATCAACATCGACATGATCTCCACCTCCGAGATCCGCATCTCGATCGTGGTGGAGCAGGACGACGTGGACGCCGCGGTGGCCGCCGCGCACAGTGAGTTCCAGTTGGACGCCGATCAGGTAGAGGCCGTCGTTTACGGAGGTACCGGCCGATGAGCAACCGTCTTCCCACTCTCGCCGTCGTCGGGGCTACCGGCGCCGTGGGCACTGTCATGCTGGACATCCTCTCCACCCGCGAGAACGTGTGGGGGGAGATCCGCCTGGTGGCGTCGGCCCGTTCCGCGGGCAAGCGGCTCACCGTGCGCGGTGAGGAGGTCGAGGTCCAGGCACTGGCTCCGGAGGTCTTCGACGGGGTGGACGTGGCGATGTTCGACGTCCCCGACGAGGTGTCGAAGGAGTGGGCTCCGGTCGCGGTGGCGCGGGGCGCGGTCGCCGTCGACAACTCCGGCGCGTTCCGGTTGGACGACGACGTGCCGCTGGTGGTACCCGAGGTCAACGGCGAACAGGTCCGGAACCGGCCGCGCGGCATCATCAGCAACCCGAACTGCACCACGCTGTCGATGATCGTGGCGATCGGCGCGCTGCACCGGGCCTACGGGCTCACCGACCTGGTGGTCAGCTCCTACCAGGCCGCCTCCGGTGCGGGCCAGGAGGGGGTCGACACCCTGCACGACCAGATCGCGAAGGTCTCCACGGACCGCACTCTGGGCTCCAGGGCGGGCGACGTGCGGGCCGCGGTCGGCGAGCTGGGGCCGTTCCCCGCCCCGCTGGCCATGAACGTGGTGCCGTGGGCCGGGTCGCTCAAGGACGACGGCTGGTCGTCGGAGGAGCTGAAGGTCCGCAACGAGTCCCGCAAGATCCTCGGTCTTCCGGATCTTCGGGTGGCGGTGACCTGTGTGCGCGTGCCGGTGGTCACCACTCACTCGCTCGCGATCCACGCGACCTTCGCCACCGAGGTGGACGCCGACGAGGCCCGTCGGCTGCTGGCCTCCTCTCCCGGGGTGGTCGTGCAGGACGATCCGGCCAAGGGGGAGTTCCCGACCCCGGCCGACGTGGTCGGCACCGACCCGACCTGGGTGGGGCGCATCCGTCGTTCGATCGACGACCCGCGGTCGCTGGACCTGTTCCTGTGCGGGGACAACCTGCGTAAGGGTGCGGCGCTGAACACCGCGCAGATCGCCGAACTGCTTGCGGCGGAGTTCACCGCCGGTTAGTTCGGAGTCCCAGCGGGGGCCTGTTTCCGCGTCTGCGGTCGGGGAGGGTTGGTCGCCTGGCCGACCCGGTGAACGTGTCCGGTTCGCCGGTGTCGGGTGGGCTCCGCCCTCCCCGTTTTCTGTTCCCGGCCCGGCCGTGTCCGGTCGGGTGTCTCGGGTCGGCCGGTGGTCGTCGCCTCCCGCTCCCCGGCCCCGGTCCGGGACCCCTTTTTTCGGAAAGAGAATTTCTGTTCCGCTTCGCGTTCCCACGGAACCTTTCTCCGGCTCTCCCGGGAATTCGGGGGAACCACAGCCCTCCTTCCAGAGGAGAAGCCATCGGAACCGCCTCCGCAAGAACAGTAAAAGGATGGCAAGAAAAGACGAGGAGAGGTTTCTGCGGAGCCGCTCAATGGGCATCGCCCTTCTGGGTGACATTCGGCATCCGAAGTGGATTGGTCGACGAGATCCGTATCGTCGGCGATCTTTGACGAAAGGTATGTCTCAAATGCGGCGAATCATGAAGCTGGCTGCCGTGGGCGCGATGACCGCCGGCCTGGTCGGCGCCGGGGCCTCGACCGCCCTGGCCGGCGACTACACCGAGGTCACCGCCACCGAGGTCGCCCAGTGCATCTCGACGCAGGAGGCCACTGGCGTCGGCCTGCTCCTGGGCCTGGGCCTCAACCTGAACCTGCTCAACTCCGCAGCCTGCTCCGGCAGCGTCAACGTCAACGACATCAACGACTAGGACCGAACCCGGTTCTGGCTCGGAGACGTTTCCTGCCGCACAGCGGAACAGCCGCCTCCCACGGAAACCCCGCGGGAGGCGGCCTCGTTTTTCCCCCGAATCCCCTCGGTAACCAGAAGGCCAACAGGCGCAAAGAGAGTCCAGGACACAGGATTTCCGGTCCTGTCCGGCAGACGGGTGGGGCATTGTTTGTGGTGCGCGGTTCAGAGAGACGTTCTGAAGAACGCGCTGACGATGGGTGGCTTCTTCTCCAGCCACCGACGACATCAGAGAAAGGTATGTCTCAAATGCGGCGAATCATGAAGCTGGCTGCCGTGGGTGCGATGACCGCCGGCCTGGTCGGCGCCGGGGCCTCGGCCGCCCTGGCCAGCGGCGACTACACCGAGATCACCGCCACCAAGGTCGCCCAGTGCATCGAGGCCCAGGAGGCCCTCGGCGCCGGTCTGCTCGTGGGTGCGGGTCTGAACGCGAACCTGCTCAACTCCGCAGCCTGCTCCGGCAGCGTCAACGTCAACGACATCAACGACTAGGACCGAACCCGGTTCTGGCTCGGAGACGTTTCCTGCCGCACAGCGGAACAGCCGCCTCCCACGGAAACCCCGCGGGAGGCGGCCTCGTGTTCTCCGCCGTCCGATCGGCAGACACCGGCGGTAACAACATTGCCCTCCGACGCAAAGAAATGACAAGGAACGAGTTCTTGCAGCGCTCGGGAAGATTCTCGTGGCATTGTTGTCGTGCGCGGTCCGGGAATCCCTCTCGACCAGCGTGAAAAGTGGATTCGACAGCTTTTTCCGGCTGTCACTACCGTCATCGAAAGGTATGTCTCAAATGCGGCGAATCATGAAGCTGGCTGCCGTGGGCGCGATGACCGCGGGCCTGGTCGGCGCCGGGGCCTCGGCCGCCCTGGCCGGTGACTACACCGAGATCACCGCCACCGAGGCCGCCCAGTGCATCGCCGGCGAGTCCGCTCAGGGACTGAGCCTGCTGATCGGCCTGGGCGCGAACGTCAACGCCCTCAACTCCGGGGCCTGCACCGGCAGCGTCAACATCAACGACATCAACGACTAGGACCGGATCCCAGTTCTGCTTCGGAGACGTTTCTCTGCTGTCTTCCGAGCGGCCGCTCCCCGCACGCTCCGCGGGGGGCGGTTTCCGTTTCCCATTCCCCCCACTTCTCGGCCATTCCTCCACAGAATGGACAGTAATGAAACTGCCAACGGAAGTAAAGGAATGGCATGACGCGCGTTGCTTCATTCAGGGGCGCCGACGGTGGGGCATTGTTGCAATGCGCGACCGAGCGATCGGATCGACGCGACCGTTGGAACGACGGCCTTTCCGGCTGTCGCTACCGTCATTGAAAGGTATGTCTCAAATGCGGCGAATCATGAAGCTGGCTGCCGTGGGCGCGATGACCGCGGGCCTGGTCGGCGCCGGGGCCTCGGCCGCCCTGGCCGGTGACTACACCGAGGTCACCGCCACCGAGGCCGCGCAGTGCATCTCGGCGCAGGAGGCCACCGGTGCCGGCCTGCTCCTGGGCCTGGGCCTCAACCTGAACCTGCTCAACTCCGCAGCCTGCGCCGGCAACCTCAACGTCAACGACGTCAACAACTAGGAGCGCGCCACCGGTCCGTACGGATCGGTAACCCCACTCCACCGGCCGCCTCCCACGGCACCTGCCCGGGAGGCGGCCCCGGCACTCGACCCACGCCGCTTGGCGGCGTGGGCCAGCGGCGTTTCCAGCACGGGAAAGCATCCGGCAGCCTTCCCGCGTGACTCGGTCCGACCTCACCCGCCCCGGCCGTCGACTGTCGCCGAGAGACGACGCCCGGGCACGGAGCCGTCGTTCGGCGGCTGCCCCGGACCGTTGACGGACCACGTCGCAGGATGCCGTGCCCCTGCGCAGGTGACGGAGCCGGTCACGGCGGGCGTGACGCCCCGGCCCCGTCCAGCGGCAGCGACCAGCCCTCCTGGTCGGCGGCCGCCACGACCCCTCCGGCGAGGCGGCCGTACCCCTGGTGCGGTGCGTGTCCAGCCCGGGGTTGGCCGTCGTGGAACCGGCTCCGGGCTCCCGCCGCTCCGCCTCCGCCGCCCTCGGGCGTGCCCCTGCTCGACGAGCCCCCGGACGACACCGTCGGAGGGGGTCACCCCTGGACGCGCTCCTTCCCCGGCGGCCCCTCCGGCCCCGCCACCCCCGCGGAGGAGGAGTCCGCCGCCTCCTGAGGAGCCGCGGGAGACGGCTTACCGCTGTGCCGGAACGTCTGTTCCCCACCGCGCGACGGAGCCAACCGGTAACCGAGACGACAGTGGTCCGCCGAGACGATGAGGTCGGAGGTCTCCACGGGACACCGTCCGGCGAAGTGGGTGCGCTGGACCACCAGCATGGACGCGCCCGGCGCCAGAGCGAGCCGCCGCGCTTCCGGTTCCCGCAACCCCCGGACCGACACCTCCTCCTCGACCCGGTCCACGGTGATCCCCACCCCGGCGAGACGGTCCGCGACACCGAGCCCGGGAAGCTCTCCCGGGGTCCGCCCGGTGTTGAGGGTGAGCAGGGCCGGCTCCCACGCGATGTGCAACGCGACCGGCGTGCCCTGCGCGTACCCCAGACACTCGGTCTGGTACAGCGGCTCGCCCTCCCGCACCCCCAACCGCCGCGCCACCGCGGCGGACGCGGTCTCGGTACGGGCCCCCAGCCGTTCGATCCGCAGCGGGTCGAGATCCGGGCCGGGGCAGGTCCGGGACAGCAGGAACTCCGCCGACGGTGCACGCACGTAGTACCCGGATCCGGCCCGCCCCTCGATCAGTCCCTCCTCCACGAGGAGCCGCAACGCGCGGCGGGCCACCTGGTCGCTCACCGAGTGGCGGTGGGACAGCTGGGCGCGGGACGGCAGCCGCGTCCCCGGAGGCATCTCCCCGTTGAGGATGGGCTCCCGCAGACTGTCGGCGACCCGCAGATAACCCGGCTTCTCGATCACGACCACTCGCGCGGACGGAACGTGCTTCCACAAAGGCGACCGGCCCCCTCAGCCGGGACGGTTTCCCCGAAGCACCCGGAACCCCCCGCGAAAACCTGTCGACGCTCGCCCATAGAGCCCAGTAAAGCAGCAGGTCGTGCCCTCGCGCAGACAAACCGAGCAGGAGGTCCGCACTTCCCCGCCGGGTCAGCGGGCCGACGGACGGCGGACCGCCGCGGCTGCCCCCGCTCCCCTCCGGGAGCGGCGCCGCCACCGGTCCCGAGCGGCGAGCAACGCAGCGGCCGTTCCGTGCACTCCGGCCGCCAGCGGCACGAACAGCAGGGCCGCGGCCGGCGAGACCGCGGCGCGGGGAACACCCGCGCGGCGCAGCTCCCGGCGCGCCCACAGCGCGAACGGCGCCGCCACCAGTGGCGCGGTCACCATCCCCGGCGTGTAGCCCCTCGTCGCGACCGCCGAGGCCACGTGCGAGACGGCGTGCAGTCCCAGGGCGGCCAGCGTGGCCTGGTAGAAGACGCTCCGGCCGTTCGTGCGGGCGCCGTCAGCGGCGGCTGCCGCCACCACACACCCCACCAGCCCGATGGACAGGTTCACGTGCTCCTGGGAGAGGTCCATGCGGTCCCACACCGTCGGCGGCACCCACGGCAGCGTCCTCTCCAGACGGGGCCGCGCCCGCCTGGACCAGTGCGCCATGGTCGCCAGTTCCTCGGCGTCGTGGATCGCCCAGGCCACGAACAGCCCCCAGGTCGCCGCAGCGGGCACCCTGGACTCACCGACCGGGCTCTCCATCATCGACGCACTCCCTTCCCACCGGGGATCCGTCTCCGTCAGCGGACCGCGGACCAACGGTACCGGTACGCCGCTCCGCCTCCACCGGTCCTCCGCCGTCGGCGTTCGCGGGGAGTTTTACCGGGGGCTGGCCTTGCCGCTGGCGTGCGTTGGGCAGCGACTCCTCATGCTGGAGACAACGGACTGGAGGAGTCGCAGGAGGAGTCGCCCATGGGGAGGGTCACGGCAGCCGTGACGCAGCAGCCGATGTCGGACGGCACCGCCATGCTCCTGGGAGTGCTCGGCGGTCTGCTCACGATCGCGCTGCTCACACTGGTCATCGCGGCCCTGGCCTCCGTGCTGTCCGCCCGGACGCTCACCCGGGGCGGCAAACTGCTGTGGTCGCTCACGGTTCTCCAGTTGCCGGTCCTCGGTGCCGTGGCGTGGTTCGTCATCGGCCGCCAGGGACCGCTCAACAGCCTGCTCGGGCTGGTCCGGAGCGGACGGCACGAAGCGCTCGGCAGTGGCGAGCACGTCCGTGACGACCTGCTCGGAGACCGGATGGAACGGGTGTTCGCGGGGTACCAGCCCGACGGGACGGAGTCGCGGGTGAACGGACGTTCCGGCGGCTCTTCCCGCGGCTCCTCCCGCCTCGCCGCCGCGGAGTACGACCGCAACGGCCACCCGTGGCAGACGGTCGACGGACTCCACGACCGGACCACGCTCGGAACACACGCCAAACCGGTGTCCACCGCGGCGAACGGCAACTCCGTCCCACGGTTCCACGACACGCGAACCCGGATTCCGCGCTCCCGGATCCCCAGGTGAGAGACGCGGAGACGAAGGGACGCCGCCGGAGAGCCCTCGAACGGCGGCGTCGACCCGCAGATCCGGCCGGTCTCAGCCCACCAGGACCGAGTCCTCGTCGAACATCCAGTCCTCGGAGGCCACCCGGTACAGCTCGCGCCGCAACGCCAACTCCAGGGCGGTGTCCCCGGGTGCGACCTCGTCGAGCCGATCCAGTGCCGCACAGATCTCCGTCGCGGTCATCGAGCTGACCGGCTTCATCCCCCAGTTCTGCGTCATGGTGTTCTTCCCCCTTTCCGCTCCGCTGCCGCACCGGCGCGGAGCAAAGGCCGGTGTCCTTGGCCGGCCGAAGCGAGACCCGTCCCACGAGGGACCTCGCTGTTCCCCCCTGTCTCAGTTCCTCCACTCCGTGCGTCGTGTCCCCGTGACAGGTCCGTCGACCTCATTAGATGCGGTCGACGGCCTCATCGTTCCAGAACCGTATGACACGGTGTGCTGAAAACCGCGATACCGGTACCCTGCTCAACGTGATCGACCTTCGAGCTCTACGGGATGACCCTGACCGTCTGCGCGCGTCGCAGCGTGCCCGTGGCGAAGACGACTCCGTCGTCGACCGGCTGCTGGACCTGGACTCGCGGCACCGCGCCGCCCTGGCGCGTTTCGAGTCGCTGCGCGCCGAGCAGAAGAGTGTCGGCAAGTCCGTCTCCCGCGCGTCGGCGGACGAGCGTGAGGCGCTGCTGGCCCGGGCCAAGAGTCTGGCCGCCGACGTCAAGTCCGCCGAGGCCGAGGCCGAGGCGCTCTCCGGCGAACTCTCCGCGCTGCTGCGTTCCGTGCCGAACCTGGTGGAGAGCGAGGCGCCGGTGGGCGGCGTCGACGACTTCGTGGTGGTCGAGGAGGTCGGCACGCCGCGCGAGTTCGACTTCACCCCGCGCGACCACCTGGAACTGGGGGAGATGCTCGGCGCCATCGACACCGACCGGGGCGCCAAGGTGTCCGGGGCGCGGTTCTACTTCCTCACCGGTGTCGGCGCGATGCTGGAGCTGGGCCTGCTCAACCTGGCCATGCAGCGGGCGACCGCCAACGGCTTCACCCCGGTGATCCCGCCGGTGCTGGTCAAGCCCGACACCATGGAGGGCACCGGTTTCCTCGGGGAGCACTCCGCGGAGGTCTACCACCTGCCCGCCGACGACCTGTACCTGGTGGGCACCTCCGAGGTGCCGCTGGCCGGGTACCACGCGGACGAGATCCTGCCCGCCGACGCGCTGCCCACCCGGTACGTCGGCTGGTCCTCGTGCTTCCGCCGCGAAGCGGGCTCCTACGGCAAGGACACGCGCGGCATCATCCGGGTGCACCAGTTCAACAAGGTGGAGATGTTCGTCTACGCCCACCCCGACCAGGCGCACGAGGAGCACCTGCGGCTGCTGGCGTGGGAACGCGAGATGCTCGACCTGCTGGAGGTGCCCTACCGGGTGGTGGACATCGCGGCGGGCGACCTGGGAACGAGCGCGGCGCGCAAGTACGACTGCGAGGCGTGGATTCCCAGCCAGGGGCGCTACCGCGAACTCACCTCCACCTCCAACTGCACGGACTTCCAGGCCCGCCGCCTGAACATCCGCTACCGCGACGCCGACGGCAGGCCGCGGTTCGCCGCGACGCTCAACGGAACACTGGCCACCACGCGCTGGATCGTCGCGATCCTGGAGAACCACCAGCGCGCGGACGGTTCCGTGGCGGTCCCCGAGGCCCTGCGTCCGTTCGTCGGCCGCGACGTGCTGGAACCGATCGACAAGAAGTAGTCGGCGGCCGGGCCCGGTTTCTCGCGGGGCCGGGCCCCGGCCCCGCGACATCGTTCCGCTCTTCCCGTGGGTCACGGCGCCGCGTCCCTGCGGCGCCGTGACCGTTTCCGCTGGGACGCGGCCGCAGACGCGCTTCCGCCGGCGGTCTGGACGGGAAAGAGGCGCCCAACGGCCGCGCTCGTCCGCGTCCTTTGCCAACCGTCGGTCCGCTTCCGGTGGAGGGGCGGTCACCGCGGACGCCGGTGCGGCCCCGCCCGTTCCCGCTCCGGCGTCGGCCTTCCCGTCCCCTTCGGACCAGGGGCGCGCCGTCCGCCGCCCGGGAAGCCCTCCTGGATACGGGTGTCCGTTTCCCGATCGTCCCTCACCGACTGTCCGGTTCCACTTACTATTGGCGCATGGTCTTCAAGCGGGTCGGCAACGGCCGTCCTTATCCTGATCACGGCCTGTCGCAGAGCGCGTGGACACGGATCGCGCCGAGCCAGGTGCGGCTGGACGAGCTGGTGACCACCAAGGCCAGTCTGGACCTGGAGCATCTGCTCGCCAAGGACTCCACCTTCTTCGGCGACCTGTTCCCCCACGTGGTGCGGTGGAAGGGCGAGCTCTACCTGGAGGACGGCCTGCACCGGGCACTGCGCGCCGCCCTGCAGCAGCGTGACACGGTGGTGGCCCGCGTCTACGACCCGACCTGGTTCCCGGAGCTGAGCTGACCCACCGCGGCGGCGAGCTCGTCCACGAGCGCGGCGGCCGCGGGCGGTACCGGCCCCGCGGCGGCCACCGCGAACAGACGGCGCCACCCCAGTTCCGGGGAGTCGGCCACCGCGACGTTCTCCCCCCGGTGCAGCGACAGCGCGAGCTGCGGCAGCACTCCGACCGCCAGGCCGAGGGAGACCAGGCGCTGCACGGCCAGGTGGTCGTCGGTGGCGTAGGCGACGTGCGGCTCGAAACCCGCCCGACGGCAGACGTGGACGAGGTGGGACCGGCAGCGCTCGCACCCCGCCACCCAGGTCTCACCACGCAGTGCCGCCAGTTCGACGGTGTGCTCGGCGGCGAGCGGATGGCCTCCGGGAAGCAGCAGCCGCACCCGTTCCCGGGAGAACGTGACCTCCCGGATCCCGGTGTCCGCGTCGGGGGGCGTCTCGTCGTAGGCGAAGGCGACCGCCACGTCCACCTCGCCCTCCCGGACCAGGGCCAGCGACTCCGGCGGCTCGGCCTCGACGAGGGTGACCGTGACGCCGGGCGCGCGTTTCCGCAGCGCGGCCAGGGCCTGCGGCACGATTCCGGCGGTGGCCGTGGGGAAGGCGGCCAGCCGGACCCGGCCCGCCCGCAGCCCCGCGATGGCGGCGACCTCCTCCTCGGCGGCCGCCAACCGGGTCAGGACGGCGTCGGCGTGGCCGACCAGGACCCGGCCCGCCTCGGTGAGGCGCACTCCCCGTCCGTGCCGCACCACCAGCGGTGTGCCCACCTCCGCCTCCAACCGGGCGACGTGGTGGGAGACGGCGGGCTGGGTGTAGGAGAGGGCGCGCGCGGCCGCGCTCATCGAGCCCAGCCGGGCCACCTCACGCAGCACACGTAGTCGGGTCAGGTCCAGCACAGCCCCAAGATATCAATTCCTTTTATGGGAAATGACGAAAAAATCTTCTTGTGCTTTTGTCTGTGCTCGCTGAAGATCCAGACATGGACACCGCGCCGCTGCTTCCCGCCTCGATCCGCGACCAGTTCACCCGAGACGTGGTCTACCTGAACACCGCCTCCTACGGACTGCCGCCCCGCGTCGCCCACGAGGCGACGCTGGCCGTCGAACGCGACCGCGCGGCGGGCCGCCTGACCCTGGCCTTCTGCGACGAGGCCGTGGAGCGGTCGCGTGCCGCCTACGCCCGGCTCGTGGGCCTCCCCGTGTCCCGGGTGGCGGTCGGCTCGCAGGCCTCCCAGTTCGTCGGCCTGGTCGCGGCGTCGCTGCCCGCCAGGTCGACCGTGCTGGTCGCCGAGGAGGACTTCACCTCGGTGACCTACCCCTTCCTGGCCCTGACCGGGCGCGGCATCACGGTGCGGTCGGTACCGGTGGCCCGGATCGTCGACGCGGTGGACCCGACCGTGGACCTCGTCGCGGTCTCGGCCGCGCAGTCCGCCGACGGCCACGTCGTCGACGTCGCCGCACTGCTGGCCGCCGCCTCCGCGCACGGGGCGCGGGTGCTGTTGGACACCACCCAGTCGGCCGGGTGGCTGCCCGTTCCCGCCGACCGGGTGGACTACCTGGTGTGCAGCGCCTACAAATGGCTGCTGGGGCCGCGGGGCGTCTGCTTCTTCGCCGGAACCGAGGAGGCCCTGGCCGACCTGACCCCGGGCGCCGCCAACTGGTTCGCGGCCGAAGAGGGCGCGGAGTCGTTCTACGGGACGGAGATGCGCCTGGCCTCCGACGCCCGCCGGTTCAACCTGTCCCCGGTGTGGGCGTCCTGGGCGGGCCTGGCCCCGGCCCTGGAGATGCTCGCCGACCTCGGCGAAGCGGCGATCGGAACGCACAACGTCGCACTGGCCAACCGGTTCTGCGCCGCGCTGGGGCTGCCCCCGACGGACTCCGCGATCGTCAGCCTGCGGGTCGACGCCAAGGCCGAGGCCGCCCTGGCCGAGCAGGGCGTCGTCGCGACCATGCGCGCGGGGCGCCTGCGCTGCGCCTTCCACCTGTCCACCGACGCCGCCGACGTGGACCGCGCGGTCGAGGCAGTCGGCGCCCACCTGCGCGGGTAGCGCCCCCGGGACGCTCGCGGGACGCCGTCGGCAGGCCACGCCGACGTCCACGAGCGGATCACCGGTACCGCGTGCGTGCGGCCGCGGGCGGTCCGCGCACTCCCGCCCCCGCCCGCGCAGGCGGCCCCGCGGTATCTCCCGCCGACTGTCGGACCGGCCCGCTACAGATCGTGGTGGAACTCCCGCCCTCGGGGACGGAAGCGGAACCTCGGCCCCGTCCCACCGCGGTGGGGTGCGGCGAAGGGAGACGGCACCTTGATCACCCCCGGCCACGGCGACCTGCTCGACGCGGACGTCGACGCCCTGGTGAACGCGGTCAACACCGTGGGCGTCATGGGCAAGGGCATCGCATTGCAGTTCAAACGCGCCTTCCCGGAGAACTACCGGGACTACCGGGCGGCCTGCGAACGCGGCGAGGTCACGGTCGGGCGGATGCACGTCCACGCACTGGCCCGCCCCGGACGGCCCCGGTTCGTCGTCAACTTCCCCACGAAACGCCACTGGCGGTCGCCCTCGCGGCTCGACGACATCGAATCCGGCCTGGCCGCCCTGCGGGACACGATCACCGCACTGTCCATCGGCTCCGTGGCCGTGCCACCACTCGGCTGCGGCCACGGCGGACTGTCCTGGGCCGAGGTGCGTCCCCTGGTGGAGCGAGCCCTCGGCGACCTCCCCGGGGTGGAGGTGCGCCTCTGGGAGCCCCGGTGAGCCTCCCGGCCCCGGCCGGCGTCCCCGGCTACTCCCCGGTGTCGGAGTCCGGGCTCTCCTCCTCCGTCGCGGAACCGTCCTCCTCGGCGGACCCCTCCGCTTCCTCCTGCTGGGCCAGCAGGTCCTCGGCGCGTGTCGTGCAGATCACCCCGGAGTGGACGATCTGCTCCTCGCTCTCCCCCGCCACCGCAGCGATGGTGAAGCAGTACTCCAGGGCGGGGTCGAGGCCGCCGACGACCGCGGTCTCCGCACCGGGTTCGGCCTCCAGCACAGAGGCGCGGGGCAGGCCCTCCGGTGCGCCGAACACGTGGTGGGGAACACCGCCCTCGGTGTTGTCGATCCAGAACAGCTGGACACTGCCGCCGTTGTCGTACATCCAGATACCGGTGGGTTCGGCCGCCACCAGGACGGGTTCGCTGGGCGAGGGGGAGGGGGTCGGCGACGGCTGCGCCGACGGGCCCGGTTCCGCCGCAGCCTCCGGAACCAGGCTGCCGTCCCACCACGGGCCGGGGAACAGCAGGGACAGCATGCCCGACGTTCCGGAGAAGAACACGATGGCCAGCACCACCGCCGCCACGTACAGCGGACGCCGTTCACGCCCCACCGAACCGACGGGGGCGGCCACCGGGTCCTCGGCCTCGTCGTCCCGGCGGACGCCGTCCGGGTGGTCGGCGTCGTCGCGCGGCAACGCCGCCGTCTCGGCGGTCCCGCTCCACCCCTCCAGCCGGGTCCACGTCCACTCGCGTACGTCGCCGTCTCGGAGGCGTCCCGGTGCGGGGACCGGGGCCGCGGTGGGGGCGGGGGGCACCGGCGCCGGAGCCGGAGCCGGCGGTTGGGGACGGTGGTCGACCGGCTCGGAGGAGCCCGCGGGGAACGGGGCCGGGGCGGGGACGGGGCCGGTGCGGGGAGCGTCCTGCCTCCCCTGCCGCGGGGTGGCACCGCCCGGGAGCGGGGACGGCCCGGTGGGCGCGTCGGGGACGGGCGGCGGCGCGGGCGCGGGCCGCTCCGGGGAGGTCCGCACCGGCCCCGGTGGAGCCTGCGGAGCGGTGGCGGCGGGCGGTTCCGGAGAGGTCCGGGCACGCGGACGGTCCGCGTGCCCTCCGGAAGCGGGAGGGGGAGGCGTCGGCGGTGCCGCCACGGGAGGGGGGAGGCTCGGCGCGTTCGGGCCGGTCGGTGCGGACAGGACCGTGGGCGGCGACGGCGCGATCCAGTCCGGAGCGGCCGCGAGGTCCGCTTCGCCCCGGTTGGGCGGCAGCCCTCGCCCCCGCAACCGGGGAGAGAGCGGTCTGGCCGTGCTCCCGGACGCGGAAGCTTCCGGCGGCGGTTGCCCTCCCCGCACCGGGGCGGGTGGCGGAGAGGGCGCCGCGACCCGGGCCTCCTCCAAGGCGGCGGCGAACTCCGCCGGAGTGGCGTACCGGTCTGCCGGGGCTTTCGCCAACGCGCAGAGCAGCACCTGCTGCACCTGTTCGGGCACGTCCGGGGCGGGCACCGGGTGGGCGGGCATCGACAGCACCCGGTCCCGGTAGCCCTCGGGGCCGGGAGGGCCCTCCCGCACGGCGAACGGTGCGCGCCCGGCGAGCAGCGCCCACAGGGTGGAGGCCAGTCGGTAGACGTCGGAGGCCACGGACAGCGGTTCGCCGCGCAGCGCCTCGGGTGGGGCGTGCAGCGTGGTCTCCGACCGGAGGTCGCCGGGTATCGGCGGCTCCCCGATCCGGCCGACCGCTCCGAAGTCGCTGAGTACCGCCCCCGACCCGGCGCGCAGGATGTTGCCGGGGGTGACGTCGTTGTGCAGCAGTCCCTGCGCGTGCACGGCGGTCAGCCCGGCCGCGACCGCGCGCCCCACCGCGGCCGCCTCCCGGACCGTGAGCCGCCCCTCCGGGGTGGCGACCGCCGCATAGGAGCCCTCCGGGTAGTGGGGCATCGCCAGGAACGGCTCGCCCGTGGCGGTGCGGCCCAGATCGAGCAGGGTCACGATGCCGGGCTGTCCCGCCACCGCACGCGTGGCGGCGATCTCGCGTTCCGTCCACCCGTCGTCGCGCATCACCTTGAGCACGGTGTGCGCTCCGGTGCTGGACCGCACCGCGCGGTACAGCACCGCGGTGCGTCCCCGGTACAGCTCTTCCAGGCTGTGGAAGCCCGTCACCCAGTCAGTGCCGTGCTGGCGGCCCGTCACCCGTGTCCCCCCTCTCACTGCGTCGCCGGAGAGGGGGCGGCCGACGGTTCCACCGGGCCGGCCGAGGGGTCCGGCGGTCCGTACTGCTGGAACCGTTCCTCGTTGATGGCCTGCTGCTTCTCGAAGGCGCTGGCGACCACGATGCCGCCGGACACGACCGCGACGAGGATCGCTCCCGCGATCATCGCGGGCCAGACCCGCTGACGCCGCCGCCAGTAGCGGCTCGACCCGTACAGCAGCGCCGCCCGCAACTGCTGGCGGCGCAGTGCGTCGGCCTGGAGGACGTACCGCTCGGCGTTGGGGGTGGCGTGGAACGCCTCGGGGACCGCGGGCGTGTCAGCGCCTCTGGCGGGTGTGTCGGTTCCTGTGGTGTCGGGCATCGCGAGTGGCCGCTACGGCTTCTAGAACAGTCCGTTCAGGTAGTTGGAGAGCTTGGCGTAGTTGTTGGCCGCGCCGTCGGTGGCGTCGATGAGCTTGGCGAAGGCGTCGTTGACGGCGGAGAAGTGTGTGTTGTACTCCTCGGCCTTGGCCTGGAACTCGGGGCTGCCCGACCCCTCCCACTTGCCGACGGTGTCCTTCGCCTGGGAGTCGATCTGCTCCATGATCCCCTGGAAGCGGCCCAGGTACCCCTGCTGGGTGGCCGCCAGGTCCTGGAGCCCGCCGACGTTTCCGTAGACCTCGTACTGGTTGCCCACTGCTGTCCTCCGCTCAGAGGTTGATCGGACGTGCGAGGCCGCCCAGTCCGCTTCCGGCCCCGGAGAACTCCTCACCGGAGGTGTCGTCGGTCTGGGTCACCTGGGTCTGGGCCTCACCCAGCTTGATGCCGTTGTTGTTGCACCAGGCGATGAGTTCGTCGAAGCGCTGGTTCAGTTCGGAACGCGCCTTGCGGAATTCCGCCAGCGCGCTTCCCTGCAGCGACTGGCCGTCGTTCTCCATGTCGGCGATCAGGTTGTTCAGCTGGCCGCGCAGCCCCTCCGCCTCGATCCCGAGCTGCTGCCCACCCGTCCCGAGGGCATCGGCCTGGGTCAGGCCGACATAAGCGTTCATGGTTGTCCTCTCCGCAAAGAAAGCCGGTGACCAGGGGGTTCGTACACGTGCGGAAGCGTTCTTCCGGCGGCTCTCGTCCTTCGGACGTCCTTCACCAGCCTGGCTTTTCGTGACGCTAGTGACGCGGTAGGTGACGAGTCAATTCGGTGGCCACATGTGGCAACCGGACTTAAAAGCAACTTTCTGGACAATTTCCACGGTTACCCTGCGACCTCAGAGCGACACAGATCTCTTTCTGAACTTTTGGCGCATTGTCCGCCTCGGATCAGGGGAACAGGAGCACAGACGTGGGTAACGAAGCGGGAGCCAATCCCGGAGCGGCAGCCAGCGGGGGAGCAGCGGCCGAGGAAATGGCCAACGCGATGGCTGGGCTGGCCGACACTTTCGAGGACCTGATCACCGAGGTCCGTGACGCTGCCGGTATCTACGTCCGCAACGGCTACTCCTGTTCCCGCGACGACCACTACGACAGCATCAAGAAAGTCAGGACCACGGTCTGACCCTGGCCAACAACATCCAGGCGGGAGCGGCCGAGGCCGCCCTGACCGACCTGGACACCTCCGAGGGCTACCAGGGTGCCTGGCCGTCGTTGTCCCGCGACATCAACGAGTCATTCGGCCTGCCCGGCACACCGAACTGACCGCGTTTCTCCATCCTCCACCGAAGAACCGCGAAGCACGCAGAAGGACATCACGCCACCATGGGAGTCGACCTCTCCTTTGATCCCGCGGACATCGACGCCAACGGCGGAACCGTGCGGGGCTGGGCGAGTTCGCTGGACATGTTCTGCGCCCGCATCCTCGGCAACTCCGAGGACCTGAGCGCGCAGTTCGACGACAGCGCCAAGGAGTTCGGCGAGATCACCGGTTGGAACCTGGAAGGCGCCTCCGAGGAGGACCGCCAGGCGTGGCGGGACGCGGCCGGAGCGGTGCGCTACTGCGCCGCGGTCACCGAGCACTGGGCCGACAACATCGACGAGTTCAAGCGGGAGCGCAACCGGCTCATCGGCCTGTGGCGCGACGAGAAGCAGGACGCCGAGGCCAGGATCGCCGCCCTGGACGACGGCAACTGGTTCTCCTCCCTCTTCTCGGCCGACAAGGACCAGATCATCGCCGAGCTCAAGGACCGGCTCGACGAGCTCAACGCCCAGGCCCGGACCAACTGGGACACGCTGATGGACCACGCGGACGACCGCCGGCAGGAGCTCACCGACGGTCCCACCCCCGCGAACATCCGCAGCCTGATCGACGCCGGGTACGTCAACTGGTCGCTGTTCAACATCGACCCGGTCCGCTACGCCCCGGAGATCAGCCCGCACGAGGCGGACGAGTGGGGGCAGAAGCTCTCCGAGGCGTGGAAGACCGGCCGACGGGGCGAAGAGTACGACAACCTGATGATGATGCTGACCATGCTCTCGGCCAAGGTCCTGGACTCCGAGCAGCGCGGTCTGGGCGTCAACAGGGCGGACCAGGACACCCTGAAGGCGATCTTCGACGCCATCGACGAGCACTCCGGCGGCATCCTCAACGTCCCGCGCTACCTGGACGTGCTCGGCGAGAGCGACGAGGGGCGCGCCCAGATCCTCGGCACGCTGGCGGACGGGATCCTCGTCCTCTCCAGGGAGGACCTCCACGGCGGCTACGAGAACCTTCCCGAGGACATCCGCACGGCTCTGGGCTCCGGCTCCTGGGCCAAGGGGGGCGACGCCACCAAGGGCTGGGGAGCCGACATCGAACCGCTGGCGTCCATCCTGGAGCACGCCGACGGGGACCTCATGGGCGGCAAGGACTTCTCGGCCCTGCTGACCGCGGTCGTCGGCGCCAACGCGGCCCCCGAGTTCCTCCACCCCGAGGGCAAGGAGTTCTTCGAGCGGAACGCCCAGATCCTGCTCGACGTCTCGACCCGCAACAACGAGGCCAACCACGCGATCCTGACCGACAGCTTCTACCACCCCGACCACCGCAACGACGAGGCCCACAAGGAGGACTACAAGATCGACGCGGTGGGGGTCATAGAAGGGCTTTTCATCTACGACTGGCCGGACGAAGCAGAGGCTGATGGGCTTCCCGTGCACAACCTCATCGACTGGATCAGCGAGTACGGGGGGAGCTCTGACGAAACTCAGCGGACCATGGCTGGAGAGGCAGCAGCGGGCCTGATACGGATAACGACGTCGAATGACATGTTCGACAAACTGACCGACACGGTTCACTCGGTCTCCTACGGCGACGGAGAGGGCTCGTACACGAATCAGCGTGCTTCCTTCGGCCAGGTCAATCCGTCACTCTCGGCCAGCCTCTACGGAGTTTTCTACACCTACCTAGAAGAGTTTGCTTCGGAAGACGGAGTCAACTTCCTCTTGAACGAGGACGGGGAGACCCTCAGAACCTGGTCGCTCTGGGATTCAAAGAAAGAGCAGCTTCAAGTCGACCCGCTGAGCCGTGTACGGTTCCTCCAGTACATCGCCGCAAATGAAGAATATGCAGGGCTCCTGCAGTCTGCGGCCTACACCTACAACAACGACCAGCTCACGGAATACCTCTACACGTCCAGCGGCCAGCGACCGACGGCCGGAAGCGCCGGGATCCTCCAGGGGCTTGTGGACGCAGCCGTGTACAACGAGAGCATGGACCGCCTCGGAGACTCCGACGAAGCGAGACAGAACACCTACAAGCTAAGGAAACTCGGCGTCGACATCGGCGCGGGGATCATCTCCTCCCTCCCGCCCGGCAAGGAACTCTCACTCACCGGAGAGATACTTTTCAATTCAGGAAAAGTGGGGGTTTCAGAATACCTGAAATTTGCCCTGGATAATACAATAAAGCCCGGACCCGAGAGCTACGGGGGAGTATCTCTCGACCAGCTCGAAAACAGAGAGATAGTCGCAAACGGCGCCCAGTTGAAAATCCTTGAATACATGCTCGAAAGCGGAACCGTCTCGACAGGAGAAGTCCCCCAGGGGGTTCTGGTCGAGACAGAGGACGGGACTGTCCGGGTCGCCACCGAGAGAGAGATACGAGAGTCCCACTCAGACCGAGAAAGATCAGAGGTGATCGGCCAGGTCCAGAACCTGATCAAGAGGGAGGAGCAGTGGCCCGGGGGAGCAGTCGAAACCGGGTCCTCCTTCGTCGATGACTATCTCGACGAGCACAATCTCTACTACGAGACAGTGGTCAAGAACCTACAGGCAGAGAATTCTGATGAATACGACAACATGAGAGCGGGAGGACCGGCAGACCGCCCGCGGAAGAATCCGTGACCCTGTCGGCCCTTGTTCCAGGCAGGATTCCATGCCGCTCGGCCGTGATCTGTACCCCGCCGGAGCCGTTTGCCCGGCGATAAGGCGCGGTCGTCTCGGGCAAACGGCAGTCCCGCCACGAAGGCGGGACACCGTACGGCCCGGCTCAGAGGATGTCGGAGGACGGCCACCGAACATTCTCCAGGACAGCAGGAGCGGCGACCAGGAACCTCCCACAGCTTCAAGCCCTTGGTCAGGCAGTTGCTGTGAGCAGCACTCCGTCGCCCAAGGGCTTCGCTGTCTCGAGGCAACCACACTCCCGGCATCGTCGGGAGACCAACGGCCCCATCTCCACAGACGGCCTTCGGGTCAGGAGAGGCCGAGCACCACTCCTCCCTCAGGTTCCTCCCCTTCTTGCTCACTGCTCCTCGGGTACACGACCAGGCTCCCCGGGGCCGGCAGGAGCCCGAGGGGTCCCGTCACGTCCCGCCCTTCCAGCGAGCCGCGCAGATCGACCGAGCTCGCCTCTCCCTCCTCGGACCACGGAGTGATGTGGACGGCCCCCTCCTCCGCGCTCAACCACGCCACCGCGCCGGGGAGGAACGCGATCCCCGCTGCTGCCCCGGTCGCCGGTCCGGGGAGCGCGAGAGTCCTCCGGGCCTCTCCGTCGAAGGACCTCCACTCCACGCCGGAGGCCTCCCCCTCGCCACCGACGACGAGTGAGTCCCCGGTCGCGTGGAGGACCGGGTTCCCGTCCCCTCCGGAGGCGTGTCCCAGGTCGTCGGCGAGCACCTCCCCGGTCTGCGGGTCCAGGATCTTCCCGGACGTCTGCCCTGAGCTCCCGGTCGTGCTCTCCACCACGAGAAGGGTCTCCTCGGGGCTCTGGTACCCGAGAAGGCCGACGAGGCTCCTCCTGATTCCCGGAAAGAAGACCCTCGGGTAGAAGGACCTGGTCCTCCAGGACCGGCACCACACCTCCTCGCCGGTCCGTGCGTCCAGCGCCACCACCCTGGTCTCCGCCTCCGCCGAGTCCAGGTACTCGGTTCTTTCCGTCGGGCTGTCGGTCTCGAGTTCATCGGCACAGGTGACGGCCTGGAAGAGGAGGTCGCCGAGCGCCGTCCTGGAGTGCTCGACACACCGCGGGTCGCCCTCCCGCGTCCAGAGAAGGCTGTTGTCCGCCAGGTCGCGGGCCGAGAGGGCGCCGCGTTCGCTGTCCGCGACGCCCCGCGCCCCCGACGTCAGGGTCTCCACTCCCTGAATGTGGAGATAGCCGAGGTCCTGCTCCCCCCGGCCGTCCTCCCCGGCGTCCTGGTAGACGCCGACGGTGACGTCGTACTCCCCGAGCAGGCGACCGCTCCGGGCGTCGAGAACGAACCTCCGGGTCTGGAACCCCCGCTCCGCGGTGAAGTAGGAGAGGACCACGGTCTGCCCGTCCGGGGCGACCCCGAACCGTGCCACCTGCCCGGGCCTGCGGTAACGCCAGCGCTCCTCGCCGGTGACCGTGTCCAGTGCGATCACCCCGTCGCCGACGTCGACCAGAGCGCCGCCGGGCACGGGGTGGACGTCGTGGACGGCGACGCCTTCGGGCGCCTCCCACACCCAGGTGACCTCCTCGGCCGAGGCGGGCACCGCCGCGGGGGTTCCGGCGGCCTCGTGGGTGGTGTGCTCCACCTCTTCGTACACGGTGGCCGCTGCTCCTCCGGCCGCCACCACGGCTGCGGCCGCGACTCCGGCCACCAGTCCTGCGAGGAACCGCCGCCGGGACCGGGCCTTCCGGGCACCGGAGACCAGGACCAGCAGAAAACCCAGGGCCGCGGCGGCCGTTCCCGCCCAGGCGACCGCGGAGAGCAGCGCTTCCGAATCCGCGAAGCCGAACCGCGTCCACCAGAAGCTCTCGCTCGGGAAGCCCACAAGACACAGCACGACCGCGCCGAGCAACGCGAGGCAGGCCCACAGTCGCACCGCTCCCGTCCGGGGAGCCGCTTCCCCGTCCTTCTTCCGGAACGAGGTGTAAGCACTGACCAGGAGACCGGCGACCGCAACACCCAGCAGCCCCCAGAGCACGAAGGACCAGGCACCGGACTCCCTCCCGCCACCGAGGAGGAGACCTGCCGCGGCAGTCAGCAGACCGGTCGAGAGCATTCCGGTCCCGCACCAGAAGAGGAAGCCGTACCCCACTCCGTTGCGCTGTTCTGTCATCGCTTTTCTCCTGTCTGTTCCGCCAGACCCGCGGCCGAGCACCGAAACGAGGAAGGCGCGAGGAATGATCAGACAAGCCCGACGACGGCCTCCGAGGTTTCGGGGAAGACGTACGGGGACATTTCACCGACCCCTGCCGGAAGCATCTCCAGGCCGTAGTCGGTCTGGTGGACGACGACCGCCCCGGGCACGGGAATCTGGGCATCGGTGCGGATGGACATCTGCGGGTCGAGAAGACCGTTGAGCGGGATGCTCTCCTCAGGTCCGCTCCCGTCCCCGGGAAGCAGCACGGCGTCGATCCGTTCGGCCTCGGAACCGCCACCGGTGCCGCATTCCCGGTCGCAGGTGAGGAGGACGATCCCGTCCTCCAGGACCGCCGCCGTGGTCCGGTGGTCGAAGTTGTTCCTGATCTGTCCGTAGTAGCCCCGGCCCCTTCTGGCGACCCCCTCGGGCAGCACGGCCGAGGCCAGCACCTCGCCGTCGAAGGAGAGCCGGCCGTACTCGACCGTGGCATCCTCCCCCTCCCCCGAGACGCTGGCGTAGGTCAGCGTCCGCGCCGTGCCGTCGACCTGGAAGACGTCCCTTCCGTCCGCGACCTCGTCCACGGACGCGACCAGGACCTCGCCCGTGGCGAGGTCGAGGATCCTGCCGTCCCCGGGCAGCGGATAGTCCGTACCGTTCAGGTTCTGCTCGGCGATGGTGAGGACGGTTCCGTCCACCGAGGCCCGCAGGTCCGGGGAGGTGTCCCCGGCGTCCTCGGTGTTCTCGTACCGCCAGACTTCCCGCCCCGTCCCGGCGTCCAAAGCCACCACCAGAGACGAGGTGTCCGGGTCCGTGCCGGGCCCGATCTCGCCGACATCGTCCACGCCGGGCACGCACACCAGCGGAACCACCACCAGATCGGGATGGAACAACGCCCCCCACCCGTCACCCGTGCTCGTGGCCGGACCATGAGTACACCCCGACGGAACGGAGAACCGCCACACCTCCTCGTTGCTCTCCAGGGCATAGCCCACCAGGTCCGTGCTGTCAGGCTGCACCCGCACCGCAGAGGTCAACAACCGCACCTCCGGCAACGCGGCTGTCTCATCCACATAGCTGTCTCTCTCCTCCCCTGTCAGGGGGAACTCGTGGTCGTGGCGGATCTCGCCGGTGGCCGCGTCCAGCACCAGCATCCTGCCCCCGGCCCCCAGAGACGCTCCTCACGGAAGGCCACCACCACGGCCTCCCCGTCCGGCGTCACCCCCGAAGCCACCACACCACCGGGACGCCGGAACCGCCACAACTCCTCACCCGTCCCCCCGTGCACGGCAACCACCCCGTCGTCCAAGGCCGCCACCATCCCGGCCACTCCCCGATAGACCCGGTAGAGCCGAGCACCCTCCGGAGACTGCCAGGTCCACCCCACCCCGCTCACCGACCCCGGCACGACCAGCTCCTCCTCAAGCGGCGCAGCAGTGGTGTGCTCGGTGCTCCTCCCCAGCCACACCACCGCTCCCAGAGCCGCGACCGCCACGACCGTCGTACCTACCAGCGGCGGCACCCATCGCGAACGGCGACCGCCAGGCATCACCCACGTCTCCTCTCAGCGGCGGGGAACCGGCACCGCACCCGAACCGAACACCGCCCACAGGACCACGGCCGCCGCCACACTCACTCCGCCAGCGTCGCGACCAGGCCGAACAGGCCCATCGACCAGGCCAGGGTCACGCACAGGGCCATCACCACCGCGACCTCCACGCCGTTGAGGAGACGGCGCAGGCTGGCGCGGGGCACGTCCGCCAGGTCGACCCAGCTGATCGCGGCGACCGACACCCCGACCACCAGGGCGATGCCCGGCACCCACGGCAGCAGCACCGGCAGGCGGTCCAGCACCGCCACGACACCGACCACCGCCAGCCCCGCCACTCCGCCCAGGCGCAGCGGCAGCACGTGGGCGACCCGGTCGAAGAACCGCGAACGCATGATCAGCAGCAGGCCGACCAGCGCGGCCAACACCAGGTCGGGCAGCCCTCCGGTGGACACCAGCAGCGGGACGGTGGCGGTGGCCGCGACCGCCGCACCCACCACCGCGCCGAGCAGCAGCAGGTCGCTGTCTCGCAGGCTCTCCTCGAACTGTTCGGTCCGGGTCGCCCCCGAATGGCGGACCTCGTAGTCCAGGTTCGACAACCCGCCCAGGGCCAGCGCGATCCGCGGCAGCACGCCCACACACACCGCCAGCAGCAGAGCCAGGACCCGAACCGCCTGGGCGACGTCGACGAACAGGCTCACCGTGCACGCCACACCGACCGCGACCGTGATCAACGCCAGCCCCGACAGGTACGGCAACGCCAGCGGGTGGATCCGCCACCCCCACACGGCCACGGCCGACAGGCCCACGCAGGCGAACGCCGCCACCACGGCCGGCGCGGGGTCCTCGGCGACCACCGGCACCGGCAGCGCCGTGCTCAACGCCCCCCAGATCGCCGCCGCCACCAGCAGGAAGTGCGCGGACACCCACATCGAGCGGCGGCACGCCACCCACATTCCGACAAGTGAGAAAACCATTCCCACCGGAGCGACCAGCAAATGCAATCTCGACGGGTGGAAGAAAAGCATCGCTGTCAAGACCAGAAGGGGGCCGATTGTGGCCAAAAACAATCCGAATGTGAATGTCGTCCGAGAACGCCAGATCCGCGCGGTCTCGTCCACCCGGTCCTCGACCGCTCCGCGCACGTCGTCGATGTGCGCGGGCTGGATCCGGCGCACATCGCGGCGGAGCAGCAGCACGTCGCCGTCCAGCACCCCCGCCGCGGCAAGGGTCCCCTCCGGCGCCACGACCTCGCCATCGACCGTGGTCAGCGCCCATCCGGCGGGTTCTGTCCCCTCCGTCTCGGGAGAACACACGCGGAGCACCTGCGGCAACAGGGACGCCACCGGAACCCCGCTGGGCAGGGCCAGGTCGGCCCACCGGCCGGGGCCCGTGACCGTCACCCGGCAGTATCCGCTCACGAATTATCCACCCATCGTCGAGACGGCGACCGATTAGTCCGTGTCCATCGGTGATAGCACGCAGAATTATGCTTTGTGCGTACCGCACGGAATCATCACCGTAGCAACAGTGCGCCCCTGATTCCCCCAATACCGAAAGGGCTTCTCTGTGACGACGACGCCGGTGCAGCGTCCCGCGCGGCACCCGGTTCCCGATCCCGGCAACGGCCCCCTGGTCATCGCCTCTCCACCGCAACTGCCGGAGAATCCCCCGGCGACCAGTTCCACGGCGATGATCATCATGCCGATCATCACCGGTTCGGGATCGCTGCTCATGACGATCACCATGGGCAACCGGCCCCTGTACGCCGCCGCCGGACTGATGATCATGCTGGCCAGCGTCGCGGTGGGGGTCGTCATGTTCGTCACCCAGCAGAACGGTCCCCGCCGCCGCATCCGGGAGCAGCGCGAACGCTACCTCGACTACCTCGACCAGCTCCGCGAGACCATCCGGGACGTGGCCGCCACGCAGCGCCGCGCCGGCGCGTTCCGCCACCCCGCGCCCGCCCACCTCACCGACCTGGTCCGGCTGCCCGCCCGCCGGTGGGAGCGGCGCGCCGCCGACCCGGACTTCCTGCACCTGCGTGTCGGCGAGGGCGTGCGCCCCCTGGCACGGCCGTTGAGCCTGCGCGTGGACGACTCCAACCCGCTGCTCGTCTACGACCCTGTCTGCCGGGGCATCGCCGAGCAGCTCGTGGGGCTCTACGCCGAGGTTCCCGAGGAACCGCTGGTCCTGCCCCTGCGGGACCTGGGCGTGGTGTCGATCGTCGGGGACCGCGCGGTCGGACGCTCCCTCGCCCGTTCCCTCGTCGCCCAGCTCGTCACCTTCTCCGCGCCCGAGGACGTGCGCCTGGGGGTGGTCCGGCACCCCCGGCTGCTCGCCGAGTGGGACTGGGTCAAGTGGCTGCCGCACAACGCCGCCGAGGACCTCACCGACGGCCCGCTGCCCGCCCGGCTGGTCGCGCACAACACCGTGGAGTTCGCCGAGCTGCTGGAGTCCGAGATCGAACGGCGCACCGTCGAGTGGCAGCGGCGCCACGGCCGCCCTCCCGGCCCCGGCACCGACCGCCTCGTCATCGTCGTCGACGGCGAATACCAGTCGACGCTGTCCGGGCTGGCGGCCGAACCGCCCGTGACCTCCCTGGCCGATCTGGGCATCCACCTCGTCGTCCTGGTCGGGGACCGGCGCGAGGAGCCCGAGGCGGTCGATCTCCGGCTGCTCGTCGACGCCGACGGCTCCCTCCGCGAGGACGCCGGCCCCGCCCCGGAGACCGGGCACGTGCCGCTGTCGGGCACCGCCGACCGGTCCGGTGTCGCCCGGCTGACCACGCTCGCCCGTGCCCTGGCGCCGCTTCGGCTGTCCGCCGACGACGCCGCCGACGCGCTGCACTCCACGGTCGGCCTCGCCGAGATCCTGGGCGTGCCCGACGTCGCCCGCCTCGACCCCGCGAAGACGTGGCGGCGGCGCAGCCAGAGCGACTTCCTGCGCGTTCCCATCGGCGTGGGCCCCAACGGCACGCCCGTGCTGCTGGACCTGAAGGAGTCGGCGTTCGGCGGCATGGGACCGCACGGACTCGTCGTCGGCGCGACCGGTTCGGGCAAGTCGGAGATGCTGCGCACCCTGGTGGCGTCCCTGGTGATCAACCACCCGCCCGAGCAGCTCGCCCTGCTGCTGGTGGACTTCAAGGGCGGTGCGACCTTCGCCGACACCGATCCGCTGCCGCACAGCGCCGGGCTGATCACCAACCTGGCCGACGACGACACGCTGGTGCTGCGTTTCCGGGAGGCGATGTTCGGGGAGCTGACCCGCCGCCAACAGGTCCTCAAGGAGCACGGGAACCTGCCGAACGTGCACGCCTACGAGGCGTTGCGCGACTCGGGGCGCACCGACCTGCCTCCGCTGCCGCACCTGCTCGTCATCATCGACGAGTTCTCCGAACTGCTCACCGCCCACCCCGACTTCGCGGAACTGTTCATCGCGATCGGGCGTATCGGCCGCTCCATCGGGGTGCACCTGCTGCTGGCCACCCAGCGTCTGGAGTCCGGCAAGATCAAGGGCCTGGAGTCGCACCTGTCCTACCGGATCGGGCTGCGCACCTTCTCCGAGGCCGAGAGCCGCGAGGCCATCGGGGTCGCCGACGCCTACCACCTGCCGCCCGACCCGGGATCGGGGTACCTGAAGGTCGACACCTCCGTGTTCGAACGCTTCAAGGCCGCCATGGTCTCCCAGCCCTACCAGCCGCCCGGCGACGACGAACCCGAAGCCGAGTCGGTGGTTCCGCTGCTCTCCTACAACGGCCTGCACACCCTCGACGCGGTGGACTCGCTCGTCGACGCCGTGGCGTCGCGCCTCGGGGAACGGAAACAGCCCCGGGAGGAGACGCGCAGCACCCTCCAGGTGGCGGTGGAGCGGCTGCGGGCCGCGGGCGCGGAGCGGGTGCGGCCGGTGTGGCTGCCGCCGCTGCCGCCCGCCCTGCCGCTGGACGCGCTGCTGGCCCGCGACGCCGGCGCCGAAGGCGTCGACGGTCCGGTCGAACCCGACCCGGCCGAGGCGATGGCCGTGATCGGTCTCACCGACACCCCGCGTGAACAGCGCCAGGAGCCCACCGTCCTGGACTTCACCGGCGGGGAGGGCAACATCATCGTGCTGGGCGGCCCCCAGTCCGGCAAGTCCACCCTGCTGCGCACCATGATCGCGAGCCTGGCGTGGCGGTACCCGCCCGGGCGGATCGCGGTCTACGGCATCGACTTCGGCGGCGGCTCGCTAGCCGCGCTGGAGGAACTGCCGCACGTGGCGGGGATCGCCGGACGCTCCGACCCGGAGCGGGTGCGGCGGGTCCTGGCGGACGTGCGCCGCCTGCTCGACGAACGCGAGCGGCTCTTCCGCCGGTTCCGGTTGGACTCGCCGGCGGCGCTGCGCCGAGCACGCGCCGAGGGCACGGTGCCCCGCAGCGTCTTCGCCGACGTGTTCCTGCTGATCGACGGCTGGGCGTCGGTGCGCGAGAACCTGGAGGACGCCGACGACGCCGTCGTCGACATCGCCTCGCGCGGTCCCTCCCTGGGGGTGCACACCGTGCTGACGGGAGCGGCGAGTTCCCAGATCCGCGCCAAACTCCAGGCGCTGTTCGGGGGGCGGTTGGAGTTCCGGCTCAGTGACCCGTTCGACTCCCAGATCGGACGGAAGAAAGCCGAGGAGCTGCCCCGGGACGTGCCGGGGCGGGCGCTGCTGTCCGACGAGAACACGGCGCAGATCGCGCTGCCCCGCTTGGACGGACGGGCCGACGCCGACGACCTCAGCGGCGAAGGGGTGCGCGACCTGGTCCGGCGGATCGCCGAACGCTGGCCGAGCCGGCGGGTCCCGACGGTCCGGACCCTGCCCGACCGGGTCGGCCTGGACGAACTGCTCCACAGCCACCGGGGCGCCGACCTGGTGCTGGGGATGGGGGAGCGCGACCTGGCGCCGGTGACGCTGTCGCTCGACGACGAACCGCACCTGCTGGTCTACGGCGACCCGCAGACCGGGAAGAGCACGCTGCTGCGCGCCCTGCTGCGACAGATCGCGTCGCGTCCCCCCGAGGAGGTGGGGATCGTGCTGGTCGACTACCGCCACGCCCACCTGGGCCTGGTGGGGGAGAAGCACCTGCTGGCCTACTGCACCGGACCGCAGCACACCCAGGCCGCCGCCACCGAGCTGGCGAACTCGATCAGGAAGCGGCTGCCGGGACCGGACGTCACCCCCCGGCAGCTGCGGGAACGCAGTTGGTGGAAAGGGCTGGAGATCTTCGTGGTCGTCGACGACCTGGACCTGGTCAGCAACCGTTCCGGCAGCCCGCTGGCGCCGCTCGTGGAGTTCCTGCCGCAGGGACGGGACCTGGGGCTGCACCTGATCGTGGCGCGCCGTACGGGCGGTGCGGCGCGGGCGATGTACGAGCCGCTGCTGCAGACGCTCAGCGACACGGCCATCCCGGCCATGCTGTTCTCCGGCGACCGCATGGAGGGGCGTCTCGCCAACGGGGTGGCCTCGCGCAGGCTTCCGCCAGGCCGGGCGCTGCTGGCGCGCCGGGGTCGCTCTCCCGAGCAGGTGCAGGCGCCGTGGAGCGCTCCGGCGGAGTGAGGGTCGCGGTCCCGACGCGAAGGGCTCGCGTTCCGTGGGCGGCCTTCCGGCGGGCAGGAGCGGGGTTTCCCCGCCCTGTCCGCCGGGGAGCCGCCCGGGGCCGTCCCGGTCCGTGGTCCGGGCGGTGTGCGGGACGGTCCCCTGCCGTCGGGACAACAGAAGAAGGCCGGTCCCGAAGGACCGGCCCGTGGCGGTGGAGGTGGGATTTGAACCCACGGAGGGTCGCCCCTCACACGCTTTCGAGGCGTGCGCACTCGGCCGCTATGCGACTCCACCGCGGACAACTCTACCGGACACGGCGGTGTGCGAAGAACTCGACGAGGAGTCGGCTGCACTCCTCGGACAGTGCCGGGTCGGCCAGTTCCGGGGGAACGACCTCGGGGCGGTGGTTGAGGCGGCGGTCGCGGACCACGTCCCACAGCGAACCCACCGCTCCGGCCCGGTCGTCGCGCGCGCCGTAGACGAGCCGTTCGACGCGTGCCAGCACGGCCGCGCCCGCGCACATCGTGCACGGCTCCAGGGTGACCGCCAGGGTGCAGCCGCTCAGCCGCCAGCGGCCCAGCCGCCGGGCCGCCGCACGCAGGGCCAGCACCTCGGCGTGCGCGGTGGGGTCCCCGGTGGCTTCGCGTTCGTTGTGTCCGGCGCCGACGAGCGCGCCGTCCGGGTCGAGCACGACGGCTCCCACCGGGACATCGCCGCTGGAGGTGGTTTTCCGGGCCTCCTCCAGGGCCAGGCGCAGCGCGGCGTCGACTCCGTTCCGTCCCGTGCTCATGTCCGCAGCTCGTCCAGCAGTTCAGCGAATCCGGCCCGGTCGGCGACGGTGGTGAGCGCGTCCGCGGGCAGCACGCCCTCGCGCAGCGTCAGGGCCAGCAGCTCCGAGCCCGGGGTGCCGAGGTCGGCGAGCAGCTCGGCGTCTCCCGCGGGCTCGGGGTAGGGGGGCTGTCCGGTCCCCTCGGCCTCCTCGTCTCCCGGGCCCCGGCCGTCCTCCAGGAACAGGCGGGCCGCCGGGTGCCCGTACACCACCCGCAGGTCGGAGAGGAAGGCCCGGGGATCGCCGGTGTCGTCGATCCGGGCGATACCGAACCACTCGTCGTCGGCCTCCGCCACCAGCACCACGGCGGTCTCGTCGGCCTCCACCGCGGCGGCCACGTCACGCATCAGATCGGCGACGTCGTCGATCTCGTCGAGATCCGCCACATCCACCTCGGTCCCCGTCCACCCGTCGGCCGAACGGGAGAAGACCGCTGCGAAAACCGGCACCCCGGGACTCCTTCTCCTGCGCTCCTTCGGACACGTGCGGGGCGGCACCGCACCGCGCTGGGTCCTACCCCATCGCATCGAGCGCGCGTTGGAAAGCCGCCTGGAACCCGAGGCGCTCGGAGATGCTGGCCAGGACCTCGTCCGGGTACAGGTCGAGGTCGCCGGCCAGCGCCCCCAACTCCATCTCGTCCAGGCCCAGGTCGGCGAGGATCGACATGTCTCCCGCAGGCAGCACCTGGTCCACGTCCTCCTCGTCGGGGATGTCGATGTCCAGGTATTCCAGGACGTCCCGGGCGATCTTCCAGTCGGCGGAGGCTGTCACGTCGGAGAGGAAGAGGCTGACGTTGTCACGTCCGTAGACGCGGGCGAGGACGAAGAAGTCGTCGGCCACCGAGACCAGGCCGATCGCCCCGCTGATACTCGGCTGCTGGTGCAGGGCGTGCAGCAGTCCCCTGAGGTCGCGGGTCAGCGCGACCGGAAGCAGGTCGACATCCCAGTAGTCTTCTTCGCGGTAGGCGACGGCGGCGAAGTCGCCCGAGCCGTCGTCGTCCAGTTCGAGTTCCGTCATCGTCGCTCCACCCGGCTGGCCCTGATCGGACCAGAATCGCAGATCGTCTCTTGCCTCGTCACCGAAACGGCCGCCTTCGTCCGCGCTCCGCTCTTCTCGCGGGGATGCCGGTCCGTTGTAGAAGTCCGCGCTCACGTCTCCTATTAGAACGGACGCCCCATCCGGAACAGAACGCGCTCCGCTCCTTGACCGCGAGGAACGCGGCGACTCCGGGCCCCGAAATGACTACTCACCGTGAAAACCCTGGTGAGGAACGCTTTCCGGCGGAGGTGTTCGCGACGGTCCGGAACGATAGTTTGGTCTCCCATGGAGATCTTCGTCGCGGACCATCCGCTCATCGCCCACAAGCTCACGACCCTGCGGGATGTGCGTACCGACTCTCCCACCTTCCGCCGGCTCACCGACGAACTGGTGACCCTCCTCACCTATGAGGCGACCAGGGACGTCCGGGTCACGAAGGCCACCGTGCGGACGCCGTTGACCGAGACGGTCGGCGTCCAGCTCTCCCGCCCTGCTCCGCTGGTCGTCCCGATTCTGCGCGCGGGTCTGGGCATGTTGGACGGCATGACGCGGCTGCTGCCCACTGCCGAGGTGGGTTTCCTGGGGATGGCACGCGACGAGGCGACCCTGCAGCCCGTCACCTACGCGGACCGGCTGCCCCAGGACCTCTCCGGGCGGCAGTGCTACGTGCTCGACCCGATGCTGGCCACGGGCGGCACCCTCGCGGCGGCACTGCGTCTGCTGGTCGACCGCGGTGCCGACCATGTCACCGCGATCTGCCTGCTGGCCGCTCCCGAAGGGGTGGAACGCGTGCGCGCCGAACTGGGCGCGGTCCTCCAGGAGCGCGGGGACCTGCGACTGCGCGTGGTCACGGCTGCCCTGGACAAACGGCTCAACGAGGAGGGGTTCATCGTTCCGGGGCTGGGCGACGCGGGAGACCGGCTGTACGGCTCCGTGTGACCTTCACGGAACTTTCCTTCAGGGGTTCCTCATATCATTGAGGAAACATCTGGTTTCAACCATCGGAAACAGGGGAATGAGGCATTTTTGGCCAAAATCAGAAATGCCATCGTTGCCGCAGCACACGGGGCTTCTTGCGTCACTCGAACTCGTATTGAGACACATATGTGACACGTTGTGGTAATGATAGTTCTGACCCCCCAATAATCCCCCACTCCAACCAACCGAAAAGCCGTGACCCCTCTCACTCATCCCCCCGGCTCCTGATCCGGCGCCGTGGGGGACGACGTGGCCCCGCGCACCCCGCGGGGCGACGCCGCACCCCGCCCGAGACCATGCCCGCCGCGCAGGAGAGACCGGAGCACCGCAACCGCTCTCTGCCTTTCCGAGGAGTGACATGTCCCAGACCTATGACGCGACCCCGCGCGACTTCGCCTCTGTCGCCACGCGACTCCGCGCCGAGTTCAAGGACGTGCACCAGGAGGCGATCGTGTCCCGCTGCATCGACGCGGCCCGGCACGGCGCCGAGGACGTGGTCGGCCACGCCACCCCCGAACTGGTGGAGCGGATCGCGCGGCAGCACCTGAAGGTCCTCGCCCTCGCCCTGGCGGAACGACGCTGACCGAATACCGGGAGAGGACCTCGACCCCAACTCCCTGACCTGGGACGGCACGCCGACGACACACCTTTGCCTTTACGCGGCACGTCCACGATGCAACAATCGTGGTGGGTTAGTGGGTCTTCACGTTCTAGTGGGGAGTGCGTTCATGCCGCCGAAATTGAAGAAATGGCTGGGGTACGCCCTCATCGCCTTCGTCATCTTCTACCTGCTGACTCAGCCGGCGACCGTGGGCACCCTGGTCCTGAACGTCTTCGCCGGCCTGGGCGGGGCCGCCAACTCGCTCTCCACCTTCGTGAACACCATCCTGCTGTGAGGGGCGTGAGCCCGGATGAAGCTCGTAACGCCGGGTGACTCGGCGCCCGCTTCGGTCAACCGTTACCTGCTTCCCCACGAGCAGCAGGTCATCACGATCCGCCGGCATCCCGCCGTCCTGCTGGGGCCGGTGGGAATCGTGCTGGGCAGCCTGATCGCCGCGGGGCTCCTGAGCAACACCTCGATCGTGACGGGCGGGGCGGTACTGGCGGTCATCTGGTGGCTGTGGCTGCTGGTGCTGGTGTGGTTCGTGTGGAAGGTGGCGGAGTGGTCGGTCGACTACTTCGTCATCACGTCCGCGCGTCTGCTGGGGACCAACGGTCTGATCACCCGGCAGGTCAACATGATGCCGCTGGGCAAGGTCACCGACATGCGCTTCGAACGCACGCTGCTGGGCCGCCTCCTCGGCTACGGCACGTTCGTCATGGAGTCCGCCGGTCAGGACCAGGCGCTCAGCAAGATCGACTTCATCCCCTACCCGGAACAGCTCTACCTGGAGGTGGTCGGCCTGATCTTCCCCGACAAGGAGTGACCGGCCGCCGCACGACCCACGACGTACGGAGCGCCCGCCCTCGGCGGGCGCTCCGCCGTTTCCCGCCAGATGCGCATCACAGTGGACCCAACTTGACGACAAGGTGAACGGAAGGTTAACTTAAGCCATCGTCAGATTGAATGAGGGGGTGACGTCATGACTCGGAGAGCGAGCAAGGCGCCATCGACCACCCGCCCGTCCCAGACTCGACGCCGTCGCCGACTGACCCGCGTGGCGGGTGCCATGCGGCCCACGTCCTTCGTGCCGTACCAGCGAGACGCCACCGAGGCGGAGACCCTCTCGGACCAACCGAAGCTGACCTGGGTTCTTCTGCCCGACAGCACCGGGCGTATGCGCCCTCAGGCGCGGTGGAGCTGAGCTGACCACCTGAGCGGGTGAGGGACCGACCAGCGTATGGTCGGTCCCTCACTCGCTGTGGGTCTTGGTTTCCACCCCGGGCGGTGACGCCCGCGCCGCCGGACCGGAGAGCACTCCGTCCAGGGGCGAGGCCCGCCCGGGGCACGTCGGCACGGCCCCCGGTGGCTATCCCGGGGCCATGTCGACGAAGCGGCTGTAGTGCCCCTGGAACGCCACGGTGACGGTGGCCGTGGGACCGTTGCGGTGCTTGGCCACGATCAGGTCGGCCTCACCGGCCCGCGGCGACTCCTTCTCGTGGACGTCCTCGCGGTAGAGCAGGATGACCATGTCGGCGTCCTGCTCGATGGAGCCCGACTCACGCAGGTCGCTGATCTGCGGTTTCTTGTCGGTCCGCTGTTCGGGGCCGCGGTTGAGCTGGGACAGGGCGACCACGGGGACCTCAAGCTCCTTGGCGAGGAGCTTGAGCGACCGGGACATCTCGGAGACCTCCTGCTGGCGGCTTTCCACCCGGCCGGTGGAGCTCATCAGCTGGAGGTAGTCGACGATGACGAGTTTGAGGTCGTGCTGCTGTTTGAGCCTGCGGCACTTGGCGCGGATCTCCATCATCGACAGGTTCGGGGAGTCGTCGATGAACAGCGGTGCCCCCGCGACCTCTCCCATGCGTCGTGCCAGTCGGGCCCAGTCGTCGTCGGTCATCATGCCCGACCGCATGGTGTGCAGCGGCACCCGCGCCTCGGCTGACAGCAGCCGCATGACGATCTCGTTGCGCCCCATCTCCAGGCTGAAGAAGACGGTGGTCAACTGGTGCTTGATCGCCGCGGCCCGGGCGAAGTCGAGGGCGAGGGTGGACTTTCCCACCGCGGGGCGGGCCGCGATGATGATCATCTGGCCCGGGTGCAGGCCGTTGGAGAGGGCGTCGAAGTCGGTGAACCCGGTGGGGACTCCGGTCAGGGTGTCGTCGTGGGAGGAGATCGCCTCCAGTTCGTCCAGCGCGCCCGGCATGATGTCGCTGAGGGGCAGGTAGTCCTCGCCGGTGCGCTTCTCGGCCACCTTGTAGATCTCGGCCTGGGCCCGGTCGACGAGGTCGTCGATCTCGCCGTCGCCGGAGTAGCCGATCTGCGCGATGCGGGTGCCCGCCTCGACCAGGCGGCGCAGGACCGCGCGGTCGGCGACGATGCGCGCGTAGTACCCGGCGTTGGCCGCGGTGGGCACCGTGTCGGTGAGCGTGTGCAGGTAGGGGGCGCCGCCCACCCGGGTGATCTCTCCCCGTTTGGTGAGTTCGGCGTTGACGGAGATCGCGTCGACCGGTTCCCCCCGGGAGAACAGGTCGATGATCGTGTCGTAGATGGTCTGGTGGGCCGGACGGTAGAAGTCGGAGGAGCGGACGATCTCGACGACCTGGGTGATGGCCTCCTTGGACAGCAGCATGCCGCCGAGGACGCACTGCTCGGCCATGATGTCGTGGGGCGGGGTCCGGTCGTACCCGGCCTCCTCGACTGGATGGACGACGCTCATGGCTTCCCCCCGGCTGACTCCATGCCTGAACGCGACATGTCCGAACCTGGATTGTCGCCACTTCGACGGGCAGTCGCAAAGGCAGCCTGTGGATAAACCTGGGGACATCCTGTGGATGACTGGCGTCTACTTGGGGATAACCTGTGCACTCAGCCTGTGGATAACTTCTCCACCCCCCATGGTCATGCACTCTGAACTGCAAAAACATCATCCACTGGCTGTGCACAAAAGAAATTTCGCAGATAGATATCCACAAGTTATCCACAGGTTCGGCCGACACCTGTGGATGATCTTGCCCCTCCTCCCCGCGTGTGCCAGCCCCGGCCGGCCGCCCCCTGTCGCTGAGTGCCGCGGTACTGCTGGTGGCGGTGATCGTCCTGACCGCCGTGGGCAGCCCCCCCTTCACCCGACTCGTCGACCGCCTCGCGGCCGGACCGGCATCGGCGAGACACCGGCCGGCGTCATCCTGATCGGCGCAGTGACCGCACCGCCCGGCCTGAGCACCAGTGTTCTCGGCGCGGCCCGGGGCGATGCCGTGCTCGTCGGCGTGTGCCCCCGGGGCATGGTTCGGTCGTCCCCGATCCTCCTCCCGGACCGGAGACGACCGAACCACGGGGACGGCGCCGTGGACACGGCGCCGACTACTCGGCGGTCCCGGCTCCGTCGCGGCCACCGCGGCGCCGGTACAGCAGCAGCCCGCCCGCACCGACCGCGGTGAGCAGCCCTCCCACGCCCGCGACCAGCGCCAGCCCGGGACCGGTCACCGGCAGGCCGCCCCCCGGGCGCGGCGCGGCGCCGGGCTCGTCCCCGGGCGTGGCACCGGGCTCGTCCTCAGGGGTGGTACCGGGCTCGTCCTCCGGCTCGTCCCCGGGCGTGGTGGGCCGGCACTCCGCGGAGACGTGCGTGATGGGGCAGTCGGGGCCGCCGTCGACCGGGCACTCCCCCGCACCGCACGGCTCGGGCTGACCCCCCGGAACCTCCCCCAGGCAGTGAACGCGGCCGTCGTGCTCGTAGCAGCCGTCCTCGTCGAGCGGAACAGGGTGCTCCTCCCCCGGGCAGTACACGTGGCCGGGGCTGCCGCTGTACCAGAAGCACCCGCTGTCGAGTTCGGTCCACTCCTCCTCGGGGTCGCACGCGTCCCCGACGCAGCCGTCGACCGGCCACTCCTCCTCGTCCTCCCCGTCACCGCCGCTGGTCCAGCAGCCCTCCTCCGGGCAGGGCGGCACGGGAACGTCCCCGCCGCCGTCGGACGGCAGCGGCTCCTCACCGGGCAGGAGCGCCTCAGCGCTGGGCCGGGGCATCGCCGCCGCGGAGGGGGTGTGGGAGGGGAGGGCGTCGGAGTCGGCCAGCGCCGCGGAGGACACGGCCAGTGGGGCGAGACCCGCGCCGAACACGAGAGCCGCGGCGGCGAGTACCCGCCGGACACAGGGGGTGATGGTCATCGTGACTCCTTCTCGGGATGCGTCTTCACTGCGCGTTCACCGGTAAGAGCCACGAGTCCCGGACAGGACAACGATTTCTCCGCGGAGAATCCGAAAAGAATCCGCCCCGGCGGCCCATCCGGCGCCGGCCGGCGCGCCCTGGAGAGCGGCCTCTGACACTCCATGCCACCATTTCCGGACACACAGTGACAATCCATGCCCATCCGGCATCCGTCGCGTCGAGGCCAAGATTCGGCATCACGCCACAAAAGGGGCGGCAGGGACCCGAGTGACCGCCACGCTTCTCGGTAGTCGGTGGCCAGCGGATGCTTGGGGGTGGTTGACCGTGGCATATCCAGCGGAGAAGGCTCGACGAGAGCGGCCCGGCACAGCCGTGCGCGCAGCACTGTGGACCGCGGGCGCGGCACTGCTGCCCGGAATCGCCCACCTGCGCGTCGGACGGCGCACCGCAGGCATGGGCATCCTCGGTGGCTTCCTGCTGCTGGCCGCCGCGGCGGTGGCCGCGGCCCGCACGCTCCACGCCGACCTGTCCTGGCAGGCGTGGCTGGTCACCCAGCCGTACTGGGTGGAGGCCGTCTCGGTCGGCTCCGTCGCCGTGGCCGTGCTGTGGTCGAGTGTCGTCCTACGGTCCTGGCAGCTCACCCGGCCGCGACCCGGCGGCTGGGGCACGCGGGCCGTGGGCACGGTGCTGCTGGCCGTCCTCTGCACGCTGCTCGTCCTGCCCTCCGCGCTGGTCGTGCGTACGGCCGTCACGGCCCGCGACACCCTGTCGACCGTGTTCGCCCCGGCGGAGTCGCCCCAGGACGCGGCCACGGCCGACCCGTGGCGCGGCCGCACCCGGATCAACATGCTGCTGCTCGGCGGCGACGCGGGCGACAACCGGTACGGGCTGCGCACCGACACGATGATCGTGGCCAGTGTCGAGATCGACAGCGGGGACACGGTTCTGATCGGCCTGCCCCGCAACCTGGAGAACGTGCCCTTCCCCGAGGGCACGGCGCTGGCGGAGCGCTATCCGGCCCCCGAGGGCTTCGACGACCTGCTCAACGAGGTCTACCAGACGGTGGCCGAGGAACCGGAGGAGCTGGCGGTCGACCCGAGGGCCGCCAATCCGGCCGCCGACACCCTGAAACTGGTCATCGGCGAGGCGATCGGCCTGCCGATCGACTACTACGCCCTGGTGGACCTCCGCGGGTTCGCGGACCTCATCGACGCCATCGGGGGAGTCGTCGTCCCCATCGAGGAACCCATCCGCTACGGCCGCCGCGGCGAGGGCCTGCTGGAGCCGGGGGAGCGGCGCATCAGCGGACAGGAAGCGCTGTGGTACGGCCGCAGCCGGACGGACAGCGACGACTACACCCGCATGGGACGTCAGGGCTGCCTGTTGAAGTACGTCGCCGAGCAGGCCGACCCGGTGACCGTGCTGCGCGGTTTCGAGGAACTCGCCGACGCCGCGCAGCGCACCCTCGACAGCGACGTCCCCCGGTCGCGCCTGCCAGCCCTGGTCGACCTGGTCGGCCGGGTCTCCGACGCGCGGATGCGGACCCTGCAACTGTCCCCTCCGCAGGTCACCACCGCCCACCCGGACTGGGCGGAGATCCGGGACCTGGTCGACGAGGCGATCCGCGACCTCGACGACCGGGACGCGCCCACCGCCCCCGACCGCCCCCGGCCGTCACCGTCCAGCCCGGGCCGTCAGATCGGCGAGAAGCCGGTCTCCCTCGACAAGCTGTGCCCGTGATTCCGGCCCTCGACCACCCCGCGCACGGTGGAGCCGCCGGGCTGCAGGGGCCGGTCGCTGCCCCGCCCGTCTCCGGTCGTCGGACCGGCCGACGCCCCGACGGTGGCGGGCAGGTCCGGGCGCACTCCGGCGGCGCCGTCCTCGGGGCGGCCGCCTCGACCGAGCCGGCCTCCGATATGCCCGGAGCGGTCCTCCCGAAGCCACCGTCGAACTGATTGGCCGGAAACCGGCGCCCCGCCCGTTCCTGGCCTAACCTACAGATTCCCTACTAGTGAGTTAAATCTTCCTGGCGCGAGTACGAAATTCGGGGGGAACACCTCCCTGATCACGGTTTTCACCTGCTTATCGGGGTTAGCGTGGCGGCTACCGCGTCCCGGTGGACCGAGTTCGAGGGCGCGCTGTTCCGCCTCACGGAGGGACTGACCATGTGGCGACTCGCCAACCACGTTCGGCGGTACGCGTGGGGATCGACGACCGAGATCCCCCGACTGCTCGGAACCGAGCCGGACGGACAACCCCAGGCAGAACTGTGGCTGGGGGCCCACCCCAGCGCTCCCAGCAGGATCGCCGACGGCGCGGCCCCGGTCGGGCTCGACGCGGCGATCGCCGCCGACCCGGTCGCGGCCCTCGGCTCCGACGTCGCGGAGAACTTCGAGGAGCGACTGCCCTTCCTGCTCAAGTTCCTCGCCGTGGACCAACCGCTGTCCCTGCAGGCGCATCCCAGCAAGGAACGCGCCCGGGCCGGGTTCGCCGCGGAGGAGGCCGCGGGGGTTCCCGTCGACGCCCCGCACCGCAACTACCGGGACGCCAACCACAAACCGGAACTCGTCCTGGCGTTGGGCGAGTTCGAGGCGCTGTGCGGATTCCGGTCGCCTTCCGCCGCAGCCGCCGACCTCGCCGGACTCGCCTCTCCCCTCGCCCGGGCGCTCCTGGCCGACCTGTCCGCCTCCGACCCGTCCGAGGCGCTGCGCTCGGCGATGACCCGGCTGCTGACCCTGCCCGCGGACGACCGCGCCGCGCTCGTCACCGAGACGACCGCGGAGCTGGCCGGACGCGCCGCACCGCTCCCCCGTCACCTGCGGGCCGTGCTCGACCTCGCCGAACGCTACCCCGGCGACCCGGGAGCGGTGGCGGCGCTGCTGCTGAACCACGTGGTGCTCCGCCCCGGCCAGGCGCTGTTCCTGCCCGCCGGGAACGTGCACGCCTACCTGGGCGGGGTCGCGGTGGAGGTGATGGCGGCCTCCGACAACGTGCTGCGGGCGGGACTGACCGCCAAGCACGTGGACCCCGAAGAACTGCTCAGGGTGCTCGACTACACCGTGCTCCCCGTTCCCTACGTGGAACCGGTGGTGCGGGACGGGCTGTTGGAGTACCGGCCCGAGATCGACGACTTCGCGCTCGTCGTCGCCGAACCCGGCGACAAGGCGGTGTGGCTTCCCGAGGGGCCCGCGATCGCCCTCGTCCTGGACGGTTCGGTGGAACTGCACGCCCCCTCCGAGGAGATTCTCGCCCTGTCCCGGGGCGAGTCGGTGTTCCTGTCCGCCGAGACCGGTTCGGTGCTGGTCTCGGGACGGGGCCGCGTGGTCGTGGCGACGGTGGCGCACCCGCCGACCGCCGCGCGGAGCACACCGCGAGACGACAACCGTTGGCCCGCCGTTCACCCGGCCCTGGACCCTGTTAACCCTCGATGAGTACCGTCCGAACCGCTCCCCTTCTCTCTCCCCCGGTGTCGACATACCGGGACGGCAGGTCGGCATCGTGAAGCACACGTCGCTCCCCGCCTCCTCCCAGGCCCGCGCCGGCGACCCCGTCACGGCCACGGCCTGGGTCGAGACCCCGCTGCAACTGCTGTCCGTGCTGGAAGCCCACCACGCCGGCCGCTTCGCACGGCACACCCGGGTCCTGCCCCGCTCCGGGGCGGGCGCGCTGGTGGACACGGTGGCCGCCCTCACCGACGCCGGCCTGCCCGACGGTCTCGCCGTGCTGCCCCCCGCACCGGCCCCGGCACGGCACCAGAACGACTCCGGCGTCTGGTTCATCGGCGACGCGTTCTCCGGCCAGGTGCAGCGGACCCTGGTGGGCGACCGGAACCGCGACTACGTCATCGTGGACGACGGCCTGGCCACCCTCCACCTGCTCCGGCTCCTCAGCCGCCGCAGAGCGGCCCCGCTGGAGCGGGCCAGGGTGCGTTCCTCCCCGCTGCGCCGCGCCCTCGGCCTGGCATCCGCGGTGAAACTGCGCGCCGCGGCGCGCGCCGGGCGGGTCACGGTGTTCACCGTGCTCCCACTGCCCGAACCCCTGGTCCACGACGCCGCCGCGGCCGGCATCCGCGTGGTCACGCACGACTTCCCCTGGCTGCGCTCCCTGCCGGGCGGGTCCGCTCCCGCCGAGGACCGGGTGGTGCTCGGCTCGGCGATGGTGCGCGACGGACTCGTGCACGCCGAGCCCTACCTGGCGTGGGTGACCGAGCAGGCCCGGAACGGAGCCGTCCTGTACCATCCGCACCGGCGCGAGGACGCCCGCACCCTGGAACCGCTGAACGCCGCCCCCGGGGTGCGCGTCGCTCCCCGGGGACTGCCCGCCGAACTCGCGTTGCGCGGGCTGCGCGCCCGCCACCGGGTGGTGAGCCTGCCGTCGACGGCCGTGACCTCCCTGCGTGTACTGCTGGAACGGCACGGCACCACCGTCGAGGCGGTGCCGGTCCCCGAACCGTGGTGGACCGACCGGGCAGCCCCCGAACTGCGCGCACACCTGAGCACGTTCGTCGCCGACCAGAAGGGCACGTCTTGACCGACCGTGGAACCGTGCACGTCATGGCGATCGCCGACTCCGACTCCTACCTGAAGTGGGCGGCGGGGCTGCTGGACGCGCTCCCCGAGGGATGGTCAGGCGAGTTGGCGGTGGTCCGCACCCCGATCGCGCCGTCGCCGTCGCAGATGCGCGGCGCGGTTCAGGGCACCCGGAACGGCATGGCTCTGCCGCCGGTGCTGTCCGCCACGGCGCTGCGCCGTGCCGTGCGCCGCGTCCGACCCGACGTCGTGGTGGCCGCGTGCACCGGACCGGTGGTGGACGTCCTGGTCAACGACCTGTTCTCCGGGCTGTCGCCGCGTCCGGTGCTGGTGTCGGGCCTGCCGGGCGTGTCCGTTCCGGCCACGGAGCGGGCATGGCTGTACCGCGCCCCGGTCGACCTGTTCATCCTGCACAGCCACCGCGAGGTCGCCGAGTTCCGTGAACTGGGGGTGCGCCTGGGCGTGACCGGGGAGGTGGGGTTGGCGACGCTGCCGTTCCTGGCCGGCGGCCCCGCCCCGGGGTCGGACGCGCCGACCATCGCCGATCCGGCCGAGGACGCGCCGCGCAACCGCGTGGTGTTCGCGACCCAGGCGAAGGTCCCGGTGGAACGTGCGGAGCGGGAGTCGATCCTGCGCGCTCTCGCCGACCTCGCGGTCCGCCGCCCCGATCTGGAGGTGGTGGTGAAGCTGCGGGCCCGCGCCCACGAGCAGCAGACCCACCGGGAACGCCACCACTTCGAGACCCTGTGGAACGACCTGGTGGCCGCCGGGGAGGTTCCCGCGGACGCGGTGTCGTTCGCCGACGGGTCGATGCGGGAGCAGTTGGCGCACGCCGTCGGCTTCGTCACGGTCAGTTCCACGGCGGCGCTGGAGGCGATCGCGCAGGACGTGCCGCTGCTGATCCTGTCGGACTTCGGGGTCTCGGCGGAGATGATCAACCTGGTGTTCGAGGACAGCGGCGCCCTGGGCACCCTCGACGACCTGCGCGCCGCCGAGTTCCGGGAACCGGACAAGGAGTGGTGTGCGGCGAACTACTTCCACGACGCCGCCGACAACGACTGGGCGCGGCGACTGGCCGCGCTGGTGGAGCGCGCCCGCGGCGAGGGGCTTCCGGTGCGCCCGCCGCTGCTGACGGCGCCGGAGGACCTCGCCCGCCGCCGTCGGGGCCGGCTGCGCATGGACGTGCCGCCGGGTGCGCTGCGCACCATCGGCCGGTTCCGCAAACGCCTCAAACGGGTCCGCCGCCGTCTGACCTCCCGCTGAGGCGGCCGCACCGGGCAACCGGCCGCACACGGGGCCGGACGGCCCGACGGGGGTTCCGGAAAACCTCCGGAAACGCCGGGGCGGCCCGCACCGGGTGTCCGGCACGGCCCGCTCCGGAGGCCCTGGGCGGCGTGCGCGGGGCACGGGAACACGATCCGACCGGCCGTTCCCCCGTCAGCAGAGGACGGCGGGGCGCCGGCGTCTCCCGCTCGGGGCTGCCCCACCGTCGTCCTGCCCGGGGTCACAGGTCGCGGAGGAACTCCTCGGCCTGGCTGCGCAGCGGCTCCGGAGCCGCCTGCCAGACCGGGGTGCGCATCAACGCGCGCAGCTTGACCGCCTTGACCTCCCGGGGAGCGTCCCGACGCAACCCCAGGTGCATCCACGCCTGGTCCAATTCCCGGTACGGCAGCTCCCAGGACACCCCGATCCCGCCCTCGGGCTGGTCGGACGGTTCTTCCGCGGGGGCGTAGACCTCGTCCGCGGTGGCGGGCGGCTCCACTTCGACGAGCCTCAGCCCGAACCGGTCGATCACCCCCCGGAACAGGGCCCGGTACTCCGCGACAGTGGCCTCCGAAGGCCGCTTGCCCTCGAAGAACAGAGCGAACGCCCACCCTGCTTTGCCGGTGTGGGCGAGGTCCACGACCAGCCGGGATCCCGTGGCCTCGTCGACGGAGGAACGGTGCGCGACGCTCTGCTCCTTTCCGAGCCCCTCGGTTCGGGGACGCCGCTCCAGTTCCAGCGCGTCGGCCAACTCCCGTTGCCGCTCAGCGGTCAGCTCCCCGTAGGCGATGGCCCGAAGCGCGGGCAAGAGCATGACACACACTCCCTTTCTGGATTGTCATCACGTGGGAGGAACCCCGCCTCCGAGAGTTCCTCGCGGTCGACTCCGCAGAACCGCGGCGCCGCCCTCCCCCTGGGGCCGGGCGCCGTCGAAGGCGCGGTTCCGTGCCGCCCTCCCGGGGACCCGCCCCGCACGGGGGATTCCCTTCCTCCCGTGCGGGGCGGGAACGGCAGGTCACAGTCCCCTGCCGCTGCCGCGCCCGTCGCCGTGCCGTCTGTTCCTCCGCACGTCTTCCCCCTCGCGTTTCGCGGTGCTGTCGGTGCCGCCCCGGCGGGGCAGCCGTCCGCGGGTCGGCGTGTCCAGCCGGGTGAACCGGACCGCGTCGGAGACCTCCCCCGTGCTCCTGCCTTCCCCCTTTCCCTTGGTCGGAGGCCCGCCGGTCGGACCCGACCTCCTGGGCACGGCGTCTGGTGCGCCGATCGGACGGGCGGTGATCCTGGACTCGGGCCTGCGCCATGCCAGGGGCTTGGCGGGGCTGTGGATGATCCAGTCGGTGTCGCGGTAGTGGGAGGAGATGGTGCGGCCGATCGCTTCCGCGTTGAACGGTCCGCTGCTCTCGAAGACTCCCAGGGACAGCGGCCTGCCCAGCACCCCCTTCCACCGGTCCGCCCACTCGGCCAGCGCCGGGAACACCTCCGTCACCGTCTGCTTCTCCAGATAGCCGTGGCCGCCCATGAAGTCGCCGGAGAACCGGTCGGAATGGCGGGTCCTCCAGTGTTCACGGGCCGCCCGGACCATGGCGGTGCTGTTGATGTCGAGATCGATGTCGCTGGGCTCCGCTTCCAGACCGAGACGCCACATGAGGTCGTAGGGGCGCCGTCGCGGCCGGTCCTGGCTGTCGCCGAGCCACTCCCGGAACCGCTGCGCCGCCTCCGGGTTGTCCGCCAGCTCCCTTCGTCCCGGCAGCGCCTTGTGCTTTCCGGCGAAGAAGCCGGCTCCGGTTCCCTTGATGCGGATGTCGACCTGGTTCGCCGCGATGCCGTCCCGTTGCAGCGCCTCCAGCATCTCCGCGCAGAACTGCTGGTAGAGCTGTGGAGTCATGCCCAGGGGCGCCTCACCGGTGAGCATCCACTTGAGCTGGACCGGATTGACACCGAGGAACTCCAGGTCGCGCTTGGTGATCGCGTAACCGGAGTCGTCCCGCGGCCACCAGCCCGGGGTTTTCTCCTCACCGTCGAGAACCCGGAGGATCCACCTGTCGGTGGGGTCGGTCGGGTCCAGCGAGTCCGTGACGGTGAGGGGCCGCCACCGGTCGTCGGCCTCCCGGGGAGCCGGCTCCGTCTTCTGCACCGCGTTGTCCGCACGGTTCTCCGCGGCCTCGTCCAGGGCCGGGGCGCCGAGGGTGACGCTGCTCGCCGCGGTCTGCTCCACGGCGGTCTCCTGGCTTCGCCCGGCGAAGGAGCCGTCCAGGATGACCGGGCGGTCGCCCGGAAGCACGACCACCTCCTGCTGGCCGAAGAAGCCGATGCCCGTGGCGGGGACCGCCAGGACGTACTCCGCGGGCACGCGGTCGGCCAGGACCACGCCGGGACCGCCGCGCTGTTCCAGCCAGTCGACGACGGTCTGGCGGTTCACCGACCAACTGGCCAGCGGCCGGTGCCGTATCTCGACGGCGTCGCCGACGTCCGCATCGGCCCAGTCCGGCCGTACCGCCCCCTCAGCCCAGGTCATCGCCCGGTAGGCGACCACTTCGGTGATGCGGCGGCTGGCGAGGACCTCCTGGGTCAGCGTGTGCTGGGTGCTCAGGAACTCCCGGAGTGCGCCGCGGTTGTAGGCGAGTTCGATCTGCAGGGCCTCCTCGTGCTCCGGGGCGACTCGCCACTCCAACACCCCGGTGAGGCCGAACTCCTCCTTGGCGGCCTCCTGCATCGCGAGCACGCGCACGTTGTTGTTGGAACCGTACGCCCATGCGTGCATCAGTTCGCTCACCGCGATCCAGCGGACCAGGGTGTCGGCGTACGGGGTGTCCATGCGCACCACCCGGTCCGGGGCGTGCCGGGGGTTGTTCTGGTCGAGTTCGCTGACGTGGAGGACGTCGGCCCCGAGCGAGGGGTACTGCGCATGGTGCGGCACGAGAACGTGGTCGCCCTCCCCCAGCTTTCCCACCATGTCCGTGCCGACCGTCAAACCGAACGCGGCCAGGGCCAGTTCGGGCGTCGAGAGGCTCATCCGCGCGGCGACCGCCTGGATGGCTATGGTCTTGGCCTCACTGGTGTGGGTGATGCGGCCGTCCTCGCTCAGCAGCGCCTCGCCGATCCGCTGCTGCTCGGCCCGTTCCTGGGAGCTCAGCGGCGGCGGGAGGGGCCGCCGCCGGGACACCGGTTCCGGCAGGGCGACACGCTCGCCGGGCGCTCTGGACAGCAGGGGGTCCGTGCCGTTCGCGTGCTCCGCCACTCGGTCGAACCGCTCCATGACCGCGGTGTACAGATCGGACCGGCCGAACTGGCTGAAGAGGGGACGCAGCCCGTCGAGCCGCCGGCGCATGACCGCGATGTCGCTCCGGGGAACCGGGTTGTCCACCCAGTCGAACACGTGCGGGTCGACCTGCCGGTAGAAGACGCGGACGAACGGGTTCTCGGCGTCCGGGCGGGGGCCGTACGATGCGGCGCCGTCACCGGCCGGGATCAGACTCTGCTGCTCCCCGAGGACGATCTGGTCGGCGGTGACCCCGTGCACGGCGGTCAACGCGTAGTACAGGCCGAGGAGCACGCCGTCGCGGGTCGCGGGCAGGCCCCGGTCCGCGATCTCGGCCAGGTCCCGGTAGTGCTCACCGGCCGGTTCGCCGGGCATGTGGTCGGTGTAGACCTCCCGGAGGCCCAGCGGGTGCGACAGCGGGACCCGGGCCCCCACCGCCTGGCCGACGCGTGAACCGAGCACCCTGTCCCGTGCGTCCTCGGTCCGTTCGTACTTCTCGTAGACGGCTCGGGCACCGTCGGAGAACGTGACCAGTTCCCTGTTCGCGATGCCGCTGCCACGGGCGAGCGTCTCCCTGGCGGTCACGCGCGCCCCGGTGACCGGATGCGGCGGCAGGGGGATCGCGTGCAGGGGGGACGGGGTGACGGCCACGGCATCGGCGGCGGGCGGCGTTCCGTTCAGCACCGCGCCGAGTTCGGCCTGGACTCTCGGCCAGTTCGCGGCGAGGTCGGGATGCAGTTCCAGGTCCTGGACCTCCGAGAGCGGAACCCAGGCCGGCGCCGCGGGTTCGCCCTCGACCGGCGGGACCGGTACCTGCTGGTCGACCGAGGCGACCACGGTGCTGTACGACCAGCCGCCGTGGTCGTCCCGGACGACCCGCTCCACCCGGAGGCCTCCGGTGTCGAAAGCGCCTCTTCCGGCGGCCCCGCGCAGGGCGGCCTCCGCTGCGGACTCGTGGCTGTTGCGTTCGCCTCCCAGCAGCGTCCAGGTCTCCCCCCCCCCGGCCGGTGTCCGGCCCCCGCCGCATGAGCACGTGCGCTTCGCCGTTCGCGGCGCGGTGGACGAGAAGCAGTCCGGCGGCCCCGTACCGTCCCCGGTGCTCGTGGCCCCGGGCGCAGTTCACCCGGTCCTCCTCCGCCGTCGCGGGCAGTCGGGGCGCCGCGGGCCGGGGGGCGCTGCGGTCGGGGATCGCCTGGACCGCGGCGGCCAGGGACTCGGCCGCGCCCACCCACGTCGTACCGGACTCGCGCAGGAGTCGTTGCAGGGTGAGCGCGTCCTCCCGGGCCGCTGGAATGTCGAGCAGGATCTCTCGCAGCTTGCTGGTCCAGCGCGGCAGGTAGACGTGGTCCTCGAATCCCTGCTCGACCAGGCTGCGCCGGGTGACCTCGGGAGGGAAACGGTTCGGGTCGCCGAGGAAGGCTCCGACGCCGCTCGTGTCGGGCACCAGGATGGGCAGTCCGGCGCCCAGGGCTTCCAGTCCGACCAGCCCGAAGCCCTCCGCCTGCGAGGGCATGACCATCACGTCGGCCGCCCGCTTGTCGGCCAGGATCTCGTTCCGGTCGTTGGTGAACGGTTTGACCGCGACGTCCGAGCCGGAGATGTCCTCCAGCCTTTCCCGTATTTACTCCAAGATCTGGGGAGCGGCACCACGGACGGTGAGCCGGACGTCGAGGCCCTCCTCGCGGAGTCGGCGGACCATGAGCGCGGCGTGGTGGGCGCCCTGCTGCGGGGCGTCGGCGCGGCCGACGAACAGCACGTTGCGGGGCCGCTCCCCGTCCCAGGGCAGGAGCCGCTGCTCTTCGAAGGGCACTCCGGGGATGATCGAGGCGACCCTGGGGAGGTGGTCGCCCGGATTGGTGGCGACGAGCCGACGGGCCTCGTTCTCCAGCACCGGACCGATGCCCAGGACCATGTCGGCGGCGGCGGTCATGCGGCGTTCGATGCCCTCGAACTCCACCTCCAGGTCCGGACGGTCCGCCACTCGGGCGAGTGCGCCGGTCACCATGTGGATGGTGTGGACGAACGGCGTGTCCGGATACAACTGGTCGCGTACCCGCAGCGCCGCGGGACCGGAGTAGCGGCTGTGCCCGATGATGGCGTCCACGCGGGACGGCAGTTCCTCACCGTCGTAGTCGAGTTGTTCCTGCTCGCCTCGGCCGGGGTCGTACTGCCGGGGGCCGATCAGGTGGATGCGGTCGCCGGGGGAGTACGACGTCACCTCGTGTCCCACCCGGACGAAGACTTCGTGGCCGGCTTCGGCGAGCCCCTCGGCGAGGTTCCGGTTGACGGCCACGATGCCGCCCTTGTGGGGGTCCCATTCGGTGCAGTAGAGGAGGAAACGCATACTGAACCGGCCGTTGTACCGCTGGGCCAACCGCGCCTGTCCCTCGACGTACTCCTGCCAGATCGCCTCGTGGTCGGCGACAGGTGCTTCGTCCAGGCGCTGCCGGTAGGTGCGGAGCAGCCGCTCACGTTCCTGGAGGTAGGCAGCCCGCGTTGTCTCGTCACCGCTCAACGGGTCACTTCCCTTCCCCGGGGTGCGTGTGTTCGCGCATGTGGTCCGGCCTGTCCCGGCGGCTCCTCCGAGTCCCGGGCGACGCCGGGTCCCCGGGTTCGGCGTCCCGTTCCGCGCCGTTCCGGAGAACGGTGGCTCTCCGCATCGCAGCCGCGGCCTCGGGACGACGAATGCGTGCCGACTTTTCCGTCCTCGCTTCGGGGAGGGGGCGCACCACAGGAGGAATAGGTGAAAAGACCGAGAAATTTCTCATGTTTTCGCATTCGACACAGCGGCCGACAGATATCTCGAGAGACTCGCCCGGACGGACCGCCGGACCGGTATTCCGGTCCGTATTGACGGAGCTGAACCCGTTCCGAGCCCAAAAGGCCAGGTCATGGCGGAGATCGCCTCCGGTGCGCACAACCGCGGGCAGCACCAGCGTCCTCTCTGTCGTCCACGGGACAGGACCCGTTCGCTTTTGTGTGGCAACAGTCCAGGATCACCCATAAATCAAGCTGATAAGGCATCATACGTAAGGAAACGGTCCAATTGTCCACAGTTGGACGGTGCCCCCGTCGTTTACCGCAGGACCGGGAAGTCCGGAGAATGGCACGGGGTGTCAAAGACACGGACGGACACCGAGACGATGGGGGACAGTACAGAGGAGTGACGGTGCAGGACGAGCCGGAAAAAGACGCGTACACACGGCTGCGCGAGGCCGCGATCGAGGTGCTCAACGCGGTGCCGAAGCCGGGGGACCCGCCGGAGCGGTTCGAGAGTGCACTCCACGAGCTGCGCGCCGCCCTCAGCGGCGACGCACCGCACCACTCCGCACCCGGTTCCGTGGTCCTGGACCCGTTCCAGCACGCACTCGCCAGGAAGCGCTACGCAGACGGCGGGTTGGAGCCGATTCCTCTTCCGCAGCACGCCGAAGACCTGCGGGAACACCTCGCCGGAGACCGGAAGATCCACCAACTGCCCCCGGCGCCCGCAACGTGGTCATCACGGAGCTGCGCGCGATGATCGCCGCCGACCTCCTTGAAGAACTGGCCGCCCGACTGGCCCCGGGAGCCGCGTTCGGTCCAGGACACGCCGGCGAAGACCTGTCCCGCCTGGCCACGGACCTGGCCAAGGAACTCCTGGCCCAGACCTTCCTCGCCGAATGACCGCCTCCGCCGTCGTCCCGGCCCCGGGCCCGCCGCTCGGGGCCGCAGGTCGCGGAGGAATCCCCGGTCCGGGGATGTTCCGACGCCGCCCCGGGCGCGTGCACGCCCGGTCCACCTCCCGCCCCGGCGACTCCCGGCACACCCCGATCCCCCGGAGTGACCGGACAGCGGCAGCCATCAACTCTCCGGCGAACGGGTAGGAGACCGTCGGTTCTGCTTCCCCCCGGCAACCGGAGAACGGGAGTCCGCCACGATGATGGGCTTCAGCCACGCCACCACCGGAGTGCTAGTTGGAGTCGCCGTCGCCACCCCGCTCGCCGCCGCCACGGGGACCCCGCCCACCCCGGTGGGCCTGCTGGTCTGGGCGCTGCTCGGAGCGGGAGCCGCCCTGGTCCCCGACCTCGACCACCCGTCCTCCACCGTCACCCGCTCCCAGGGGTTCGTCACCGGCCTGCTGTCCCGGGGAATGCGCGCGCTGTCCCTCGCCGTCTACGAGCGCACCCGGGCCCCGGCCGACCGCTCCGACGGCGAACACCGCCACCTCGGGCACACCCCCGCCTTCGCGGTCGCCGTCGGCACCGCGGTCGGCCTGCTCTGCCACCTGTCGTGGTGGGCGAGCGCCGCCGCGGTGTGGTTCCTGTCCTTCGTCGGCCTGCGCGCGCTCCGCCGGGCCACCTGGGGGTGGCTGCGCGCCACCCTCGGCTCCTGGACGGGCGCGGCCCTGGGGGCGCTCGGTGTCACCGCGCTCTTCCTGACCGCCTGGGACGACCGCCCTCCCGGGTGGACCGTCGGCCTGCTCGTCGCCCTGGGCATGGTCGTCCACTCCCTGGGCGACGCGCTCACCTCCTCCGGCGTGCCACTGGCCTGGCCGGTCAGGATCAACGGCCGCCGCTGGGCGATGCTCGGAGCCCCCCGCTGGATGCGTTTCCGCACCGGGACCTGGCCGGAGTGGGTGGTCACGGCAGCCTCCCTGACAGGCGCCGCCGCCGTGGGCTGCGCTCTCCTCACCTGACCGGCGTCACCAACCCGTGACCCGCAGGATCTCCTCCTCGACGATCGGTGCGAGAGTCGCCGAGTAGGTGGCGGTCATGTGGGAGTCGTCGTAGTAGACCATGACGTTGCCGATCACCGCCGGGCAGCGCCCGTCCGGGCAGACGTAGTCGCTGAAGTCCAGGAACTCCGTGGACTCCGGGATGCCCGGTTCCGTCTCGTACGGCGGCCGTTCGGCGAGCGAGCGGCGGAAGTCGGTGGTGCATGCCGCCGGGTCGTCCAGGTGCCGTGCCACGCAGTCGGAGGTGTCGAAACCCATGCGGGGGGTGTCCCTGATCCCGATCACCGGAATGCCCATCGCGTCGAGCTCCCGCCAGCGCGGCACGTAGCCGTCGAGGACGCGCTCGCCGTTGCCCGCGCTCGACCGGGTCGCGGTGGTCACCACCACGTCGGGCCGCAGGTCGGCGAGGATCCGCATGACCCCCTCGTTCCACACCGCACACTCGGTGTACTCGGTCTCGCCCCGGTAGGAGGGTTCGGTGCTGAACTGGCAGGCGTCCTTGGTCATGGCGACCAGCCGCCACCCCTGGTTGCGGGAGGCGCCGCGCAACGCCGTGTACCAGTGGGCGGCGTGCGACTGCCCCACCAGGGCGACGGTGTGCTCGGCGTCGGCGGGACCGTCCTCGCAGACCGCCACCTCGGTGTCGGAGAAGGAGAGGTGGCAGCCGTCCTCGCCCTGGTTGTCGCCGCGGTCCCGGTCGGCTTCGGTGGGATAGGGCAGCACCGGCACCTCCGCCGGGGGCTCGGCTCCGCTCCGCGCCGTCCCCGGTCCGGCCTCGACCAGTACGAGCGCCCCCGGATAGTTGGCGGGGTCCTTCGCCAACTCCTGCCGGATCTGCTCCTGCCGGTCCAGGTAGTGGTGGCCTCCACCGACCGTGGCCCCCACCGGCAGCAGGCACCCCGCCGCGACCAGCAGCGTCCACGCCGGGGTGGCCCTGGTCCGGACGAGGTCGCGGACGCCGCCCTCGACCAGCCGCCTGGTGGCCGCCGCCAGCACCGCGGAGACCGCGACGACGCACAGCCCGCCCACCGGTGAGGCCAGGGTGCGGCCGCTCACCTCCAGGTAGACCACCAGCACCGGCCAGTGCCACAGGTACAGCGCGTAGGCGTGGTCGCCGACCACCGCGAGGGGCCGCCACGACAGCAGCGCCCCCGCGCCCAGGCGGCCGCCCGCGTCCCCGGCGACGATCACCAGCAGGGCCGCTCCCGTGGGCCACAGCGCGATCCAGCCGGGAAACAGCGTCGACACCTGCAGCACGATCCCGCAGGAGACCAGCGCGACCAGTCCGATCCAGCCGAGCGGGGCGCGCACCGCACCGGGCAGCCGCAGTCGGGGCAGCAGCACGGCGGCGACCCCGCCGAGCGCCAACTCCCAGAACCGCGCACCGGAGTCGAAGTAGGCCCACGCCTGGTCGGTTCCGGTGATCCACACCGAGTAGGCCAACGAGACCGCGCCCACCGCGCCCAGCAGCAGCGCGACCGGACCGGCCGGGTCGCGCCCCGACCGTCGGACGGTGTACGCCGCCACGGTGACCAGCACCGGAAGCAGCAGGTAGCTCTGCCCCTGGATGGCCAGGGACCAGAAGTGCTGGAGCGGACTGGTGGCGTCGTCCCGCGCCAGGTAGTCCACCGCGTTGGCGGCCAGGCGCCAGTTCTCGTAGTAGAGCGCGGAGGCCGGCGTGTCGGCGAGCACGTCCCGCCACCGCGACTCCGGCAGCCACAGCACCGTGGCGACCAGTGTGCCCAGCAGGGTCACCGCGGCGGCCGGGGTGAGCCGCCCCAGCAGCCTGCCCCAGAACGCGAGGAAGTGGACGCGGCCGTGCCGCCGCACCGCGCGCACCAGACTCCCCGTGATCAGGAAACCGGTGAGCAGCAGGAAGACGTCCACTCCGCCCGACACCCGGCCGAACCAGACGTGGTAGGCGACGACCAGGAGCACCGCGACCGCACGCAGTCCCTGGATCTCCGGTCGGTGGTTCGACCTCTGCAGCGTGGACGGCGGTGCGGTGTCCTCCGGGAGACGCGTGGCGGGGGCGCTCGGAGCGGAAACGGACACGGATCTTCCCATTTCGGTACAGGCGGCCCGGCCCTGGGACGGGACCGGGCCGGGGAGTGGTGTTCGGCGGGTGCTCCCGACCGGGAATGCGGACCGTGCCGGGGCGGTGCGTACCTGCCGGGTCAGGAACCGCGCAGGCGACGCGCCCCGGCCGCCAGCCATGTCGCGTAGCGCGGCCTGGGCTGGGACGCCCCGGGCAGGCGCAGCGCGGCGAGCCGCCGTTTCTTGAAGTAGCGGCCGGTGTCGTCGTTGAGGTTGCGCCGCAGGTAGGCGGCGGCCTCGTCCCGCAGGTGCGGGTAGGCGCTGTTCTGCATGCAGTAGCTCACCGCGACCAGCAGCGGCAGCAGTTCCTCCCGTAGGCGGTCGGCGGGGATACGCGGCGGATGGACCGTGCCGTCCTCGGACAGCCGCGGCATGGTGGCGTCGGCGAGCGTGACGGGGATCCGGTTGCTGTTCTGGTAGGGGGTGATCCGCTCCAACAGCAGTTCGGTGCCCACGGCCGCGATCGGGATGCCGTAGTAGCGCGACGCCGTGCTGAGCCCGGTGGAGAACGCGCCCACCACCAGGGAGGGCCGCAACGTCTCGTACCAGACCTCCACGGGAACCGGGTCGTTGAGCATCACCAGCCGCACGCCCGACCGTTCGGCGGTGGCGCGCAGCGCGCTGAAGGTGCGCGTGGTGGTGGACGGGTGCGGTTTGAACAGCACCGTGCGGCTGCCCTGTGCGGCCACGCCGCGCAGCATCCGCGCGTGCAGCTCGTCCTCCTCGGCCGCGGTGACGATGTTGAGCGCCGCGAGGTACTGGCCGAGAAGCATCGGAGTCCCGGCCAGTTCGTCCCGGTCCACGACCCCGTCGACCGCCTTGGCGACCTCGGCGACCACCGAACGGAACGCCTCGCCGCCGATCGTGGCCCGCGCGATGTCGTACTCGCTGAGCAGCAGGGGCTCCAGGTCGGGTACCAGGTCGAGGTAGAGGACCTGGTCGATGCGGGTGGCGATGTCGCGCGGCGGTGACTCCCGGGTGGGGCCGTAGCTCATCAGCCCGTCGGAGTAGACGGTGATCGCGGCGTCGTCGAAGATCCCGGCGAATACCCGCGCCGGCGGCACCTGGATGGACTCCACCACCAGGTGCAGCGGTTCGTCCTGCGCGAGGTTCCAGTAGTGGCGCAGCAGCCGGTTCAGCAGCGGCCACTCCTGTTCGCGTGGCTGCCAGGTGGAGGGGTGGAACGGCCACAGCAGGTCGTTCCAGGAGATGACCTCGTCGAAGCGGGAACGCAGGGTCTCGAACCCGGGTGCGGCGTCCAGCGGGGCGACCACTTCGGGCGCGGTGGCGTTGTTCGACACGAGGAGGATCCGCCGCTGGTCGGCCGGACCGAACTGCCCCGAGTCGAGTGCGGCGGCCAGCGACATCGCACCGAAGAAGGTGCTGGCGACGAAGAGTTGCGCCACGGTCAGACCACCACCGTTTCCAGGTCGACCAGTTCCGCCAGGAGCTGTTCGCGTTCGGGACCGAGTGCGGGCAGTGCCCGGGCCAGCAGGCCGCGCGGCATGGCGGACAGGGTGTCGACGGCCCGGGACCGCAGCGCCCGGCGGACCCGGGGTGTCAACCGTTCCGCCCGGTCGAGGTGGAAGGCGATCAGCGCACAGTAGGTGCGGATGAGTTTGGGCAGGTAGCGTTCCCCGTCGGGGTGGGCTTCCAGTTCCTCGCGGATGCGGTCGTGGGCGTCGAAGAACTGGAGTTGGCGTTCGTCCCCGACCTGGGTCAGCGACTGGGCGACCTCACGCCGGTAGAAGACCCCGACCAGGGGCACGGCCGCGTAGGTGTCGGCGTGCAGGTGCAGCCGCCAGGTCCACAGCCGGTCCTCGGCGGTGTGCAGGTCCTCGTCGAAGGAGAGCAGGCCCCGCTCGTACAGGCTCCGGTCGTAGACGCCGGACCACACGTTGGGGTAGTCGACCATGGTGGTCGCGTTCTCGGGCGGGATACCCGAGCGGGCGGGAAGCGCGACCCAGCGCCGCCCTTCGGGGACGCGCACCCTGCTCCGGGCTTTTCCGGTGGCTTTGACGTGGTCGGTCTTGATGAAGTCGACTCCGAGTCCGGCGATCGCCTCGACCGCGGCGGGCAGGTGGTCGGGAGCCAGCCAGTCATCGCCGTCGAGGAAGGTGAGGTACCGGCCCTTCGCCTCGGCCATGCCCCGGTTGCGTGCCGCTGAGGGGCCGGTCGGCTGGTCGGAGCGGAGCAGGGTCAGTCCCGGCAGTCCCGATTCCTCGACCACGTCGGGGGTTGCGTCGGAGGAGCCGTCGTCGACGACGATGAACTCGAAGTCGGGGCGCGCGTTGCGACGCAGGCTCTCCAGGGTGTCTGCGATGAACGGTTCGACGTCACGGACCGGAACGATGACCGACAACGTGGTCACTCGGAGTCTCCAAGGGAGGGAGTGGAAGACGATGGCGTTCGGGAGGCTCGAAGCCTCCCGAACGCGTGTCCGGGAGCGGCACCGGATCAGGCGGTGGTGCGGCGCAGGCGCTTGCGGGGCTCCTCTTCCCCGGGGAAGACGCGCTTGACGCCGTCTCCGAGGGCCTTCTCGATCACCCGGATGTCACGGATCAGGTGCTGCAGCCCGGTGGGCTCCAGGGAGGCGGCGTGGTCGGAGCCCCACATGGCGCGGTCCAGGGTGATGTGCCGCTCGACCGCCACCGCGCCCAGGGTGACCGCGGCCAGGGAGATCTGCAGGCCGCGCTCGTGGCCGGAGTAGCCCACCGGAACTCCGTAGCGTTCCCGCAGCGTGATGATGGTGCGCAGGTTGGCCTCCTCCTCCGGCATCGGATAGGTGGAGGTGGAGTGCAGGATGATGAGCTTGCTGCGGTCGAACAGCTCCACCGCGGCGTCGATCTCCTCGATGGTCGACATGCCGGTCGACAGGATGATCGGCTTGCCGGTCGCGGCGAGCGCGCGCAGCAGTTCGTGGTCGGTGATCGACGCCGAGGCGACCTTGTGGGCGACGACGTCGAAGGACTCCAGGAACTCCACCGAGGGCACGTCCCACGGGGAGGCGAACCACTGCAGGCCGTTCTCGTCGCAGATCTTGGCGATCTCGGTGTACTCGTCCCGGCCGAACTCCACCCGGTGCTTGTATTCCAGGTAGGTCATCTCGCCCCACGGCGTCTGCCGCATCTTGGTCTGCTGTTCCTTGGGGACGCAGATCTCGGGGGTCCGCTTCTGGAACTTGACGGCGTGGCATCCGGCTTCCGCCGCGACCTCGATCAGCTGGCGAGCGATGTCCACGTCGCCGTTGTGGTTGATTCCGATCTCGCCGATGACGTAGGTGGGCTGGCCGGGGCCGACCAGGAGGTCGCCGATCGCCACGGGAGCCGGAGCAGACACGCTGAGGTCGGTCGTTGCGTTCTGGGTCATAGCTACCTATCCTTTGCGTGCCGCGAGGACGCGTTCACACACCTCGCGGACCGCCCCGGAGCCTCCGGGACGGGTCAGAACAAGCCGGGCCGCGGCCAGGACGTCCGGGTGGGAGTCCGGGACCGCGATCGGCCATCCGACCTCGGCCAGGCAACCGAGGTCATTGACGTCGTTTCCGACGTAGGCGACGCGGGCCGGGTCAAGACCCTCGTCGTCCATCCACTGGCGCAGGGCTGCGCGCTTGTCGCTCAGCCCGTGCGTCACAGGGACACCCAGTTTCCGTGCGCGCGCCCGTACCACGGGGTTGGTCTCGGTGGAGAGGATGCACACCCGGATTCCGGCCTCCAGCAGCAGGCGCACGCCCATGCCGTCGCCGCGGGTCACCGCCACCGTCTCGCGTCCGTCCTGGTCCACGTAGGCGCGGTCGTCGGTGTGCACGCCGTCGAAGTCGGTGACCACGGCGTCGACGTCCAGGGGCTCGTCCCGGTCCAGGGTCCGGGCGATCGCGCGGACCAGGTCCAGCTCCTCGGCGGAGTCGACCTCGACGGCGTGGGCCGGGTCGACCGGCTGCACCGCGATGCGTCCGAAGAAGCGGTGCCGGTGTTCGCGGAAGCCGTCGACGCGCATGACGTAGAAGGCCCCGGTCTCGCGGTGGTGCGGTTCGCGGTCCTGTCGGCGCGGCCGGTGGAGGTGCTCGTGGTTGACGCCGCGGGCCCCGTGGGGGGTGATGCGCCAGAGGAACTCGTAGGTCTCGACGGCGGAGAACACCGAGTCGGCGAGGTCGTCACGGACCTGCCGCACCGCGTCGTCGAGGTCTCCGGGGTCGATGAACGGGCTGGTGCACTGCACGAAGACCAGGATTCGGGGGTCGACGCCGTCCTCGGCGAGCCGGTCCAGGGCGTGCAGCAGCGCCGACTCCGAGGAGGCGGTGTCTCCGCCCAGTTCGGCGGGGCGCCTCACCACGGCTGCCCCGGCGTCGCGGGCCGCTCTGGCGATGCCTTCGTGGTCGGTGGAGACGACCACCGTGTCGATCAGTTCCGCGCGGCGGCAGGCGTCCACCGCCCGTGCCACCAGGGGGCGGCCGCCCACTCTGGCGAGGTTCTTGAGGGGCACCCCCTTGGACCCCCCTCGTGCGGGTATGACGGCGACAACGCTCACGGGCTGGACTCCAGGGTCGGGAGAAGAGAGAAGAAGGCTCCGCCCGCGGTTCCGGAAACCGGGCAGAGGCCACCGACAGTAGTTGGACTTCCCAACAAGCCGGTGAACGGCAACCCCGCAAACAGTGAATATGAGCCCCTATTCCGGCACAGGGGATGCATGGGTACCTTTCGCCGCAAAACCGCATGCGATGCAGGCCGAAGAGACGGCTTCCCCCACCGGCACGGCCCTCTCAACCGTTCACTTGCCGTTCACGGACGACACAGTGCGGAGGCGGACCACTCCGATGAGTAAGGACTTGGTGCGAAGGTCCCCAAAACCGGTGTGTCGCACTCCACAGGAGAAGGGCCGGCCGTCCCGCCCCGACGGCCGCTGCCAGGGGGAGTGCCGCCCCAGGCCGGTGCACGCCCATCGAGGCGGGCCCGCTCCCCGCCCGAAACACTCCGAGGACCGCAAAACGCGACACCTCTCACCGCCTCCCGACGTACGGCACCAAAGATTTCCACCGAGAAGGAATCTCTTCCTCCGCGACCACACCAAAGCTCGGGAACGCCACCCCGAGGAACAGACCCCGAAAAGGAAATCAATATCATTGACTACAGATGCAGCGATATTGACCATCCCGTGGGTGGCTGGAAATACCGCTGTACGTCGCCCCTCTCTCCGCACCCCGTCGAACTCGGGGATTTCCTGAAAGCCCACCGCACCGAAATCACCCCGGCCCAGGTGGGGCTCCCCACGTCCGGCACCCGGCGCACTCCCGGACTGCGCCGGGAGGAGGTCGCCCTGCTCGCCGGTGTGGGCGTCTCCTGGTACACCTGGATCGAGCAGGGGAGGGCCGCCAACGTCTCCGGAGAAGTGCTGGACGCCTCGCCCGCGCCCCCGACTCGACCAGATGCAGCGGCTCTACCTCCGACGCCTCGCCGGCGTCGGCGCAGACCCCGAACCGGCGGAGTCACGCCCGGACCCGAAAGGCGTTCCAACCGTTCGTCGACAACTGGCTGCCGAACCCGGCCTACGTGGCCGGCCGCTACCGGAACCTGGTCGCCGTCAACGAGGCGGCCCGCCACCTGATGCGTCTGGACGTCTCGCAGAACCTCCTCCAGGAGTTCTTCACCGACGAGCAGGCCCGGAAGCGACACCCCCACCGGGATGACGACGCGCCCGTCGTGGTGGCGCGGTTCCGCTCCCAGGCCGCCCGCTACAGCGGCGACCCGGGATTCACCGCCTGGTCTCCCGCCTGCACCGGGACAGTCCGGAATTCGCGGAACCGTGGGACCGCCACGAGGTTCTGGAGGGCTCCTGCGGGACCGAGCTCCTGCACCACCCGGCGCTCGGGAACCTCTCGTTCACCCGGACCACACTGGACTTCACCTCCCGCCTCGCCCTGCGTCTCACCGTTGTCATCCCGGTCTCCGGAACCGGCGCGGAAGAGGCCCTGGAATCCCTCACGTGCTCTCCCCGCGAAAAGCACCTTTTCCTCCGGAACGGGAGGACAGCGCCGCCGGTCCCTCTCCTCCGGCGCCGAGGACGAGGAAGGAGTCCCCCCCACATGCCTGCCCCACCGGTGAGACGCTCCGACGGACCTCCCCCACCCGCACCTTCCACTCGGGCGATCACCGTCCCCCTCCCCACCTGTCCCTGACGGGCCCGTCCCGCAGACCGGCGGGCACCGGTGGATGCCGGTCGGCTGATCAGCCGCCGACGGCGTGTCCTCGGTGGACACCGAGCACCGTCCACCGAGGACACGCAACTCCCCCAACGTCCGCGGATCCCGGTCCACCGTTCCCCCGGAGAACAGACCGGGCCCCGGGATCCTGTTGGCGGCAACACCATGACGAGCAAACACTGGTTGGCCGCGCCACGCCCGTCAGTGCTCGGGGCATGTCCACGTCGACAGCGCCCCGCACGGGGCCCCACGCATGACCGGTCGGCAGAAGGCCGCTCCCGCGGTCCTTCTCGGCGCACAGTTCATGTCCGCCGTCGACTTCTCCATCCTGACCGTCGCGCTTCCGCAGATCGGTGACGACCTCGGTTTCAGCATCGACAGCCTGCAGTGGGTCGTCGCCTCGTTCGCCCTCATGGCAGCGGGGTTCATGCTGCTCTTCGGCCGGATCGGGGACACCTTCGGACGCAGGAGGCTGTTCCTTTCCGGATTGGCTCTGCTCACCGTCTCGTCCGCGGTCGGCGGTTTCGCGGAATCCCCCGAAGTCATGCTGATCGCCCGTGCCACCCAGGGACTCGCCACGGCGGTCGTCACGCCCTCCGGTCTCGCCCTGATCACCACGTCGTTCGAGGAAGGACCGCTGCGCAACAAGGCTCTGGGACTCAACGGAGCCCTCCCTGTCGCTCGGCTTCGCCTCCGGGGCCGTCCTCGGCGGCGTCCTGACCGATCTCCTGTCCTGGCGCTGGGACTTCTTCATCAACGTCCCGATCGGCGTGCTCCTGTTCCTCGGCGGCGTCGCCTCCATCCGGGAGTCTCCGGTCGGCCCTCCGCCCGAAGCCGGACGTCCCGGGCGCTGTCACCGTCACCCTCGGACTGCTGGCCTTCACCTTCGGCGTCACGGGTGGCGAACGCGACGGCTGGGCCGCCCCTCAGACGTGGGGGCCCTGCTCTTCGCCGCCGTCATGTTCGTCGCCTTCCACGTCATCGAACTGAGGACTTCCGAGCCGCTGGCTCCCGTGCGCATCCTCCACGCCAACACCGTCAAGCGGGGCAATCCCGGCGGCCTGGCGACCTTCTCCATGGAGTCGGCGCTGTCATTCCTCCTCACCCTCTACATGCAGCAGGTCCTCGGGTTGACGCCTTTCCAGACCGGACTGATGTTCGGCTTCCTCGGCCTGGGCGCCTTCATCGGAGGAACGGTCGCCCCCAGGATCATCGGCCGTACCGGAGCCAAGGGCGCCCTGGTCCTGGGACTCCTCATCCAGGCCGTGATGACCGGCGTACTGTTCTGGCTCGGCGACGACATGACCGTGAGCATCACCGCCATCCTCGTCACCACCTTCATCGGCGGATTCGGGCGCGTCCTGGCGATCGTCGCCTACACCGTGACCGCGACCTCGGGGGTCCCCGACCACGAGCAGGGGCTCGTCACCGGACTGGCGACCATGACCCAGCAGATCGGTTTCACCATCGGCATCCCAATCATGTCCGCAGTCGCGGCCACCCGGTACGGGTCTCTCACTGACGGCGTCGCTTCCGTGGAAGGCGTACTGGAGGGCACCCCACGTTCGGCATGCTCGTCGACGGCCTCATCGTGTTCGCGGTCGCCCTGCTGATCCTGCTCTTCCTGCGCGCGCGGCCCTCCTCCGCCGAACCGCGGACGGAGAAGCAACCCGCCGTCCACTGACCCCGTCCCCGGGGATCGTGTTCTTCCCCGCGACAGCCCGGCCCCGCCGGCGCCGTGACGCCTTCCGGAAACAGGCGCGGACCCGTCCGCAGCCGCCCCGAAGCGCCCCGTCTCCCCTCCCGGGTGTTAACGTTCTTCCTAACCGGACACTCTCTCGACAACAATCTTCGGTTCACGGGCACACCGGAAGGGGTCTGCGGGTGGTTGGCGGTCGGGAACCCCGTCTGTGTGTCCCACCAGTCCGTGATCTGCCCGGCCTGCACCTGCCGGAACACCTTCGGCTCGTCCACGCGGAGCAGGACGGCCGGAGCGTCGGACGGCCCCGCCGCGGGCTTCCCGTCCCGGACGGCCGTCGACCGTGGACGTGACCGAACCGACCTCCGACGCCTCCATCGCGTACCCGCCGGCGGGGCCGCACCAGTGGCCCCGCCGGGCCGGAAACCGTTGGCGCCTCTCCGCCGACGGTGGACGTGTTCCGCTTCACCAGTGCTCTCGACCTGTCCGGAACGGCCCCTGCGACGGACGCCAGCGGCCTCTCAACCGTCAGGAAGCACCTCGCATGAGCAGTACCACCGGCCCCGCAACGGACGGCCACCCGTTCCACCACGTCGCGCTGGTGTACCACACCGCAGCGGACTACGTGGCCGGCACCGTGTCGTTCGTCCGAAGCGCCCTGTCCCGCGGCTCCCCGGTCCTGGTGGTCGTTCCCCCGGACAACCTCGACCTCATCCGCACGGCTCTCGGCGACGACACGCGGCGGGTCTCCTTCGCCGACATGACCGTGGTGGGCCGCAATCCCGCCGCGCTCCTGTCCGGCGTCGTCTCCGACTTCGTCGCCGCCCACCCCGGACAGCGGACGGCCATCATCGGGGAACCCGTCTGGCCGGAACGCACCGAGGTCGAGTACCCCGCCTGTGTCGCCCACGAAGCGCTGGTCAACACCGTGCTCGCCGGACACGACCTGGAAACCCTGTGCCTCTACGACGCACGCCGCCTCGACACCCGGATCGTCGCTGACGCCTACCGCACCCATCCGCTCCTGGAGCAGCGGGGGAAGCGCCGCCGCAGCACGGCCTACACCGATCCGCTGGCGTTGGTCGACGAGTTCAACCTGCCGCTGCCCCCTCCACCGGCGGACGCGGCCGTCCTCGACTACACCGACCGGTCGGCGCTTCCCCGGGTGCGTCTCTTCGTCTCCAGGCAGGCCGAGGCTGCCGGACTGGCCGAGGAAAGGGTCCGGGAGGTGGTCGTGGCCGCCAACGAACTGGCCTCCAACACCGTTGAGCACACCGCGGAGGGCGGCCGGGTGGTCGTGTGGACCGACCCGGGTGTCCTCGTCTGCCAGGTCGAGGACACGGGCTACCTCCCGGATCCGCTCGTCGGTCGGCTCCGCCCGGACGTCACCCGCTCCCGCGGCCGGGGACTGCTGTTCGTCAACCAGTTATGCGACCTGGTCCGCGTCCACACCCGACCGGGGTACACCGGGTTCCGCCTGCATTTTCTCCTGTGATCGAGACCGCGGCCGCCGAGGGCCGCCGGGACGGCCGGTCCCCCTCCCACCGGATCTCCCGCGGTTCGGAGCCGCGGTGGACGGCTCCGGAAGCCCCGTAATCGGGTGGCGGAACGTGGTGGGGTCACCGATCATGGGTTCTCCGGGAAGGCGGTGTGGTGTGAACGAAGACGTCAGACTCCTGTGGCGTCCGACGGGCCCCGAGGAGTTGGAGCTGGTGCGCGGATCAGGATGGCGCGAGTGGCCCCCGCGCCTCCCGGAGCAGCCGATCTTCTACCCGGTGCTGAACGAGGACTACGCGGTGCGGATCGCCCGGGACTGGAACGTCCCCGCGCACGGCGTGGGATACGTGACCAGGTTCCGGGTGCGCCGGTCCTTCCTCGACTCCTACGAGGTCCACCAGGCCGGCGGCAGCAGCATCCTGGAGTACTGGATCCCGGCCGCGGACCTCCCCGCTCTCAACGCCAACATCGTGGGGCTGATCGAGGTCGTCCGCGAGTTCCGTCCCGGAGGGGAGGTCACTTGGGGGGTCGGGGAGAGCCGCTGAGCCGGAGGCTCTTCCCCACGCCACGTCCGCGGCCGGGGCGTCGCCCTCCACGATCGCGGGGGTGCGGTGGTCAACAGGCAGACGTCCCACCAGGACGCGGGCAGAAAGCAAGGGGAGACGGGGTGCTCGACGCTGTGGGCCGGCAGGGCCTCTGCGGAGCCCTCCGGCAGCTCCCGTGGTCGAGAGGAACGGGCGAGTACAGGGAAGGCGTCGGCGACAGGATCTTGAAGACGGGAGAGCACCGGGGTGAGCGCACTGCCGCACGGAGCGTCTCTCCCGGTACCAGGACGGTCGTTGCAGGCCGATCCGGTGAGGAGAGTTCCGCCTCCGGGCGGAAACCGGCCCAGGCGCCAGGGGGCGGCGGGGAGGACCACGTCCGTCCACTGCCGCCGGGCACCGCTCCGTTGCGGCCGCTGACCGGGACTCCCGGGCCGTCCTCACGGTCAAATGACGGTCAAACGATCAAGAGCCCGGTCTCCCTCAGGGGAGAACCAGGCTCTGAACCGGGAAAACAAGTGGGCGTACCTGGACTTGAACCAGGGGCCTCATCCTTATCAGGGATGCGCTCTAACCGACTGAGCTATACGCCCTTGCTCGTGAGGAACTCTATCGCATCCAGGGGAGTGGGGCGAACCGAAAACCCTTGGTGGATGAGAGTGGGAGGACGCTGGAGTGCGCCTCTGACTCCGTCATTCTACCTGCTTCCGGATGCTCTCCGGACCCGTGGCGGGGCACGGGCCCGGAGAGAGAGGTCACTCGGTCTCGCTGAGGGTCACGTCGAGGCCGCCCACGAGGTCGGCGGCGAGGTTGTAGAGCATCGCGCCGATGGTGGCCAAGGCCGTGATGAGGATGACGTTCAGGGCGCCGATCAGCGCCGTGTAACCGAGCACCCGGGTGGGCGAGAACCACTCTGCGGGGTTGAGGTTGAGGTCGTCCCCGCCGTCGTCGCCCTCGGTCAGCGACGTGATCAACTCGGTCACCGCGTCGAAGACCCCCAGGGAGGCCAACCCCGTGTAGAGGACCGCGACCGCCACGAACAACACGATGAAGCAGACCAGTGAGATGACGAAGCTGAACTTCATCACCGACCACGGTTCGATCCGGCTCAGCGTCAGATGCGCCTTGCGAGCCGTCTTGACGGTTTTGCCACCGGTAGCCGGCGGCACGGCGGCCGCTTCTGCTGCCATACCCGAATCCCCCTGTGCAGCTTCCGAGGCCGATGACTCGGCCGCGTCCGTATCGTCCCGAGCCTCCTCGGCGGCCGTGGCGGGCTCGGAGCCCGCTGTCCCGCTCGCCGCGTCGGAGCCCGCAGCCGTCTCGAACGTCTCGGTCTCGGGAGGGTCGACCTCAGAGGTCATTGCGGCATCTGCTCCACTCTGCTCGGAACCGGTGTCACTCGGCCCCACCGCAGCGGGCTCTCGTTGCGCATTGTCGGACATAGCCACGTTACCGCTGAACTCTCCATATAACAGTGGAATCCGGGGAGATCGGGGACAGCAGCACCGAACTCCACGAGACGAATGTCGCTTATGACAGACAGCCACTCTATTGAGTGGCTGCCACGACCGGCCAGTGGCACGCGCGAGGGGCGGGTAATACCTTTCCCTCGCGCGTGCGGGTGCGTTTCACGTGAAACGTGGCACTACTCTGCGTCGTCGACGTCGACCTCGTCGCCGCCGTTCTCCGAGTCCTCGTCCATACCCTCGGCGTTGCGCGCGATGGCGACCACGTGACTGCCCTTGGAGAGGTTCATCAGCCGGACCCCCATCGTGGCCCGCTGCGACTGCTTGATCTCCGCGCACTTGGTGCGGATCACGCCGCCGTTGGAGGTGATCGCGAGGATCTCGTCCTCACCCGGGTCGACCATCAGCGCACCGACGAGCCTGCCGCGGGTCTCCACGATCTTGGCCGTGAGCACCCCCTTGCCGCCGCGCTTCTGGAGCGGGTACTGGTCGGCCGGGGTGCGCTTGGCGTAACCGCCGTCGGTGGCCACGAGCACGTCCGTGGCGCCCTCGCCCTCCCTGATGACGTCCATGCTGAGCAGGTAGTCGCCGTCCGAGAAACGCATGCCGATCACACCGCTGGTGGCCCGTCCCATCGGACGCAGCGACTCGTCCGAGGCGGAGAACCGGATGGCCTGGGCGTTGCTGCTGATCAGCAGCAGGTCATCGGTCGGGAAGACCAGTCGGGCGGCGATCAGTTCGTCGTCCTCCCGCAGGTTGATGGCGATGATGCCGGAGGAGCGCGCGGAGTCGAAGTCCTCCAGCCTGGTCTTCTTCACCAGGCCGGACCTGGTGGCCAGGACCAGGTACGGCGCGTCCCCGTAGTCCCGCAGCGCCAGCACCTGGGCGATCTCCTCGTCGGGGAGGAACGGCACCAGGTTGGCCACGTGCTGTCCCCGGGAGTCCCGGGCGAGCTCGGGCAGCTCGTACGCCTTGGTGCGGTACACCCGGCCCTTGTTCGTGAAGAAGAGGATCCAGTGGTGCGTGGTCGTCACGAAGAAGTGCTGGACGATGTCGTCCTGCTTGAGCTGGGCGCCGCGCACGCCCTTGCCGCCGCGCTTCTGGGCGCGGTAGCTGTCGAGGCGGGTGCGCTTGGCGTACCCGCCGCGGGTGATGGTGACGACAACGTCCTCTTCGGCGATGAAGTCCTCCATACGCATGTCGCCCTCGTAGGGGACGATCTCCGTACGGCGGTCGTCGCCATACTTCTCGACGATCTCGGCGAGCTCGTCGCGCACGATGCCGCGCTGCCGCTCAGGCGAGGCGAGGATCCCGTTGTAGTCGGCGATCTGCGCCATCAGCTCGTCGTACTCGCTGGTGAGCTGCTGCCGCTCCAACGCCGCGAGCTTGCGGAGCTGCATGTCCAGGATGGCCCGCGCCTGGAGGTCGTCGATGGCCAGCAGCTCCATGAGGCCGTTCTTCGCCGCGTCGGCCGAGGCGCTGCCCCGGATCAGCGTGATGACCTCGTCGATCCGGTCGATCGCCTTGAGCAGCGCACGCAGGATGTGGGCGCGCTCCTCGGCCTTGCGCAGCAGGTAGCGGGTGCGCCGGACGATGACCTCGATCTGGTGGGCCACCCAGTGGCGGATGAGCTGGTCGAGTCGGAGCGTACGGGGCACCCCGTCGACCAGGGCCAGCATGTTCGCGCCGAACGTCTCCTGCAACTGGGTGTGCTTGTACAGGTTGTTCAGCACGACCTTGGCGACCGCGTCGCGTTTGAGGACGATCACCAGCCGCTGTCCGGTGCGGCCACTGCTCTCGTCCTTGACGTCGGCGACCCCGCTGATCTTGCCGTCCTTGACGAGTTCGGCGATCTTCAGGGCGAGGTTGTCGGGGTTGACCTGGTAGGGGAGCTCGGTGACCACCAGGCACTGGCGGCCGCGCTTGTCCTCCTCCACCTCGACCACGGCGCGCATGGTGATCGAACCGCGCCCGGTGCGGTAGGCCTCCTCAAGGCCGCGCCGGCCGACGATACGCCCGCTGGTGGGGAAGTCGGGTCCCTTGATCCGTTCGATGAGGGCGTCGAGCAGTTCCTCGTCGGAGGCCTCGGGGTTCTCCAGGTACCAGTTGACGCCGTCGGCCACCTCGCGCAGGTTGTGCGGGGGAATGTTGGTGGCCATGCCGACCGCGATTCCGGCCGACCCGTTGACCAGGAGGTTGGGGAAGCGCGCGGGCAGGACCACCGGTTCCTGGGAACGGCCGTCGTAGTTGGGGCGGAAGTCGACGGTCTCCTTGTCGATGTCGCGCAGCATCTCCATGGCCAGCGGCGCGAGCTTGCACTCGGTGTAGCGCATGGCCGCCGCCGGGTCGTTGCCCGGCGACCCGAAGTTGCCGTTGCCGTCGACCAGCGGCATCCGCATCGCCCAGGGCTGCGCCAACCGCACCAGGGTGTCGTAGATGGCGGAGTCACCGTGCGGGTGGTAGTTGCCCATGACGTCGCCGACGACGCGGGCGCACTTGAAGTAGCCGCGGTCGGGACGGTATCCGCCGTCGTACATGGCGTAGAGCACCCGCTGGTGGACGGGTTTCAGGCCGTCACGCACGTCGGGCAGGGCGCGGCCGATGATGACCGACATGGCGTAGTCGAGATAGCTGCGCTGCATCTCGACCTGGAGGTCGACCGGTTCGACCCGGCCGGTGGGGTTCTCGGGGGCCTCGGGAGTCGTGTTCGCATCCGTCACTGGATGTCGATCCTTTTCTGATGGGTCGTTCGCTGCCGGGGAACGTCAGGCTCGGGCTAGATGTCCAGGAAGCGGACGTCCCGGGCGTTGCGCTGAATGAAGGAGCGCCTCGACTCGACGTCCTCTCCCATGAGCACGCTGAACATCTCGTCCGCCTGGGCTGCGTCGTCGAGCGTCACCTGCAGCAGCACCCGGCGCTGGGGGTCCATGGTGGTCTCCCACAGTTCCCCGGGGTTCATCTCGCCCAGGCCCTTGAACCGCTGGACGAGGTCGCGGGGCCGGGGATCCTTCTTGCCCGCGGCGATGCCCGCGGCGATCTTCTCGTCGCGCTCGCGGTCGGAGTAGGCGTAGTCGACGTCGGTGCCCCGGGAGTCCCACTTGATCTTGTAGAGCGGAGGCTGCGCGAGGTAGACGTATCCGGCTTCGATGAGCGGTTTCATGAAGCGGAACAGCAGGGTGAGCAGCAGCGTGCGGATGTGCTGGCCGTCGACGTCGGCGTCGGCCATCAGGATGATCTTGTGGTAACGCAGCTTCTCGATGTCGAAGTCGTCGTGCACGCCGGTGCCCAGCGCCGTGATGATCGCCTGGACCTCGTTGTTCTTGAGGATCCGGTCGATGCGGGCCTTCTCGACGTTGAGGATCTTGCCGCGGATGGGGAGGATGGCCTGGTAGTGGGGGTCGCGTCCGCCCTTGGCGGAGCCGCCCGCGGAGTCTCCCTCGACGATGTAGACCTCGCAGCGCTCCGGATCGGTGGACTGGCAGTCCGCCAGTTTGCCGGGCAGCGAGGTGGACTCCAGCAGTGTCTTGCGCCGGGTGAGTTCCCGGGCCTGGCGGGCGGCGATCCGGGCGCGTGCGGCCTGGCTCGCCTTGGTGACGATGTCCTTGGCCTCGCCCGGGTTGCGGTCAAACCAGTCCCGCAGGTGCTCGTGGCACACCTTCTGGATGAACGACTTGGCCTCGGTGTTGCCGAGCTTGGTCTTGGTCTGGCCCTCGAACTGGGGATCGGTGAGCTTGACCGAGACGATCGCGGTGAGCCCCTCGCGGACGTCGTCGCCGGTGAGGTTGTCGTCCTTGTCGCGCAGCAGTTTCTGGTCGCGCGCGTAGCGGTTGACGATCGAGGTGAGCGCCGCGCGGAAGCCCTCCTCGTGGGTGCCGCCCTCGGCCGTGTTGATGGTGTTGGCGAAGGTGTGCACCGAGGAGGTGTACGACTGGTTCCACTGCATCGCGATCTCGGCCGCGATGCCGTCGCCGGAGTCCTCGAACGCGATGATGGTGGAGTGTGCGGGTTCCTTGGTCGCGTTGATGTGGCGGACGAAGTCCGCCAGGCCGCCCTCGTAGTGGTAGGTCTGCGTGACGGGGGAGTCGCCGACGAACTCGGGCCGCTCGTCGCGGATGGTGATGGACAGCCCCTTGTTGAGGAAGGCCATCTCCTGGAGCCGCCGCGACAGGGTCTCGAAGTTGTAGGTGGTGGTCTCGAAGATCGAGTCGTCGGCCCAGAAGGTGATCTGGGTACCGGTCTCGTCGGTGGGCTCGCCCTTGATGAGATCGGTCACCGGATGGGTCATCTCGTAGCGCTGCGTCCACACGTATCCGTCTTTGCGGATCTCCACCTCAAGCCGGGTGGACAGGGCGTTGACGACGGAGACGCCGACCCCGTGCAGACCGCCGGAGACCGCGTAGGACTTGCTGTCGAACTTGCCGCCCGCGTGCAGGGTGGTCAGGACGATCTCCACCGCGGGCCGCTTCTCCACCGGGTGGGGGTCGACCGGGATTCCGCGTCCGTTGTCGGCCACCCGAACCCCGCCGTCGGCCAGCAGTGTGACCTCGATGGCGGTGGCGTGTCCGGCGAGCGCCTCGTCCACGGAGTTGTCCACAACCTCGTAGACAAGGTGGTGCAGTCCGCGCTCGCCCGTGGAGCCGATGTACATGCCGGGGCGTTTGCGTACCGCTTCGAGGCCTTCCAGAACCGTGATTGATCGCGCGTCGTAGGCCAAGTTGGAAACACCCTCCTGCCGGGGACGCCGACCAGCCGCAAGACAATCGGCGGACACACGGCGACCCAGGCGAAACGCGCTGCCACGCCCCCGCCAAGACGCTGCTGCGACCCCGATTCCCGGTACCCCGCTCTTAGTGCGGTCTCTGCCGGTGGAGGCGTCCAAAGAACTGTCTCCATGATACCGCGCACGCGACCTGAAAGTCGCATCTACGGCCCTGTGATGGCCCCCAACGAACGAACGGAGCGGGAGCCGAGTCCCTACACGCACCCCACCCCGGTGTGAACGCCGCGATCGAATCAGTGCTGTCCGCACCTCCGCCGCCGACGGGTCGCCGCGCGACGGCTCCGTGACCTCGGATCAACGCACCCGCCACTGGCCTCGCTGCCCGCGTCGCCCCCCTCCCGGACCGCTGACCCTGATGGACCGCACGGTTCCGTGACCGAGCTCCTCGTTGAGCCGTCGCACCAGTTGGGGGGCCATCGCACGCATCTGGGTGGCCCAGGCGGGGGAGTCGACCGCGACCACCAGCTCCCCCTCGGCGTAGGTCTGGGGGCGGACGTGCTCGGCCAGGCGTTCACCGACGATCTGGGGCCAGCGGCCGAAGACGCCGCCGACGGCCACCTGTTCCTGCCAGCCGTGCTCGATCAGCCAGGCGCGCACGGCGTCGCCGAACGTCTGCGGCTCGCTGCGTCGGCGCGCCGGAGCCCGCCGGGGCCGGCGGGACTGCCCCTGGGGAGCGGCGCCGCGTTCCCTGGCTTCGGCGCGTGCCCTGGCCAACGCCTGGCGTGCCAGTTCCACGCCGCTGAGGCCGTCGGAACCCGCTCCTCCGTCCACAGGCTGTGGAGAGTCGGCTCGCCGCTCCGGCCGGTGCTCACCGTTCACGTTCCACCCTCCCGTCTCCGACCCGGAACCGCGCTCCCGACAGTTCTCCCGGAACGTCGCTGGGCACCGCGGCGCTCACCAGGACCTGTTCGGCGGTGCGGACGTGCTCGGCCAGGCGGCGCCGGCGTTCGGCGTCGAGTTCGGCGAAGACGTCGTCGAGGATGAGCACGGGATCGTCGCCGTCGGCGCGCAGCAGTTCGAATCCGGCGAGCCGCAGCGCCAACGCGTAGGACCACGACTCGCCCTGACTGGCGTAGCCCTTGGCGGGCAGGTCGTTCAGGTGCAACTGGAGGTCGTCGCGGTGCGGCCCCACCAGGCTGACGCCGCGCCGCAGCTCGTGGGGACGGGCCTCGGCCAGCGCGGCGCGCAGGATATCCACAAGCTGTGGACGGTCGGCGACCGAGAGGCCCCCCTCGGTCGCCGAGCAGCGGTAGTGCAGGCTGGGCGGCCCTCCCGAGGAGGTGAGTTCGCCGTAGGCCTTGGCGACCAGGGGCTGCAGTTCGGCCACCAGCATCAGCCGCGCCGCCAGCAGTTCGGCCCCGGTCTGCGCCAGGTGCTCGTCCCACACGTCCAGGGTGGACAGGTCGGGTTCGCTCCGCTGGAAGTACCGGGCCGAGGCCGACTTGAGCAACGCGTTGCGCTGCTTGAGCACGCGCTCGTAGTCGGAGCGCACTCCCGCGTACCGGGGGGCCCGTGCGGTCAGCAGGTCGTCCAGGAAACGGCGGCGTTCCCCCGGATCGCCCTTCACCAGGGCCAGGTCCTCGGGGGCGAACAGCACGGTCCGCAGGATGCCCAGCACGTCCCTGGGGCGGGTGCCCGCGGAGCGGTTCAACCGGGCACGGTTGGCCCGTCCCGGGTTGATCTCCAGTTCGATGAGGGTGCGCTGGTCGTGCCGGACGACGGCCGTCCGGATGATCGCCCGCTGTGCCCCCCGGCGGACCAGGGGGGCGTCGTGGGCGACGCGGTGGCTGCTGTGCGTGGCGACGTAGCCGACCGCCTCGACCAGGTTCGTCTTGCCCTGCCCGTTGGGTCCGACGAAGGTGCTGATCCCCGGCTCCAACTCCAGGTCCACGGTCTCGTAGGACCGGTAGTCGGCCAGTTGAAGGTGGGAGACGTACATCTGGCTGCTCCTACAGAAGCGGACCGGGTCCGCGCGGCCGTGTGCGCGAACCCGGGAGGTGCGGGGCGACCATGTCGTCCACAGGCTGTGGACCGCGGGACCTACTCGGCGGCCTTGGTCACCGCGTGTCCTCCGAACTGGTTGCGCAGCGCCGCGATGACCTTCATCGCGGGGCTGTCCTCCTGTCGGGAGGCGAACCGGGCGTACAGCGCGGCGGTGATGACCGGGGCGGGGACCGCGTGGTCCACAGCGGCCTGAACGGTCCAGCGCCCCTCGCCGGAGTCCTCGGCGTAGCCGCGCAGCCGGTCCAGTCCGGGGTCCTCCTCCAGGGCGCGGACCAGCAGGTCCAGCAGCCAGGAGCGCACCACGGTCCCCTCCCGCCAGCTGGCCAGGGTGCCGGGGACGTCCTCCACGATCCCGGAGGCGGCCATGAGCTCGTAGCCCTCGGCGAACGCCTGCATCATGCCGTACTCGATGCCGTTGTGGACCATCTTGACGAAGTGCCCGGCGCCGACCGCCCCGGCGTGCACGAAACCGCCGCCGCCGTCGGGGGTGAGTGCGTCGAAGAGGGGCTTGGCCCGCGCCACGTTCTCGGGGCTGCCGCCGACCATGATGCCGTAGCCGTTCTCCCGCCCCCAGACACCGCCGCTGACACCCGCGTCGAGGTACTCGATCCCGCGCCGGGAGAGCTCCTCGGCGTGCCTGCGGTCGTCCTGGTAGTGGGAGTTGCCGCCCTCGATGACGAGGTCGCCCTCCTCCAGCAGCGCGCCGAGCTCCCGGATGCTGCTCCGGGTGGGCTCGCCGGCGGGGACCATCAGCCAGACGATCCGCGGGGCCGACAGCCGCTCGACGAGTTCGGCGACGGACCCCACATCGCGCACGTCGGGGTTGAAGTCGAAACCGACGACGTCATGGCCCTTGTCGCGCAGCCGCGCGGCCATGTTGCCGCCCATCTTTCCGAGGCCGATCATGCCGAGTTGCATGCTCGCGTTTCCTTACTCGTACCCAGGTTGTGGATCGGTGGGGTGGCCGGCGCGGTCTCGGTCAGTTGGACAGCCGCACGGGCATGATCAGGTACCGGTAGTCCGACACGGTGCCGTCGTCGGCGGCCTTGCCGGTGATGACGGCCGGTTTGGTGGAGGTGGTGAACTGCAGGCGGGCCACGTCCGACTCGATCGCGTTCAGCCCGTCGAGCAGGAAGGTGGAGTTGAAGGCGATCTGGATGTCGTCGCCCTCCAGGTTCGCCTCCAGTTCCTCGACGGCCTGGGCCTCCTCGCCGGTTCCCGCCTCAAGCACCAGCCGGCCGCTGTTGAAGGCCAGCCGCAGGGGGGTGTTGCGCTCGGCGACCAGCGAGACGCGCTTGACGGCCTCGATGAACTCCGCCTTCTGCACCTCGGCCACGGAGTTGAAGGACTCCGGGAGCAGCTTGCGGTACTTGGGGAACTCCCCGTCGAGCAGCCGGGTCGTGGTACGCCGTCCCCCGCCCTCGAAGCCGATCATGCCCTCTCCACCGTTGTCCGCGGTGGACAGCGCGATGGACACCTGGGCTCCGCCGGTCAGCGACTTGGCGGTGTCGGCGAGGGTCTTGGCCGGGACGAGCGCGACCGCGGACACGTCGGGGTCCTCGGGGGTCCAGGTGAGCTCCCGGACGGCCAGGCGGTAGCGGTCGGTGGAGGCCAGGGTCACGGTGGAGCCCTCGATCTCCACACGCACGCCGGTGAGCATCGGCAGGGTGTCGTCGCGTCCGGCGGCGACCGCCACCTGGCTGACCGCGGCGGCGAAGGCGTCGCTGAGCACCGATCCGGTCAGCGCGGGCATGGCGGGAAGCGTCGGGTAGTCCTCCACGGGGAGGGTGAGGATCGTGAACCTCGCGCTGCCGCAGGAGACGACGACCTTGGCCCCGTCCGTGCTGACCTCCACAGTCTGTGGAGGGAGGTTGCGCACGATCTCGGCGAGCAGTTTGCCCGACACGAGGATCCGGCCCGGCTCGTCGATGTCGACGTCGACCGATACCTGGGCGGAGACCTCGTAGTCGAAGCTGGACAGCTTGAGCCGCTGCCGTTCGCCCTCGTCCTCGGCGTCCAGCAGCATCCCCGCGAGGACGGGCACCGACGGGCGGACCGGCAGAGTGCGAGCGGTCCAGGCGACAGCCTCCGCGAGCACGTCGCGTTCGACCCGGAACTTCACGATCGGTCTCTCTTTCCTCGACTACCACGAAACCGCCGACCGACGCCCTGGGCGCACGTGTCGGCGCTCCCGGGGCCGACGGACGGGAGCGTCCGCGTCGGGTTGTCGGTCAGAGCATCAGGGGTGAGTTCACCACGGTACCCCGATTCGGGCGCGAGTGTACGCCTGTCGGATGTCGAGTCGGAGCCGACTCTCCTGCGAAGACAGGGGTGGGGGAGGAGGCCGCGCGGAGCGGAGCGTTATCCACAGAAATGGGCCGAGCCCGTTTACTGAGCCACGAGATCTCTCTCTGTGGCGCAGTAGTAATAGGGGCTGTGGATACTGTGGACAACCCTTGTTTCCGCAGCTCACTGCAGAGATTTCTGTCCACAGAGCATGTGGACGATGCGTGTGGAAAACTCGGCGTCCTGTGGACGGGGAACGGTTGTCCCCAGGTCATCCACAAGTCGTCCACAGGTTATCCACGGCTTTACCCACAGATCCACTCATGGGATGACTGGATGTCAAGGTGGGTTATACACAGCGTATCCACAGGCTGTCCACAGGAAAACGTGACTTGTCCCCAGGGTTATCCACGGCTTATCCACAACTTGGGATGTGCTAGACGCCCGCCGGGAACAGCGGACCGGAGCGGGGTCCGGGAGCACGGGCCGCGACGAGGTGAGTGGATTCACAGTGGTGGCCGCGGCCTTGGTCCGCCCGTGACGCTTCCGTGGGGGACCGTCCCGGGGCGCGGACCAGGACGCGCCCCGGGGAGCAGCGGGGTCAGATGTTGTGGGACTGCTGCTTGATGCGGTTGGTGAGTTCGGTGACCTGGTTGTAGATCGAACGGCGCTCCGCCATCAGGGAGCGGATCTTGCGGTCGGCGTGCATCACCGTGGTGTGGTCCCGGCCGAACTGCTGACCGATCTTGGGCAGCGACAGGTCGGTGAGCTCCCGGCACAGGTACATCGCGATCTGCCGCGCGGTGACCAGGACCCGCGAGCGGGAGGTGCCGCACAGGTCCTCGGGGGTCAGACCGAAGTACGAGGCGGTCTGCGCCATGATCTCCGCTGCAGTGATCTCGGGGACCTCGTCGCTGGGGATCAGGTCCCGCAGCACGATGCCGGTCAGGTGCAGGTCGACCGACTGCCGGTTCAGGCTGGCGAACGCGGTGACCCTGATCAGGGCGCCCTCCAGCTCCCGGATGTTGGTGGAGATCTTGCTGGCGATGAACTCCAGGACCTCCGGAGGCGCGGCCAGCCCCTCCTGGGCCGCCTTCTTGCGCAGGATCGCGATCCGCGTCTCCAGCTCGGGCGGCTGGACGTCGGTGATCAGCCCCCACTCGAACCGGTTGCGCAGCCGGTCCTCCAGGGTGACGAGCTGCTTGGGGGGCCGGTCCGAGGAGATGACGATCTGCTTGTTGGAGTTGTGCAGGGTGTTGAAGGTGTGGAAGAACTCCTCCTGCGTCTGCTCCTTGTTCTCCAGGAACTGGATGTCGTCGACCAGCAGCACGTCGATGTCCCGGTAGCGGCGGCGGAACCCGTCGGCCTTGCCGTCCCGGATGGAGTTGATGAACTCGTTGGTGAACTCCTCGGAACTGACGTAGCGGACCCGCGCGCCGTCGTAGAGCCGCTGGGTGTAGTGGCCGATCGCGTGCAGCAGGTGGGTCTTGCCCAGTCCGGAGCCGCCGTAGACGAACAGGGGGTTGTACGCCTTCGCCGGCGCCTCGGCCACCGCGACCGCAGCGGCGTGCGCGAAGCGGTTGCTGGAGCCGATGACGAAGGTGTCGAAGGTGTACTTGGGGTTCAGCTGCCCGGGGCCGCCCGGTTTGCTGGCCGAGGACCCGTCCCCCGGGTCGGGGGCGCCCGGCGGAGGGGCCACGGGAGGCTGGTCCGGGACGGGGACGCCGTGCTCCGCCCCGGCGTCCTGCGGACGGTTTCCGGGGTCCGGGTGGCGGACGTTCTCCCAGGGGCGCGGGGTCTCCCAGCGGTTGGGGGGATCCCAGTGGGCGGAGTGGTCCCAGCTCCGGTAGCGGGGGTCGGGCTCGGCCTCGGGGACCGGCGGGGGCGGGGTGGGGCGGCCGTGGTCGGCCGGGGAGTCGTGCCACCCCGAGGCGAGCAGGTCCTGGCCGTGGGGAGGGGTGGGCTGGCGTCCGGGGAGCGAGCCCTGGGGGCCGGTCTGGTCGAACTGGGGAGAGTGCGGCGGGTCGGGCAGCAGCGGAGGCTGCTGCGGCCAGGAGGGACGGCGGGCCGCGTCGTCGCGGGGGCGGCTGTCCCAGCCGGGAGGCGGCAGCTGCTCGGGACCGGGGGGCTGACTCTCCGGGGAGCCGGTGCCCGGTGTCGGATCGGCGGGCGCGGACGGCGGCACCGCGGTGGGGTCCACGGTGACAGCGACCCGGATCTCCCGGCCCAGCTCGGCCGAGAGCGCCTGACTGATGGCCGGCCGCAGCCGGGTCTCCAGGATTTCCTTGGCGAACTCGTTGGGGGCGGCGAGCAGTGCGGTGTCCTCGATGAGTCCCAGCGGCCTGGTCTGCGGCAGCCAGGCCCGTTGCTGGGGGGGAAGGCTGTTGTTGTCGAGGTTCTCCAGCACGCTCGACCACACCATCGCGAGGTTGATCTGTCCCTCAGACACGGCGGCCTTCCATGCTTCGCCCCTTCCAGCGGTGTCCTACCGGCCGAGTCCCCGTCTCCCAGCGGATGACACGGGTGACACGGCAACCCATTGTGTCGGCAAACACGACGGCTCCCCTCGGTCCAGGGCTCCGGGAAGCGACGTGATCAAAACGTGATGATGAACGGCGTTCTGTGGGTAACTCAACGTCTTCTGTGGAACCTGCTGTGTATGACGATCCGCCCTCCCCGCTCCGGGTGGCCCCCGCAGGGGAACGACAGTCCACAGGATCTCCGTGTTGTCCACAAGTTATCCACTGCGTTATCCACAGCCTTCCGCGGTGTTGTCCACAGCCTGTGGTTATCCACATTTCCCAGCTGAGACCTTGTGCGCAACCTCGGTGATCATGGCTTTTCCGGGGGGTCGGAGGGGGCGGAGCGGTCCTCGTGCGGGGTCGAGGTTATCCACAGCTTAGGTCCCGGTGTGGGGAACTCGCAGCCTGTGGACAGAGGTTTTCCACAGACCGTCTGGTTCGTGGATAACTCCGCCCGGACGGCTTCGGGGGGCGCGTGGACGATTTGACCTGCACAGGCTCAGCCCGTATCTTCTTTGTGCTTACGTCGGTATCCGTCTGTGCGCTGGTGCCAAGAGACCGGACACCAGTCCGTGACTCGCACCACACGGTTCACGGCGGAGCGGCCTGAGCGGGCGATGTTCCAGCTGAGCGTCCCCGCGACAGCAGCAGGAACACACGGACCGCCGGCACGGTCGGCTGGTTCGTCGTCGTTGTACTTCCGGAACGCCCCTGGAGTTAAGCAGTGAGCAAGCGTACGTACCAGCCGAACAATCGGCGTCGCGCCAAGACCCACGGTTTCCGGCTGCGCATGCGTACCCGTGCCGGTCGCGCGATCATCGCTGCGCGTCGGCGCAAGGGGCGCGGAGCGCTGACCGTCAGCCACTAGGCGTCAGCAGTCAAACGTTCAACGGACCGGTCTGCCCGCTTCGGCAACCGGTCCGCTTGTTGTGTCCGGGGGTGTTCTGAACCGATGCTGTCCCCACGCAACCGAATGCGGCGCAGTGCCGACTTCGATCTCACCATGCGCAAGGGACGTCGGGCCGGTCGGAACGCTCTCACCGTCATCCTGTTCGTTCCACGGGAAGCCCGGGACGAGTCAGGCGACGCCGCACCTCCCCGGGTCGGATTCATCGTCAGCAAGGCGGTGGGGGGAGCGGTCGTCCGCAAACGCGTCCAACGGCGGCTACGTCACCTGATGCGGGATCGGCTCGACTCCCTGGCCGCGGGTAGCCTGCTAGTGGTACGGGCCAAACCCGGATCCGCGCTTCTCGGATACGACGAGCTGGCAGCCCAGCTGGACAGTGCGCTGAGCGCGGTGACACGCCCCCGCGGACGGTCGGCACGCCGTACCCGCGCACCGCGCGAGGCCGCGCCCGCGAACGTCCCGGCAGCTGGAGAACGGCCGACCCCATGACACGCGACAGACCCACCTTCCTGGCCCGGGTGCTGATCCTGCCGATCCGCGGCTACCAACGTCTGATCAGCCCGCTCCTTCCCCCCGTCTGTCGCTTCTATCCCTCGTGCAGCAGCTACGCGGTCGAGGCGCTTCGGGTACACGGGGCCGGGCGCGGACTGTGGTTGACCATCCGCAGACTTGGCAGATGCCATCCGTTCCACCCCGGGGGGCTTGATCCGGTCCCGCCACGCAGGGGCGAGAGCGGCACAGAGATCGATGACGCGAGGCTCGGGAGCGAGGGGGAGACCCCGCCCGGAGCGTCGGGTCTGTGAAGTCAGCGAACCAAGGGAGATAGCCGGTGCTGGACTGGCTCTACAACATCGTCGGCCAGGTGCTGGTCTGGATCCATTCCGGTCTCAGCATCTTCCTCGACCCGGACAGCGGATGGGCCTGGGGACTGTCCATCGTCCTCCTCACCGTCCTCGTGCGTGTCCTGATGATTCCGCTGTTCGTGAAGCAGATGCACACGCAGCGGAAGATGCAGGACCTGCAGCCCAAGCTCCTCAAGGTGCGTGAGCGCTACAAGAACGACAAGCAGCGCCTGCAGCAGGAGCAGATGAAGATCTACCAGGAGAGCGGAACCAACCCGCTCATGGGCTGCCTGCCGCTGCTGCTGCAGATGCCGGTCTTCTTCGCCCTGTTCAACGTGCTCCGCGAGGTCGCCGAGGGCGAGGCCAAGTACGGATTCACCCAGGAGCTGGCCGACAGCGCACAGAGCGCCCTGATCTTCGGCGCGCCGGTCGCCGCGCACTTCACCTCCTCGGCTGATGAGCTGGCCGCTTTCGGCGCCGACCCGATCATGGCCAAGGTGATCATCGCGATCGCCTGCGTGATCATGGGGACCACGACCTTCCTGACCATGCGGCAGAGCATGAACCGCACGCTCAAGCAGCCGGGCATGGAAGACAACCCGATGATGCAGTCGCAGAAGATCATGATGTACATCGCGCCTGGATTCGGGTTGTTCGGCCTGGCCATGCCGGTCGGTGTCCTGATCTACTGGGTCACCTCCAACATCTGGACCATGGGGCAGCAGCACTTCCTCTACCGCAAGTTCCCCGCCCCCGGCAGTGCGGGAGAGAAGAGCAAGGCCGAACCGTCCGCCACCGGCAAGGGTCTCTTCGCGAAGCACGGCCAGCAGCAGCCGACTGGGAAGCCGGAAGAGCCTAAGATCGAACGTAAGCAGCCGAAGAGGCAGCCGAGGTCCAAGAGGACCGGCGGTAAGTAGGTCCGGCGGATTCCCGAGAGATCCTTGTACTCACCGCCCGCTGCGTGGACGCGTAGGCGAGAGCCCTTGGCACGCGTCCACGCAGCGGACCGCGTACAGGGCCGCGACATAAGGAGAAAGCTTGTCGTGAGCGACAGCAACACCGGAGGCGGGGCGAACTCCAGCACAGCTGTGGCGGTGGCCGAAGAGCCGGAGGAGACCGCCACCATCGATATCGAGGCGCTCGAACGGGAAGGCGACATCGCAGCCGACTACATCGAGGGCCTGCTCGACATCGCCGACTTCGACGGTGACATCGACATGGATGTCGAAGGCGACCGTGCCCTGGTCTCCGTTGTGGGGGCGACACTCAAAGAACTGATCGGAGAGCGGGGCGAGGTGCTGGAGGCGCTCCAGGAACTGACCCGCCTCGCCGTGCACCGCACCACCGGCACCCGCAGCCGGCTCATGCTCGACATCGGCGGCTACCGTGAGTCCCGGCGTAAAGTTCTTCGGAAGCTGGGGACCGAGGTGGCCAACGAGGTCAAGCGGACCGGCAGGGCCAAGGAACTCAACCCCATGACTCCTTTCGAACGGAAGGTCGTGCACGACGCCGTGGCGGCGGCCGGCCTGCACAGCGAGTCCGAGGGGGAGGAGCCCAGCCGTTACGTGGTGGTCTACCCGGTCGACTGAACCACAGCACTTCCCGATCGAGTGCCGCATGTTTCACGTGAAACATGCGGCACTCGATCTTTCCGGATCCCTTCGACCGGTCGGGCGGGCGGCGGACGGAAAACCTCCGGCGCCGCGGCTTCGCGGGACTGCCCCCGAAAGAGGGGAGGGAACCCGCATAAGATCGTGAGAGGTGGGCGTCTCTCGGTCGGTCGATTCGTGGACCTTCTGTCGCTGACTCCGCTCATAGCTGCTGACCCCGCTGAAGAGGCCAAGGTGGTGACTGATGACCGGGCATGTCGTCCTGTCCGATGCGGCTCGGGAGTTGTTCGGTGAGACATTGCCGGTGGCGCAGCGGTACGCCGAACTGCTCGCGGACGCGGGGGTGACACGCGGACTGATCGGTCCGCGCGAGGTCCCCCGCCTGTGGGAGCGCCACCTGATGAACTGCGCTGTGGTCGAGGAACTGATCCCCAGGGGAGCAGACGTCATCGACATCGGTTCGGGGGCCGGGCTCCCCGGAGTGGTGCTGGGAATCCTGCGGCCGGACCTGTCGGTGACACTGCTGGAACCGCTGCTCCGGAGGACGGTGTTCCTGCAGGAGTGCGTGGAACTCCTCGACCTGGACAACGTCACGGTCCACCGGGGACGCGCCGAAGAGGTGCGCAAGAAGTTGAGAGCGGATTTCGTCACAGCGCGGGCGGTCGCTCCGCTGCCGAAGCTCATCGGCTGGGCCCTGCCGCTGCTCCGCAACCGAGGGAGTCTGCTCGCGCTGAAGGGGGAGCGGGCCGAGGCCGAGTTGGAGGCCGCTCGCCAAGAATTGTCCAAACAGCGTCCTAACACCGCAGACGTTGTCCGAGTGGGGAGCGGTAAAGTCAATCCAGCTACCACGGTCGTTCGCGTCACGGTCACGACTGATCTTGAGGCCGGAACCAAGGCGGCCCCGTCCAAGTCCCAACGCACGCCTGGCGGTAGGAAGAAGCGCGGACGGAAGAGGTGAACTCATTCGTGCCCCACAATCACTCCGACGGCGCCCATGTTCCACGTGAAACCTTCCACTACTACGAGGGGCAGGGATCCGTCCCGGCAGAGATCGAGATGTCCGGTGCGCATGTTTCACGTGAAACCGCGCTTGACAGAAACCCCTCCCAAGCGGTCGGCGAGGACCTTGTCGCTGACTTCGACACACCGATAGCCCGCGCAGCCCGCGCCGCGATGAGCGCGCGCGGACGTACGGGGGAGACGTGGCCGCGTCCCGAGCGGTGCCGCATCATGAGTGTGGCCAACCAGAAGGGCGGCGTCGGCAAGACGACCACCACGGTCAACCTCGCGGTGGCACTCGCGATGCACGGCAACCGGGTGCTGGTGGTCGATCTGGACCCGCAGGGGAACGCGTCCACAGCCCTGGGCATGGAACGCGCGGTTGATTCCCGCTCGATCTACCATTGCCTGGTGGAGGACGAGGAGCTCCGGGAGCTGGCGCGGCCGGTGCCGGACGTGCCGAACCTGTGGTGTGTGCCGGCCACGATCGACCTGGCGGGAGCAGAGATCGAACTGGTCTCCCTGGTGGCCAGGGAGTCGCGACTGAAGCGGGCTTTCAGCGCCTACGATGCCAAAGACCTCGACTACATCCTGATCGACTGCCCGCCCTCCCTGGGGCTGCTGACGGTCAACGCCATGGTCGCCTGTGAAGAGGTGCTGATTCCCATCCAGTGCGAGTACTACGCGCTCGAAGGTGTGGGGCAGCTGCTGCGCAACATCGAACTGGTGAAGTCGCACCTCAATCCGGAGCTCTTCATCTCCACGGTTCTCCTCACGATGTACGACGGTCGGACGCGGCTGGCGTCACAGGTGGCGGAAGAGGTCCGGGGGCACTTCGGGGACCTGGTGCTGAAGACGATGATCCCCCGGAGCGTCCGTGTGTCCGAAGCGCCCAGTTACGGTCAGTCGGTCATGACCTACGACCCGGGGTCGACGGGAGCCATGGCCTACCTGGACGCCGCTCGTGAACTGGCCTTCCGGACGCAGAGCCACAGGGAGAACCGGTGAGGCGAACCGCTATGGGAGCTGAAGGGAGACGGCGTTGAGCCAACAGCGGCGCGGTCTTGGCAAAGGACTGGGAGCGCTCATCCCGCAGGGGCCGTCGGTGGCCCCCGGGACCACCCGGGGCACTGTGCTGGGAGCTCAGCCACCCTCCGCCCCCCAGACCGTCGACGGGGCCTACCTGGAGAAGATTCCGGTCGATGCGGTGCTCCCCAATCCCCGGCAGCCGCGGCAGCACTTCGACGAGGATGCACTCGCCGAGCTGACCGCGTCGATCACCGAGGTGGGGCTGCTCCAGCCCGTTGTCGTCCGCAGGGTGAACCGCAGCGTGAGCGGTGCCGCCAGGTACGAACTGATCATGGGAGAGCGGCGGTGGCGGGCGAGCCAGCGCGCCGGCCTCAAGGAGATTCCGGCGATCGTCCGCGAGACCTCCGACGACGAGATGCTGCGGGACGCACTGCTGGAGAACCTGCACCGGCAGGAACTCAACCCGCTGGAGGAGGCCGCCGCCTACCAGCAACTGCTGGACGACTTCGGGGTGACCCACGAAGAGTTGGCCAAGCGGATCGGCCGTTCCCGGCCGCACATCAGCAACACGATCCGGTTGCTCAACCTGTCGCCCGCGGTGCAGCGCAAGGTCGCCGCCAGAGTGATCACTGCGGGCCACGCCAGGGCGCTGCTCGCGGTGGAGGATCCCGAACTCCAGGAGCGCCTCGCGCACCGCATCGTCGCGGAGGGGCTCTCCGTGCGCGCACTGGAAGAGATCATCGCGTTCGGCGACCTGGAAACCCCCGTGAAGCGCCAGAAGCCGGCGCGCAAGGAGAACGCTCCGGAACTCGAAGAGGTGGCCAACCGGCTCTCCGACGTCTTCGACACCCGGGTGAAGGTCGACATGGGGCGGAACAAGGGGAAGATCGTCGTGGAGTTCGCCACCAAGGAGGACCTGGAACGCATTCTCGCCACGATGGCTCCGGGACTGGTCACCGAGAACTGACCCGTCCCGCCCCGAAGAGGAACGGGCCGCGAGACACGGTCGTGGACGGCTGCCGAAGCAACCACGCACGTTTCCGTGTTTCGCGGCCCGAACTCATTCAGGGTTTCACGTGAAACACCGCCCCGCCGACCGTCCGCGGGCGGCTCGGGAGGTCACAGGAACTCTTCGAGTTCCTTCTCCAGGACGCGCTTGGGCTTGGCGCCGACGAGCTGCTTCACGACCTCGCCGTTCTTGTAGAGGTTGAGGGTGGGCAGGCCCATCACTCCGTACCGGCGCACCGTGTCCGGGTTCTGGTCGGCGTTCAGCTTGACGATGGTCAGTTTGCCTTCCTGCTCCGCGGCGATCTGCTCCAGGACCGGAGCGATCATCTTGCAGGGGCCGCACCAGTCGGCCCAGAAGTCGACCAGGACAGGAAGGTCGCTTTTGAGGACGACCTCGTCGAAGTTGGCGTCGGTGACGTCCTGAATGGCGGCCATTCAGTTGCTCCTCTTCTTCGGCGGAGGGACAGGACAACGGTCAGACAGGAAAAGAAAGAACGACCCGCGCTCAGTCTGCCAGTTCGGCCAGGTAGCGCTCGGCGTCCAGGGCGGCGGCGCATCCGGTTCCCGCTGCGGTGACGGCCTGACGGTAGGTGTGGTCGACCACGTCACCGCAGGCGAACACGCCGGGGAGGTTGGTCCGGGTGCTGGGCGAGTCGACCTTCAGGTAGCCCTCCTCGTCGAGGTCGAGCTGACCCTTGAAGAGTTCCACGCGGGGGTCGTGGCCGATCGCGATGAACAGTCCGCTGACATCGAGGGTGCTCTCCTCACCGGTCACCCGGTTCCGCAGTCGGACCGCGTTGACCCTGGTGTCGCCGAGGACCTCGGTAACCTCACTGTTCCACACGAACGAGATCTTCTCGTTGGCGAACGCACGCTCCTGCAGGATCTTGCTGGCACGCAGTTGGTCACGGCGGTGGATGACCGTCACGGAACGGGCGAACCGGGTGAGGAAGATCGCTTCCTCCATAGCGGTGTCGCCACCGCCGACAACGGCGATGTCCTGCTCCCGGAAGAAGAAGCCGTCGCAGGTGGCACACCAGGAGGTGCCCCGTCCGGAGAACTCCTCCTCGCCGGGAACGCCGAGCTTGCGGTATCCGGAACCGGTGGCGATGATCACCGTGCGCGCGTGGAAGGTCTGGTCGCCGGCCTTGACCACCTTCGGGGTGGCGGTGAGGTCGACTTCTGTGACGTCCTCGGGGAGGAGTTCGGCACCGAACCGCTCGGCCTGCTTGCGCATGTTGTCCATCAGTTCGGGACCCATGATCCCGTCGGGGAAGCCGGGGAAGTTCTCCACCTCGGTGGTGTTCATCAACGCGCCGCCCGCTGTGATGGAGCCCTCGAAGACGAGAGGCTTCAGTTCCGCGCGGGCCGCGTACACGGCTGCGGTGTAACCAGCAGGCCCGGAGCCAATGATGATGACGTTACGGACGTTACTCACAGCGGTCAGACCCCTTGCACACTCGTGCTGTCGTTGGGACAGGAAAACCGTTCACTTCAACCGATGGTAGGCGTCGGTGATTCCCGGGAGCACGGTGAGAGGGAAGGCCGGCCGCCGCCCGACCCGGTTTCTCCGAGGAATGTCGGAGAAACCGGGTCAGACGGTCACTGCTGACTGCGGAGAACCGCGGTGTCGACCACCGCGGAGTCCGGATCGTCCTCTTCCGCGCAGCCCGGCTCGACCACCCAGATCGCGTAACCTTCCGCTCCGGTGCCGGACGTTGCGGGGAAGAACATGATCCACGCCGGCTGTCCCTCGTAGGAGGCGATGTCCACCAGGGTCGGGGTGCCGTAGGCACCGCTGAGCGCTTCGGCGCACGAGGTGACCTCGGCGGGGATGGCCTCGTCCGTCCGGGGGACGAGAGACTCGGACTCCTCCGTGCTCTCGCCGAAGTCGGACAGGGCGGAGCGGTCGAGGACCGACGCTCCCTGCGTGGCGAGGCCGTCCGCGGTGTAGTCGGTGCCACTGGACACCACGGCGAGCCGGTAGGGCAGCGCGGCCTGGGGCGAAGGAGCCGGAGGCGGCGCGAGCACCGTCCCGGAACCGGTGGTTTCGGGAGCGGTGAACAGACCGCTGACCACGGCCGTGCCGGCACCCAGCACGAAGACCGCCGCCGCGGCGGCGACCAGGAACGGCATCCAGCGGGCCGGTCCGCGAGGCCGGTGGAGCGGACGCACCTTCGTGTCCTGGTCGGGTGGGGCCAGCGGAGCGACCGTGGGACGGGAAGGAACGGGATGCTTCTTCGCCTCGGTCCGCAACGCTTCGTCGATGCGGTCGATCAGCCCTTCGGGCATGGGTGGCACCGGGGCGGAGGCCAGGATCTGCGACACTTCCCGCAATTCCGCGAGCTGAGCCCGGGCTTCCTCGGACTCGGCGAGCCAGGCGCGTACCTCCTGCTCCCTGTCCTTGTCCCTCAGCTCTCCTTCGGCGAATAACGCGAGTGTCTCGGGGTCCACATGAGACGTCACGATCTCCTGCCACCTCCTTTCGGAGATGGGACGTCTGGGGAGTCGCCAGGGTTCCTGAGATGGGCAAGATATGGGAGAAGCCGAGCGCGCCCCCTAGCACACCGGCTCTTCACCGTGCCCGGTGCGATCTCCAGGATCCTCGCGGCGTCCTCCACCCGGTAGCCGAGCATGTCCACGAGGACGAGGGCGAGCCGCTGCTCGACGGGGAGGTACTCCAGGGCGGCGTGGACGTCGAGGGAGGTGTCGCTGCGGCCGGTGGGGTCGGGGGCGGGCCCTCCGCGTTCGTTGGAGAGGATGTCGAGGGTGTTGTCCTCGGTGGGCACCGCGGGACGGACCATCCTGCGGCGCAGCCGGTCGTGGCAGGCGTTGACGACGATCCGGTGCAGCCACGTGCTGACCATCGCCTCGCCGCGGAACCGGTGAGCGCCGCGGAAGGCCGACAGGAAGGCGTCCTGCAGCGCGTCGGCGGCCTCCTCCTGGTCGCCCAGTACGCGAATCGCCACGGCCCACAGCCGTGCGTGGTGCCGCTTCACCAGTTCGCTGAAGGCGTGCTCATCACCCTGGTTGTGTCTGAACAGCAGCTCTTTGTCGGGGATCTCCTGAACCGCGTCGGTCACCGTGTTCACTGAATTCCGCGTAGTTCGACCTCGTTGACAGTGCCCCGGTATTTACCGCCGTCCTCAGAAAGGGGGGAGACGAACCAGACCACCACATACCGCCCGGTAGCGGGTTCGTCCAGCTTAACGGGGACCGCTCCGGATACTCCAGAGCCCTGCCAGACAGGTTCCTCGTCCTCCCCCGGGGCTCCGCCGGACTCACTGCGCACGTACAGCTCGGCACTGTAGGTGCCGCTGCCGAAGGTGAGGTCCGCCTCGTGGATCTCCACCTCGGCACCCATGTCGATGAGCAGGCCGACACCCTCCTTGAAGTTGCCGAACTCGGCGCTGTTGTACCCCTCGGTGTTCCAGTGGGTCGAGGGGTCGCCGTCGATGGTGTTCGGAGCCTTGTCGTTGTGTTCGTTGTTGTCGCCCGCCGGAGGCGGGTCGAAACCGGTCGCGCTCGCCGGGGTGAGCGTCACCAGTTCGACCTCTTCGCTGCCGTCGGGGACCTCCGCGATCTGCGGCCCGGAGCCGCCGTCCCTCATGTTGCTGCCGAGCAGCCACGCGCCCATCACCACGGCGACGAAGACCAGCAGGGCCACGACTCCGATCAGGATCCGGTTGGTCAGGGATCCCTCGGACGGCGGCGGGGTGCGGCGGCGGGACGGACGGGGAGCCCGGGGGGCGGGCGGTGCGGCCGCGGCCACGTCGAGCTGTCCGGAGATACGGGAGGTCCCCACCGGCGGCGGAGGCGGGGGAGCCGCCTGGGCCATCGGGATCGGAACTACCCGGGGCACGTCGGCGAGGGCGTCGGCGAACTCCTGCGGGGTGCGCAGCGGCCCCTCGCGGCCGCTGGTCTGGAAGGCCGCGCGGCAGACGATCTCGTTGAGCTGGTCGGGGATGCCCGCGATGATCTGGGAAGGCTCGCACGGGCGTCCCGAGACGAGCGGGGCGGGACGCAGGCCGGTCGTCTCGGGACCCGGCCAGTACCCGGTGAGGGCGGCGTACAGCAGCCGTCCCAGACCCTGCGCGTCCACGGTCTGCGGGTGCTCGACGGTGATGTCGTGCAGTGCGGCGTCGAGCCCGAGGCCGGTCACCTTGACCGCGCCGCCGACACTCCACACCAGCTTGTCCGGGGTCAGCCGCAGGTGGTGGATGCCCATCTGCGCGGCCGCGGTGAGTGCCTCGGCGGCCTCGGCCACGAGACCCGCGGCACGTTCGGGTTCCAGAGGACCGTTGCGCAGCAGGTCCGACAGGGTCGTGCCGGAGATCCACTCCTGGACCACGTAGGGGGTGGCACCGGAGTCGTCGGCATCGAACACCTGGGTGACGCGGGCGTCGGAGACACGGCTGGCCGCGCGGGCAGCACGGACCGCCTCGCCGGTGCGGCCGAAGCCGTCGGCGAACGTCCAGACCCCGACGGGGCGCGCGAGAGTTTCGTCGGTCGCCTTCCACAGTGAGGCTCCGCTGGTCTCGCTCACCAATTCGTCGAGTCGATAGCGATTGGCGAGCCTCGCACCGGGCTCAATCATGAAGGTGCTCATACCGGGAGTGACGGACGGGAGGGCCGACGTGAGGCTGTCCTCCCTGCTGCCGGGCCATAGCGCCTGTCCCCGACCTCCCTTCGGGCAGCTGAGAAGAAACCGAACTTTGGGGCAGAGTCACGCCGTTCCATGCTAGGACGCTCGACCATGCCTTCTGGAGGACATGAGTCGGGAACATTCGGAAACATCTCGTACAAGCTGGGGCCTCCGTGGTCGGGGAGGGTGCCGGGCTTCCGGTAATCAGCGTCCGAACAGGCGGACGTGTACCGTTTCCGCGGTTGGTGTGACTTGCGTCACTATTGCTGTTCTGGTGGTGAGGAGACGGGGGGCGGGCTGGTGCGGACACCCTCCGAACGCGGTGAGGACCGGATCCCCGCGGGACGTGCCCCACTGACCCGAGCACCGCGTTCACCGCCACACCGAACACTACGCCGGGAACCGCGATCGTGGGCAATACCGCCGCGTCCGCAGTGTGGCGCGTCCCGGCCGAACAGGCCCGCGGACAGCGGGGGCGGCCCTGCCGGAGAACCCGCCCGGACGGGGCCGTCAGCGCCGCAGGCGGGACCTGACCAGGTCCAGCACCGACCGCAACTCCTCCACCCGCAGCAGTTTGGCGGAGACCAGGAACACCGGCAGCGCCAACAGGCAGCCGACCACCGGCGCACCGATGTTGACGACCAGCCCCGGGGCGAACCACGCCCGGAACAACTCCAGCACGCCCCACCCGACCAGGACACTGGGGGCGGACGCCAGGTACAGCCGGACCAGCGTGCCCGCGATGCGGCGCCCGTCCAGACCGCCCAGCCGACGGCTGAGGACGAAGCCTCCGACCAGCAGGCCCACCAGGAAGGAGCACATGAACCCGCCGGCCACGCCGACGACCACCAGCCGGGGCGGCAGCAGCCAGGACGCGGTCAGCGCCAGCACACCGTGCACGGCGATGTTGCCGATGCCGAGGAACGCGGGGGTGCGGGTGTCGCCCAGCGCGTAGAACACCCGCAGCATCAACTGGAAGATGGTGAAGGGCAGCAGCCCGAGCGACATCACCATCAGGATGTTGCCGATGTTCGCCGCGTCGCTGTCACCGGTGTTGCCGTGCGCGAACAGCAGCACCGCGACCTCCGTGGCGTACAGCGCGATCGCCAGCGACAGCGGGATCAGGATCAGCGCGGAGACCCGGAGAGTGCGGGAGAAGCCGGCACGCACCTCGTCCCACCGCTTGTCGACGGCGAACGCGCTCATCTGCGGCAGCAGCACCGTGATCAGGGAGACCGCGATGATCGCGTACGGCAGCTGGAAGAGCTGGTAGGCGTAGCTGTAGGCGGTGAGGCCGGCGCCCGCGTCCCCGTCACCCTGCAGGTTCGCGGCAACGTTCGCCCCGGTGGCGATCTGGGAGGTGATCACGAAACCCAGCTGGGTCGTGAGGGTGTACAGGAACATCCACCCGGCCGTGCGCAGCGCCTCGCCCAGCCCGGAGCCGCGCAGGTCCAGCCGGGGCCGCCACCGGTACCCGGACCGCCACAGCGACCCCAGCAGGACGACCGTCTGCAGGACCATGCCGCAACTGGTGCCCGCTCCCAGGAGGATCTTGTCGGCGGTGGTCACCGTCTCCACCGTGTCGCCGGTGCCGACGAACAGGAACAGCACGCCGACGGTGATGATCACCAGGTTGTTGAGCACGGGCGCCCACACCGGAGCGCCGAACCTGTCCCGCGTGTTCAGCATGGCGCTGATCAGACCGCTCATACCGACGAAGAACACCTGGGCGAGCAGGAAACGCGCCAGGAACACCGACACCTCGGCCTGCGCGGGCAGGAAGTCGCTCGCGTACAGCTGGATCAGCGGCCCCGCGAGGAGGACCGCGACCGCCGTCACCACCAGCAGCACCACCACGGCGCTGGTGAACAGGCGGTCCTCGGTGGCCTTGCCGCCGTCTGCGTCCTGTTTGCGCCGCCGTACCAGGAACGGCACGATCACGCTCGCCATCAGACCGCCGATGAGCAGGTCGTTGATGATGAACGGAATGGTGTTGGCGACGTTGTAGGCGTCCCCGAGCAGCTGGGTGCCCAGGGCCGCGGCGAGCACGACGGTGCGGAAGAACCCCGTGACCCGGGACACCATCGTCCCGACCGCCATGACCATGCTGGAGCGCATCATGCCGCCCCGGGGCGAGGAGCTCTGCTCCGACGGTTCGGCGGCAGCGGGATCGGGCGTGGGAGGGCGGGACCCCGCGTCCCCGGCGGGGCCGCCGGTGTGGTCGTCGCTGTCGCTGGTGATGTCGGTCGCCACCGGCGTGGCTCCTTTCGATGGTGTCAGCGGGCAGGCCGCCGCAACCGAGGCGTCGTGATCGGAAGGTCTTGTCGTGGCGGAGATCAGCGTCGGGAGACGGAACCGTGCGGCTCAGGAACGGGCGTCCCCGGGGCTCTCTCCGTCCTGTCCGGCACTGACCTGATCCTTGTCATTGTCGTTCATCGTGTTGTCGGCGTGCTCCTCGCCGGCCGGAACCGGCCCCTCCAGGGCGGGGTCTGCGGCGGACGCCGTCTCGGCGGTCCGGTTCCGCTCCCGCCTCCACTTGCGGACGGCGCGCGGGGTCAGGGCGGTGACCAGCACCAGGGCGGCGATACCGCTGATGACCAGTGCCCCGCTGCCCAGTCCGGTGGCGTTGACCGGAATGGTGGTCTGCTCGTCGGTGATCGGCTCGCCGTCGGCGTTGTGCAGACTCAGGTGCAGCACGGTACGGCCGTTGACGGTGGCCGAGAGCGGCACGTACACGGTGGTCTTGCCGCCGGGGCCGATCTCCATCGACTTGGTGTAGTCGCCGATCGACAGGCGTTCGGAGTTCTCCGAGAAGATCGACAGGTGCACGGTCACCGAGTGGTCGCTGAGGTCGTTGGCCACCAGCACGCCGAGGGTGCCGTTCTTGCTGGCCAGCGTAATGGGGTCCCCGGGGATGACGTAGACCTTGGCCTTGTGCTCCTGGACCGCCTGGTCCACCCGGTCCAGTGCGGCCTCGGAACCCTCGGCGTCACCGCGCCACCACGCCGACTCCAGGCGCAGCACGGCGGGGCGGAACGGGTCCCCGTCCTCGGTCAGCACGCTGTTGAACAGCCGTATCTGGCGGCGGACGGCCCGGACCCGGTCCAGGTAGTCGTCGGTGAGTTCGGAGTCGGCGGCCCCGTCCGGATAGGTGAGGCCCTGCCGTTCGTCGCCGTCGTCGGCGTCGGCGCGGACGCCGGCGAGGGACACCGCGGACAGCCAGGGCAGGTTCTCGGTGGCGTCGAGCAGGCCGGTGGCGTAGGCGGTGCTGGGGTCCCAGTCCTGGGGGGGAGCCAGGACGAGGGTGCGTTCGGTCTCGGGGGCCTCCGCGGCGATCACCGCGGTTTCCGCGGCGAACCGCTGTTCGGCCAGGGCACTGGAGCCGGGGGTGTGGGTGTCGGCGCCCAGGACCCGGGTGAGTCCGCGGTCGACGACGAGGGCGGTTCCCTTCTCCCCTCCGGGCAGGGGCAGCGGGGCCACGCCGCTGGGGGTGTGACCGAGCCAGTTCTGTGCGGGCATCGCCGACTCGTCGAGGAGGAAGGTGGTGGCACCGCGGGAGTGCAGGAAGTCGCGGGTGGCTTCGTCCATGACGCCGTCGGCGGGCCAGGCGAGTTCGGTGTCGGCTTCGCGGCCCAGGAGTTCCACCACGGTGGAGTGTCCCAGGTCGGCCGCTGTCTCGGCGTCGACGGTGAGGTCGGCGTCGAACAGCGCGGACAGGTCGGGGTTGGCGTAGGGGACGGTCAGCAGGGGGTCCTCGGCCAGCCACAGCCGTGCATGGGCCAGCCACACCTGCGCGTCGGGGCTGGCCTCGTGCTCTTCCAGGGCCGGTCCCGATCCGGTGGCGTTGGACAGGGACCAGTAGCTGCCCTCGCCGAGGCGCCGGATGTCGTCGAGCAGGGCCGGGTCCACCGCCCAGGTGATGGGGACCGGGTCCGCGGGGGTGGGGGACTCCTCGGGGGTGGGGCCGGGCGGCGTCTCGGTGTCGGGGGCCTCGGTGGGGGAGGCGGAGGGGTCGGTCGAGGGAGAGGCGTCGGGGGCGGGGCTCTCCGCGGTCTCCTCGTCGGGGGCGGGGGTGGGGCCGGTGTAGGTCGAGTCGATCTCGCCGTCCTGGGCGCCGATGGTGAGCAGGCGGCCCAGCCGTCCGTCCTCGGCCAGTTCCGCGGCGAGGCCGGGGGAGAGGTAGGTGTCGTCGTCAGCGCGCTGCGGGCTGTCCATGAGCGGCCACACCCAGGCGACCCGGAGTTTCTCCACCTTCTCGGTTCCTGTGTAGGGCAGGAAGGTGTGGACCTTCCCGAGGCTGCCCGCGCTCCCGCTGGTGGCGGCGATGGTCAGCGGGTAGACCCCGAACCCGCCCTGCAGGTCCAGGTCCTCGGTGTCGACTTCGAGTTCGAACGAGATCGCGGAGCCCGGGGGCAGGGCCATGTCGACGGTGGTGGAGGGGCCCGACTCGTAGGGCTCGGGGCCCGAGCCCTCGGCGTGCCGGTCCAGGGCCTCGCGGTCGGTCAGCGGGTAGGGCGTGTAGCGCAGGTGTACGGCGATGTCGTCGAGGGGGCCGTCGGTGGTGTTGGTGACCAGTCCTCTGACGGTGACGGTGTCCTTCTCCTTGACGGCCGTGGGGGTGATCTCGGATACGGCCAGGGCGGGGAGGTCGGTGCCGTCGTCCGCGGGGAGGACCGTCGCGGTCCCGGACATCGACTCGGTCGCGGCCTCGGCCGACGGAGTGGACTGGGTCGGGGTCAGTGCCGGAAGCACCGCCAGGGCGGTGGCAACGACCACGCCCAGGTGAGCAATTCGACGCACGCCTCTGGGTCTTCCGAATCGTTGGACGGTCGGCTGGAGTCGCCGTACGGATGGCTCCACAGGATAGAAGAGTCCCTGGGTGACCGCGATGACCGCGGAACGGTGCCCGTGGGGTCTCCTCCACCGACCGCCGCGGGGCGGTTGTGGGTGGGGCAGACGCGGTGGGAAACGCGTCCCGTCCGAAAACGACGATACCTTCTGTCCTCTTCTCGGGGCAGCGGAAGCCGTGGAGCGGGCGGCACGCCGTCCGCTGCCGCGCCCGGACGCGGTGCACCCGTGGGGCGCGTCACTGTTTCCCGGCGGGGAGCGGAATCGATTCGCCAGGGCGGAGTGTGGCCACCTAATCTCTGTGCCTGTGTCGAACAGTGCGTTTCCGGATCGGATCTCTGACTCCCAGGCCGCCGAGGCCACGCTGACGGACGAGCAGCGCTCCGCGGTCGACCGGCTGCTGCGCTCGGTCGGGTCGGTCGTGACCGAACTGGGTGAGCGGTTCGCCGCGGCGGGGCATGAGTTGGCGATCGTCGGCGGCCCCGTGCGCGACGCGCTGCTGGGGCGTCCGGTGCACGACATCGACCTGACCACCGACGCGGTGCCGCAGCGTGTCCTGGAACTGGTGGACGGCTGGGCCGATGCGGTGTGGACGATCGGCATCGAGTTCGGCACCGTGGGGCTGCGCAAGAACGGGCAGCAGGTGGAGATCACCACCTACCGGAGCGAGTCGTACCAGGTCAAGTCGCGTAAGCCGGAGGTCAGCTACGGCGATTCGCTCTACGGGGACCTGGTCCGCCGGGATTTCACCGTCAACGCCATGGCGGTGCGGCTGCCCGGCGGGGAGTTCGTGGACCCGTTCGGCGGTCTGGCGGATCTGGCCGACCGCAGACTGCGGACGCCGGGGAGGGCCGAGGACTCGTTCAACGACGACCCCCTGCGGATCATGCGCGCGATGCGGTTCGCGGCGCAGTTGGGGTTCTCCCTGGACGAGGGGGTGCGTACCGCCGCGACCGCCATGTCGGACCGGCTGCGGATCGTCTCGGCCGAGCGGATCCGCGACGAACTCGTCAAGCTGATGCTGAGTCCGAACCCGCGGGTCGGTGTGGCCCTGATGACGGACCTGGGGGTGGCCGACCACGTGCTCCCCGAGATCCCGAAGCTCAAGCTCACCGTTGACGAGCACCACCGGCACAAGGACGTCTACGAGCACTCGTTGACCGTGCTCGACCAGGCCATCGACCTGGAACGGGCCCGCGGCATGGAGCCCGACCTGGTGCTGCGGCTGGCTGCGCTGCTGCACGACATCGGCAAGCCCAAGACCCGCTCCTTCGAGCCGGGGGGCAAGGTCACGTTCCACCACCACGAGGTGGTGGGTGCGTCGATGAGCAGGAACCGGCTGAGCGCGTTGCGGTTCCCCAAGGACGTCGTCAACGACGTCAGCAAGCTGGTCTCCCTGCACCTGCGGTTCCACGGGTACGGCAAGGGGGAGTGGACCGACTCCGCGGTGCGTCGTTACGCGCGTGACGCCGGTCCGCTGCTGTCGCGGCTGCACATCCTGACCCGCGCCGACTGCACCACGCGCAACCGGCGCAAGGCCGCGGCGTTGGCCCGTGCGTACGACGACATCGAGCGGCGGATCGAGCGGCTGGAGCAGGAGGAGGAGCTGTCCAAGATCCGTCCGGACCTGGACGGCAACGAGATCCAGGAGGTGCTGGGGATCGGGCCGGGGCCGCTCGTCGGGCAGGCGTGGCGGTTCCTGCTGGAGTTGCGGCTGGAGAACGGCCCCCTGGGCAAGGAGGCGGCGACCGAGGCCCTGCGCCGCTGGGCGGCCGAGCGGGAGTGAGGCGCCGGACCGGGCTCCGGTCGTCCCCCGTTCCGGAGGGGCGGGGGCACGGTCCGTGGGATCGGCGGGCGGCGGAGTTCACGGCGACGGAACGTGACGGGGCTGGGGCGAGAGCGCTCCTGGTCGGGGACACCCGGGCGGTTTTCCTGGTTACCCAGCAGTGTTTTCCCTTTTGTGCCCTTGCTTTCCGTGACCTTCCTGGTAAGAGGTATCCCCAGGTCTACTGATTCGTGGAGCGGCGCCGCCGTCGCTCTCCTTCCCTGTGCCAGCACGACATTTCATGAGGATGATCTCTGTCACGTGTGGCGGGTGGGGAGAGGGAATCTCCGGCGCATCAGGCTCCGGAGTGGGAAGGGAGGGCCGCCTTTGGTTACTCAGAGTAACTCTCCTGAAAATGGAAATCAGATTCCCCTTTCTGGGGACCTCTTCACTTCAGGCATTGTGACCTGGGAGAACGGTGAACCCCACGAGACTGGGACAGGAAAGCGGAGACAAGTCGGATTCCCCCGACCAGGTCTCGAAAAACTCTCATAGGTCCTGCTAGGGTCACCCATCATCCTGTTTCCCTGGTAGATCCGTCCCGCACGGCGGCCCCGGGAGCGCGACAGGAAGCGACCCGAGGGTCGAATGGTCGGATCGATATCACGGAGCGTAAGGGGAGGGCGTGAGAGGTCAGCCCACCGAAGGTGGAGACGCGTACCCTCAGGGAACCCCGCCCAGCGGTGTTGAGCCCGGGGACCAGCACCGGCAGCCGTTCCGGTCCTGGTGGCGCAGGCTGACCGGGGGCCGCAGGACGCGGACCGCCGCCACCGCGCAGGCGGCCGCGGCCCAGCCGACGGGCCCCGCGGCCCGCGACTCCGGGACCGCCCGGGGCGCGACGCACGACGTCACCGACACCGGGCCCCAGGCCCTGCTCCACGAGGACCCGCAGAACCTGCTGCCCACCGCCCTGGCGTCCCTGGCCATGCGCGACCTCACACTCGTCGACTCGCTGCTGGCTTTCGTCGAACAGCTCGAACGCCAGGAAGAAGACCCCGAACAGCTGGAAGTGCTGTTCCAGATCGACCACCTCGCCACCCGGATGCGGCGCAACGGCGAGAACCTGCTGATCCTCGCGGGCCACGGAGGACAGAGCAAGCACGCCGACCCCGTCCCCCTGCTCGACGTCGTCCGCGCCGCGATGTCCGAGGTCAGCGAGTACACCCGGGTCCGGGCCCAGGAACTCCCCGAAGACGTGGCGATCTCCCCCGACGCCGCCGACGACCTCAGCCACCTCATCGCCGAACTGCTGGACAACGCCACCGCCTACTCCGCGACCAACCTCCCGGTCGCCGTCCGCGGGCGGTCGGGCGAGGACGGAACACTCCTGCTTGAGGTCATCGACGACGGCATCGGCATCCCCCAGGACCGCCTCGACCAGCTCAACCGGTGGCTCGCCACCCCGCCGCAGCTGAGTGAAGAGGTCATCCGGCACATGGGGCTCTACGTCGTCAGCAGACTCGCCGCCCGCCAGGGCGTCAACGTGCAGCTGCAGACCCGCCCCTTCAACGGCACCACCGCCTACATCCGGATTCCCGCCACGCTGGTCGTCACGGCGTCGGAGTCCCAGCCTCCCCCGCAGGGCCCCGCCGAGGTGCAGGCCCTCCCAACCGTCAGACAGCGCGGTCCCCGCCCCAGCCCGCCCTCCACCGCACAGGAGGGACCCAACGGGCTGCCCCGTCGGGAGCCCAAACGGGGCCGAAGGACAGCCGCAGGACCCAGATCTTCCTCCCCCCGGCAGGTCGCCCCGGTGCAGTCCACCGCGCCGGCAGCCGACGGTGAACTGTGGGAGCTCCCCCAGCGCCGCCGCACCCCGGACGGACCTTCGAGCCGCCGCGGGGGCAGCACGGAAGAAACGGGTCCGGTACGCGGTCAGCGTCCTCGGAACACCGCCCCCGAGCCCTCCACCGGGCAACCGCCGGGATTCGCCGAACGCATCCGCGCCGATCTGGACGGGCTCCTCAGCGGACAGGCCGAGGCAGCCCGGGAGATTGCCGCCAGGAGTGAGGGAAACCGCGCCCCAGGTGCAGAAAGAGCGATGGAGAAATGACCGATTCCCGTTCCGAGGTAGAGAAGTTCAACTGGGTCATTGACAATTTCGTCCGCGACGTTCCCGGCGTGAACCATGCCGCGGTGGTCTCGGCCGACGGACTGCTGCTCGCCCGCTCCCAGGGACTGTCCCTGGAGGAGGCCGAGCAGTTGGCCGCTGTGGCCAGCGGGATGCTCAGCCTCGCCCAGGGCACCTCGCGCATGTTCAACCAGGGCGAGGTCGAGCAGACCATCGTCCGCATGCAGCAGGGCCACCTCTTCCTCACCTCGATCGGAGACGGTTCGTGCCTGACCGTCCTGGCCGCCAGCGACTGCGACATGAAGATCGTGGGCTACCAGATGGCGCTGCTCGTGGAGAACACCGGACACGTGCTCACCCCCAAGCTGCGCGGTGAACTCCGCGAAGCGATCCTCAACTGACGGCGGCCGAAGAAACCATCTGGGAAGGGCGCAGCATGATCCCCACGCCACCGCCGGGGGCGAGCCGGCGGGTCCGTTCCTACGCGCTGACGTTGGGACGGACCCGACCATCCCTGCCCCTGCTGCTGGAAACGCTCGTCACCGCTCTGGACCCCGGGCCCGGCGGTCTCTCCGGGATGACCCCGGAACAGCGGAACATCTACCTGGCCTGCACCGAGTCGCGGTCGGTCACCGAGATCGCCACGACGGTCCAGTTGCCCATCGGTGTGGTGCGCGTGCTCATCAGCGACCTCGCCCAGCAGGGCAAAGTGGAGATCCACCGCACCGTCGGCAGCGGTCCGCAGGCGGACACCGAACTCCTGGAGAGGATTCTTCATGGGCTTCACGCCATCGCCGGGTAGCGCCCCCAAGAAGGTGTCGGCGAAGATCGTCGTGGCCGGCGGCTTCGGGGTCGGCAAGACGACGCTGGTCGGCTCGGTCTCCGAGATCCCCCCGGTCAACACCGAGGCGATCATGACCCAGGCCAGTGTGCCCTACGACGATCTCTCCAAGACGCCCGACAAGCAGACGACCACCGTCGCCATGGACTTCGGGCGCATCACCATCGCCCGCGACCTGGTCCTCTACCTGTTCGGCACGCCCGGACAGTCCCGGTTCTGGTTCATGTGGGAGGACCTGACCCGCGGCGCGATCGGCGCGGTCATCATCGTCGACACCCGCCGCCTGGAGGACTCCTTCCAGGCCATCGACTACTTCGAGAAGTACACCGATCTGCCGTTCCTGATCGCGGTCAACCACTTCGAGGGGGTGCCCATGCACCCGGTCGAGGACATCCGCAACGCGCTGGCCCTGGAAGACGACGTGCCCATCGTCGTGTTCGACGCCCGCGACCGGCGGCAGTCGGCCGGAGTCCTGGCGAAACTGGTCGAGTACACCATGAACTTCAACGCCGAGACGGCGCTGAGCCGGTGACGGTCCCGGAGTGACATGCGCAGGATTCTGATCGTCGGCGCCGGGCAGTCAGGACTGCAGTTGGGCCTGTGCCTGCTGCAGCACGACTACGACGTCACCATCATGACCGCACGCACCGCCACCGAACTCGCCTCCGGGCGCGCGGTGTCGGTGCAGCTGCTCACCAGCGACCAGGTGGACCTGGAGCGCGCCTACGGGCTGGACCTGTGGCAGGACAAGGCGCCGCCCATCCGGGGCAGCCGGCTGAGCGGCGGGAGCAACGACGGCAGCGTCTCCTACGACTGGACCGGCTACTACAAGAAGCCCGCACTGTCGGTGGACGAGCGGGTGAAGATGTCGGTGTGGCTGGACCTGTTCGAGCAGATGGGCGGCCGGGTGGTCATCCATCCGGTGACCGTCTCCGACCTGGACCACCTGGTCGGCATGTACGACCTGACCGTCATCGCGGCGGGCCAGTCCGGCCTGGCCGAGATGTTCCCGGTCCGGCACGAGTGGACGGCGCGGGGCAATCCGGGGTTCCTCACCGCGATCGCCTACGTCACCGCGGTCGAGGACGACCCCTACGCCGACATCCAGACGGGCGGGTGGATCCCCGGGGTCGGCCACCTGGTCAGCCTGCCCAGCTACTCGGTGAACGGCCCCTGCCGCCTGCTGGCCATCAGCGCCCCGGCGGTCGAGGGGATGGCGATGCCGTCGTGGCCGTCCCGGATGCGGCCCCGGCAGCAGCTGGACCTGATGCTGGAGGCGATGCAGCAGCTTCCCGAGCTGTACGAGGTGTACCGGGACGTCGAACTCGCCGACCCCAAGGCGGTGGCCATGGACCCCACGGTCCCCCTGGTGCGGGAACCGGTGGCCACGCTGCCGTCGGGCGGGAAGGTGCTGGGCATCGGCGACACCCTCATCACCACCGGCCCCGGATTCGCCCAGAACGGCAACAACGAGTGCCGCAGCGCCGCCCTCTACCTGAAGGCGATCCTGGAGCACGGCGACCGGCCGTTCGACGAGGACTTCATGCGCGCCGCCTTCGCCGAGTTCGACGCGTTCGCGCGCCCCTTCTACAGCGATCTGGTCGTCCTCATCACCACGACCCCCCCACACGTCTGTGAGGTGTACGAGACCGCCAACACCTGCCAGGCGGTGGCCGACCGGTTCGTGGAGGGCTTCAACGACCCGGCCGACCTGCTGAGCTGGTTCGGGGACGAGAAGGCCACCCGGGAGTTCCTCGCCGAGGCCACCGGGCGCTGATTCGGTGACGGACTGGGGGCGGATGCGCAGGATTCTGATCGTCGGTGCCGGGCAGGCGGGGCTGCAGTTGGGTCTGTGCCTGCTGCAGCACGACTACGACGTCACGATCATGACCGCGCGCACCGCGCAGGAGGTCGCCTCCGGGCGCGCGGTGTCGGTGCAGCTGCTCACCGGAAGCCACGTCGCCCTGGAACGCGCCCACGGGCTGGACCTGTGGACCGCCGAGGTGCCGCAGATCCGGGGACACCACGTGCGTGGCAGCGGAGAAGCCGAGGGGCCGGCCTACGACTGGGTCGGCTACTACCGGGAACCCTCGCTGTCGGTGGACGAGCGGGTGAAGATGTCGGTGTGGCTGGACCTGTTCGAGCAGATGGGCGGCCGGGTGGTGGTGCACCCGGTGACCACCTCGGACCTGGACCACCTGGTCGGCATGTACGACCTGACGGTCATCGCGGCGGGCCAGTCCGGCCTGGCCGAGATGTTCCCCGTCACCGACGCGTGGATGCGGCCGCTGGCCAGGACCAGCATCACGGCGATCGCCTACGTCACCGCGGTCGAGGACGACCCCTACGCCGACATCATGACGAGCGGACGCGTCCCGGGACTCGGCCAGCTCACCACCCACCCCAGCTATTCGCTGCACGGCCCGTGCCGCCTGATCGCCATCAGCGGCCCCTCCACCAGCGGCCTGGGATCGTGGCCCACCCGGATGCGGCCCCAGCAGCAGTTGGACCTGATGCTGGAGGCGATGCGCGACCACCTGCCGCACCTGTACGAGGTGTACGGAGGCGTCCGGCTCGTCGACCGCCGAGCGGTGACCATGGACTACTCGCCGCCGCTGATGCGGGACCCGGTGGCGGTGCTGCCGTCGGGCGGGAAGGTGCTGGGCATCGGCGACACGGTCATCGCCCCCCTCCCCGCGTTCGGGCAGAACGCCAACAACGAGTGCCGCAGCGCCGACCTCTGCCTGAAGGCGATCCTGGAGCACGGCGACCGGCCGTTCGACGAGGACTTCATGCGCGCCGTCTTCGCCGGCTTCCGGGAGTTCGCGATGCCGTTCTACCGAGACCTGGCGGTGCTCTTCGGCACGGTCCCGCCGCACCTCCGCGAGGTGCTCGCGGCGGGCAGCACCTGCCAGGCGGTGGCCGACCGGTTCGTCCAGGGCTTCGACGACCCCGTCGACATGGCGAGCTGGTTGGTCGACGAGAGGACCGCCCGAGCCTTCCTCACCGAGGCTGCTGGAGCACAACCGGCGGGAGGGACCAGGTGAGGAGCCGGACAGGAGACCCAGGGGGAAGAGGACGGATGCGCAGGATTCTGATCGTCGGTGCCGGGCAGGCGGGGCTGCAGTTGGGTCTGGGCCTGCTGCAGCACGACTACGACGTCACGATCATGACCGCGCGCACCGCGCAGGAGGTCGCCTCCGGGCGCGCGGTGTCGGTGCAGCTGCTCACCAGCGACCAGCTGGACCTGGAGCGCGCCTACGGGCTGGACCTGTGGCAGGACAAGGCGCCGCCCATCCGGGGCAGCCAGATCACCGGCGAGGAGAGCGACTGGTGCCCCGCGCACGACTGGACCGGCTACTTCAAGAGGCCCGCGCTGTCGGTGGACGAGCGGGTGAAGATGTCGGTGTGGCTGGACCTGTTCGAGCAGATGGGCGGCCGGGTGGTGGTGCACCCGGTCACCACCTCGGACCTGGACCACCTGGTCGGCATGTACGACCTGACGGTCATCGCGGCGGGCCAGTCCGGCCTGGCCGAGATGTTCCCCGTCACCCACGACTGGTCGCGGTACGGCATGAGCGGATTCCTCACGGCGGTCGCCTACGTCACCCCGGTCGAGGACGACCCCCACGCCGACATCGTGGCGGGTGGGTGGATCCCCGGGGTCGGCCACTTCAGCAGCCTGCCCAGCTACTCGGTGAACGGCCCCTGCCGCCTGCTGTACATCAGCGGGACGGACACCGACGCGATGGCCTCCTGGCCGTCCCGGATGCGGCCCCGGCAGCAGCTGGACCTGATGCTGGAGGCGCTGCGGGAGCACCTTCCCGACTTCTACGAGGTGTACAAGGACGTCGAACTCGTCGACCCCAAGGCAGTGACCATGGACAACACCGCGCCACTGGCGCGGGAGCCGGTGGCCACGCTCCCGTCGGGCGGGAAGGTACTGGGCATCGGCGACACCCTCGTCGTCACCGCCCCGGGCTACGCGCAGGACGCCAACAACGAGTGCCGCAGCGCCGCCCTCTACCTGAAGGCGATCCTGGAGCACGGCGACCGGCCGTTCGACGAGGACTTCATGCGCGCCGCCTTCGCCGAGTTCGACGCGTTCGCCCGCCCCTTCCACCACGACCTGATCATGGTCTTCGGCAGGGGGGAGCCGCACATCCGCGAGGTGTACGAGACCGCCAACACCTGCCAGGCGGTGGCCGACCGGTTCGTGGAGGGCTTCAACGACCCGGCCGACCTGATGAGCTGGCTGGGGGACGAGAAGGCCACCCGGGCCTTCCTCGCCGAGGCCACCGGGAACTGACCCGGACGCCGCGCAACGGCGGGGTTCAGAGGCGGGCGTCGAACCAGGCGGCCAGTTCCGCGTCCACGGCTTCGGTGTGCGGGGACGACGCCGCCGCGGCGGCGTCCGCCTCGTCGGTCAGGGCGTGCGCCAGTCCGGGCACCGTGACGAGCACCGTGCCCAGGGCGTCGCGCAGCAGGGCGGCGTCACGGCGGAACTCGGCGTGGTCGGCGCCCCCGCTGACCAGGAGCACCGCCGACGCGGGAACGCGCTCGGCGATCTCGGCGGCGCGGGCCACGAAGTCCCACCGGTCGGAGGCCTCCACGGCTTCGGGCGTCCACGGGTAGACCACGCCGAACTCGCGTTCCGCGACCGCGACGAGGCTCCGTGCGGTGAGCACCGGGTTGACCAGCGCCACGGCGGCGACCGGGACCGTCGTGGCGGTCAGCGCGGTCAACGCGACCGCACCGCCCAGTGAACCGCCGACCAGGCCGAGCGGTCCGGTGGCGCCCAACTCCGCGCGCAGTCCCGCCACCACCTGGGGAAACTCCCGCACCGCCTGCCGGACGACCGGGACGTGCAGCCTCAGCAGCGGGTCGGTGAGCGCTTCACCGAGGACGCGTTCGAAGTCGTCGGGGGTGCGCGCCCCGTGGAGCGGCAGGTCCACGAAGACCCGCCAGGCGTTGGAGCCCGCCAGCGGCAGTGCGGCGGCCAGCTCCGCGGCCGAGCGCGGGGAGTCCAGCATGGGCCAGCCGACGATCAGGGGCGCGGATCCGGGGTCGCCTTCGGGAGGCAGGGCCACGTAGGGAACACCGGCGGCCCTGCCGGTGCGCTGGTGCGGTAGACGGAGAGCGGACATGGGGACTCCTCCCGTGGATTCGCGACACGACGATCGTTCCCGACGAACCTGACAGGTCCCGGCAGTTATTCGACGGAAACCGAGTCTTTCCGTCCCGTTGCCGTCCCGCTCCGCTCCGGGACGGCCCAGGAGAGGGCCAGCCCCCCGTAGCCGACAGCCATCGCCAGCACCACCGGGACCGACACCCCCGACGGGGGGACCGCCAGCGCGGCGACCGCCGCGGCGGCGACGAACGCGGCGTTGAAGAGCATGTCGTAGACGGAGAAGACCCGTCCCCGGTAGGCGTCGTCGACGTGCCGCTGGACCAGGGTGTCCACGGTGACCTTGACGCCCTGGGAGACCACGCCGAGGACGAACCCCGCCACGGGGAACACCGCGGCGTCGAACGGAAGCCCGAACACCAGCAGCGCTCCCGCCCCGGCGGCCAGCAGCGCGGCGATCCACGTCCGCGACCGCATCCGCTCCCGCGCCCACGGGGTGGCGACCGCGCCGGCCAGGAAGCCCACGGCGGAGGCCGCCATCGTCACACTGAACGAGGCGAATCCCGCCACGCCGCCCTCGGTGAAGGTGTTGTTGTACAGCAGCAGCGTCATGATCGTGGAGACGCCGTACAGGAACCGGTGCCCGGCGATCGTGGCCAGACCGTTCCGGACCGGACGGCGGCCCCAGATGTGCCGTGCGCCGTCGGCCAGGCCCGTCGCCACGTTCCGCAGCGCCTCCCGCACCCGGGGGGACTCGGCGGCCAGGTCGGGGCCCAGTTCGGTACGGCCGAGCGTCAGGGAGAGCAGCCCGGCCGCGGCGAAGCCGGCGCCCGCGCCGGCCAGGATCAGCGCGGTGCCCAGGGGGCCGTCCCCGCCGAGCAGGCGCAGTCCGGCGCCCGCGCCCGCGCCGAGGAAGGCGGCCGCCGTACCGCAGGTGGGGGTGACCGCGTTCGCCATGACCAGGCGGTCCCGTGACACCACGTGCGGCAGCGCGGCCGACAGCGCGGCGAGGAAGAAGCGGTTGAGGCTCAGCAGGAGCAGCGCCGCCAACAGGAACGGCGCCCCGTCCGAACCGAGGGCCACCAGTGCCGCCGTGGCCGCCGCGAGAGCCGCTTTGCCCAGCGAGGAGAACAGGAGGACCTGGCGGCGCGCCCACCGGTCGATGAACACCCCGGCGAACGGTCCCACGACGGAGAACGGCAGGAGCAGGACGGCGAACGCCGCCGCCACCGCTCCCGCCGTGGTGTGCTGTTCGGGGGTGAAGAAGACGTATCCGGCCAGCCCGGCCTGGTAGACGCCGTCGGAGAACTGCGAGGCCACCCGGGTGCCGAAGAGCCTGCGGAACCGGGGGCCGCGCAGCACTTCGCGCAGATCACCGTGGAAGGACACCCGACCAGGGTAGGCCGGTCAGTACCTGGTCAGTACACCGTCCGCGGTGCTGAGCGACCCGTCGGGCTGCTCGGAGGCCACGCCGACGTACAGGTTGTCGCCGTCCACGATGAAGTGGAGGTAGCCGAACGGGGTGCAGCTGCCGTTGCCGTCGTCCGTGGTGTGGTACTCCAGATCGACGGTGTCCTCGGTGTTGCCGGTGGTGATGATGTCCCACTGGCACGACCTGTCGTTCTCCAGGGAGAGCTCGGCGCTGCCGGTGCTCTCCCCGGCGGCCATGTGGACGTCCAGGACCCAGGTGGACTGGAAGGTGCCGTCCAGGCCGTACTGGGTCATGGTGCCCTTCCAGTCGCCGTCCATGTCCTCGGGGAACTCCCCGGCGGCCAGGCCCCCGCCCGGGGCCTCCGGGACGTCGTCGGGGATGTCGTCGGGAATCCAGTCCGAGTCGTCCCCGAGAACGTCCGGGGTCGAGGCGTCGTCCTCCGGCGTCCGGTCGGAGGTGCTCTCCTGCGGACGCGGGGAGTCGGCGGTCGGGGTGCCGCCCGAGCCGCTGCCGCCCAGGGTGAAGACCAGCACGATCGCCACGACCAGGACGACGATGACCACGCCGCCGACGACGAGCACGACGACTCCGGCCGAGTTCCTGGGTGGCGGAGGAGCGGGAGAGTGCTGCGGGGCGTAGCCGCCGCCCTGCCACTGTGGTCCCTGGCCAGGTGGAAAGGGAGGGGGTTGGGGGTAGCTCACGGACGTGCCGTCCCTTCCGGTGAAACCCGATGACGGGGCGCCTGAAACCAGGAAAGCGCCGGCCACAGTGGGTGAGAAAGGTGCCGTGGTGGTTCTTCCGACCATTCCCCGAAAACTGCGGGAACAGCGGAAGGTGACGGTGTTGTCACCTTTCTGTCTCCTGGTCTTCCTGCGTTTGTTGAGATGGCGGCGGCCCGCTTTTGGTTCCGCGGGGACCCGGGCCCGGGGAGAGGAAAGCGGCGCCGGGATGGTCCAGACCATCCCGGCGCCGCTTTCCTCTCCCCGGACGGAGTCCGGCTCAGCGCTCGATCTCCCCGGCGATGAACTTCTCCACCGCGTCGTGGGCCTCGGCGTCGGAGTACTGCACCGGCGGGGACTTCATGAAGTAGGAGGAGGCCGACAGGATCGGACCGCCGATGCCGCGGTCCTTGGCGATCTTGGCGGCGCGCACGGCGTCGATGATGATGCCCGCGGAGTTGGGCGAGTCCCACACCTCCAGCTTGTACTCCAGGTTCAGCGGGACGTCACCGAAGGCGCGCCCCTCCAGGCGCACGTACGCCCACTTGCGGTCGTCCAGCCACGGCACGTGGTCGGACGGGCCGATGTGCACCGACCTGGCGTTGAGCTCGTGCGGGATCTGCGAGGTGACCGACTGGGTCTTGGAGATCTTCTTGGACTCCAGCCGCTCCCGCTCCAGCATGTTCAGGAAGTCCATGTTGCCGCCGAAGTTCAGCTGGTAGGTGCGGTCCACGATCACCCCGCGGTCCTCGAACAGCTTCGACAGCACCCGGTGCGTGATGGTCGCGCCCACCTGCGACTTGATGTCGTCCCCCACGATGGGCACACCCGCGTCGGTGAACTTCTTCGCCCACACGGGGTCGGAGGCGATGAACACGGGCAGCGCGTTGACGAACGCCACACCCGCGTCGATGGCGCACTGGGCGTAGAAGCGGTCGGCCTCCTCGGAGCCGACCGGGAGGTAGGAGACCAGCACGTCGGCACGGGCGGCCTTGAGCGCCGCGACCACGTCGACGGCGTCCTCGGTGGACTCCTCGACGGTCTCCCGGTAGTACTTGCCCAGTCCGTCGAAGGTCGGACCGCGCTGCACGATCACCCCGGTCGGGGGAACGTCGCAGATCTTGATCGTGTTGTTCTCGCTCGCGGTGATCGCCGCGGCCAGGTCCTGGCCGACCTTCTTGGCGTCCACGTCGAACGCCGCGACGAACTCGATGTCCCGGATGTGGTAGGGACCGAACTCCACGTGCATGAGGCCGGGCACGCGGGAGGCCGGATCGGCGTCCCGGTAGTAATGGACGCCCTGGACGAGCGAGGCGGCACAGTTGCCCACGCCCACGACGGCTACGCGTACCGAACCCATGTCAGTGGTCTCCTTCTGTTGATTCTGAAAATCCCTGAGTGCGTGGGGCATGTCTGTCGCGGCGGCACCGCGGGTCCGGGGCTGGTCGGGAGGATCATCCCGGCGATCCCGGCTGTGGCGGGGACGGCGCAGCGCTGCGCTGTTCCCGCGCGATGAGCTCGTCGAGCCAGTGGATCTCCCGCTCCACGGACTCGGCGCCGTGGCGGCGTAGTTCCCGCAGGTAGTCGTCGGCGGTGTGCGACGGACGAGAGCGCAGTTCCTCCAGCCGGGAGAGCAGCCGGTCACGGCGGCCGTGCAGGATGCGCAGCCGGAGGTCCGACCTGGCATGTCCGAACAGGGCGAAGTACACGCCGAAGCACTCGTCGTCGCAGGCTGCCGGGGTGACGTCGGCGAGCATGCCGTGCAGGTGCTCGTGCCCGGCCTCGGTGAGCCGGTAGACGATCCTGGGGCGTCGGCCGAAACCGGTCTCCTCGGGGTGCTGTGAGATATGTCCCTGGCGCAGCATCTCCTTCAGGCAGGGGTACAGCGACCCGTAGGAGAAGGCCCGGAAGACACCCAGTTCAGAATTGAGGCGTTTGCGCAGCCCGTAGCCGTGCAGCGGGGTCTCGTACAGCAGCCCCAGCACCGCCAGTTCCAGCACCCTGGTCCGGCGTGCGCCCATCCCTCACCTCCGCCCCGGCTGTGTGTCAGACACGGTGGAATCCTCTACCCCGGGCGGGGGAGGAACACGCACCGACATGCTTTTTGGGCGTCCATGAGTGTATCTGGTTGATATATCGGGGCGACGAGTGAGCCCCCGCCTGTTGACGGGGCCGGGCTGACCGGGAAGGACACCGGTCGAACGGGCGGAAGGCGCGCTGCTGCCGGGTTTTTCGGTGATTCGCGACACTCGCGCCCGGTTCGTGTTCCGATTGGGGAAAACGATGCGCGTACTCGGCGCGGCCAGGTACTCTCACCCGTGGGTTGTGCTATACGGCGTTACCGTCCTAACGTAACGTTCGCCCCAGTAGGACCGTCGCATGCCGTTTGCCGCGGGACCGGTGTTCGCCACGCGTCAGCGGCACGACCGGTCCACCGTTCACACCTGGCAGCGTGAACAGCTGAAACAGGGAACGACCGCGTGGTCGTCACGGGATCCCCGCCCGTGGCGTTCCGCGTACCCGCCGCCGGCACGAGCGTTCGGGTTCAGGGCCGTTCCGAGGTCTTCCCCCGATCAGCCAGTGACAGGAGGTCAGGCAGCAGTCGGTTCGATCCCGCCTCAGCAGCGCCTTCGGTCACGCGCCGATCCCCCAGGCGACACCGGAAGCGGGAGAAACGGAACGCGGCGTTTCCGCGTGTTCCCGAGGCGGCACTGCCTCTCCCCAGAAGTCGACAGGCCGATCGGCCTTCAACAGACGAACGAGGACGCGTGAGTACCGAAAGACGACGGAATGCCGGCGGTCGCCGCCGGGCCGACGGCCCGGCCGGTGAACCGCGCGGCAACGGCGGTAGGCGTAGCCGCGACGGCTACGCCGCGGACGAGCGCGCCGCGGCGAGTCGCCGTAGGCCGCGGGAGGACGACGGTTTCTGGGCTGACGAACCCCCGCGCCGTTCGCGTGCGCCGCGGGACGACTTCGACGACCGTCCGCGCCGCTCCCGGAGCAGGGACGACGATTTCGACGACCGTCCGCGCCGTTCGCGTGCACCGCGGGACGACTACGACGACCGCCCGCGCCGCCGGGCCCGGGACGACGACTTCGAGGACCGTCCGCGCCGCCGGGCCGCGGCGGAGACGGCCGCGCTGGAGAGCGCCGGGCCGGGCGGCCGGCGCAGGAGCCGGGACGACGGACACCCCGACGACGGACGCCCGTCGCGCCGACGTCGCGCCGACGACGAGGGGTACAGCGGTCGCCGCCGCGCGAACGCCGCCCGCTCCGGGGCGGCCGGGGGCCGCCGCCGGGCCCGGGACGACGAGGACGAGTACGACGAGCGGGGGCCGGTCAAGCGCTTCCTCGCCAAGGCGTGGAAGCCCGCGCTCATCACCGCGGCGGTGCTGTTCGTCCTCGGGGTGGCCGGGATCGGCGTCGCCTACGCGATGGCGCCCTCCCACGAGGACCTGGAGGCGAAGGCCGACGCGCAGCTCGCGGCGAACGTCGTCTACTTCGAGGACGGCACGACCGAGGCCACCAAGTTCGGTGAGACCAGCCGGGTCCCGGTCGACATCGACCAGGTGCCCCAGACCGTGATCGACGGCGTGCTGGCCGCCGAGCACCGCACCTTCTACGAGGACAACGCGATCAACCCGGTGGGTCTGCTGCGCGGTCTCGTCTACGGCGGCTCCCAGGGCGGTGGCTCGACCATCACCCAGCAGATGGCCCGTAACTACTACGACTCGCTGACCACCAACGAGACGTCCGCCATCGACCGCTACACCCGCAAGTTCAACGAGATCCTCATCGCGTTCAAGGTCGAGCAGAGCCTGAGCAAGGACGAGATCCTCCAGCAGTACCTCAACACGATCTACTTCGGCCGCGGCATCGGAGTGCAGGCCGCCGCACAGGGCTACTTCGGCAAGGACGTGAGCGAGCTCGACGCCGCCGAGGGCGCCTTCATCGGCACGGTCATCCAGCAGCCCGGAAACTTCGGCACCGCGGTGCCGGGCTCCGAGATGTACGAGATCCTCCAGGAGCGCTGGTCGTACACGGTCGACGGCCTGGTGGAGATGAACGCGGAGAACCCGGACCGGGGGCTCACCCGGGCAGAGGCCGACAAGCTGGAGTTCCCCGAACCGAAGCCGATCGAGGGCGACGACAACTACTCGGGCTACCGCGGTTACATCCAGGAGGCGGTCCGCAGCGAGCTGGAGAGCCGCTACGGCCTGTCCGCCGACCAGATCGCCCGGGGCGGCTACCAGGTCACCACCTCGCTCAACGAGCAGTGGATGAAGTACGCCGAGGAGGTCGTCGAGAACCAGAAGGAACAGACCCTGAACAACAGCGGTCAGGAGATCCCGGAGGAGACCCAGTTCGGCATCGCCATGGTCGAGACCTCCACCGGGCAGATCAAGGCCTTCTACGGCGGTCCCGATCCCACCCAGTACGCCAACCAGTCGCTGGTCCAACGCCAGCAGGCGGGGTCGGCGTTCAAGCCGTACGTGCTGGCCACCGCGCTGGAGCAGGGCATCAGCCTGAGGAGCGTCTACGACGGCGACAGCCCCAAGGAGTTCCCCGGGCTGGCCCAGCCGGTCAACAACGACAGCAACCGCAGCTACGGTCCGGTCGACCTGATCCAGTCCACCAAGGACTCGATCAACACCAGCTACGTGCAGTTGGCGATCGAGGTCGGCCCGCAGGCGGTGATCGACACCGCTCTGGCCGCGGGCATCCCGGAGAAGCAGCTGGAGACGGCCGAGGTCGGTCCCAACATCGCGCTGGGCACCATGTCGGTGGCCGCGGTCGACCAGGCCGCCGGGTTCGCGACCTTCGCCAACGGCGGGTACCACATGCCCCAGCACCTGATCGTCAGCGTCGTCGACACCGAGAGCGGTGAGGAACTGGTGCCCAACGACGCCGACATCCTGGAGGCCGGGGGCACCCAGGCGTTCAGCGCGGACACCGCGGCCGACGCCACTTACGCGATGCAGCAGGTGATCACTCCCGACCACAACGCCCGGCTGAACGACGGGCGTCCGATGGCGGGCAAGACCGGTACCTCCAACAACGCCGTGTCCGCGTGGTTCGTGGGCTTCGTCCCGCAGTACTCCACCGCGGTCGGACTGCACCGCACCGACGGCCAGCCGCTCGTGCTGCCCGGCGAGTCCAGCATCTACGGTGGCCAGATGCCGTCCCGGCTGTGGAAGGCGTTCATGACCAAGGTGCTGGCGGACGTGCCCCATGAGGAGTTCCCCCAACCGGTCTACGCCGGTGAGGTGCGCAACAACGCGCCGACGCCGTCCCCGGACCCGTCGCCGTCGACGGAACCGGAGGAGACCGAGGAACCCGACCCGGAGCCGAGCATGCCGGTCCCGTCGTTCACCCCGCCGGGGCGCGACGACGACCCGTGCGACAACCCGTGGTGGACCCCGCCGGAGTGCGAGGACGACGAGGAGCCCCCGAGCGACGGGGAGACGACTCCCCCGCCGGACGGGGAGGAGCCGCCCGGAGGCCCCGTCGGCACCCGCGGACCCTTCTGGGGTAACAACCAGGTCTACTACCGGGACCCGGAGTGACCTCTTCGCCGCACCGGTCCGGGGAGACCGGACCTCGGGGCGTCGACGGCTCGGCCGTCGGCGCCCCCGCCGCGTCTTCCGCCCGTCGGGCCGACTGGGCGTGGCTCGTCGCCATCGGGGTCGCCGGGGCGCTGCTGGGCTACCTGGGCAAGGCCCGGTGCCGGTTCGGCGGGGCGTGGCTGGACGGCACCCAGTACCCTGCGCTGTGCTACAGCGACGTCTTCGCGCTCTACTACCGGGACGGACTGGACTCCGGGACCCTCCCCTACGTGGACAAGCCGGTCGAGTACCCGGTGCTCACCGGCGCGCTCATGCACCTGCTGGCCCGGGCGGTGTCCTGGTTGCCCGACCCGCTGTCCCGCGGTCACGGCTACTTCGACGCCACCGCCGCGGTGCTGGGGGTGTGCCTGGTCGGCACGGTGGTCTGCGTCGGCTGGCTGGTGGGCCGCGGCGGGATCGTCCCGGCGCGGCGCCCGTTCGACGCGCGTGCCGCGCTGATAGCCGGGGTCTTCGTCGCGCTGGTCCCGGCCGCGGTGCTGACCTTCGCCATCAACTGGGACCTGCTCGCGGTGGTGCTCGCCGTCGGCGGGCTCGTCTGCTACGCGAGGGGACGGCTGTGGGCGGCGGGCGCGCTGGTCGGCCTGGCGGTGGCCGCGAAGTTCTACCCGTTCCTGTTCTTCGGACCGCTCTTCGTGCTGATGGTCCGCGACCTGGTGCGCGACAGGGCGGGGCGGGACGCGGTCGTCCGGTTCGGCGTCCCGCTGCTGGGCGCGCTGCTGGCCTGGGGGGCGGTGAACCTGCCCGTCTACCTGGCCAGCCCCGAGGGGTGGGCCGAGTTCTTCACCTTCAGCCAGGAGCGGGGGGCCGACTGGGGATCGGCCTACTACGTGCTCGGCGCGCTCGGGCTGTTCCCCCACGCCGACCTGGAGACGGTCAACCTGGTCGGCACCGGGACGCTGCTGCTGGCCTGCGTCGGCATCGCCCTGCTGGCCCTGTTCGCGCCGCGCCGGCCCCCGGTGGAGCAGTTGCTCTTCCTGGTCGTGGCGGCCTTCCTCGTCACGAACAAGGTGTGGTCGCCGCAGTTCGTGCTGTGGCTGCTGCCGTTGGCGGCGCTGGCCTGGCCGCGCCGCAGGCGACTGCGGCCGGCCGCAGTCGCCCTCTTCGGGCTCTGGCAGCTCGCCGAGATCGGATACATCGTCGGGATCTGGCACTACCTGTGGTCCTACCAGCACCCCGCGGAGGGGGTGGGGATCGGGCTGACCGCCTACGCGGTCGTCGCGTTCGGCCGGCTGGTCTCCCTGCTCGCGGTGGGTGCACTGGTCGCTGTGGATTCCGCGACGGCCGGAGTTTCCGACCTTGACAACTGATAGCCTTGAATTCTGTTCGGCTATCGGAGCCCCCGCGAGCACGGCTCGCACACCGGGCTCTCGCCCTCCTGTCATGGAAAGACCATGACCGCGACAGTCCAGAGGAGAGGTACGCGCGCCCATGCGTCGTTACGAAGTCATGATCATTCTCGACCCGAGCCTTGACGAGCGCACGGTCGCCCCGTCGCTTGAGCAGTTCCTGTCGGTCGTCCGCAACGAGGGCGGCTCCGTGGAGAAGGTGGACGTCTGGGGCAAGCGCCGGCTCGCCTACGACATCGCCAAGAACTCCGAGGGCATCTACGCCGTCGTCGACCTCACTGCCAAGCCCACCACGGTCAAGGAGCTCGACCGCCAGCTCAACCTGACCGAGGCCATCCTGCGCACCAAGGTTCTGCGTCCCGAGGTTCACTGACTCTCTCCGGCCGCAGGGCCACCCGTCGCCCACGCCTTCTAGGAATCCGGAGCCAAGCAATGGCAGGCGAAACCCAGATCACGATCGTCGGCAACCTGGTCGACGACCCTGAGCTGCGATTCACCCCCAGCGGGGCCGCGGTCGCGAACTTCCGCGTGGCCTCCACCCCGCGTGTCTTCGATCGCCAGTCGGGAGAGTGGCGGGACGGCGAGTCGCTGTTCCTCACCTGCTCGGTCTGGCGGCAGTACGCGGAGAACGTGGCCGAGAGTCTGCAACGCGGCATGCGTGTCATCGTGCAGGGGCGGCTCAAGCAGCGCTCGTACGAGACCAAGGAGGGCGAGAAGCGCACCGTCTTCGAGGTCGACGTCGAAGAGGTGGGCCCCGCGCTGCGCCACGCCACCGCCAAGGTGACCAAGACGCAGCGGCAGGGCGGCCAGGGCGGCGGCTTCGGCGGTGGCGGTTACGGCGGCGCTCCGCAGGGCGGCTACGGCGGCCAGGGTGGCGGCTACGGCGGCAACCAGGGCGCCCGGTCCGGCCCGCCCGCGGACGACCCGTGGGCCACCGGCGGCGGAGGATTCGGCGGCGGAGGCTACTCCGACGAGCCGCCGTTCTAGGTATTTCTGTTCCAGCGACCATCCCCGCGACAGCGGGGCTCTTGAAAAAGGAGCACCACGATGGCGAAGCCGCCAGTCCGCAAACCCAAGAAGAAGGTTTGCATGTTCTGCCAGGAGAAGATGACCTACATCGACTACAAGGACACCACTCTCCTGCGCAAGTTCATCTCCGACCGCGGCAAGATCCGCGCCCGCCGGGTCACCGGCAACTGCACGCAGCACCAGCGTGACGTCGCCACGGCCGTGAAGAACGCCCGCGAGATGGCGCTGCTGCCCTACACCAGCACCGCTCGCTGACCGGGGCCGACGAGGAGGTAACAACGTGAAGCTGATTCTGACTCACGAGGTCAACGGTCTCGGCGCCCCCGGCGACGTCGTCGAGGTGAAGGACGGCTACGGCCGCAACTACCTGCTGCCGCGCGGGTTCGCCATCAAGTGGACGCGGGGCGGCCAGAAGCAGATCGACTCGATCCGCCGCGCCCGCGCCGCGCGGGAGATCCGCAGCCTGGACGAGGCGAAGCAGGTCGCGGGACAGCTCGGTGCCCTCAAGGTGCGTCTGACGCAGCGTTCCGGTGACAACGGGCGCCTGTTCGGTTCGGTGACCGCCGCGGACGTGGCCGACGCCATCAAGGCGGCCGGCGGTCCCGCGGTGGACAAGCGTCGGATCCAGATCCGCAACCCGATCAAGTCGGTGGGCGACTACACGGTGGAGGTCCGCCTCCACCCCGAGGTCAACGCCTCGCTCGCGCTTGAGGTCGTCGGTTCCTGAACCGTCCCCGTGCTTCTGTGGACCCCGGCTCGGTGGGCCGGGGTCCACTGCTGTGTGGAGGCCGGAACAGCGCAACGCTTGACCCTTCCTTGGGGACACGCCATTGCTTCGCAAAGTAGGATTTTGACTACAGTCAGTCACTTATCTTGACTCCTGGACAGATTGCCCAGGAGGAAGGTCGGATTCTCGGTGGCGACTCACGAGCGGTGTGCCGGGACGGGACTTGACAGACGGAGCGTGGTCCGCGGGTTCGGGCTGGTCGCGGGAGGCGTACTCCTCGGCGGACTGGCCGACCTGGGAACGGCGCGCGACGCCGGGGCGGACAGCGGTCCCACGGTGTACACCCGCGCGGACTGGGGCGCCCAGCCGCCTCGGAGGGCCGGCCGGATCCTGGACCACCGACCGGACCACATCGTGGTGCACCACACGGCCACCCCGAACGTGACCGACTACTCCATGGAACAGGCGTTCGCGCTGTCGAGGGCGATCCAGCGGTACCACATGCACCACAACGGCTGGAACGACACCGGACAGCAGTTCACCATCAGCCGAGGCGGGATCGTCATGGAGGGACGGGACAACACGCTGCCCGCGGTCCGCGCCGGCAGACACCTGCTCGGCGCGCACGTGGCCGGCCACAACTCGCACACCGTCGGCATCGAGAACGAGGGCGACTACATGTCGGCCACACCGCCCGACACGTTACTGGAAGCCCTCACCCACACCTGCGCCTGGCTGTGCCTCCGCTACGGCCTGGACCCGGGCCGGGCGATCGTGGGCCACCGCGACTTCAACGCCACCAACTGCCCGGGCGACCGGCTGTACGGGGCCCTGCCGCGCCTGCGGGAGGACACCGCGGCCCTGCTGGCCGCCCTGAGACAGCAACTGATCCACAACGATCGCTCCGTCCCCGGATTCCCGGACATCCCGGAGGAGAACATCCCGTCGTATCCGGACGCCCCTGTGGGGGAGGTCGCGGTGGAGTACCACCACGGCCCCGTCTAGGACGGAACCGACCCGCTGGCGCGGGCCCGCGTCGGGGGCTGACCGGTCCGCAGCCCGGCCGCACCCCGGTCAGCGCGGCGCGCCCGCCCCGGTCACCAGCCACGCGGTTCCCGCGGCACGCACGCCCAGTGTCACCCCGCGGGCCAGCATCCACACGCCGAAAGCCGACCACAGCAGCACCAACCCGGTCACCGAACCGGGGGACGCCAGGACCGGGACCAGCGCGGCGCACGGCAGGAAGACCAGCATCGTCCACAGGCTCGCCCAGGCGAGGTAGCGCTGGTCGCCGGCGCCCATCAGAATGCCGTCGAGCACCATCACGACCCCGCTCAACGGCTGCAGCAGCGCCACGACGAGCAGCGCGGCCGTGATGAGGGCGCGCACCTCGGGGTCGTCGGTGAACGGAATCCACGCCCAGGGGCGTACCGCCAGGACGAGCACGGTGAACACCGCTCCCGTCATCACCCCCCACTCCACCATCCGGCGGGTGGTCTCGCGGGCGCCGGGGACGTCGGAGGCGCCCAGGTAGCGTCCGATGATCGACTGCCCCGCGATCGCGATGGCGTCCAACGCGAACACCAGCAGCGACCACAGTTGGGACACCACCTGGTGGGCGGCGATCTCGGGGTCGCCGAGCCGGGCCGCGACCGCGGTCGTGACCACGAGGACCACCCGCAGCGACACCGTCCGCACGAACAGCGCGAAACCGGAGGCCGCGGCGTCGCGCAGCCCGGAGAGGGTGGGAGCGAACGAGACGCCGTGCCGCCGCGCGGCCCGGACCACGACCGCCAGGTACACGGCCGCGCCCCCGTTCTGCGCGGCCACCGTGGACCATGCGGAACCGGCGATGCCCCAGCCCAGACCCCATACGAACAGCACGCACAGCACGATGTTGGCGAGGTTCGCGCCCACCGACACCGCCAGCGGGACGCGCGCGTTCTGCAGGCCGCGCAACACCCCGGTGCCCGCCATGATGATCAGCAGTCCGGGCAGGCTGAACAGGCTGATCCGCAGGTAGGTGAGCGCGTACGGGGCGACCGCGGGGGAGGCGCCCAGCGCCTCCACCAGCAGCGGGGACAACGGCCAGCCTGCGGCGACGGCGACCGCCGCGATGAGGACGGCCAACCACAGTCCGTCGATGCCGTGCCGGAGCCCCAGGGCGATCTGGCCCGCACCGAACCTGCGTGAGACGGCGGCCGTGGTGCCGTAGGCGAGGAAGATGCACAGGTTCGCGAACGTCAACAGGATCTGTCCGGCCACGCCCAGCCCGCCGAGGGCCTCGGTGCCGAGTCCGCCCACCACCGCCGAGTCGGTGAGCAGGAACAGCGGCTCCGACACCAGGGCGAAGAAGGTGGGGACGGCGAGCCGGAAGATCTCGGAGTCCCGGGGGTGCCGGAACGGTGCGGCGCTGATCAGACGTGCCATGATCCGGTCACGTTACCTCCCGCCGACCACCGGCCGGCCGGCGGGGCGGGTCGGCTCACCGACCCGCCGCGGAGCGGCCCGGCCGCCGCGGGGCCGGAAGCAGGTGCCGGGCCAGCGGGAGCCGGCCCCGGTTGGGCACACTCCACACCGCGTGTCCGGGCAGGCCCCACCGCAGCAGCAGTGTGTTGGCCGCGAGCAGGCCGCTGGTCGCGGCGCGCTCCATGAGCGCCACGGGCAGGTCCACGCGGACGTGGTCGCCGGCGACCACCAGGAACGGGTCGGGAGTGGGGACCGTGAGCCGCTCGGTGAAGTCGCCGGGGGGAAACAGCGGGCAGTCGGCGCGCAGTTCACAGCGTTCGTCGACCACGCGTGCCGCCGCCGTCTCCGGATAGACCCGGTGCAGCTGCGCGAGGAGCCGGTCCCGTTCCGCACCGGCCTCGGCGTCGACGGGCAGCGCGTAGGCGTGCAGTTCGACCACGGAGCCGCCGGTGCGCGCCGCCCAGGAGGCCGCCTCGTCCTCGTAGCGTTCCAGGACGCTGATGTTGTCCAGGGTGGGGTGTCCGCTGGTGCCCAGGAACGCGGGCCGGTCGACGCGCACCGGACGGTCCAGCCACAGCCGGCACACCAGGAAGGGCGGGGCGCTGGGCCGCTGCGCCACCCGGCGGCGCCAGGCCGCGTCACCGAGGCCGGGAGAGGCCGCGACCAGCGCGCGCAGTCCGGGCAGGTCGGTGGCCAGGACCACCGCGTCGTACTCGGCCACCCCGTCGGGCGTGTGCACGGCGTGGCGGAGCCCGCGCCCCTCCCCGACCCGGTCGACCGGTGTGCCGGTGTGGATCCGGACGCCGAGCGAACGCAGGTGGCCGGCGAGCGGCTGCCACAACGCCCGGGGGAACGGCGCGCGCGGCACGTCGAAGAGCAGGCCCTCCCCCGAGCCGAGGAAGTAGAGGTGGAACATGGTGAGCAGTTCGGCGGCCGACAGCGCGCGCGGGTCGGCGAAGAAGCTCCGGGAGAACACCTCCAGCGCCAGGTGGCGCGCCGTCTCGGGGAAGTGCAGCCGGTCCAGGAAGTCGAGCGCGTCGACGTGGTCGAGCCTCCGGTAGACGTCCGGGACGCGCACGTCCAGCAGGGCCAGGGCCGCGGCGAGGTTGACGCCGGCGAGGTCGCGCCAGCGGAAACTGGGGCTGCGCGCGACGAAGGCGAACGCGTTCCACGGCGGGGTGGCGGGCAGCCCGGCGAACCCGTCGACGGCGCCCTCCGCGTGGGCGAGCGGGTAGTCGGCCAGGGGGACGAACCCGTCCAGGCCGGGGTCGGCGCGGCGGAGCAGGGCGCGCAGGTTGTAGTACTGGCGGAAGAAGGCGTGGAAGCCGCGGCTCATGGTGACCGTGGACCCGTCGGAGAGGACGGTCTCCCAGCCGGAGAGGCGGCCGCCGAGGTGGGCGTCGCGTTCCAGGACGGTGACGTCCACTCCGCGTTCGGCCAGCGCCGTGGCGGCGGACAGACCGGCGATGCCGCCGCCGACGACGGCGGCCCGGGGACGCCGTTCGGGCGGGGTGCCGGTGGACGGCGGCGGGACGAGGCGGCGGGCGCGCGGATCCCGGCCGGGCGGGCGGAGGCTCACGCGGACTCCCCCGCGTGGGCGCGGCGACCGAGGAAGGTGTGCGCGATCCCGGTCTGCCACCCGGGCATGGGCAGCACCCGCACCTCGCGCAGGCCGACCGCGCGCATGCGCTCGGTGAGGCGGCGTGCGCCGTCGAACTCCAGGACTCCGCGCCACAGGTAGCGGTACAGGTCGGCGCGGCCGGACAGGGCCCGTCCCAGCGGGATGATCACGGACCAGCAGACCGCGGTCCACACGGCCGCCGCGGCGGGCGAGTCGGCCACGGAGTACTCGTGGAGGGCCAGACGGCCGCCGGGACGCAGCAGGTCGCGCATGACGGCGAGGACGCCGTCCCGGTCGGGGCAGTTGCGCAGCAGGTAGGCGGCGAAGACCGCGTCGAAGGAGCCGGGAGCGGTGAGCGTCTCGGCCCGGGCGTGCACGAACCGCACGGTGGCCGGCCAGGGCTTGGCGCGGGCCGCGGCGAGCATTCCGGCGGAGGCGTCGACCGCGAGGATCTCGGCACGCGGGGCGACCCGCAGCAGCGCGGCGGTGGACGCGCCGGTGCCGCAGCCCAGGTCCAGCAGGCGCAGTCCGGCGCCGCCGTCGGGCAGGCGCAACCGGGCGGCGGAGCGGCGCAGGTGCGCGTGGTAGCCGGGGTTGACGGCGACGAGCCGGTCGTAGACGGCGGCCGAGTGGTCGAACTCGGCGGTGACCCGGTGCCGTTTCGCGGCCTCCACGGACGTTGGCATGCCCTCTCCCCAATCGGCGACTCTCTGTCATGAAGACGCTACCGAGAGGGCATGGAAAGTGTGTCGTCGTGGGAAGGGGTGTCGTGGAACGGGTGGACGTGGCGATCGTGGGGGCGGGAGCGGCGGGGCTGTCCCTGGCCCACCGGCTGGACCGGATGTTGCCGGGACGGTCCGTGGTCATGGTGGAGACCCCCGAGACGGGACTGCGTCCCCCCGAACGCACCTGGTGTTTCTGGGAGAAGGCGGCGGGCGAATGGGACGCGGCGGTGAACCACCGCTGGCACGCCCTCTCGGTGGTGGGACCGGACGGGACGGCGTGGCGGTCGCACCTCCACCCGCTGGTGTACAAGATGGTGCGGTCCCGGGACTTCGAGGCGCTGGTCCGAAGCGGGCTGCGGAAGACGCGCACGCTCCGGTGGACGGTCACCGACATCGTGGACGGCCCGGACGGGGCGGTGCTGCGACTGCGTGGGGCGGAGGGAGCGGAACGGGAGCTCGCCGCGGGCCTGGTGTTCGACTCGCGTCCCCTCCCGGAGCTCCCGGCGGACGGCGTCACGCTGCTGCAGCACTTCCGGGGCTGGTTCGTCCGCACCGACCGGCCGCGGTTCGATGCCTCTGCGGCGGTGCTGATGGACCTGCGGGTACCGCAGCCGGAGAGGGGGGTGGCCTTCGGCTACGTACTGCCCTTCGACGCGCGCACCGCCCTGGTGGAGTACACCGAGTTCACCAGGGCGGTGCTCGACGACGAGGGGTACGACGCGGCGCTGCGCGACTACACCGGGCGCCTGCTGGAACTGGGGGTGTTCACGGTCACCGGGACGGAGCAGGGGGTGATCCCGATGACCAGCGCCCGACTGCCCGCGCGGGTGGGGCGCCGGGTGTTCAGGATCGGCGCCGCGGGGGGAGCCACTCGTCCCGCCACGGGGTACACGTTCTCCGGGGTGCAGCGCCAGACCAGGCAGATCGCGGCGGCGCTGGCGGCGGGCCGGCTCCCGGTCCGGTGTCCGGCCCACCGCGGACGCCACCTGTTCATGGACGCGGTGCTGCTGCGCGGACTGGACGACGGAGTGGTCGACGGGGCCGAGTTCTTCGCCACGCTGTTCCGGAACAACTCGCTGCCGCGGCTGCTGCGCTTCCTCGACGGGAAGACCACCCCCCTGGAGGAAGTGGCGATCGGAACGCGCACCCCGGTCGCGAGCATGTCCGCGGCGCTGTGGGCGCAGATCCGCGCCGCTCGGCACCGCGGCGGCTCCATGCGACGTTGACGGAGCACCGGAGTCGCGGGCCGAGGCCCCTTCGGCGGCCGCATCCGGTACCGACCCCCTCGACGCGGGACACGCCGCCGGCTACCGGGGCGGTCGGCGGGCTCCGCCTCCGGGGCCGCGGTTTCACGTGAAACTCCTCCCGGTGGACCGGACGGGGACCACCCGGTCGATCCGGTGCGATCACCCTCCCCGACCGGGGCGCCGCGGAGGCCGTTCCGGACACCCGCGTCGTCACCATCGGCGGAGGTCGTCGGCCTTTTCGGGCTGCAGAGGGATAGTCGTCCCCGTTTCGGGCACACCCTGGCTGGCCCACAGTGGCCACCAAAAACCGACCATTCGGTACTAGGGTGATTCCATGGTGGTGATGATCCTGCCTCCGAAGGTGGATACGACCCCCAGCACTGTCGACGCCGTGAACGGGACGTGGCCGTACGCCACGGCCGGACCGGCGCCTTCATGGGACACGCAGACCGCTCGGACGCCGTACCCCGGCGCCGTCACGACCAGCCCGGACGACGAGGACGACGAGGACGACGGCGGTCCGGAGTGGCTCCGCCCCCCGTACCGGCCGTAGGAACCCCAGCGCACGACACGGCCGACCGGTGCCCGCGGCGCCGGTCGGCCGTCAGCGCGGGGGAGCACGGGAGGCCCGGTCAGCGCCGAGCCTCCAGAGTGGCGAAGACCGCCCCGTACTCGATGGTGACCACGATCTCGTACAGGCGCGCGTCCGGCGGGGCGGGGAAGACCACCTCGGTCTCCGTGACCGAGCCCGGAGCCAGGAGCGGGGCCGGGGAACCGGACGCCACTCGCCCGGCCCGGGGATCGTGGGCGAAGGTGCGGCCGTCGACGTCGGCGGCCGTGGAGCCGACCGGGGCGAAGCGGAGCGGCTCGGTACCGCGGTTGACGGCCTGGAGGGTGAAGACGTGGTACACCATCCCCTCGGGGGCGTGCACGCCGTTCCCCGTGCCGTCGGTGACGACGCCGTCCTCCTCGACGCGGACGTCGGTGACGTACAGCAGCCAGTCCCCGGCGGTGGCCGCTGCCCCCCGGAAGTCCCCCGGCTCGGGGGCCCGCCCGGCGCCGGGGGCGGGACCCGCGAGGCCCCGGGGGGTCTCGGCGGCCGACCGGAGGAACGCCGCGTCCTGCCCGGCGGTGACGTGCGGACCGAGGAGGAGGGGACCGGCGGTGAGGACGGTTCCCCCCGCGACGACGGCAGCCACGATGGTGCGCTTCATGGGAAGCCCTTCCATAGCGGCCTCTTCTGCTTCCCCGGTCCGCACACCCCAAAGACCAGTGCCGGCAAAGGAGCGGCAAAGCATCACCGCAGGCCGCCGGAGAGGGGCCGCGACGCGGTCACTCCCCCGTGAGGACCAGGGGGGTCCGGGCGCGCAGCGCCTCCACGACCTCGGGCGGGGCCGTCTCCGGTGATCCGGCGGTGAACGGGGGCTGCGGGTCGTACTCGATGCCGAGCTGCACCATCCGGGCGACGGTCTCGCCGGTGATCCGGGCGGTCAGGGCGAGGGCCATGTCGATGCCGGAGGAGACACCCGCCGCGGTCACGTACTTGCCGTCGAACACCACCCGCTGCGACACCGGTGTCACGTCGAAGGCGGGGAGCTGGTCCAGTGCCAGCCAGTGCGAGGTGGCCCGTCGTCCGGTGAGCAGGCCGGCGGCGGCCAGCAGCAGTGAACCGGTGCACACCGACGTGGTCCAGGCACTGGTGCGGTCCACGGCGCGCAGCCATTCGAGTACGGGACCGTGGTCCATGAGCGCGGCCTGGCCGGGTCCGCCCGGCACCACCACGACGTCGGGGGCGGTGACCTCGTCGAGGGTCGCGTCCACGCGCAGACCGAGTCGTCCGGTGTCGGTGCGGACCTCGCCGACGCGTTCCCCGACGAAGACGGTCTCCGCTTCGGGAAGCCGGGTGAGGACCTCGTAGGGGCCCACCGCGTCAAGCGCGGTGAGTCGGTCGAAGAGCAGGATGGCGATCTGCATGATCGCTCCCTTCCATGGTTGTTTCCGTCGCCGACGGGCGGAACCGCCGTCGGTACTCGGCGGGGGAGACGCCGAGCGTGCGCAGGAACGCGCGGCGCATCGCCTCCGGGGTGCCGTAGCCGCAGGAGCGCGCCACCTGCTCGATCCCACGGGAACTGTCCTCCAGCAGGCGGCGGGCCGCCTCCAGGCGGATCCGCTCCACGTACCTGCCGGGGGTGACCCCCACTTCGGCGGTGAAGGCCCGGGCGAACTGGCGTGGGGACAATCCGGCGCGCGCGGCCAGCGCCTCCACCGACAGGTCGGCGTCCGGGTTGTCGCTGATCCAGCCCTGGAGTTCCCGCAGCGGTTCACGGCGTGCGCTCTGAGCCCGGAGTTGGGCGCTGAACTGGGCCTGGTTGCCGGGGCGGCGCAGGAACACCACGAGGTACCGGGCGATGGTGAGCGCCGCGTCCCGGCCCAGGTCCTCCTCCACCAGTGCCAGGGCCAGGTCGATACCGGCGGTCACCCCGGCCGAGGTGGCCACGCGGCCGTCCCGGACGAAGATCGGGTCGGGGTCCACCCGGACCTCGGGGAAGCGTTCGGCCAGGCGGTCGCAGGACGCCCAGTGGGTGGTGGCGCGCCTGCCGTTCAGCAGTCCCGCCTCGGCGAGCAGGAACGCCCCGGTGCACACCGAGACGAGCCGCTCGGCCCGGTGCGCGTGCGCGCGGAGCCAGTCGACCAGGCCGCTTGGGGGCACGCGGGTGCCGTCGCCGCCCGGCACGACGAGGGTGTGCGGGGCGGGGGCGTCGGCGAGGTCGAGGTCGGGGGTGATGTGCAGTCCGCTGGAGGAGCGGACCGCGGCGCCGCCGAGTGAGGCGGTCACCACCTCGTACTCGGCCGCGCCGTCCAGGTACGCCTGCACGTAGCGGTTGGCGCCGCTGAAGACCTCCAGCGGGCCGGCGAGGTCCAGGCTCTGCACACCGTCGAAGAGGACGATGAGGACACGGCGGTTCGGCATGGCTTCAGTATTCGACCGCCGCGCCGTGGCAGCAATGACGAATTTCCCACCTTTTCTGCCATGCCCGCCCCTGGACTTCCGCCCTCCACTGGCCTGTCGACAAGTCGATATGTCGACTTTTCGGCGGCGGCCGCGGGACCGCGCACCGCGCGGTCCCGCGGGGAGCGGCACCGATCAGGCCGTCTGGTGCAGGGCCTGGAAGGCCGCGTAGCCGCCGAGCAGGTCGGAGACGTCCGACCGGCCCCTGGCCCGCAGCAGGCTGGCGGCGACGCTGGAGCGGTAGCCGCCCGCGCAGTGCACCACGACCGGACGGCCGGAGGGAACCTCGTCCATCCGGGAGGGCAGTTCCGCGAGCGGGATGTGCAGCGATCCGGGAATCGCGCCCTGGTCACGCTCGCCCTGGTTGCGCACGTCCAGCACGACGGGCGGTTCCGCGTCGCGCAGCCGCTCCGACAGGGCCGCCGCGGTCACCCGGACGGAGCTCTCCATCTCCTCGGGCACGGTGACGAAGACGTTCTCCGGTTCCGGCAGGTAGCCCACGGTGGTGTCGAAGCCGACCCGGGCCAGGCGGACCAGGGTCTCCGCCTCCTGGCCCTCGGGGGCGACGACCAGCAGCGGGGTGCCCGGCTGCAGCACGCTGCCCGCGGTCTCGGCGAACCGGCCGTCCACCGGGACGTTGAGTGAGCCGCGCAGGTGGCCCGCCGCGTACTCCTGCGGGTCGCGGGAGTCCACGACCACCGCCCCGGCGGCCCGCCGCGCCAGGAAGTCCTCGGCGGAGAGGGCGACCACGATCTTCTCGGGGTCCAGCACCTCGCGCTGCTTGCGGTTGAGCACCGCGTCGTAGGCGAAGTAGGAGGGAGCGGCCGGCTGGCCCGCGGTGACCAGGGTGAGGAAGGTCTCCTCGTCCATCGGGCGGCAGGCGTAGTTGGTGCGCCGCTGTTCGCCGATCGTGGACCAGCGCTCGGTGGACAGGTTCTTGCCGCACGCCGAACCGGCGCCGTGCGCCGGGAAGACCCGCACGTCGTCGTGGAGGCCCATGAGTTTGCGCTGCACCGAGTCGTAGAGCATCCGGCCGAGCTCCTCGGCGGTGGACCCGAGCGAGGCCAGGAGGTCGGGGCGGCCCACGTCGCCGATGAACAGCGCGTCACCGGTGAGGACGCCGTAGGGAACGGTGTCGTCGGCGTGCTCGTAGACCAGGATGCTGATCGACTCGGGGGTGTGCCCCGGCGTCTCCATGACCTCCAGGATGACGTCGCCGAGGACGATCCGTTCGCCGTCGGCCAGTTTCCGGCTGGGGTACTCGGTCTCGGCACGACGGCCGTAGCCGATCCACGCCCCGGTGCGGTCGGCCAGTTCCAGGTGGCCGGCGACGAAGTCGGCGTGGAAGTGGGTGTTGATGACCGCCTCGATGGTCAGCCCCTTCTCCTCGGCGTCCGCGAGGTAGTCGGTGACGTCGCGCTTGGGGTCGACCACCACGGCCCGGCCGGTGGTCTCGTCGGCGACCAGGTAGGACGCGTGGGACAGGCAGTCGAGGTAGTACTGCGTGAACAGCATCGTGTCTTCCTCTCCGTGATCCGGGTGCCCGGCGTGTCCGGTATGCCCCGGGGGGTATCTCTGTTCGATGGGTGTGGTCTGTGTCGCGGGCCGGGAGGCCCGTTGTTCGGTACCGGTTACGGAAGCAGTTCGGGAACGGTCAGGGTCACCGCCGCCACCCCCGCGGCGACGGCGAGGACGAGGACGGCAAAACCACGCCTCAGCAGGGCGGCGGGCAACCGCGTGGCCAGACTCCCGGCGGCCAGGGAGGCGGCCATCGCGCTCACCGCGAAGACCCCCACGGTCAGCAGGTCGAGGTCGGCCAGGGCGGAGGAGTGCGCGGCGAGCCCGGAGGCGGAGTTGAGGACGATGATCGCCAGCGAGGTGGCCACCGCCTCGGCCGCGGTGAGCCCCAGCCCCACGCTCAGCGCCGGGACGACGACAAAGCCGCCGCCGACTCCGAACAGGCCGGTCAGGAACCCCACCAGGGCACCCGCCAGCACCGACCGGGGCAGGCACACGCGCCAGTTCACCCCGCCGGCCCCGCTGCGGCAGGCCCCGCCCGAGGACACGGCGGACCGCAGCATGCGTACGGCCACCACGACCATGAGCGCCGCGAAGCCGAGCATCAGCCAGCGTTCGGGGAGCAGTCGCCCCACCGCGCCGCCGCCGAACGCGGCGGGCAGCCCGGCCAGCCCGAAGACCAGCGCCACCCGCCAGCGGACCAGGCCGGCGCGGACCCTGGTCAGCAGGCCGGTCGCCGCCGACGCCCCCACCACGACCAGGGAGGCCGGAACGGCTGCCGCCGGCGGCAGACCCACGCCGTAGACCAGCGCGGGCACCGCCAGGATCGACCCGCCGCCACCGAGCAGCCCGAGCAGCAGCCCGATCAGCACGCCGAAGAGCGCCGCCGCGAGAGCCACGGTCAGTCCCGCGCCGCGGGCGCGGCATCGGTGAGCGCGGTCAGCATCGCCGGAGCGTCACAGGAGTCGGCGCGGTTGTAGGGCAGCAGCGCCAGGAGTCGCGCCATCAGACAGGAGTCGGTGACCGCCGCGAAGGTCAGCCCCGCGCCGACGGCCGCGGCCACCCACTTCAGCGGCCCGAACACGGCACTGGCCGCGACGGAGGCGAGCACGATCGATCCGGCGACCAGACGCACCTGGCGTTCCATCGCCCAGCGTCCCCCCGCCCCCCGGTTCAGGGGCGCACCGGTGCGCTCCCACTCGCTGATGCCGCCCCGGAGCACGCTGATCCGCTCCAGCCCACTGCCCTCGACGAGCGCGCGGGCCTGGTCGGCGCGCATCCCCGAGCGGCACACCAGCACGACCGGGTCGTCGTGCTCGGCGCTCAGCTCGCGCCGGTGTTCGCGAAGCAGATCGAGCGGAACGTTGTAGGAGCCGGGGATGTGCATCCCGGCGAACTCGCCGGGAGTGCGCACGTCGATCACCCGCGTCCGGGGGTTGCGCTCCTGGAGTTCCCGCACCTGTTCGGGAGTCAGGGAAGCGGAGATCGGACTGTCCATGGAAACCTCTCTGCTGATGGATACGGGAGGGGGTATGTTGCGGGCAGGGGTGGGCCGTGCCGGCGACGGGTCAACCGGTGGTCACGGCGCGCCCCGAGGCGATCCAGTCCCGGGTGCCCCCGGCCACCGAGACCGCGTCCGCCCCGGCCCGGTTGAGCAGGGCGGCGGCACGCAGGCTCCGCTGGCCCGAGCGGCAGATCACGCAGACCGAGCGCCCGGCGAACCGGTGGGCCTCGGCCGCCACCCGGCCCAGCGGCAGGTTCACGGCTCCGGGCACGTGGCCGGACGCGAACTCCGCCGGTTCCCGCACGTCGAGCAGGAGCGCTCCGGCCGCGCGGGCGGCATCCAGTCGGTCCACCGCGATCTCCGGAGTCTGCGCCGACCTCCAACGAAACACTACACACCCCCAGGGGTATATGACGGACATGGCTGTGGTGGGAAACGGAGGGCGGTGCGGCCCTGGACCACCGGACCGCACCCCGGGGTGCTCAGGCCAGGGAGAGGAAGAGCTTCTCCCACTCCTGTTCGCTCATCGGCGGTTCCTCGCCGCGCTCACGCGCCGCCTGGCAGTGCCGCAGGCCGCTGGCCACGATCTTGAACCCGGCCCGGTCCAGCGCCCGCGAGACCGCCGCGAGCTGGGTCAGCACGTCGGCGCAGTCCTCGCCGGCCTCGATCATCGCGATGACCCCGCCGAGCTGTCCGTGCGCGCGACGCAGCCTGGTCAGAGCGTCGCCGACCAGTTCGGGCTTCATCTCCACCGTCATCACCTCTTCCGTCCCAACGATACCCCCACCCGTATCAATGCCGCCAACGCGCTTTCCCCACCCCCGATCACCCCTACTCAGAACCGGTGCGACGATAGGAGTGCTGTGCACGGAACGTCACTCGCCAGGGTCGCCCGCGCCGGGGTCTTCGCCGCGGTGTCCGTCGGCGTGTCCGCCAACGGACACGCGCTCCAGTCCGGACACGACGTCCCCCTCAGCGGGACACTGGCCGGCTTCGCGCTGATGCTGGCCGTCGGATGGGGACTCGCCGGCAGGGAACGCGGCGGCGCCATCCTCGGCTGGATGCTGTGGGGACAGCTCGCCCTGCACCTCGTCTTCGGCCTGACCGAGTCCGGAGGCGGCATCCACGCCGCCCACCGGACGGCGGCCCTCCCCGGCACGGCGGACGGACCGGACTCCTCCCTCGGAATGCTGGCGACCCACCTGGGTGCGGCCCTGCTCTGCGCGCTGTGGCTGCACCGCGGCGAGGCCGCGGCCCTCCGGCTCGCCCGCGCGCTGCGCACCCTGCTGTCCGGCGCGTTCCGGCTGTGCACCGCGCCGCCCGCCGTACCGGGCCCGTCCCGGGGGAGGCTGTACGGCGGGAGCGGAACACCGCTCGCCTCCGGCGCGGTGCTGCGGTACGCGGTCGTCCGGCGCGGACCGCCCGCTCCTCGGCTCCCCTGATCCGCAAGAACCGTGGTCAGGCCGCGCGCGAAGGCGCTGCGGCCGTCCCGCGCGTGCCCGGAACCCGGCACGGCGCGGACCGATCCGAGGAGAACCAGCATGACCGGTAAGACCGGGAGGAACCGGTGCGGAAGGCTAACCGCAGGACCGTTCCCCCACTCGCTCGTCCCCACCCGGACCGGCGGCCAGCGTGGTGACGCCGACCAGCCGGTGCAGCCCCCGCGCGGCCGAGAGCCAGACACCGCACTCCGCACACTCGCGCAGATGGGCGCGGACCTCTTCCGGGGAGTGGCTCGGCGTCTCTCCGTCGATTTCGGCGGAAAGAGCGGTTCGACAGTCGATGCACCTCACGACTCCATCATCGCCCACAACATCCCTATTTCCCAGAAACCGGGATATCGGCGCGTCCGAAACAGGGTACGGAGCGCGGGAGCAGTACTCGCGGCCGTCGGAGTCCTCGTCCTCGCCGGATGCGGACAGGACAGCGACGCCGACAGCCAGCAGCGCGGCGAGTTCGACTACTACCTCGACCTGACCGAAACCCCGATGTCCGCCCCGGAGCACGAGTTCCGCACCGTGGACGACGAACCGTGGTCGTTCACCGGCGTCGCGGAGGACCGGCTCACCCTGCTCTACTTCGGCTACACCAGCTGCCCCGACGTGTGCCCCACGACGATGGCCGACATCGCCGACGCGGTCACCCGCATCGGGGCGGACGCCGAACGGGTCGACGTGGTCATGGTCAGCACCGACCCGGCCCGCGACACCCCCGAACAGATGCGTTCCTGGCTGGCCGGCTTCGACCCCGGATTCCAGGGAGTGATCGGCCCCATCGACGAGGTGGTCCAGGCAGCCCGGGCGTACGGCATCCCCGTGGAGGCGCCCGAGCAGACCGACGGCAACTACCTCGTCACCCACGGCGAACGGGTCGCGGTCCTCCGCCCCGGCGGCGACGCCATCGGGTTCTTCGACCCCGGCACCTCGGGTGAGCAGATGAGCGCCGTCCTGCCCGACCTGCTCACCGAACAGCTCTGAGCCCCGGAGATCCCACAGCCATGCGCACAGACAACCCCATGAACGCCTCCACCTCCGCCCTCCTCGCCCTCGGCGCGGCCGCCCTGCTCGCCCTCGCCAGCTGCGCCGGCCAAGGCGCCGCCCCGCGCACGGACAACCCAGGCGGGTCCGCCGCGCCGACCGCCGAGCACGGCACCCCGGCCAAGGGCGGCGCCCAGGCCGGAGACCTCACCGTCGCGGACGCCTGGCTGGCCGAACCCGCCCAGCCCTCGATGACCGCCGGATACCTCACCATCACCAACAACGGCGACGGACCCGTCGCCCTGACCGAGGCGGCCACCTCGCTGTCGGACCGGACCGAACTGCACACGGTGGAGACCACCGAAAGCGGCGCGTCGCAGATGACCCCGGTCGACACCATCCCCGTCCCCGCGGGCGGAACCGTCGAACTCGCCTCCGGCGGACTCCACCTCATGGTGCTGGACATGCCCCGCCCCCCGCGGGTCGGCGACACCGCCACCATCACCCTGACCTTCGACAACGGAGCAACCGTCCACGTCGAGGCCCCGGTGCTGGAACGCGCCGGGAGCGGCGGCCACTGACAGGAGGCGGGGAAAGCCATGACCGAACCGCAGACGGCCCCGGCGGGAGCCTCCCGCCGGGGATTCCTCGCGGGACTGGGCGCGGCGGCACTGACCGGCGCGGGCGTCGGCATGGCCGCGGGAGAGGTCGTCCGCCCCCTCCTGCCGGACTCCGACCCCGCCCCCGCCCCGGCCGACGGACAGCGGCTGGGCATGGCCGAGCAGCCGGCCGACACCACCGCCGCACCCCAGCCCGGAATCGCCGGACGGGCACCCGCGTTCGTCCACGTCCTCTCGTTCGACCTGGCCGACACGGTCCGCGAAACCCCCGAAGCGGCCCGCGAGGGCGCGGCCGCCGCGCTGCGCTCCTGGACCGAACTCGCGGCCCGACTGCACGCCGAAGGCCCCGCGGAGGTGGCCGAGGGGGCGGCCTCCGCCGGACTGCTCCCCGCCTCCCTCATGGTCACCGTCGGCATCGGCGGCTCCCTGCTGCGGGCGATCGGCGCGGAGGACCGCAGCCCGGACGCCCTCGCCGACCTGCCCGAGTTCTCCACCGACGAGCTGCGCCCCCACTGGTGCGGCGGCGACCTGATGCTCCAGGTCGGAGCAGAAGACCCCATGGTGCTGGCCGCGGCGGTGGACGAACTGGTGGCGGCGGCCGCGCCGACCACGGCGGTGCGCTGGTCGCTGCCCGGCTTCCGCCGCACCGCCGCCGCCTCCCGGGACCCCGACGCCACCCCGCGCAACCTCATGGGGCAGATCGACGGCACCGCCAACCCGGCACAGGACCACCCGCTGTTCGACCGGACCGTGACCGCGCGGCACGACGATCCCGCGCACGCCTGGATGGACGGCGGCAGCTACCTGGTGGTGCGGCGCATCCGGATGCTCTTGGACGAGTGGCGGAAACTGGACGTGCCCACCCGCGAACGGGCGCTCGGCCGCCACCTCGACACGGGGGCGCCCCTGGGCGGGCAGCGGGAGACCGACCCCGTCGTACTGTCCGCCCGCGACGCGGACGGACAACCGCTCATCCCGGAGAACGCGCACGTGAGACTGGCCAGCCCGGAGAACAACCTGGGGGCCCGCATGTTCCGCCGCGGCTACAGCTACGACCAGGGGTGGCGCGACGGCGTCCGCGACGCCGGCCTGCTCTTCATGGCCTGGCAGGGCGACCCCGCCACCGGGTTCACCCCGGTGCAGCGCAGCCTCGCCGACCAGGGCGACGCCCTCAACCGCTACATCCGGCACGAGGGCAGCGCCCTCTTCGCGGTCCCCGCCGCCAGGGAGGGGCGCTACCTGGGACAGGACCTGATCGAGGGATGACCCCCGAGCCGACCGGGAAGAACACGGTCCGTCCCCGCCACGGGGAAGCGGGGACGGACCGCTCCGGGGTGGCCGGAGTCAGGACGGCCAGCGTCCCGAGGAGCGCAGCACGTAACGGCGTTCGGCGTAGGCGAGGTCGTCCCGCCACAGCCGCCGCGCGGCGAACCGCATCACCGGACGGACCAGAGGGGCGACCCGCCGCGCCGCGGTGAACCCGGGCCGGTCCGACGCGGCGATCGTCGCCTCGACGACCGCGGTGCGCGGCACTCCCTGCCGGTCCACGCCCAGCGGAGTGGCGTGCGTCTCCACCACGCTGCCCGTCCCCTCGCCCCGGAGGATGCGCATGACCACGGTGCGCGGCTCCGGACAGCGGAACTCCGCCCGCACCGGCACCCCGAACCGGCCCGCCACCCGGAACGACACGTCCACCACGAACCGGTCCGCGGAGTCGGCCACCCCCTCCTCGGGGGCCTCGACCACCCGCAGGTCCACGAACGAGTACGGGTGGAACCACGACCCGTGCCACGGGTCCAACCGGTTGGCGACCACGTCCTCCGGCTCGCACCGCCCGGCCAACGTCTCCACCGCGGCCAGCGCACGCACGGTCTCCGGGCGCTCCGGCACCACCGGAGCGGGCAGCGGCTCCTCGCCGCCGGCCGCGTCCAACCGCACCCACACCAGCACCCCGTCGTCGTGCGCGGGAAACGGGGACCAGCCCGGAAACCCCTCCGGCCCCAGCGACAGACCGTGCCACCGGCACACCAGCCGGTCCTGGTGGACCGCGCCCCGGCACAGCGGAGCCCCCAGGTGGGGGCAGGCGCCGGGAGCCACGTGCACCGCCCCGTCCCGGGTCCGCCACGCCACCAGCTCGGTCCCCGCCACCATCCGGCCGAACGGCCGTCCCGGACGGATCTGCGTGCTCGCCGCGAGCACGAACCAGTTCCCCGACGGCCGCGCCAGGGCCCGCTTCAACGCCCCCTCGATCAGTCCCGGCCGCGCCCCCCGCCACGACGGTTCCTGCCGTTCCCACTCGGTCTTCGGCAGCCTGCGCAGCGGAAGCCGCCGAGACAGCATGTCCCCGGGCATCTCAGTTCCTCCCCGAAATCCGTGCGCCGCCCCTCCGCGGCACACCGCCGTCCGCTCGCCGCACCGCCGCGGCCCGGTACAGCACGGCCCGACCGAACGCCGGAACGGCCACCCGTGCACGCCGCCACCGCGACACCGCACGCCGACAACTCCACACGTCGAAGTCGGCCTCCTCGATCACGTCGAGAATTTCCTGGTACAACGTGAACGCCGTGGCCACGCACGGCCGCGACACCGGGTCGAGCATCGCGATCCCCGGCGCGGCCGTCCGGTAGCCGTCGCGGTTCACCGCCACCAGGTGCGCCAGGGCGTCACGCACCCGGGGGTCCCCGCGCCGCCGGGACCGGCACCACGCCAGCAGGTCCCGGTCCACCCCGTGCTGCGCCAGCACGTCCGCGGGCAGGTAGACCCGCCCCCGGTCCAGGTCCTCGGCCACGTCGCGCAGGAAGTTGGTCAGTTGGAACGCCTCCCCCAGCGCCGCCGCGTGCGGGGCGGCACGGGGCAGGGGCACCACCGTGCCCAGCACCGGCAGCACCTGGAGGCCGATCACCGCGGCCGAGCCGTACATGTAGCCGCGCAGGTCCGCGAAGGTCGCGTAGTCGGTGACGGACAGGTCCATCCGCATGGACCGTAGGAACGACGCGAACAGCTCGGCGCCGATCCCGTACCGTCGCGCGGTGTCGGCGACCGCTCTGACCACCGGTTCCGTACTCGTCCCACCGGACAGGGCCGTGGTCAGTTCCGTGTCGAGACGGGCGAGCACGGCGGCCCGCGTCTCGACGGGGACGGCGCCTTCCGGGGCGTCGACCACGTCGTCCACCCAGCGCGCGAAACCGTAGAGGGCGTGGATCGCGGGCCTCCGCCGCGGGGGGAGCGCGAGCGTGGCCAGGTAGTAGGTACGCCCGTGGCGGGCGTGCAGTGCCCGGCAGTGGGCGTAGTCCGCGCACAGGCCGGGATCGGTGATGCCGGCCGCCCGGAGTTCCCGCCTCACCGTCGCCTCCCGGAACTCGTGACCGTCGTCCGGGGGACAGCGGGGACGCCTCCGGTGATGCGCGCCGCGGCGAGCTTCCCCGACACCAGGACCGTGGGCAGTCCCACCCCGGGGGTGGTTCCGCATCCGGCCAGCACCGCGTTGGCGGTTCCCGGCACCAGGTTGCGCGGTCGGAACGGCCCCGTCTGGGCGAGGGTGTGCGCCGTGGCGAACGGGGTGCCGAACGCATGCCCCTGCCGCGACCAGTCCTGCGGGGTCACCAGCCGCTCGACCACCACCGACTCGTCGAACCCGGTCAGACCGCGGTCCCGCAGCGTCGCCGCCAGCCGGTCCCGGTAGCGGGGGCCGAAGGACGCCCAGTCGATCCGGCCGGTCCGCAGGTTCGGGCAGGGCGCCAGCACGGAGAGCAGGTGCCGCCCCGGCGGGGCCAGTCCGGGGTCGGTCGCCGTCGGCCGCGTCACCAGCAGCGAGGGGTCGCTCATCGGTGTCCCCAGCCGGGTGATCTCGGTGAAGGTGCGCCGCCACGCTGCACCGAACAGGAGGGTGTGGTGGTCCAGGAGCGGCCACGTCCGGTCGGTTCCCGCGTGCAGGACCACCGCCGACGGTGAGAACCGCAGCGGAACCGGCCGCCACGGGGTCCGGCCCAGGAGCCGGTAGGCCAGGGGGAGGTCCACGGTCAGCACCACGGCGTCACAGGGCACCCGTTCCCCGTCGGCCAGCAGTGCGGCGCTCACCCGGTCGCCGCGCCGTTCCAGGCGGGTCACGGTGCTCCCGTAGCGCAGCTCCGCTCCGGCCTTGGCCGCGGCGCCGGCCAGGGCCTCTCCCAGCGCACGCATGCCGCCGCGCGGAAAGTGGACGCCGGCGACGGTGTCCATGTACGCGATCACCGCGTAGGCGGCCAGGGCGCGGTGGGGCGGCACTCCCGCGTACAGGGACTGGAACGAGAACACCCGGCGCAGCCGTTCGTCCCTGACGAACCGTCCGACGGCCGAGGACAGGCTCCGGAAGCCGCCGAGGGCCGCCAGGCTGGCCAGTTCGGGGGAGAGCAGGGCGAGCGGGGAGTCGAAGTTCACGTCGATGAACCGGGCCATCTCCAGGTCGTACAGTTCCCGCAGCCACTCGCGCAGCCGCAGGTACCCCTCGGCCTCGCGGGGGCCGCACACCCGCGCGACCTCCTCCGCCATGGCGGCCGCGTCGGCGTGCACGTCGAGCGTCGAACCGTCGGGGAACACCGCCCGGTAGGCCGGAGACAGCGGCACCAGGTCAAGGCGGTCGGCAACGGACTCGCCCACCGCGGCCAGCGCCTCGTCGAGCAGGTCCGGCATGGTCAGCACGGTCGGCCCAGTGTCGATCCGGAACCCGTCCAGGTCCAGTCGTCCGGCACGTCCGCCGGGCCACTCCTCCCGTTCGAGCACGGTCACCCGGCGTCCCGTGCCCAGCAGGTGCAGGGCGGCGGCGAGCCCGGACAGTCCGGCGCCCACCACCACGACGTGGTCCGTCGGTCCGCTCACGGTGCGCATGAAGCCTCCCAGGCAGGGTGGCGGTCTCACCTGGGAGTGGGCAGGGTGGGACCGCCTCGAACGACAGAGACTTTCTGTGTTCGCATCATCACTCTAAGTACTGGTGGTGGTGATGGCGGGTAACCTCGGGGTGAGAGTCGGGAGAAAGTGATGAGTGGTGTCATGGACATGGTCGAACGGGAGGACGTGGTCCTGCTCGACGACCTGCGTCAGCCGATCGGCGCAGCGGCCAAGGACGAGGTGCACCACGGGCGGACCCCGCTGCACCTGGCGTTCTCGTGCTACATCTTCGACGCGCGGGGCCGTTTTCTGGCGACCCGGCGTGCCCTGGGCAAGCAGACCTGGCCCGGGGTGTGGACCAACTCCTGCTGCGGCCACCCCGCCCCGGGGGAGGCGGTCGAGGACGCGGTGCGCCGTCGGGCGAGCCAGGAGCTGGGGCTGCGGGTCGAGCAGCTGCGCCTGGTCCTGCCGGACTTCCGGTACCGCGCCGTCGACGTGACCGGTGTGGTGGAGAACGAGGTCTGCCCCGTGTACACCGCGGTGACCGCGGAGGAACCGCGGCCCGACCCGAAAGAGGTCATGGACTGGCGGTGGGTGGACTGGTCCGCCTTCGTCGGCGTCGCCCGGACCGCCCCCTGGAGCATCAGCCCGTGGGCGGCCGAGCAGGTGGTCCTGCTGGGTCAAGAGGGTTTGTGACTCGCATCACCGAGATTTTGGTTGTCCTGGGGGTGGAGGACGACTAAATTTAGTCGGGTCGCTCTGGAGTCCTGCGGCTGCTGCCCGGGACCGGAGACGACCTCTGGGCGAACCGGACACCGTTCTGGTGGACGGGCCCGACACCCAACGGTCTTCAACGCCAATTCCTTCTGGCATAATCGTCGTGCCGCGAGGAATTTGGCGGCGATACCGTGTTCTGTACTTCCGGAAAAGCTTCGGAAACGCCGATTTGGCGGTTTCGGGGAAGGCCGGTAAAGTTCAGAACAGAACGGAGCGGAACTGCGGAGGGTTTCGCGGGGAGGCTCCGGGTGGTTCTGTCTCGGTGGTTTTCTGGTTCGGCGTGGATTTGCGTCGGGGCGGGGGGCTGCTAGAGTCGGGGCCGGATCAAGCGGAGATGCCGTGGCTGGGGAAGAGCTCCCGGGTGGGGGTTTGTAGACGGTCGGCGGTTGTTTCTTGAGAACTCAACAGCGCGTGTTTGTTTCTTTACAGCCGAGTTTGTGTTGTTTTGGCTCCTTCCATCCCTCGTGTGGGGGTGGGGGTTCCTTTGATCGGCACCCTTGGGGTGTCGGGCTTGGGTTGAGCCTCTCTTGATAGGTGTGCCGCTTCCGCACCCCCGGTGGGGTGTGGGGGTTGGTGTTTAGGCCTTTGATGGAGAGTTTGATCCTGGCTCAGGACGAACGCTGGCGGCGTGCTTAACACATGCAAGTCGAGCGGTAAGGCCCCTTCGGGGGTACACGAGCGGCGAACGGGTGAGTAACACGTGAGTAACCTGCCCCTGACTCTGGGATAAGCCCGGGAAACCGGGTCTAATACCGGATACGACTTCTCACCGCATGGTGGGGGTGGAAAGGTTTGTTCCGGTTGGGGATGGGCTCGCGGCCTATCAGCTTGTTGGTGGGGTGATGGCCTACCAAGGCGATGACGGGTAGCCGGCCTGAGAGGGCGACCGGCCACACTGGGACTGAGACACGGCCCAGACTCCTGCGGGAGGCAGCAGTGGGGAATATTGCGCAATGGGCGGAAGCCTGACGCAGCGACGCCGCGTGGGGGATGACGGCCTTCGGGTTGTAAACCTCTTTTACCACTCACGAAGGCTCCCAGTGTTCTGGGGGTTGACGGTAGGTGGTGAATAAGGACCGGCTAACTACGTGCCAGCAGCCGCGGTAATACGTAGGGTCCGAGCGTTGTCCGGAATTATTGGGCGTAAAGAGCTCGTAGGCGGCCTGTCGCGTCTGCTGTGAAAGTCCGGGGCTTAACTTCGGGTGTGCAGTGGATACGGGCAGGCTTGAGGTAGGTAGGGGAGACTGGAATTCCTGGTGTAGCGGTGAAATGCGCAGATATCAGGAGGAACACCGGTGGCGAAGGCGGGTCTCTGGGCCTTACCTGACGCTGAGGAGCGAAAGCGTGGGGAGCGAACAGGATTAGATACCCTGGTAGTCCACGCCGTAAACGTTGGGCGCTAGGTGTGGGGACTTTCCACGGTTTCCGTGCCGTAGCTAACGCATTAAGCGCCCCGCCTGGGGAGTACGGCCGCAAGGCTAAAACTCAAAGGAATTGACGGGGGCCCGCACAAGCGGCGGAGCATGTTGCTTAATTCGACGCAACGCGAAGAACCTTACCAAGGTTTGACATCACCGGTAATCCTCCAGAGATGGGGGGTCCTTCGGGGATCGGTGACAGGTGGTGCATGGCTGTCGTCAGCTCGTGTCGTGAGATGTTGGGTTAAGTCCCGCAACGAGCGCAACCCCTGTTCCATGTTGCCAGCACGTGATGGTGGGGACTCATGGGAGACTGCCGGGGTCAACTCGGAGGAAGGTGGGGACGACGTCAAGTCATCATGCCCCTTATGTCTTGGGCTGCAAACATGCTACAATGGCCGGTACAGAGGGCGTGCGATGTCGTGAGGCGGAGCGAATCTCTTAAAGCCGGTCTCAGTTCGGATTGGGGTCTGCAACTCGACCCCATGAAGGTGGAGTCGCTAGTAATCGCGGATCAGCAACGCCGCGGTGAATACGTTCCCGGGCCTTGTACACACCGCCCGTCACGTCACGAAAGTCGGCAACACCCGAAACGCGTGGCCTAACCCCTTGGGGAGGGAGCGTGTGAAGGTGGGGCTGGTGATTGGGACGAAGTCGTAACAAGGTAGCCGTACCGGAAGGTGCGGCTGGATCACCTCCTTTCTAAGGAGCTTGTGGTGCCGACCGGATTGTCGTGGGTCGGCGAGCTCGACAGTGGAACCCGCTTCCGTGCCTCGTCTGGGGTGTGGGGGTGTGGTACTCGGGTGTGAAGAGATGAACTTTTCCCTGCTTGGTGCTGGTTTCTTGGTGGAGCCGGTGTTGGGTGGGGGCGCGCTGTTGGGTGTCTGAGGGAGCAACCGTTCCTCTGCGCCGGTGTCCTGTGGTGGGGTGTTGCCTCGTGTGTGGGGTGGGGCCTTGCTGGTGGGGCTGGGTGTGGGGGGTGGGTGTTTCCGCGGGTGCCATCCCGGCGAACTCCGGATGGGTTCGGTTGGACTGGGTTCTGGTGGGCCTGTCTGGTGGTGGTCGGGTGTGTGGCTGGTTGTTTGATTTGTGGATAGTGTGCGCGAGCATCTTGTTTCTGTGGTGGCCAAGCGAGTGTGGCATACGGTGGATGCCTTGGCACCAGGCGCCGATGAAGGACGTGGGAGGCCGCGATAGTCCACGGGGAGTTGTCAACCGAGCGGTGATCCGTGGGTGTCCGAATGGGGAAACCTGGCGTGCGTGATGGCACGTCGCCGCTGTCTGAATGTATAGGGCAGTTGGTGGTGACGCGGGGAAGTGAAACATCTCAGTACCCGTAGGAAGAGAAAACAATAGTGATTCCCTGAGTAGTGGTGAGCGAAAGGGGAGGATGGCTAAACCGCGTGCGTGGTAAAGACGGCAGTCGTTGCGTGTGTGGGGTTGTGGGGCGTGTCCGGTTCCATCTGCCGGTGGGACGCGGTGATGGCTCGGCTAGTCGAAACCGGTGGGAAACGGTACCGTAGTGGGTGAGAGTCCCGTAGGCGAAGGCTGGGTCTAGTCGTGGGGCGCGTGCCCGAGTAGCGCGGAGCTCGAGGAATTCCGTGTGAATCTGGCAGGACCACCTGCTAAGCCTGAATACGTCCTGGTGACCGATAGTGGACGAGTACCGTGAGGGAAAGGTGAAAAGTGCCCCGGTGAGGGGTTGTGAAAGAGTACCTGAAACCGTGTGCTGTCAAGCCGTCAGAGCCTGTCTTTTGGGGTGGGTGATGGCGTGCCTTTTGCAGAATGAGCCTGCGAGTCATGGTGTGTGGCGAGGTTAACCCGGGTGGGGGAGCCGTAGCGAAAGCGAGTCTGAAGAGGGCGTTGAGTCGCATGCTGTGGACCCGAAGCGGGGTGATCTACCCATGTCCAGGGTGAAGCGGGGGTAAGACCTCGTGGAGGCCCGAACCCACCAGGGTTGAAAACCTGGGGGATGAGGTGTGGGTAGGGGTGAAAGGCCAATCAAACTCCGTGATAGCTGGTTCTCCCCGAAATGCATTTAGGTGCAGCGTCGCGTGTGCTTGCCGGAGGTAGAGCGACTGGTTGGCTGATGGGCCCGACAAGGTTACTGAGGTCAGCTAAACTCCGAATGCCGGTGAAGTTGAGCGCGGCAGTGAGACTACGGGGGATAAGCTTCGTGGTCGAGAGGGAAACAGCCCAGATCATCGGCTAAGGCCCCTAAGCGTGTGCTAAGTGGAAAAGGTTGTGGAGTTGCTGTGACAGCCAGGAGGTTGGCTTAGAAGCAGCCATCCTTGAAAGAGTGCGTAATAGCTCACTGGTCGAGTGATTGTGCGCCGATAATGTAGCGGGGCTTAAGCACACCGCCGAAGCCGTGGATGCCGGTGCCTCTGTGGGGGTGTCGGTGTGGTAGGGGAGCGTCCTGCGTGGGGTGAAGCTGCGGAGTGATCCTGTGGTGGACTGCGTGGGAGTGAGAATGCAGGCATGAGTAGCGTTACCGGTGTGAGAAACACCGGCGCCGATTGACTAAGGGTTCCTGGGGCAGGTTAATCCGCCCAGGGTGAGTCGGGGCCTAAGGCGAGGCCGACAGGCGTAGTCGATGGATAACGGGTTGATATTCCCGTACCCGTCCGCATGCGCCCAGTACCGAGGCTTCTGATGCTAACCACCACCGGCTGGTGCAGTGCCTTCGGGTGTTGTGGCTGGTCGGCGTGGGATCCGAGGGGGTAGTAGGTAAGTGATGGGGTGACGCAGGGGGGTAGCTCTACCGGGCGGTGGTTGTCCCGGGTCAAGCGTGTAGCCTGGAGCATAGGTAAATCCGTGTTCCGTGACGGGTGAGGCGTGATGTCGAGGCGTTGAGCCGAAGTGAGTGATCCCGTGCTGCCGAGAAAAGCCTCTAGCGAGTGTGTGGACGGCCCGTACCCGAAACCGACGCAGGTGGTCTGGTAGAGAATACCGAGGCGTTCGGGTGAACCATGGTTAAGGAACTCGGCAAATTGTCCCCGTAACTTTGGGAGAAGGGGAGCCCTGTCTGGTGATGGACTTCGCGTCCGGAGCTGGGTGGGGTCGCAGAGGCCAGGGGGAAGCGACTGTTTACTAAAAACACAGGTCCGTGCGAAGTCGTAAGACGCGGTATACGGACTGACGCCTGCCCGGTGCCGGAACGTTAAGAGGACTGGTTAGGTGGGTTTCGGCCTGCCGACGCTGGGAATCTAAGCGCCGGTAAACGGCGGTGGTAACTATAACCATCCTAAGGTAGCGAAATTCCTTGTCGGGTAAGTTCCGACCTGCACGAATGGCGTAACGACTTCCCCGCTGTCTCAACCGTGGGCCCGGTGAAATTGCACTACGAGTAAAGATGCTCGTTTCGCGCAGCAGGACGGAAAGACCCCGGGACCTTCACTATAGCTTGACATTGGTGTTTGGGATGGCTTGTGTAGGATAGGTGGGAGCCGGTGAAGCTCGGACGCCAGTTCGGGTGGAGGCGTTGGTGAAATACCACTCTGGCTGTTTCGGGCATCTAACCTGGGACCGTGATCCGGTTCGGGGACAGTGTCTGGTGGGTAGTTTAACTGGGGCGGTTGCCTCCTAAAGGGTAACGGAGGCGCCCAAAGGTTCCCTCAGCCTGGTTGGCAATCAGGTGGTGAGTGTAAGTGCACAAGGGAGCTTGACTGTGAGACGGACGTGTCGAGCAGGTGCGAAAGCAGGGACTAGTGATCCGGCGTCGGCGTGTGGAAGCGGCGTCGCTCAACGGCTAAAAGGTACCCCGGGGATAACAGGCTGATCTTCCCCAAGAGTCCGTATCGACGGGATGGTTTGGCACCTCGATGTCGGCTCGTCGCATCCTGGGGCTGGAGTTGGTCCCAAGGGTTGGGCTGTTCGCCCATTAAAGCGGCACGCGAGCTGGGTTTAGAACGTCGTGAGACAGTTCGGTCCCTATCCGCTGCGCGCGTTGGAGACTTGAGAAGGGCTGTCCCTAGTACGAGAGGACCGGGATGGACGAACCTCTGGTGTGCCAGTTGTTCCGCCAGGAGCATGGCTGGTTGGCTACGTTCGGGAGAGATAACCGCTGAAAGCATCTAAGCGGGAAGCTTGCTTCGAGATGAGGTCTCCTGCCACCGTGAGTGGGTAAGGCTCCCCAGAGATGATGGGGTTGATAGGCCGGATGTGGAAGCCTTGTGAGGGGTGGAGCTGACCGGTACTAATCGGCCGAGGGCTTGTCCACCGCAGATACAAGGTGTTCGCGCACACGAATCCACGGGCCCGTGAGGGTCGAGGAACAGGTTTCCCTGCTCGTCCCCGTGTGGGGGGTGGGTGTGGGGTGAGGGTTACGGCGGTCATAGCGGGCGGGGTCCACCCGGTCCCTTTCCGAACCCGGTCGTTAAGCCGCCCAGCGCCGATGGTACTGCCCTGTGGTGGGGTGGGAGAGTAGGTCGCCGCCGTACACACACGTGTGGGGTGGGGGGTTGTTGTCGGGAGGTTCTCCCGGACGCAATCCCCCACCCCCCTTTTTTTGTTGTTGGTGGAACGCCACCAAGACCCCATGGCTGTTCCTGGTCGTGTCGGCTCGGCTTCTCCGCTCCGGGCGGAGAGGCGCCCCGCACCAGGAGCGGGACGTGCTCCCGGATCGTCCGACGCTCCGTCACCACCGTTGTGCCCGGCGTGTTCGTCGTTGCCCGTCCTGAAGGCATCCGGGGTGGACAGCCGCGAAGCAGCGGCCGGAATCCACCTGCTGTCCGGCCACGTCCCCGCGCTGAAGGAGTCACAGCTCCTGCTCGACGAGGAGGAGCTGGAGCCGAGGGCGTGGCCCGCCCCCACGCGTCCAGTGGTGCTCCGTCGGGGGTCCGGGCAGCCCGAACCCCCGACTCGCCTGCATCAGACGGCCTCAGAGCCTCCAGGGCGCTTCCGTGGACCGGCGGCGTGTCGAGGCCGCCCACGCGGAGGAAACCTCGGGAGACCGGGCATCACGGTCTGAAGCCCTGCCCACGGGCAGGGGCCTGTCGGCGGAGGACACGAGGACAGCCGGCCGGGAAACAGAGAAGGGGTGTCACTCCTCGTCGGAGTCCACCCCCGCAGGTACTTCGAGCAACTGGCGCACCAGCGCCATGAACTCTTCGTCGCTCATCGCGGCCCAGTCCACATGCTCATTCATGATGACGCGGTTCCCCGATTGCAAGATCAATAAGCGTGTGTCACGGCCAGAAGACAGAGAAAACTGTGTGAAGCCCTGGTTTTGAACGCTTGACCTCGGGGATGCGCCGTCGTGACCTGCGACCGCTCGGGGTCACAGCCTCCGTTGGAGAGCCGACCGGCACTCGGGGCAGCGGCACCGCTTGTTGTAGCCGGTCACGGTACCGTGCGGCAGGTCGGGATCACGCTCCGCGGTGAGGGTGGCGTCGAGTTGCGAACCGAACGCGCTGAGCACACGCGCCGCAGAGAACACCCGCTGGGGAGTCACCCCCAGTTCACGGGCGGCGTCGTCGAGGTGGACCCCCATGCGGAGCTTCGCGATCAGCCTGGAGCGGGTGGACGGGGGAAACTCGCGCTCCATCGCCTCGATCAACTGCTCGGCGTCGTCAACGGGGTAATTCATCGGCTTCCTCGACTGGACCGGAAAGTTCGTGGCCTCCTGGCTCAACCGCATCGTACGCGCTCTTCGGTCCGGACTCGTCGTGCTCTTCCCCGCAGGGAACAGGGAAGCCGAAGGCGGCGAAACAGAAGCGGCGCCTCCCGCATACGAGGACGAACAATTTCCGGGAACGCATTGCCCGTGGCGCACAGTAGTGATTCCCTGGTTTACACAGCCAGAGACCTCAGTTTTCCCGGACGAAAACTCATGACCAGCACCGTCGTTCGCCGTCGTCTGTCAGCGGAGTTGCGTCGCTGGCGGATGCGGGCCGGCCTGACGCTCAGCGACGCCGCCGGGGAACTCGACTGGTCGCCCGCGAAACTCGGCCACATCGAGACGGGCATCCGTAAGCGGCTGTCGATCACCGAGGTGCTGGCCCTCCTCCAGCTGTACGGAGTGACCGGAGGCCAGCGCGAGGCCATCTTGGCCCTGGCCCGCCAGGCGCGGGCCCGTCCCTGGTGGGCCGAGTACGAGGACGTCGTCTCCTCGCCCTACGTCGGCAACGAGGCGGGCGCCGTGGCCATCGACACCTACGGCGGGGCGCTGGTGCCCGACCTCCTCCAGGTCCCCGAGTACACGGCCCTGCTGGCGCGCGCCAGAGGCTACGACAGCCGGACGACCGAGCGGATGGTCGCCGCCTACCTCAACCGCCAGGAAAACCTCGCCAGGGACACTCTCAGCCGCTACCACGCCCTGGTCGAGGAGGACGCGCTGCAACGGGTGACCGATCCGCGGGTGAGGCACGCGCAACTGCGCCGGATGATCGAACTGGCCGAGGGGCACGCGCGGGTCACCGTCCAACTGCTCGCCACCTCCCTCGGGCCGCACGTGGGAGCTGCCGGGCCGTTCGCCGTGCTGGAGTTCGACGAGGACGAGAGCTCCCTGGTCTTCGTGGACACCCCGCACGGCGGAGCGATCGTGGAGGCGGAGACGGATGTGGCCCGCTGCCAGCAGGTGTGGCACGCTCTGGTCGAGGCGGCCGGCAGCCCGCAGGACACGGTCACGGTCCTGCGCCGCCTGGACCTGCTGACCTAGTGTGGCCATCCCTTCACCGAAATCCTCGACGGCGCTGATAACGGCTGGATCAAGGAGTGACGGAAGGCACGCCACCGCACGCCATTCACGCTGACGGTGCCGCAGGGTTGCTAGGCTGCTGGGGGGACAAAACCATAAAGCGCTGTAAAGACGCCTTAGGCTCGGTTTGACGGGCTCGCGTGGAAGAGGACGACCGCGTCAACCGTGACTCGGATCGCTCCGAACCGCGCACCGGGTTTCCATCCCAAACATCTCGGAAAGAAAGCAAAGGGGTCCTCACCGTGAAGAAGATCATCGTCCTGGTGCTGGTGGCCCTCGGGGCGTTCGCCATCTACCGTAAGATCCAGGCTGACCGCGCCGAGCTGGACCTGTGGACCGAGGCCACCGCCGCCAGCGAGAGCTAGGTCCGGCCCATCACTGAACTCCACCAGCCGAAGCCCTGGTGCCGTCCTCCGGTTGAAGGCCACCGGTCGCCCCACCCAAGGCGAGAGAGCGGTATGCTCTTCAATCGTTGTCGTGTGAACGCGGCAATGACCGTGCCGAGGGGCCATAGCTCAGCTGGCAGAGCGCCGGTTTTGCATACCGGAGGTCAGGGGTTCGACTCCCCTTGGCTCCACCAGTGAACACACAGGTCAACACAGACCACGTCGGCCGCCCGCTCACCAGAGCGGGCGGCCGACGCGCGTCCGGTGCACTCTTCGGCGGAACTCCGGGACGGGGTCCGGGCGTCGAACAGGGAGAAGGCGTCCCTGTCGGGCGGAAGACGCGTTGAGTCAGCAGCCGGTGACGGAGCCGTGAATCAGGGGATTTTCAGGGGTGTTCCGCTGGTTTCGGAGCGTCGAGAGCACTGAACATGGACAGGGAGAGCATGACTTCCTGAAAGAGAAAGCCGTAGAGCAGAGAAGACCCGCAGAGCGCGGCAGGGAGTGAAAGTGGCCGTGTACAACCCGACACCTCCAGCCCCTCACGGGGGGAGCCCCGTCCCGCCGTCCCAGATGCGAGTGACCCACGCGGAACGCGACCGTGTCGCCGAAGTGCTGCGGGACGCGTACGCGGAAGGACAGCTCGACGAGGAGGAGTTCGACGAACGACTCAGCCGGACGATGGCGGCCAAGACCCGGGGGGAGCTGCAACCGCTGGTCGCCGACCTGTCCGTCAGCGCCGCCTCGGCCGTGGCGCCGAGCCCGGAACCGCAGGGCGAGCCGACGAAGGAGGAACGACTGTGGGCGGCGGGCGGCCACCTGTCGGGGTACTTCCTCCCGGCGCTGGGACCGCTTCTGGTGCTGCTCGTCAAGGGCGACTCGCCGTACGCGCGTGCCCAGGCCTTCCAGGCGCTGAACTACCACCTGAACCTCATCATCGCCGGGCTGGTGATGCCGTTCGCCCTCTTCCTGATCGTCACCATCCCCTTCTACCTCTTCCTGTTCCTGGGGTGGGCGTTCCTGCCGCTGATCGCCGCGGTGGCCGCCGTCGCGGGAAGCCACTGGAAGTACCCGCTCACCATCGAGGTCATCAAGGACAGGCGCACCACCGACCGGTGAGCTCCCCTCCCGGGGACGACAGCAGAACGACAGACGCCGGTGGCCCCACAGCTGCTGTGGGGCCACCGGCGTTCACCGGGCAGGAAGGCCAGGGGCCTACCGTGTGACCCGGCCGTTCAGCTCGCTGGAGCCTTCCGAGACGGTCTCGGGGGACGCCTCGGCCTCGGACGCCGACGTGGAGCCGCCACGGAACCTCTCGCGGGTCTGACGGGCCTTCTCCGCCAACTGTTCCCGAGTGTGGCGCACCTGCTCGCGAGCGCTCTCCAGGTTGGCCTGCCACTCGGCGTCCTGGGCGGCCTGACGCAGCCGCAGCACGGCGTACACGGCGGCGAGGCCGACCGCTCCGACACCGACGTAGACGAGCGCCCGCGGGACCCTGCGGCGGGGGGCGGCCGGGACCGGCTCCACCTTCTGTGCGGCGGTGGTCAGCAGTTCGGCCACGCGGGGGGCGACGGTGTCCTCCACCCGCTGGGCCGCGGTCTGCAACCGGGGGGCGGTCCACCCGCGGGCCTGCTGGATGCGCAGGGCCGCGGCCTCCTTGGCCTGGGTGGCGTAGGGGGCGAACCGTTCCGCCTGCTCCCGAGCCATCTCCTGCAGGCGGCTCAGGGCCTCTTCGGCTTCCTTCTTGGCCTGTCGACGCTGCAACGCGACTGACACGTGGTCCTCCTCATGGTTCGCAGGCTGCTGGGTGCCCTCTTCCCGAGCGTGTGCGGCCTATGCCTGAGACGTCGGGCCCGACACTTTCGACCCGTCCGTTATCGGGGTGTTATCTCAACATACGTGGTTGGTGCGGGTCCGATCACGTGTCGGGCACCGTGTCTGTGGTCTCTTTTCCGGTCGCGGCGGCCGTCGGAGGGGCCCGGGCGAGCGGTAACGTGTCAGGGGTAAGCACCAGCAACGGAAAGGCACTCGGGTGTCTGACACCAAGGGTCAACTCTTCGCGCGACTGAACACCAGCAAGGGCACGGTTGTCGTCAGGCTCTTCCCCGACGAAGCGCCGGAGACGGTCGCGAACTTCGTCGGTCTTGCCGAGGGGACCAAGCAGTGGATGGACCCCCGCACGGGTCAGCCCACCACGGCCAAGCTCTACGACGGCACGGTGTTCCACCGGGTCATCAAGGGATTCATGATCCAGGGCGGCGACCCGCTCGGCAACGGGCGCGGCGGCCCCGGATACAAGTTCGGGGACGAGATCGACCCGTCCCTGAGGTTCGACCGCCCCTACCTGCTGGCGATGGCCAACGCGGGGCCGAACAGCAACGGGTCCCAGTTCTTCATCACCGTGGGGACCACGGACTGGCTCAACGGCCGGCACACGATCTTCGGTGAGGTCGTCGAGGGCAGCGAGGTGGTCGTGGCCATCTCCGAGGTTGCCACCGACCAGATGGACAAGCCGTTGGAGCCCGTCGTCCTCCAGTCCGTCACGATCGAACGCAGTTAGGCACGAGCGGTATGAGCGCCTCTCCCAGTTCCGAACCGACCTCCCCTGCCGTTCCCACCTGTTACCGGCATCCGGGCCGGGAGACCTACGTCCGGTGCCGGCTGTGCGACCAGTACATCTGCCCGGACTGCATGCGGGAGGACGCGGTCGGTTTCCAGTGCGTGGAATGCGTCGCCAAGGGGAACCGGAGTGTGCGAGAGGCGCGTACCGTCTTCGGGGGCAGAGTCATCGCCAAGCCCTACGTGACGTGGGTGCTGATGGGGCTCATCGGGGCGGTGTTCGTGGCCCAGATCGTGTCGGCCGGCTCCCCGGGGCTCGTCGCCACCACCTCCGACGCGCTCGTCATCCGGTTCGGCATGTGGGGCCAGGCGGTGGTGGTGTGGGGCCAGTGGTACCGCCTGCTCACCGGGGCGCTCCTGCACGGCGGTGTGATGCACCTGCTGTTCAACGGGTTCGCGCTGTACATCCTGGGCCCCCAGCTGGAACGCTGGCTCGGGCATCTGCGTTACGCGGCGCTGTGGGCGGTCAGCGCGCTCGGCGGATCGGTGCTCGGACTCCTGGTGCAGCCGGGGGTGATGTCGGTCGGGGCGTCCGGCGCGATCTTCGGACTGTTCGGCGCGGTCTTCGTGTTCGGCCGGCGCCTGGGGTTGGACACCCGGTTCATTCTCGGCCTGCTGGCCGCCAACCTGCTGATCACCTTCCTGGTGCCGGGCATCTCCTGGACCGCGCACCTGGGCGGTCTGGTGAGCGGCCTGCTCCTGGGAGCGGTGTACGCCTACCTTCCCCGGCGGAGGGGCGCAGGCACCGAGCCGTGGCAGCGTGCGGTCTGGCACGCAGGGATCACGGCCGGATACGTGGCGCTGCTCGTCGCCGCGGTGGTGGCGGCGCCGAGCCTGTCCTGAAACGGGGGAACGGGCAGCCCGGCACCCCGCCCGGTCGGGACCGCCGTCCCGGTGGTGGCCTCTGCCCGTGACCCCGGTCTCAGAAGCGCGCGGAACCGGTGCGGTGACGCTGGGACCAGCCTGTGGATAACTCTGTGGATAACCCTGTGGATCAGCTGTGGGAAAACCTCACAGCACCCCTGAAGAGCTGGGAAAACAGTGTCACGTTCACCTTGTGGACAATCAGCGCCAGCGTGTGGAGAGGATGAGCGCCATGATGATGCCGCTGAACCCGATGGCGAGGTTCCAGTTGGGCTGCTCCTCCAGGAACGAGACCGGGACGAAGTTGCCGATGATGTAGTAGACCCCGATCCACAGGATTCCCAGGAAAAAGAACGTCAGCATGGCCGGGGCCACCCAGCGCCCGCCGATCTTCGGCTGGGGAGCCGTCGGGGGCGGAGTGTAGACGGCCTTTTTCTTGCGAACGCTGCGAGACTTGGGCACGGTCGCTGCTCCAAAATACAGGTGGTCCGAAAGGTAGTCCGAGACGGTACGCCAGTCTACGGCACAACCGGACGTGCGGGCGAATACCTCTCACGACGGACTGTGATCAACGCTGGTGGGGCCGGGTGATCCTGCAGGATCACCCGGCCCCACCAGCGTATCTGCCGCTCAGTCCTCGCCGTTCCCGCCGCCCCGCCAGTTCTGGAAGGGCCAGTCGGGGTGGTCGGTGGGCAGTCCCGGTGGGAAGGAGTCCTCTTCCCCGTCGTCGTCCGGGGACGTCGGGGAGGTGGGCTGCTGCGCGGGGGCCTGGGCGAAGGTCACCGTGACCGTGCTGCCCCGTTCGACCTTGGAGCCCGCCTCCGGCGACTGGGAGATCGCGGTCCCCGGAGTGGCCTGGTCGGTCTCCTGGGTCTGGGCGTTGAGCGTCAGCCCCAGCTCCGCGAGGCGTTCACTGGCCTGGTCCTGGTTCATGCCCGCCAGACTCGGCACCTCGACCTTGTTGCTGGCCTTGGCGATCACCAGGTTGACCTTGGTCCCCGGCTCGACCTCGGTGCCCGCCTCGGGATCGGTGGACAGCACCGTGCCCTGGGGCTCCTCCGACTCCTCGTGGGTGATCTCGCCGCGGGCCAGCCCGGAGCGGTTGATCTCGCCGAGGGCGTCCTGCTGGCTCATCCCGACCAGGTCGGGCATCTCGACCATCTCCGGACCGCTGGAGACGAGAATGGTGATCTCGGTGTCGGGTGAGACGGTCTCCCCGCTCTCCGGGTCGGTCCCGGCGACCTTGCCCTCCTCGACCTCGCTGCTGGGCGTCGGCTCCTCGGCCACCCCGACGTTCTCGAAGCCCTTCTCCCGCAGCGCCTCCTCGGCCTCCTCCACCGACATGCCCGCCACGTTGGGGATGGTGATCCTGTCGTTGCTGTTCGCGAACAGCAGCCACCCCAGGAAGACCGCGGCCGCCAGCACCGCGCCGCCCAGGACGAGCCACAGCGCCTTGCCGCCGCCCCGGCGGTTGTCCTCGTCGTCGTACGGATAGTCGTCGTAGTCGTCGTCACGGCGACGGTCCCGTACCGGAGGAAGCGCCGTCGTCGCCCCGCCGTTCGCCGCGGCGAGAGCCATCGTGCTGGCCGCCGTCGGCATGCCCTGGAGGCCGCGCTGGATGTCGGCGCGCATCTCCTCGGCGCTCTGGTAGCGCTGCTCGCGGTCCTTGGTCATCGCGCGCAGCACGATGGCCTCGATCCAGTCGGGGATCTCCGGGTCCAGCTCCGACGGCGGGATGGGTTCCTCCCGCACGTGCTGGTAGGCGATGGAGACCGGGGAGTCACCCGTGAACGGGGGCTGGCCGGTCAGCAGTTCGTACAGCACACAGCCGGTGGAGTAGATGTCGCTGCGCGCGTCGACACGCTCACCGCGGGCCTGCTCCGGGGAGAGGTACTGGGCGGTGCCGATGACCTGTGAGGTCTGCGTCATCGTGGCCTGCGAGTCGTTCATGGCCCGGGCGATGCCGAAGTCCATGACCTTGACCTCGGCCTGGCGGGTCAGCATGACGTTGGCCGGTTTGATGTCGCGGTGTACGATGCCTCGGTCGTGGGCTGCGGCCAGCGCTCTCAGGATGCCGTCGGTGATCTCCAGCGTCCGCTCGGGCAGCAGCCGCCGGTTGTCGTCGAGCAGCTCCTTCAGGGTGCGCCCGTCCACGTACTCCATGACGATGTACGGGATCGGCAGTCCGTCGATCACGTCCTCGCCGGTGTCGTACACGGCGATGATCGACGGGTGGTTCAGCGATGCCGCGGACTGCGCCTCCCTGCGGAAGCGGGCCTGGAAGGTGTGGTCCCGGGCGAGGTCTGAGCGCAGGGTCTTGACGGCCACCAGCCGGTCGAGACGGAGGTCGCGGGCGCGGAAGACCTCGGCCATACCACCCCGCCCGACGGGGGCCTCAAGTTGGTAGCGGCCACCAAGGAGCCGTGGCTGAGACATGTCGTGAACTGTTCCTCACAGTCGTGGAAGGACCTGGGCGGCCGTCAGGGCAGTGCCGAGCTTCTCGACTCGACACCGGTGCCCCCTGTCGGACCGCCAGGCGCCGCACCACCGCCGTTCGTGTCGTCCTCGCCCGAATCGTCACCGGGGTCCTCACCCGGGGCGGGTTCGGTCTCGGTGCCGTCCTCCGGCGGGGCAGGTTCCTCGGACGGTAGTGGTGTCGTGGGTAGCTCTGTGTCCGTGGTCGGCGAGTGGCTCGCCTCCGGTTCGGGCGTGAACGGAGGTGGCTGGTCGCCGGGGGTGTCCGGGACGAAGGTCCCCGGATCGGTCGCTGTGTCCTCGGTTTCGTCAGGGGATGGGGAAAGAGTGGGGACAACCGACCGGTTGCTGGTGGGAGTCCCGTTGGTGCCAGGTCCGTTCCACAGTAACCCGACCAGGTAGATTCCCACCGCGACAGCTCCGACGGTTGCGACCAGAGCGAACACGACGGGCAGTTTCCGGCGGCTGTTCGACGCTGCGGATCTCCCGGCAACTCTATCCGAGCCCCCACCCTCCGGAGGAGGCCACGCCTGCGCCTGGGCCCCCGAGTGCGGTCCGTGTGCGGCGGTCCCGGGGCCGGTCGCGGGACCGGGCACCGTGGAGACCACTGCCGTCGCGTCGGTGGCCGACGCCAGCCCCAGCGCCTCGGTGGCGTCGCCGCCGTTGAGGGCGGCCCGCAGGTGCTGCGCCCACTGGGCCACCTCGGCGGCCGAGGAGGGGCGGTCCTGCGGGTCCTTGGCCAGCATCCGTTCCACCAGCTCGCGTACTGCGGGCGGTACGGTCTCGGGCAGGGGCGGCGGAGGTTCCCGGGAGTGGGCCAGGGCCAGCGCCAACGGGGTGTCCGCGGTGAACGGCGGCTGCCCGGCCAGGCACTCGTAGGCGACGATGCCGAGTGCGTAGAGGTCCGACAGCGGGCTGGCGGGCTTCCCCGAGACCTGCTCCGGGGAGATGTACTGGGCGGTGCCCATGACCATGCCGGTCTGGGTGAGGGTCACCGACTCGTTGCCGCGGGCGATGCCGAAGTCGGTGAGTTTCACCGCACCGTCCTCGGTGACCAGCAGGTTGCCCGGCTTGATGTCGCGGTGGATGACCCCGGCGGCGTGTGCGGCGGAGAGCGCCTGCGCGGCCTGGTCCACCACGTCCAGGGTGATGTCGGCGTCGAGGCCCGGGTTGCGCTTGATGATCGCCGACAGGGACTCGCCCGTGATCAGCTCCATGACCAGGAAGGAGTACCCGTCCTGGTCGCCGTAGTCGTAGACCTGGGCGATGTTCGGGTGCGACAGCGCCGCGGTGATCTGCGCCTCGGTCCGGAACCGCTGCTGCGAGACCGGGTCGCTCACCTGGGCCATGTGCAGCAGTTTGACCGCCACCGGGCGGCTGAGCAGGATGTCGGTGGCCCGCCACACCTCGCCCATGCCGCCCACACCGATGCGCTCGTCGAGGCGGTACCGGTCGATCAGCACCACCCCGGCCCGCGAGCCGAGGCCACGCTCAGGTGTCTCACTCACCGTTGATCACTGCTTCCATGATCGCTTTGGCCACGGGAGCCGCCAGGACGCCACCGCTGGCGTTACCGCGTTCGATGACGACCGCCACCGCGACCTGGGGGTCGTCGGCGGGGGCGAAGGAGATGAACCAGTTGTGGGTGTCGCCGTCGCCGACCTCGGCGGTACCGGTCTTGCCGGCCACCTGGATGCCGGGGATCGCGCCGGTCCGGCCGCTGCCCTCGTCGCCTTCGGTGACCAGGATCATGGCCTGGGTGAGCTGCTCGGCGGTGTCGGCGCTGACCGCCTCGCTGAACACCTGGGGGGTGGTGGACTCGATCTCGGACATGTCCGGACCGAGGATCTCCTGGACCAGGTAGGGCTGCATGACGGTGCCGTCGTTGGCGACCCCGGCCGCGACCATCGCCATCTGCAGCGGGGTGGCCTGCAGCTGGCCCTGCCCGATGCCCATCTGGGCGCGCAGGTTGTCGTCGGGCTCCAGGGGGGCCGAGCTCTCCGTCACCGCGAGCGGGATGTTCATCGGTCCGGAGTTGAACCCGAACGCGGTGGCCTGCTCGTGCAGGGCTTCGGCACCCAGTTCGATGGCCCAGTTCGCCATCGAGGTGTTGCAGGAGATCTCGATCGAGTGCGCGATCGAGTCGGGCGCGCCGCCGTTGCAGGGGCCGCTGAAGGCGTTTGGCAGCTGGCTGCCGCCGATCGGGAGCGTGGCGGGCGCGTCGATGGTGGAGTCGATGGTGTGGCCGTTCTCCAGCGCCGTGGCGGCCGTGACGATCTTGAACGTGGAGCCCGGCGGGTACAGCTCGTTGAAGGCCCGGTTCAGCAACGGCTGGTTCTCGTCGTCGGCCAGCTTGTTCCAGTTCTCGACCGAGGTGTTGATGTCGGCGAGGTCGGCCACCGAGTTCGGGTCGTAGGTGGGGATCGAGGCCGCGGCCAGGATCGCGCCGGTCTTCGGATCGATGGCGACGGCCGCGCCCCGCCCGTTGGTGGCGTTGGCCTTCAGCCCGTCCAGCGCCGCCTGCTGGGCCGCGGGGTCCAGGGTCAGCACGACCGAGGCGCCCTGCGGATCGGTGCCGGTCAGCATGTCCAGGAAGTTGCGGACCATGAGGCTGTCGTCGGAGCCGTCGAGGTAGGAGTTGTGGGTCTGCTCGATGCCGAAGTTGCCCATCGGGTTGAACACGCCCACCGGGTGCGCGTACAGCTCTCCCTCAGGATACTCGCGCTGGTAGTACTCCTCCTCCTCGTTGAGGGTCGAGGAGGCGATCTGCTCGTTGCCCACCACGATGGGGCCGCGCGGCAGGGAGGTCCGCTCGGCCACGTCGCGGCGGTTGAACTCGTGCTCGCGGAGCCAGTCGGCCTGGAACGCCTGGATCCAGGTGGTGTTGAGCAGCAGCACCCCGAACAGCGCCAGGGAGAACACCGCGAGTCTGCGAATGGGCTTGTTCATCGGGAGATCACCTGGGTCGCACCCTCGTCCTGGATGGCCACGGGGGCCGGTTTGCGGGCGTTGTTGCTCATCCGGACCAGCAGGGCGAGCATGATCCAACTGGACAGCAGGGCGGAGCCACCCTTGGCCACGAAGGGGATGGTCGCTCCGGTCATCGGGATGACGCGGGTGACGCCGCCGATGACCACGAAGGTCTGGAAGGCGATGAGGAACGAGATCCCCGAGGCGAACATCTTGACGAACAGTTCCCGGGAGGCCAGCGCGATGCGCATGCCCCGCTGCGCGAGCAGTGCCAGCACCAGCAGCATCACCATCAGGCCGGTGAGGCCCAGTTCCTCACCGAACGCGCTGAAGATGAAGTCGTTCTGCACCTCGGGGACGTGGCCGGGCTTGCCGCCGCCCAGTCCGGCGCCCAGGATGCCGCCCTCGCCCATCGCGAAGAGGCCCTGCACGAGCTGCTGGCTGTTCTGGCCGGCCTGCACGCAGAAGGCGTCAGCGCTGTTGTTGATGACCTCGTCGGTGCAGAACACCTCGGGGTTGAAGGCGTCCAGCCAGGTGACCACGCGGGTGCGGAAGTGCGGGACGAACGGGTACAGCAGGGCGCAGGCCCCGAAGAACGCGCTCAGGCCCAGGATGATCCACGAGGAGCGCTGCGTGGCCACGTAGATCATCGCGAGGAAGGTGCCGAACAGCAGCAGCGAGGTGCCCAGGTCGTTCATGAGGATGACCAGGACGATGATGCAGAAGCCCCACATGACCGCCATCGGCGCCAGGTCGCGCATCCGGGGCAGTTCCAGCACCTTGATCGGGCCGATCTTGAGCGGCTTGCTCACCAGCGAGAGCACGTCGCGTTTGGTGACCATGTACCCGGACAGGAAGACGACCAGCGCGATCTTGGCGAACTCGGACGGCTGGAGGCTGGTGATGCCCAGGTTGATCCACTGCCGGGCGCCGTTGATGGTCATGCCCAGGCCGGGGATCAACGGGAGCAGCAGCAGGATCACCGCGCTGAGCGCCGTGATGTAGGGGTAGCGCTGCAGGACCCGCGGCTCCTTGAGGAAGTACACGATCGCGGCGAACAGGACCAGGCTGCCCGCGGTCAGGATCAGCTGGTCCATCGCGCTGCCGTTGTCGGTGTTCCCGGTGGCCTCGAACAGGCGCCACAGCATGGCGATGCCCAGTCCGTTGAGCAGGGTGGCCAGCGGCAGCAGCAGCGGGTCGGCGTAGGGCGCGAAGAACCGGATGAACACGTGCGCCAACAGCGACAGGCCGCCGAACAGCCCCCCGTACAGGAACAGGTTCGGCGGCATCTCACCGTTGCGGGTCAGGCTCGCCTCGATCATCGCGAACAGGGTGATGCCGATCGCGAACAGGAGCATGACCAGTTCGGCGTTGCGCCGTTTGACCGGCGGCAGCGCGGTCGACAGTGCCTCGCTCATTCCTGGCCTCCAGTGACCTGCCCGTCGTCCGCCCCCCGCTCGGATTGAGACGTGGGTTCCCGGACGGAAGTTCCCGGTGTCTGTGCCCCCTCGCTCCGGCTGGGGGAGGGGGGCGGCTCGGAGTTGCCGCCGGTGTCGTCGAGACCGCAGGAGGAGGGGTCGAGCCGGCAGTCCTCGAAGGTCTCCCGCAGGGCGGCGACCCGTTCCTCGGCCTCGGCGAGGTCGTCGACGGTGATGCTGCGTTCGACCGACTCGCGTTCGGTGGCGGGAAGCCCGTCCAGGTGGATGCCGGTGCGCTGGACCTCGGTGGCCAGGCTGTAGCCCGCGACGTCGGTGTTGATGCCCTGGTAGATGGTGACCTCGCCGTCCGCGCTGGCGCCCACGAAGTACTGGCTCTGCAGGAACTGGCGGCCGAAGTAGAAGCCCGCCCCGGCCACGATCGCCACCAGGACGAGGAACGTGAGCACCATCGGCCACCAGCGGCGGGTGCGCGGCTGTCCGGGTTCGTCCTCGGGCTCGTAGGGGGGGATGCGGTCCATCTCGGCGGTGTCGCCGGCGTTGTTGCGCGTCAGCTCCTGGGCGCGTCCCGCGGGGGTGTCGGAGGGGACGACCGGTTCCCGGCGCTGGCTCGCCGCGCCCACCACGGTGGGGGTGGCCGTCGGTCCCACCGGGTCGGTGGCGGTGTCGATCACGTCGGCGACCACGGCGGTGATGTTGTCGGGGCCGCCGCCGCGGATGGCCAGCTCGATCAGGCGGGTTGCCGCCGCCGCCGGGCTCTCTTCCGAGGCGAGCGTCTCGTGGATGGTCTCCTTGCTGACCACCCCGGAAAGGCCGTCGGAGCAGAGCAGGTAGCGGTCGCCGACCTTGGCCTCCCGGACCGACAGGTCCGGGTCGACGCGTCCCTGGCCCTGGATGGCGCGCAGCAGGAGGGAGCGCTGGGGGTGGGTGGCGACCTCGTCCTCGGTGATCTTGCCCTCGTCCACCAGGGTCTGCACCAGGGTGTGGTCGCTGGTGATCTGCTGAAGTTCGTTGTCGCGCAGCAGGTAGGCGCGGGAGTCCCCGACGTGGACCAGGACCATGCGGGCGCCCGACCACAGCATGGCGGTCAGCGTGGTGCCCATGTTCTCCAGGTGGGGCTCCTGGATGACCTTGCGGGCCAGTGCCTCGTTCGCCGCCGCGACGGCGTCCTCAAGGGCGCGGACCATCTGGTGGCCGGGCATGTCCTCGTCCAGGGGGATCAACGAGTGCACGGCCAGCGAGCTGGCGATCTCGCCGCCCGCGTGTCCACCCATCCCGTCGGCCACGACAAGCAGGTTGGGACCCGCGTAGCCGGAGTCCTCGTTCCCCTCTCGCAGGCAGCCGACGTCGGAGTACGCCGCGTATCGAAGTGCGATGGTCATTTGCGTAGTTCCAGAACGGTCTTGCCGATGCGGATGGGCTGGCCTATGGAGACGGGCTGGGGGCGGGTCAGGCGGGTCTGACCGAGGTAGGTGCCGTTCGTCGAGCCGAGGTCCTCGACGATCCAACGTCCGTTGTCGGGGAAGAGCCGGGCGTGCCGTCCCGAGGCGTAGTCGTCGTTGATGACGAGGGTGGAGTCCTTGGCGCGGCCGATGGTGATCGGCTGGGAGGTGAGGTCGATGGTCGTCCCGGCGAGGGAGCCCTTGACGACCACCAGGGAACGAGGCTCGTTGCGTCGCCCGCGTGCGGGACGGGCGGGTTTCCTGGGGCGTCCGGCCTCTCGGCCGCCGCGGGCGGAGCCGCGCTTCTTGCTGGTGGCCGGGCCGAACAAGTCGGTGCGGATCACTCCCACCGCCATGATGATGAACAGCCACAGCACCGCGAGGAACGCGAGCTTGATCAACATGAGAGTCAACTCGGACATTGCAGTGCTCTTCAGCCCCTGTCGTGCTCCGGCTGGGTCAGCGGTGATGGCTCCGCCAGCGCATGCTGTCGCGTCGAACCGTGTCTACCGCCTCGGAAGCCAGGTGAACCCATTGGACCCGGTTATTGTGCCCGATTGAAGCGGTATTCGGAATAAAGTCCTGCTAGGGGGATGGGTCATCGTCTCGACGTCTACGGGTGTCGCTATGGGGAAGACCCGCTACGTCACGTAACGTCGCGGGTCTCGTTGTCTGTTCGGTTGTTCAGTCTCGCCGGAACGTCATCGTCGTCCGGCCCAGGCTGATCCGGGTGCCGTCCACCAGGCGGGCCCGTTTGACCTGCTGACCGTTGACGAAGGTCCCGTTGGTGGAGTTCAGGTCCACGAGGATGGCCTCGTCGCCCTCCACCCGGATCTCGGCGTGGTGGCGCGAGACCCCGTTGTCCACCAGGCGCAGGTCACAGTCGGTGCCCCGCCCCAGGAGCGTCACCTCGGCGGTCAGCTCGTAGGACTGCTGGGCGCCCTGCGCGGTGAAGGTGCCCTCGGCTGCCGCACCACCGGGGGACAGCAGCAGTCGGGGGCGCCCCGGAACCGCGCTGCCGCGGCGGGGGTGATCGGTGACCGGCTTGATGATCTCGCCGTCCTTGAAGGTGTCTCCGCGGATGACCGCGGAGCGGACCCGGAAGCGACCGGTCTGGAGGTCGTCGGCCGTCTCGAACCTCACCCGCACCGGTCCGACGAACGAGTAGCCCTGCTCGGTCGCGTACTCGCGAGCCAGTTTGGACAGTTCCTGACCGAGGTTGTCGGCGTAGACGGCGAGTCGCTCCCTGTCCGAGCCGGAGAGTTCCACGACGAAGTCGTTGGGGACCAGGGTGCGTCCCTGAGCGACGATCGCGGCGCGTTCGTCCATCTCGCGTTGCACGTTGCTGGCGACCTCGACGGGCTGGAGCTCCGACTTGAAGGCTCGCGCGAAGGTGCCTTCGATCATCCCCTCGAGCCGGCGCTCGAAGCGTTGAAGCACTCCCACGAGGTACCTCCCTTGACTCCACGTCCCGATGAGATGATCGTAACCGGGCTACGGCCTCTTTTGCTTCACCGGACAGAGTCGTTACCGAGCGACCGGCGCGGAAAAGGTGCACGAACCCCTCCGGGACCGTGCTAGCCTTGAGACACGTCGAAGGGAGCGGCCCCGGAGCACTCCGAGGCCGATACTATGTCGACGGGTACACTGAAGTGTCACTCGGGCGGGTGGCGGAACGGTAGACGCGCACGGTTCAGGTCCGTGTGTCCGAGAGGATGTGAGGGTTCAAATCCCTCCTCGCCCACCAGCGGCCCCGGCGCCAAGCCGGGGCTTTACTGTTTCCCGGGGTGTCCGTGGTTCACGGGTTGAGCAGCGCCGACACCTGCTCCCAGCGGTCGATCTCGCAGCCGTCGGTGCGGGAGAACTCGGCGTTCACCTCGGTGTCCGCGACGTGCCCGGTGACGGTCGCGGTCTCCGGTCCGCCGTAGATCAGGGTGCAGGGCCGGTCCTCGGGCACCGGGGCGAAGACGTCGACGCCCGCCTCGGCCAGGGCCGCGCAGGCGGCCTCCGGGGCGGGGTGGTCGCCGCCGGCCGGCTCGCAGGTGAGCGTCCACACCCCGGGGGAGAACCCGTCGAGCGTCGCGGAGCCGTCCGCCTCGGCGGGGACGGCGCGTTCGATGGTCAGTTCGGTCCGCGGGCGCTCCGCGGCGTCGGGCGGGGCGGTCCCTCCCCCGTCGCCCGTGGGGCCGCCGCAGCCGCAGAGCAGGACGCAGGCGGCCGCGAGTCCGGCGAGCGGAGTCCGCGCGGTGGTCGGAACAAGGCTGCGCATACTCTGTCAGACGTGCGGGAACGGGACGGGGTTCCCTCGTGCGACGTGTTGGTGACCTGAAGTGACGGAAGGTGTCTCGGTGTCCGGTGTGAGCATTCCGGTGGTCGAGGTGAGCGCGGTACCCGAGAACGGCTACCTGCTCGACGTGCGGGAGGACGACGAGTGGCGCGCGGGGCACGCACCCAACGCCGTCCACATCCCGCTGGGGCAGCTTGCGCAGCGTGCCGCGGAGATCCCCAGGGACGCCCAGGTGTACGTCCTGTGCCGGATCGGCGGGCGTTCCGCGCAGGCGGTCCAGGCCCTCAACGAGGCGGGGTGGCGCGCCGCCAACGTCGCCGGGGGGATGAGCGCGTGGGCGCTGGCCGGGCGGCCCATGGTGAGTGAGACCGGTCAGGCCCCGGTGGTCGCCTGAGGACGCGGCCGCAAGGACACCGGGGCCGGAAGGGGCGAAAACCCCCGGCCCCGGACGGGGAATTGGGCCGACCTCGGTCAATTCCCCTCATGGGGGGCGTTTCGAATGGCACCATGGCGTAGGTGAGATTCGACCCGGCAGCCTTGACCGCCGAGGCAGTGGTGGCCGCGATGGCGGACGCCGTCGTTGTCCTGGACGTCGACCAGCGGGTCGTCCAGTGGAACAGGGGAGCCGAGGAGCTGTTCGGCTGGACGCTCACCGAGGTGATCGGCCATCCGGTCCCGATGGTGCCCGACGACCGGAAGGCCGAGTACCACGCGGTCCTGGAGCGGGTACGGGTCGGCCGGCCGATCTCGATCACGACCCGACGGATCCACCGCGACGGCGGCCTGCTGGACGTGCGCGCCAGTTTCAACCGGCTCACCGACGTGCACGGGGCCATGATCGGCTGGGTGTGCGTCTTCCACCCGCACACCCTGACCCCCTCCGAGACCGAACTGGAGCAGTTGCACCTGGCCGAACGCGCCCACCTGGTGCGGCGGCTCACCGACATGATGACCGACATCGGCGCCGACCAGGACGTCGAGGAGATCCTCGGCCGGGTCGTGACCGGACTCACCGAGCTCACCGGCGCGGACGCGGGCGGGTTCGCGCTGATCGAGGGGGACTCCCTCAGGCTGGCCAGTGCCGCCCGGCTGTCGCACAAGCTCCTCGGGTTCCGGGCGGGGCTGCGGCACAGCCTGCTCGGCGAGCTGCTGGCCGGCGGCAAGAAGGTGCTGCTGACGACGGACGAGGTCCGGCCGTTGCAGGACCTGGTGTGGGCCGACCTGAAAGGGCTCCGCACGGTCGCGCTGTGCGTCTGCGAGGTGCGGGGGCGCCCCTACGGGGGGCTGTACGCGCTGTACCGCAGGCGCCGGATCAGCCACCTCGAACTTGAGATGCTGGAACTGCTGGCGGCGCACGCGGGGGTCGCCCTCGGCAACGCTATGGCCTACCGGGAGACGGTCCGGCAGCGCGCCCACGAGCACGCGATCGTGGAGTCCAGCGCCGACGGCATCGCGGTGCTGGACCGCCGGGGGCGGGTGCGCAAGTGGAACCGGTCCGCGGCCGAGCTGACCGGGAGCGGGCGGAGCGAGGTCGTCGGCAACCCGCCCCCGTTCCCCGTGCCGACGGAGCCGGGGCAGCTCCTCAGGCACCGGATGGACAACGGCCGCTGGTTGGAGGTCCTGGTCACCGACATCGCGGGGACCGGCGAGCGGGTGGTGGACTTCCGGGACATCACCCCGGCCAAGGAGTTGGAGGAGCAGAAGGACCTCTTCCTGGCCACGGCCGGCCACGAGCTGCGCACGCCGCTGACGGTCGTGCGGGGCCTGTCCAGCACGTTGGCCGAGCGCTGGGAGCAGTTCTCCGACGCGGAGCGGCGCTGCCACCTGGCGTCGATCGCGGACCGTTCCGAGCGGATGGCCCGGCTGGTCGACAACCTGCTGCTGGGCGTCCAGGCGGGAAACGGGCAGCTGCCCGTGCGGGTCCGCGCCTGCGACGTCGGCGCGGCGCTGCGCGGGGTGTTCTCGGCGTTCCGGCCGTTGGCCGTCGGCCACGAGCTGGAGTTGCGGGTTCCTGAGCGGCTGCCCCGGGTGCTCGCCGACCCGGAGGCCACCGACGTGATCGTCAGCCAGCTGGTGGAGAACGCGCTGAAGTACTCCCCGGACGGGGGGACGGTGGCGGTGGCCGCCGAGGTGGAGGACGACCGGGTGGTCATCACCGTCACGGACCAGGGGGTGGGGATCGACCCGGTCGACGCGGGGCGGATCTTCGAGCGTTTCGTCCAGGGGGAGACCGGGGACCGGCGCAGGTTCGGCGGGCTCGGGCTGGGGCTGTACATCGTGCAGCAGCTCGCGGAGGCGCAGAACGGTCGGATCAGCGCCCATCCCAACGAACCATGCGGGACACAGATGAGATTCACGTTACAGCGCGTTTCCGGCCACAAGGGCGCCTTCGGTGAGAAAGTGGAGGCCACCGCCCCGGAGGAGGACGGCGACCGTCCCGCATGACGGTGGGGCCCCAGCGCCGCCGGAAGAGTTTCCCGGGAGGGCGGACCGGGCATTCCGCCCCTGGGCGAGAGCCGGGGACGGCGTCGCGCGGTGGTCGACGGACAGCCAACGGGACCGGTGGACGAGCGGTCCCGCCCCGCACCGGCGTGGGGCGGGCCACGGAGAACTGAGGAGTGGGGACGTGTCGCGGGCTGTACTGCTGCCACATGCGCTGTCGAGTGTCGCCGTCGCGCGCCGGTACCTCTGCGCGGACCTGCGGGCCGCGGGGGTGGTCCGGTCGCTGGTGGACGACGCCGCGATCGTCCTCACCGAACTGCTGGGCAACGCGCTGCGCCACGCGGCTCCGCTGCCGCCGCCCTATCCGCCGCAGCGGGTTCGGGCGGCGTGGAGCCTGGTGCGCCCCGGGGAGGGGCCGCAGCAGGCGGACGGCACCTGGGTGGAGATCTCGGTGAGCGACGGCGGCGGCGAGACCCTGCCGCGGCTGGCGGGCCCGTCGGTCTCGGCGCTCGGCGGTCGGGGCCTGGCGGTCGTGCAGCGGCTCTCCAGCAGGTGGGGGACCGAACTGGACGAGAACACCACCACCGTCTGGGCGATCATCGACATTCCGGTCATGCCGGTGGCGTCGGGCACCGTCCCGCAGTTCCCGCGTGCCTCCTCGGCCTGAGAGCTCGGCCGTGTTCCGTGTTTTCGCCGGTCAGAGGAGACGGCACGGCGGGGACGCGGTGCCGCGAAACACCGTCCGCGAGGTGGCCGCGGCCGATGCGGGACCGCTACAGTCACGACTGTGGAGTTGAAGATCTCAAAGAAGTCTCGGGTCGATCACGACCTCGTGTCCGTTTGTGGGGAGATTGACCTGTACACGGCGCCGCTGCTGCGTGGTGAACTCGCCGACGCGGCGGTCGCCGGCGGCAGGACCGTCGTCGACATGAGCAGGGTGGAGTTCTGCGACTCCACCGGGCTGGGCGTGCTGCTGTCGGCGCTGAAACAGGCACGCGGGAACGGCGGGGAACTCGAACTGGCCGCCCCCCAGCCCGCGGTCCGCAGGATTCTGCAGATCACCGGCCTGGACGAGGTCTTCACCATCCACGATTCGGCTGACGTCCCCGCGGCCGCCGCCACCCAGTAGCGGGAGGGGGAGGTCATGGCAGCTGCGCCGGGCCCCGGGCGGGTCGCCGTCGTCATTCCGGCCAGGGACGAGCAGGAGCGTGTCGGTGCCACCGTGCGCGCCGCACGCGCACTGCCCGGGGTGGACCTCGTCGTGGTGGTGGACGACGGCTCGTTCGACGACACGGCGGCCGTCGCCCGGACCGCGGGAGCCCGCGTGTTCCGGCACGCCCGGAACCGGGGAAAAGGGGCGGCCATGGAGACCGGCGCCGAGGGCGTCCGCGGCTTCGAGGCACACGAGCGGCGGTCCGGCGCCGACGTCGTCCCCCGCCACCTGCTGTTCCTGGACGCCGACCTCGGCGCGACCGCCGGTGCCGCGGCGGCCCTGATCGAACCGGTGCGCGCGGGAACGGCGGACATGGCGATCGCACGCTTCCCGAGGACGCGGACACGGCTGGGCGGGCACGGCTTCGTGGTCCGACTGGCCCGCGACGGCATCCGGCGCGCCACCGGGTGGGAGACCGAACAGCCGCTCAACGGGCAGCGCTGCCTCACCAGGCAGGCCTTCGACGCGGCCCGTCCCCTCGCCCCGGGGTTCGGAGTGGAGACCGGTCTGACCATCGACCTGCTGAGCCGCGGGTTCAGGGTGGTGGAGGTCGACGTCGCGATGGAGCACCGCGCCACCGGCACCGACGTGCGCTCCCAACTGCACCGCGCCCGCCAGTTCGTCGACGTGGCCCGCGCGCTCGCGGTACGGGAGCTGCGCGGGGCGCGGCCCCGCGGGAAGGAGCCGGACGCACCGGTCCGCAGGGGGCGCGAACAGGTCCACCCGGCGGAGTAACCTGCTGTACATGTCGAACCGCTATGCCTACCTCGGCCCCGAGGGCACGTTCACCGAGGCCGCGCTGCGTGCACTCAAGCCGGACACGCCGGCCGCGGAGTTCGTGCCCTGCAACGGTGTGGACATGGTGTTCGCAGCGGTGCGGCGGGGAGAGGCCGCGGGCGGGGTCGTCCCGTTGGAGAACTCCGTGGAGGGCGGGGTCAGCGCCACCACCGCTGAACTCGTCCGCGGCGATCCGCTGCTGATCACCGCGGAGATCACCGTCCCGGTCGAGTTCACCCTGTTCGCTCGCGCGGGGACGACGCTCTCCGACGTCAAACGGGTGGCCACCCACTCGCACGCGCTGGCCCAGTGCCGGGGATGGCTGGCGGCGAACCTGCCCGACGCCGAGTCGTACGTCGTCTCCTCCACGGCCGCGGCGGCCCAGGCCGTCGCCGACCCCGCCTCGATGTACGACGCCGCGATCTGCGCCCGCATCGCGGGGGAGCGGTACGGTCTGGTGCCGCTGGCGGAGGGGGTGGGGGACCGCGCCGACGCCGCCACCCGGTTCATCTACCTGAGCAGGCCGGGGACGCTGCCCGAGCCGACCGGCGCCGACCGCACCTCGCTGGTGGCGTTCCTGCCCCACGACCACCCGGGCGCGCTGGCGGAACTGCTCACCCAGTTCGCGGTCCGCGACGTCAACCTGACCCGCCTGGAGTCCCGACCCACCGGCGACGGGCTGGGCACCTACTGCTTCTTCATGGACGCCGACGGCCACGTGGCCGAGGCCAGGGTCGGCGAGGCGCTGATGGGGCTGCGGCGCATCTGTCGGGACGTGCGTTTCCTCGGCAGCTACCCGCGTGCCGACGCGGGCGCCGGGGCGGGACGGCCGACGCCCCGCGTCAGCACCACCGACGACGACTTCCACGAGGCCGAGCGGTGGCTGGCCCGCATCCGCGCGGGGCGGGTCGACTGAGTTCCGTCCCCGGAGTCCGGAGCCCGGGGGAAGCCGGTCCGGTCCACGGCGGCAGAGCGGCCCGGAGCGCCGCTGCGGGAGGGCCGCAGCGTTCCCGGCGGTCCCGGGAGACTGGTCATCTCACCGATGGACGGCCGCCGGTGTCCGGTCCAGGCTGAGAGGGGACCAGACCCGGGCCGGCGCCACGACGCCGCCGGCCGTTCCGAGGGAGCGCGAACCATGACCGAGACCGCCGTCCGGATCTTCGACATCATGGCCTGCAACGTCTACTGGGACTTCGACGGTTCTCCGCTGCCCCGAGAACAGCACAAGTTCCTCGTGTCGTTCTATCCCACCAAGGGGGTCCCCACCCCCGAGCTGATCGACCGGATCGTGGCCCGCGGTCCCGGCGGCTACCAGGTGGAGTTCACCAACCAGCTGTTCACCCCGGCCAACACCGACGGCTACATCTACGACCGGACCCTGGACTACTACTGGTACATGGTCAACCTCTCCACCGGCTTCATGCCGGAAGGCGAGTACACCATCGAGGTCACCTGCACCGACGGCACCGTGCTGACCAGGTCCCGCACCCAGCGGCAGGACTCCACCGAGGCGCTCGTGTCGGCCTACCGGGACAACCGGCAGCGGATGCTGGACTCCTTCACCCCCTCCGGCCGCGGGCGGCTGTCCGAGGGCACCGCGCTGACCGGTCTGGAGTGCTCCTGGAGCACCCTCAAGGAGCTGGCGGGACAGGACGCCTACTACATCTACCGGCTCGCCGAGGGCGGCTCCGCGCGGGAGTTCGACACCCAGAACCTCACCTGGTGGGACAACATCTTCATGCAGCGGATCCGGGGCGGCGACGTGGCCGCCGGACTGAACCGCGGAGGCGTCACCGTCCCCGAGGAGCTCAAGCCCGACACCACCTACGCCTACTTCGTCGAGGTCACCGACGCCAACGTGCAGAGCGAGACCAACATCTGCATCTTCCAGCCCCACCAGGTGTTCACCACTCCCTGACCGGCGACCTCGCGGGGGTGGTGAACGGGGGAGCCCCGTCCGTCGGGCCCGACCGGGAGAGGGGGTCCGCGGGCGGGGAACCTCCGCCGGGACCGTCCCAAGCGGCGGGACCCGGGGCCGCGGCCGCCCCTGGGGAACCAGTGGTCGGCGGCGGAAGGCCGGGGACGGCCGGACGGGTGTTTCCGGGGACGACGGTGCGGCGTGCGGCGCCTCTCCCCTCGGCGGCGGACGCAGACGCCCGTCCCACTGGTTGCGGGACGGGCGTCTGCGTCGGTCCGGGTTACAGGATGATCCGCATCGGGGACTCCAGAACCTCGGCCAGGTCCTTGAGGAAGGCGGCGCCGACCGCACCGTCGACCGCCCGGTGGTCGACCGACAGCTCCAGGGCGATGGTGTGCCGGGCCACGATCTCGCCGTCGCGCACCACCGGCTCCTGGCGCATCGCGCCCACGGCGAGGATCGCCGCCTCCGGCGGGTTGATCACCGCCGCGAAGCTGTCCACGCCGAACATGCCCAGGTTGCTGACGCTGAACGTGCCGCCGCTCATGTCCCGCGGGCTCAGCTTGCCGTCGCGGGCCTTCTCGGCGAGCGCGCGGGAGCGCCGCGCGACCTCCGACAGCGGCAACGTGTCGGTGTCGTGCAGCACCGGGACGACCAGGCCGGTCTCCACCGCCACCGCGATGCCGACGTTGATCCGGTTGTGCTTCAGGAGCTTGTCGTCCACCCAGGAGGAGTTCACCGCCGGGTGGTCGCGCAGCACCGTCGCCACGGCCTTGACGATCAGGTCGTTGACGCTGACCTTCACCCCGGTCGGCGCGAGCTGCTCGTTGATCTGGGCGCGGAACTCCTTGAGCGCCTCGGCGTCGACCGTGCGGCGCAGGTAGAAGTGGGGCGCCTCCTGCTTGGCCTGGGTGAGGCGGCGGGCGATCACCCTGCGGATGTTGCCGACCGGGACCTCCTCGGAGTCGCGGAGGTCCTCGAACTCCGGCTGCGGCCGGGCTGCGGCGTGCGCCGGAGCGGGAGCCGGGGCGGGAGCCGGGGCGGGCACGGGCTGCGGTGCGGCCGCGGGAGCCTCCTCCTGCTCACGCTGCTTGGCCGCGGCCTCCACGTCGGCGCGGACCACCCGTCCCTTGGGGCCCGAGCCCTTGATCTGGGTGATGTCGAGGCCGTACTCGCGGGCCAGGCGGCGGGCCAGCGGGGAGGAGAGCGGACGCGGTCCCCGCTCCGGTTCCGCCGGTTCGGCCTGCGCGGGGACGGTGGGCTGCACCTCCTCGACCGCGGGTTGCGGCGCCTGCTCCGGCGCCGCGGCCTGCTCGGCGGCGCCCGCGCCGCCGGAGTCGGCCGGGACGGCGTCGGGGCTGTCGGCGATCACGCCGATCACCGCGCCGATCGGCACCGTCTCGCCCTCGCCGACGGTCTGCTGGACCAGGTAGCCGTCCTCGTAGGCCTCATACTCCATGACGGCTTTGTCGGTCTCGATCTCCACCAGCACGTCGCCCGCGGAGACCTTGTCGCCGACCTGCTTCACCCAGGAGCTGATGACGCCTTCCTCCATGGTGTCGGAGAGGCGCGGCATGTAGATTTCAGACATCTGCGTTCCTTAACCGACTCTCCGGCCGACGGCGTTCAGGGTTTCGTGGACGACGGTCGTGATCGACTCCGCCGACGGCAGGGCGGCGGTCTCCAACGGCTTGGCGTACGGCATGGGCACTTCGGCCATCGCCACCCGGCGCACCGGAGCATCCAGGTAGTCGAACGCGCCTTCCTGGATGGACGCGGCGATCTCGGCACCGATTCCGTAGGTCAGCCAGTCGTCCTCGGCGATGACCGCGCACCCGGTCTTCTTCACCGAGTTCACGATCGTCTCCCGGTCTAGCGGACGCAGTGAGCGCAGGTCAACGACCTCGGCGCTGATGCCCTCGTCGGCGAGTCGGTCGGCGACCTGGTTGGCGACCATGGCCATCCGGGAGTAGCCGATGAGGGTGATGTCGGTGCCCTCGCGGGTGACCGCGGCGCGGCCGATCTCGGCGACGGAGTCGTCGTCGGGCACCTCGCCCTTGGTGTTGTACAGGCCCAGGTTCTCCAGGAAGAGCACCGGGTCGTCGTCGCGGATCGCGGCGCGCAGCAGCGCGGCGGCGTCGGCGGGCGTGCTGGGCGCCACGACCTTCAGCCCGGGGACGAAGGCGTAGTACAGCTCGATGTTCTGCGAGTGGGTGGCGCCGAGCTGCTGGCCGCCGCCGCCCGGGGTGCGGATCACCATCGGCACGCTGTTCTGGCCGCCGAACATGCCGTAGATCTTCGCGGCGTGGTTGACGATCTGGTCCAGGGCCAGCAGGGAGAAGTTGATCGTCATGACTTCGACGACGGGGCGCAGGCCGAGCATGGCGGCGCCCACCGCCGCGCCGACGAACCCCTCCTCGGCGATCGGGGTGTCGCGGACGCGCCGCTCCCCGAACTCCTTGAGCAGGCCTTCGGTGATCTTGTAGGAGCCCTCGAAGACACCGATCTCCTCACCCATGAGGAAGACGTTCTCGTCGCGGTGCATCTCGGCACGGAGGGTGTCGCGCAGGGCCTGACGGTAGGTGATGACGGGCATTTGGGGAGTCGCTCCTTGTCTACTCGGCGAACACCGGGTCGGCGGGCATCCGGCGCGACTCGTTGGCCACCGGGGTGGCGTAGGTGTAGTCGAACAGCGTGGACACCTCGGGGTGCGGGCTGTTCTCCGCGAAGTCGGCGGCGTCGGCGACCTCGGCCCTGACCGATTCGGCGATCTCCTGCTTGGCCTCCTCGGTGAGGATGCCCGCCTCGGTCAGCTGCGCCTCGAAGGCGGCCACCGGGTCGTTGGCGAGGGCCTCTTCGGCCTCCTCCTTGGTGCGGTACTTGGCCGGGTCCACCACGGAGTGGCCCTTCATCCGGTAGCTGAGGGCCTCCAGCAGGAACGGGCGCTGTTCGCTGCGGGCGCGCTCCACCAGCGTGGCGGCGGCGTCGCGGACGGCAAGCACGTCCCGGCCGTCGACGCGCACCCCCTCCATCCGGTAGGCGGAGCCGCGCTTGTACAGCTCGGGCTCGGCCGAGGACCTCTCGACCGTGGTGCCCATGCCCGTGTAGTTGTTGATCACCACGAAGACCACGGGCAGGTTCCACAGGCTGGCGATGTTCAGCGACTCGTGGAACGCGCCGATGTTGGTGGTGCCGTCGCCCATCTGGCACATGACGATCTCGTCGCTGCCCCGGTAGGTGATGGCCAGGGCCGCGCCGACGGCGAGCGGCAGCTGGCCGCCGACGATGCCGTAGCCGCCCAGCAGGCGGGCCTCGGTGTCGAACAGGTGCATGGAGCCGCCCCATCCCTTGGACACGCCGGTGGAGCGGCCGTACAGCTCGGCCATCACCCGGCGCGGGTGGATGCCCTTGGCGATGGCGTAGCCGTGCTCGCGGTAGTTGGTGAACAGGTAGTCGCGTTCCTGCAGTGCCGTCATGAGGCCGACGATGGTGGCTTCCTCACCGAGGTTGAGGTGGCAGTAGCCGCCGATGCGGGCCTGGGTGTAGGCCTGCGCGGTGCGCTCCTCGAAGCGGCGGATCAGCAGCATCTGCCGGTAGTAGTCGAGGAGGACCTTGGGCTGCTCGCCGCTGAAGTCGGGGCCGGCGTTGGGACGGGCCGCGCGGCGTCGGGAACCGGTCTTGCCGGTTGCCTTCGGTTTGGCCGTGTCAGCCATGTCGATGCCTTTCTGTGTGCGAAAGGACCCGTGTGGGGTGGATGGCCCCCACGGGCCTCGGTCGTGCCGCGGACGGAGCGCGGTACGACCAGTGCGCTACCCATCGGGCTCAACGATGGTGCGCGAAGTGGCTGGTTCTCCGTTTTTTCAGTGTGGCTGGTGTGACCTGCGTCGCACCCACTTTATGTACTGATCGATGATCGATCAATACGACTTTACGGGCAATCCGCTGTTTCCGCAGATAGTGGAAGAACCCTCCGGGGAGGGAGGGCGGCTCAGCCGACGGAGTCGCGCGAGCGCAGGGCCGCCTCGACGTAGTTGAGCACGTGGTCGCTGAGCATCTGGCCGACCTGGGGATCGCGGTTGCGGAACGCCTCGGTGATCGCCCAGTGGTCGGCCGCCTTGGCGTGCAGCTCCATGTCGAGCCAGCGCACCGAGAGCGCCGTCCACACCTCCACGCCCAGCGACTCCCAGGTGTGCAGCAGCACGCTGTTGCGGGCGGCGCGCACGATCTCGCGGTGGAACTCGACGCTGTGCTTGATCTGTCCGTCCACGTCCCCGACGGCGGTGGCCCGCCGCAGCGACTCCACCTCGCGCTCCAGCGGCCGGATGTCCTCGGCCAGCCGGGGGGCGGCCAGGCGGGCCGCCACCAGCTCCAGGCCGGCGCGCACCGGGTAGATCTCGGCCATGTCCGCGACGCCGAAGTCCCGGACCCGCGCGCCCTTGTTGGGCACCGACTCGATCAGCCGCAGGGCCTCCAGTTCGCGCAGCGCCTCGCGGACCGGCGCCTGGCTCACGTTGAGTTCGGCGGCCACCCGGCGCTCCACGATCCGCTCTCCCGGCTTCCACCGGCCCGACAGCAGACCGTCGACCAGGACACGTCGGATCTGCTCGCGCAGCGGGTTGCGGGCCAGCTGGGAGGCGTCCCCCGGTTTCTGGGAAAGTTCGACCATCGGCGGCCTTTCTCTGCTTTGCTGTGGAGGCGACGGCCGGGCAGGCTGATCAAGCCTGTCACATCGGATTTCGGTCACCCCCCGCACGTCCCCACGGTCCGCCGAATGCGGGCCCGTCGGGTGCCGTTGCCTCACGAAACGCTCACACCTGGGTCTCGCCCCCGTGAACAGACCCCCTCCGTGGCCTTGCCTGACGGGAAAACACGAGGTAGGACCGATCGTAACCAATGGGTATCAGAGTCTCTTGACAGAGTCGCCGGGTATGCTCATCTGTCGGACATGTTCTGGTCACCGGTTGCGTTCGGTGGGGAATTCCGTGCCGAGTGCGGCCGTGTCGATGCGCCGGCGGCCGTGCCCCGCGCCCGTCGGCGACCACCCCGAGCAGAGCAGCGTCCGCCCCCAAGCGGCCGGTCCCCCCTGACCGGTCCATGCGCGCACGGTTGAAGGACGTGTGCGCATCCCTGCGACCCCGAGGACCTTCAGCGGCCAGCCATCCCCTTGCACAACCGTGCCGCAGGCCAGCCCACACCCGTGAGACAGCACTGAGCACATGATGCACACATCGCGGATCCGGCCGAGACCGCACTATCCAGCCGGGAGTCCTTTCTCTGTCCGTAGGCGACACGACGGCGCCGACCGCGGTCCCCGAGAGGGGAGGGCGATGACCCGCCCGACGGAACCGAGGCGGTCCGGTGTCGTGGAGTGGCCCAGTGCGAGCGAGATCGCCTGGGGACTGGCATCGGACAAGATCGCGATCCTGTTGGCTGTGGTCCTGGTCACACTCACAGTCCTGTCTGCAGGCGCACTGCAGCCGATCGACGTCATGATCAACACGCTGCCGCGCCCGTTCGAAGACGAGATCAGGACGTTCCTCATCTTATGGCCAGACACGGTCGCTTCGCGAGCCGTGGCCCTCCCCGTTCTGGCCGTCGTCGCCCTGCACCTGGCGTACTGGCACCGCTCCTGGCGGCCCGTGGTGCTCGGCGTCGGCGGAGTGTTCGGAATGATCTGCCTGGTCGCGAGCATGAAGCTGATCCTGGGACGCTCGCACCCGCGCACCAACGACCCCTCCTTCTTCACCGACGGAGGTGTCTCGTTCCCGTCGGGCCACGGCGCCAACGCCATCCTCATCTACGGCCTGGTGCTGTTCCTCATCGTGCGCTACCAGGCGGTTCGGCCGCACATCGTGCCGCGCCTGGCCTACTGCATCGCGGGCATCGCGTTCCTCCAGGCCGCGGTCTCGATCTACCTGCACTTCCACTGGTTCAGCGACCTGGCGACCGGCATGGTCGCGGGGGCCTTCGCCCTGCGGCTGACCATGAAACTGGACGAGATGATCCCCGAGGGGCGCACCGCGAACTGGTGGCCGTTCCACGGCCGGTTCCGGCCGTTCCCCCTCCGCAGACCCTGACCGGGGGCGAGGCTCCGTCCCGGTCCGCAACAGGACCGGTGCACGCAACCGGACGACGGAGCTCCCCCGCCGACCACGGCGCACCGCCACGGGGCCGCGGCCGACCGCCGACAGCGGGACGGCGCCGGGGCGAGCACACCGCCCACCCCGTCCCCGACCACGCGGCCCCGGGCGGAGGCCCGCGGCGCCGAACCGCGGAAACACCGTGGCCGACGCGCGGGTTTTGCGAGAATCGCACCATGACCGACGCCGCGGCTCCCCCCCCGTCGACTCCCCCTCGCACCCGCACCCCCGCGCCACCGTCACCACGCCGGACGGGACCGTGTACGACCTCGCCCCCGGCATGCGGCTGTGCTTCGGCCGCAGCCGCAGAGCCGACATCGTGATCCGCCCCGACGGCCCGAAACTGTCCCGGATCGCCGGGGAGATCGCGGTCGAGGACGGGGGCGTGCGGATCACCAACCGGAGCAGCACCCACCTGCTCCGGGTCGTCATGCGGGGACGAACCACCGACCTGCCCCAGACCGCGGCCGCGACCCCCGCGGCCTCCTTCGTCCTCGTCGAGGGAACGGTGGAGGTCGGCTCGCCCACGATGCACGCCGAACACCAGGTCCTGCGGGTCACCGTCGCCCCCCGGACGCCGGACCCCCGCCCCGAACCGCCCCCCGCCACCGAGGAGACCTCCACCGTGGGGCCGTGGGAGATCGACACGGAGACCCGCTACTTCGCCGTCGCGCTCGCGCTGTGCCAGGACCGGTTGGAGAACCCCGCCGCGAGCGGCCGGGTCCCCACCGCCAAGGAGACCACCCTGGCGGTGCTGCGGCTCACCCACTGCCACCACCACCTCAGCAGGATCCGGGCGGGCGACGCCGCCACACTCGGCCGCCTCACCAAACGCGTCGAGGACCACCTCAAGTACCTGCGGAAACTGCTCAGGGACAAGGGGCAGCTGCCCCGGGGGGTCGAACACCTCAGCAAGCAGAGCCTCGCCCACTACCTGGTCGACCTGGAGATCCTGCGGCCCGAACACCTGGGGCTGCGCACCGACCCCCGCTGGCTGGCGGTCCAGGAGCAGCTGTGGTGGGACGAGTGAACGCGGAGCGGTCACTCCTCCCGGGGCAGCGGCACCTGCCAGCGCAGCAGCGTGCCCCCCTCGGCGCGGCGCACCGCCTCGAAGGAGCCGCCCAGCGCCTCGGCGCGTTCGGCGAGGTTGCGCAGTCCGCTGCGGCGCCCCTGCGCGGGCAGCCCCACCCCGTCGTCGACCACGGTGAGCGTCACCTGTGAGTCCACGTGCACGGTGATGTCGGCGCGGGAGGCCCGGGCGTGCCGTGCGATGTTGGACAGGGCCTCGCTCAGCACGGCGAGCACGTGCTCGGCGACCGGATCGGGCACCGCGCTGTCGATGGGGCCGTCCAGGCGCAGCCCGGCGGAGAATCCCAGCGACTCGGTGGCGGCGTCGACCACGTCGAGGATCTGGTTGCGCAGCCAGGCGCGCCCGCTGTCGACGTTGTGCTGCAACGCGAAGATGGTGGAGCGGATCTGGCGGATGGTGTCGTCGAGGTCGTCGACGGCCTGACGCACCCGCTGCGCCGCACCGGCGTCCTCGATCCGCCGGACCGAGCTCATCAACGACATCGCGATCGCGAAGAGCCGCTGGATGACGACGTCGTGCAGGTCCTTGGCGATGCGGTCGCGGTCCTCCAGGACGATGAGCCGTTCGGCGTCGCGGCGGGCCTCGGCCAGTTCCAGGGTGACCGCGGCGTGCCCGGCGAAGGCGTGCAGCATGTGCACGGTCGGCACGGGGAACGGGAGGCGGCCGGCGCGGTTGCCGAGGATCAGCACCCCGCGGCGGGAGTCGGGAGCGCCCAGCGGCACCAGCATGACCGGTCCGATGTCCAGCCCGTCCAGCAGGTGCGCGGGTTCGAGGGGCTCGCGGACCAGGTCGGTGATGATCGGGTCGGCCCCCCGGAAGGCGCGTCCGGTGAGGGAGCCGTCCATCGACGCGGAGCGGCCGCGGACCAGGGACGCGTCGGGGCCGTCGGCGACCCGCACCACCAGTTCCGCGCCGTCCGAATCGGGCGTGGCGATGGCCACGATGTCGGCGTCGGCCATGCGGCGGGCCTTCTCCGCGACCAGGTGCAGCACCTCGCGGGGCGCGGTGCCGGAGAGCAGGCGCGTGGTGATCTCGTCGGAGGCGTCCAGCCAGATCTCGCGGCGGCGGGTCTCCTCGTACAGGCGGGCGTTCTCGATGGCGATCCCCGCCGCGGTGGCCAGCGCGGTGACGATCGCCTCGTCCTCCTCGTCGAAGACGCCGCGGTTGGCCTTCTCGGTCAGGTAGAGGTTGCCGAACACCTCGTCGCGGACCCGGATCGGCACGCCGAGGAAGGTCCGCATCGGCGGGTGCCCCTCGGGGAACCCCGCGGACTCCGGATGGTCGGCGATGCGCGACAGGCGCAGCGCCTGCGGCTCCTTGATGAGCAGCCCGAGCAGGCCGCGCCCCTCGGGCCAGTGCTCGACGGCGGCGATCTCCTCGTCGTCCATGCCCAGCGGGATGAACCGCTCCAACCGCCCCTCGGCGCCGATGACGCCCATCGCCCCGTAGCGGGCGTCCACCAGGTCCATGGCGGTGGAGACGATGCGGCGCAGCGTGGTCTCCAGATCCAGGCCGGTGCCGACCGAGACCACCGCGTCGAGCAGGGAGCGCACCCGGTCCCGGGTGAGCATGACGGCGTTGATCCGCACCTGGAGTTCACTGAGCAGTTCGTCCAGTCGCATGTGCGGCACGAACACGCTGTCGCGTCCGCCGTTCGGGGTGTCGTCGGCCATCGCCTGCCCTCAACTGCCGGTGTCCGCTCCGTCGCGGTAGACGGTTCTCCGTCCTCACCGCCAGTCTAGGTACGGTGCGGCGAAGGTGACCGCGGGGTGGCGGTTGGCCGGACCACCCCGCGGTCCTGCGGGAAGAACCGGCTCAGACGTTGGCTTCGGCCCGGGCGGCGGGCACGAGGGCCAGCGGTCGCCGCTCGTCCCCGGTGCGCGGGACGTGCGACACGATCACGACGGGGCAGCGGGCCTCCCGCACGCAGGCGGCAGCGGTCGAACTGAGCGTGGGAGTGTCCAGCGAGCGGTGCTCCGGCGTGCCCACCACCAGCAGTTCCGCCTCGGCGGCGGCACGCAGCAGGGCGGGCGCCACCAGGTCGCCGCCGACCACGAACGGAACGATCCGCGGCCAGATCCGTTCGGCCTCCCGCACCGCCCGGTGCAGGTGGCGTACGAGCCGCGAGTGGCGGTCGGTCTGCGAGGGCGGAGCGCCCGCGTAGCTGGGCCGGGTGGCCTGCCCCCTGTCGAGGACGTGCACCACCCACAGCTCGCAGTTCCGGGCACGGGCCTCCTCAGCCGCCCAGTCCAGGGCGGCCAGGGAGATCGCCGATCCGTCGAAGCCGACGACGATCCGGTTCTTCCGCGGTGTCGGATTCATCGAAGCCCCCCTGTCAGCGGATTTCCCTGCCCACTACCCAGCCAACCGGGCGGGGCGACACCCGTCCAGAGGCCAAGGAGGTCACCGGCAGGGACCTCCGTCCCACCGGTCGCCGGGGGCCGGGGACAGCACGCGGTCGTGTCCCGCCGGAACGCGGACGGTGCGCCCCCCTACCTCCACCGTGACGGGCGGAGCGGTCGACGGCGGAACCGTGATCCGCACCCGCCTGCCGTGGCAGCGCAGCCGCAGGCCCCGGTGGCCGCGGTGGCGCAGGACGAAGGAGAGGCGGTCGAGTCCGACGGGCAGCTCCGGGTCGAGACGCAGCACCCCGTCTTGCAGGTCCAGGCCGGGGTAGCAGCGGGTGAGCAGGTCCAGGGTGCCCGCCATCGCCCCCAGGTGGATGCCCTCGGCGGTGGTGCCGCCCTGCACGTCGTCGATGTCGGAGCGCAGCGACTCCACGAAGAACCGCCACGAGGCCGCGCGGTCGACCCGGGCCAGGACCCAGGCGTGCACGACCGCGCTGAGCGTGGAGCCGTGGGAGGTGCGCGCCAGGTAGTACTCGACGGTGCGCGGGACGAGCCCGGGATCGTACGCGTAGCCCAGGTCGGACAGGATGTCGGCGAACTCCTCCGGCGACAGCAGGAAGAAGATCATGAGTACGTCGGCCTGCTTGGACGCCTTGTACCGGTTGCAGGAGTCGCCCTCGGCCTCCAGGATCCGGTCGAGCCTGTGGATGTCGCCGTAGGTGTCCCGGTAGCGTGCCCAGTCCAGTTCGGCGAGGTCCTCGTAGCCGGCGAACTGGCTGATCACCCCGTCGTGGAAGGGCACCCGCATCCGGACGCGGACGTCCTCGAACAGCTCCAGTTCGTCGAAGCCCACCTCCAGGCGCTCCAGGAGCTCCGCCCGTTCCCGCTCCGGCAGCACCGCCAGGACGTCGAGGGCGCGGCGCAGCACCCACACCGTCATGACGTTGGTGTACGCGTTGTCGTCCAGCCCGGGCCCGTCCCGGTCGGGGTACCCCTCGTGGTACTCGTCGGGCCCCATGACGCCGCGGATCACATAGCGGTTCAGCGCACGGTCGAACGTGGCCAGGGAGGCGAAGAACCGGGCGACCTCCAGCAGCAGCTCCGCACCGAAGTCGAGGAGGAAGTCCACGTCGCCGGTGGCCTGGTAGTGCTGCCACACGTTGTACGCGACGGCGAGGCCGACGTGGCGCTGCAGGCGGGAGTTGTCCGGCAGCCAGTGTCCCGACCTCGGGTTGAGGTGCAGCAGCTGCGTCTCCTCGCGGCCGTCGCTGCCGCTCTGCCAGGGGAACATGGCGCCGCGGTGCCCGCAGGCGCGGGCCGCGGCCCGCGCCTGCGGCAGACGCCGCCACCGGTACCGCAGCAGAGCCCGCGCGACCTGCGGGAACCGGGTGTTGAGAAAAGGGAGGACGAACAGTTCGTCCCAGAAGACGTGGCCCCGGTAGGCCTCCCCGTGCAGGCCGCGGGCGGGCACGCCGACGTCGAGGTCCGCGGTGTGCGGCGACAGCGTCTGCAGCAGGTGGAACAGGTGCAGGCGCAGCACCCGGAGCTGCTCGGTGTCGTCGACCTCCACGTCGGACGCCTGCCACAGGCGCCGCCACGCGGCGGCGTGGCGGCGCAGCAGGCCGTCGAAGCCGGCGGCGTGCGCGGCGGTGTCGCGCGCCGCGTCCAGGCAGTCGCTGACCGCGCGGTCGCGGGAGGAGTGCACCGCCACGGTCTTCGCCACGGTGACCTGCCCGCCCCGGGACACCGGGATCTCCAACTCCTGCTCGACCAGGTCGTCGTGGGAGGTCACGCGCACCGCCCGCGGGGCGGGTCCCCGGACGACCGCGGTGCGGGCCGCCACCGCGATCTCGATGCGCGAGGTGGCGGTGCGGGTCCGCAGCCACATCCGTCCCTCCTCGTCGCCCCCGCTCCCCTCGGGGCGCAGGTGCGCGCCGTCGAGGTCCCGGTAGCGGGCCACCCCGGAGTTGGTGACGCGCCCGTCCAGGCCCGTCCGGACCGTCAGCGTGCCCTCCCAGTCCTGCGGGACCAGGGTGGTCTCCAACGCGGCGACGTGCCGCTCGTCCATCGAGACGAGGCGGCGCTGGACGAGCCGGGTACGGTGCCCCCGCCCGTCGACGACCACGCCGGTGCGGGTCAGCACGCCGCGCCGCAGGTCCAGTTCGAGCCGCTGGCCGGTGACGTCGGCGCCGTCGCCCAGCCACGGCCCGTCGGCGGCGCGGAAGGTGAACGGAAGCCAGTTGGGGATGTTGACGAGGTCCTCGTTGACGACCTCGTGGCCGACGACCACGGAGGTGAGCCGGTCGTAGCAGCCCGCGAGGTAGCTGCCCGGGTAGTGCACGCCGTCGGCCCGGGCCTCGGGGGCCGCGCCCCGCGTGGCGAGGTAGCCGTTGCCGAGGGTGCACAGCGCCTCCCGGAGGCCCTCGGAGGCCGGGTCGAATCCGTCGTAGCGCAGCAGCCACGGGCTCACGGGGACACCTCCGCCCCGGCGAGTTCCAGTTCCGCCAGGTCGGCCACGACCACGTGCGCCCCCCGCGCGCGCAGCTCGGCGCGCTGGTGCGCGCGGTCCACCCCGACGACCAGCGCGAAGCCCCCGCGCCGCCCCGCCTCGACCCCGGCGAGGGAGTCCTCCACCACCACCGCGTCGTCGGGGGAGACGCCCAGACGGCGGGCCGCCTCCAGGAACAGGGCGGGGTGGGGTTTCCCGGGCAGTTCCAGCCGGGCCGCGTCGACGCCGTCGACCCGCGCGTCGAACAGGTCCGAGACCCGCGCGGCCCGCAGCACCGCGGCGCAGTTGCGGCTCGCCGAGACCACCGCGGTGGCCACCCCCCGTTCCCGCAGCCGGCGGACGAGACGCACCGTGCCCGGGTAGGCGGTGACGCCGTACCGGTCGACGTAGTCCCTGAAGTAGCGGTCCTTGCGGTCCCCCAGCGCGGACACGGTGATGGTCCCGGGACGGTCGGGCGGCGCGGTCTCGGGCAGGGCGAGGCCGCGCGAGGCGAGGAAGGCGCGCACCCCGTCGGAGCGCGCCCTGCCGTCGACGTGCCTGCGGTAGTCCTCGGCGAGGTCGAACGGCCGGAACCGCGGTCCGCCGCTGCGGGACAGGTCGAGGAGGAACTCGTCGAAGGCCCGTTTCCAGGCGGCGGCGTGCACCGACGCGGTGTCGGTGATCACCCCGTCCATGTCGAGGATCACCGCGGCGATCCGGTCGAGGGGGAGGACTGCCCTGGTTCGGTGGTTCACCGCCACCACGCTCCCTTCAGGTCGTTCGGGTACGGCCGCGGCGGCGTCGCCCGCGGCCGCCGGAACGCGGACCGCGGACGGCACGCACCGCCGTGCCGGCGGCCGGGGAACGCCGGCACGGTCACCGGGGGACGGTGAGGACGGCGGCGCCGTTCACCCGGTCGGCGGCGAGGTCGGCCAGCGCCTGGTCGGCCCGGTCGAACGGGTACGGGGTGGTCGCCACGGTCAGCGGGTGCTCGGCCGCGAAGGCGAGGAACTCGCGGGCGTCGGCGCGGGTGTTGGCGGTGACGCTGCGCAGGGTGCGTTCCTGGAACAGGTCGCGCCGGTAGTCGAGCGCGGGGATGTCGGTGAGGTGGATGCCCGCCACCGACAGGGTGCCGCCCCGGTCGAGTGCGCGCAGCGCAATCGGCACGAGGTCGCCGACCGGGGCGAACAGGATCGCCGAGTCCAGGGGTTCGGGCGGGGCGCCGTAGGCGTTGGTGGCGCTGGCGCAGCCCAGCTCCAAGGCGAGGGCCCGGGCCTGCGGGGACCGGGTCATGACGTGCACGGTGGCCCCGCGCGCCACGGCGACCTGCGCCGCGAGGTGCGCCGAGGCGCCGAAGCCGTAGAGGCCGAGCACGCCGCCCTCGGGCAGTTCGGCGCGGTTGAGCGCCCGGTAGCCGATGATCCCGGCGCACAGCAGCGGAGCGGCGGTGCGCGCGGAAAGCCCCTCGGGAAGCGGGTGGACGTAGCGTTCGTCGGCGGTCAGGTACTGGGCGTACCCGCCGTCGGCGTCCCACCCGGTGTAGGTGGAGTCCGGGCAGAGGTTCTCCGCCCCGCGCCGGCAGTACCGGCACTCGCCGCAGGTGGAGCGGAGCCAGGCGACGCCCACGCGGGTGCCGTCGGGCACGGTGCGGGCGTCGGGGCCGCGGGCGACCACCCGGCCGACCACCTCGTGGCCGGGAACCGTGCCGGGACGCTTCGGCGGCAGGTCGCCCTCGGCGAGGTGCAGGTCGGTGCGGCACACCGCGCACGTCTCCACCTGGACGAGCAGTTCCCGGCCCGTGGGCCGCGGCACTTCCCGGACGACCCGGCGCAGCGGACCCGCCGCGAGCGGGCCGGGGCGGTCGACGATCCAGGCGGACATCTCCTCTGCAGCGGCCATGAGTCACCTCCACCACGGTGCCGGGCAGGCGGACGGGAGCGTGCGGCGCCGCCTCACCAGGAGTCACCGCGCCAGTGCACGTACTCGGGGACGACGTCGTCGATGCGCCAGTCCAGGTCGCTGACGACGTCCACCACTCCCTCCAGGTGGCCGACCCGCCGCACCAGGGTCTGGGCCAGACTGCGCCGTTCCACGGTTCCCCACAGGGTGACCACGCCGTCGTCGACGGAGAGGGCGGGGGGCTCCCCCCGCACCGGCCGGATGGTCTCCACCAGTTCGGCGTGCACCTCCTTGGCGAGGTCCTCGTCGTCGCGGAGGAACACCATCAGCAGGTCGCGGCGGGTGACCATGCCGGCGAGCCGGTTGCCGTCGGTCACCACCGGCAGCTGCTTCACGCCGTGCCGCTCCATCGTCCGGGCGGCCTGCGTGACCGGGGTGTCCGGGAAGACGGTGATCGCGGGGTGCGACATCAACTGGTCGGCGCGGTTGGCCGCGGCCTTGGCCGCGCTGCTCCCCGCGTGCGGTCCCACGCCGCTGAGCCGGGCGCGCAGCCGGGCGCGCAGCGGCGGCGAGTAGTCGTCGTCGCCGGTGAACTCCTCCTTGTGGAGCAGGTCCTCCTCCGACACCACGCCGACGACCAGACCCTCCCGGTCCACCACCGGCAGCGCGCTCACCCGGTGCCTCACCAGGGTTCTGACGATGTCCTTGAAGCTGGCGTCCTCGGTCACCGAGGGCGGTTCGGCCGTCATGACGTCACGGACGACGGTGCTGCCCATGCTGTTCCACTCCCCCCGGAACCTGGCGGACCGGCCACGCGGCGGAAGGCGTCCGGCCCCCGCGCCACACCGGACGCATGCCACCCCCCGGGCCGGGTAGTCCGCTCTCATCGCCTTCTGCCCACCACTGTGCGACTCGCAACACCTTTTTCGGTAGTGCCTTACGTCCCGCGGAGGCCGGACCCTCGTACCGCGCGGCCGAGGCCGTCGCCTCCGAGGTCGCGGGACCGCGGTGTCGGCGGGCGGGGCCCGCGGCCCGGAGCGGCCGGGCCGGCGGCGGTGACAGGTCGGACGGAAGCGGGAATCGGAGGTCGGCATGGAGCGAACGGTCCTGGTCGGGGTCGACGGGTCCGCGGAGGCGCTGGACGCCGTCGTGTGGGCGGCCCGCGAAGCCGAACGGCGGCACTACCGGCTGTCCCTGGTGAGCGCCTACGTGATGCCCGTGGCGGAGGCCGCGTTCGGCTGGCCCCCGGAAGCGATCCGGGAGGAGGCGCAGGGCGTCGTGCGCACCGCCCGGGAACGCGCCCTGGAGACGGCGTCCGGCCTGGAGGTCGTCGACTCCGTGATCGTGGACTCCCCGGTGTCGGCGCTGCTGCGGCAGGCCCGGGACGCCGCGATGGTGGTGGTCGGCCTGCGGGGCCGGGGCGGTTTCCCGGGACTGCGGATCGGTTCCGTGGCCTACCGGGTGGCGGCGCACGCGCCGGTGCCGACCGTGGTGGTCACCGGAACGGTCCCGGAGGAGGACACCGAGGTCGTGGTGGGGGTGAGCGGCACCCGCCGGTCCGACCACGTGCTGGCGGAGGCGTTCGAGGCGGCCACACTGGGCGGCAAGCGGGTGCGCGCGGTACGGGCCTGGTCGGAGCCGATCCTGCCGTCCGCGGGCATGCGGCCGCTGCTGTACGAGCCCGAGGCGGTGGAGGCCGCACAGGCCCGGGAACTGGAAGAGGAACTGCGGCCGTGGGAGGAGCGCTACCCGGACGTCGCCGTGGTCCGCGACGTCGTGGAGGCCCCCGCGGTGGTCGCCCTCACCGAGGCGGGGCGGACGGCCCGCCTCGTCGTGGTGGGGGCGCACAGCAGTCGGGGGATCACCCGGCTGGCGTTGGGCCGGGTCGCCCACGGTCTGCTGCACAACGCGACCCGCCCGGTCATGGTGGTGCCCGTCCGGTGAGTGCCGGCGGCGCACCGGCGGGGCGGGGCCGCTCCGGTTCCGGGGGGAGGGCCGGATGACCGGGCCTGCGGTACGGGACCGGAAGTGGCACGCCGTCCCGGTCGGGGAGGTGTTCGCCGCGCTGGGGACGGCCCCCGACGGCCTGAGCGACGAGGAGGCGCGCCGCCGCCTGGAACGCCACGGTCCCAACACGCTGGAGGAGGCGCCGCCGCCGTCGGCGGTCGCGGTGTTCCTGCGCCAGTTCGCCAGCCCGGTCATCGCCATCCTGCTGTTCGCCCTCGCGCTCACCGTTGTCCTCGCGGAGTGGCTGGACGCCTCGGTGATCGCGGCGGCGCTGCTGGTCAACGCGGCCATCGGGTTCGTTCAGGAACGCCGGGCCGAGCAGGCGGTGCGGGCGCTGACGAACCTGAGCCAGCCGCACGCCCGGGTCGTCCGGGGAGGCCGCCGCCTGGAGGTGGCGAGCGCCTCCCTGGTGCCGGGGGACGTGGTGCTGCTGGAGTCGGGCAGCCGCGTACCGGCCGACATCCGCCTAGTGGAGGCGCACGCCCTGGAGGTCGACGAGTCGATGCTGACCGGGGAGTCCGAACCGGTCGGCAAGTCCACCGAGACGGTGGCCGCGGAGACGGGCCTGGGGGACCGTCCCGGTGTCGGGTATGCGGGGACGATGGTGGTCAGCGGACGCGGCACGGGCGTGGTGTACGCCACGGGCGCCGGGACCGAACTCGGCGCGATCGCCGGACTCCTCAAGGACGAACCGGAGACGGCCACCCCCCTCAAGGAGCGGATGGGCCGGCTGTCGCGGATCATCGCGCTCGCGACGCTGGTCTCCGCGCTGGCGGTGATGGCGCTCGGGCTGCTGCGGGGCGGCGACCCGGTGGAGCTGCTCCTCGTGGCGGTGGCGCTCGCGGTCGCGGCGGTGCCCGAGGGCCTGCCGATCGTGCTCACCGTGGCGTTGGCGATCGGGGTGACCCGGATGGCGCGGCGCAACGCCGTCGTGCGGCGGATGCCCGCGGTGGAGACGCTGGGCAGCGCCACCGTCATCGGGTCGGACAAGACGGGCACCCTCACCGAGAACCGGATGACGGTGCGGCGGCTGTGGACGCCGGTGGACGGCGAGACCGGTCCGGCCGCGGTCCGCCCGTACCGGCACGACGTCGCCGCCGCCGACCCCGAGCACGTCGACCCCTACCACCTGGTGCTGCTGTGCGGGGCGTTGACCAACGAGGCCCGGACGCGCGCCGAGGAGGGGACGGACCAGGCCTGCGGCGACCCCACCGAGGTGGCGCTGCTGGACGCGGCCCACGACGCGGGACTGCTGCACGCGGCCCGTGACGCGGTGTTCCCGAAGACGGCGGAGGTGCACTTCGAACCCGCCCGCCGCTTCTCGGCCACGGCCCGCCGCTGGGGGGACCGGGAGGTCCTGTTCGTCAAGGGCGCCCCCGAACGGGTGCTGGCGATGTGCGACGCCCAGGTGGCGGAGTCCGGCACGGAACCGGTGCGCCCCGACGGCCTGCACGCGGCGGGGGAGCGGATGGCCGCGCAGGGGCTGCGGCTGCTGGCGCTGGCGGTGAGCAGGCCGTACGAGCCGGGGGCGGCGCCGGTCGACCCGCACGACCCGTCGGGGCTGGTGCTGCTCGGCCTGGTCGGCATCATGGACCCGCCGCGCGCGGGGGTGCGCGAGTCGGTGCGGGCCTGCCACGAGGCGGGGATACGGGTGGTCATGATCACCGGCGACCACGGGGCCACCGCCCGCGCGATCGCCGCGGAGCTGGGCATCTGCGAGCCGGACGCGCCCGTGCTCACCCACGACGAGATCGCCGGCCTGGACGACGGGCGGCTGCGCGCGGCGGTCGCGGACGTGGACGTCTACGCCCGCATCCCCCCGGAGGGCAAGCTGCGGCTGGTGCGGGCGCTGGAGGCCGACGGCGAGGTGGTCGCGGTGACCGGGGACGGCGTCAACGACGCGCCCGCGCTGAAGGCGGCGTCGGTGGGGGTGGCGATGGGCCGGGGCGGCACCGACGTGGCGCGGGAGGCCGCGGACATCGTGCTCGCCGACGACGACTTCACCACGATCGTGCACGCGGTGGAGGAGGGGCGCGTCACCTTCGACAACATCCGGCGCGCCGTGTTCTTCCTGGTGTCCACCGGCGCGGCGATGATCCTGGCGCTGACCGCCTCCACCCTGATGGGGTGGCCGCTGCTCATGGTGCCCGCCCAGCTGCTGTGGCTGAACCTGGTGACCAGCGGCGTGCAGGACATCGCCCTGGTGTTCGAGCGCGCCGAGCCGGACCTGCTGCGCAGGCCGCCGCGGTCCAGCGGGGAGGGCATCCTGTCGGCGCTGCTGTGGCAGCGGATCGGGGTGACCGGTGCGGTGATGGCGGTCGGCACGCTGGCGATGTTCTGGTGGGAGTGGCAGCGCAGCGGGTCGCTGACGGCGGCGCAGACGGCGGCGCTGACGACGATGGTGGTGTTCATGGCGTTCCAGGCGGGCAACGCCCGTTCGGCCACCCAGTCGGTGCTGCGGGTGCCGCCGCACCACAACCCGTTCCTGGCGGTGGCGACGGCCGCCGCGGTCGCCCTGCACGTGGCGGCGCTGTACTTTCCGCCCACCCAGGTCCTGCTGCGGGTGGAGCCGCTGGAGGCCGCCGCGTGGTGGCGCCTGGTGCCGGTGGCGGCCGGCGTCCTGGTGGTGGTCGAGGCCGAGAAGGCGGTCCGCCGGGCACTGGCCCGCCGCTGAACACGCGGCGCACGCCTGGGCACACTGCCTTGTCCCCAGGGCCATCGGCGTGGTCGAAAATGGCCCTAGGGACAGGATCGCTGCAAGGCCGGGGTCAGAAGGACGGTCCTTCCTCAAAGGGATTGAGGACCGGAACGCCCGGAGGGAAGTCTTTGGTGTTGCGGGTCACCAGAGTCATCCCGTAGACCTTCGCGGTCGCTGCCAGTAAGCCGTCGACCGTGGGAAGCGGGTCGGGGAAGCTCATCCGTCCCCACTCGACGGCTACAGCGTCGGTGACGGGAAGGAGGCGGTCGGCGTAGCCGATCCGTAGACGTTCCAACCAGTCCTCGAACACGGCGGCCTGGCGGGGGTCGCGTGCTCTCAGCCGCGCGATGCCGCGTGCGATTTCGCCCACGACGAGCACACTCAGATAGAGGTCGGCCGAGGACACCGTCTCCTGCCACCGGCGCACACTCGGATGGCAGTTCGGCTTGCGTATCTCGGAGATGACATTGGTATCGACGAGGTACTTCACGCCTCGTCTCCCAGGTCGATCTCGCGCGGGTGGTCGGTCGGTCGAGACAGGTCCAGGTCGTCCATGCTCGGGCCCGAGAACAGGAATTCCTTGAAGTCCTGGGTCCGGCCGATCAGCCGGTGGTACTCCTCGATATCGAGGACCACGACGTCTTCCTCGCCGTGCCGGGTGACGATCTGCGGCCCCTCGGTCTTGGCGCTGCGGACGAGTTCGCTGAATCTCTGCTTGGCTTCCTGGATCTGCCAGTGCATCGCTATCACCTTCACATCCGAAAAGCCTAGACTGTCTAGATACTACGGTGTGGAGGTTGTGGAAGAAAGCCCGACACGCTGGGCGTCTGTGGACACCGTGGAAACCGCCGTGATCTTGACACGAGCGGGCATGAAATCGCAGGTCATGGCCGGTTTTTGTCAAGACCATCGGATGTGGGGTGGCGGAGCGCGACCATCCTTCTTTTGACCGGCACGGGATTCCCCGAGCCGGGGTCGGTCCTCTCGACGGCGTCGCCGGTCAGCGCTTCCTCGCGTGGACCACCATCACCGGGCAGTACGTGTGGGTCAGCAGGGTCTGGCTGACCGAGCCCAGCAGCATGCCGGTGAAGCCGCCGCGGCCCCGGGAGCCGACCACCACCAGGTCGGCGTAGTGCGACTCGGCGATCAGCACCTCGGCGGGGTGGCCGGTCAGCACCTCCTCCTCCACGTGCACGTCCGGGTGGCGCTCCCGCAGGCCGGCCAGGGACTCCGAGAGGCGGCGGCGGGCCTCCGCCAGGGCCGCCGCGCGTTCCGGGTCGTTCAGGACCTCGGGGGCCTCCATCGCGGCGAACACCCCGTGGGAGGAGCGGCCCGCCACGGCCACCGCCCGCAGCGTCGCCCTCCGTGCGTCGGCCGCCGCGAACGCCCGGTCCGCCGCGGCCAGCGCCGCCGGGGAGCCGTCCACGCCCACCACCACGCGGCCGGTGGGCGCCCCCGTCTCCCGGTCGGGCACGATGACGGCCGGGCACTCCGCCAACGCCGCGAGCTGGAGGCCGACCGAGCCGAGCACCACCGCGCGCACCCCCGACAGCCCCCGGGAGCCCGCCACGATCAGGTGCGCCCCCTCGGACTGCTGCAGCAGGGTGGGGGCGACCGCGCCGACCACGTGCAGCGCGTCCACCTCCACCTCGGGCTCCCGCTTCCGCACCCGGTCCACGGCCTCGTGCACCACCCGCCGGGCGTAGTCGTCCAGGGCGAACTCGTCCAGGTCGAACCCGCGCGCGCTGTGCGGCACGCGCTGGCGCAGCGGCCAGTCGAACGCGTGCACCACGCGCAGCCTCCGCCGCAGCAGCCGCGCCTCCCGCGCCGCCCAGTCGAGGGCGCGGCGGCTCGCGTCGGTGTCGTCGACCGCGGCCACGATCAGTCCGCTGTTGACTCCGGGCATGACCCCTCCTCCGGGGGAACGGATCGGGTGCTACTCGGTGCGGCGTCGGGCGGACTCCGCCTCCGCCTTCAACTGGGCCGCGTAGGCGGCGGCCTGGGTGCGGCGCTGCATGTCCAGCTTGGCCAGGATGCTGGAGACGTAGTTCTTCACCGTCTTCTCCGCGAGGAAGACGCGTTCGCCGATCTGCCGGTTGGTCAGCCCCTCGCCGATGAGGTCGAAGATGCGGCGCTCCTGCTCCGACAGGCGCGCCAGCGGGTCCTCGCGTTCCGACCGGTCGCGGATGCGCTCCATGATGCGGGCCGTGCTCTGCGGGTCCAGCAGCGACCCGCCGCCCGCGACGGTGCGCACCGCGCCCACCAGGTCCGCGCCGTGGATCTGCTTGAGCACGTACCCGGCGGCCCCCGCCATGACCGCCTGGTACAGGGCCTCGTCGTCGGAGTAGGAGGTGAGCATCAGACAGGCCAGCTCCGGCAGGCGGGAGCGGACCTCCCGGCAGACCTCCACGCCGCTGCCGTCGGGCAGGCGCACGTCGAGCACTGCCACGTCCGGACGTACCGCGGGGATGCGGGCGATCGCGTCGGCGGCGGTCGACGCCTCGCCGACCACCTCGATGTCGCCCTCCGCCTCCAGGAAGGCCGCGACGCCGCGCCGTACCACGTCGTGGTCGTCCACCAGGAAGACCCGGATCGGGTCAGCGGTTTCCGCCATCGGTTTCCGTCCTTCCTCGGCGGGGGCAGCCCTCTTACTCCTACCCGGTCCGCGGGGTGGTCGACCGTCCGCTGGACGTGCCCTGCTCTCTGGGGCGCGCCGGGACGACCGCCACCGGGCAGCGCGCGTAGCGCAGCACCCCGCGGCTCACCGAGCCCAGGTCCTTCAGCGTCTCCATGATGCCGTGCCCGTGGCCCTGGGAGCCCACCACGAGCAGGTCCGCCCGGTTGCTCTCGGCGACCAGGACCGGGACCGCCGCGCCCGGCACGACCTCCTGCTCCACCGGCACGTCCGGGTACTCGGCCCGGCGCGCGGCGAGGAGCCGGGAGACGCGGTCGCGGGCCTGCTCCGGGGACGGCGCCTGGTCGGCGGGCCAGGGGCCGCCGCGCTCCTCGGGCCAGGCGAACACCGACGGCTCCCACGCCAGCACGACCCGCAGCCGGGCCTGCCACAGCCGGGCCAGTGCGAAGGCCAGGTCGACGGCGGGGTGTGAGGCCCGTGACGTGTCGGTGCCGACCGCCACGCGGGAGACCGCGGCCGCGGACGCCCCCTCCGGGACGACCACCACCGGGCAGGAGGCGCGGAGCACCAGGTGGGCCGTTGCCGACCCGGTCACCAGCGACTCCACTCCGCCGTATCCGTGGGAGCCGACCACCATCAGGTGGGCGTGGCGGCTCTCCCGTTCCAGGAGGCGGTCGCGGGACCCCGCCAGCACCTCCCCGCGGACGTCGAGGTCCGCGTCCACCTGACGGGCGCGTGCGACACGGTCGTCGACGAGCGCCCGGGCCGCTTGGGCCAGCCGCTCGGTGGACTCCTCCCGCGGCGGCAGGCCGAGGCGGGCCAGCAGTCCCGGTTCGGGGACGTGCACCACGCGCAGCGGCCGCCGCGCACGGGCCGCCAGGAGCACGGCCCAGTCGAGCGCGCGGTCCCCGTTGGCGGAGCCGTCCACCCCGGCCACGATCGGACGCTGCGCCTCGGGCATCGCCGGACCCTCCTCGGGGCCGCGTGACGGGTCCGGCGGGTCCGCCGGACCGGGCGAACCGGGAGTCACCTCGGAGGTTCGTGGGCGATGCGGCGTCCGGTGACGCGTTTGGGAATGACGGTGACGAACAGGTCCCGTTCCCCGGCCGCCCACGGCTGGACCGGTGCGGTCTCCCGCAGGCGCGCCAGTTCCACCGGGTCGCGGACCGGGCGGGCCCGGCCGACCACCAGCACGCTCCAGCCCTCGCTGGTCGCCCCGTCCAACCGGTCCACCTCGAAGGAGATGTACTCGTCGGCCGCGTGTTCGGCGATGAGCCCGTATCCCGTGGTGCGGAAGATGATGGTCTCGTTGCGGACGAGGAAGTTGACGGGCAGGACCGTCGGGGCCGACTCCCCGGGCACGGTGAAGGCGATGCGGCCCACTCCGCCGGCCTTGATCAGCTCCAGGCACTCCTGGGAGTCCAGTTCCTCCATTCTCGGCCGGGGCACGTGGGTGACCTGCGAGCCCTCGGGTTCGTCGAAGCCCGCTCCCAGCAGCGCCTCCGGGGAGGTGCGCAGCGCGTCGGCGAGGCGGGACAGCGCCCCCGGGCTGAGGTTGGGCGGATTGCGTTCCAGATAGTCGATGTAGCCGGCGGCCATGCCCGCGCGTTCGGCCAGCTCCTCCTGGGAGAGGCCCAGTTCGGCGCGGCGGTAGGCGACCCGGCGGCCGAGGTCGCCCCGGGCCCTTTGGTCCTTGACGTTCACGAGGTCCTCCCGGTTCTGTGTCCCTCACCAGTCGCGACTAACCCTTTTCGGTCCGATCATGCTCGGTGCGGCCGGACCTATGGCGGGCCGTTCGGGCCGACCGGCCGGGACCGAGGTCCCAGCCGGGGATGCGGGGGGCGTTCCGGGGCAGGGGGAGCGAAGGACGAACGTCCCACCCGCTCTGTTCCGATGGGCACTGTCCGCCCCGCGGCGGTTCGGGATAGCACGGAGTGAGGAGGAAAAACGGCGGGGAGACGGAGGTCCGGGTGGCGACGAAGAGCGTGGAGCGGGTGGTGGAGCGGAACGGCGAGCACACCCGGTTCGGAGTCGTCGTGGGGGTGGACGGCTCCGACGAGGGGTGGGGGGCCCTGGACTGGGCCGCTCGCGCCGCGGTGGAGCGCGGCACGGGGCTGCGGATCGTGTACGCGATGGTCGACCCGTTCGGCGCGGAGGCCGGGGACCTCCGGGAGCGCGTCAGCGCGCTGCTGGTCCGGGCCGAGGACCGGGCGCACGCCGCCTGCCCGGAGCTGGCCGTGCGGACCGCGGCCTTCGAGGGAGGGGCGGTCAGCACGCTCAGCGCCGTCTCCGCGACGGCGGAGCTGCTCGTCGTGGGGACGCGCGGGCACGGCGCGCTCGCCTCGCTGCTGCTCGGGTCGACGAGTGTGGGCGTCAGCGCCCGGGCGGCCTGCCCGGTCGTCGTGGTCCCGCCGGGCGCGGACGCCGTGCGCAGGCACGGCTGCCAGGTCGTGGTGGGGGTGGACGGCTCCGAGGTCTCCGCCGAGGCGCTGCGGTTCGCGCTGCGGGAGGCCGCGCGCATGGACGGCTCCCTGACGGTGGTGCACGGCTGGCAGCTTCCGGCCCCGCTGGACCCGATGGCGTTGTCCGCCGCCGGGTACACCATGAACTTCGATGTGTTCGAGGGGCGCACCAGGAAGTACATCGACGACCTGGTCGACCGGGCCCGCGCCGAGGAGGCCGTGGACGTCCCGGTGGGGGTGCGGGTCGTCTACGAGCACCCCGTCCAGGCGCTGCTCGACGCGGGCCGGTACGCCGACCTGGTCGTCGTGGGATCCCACGGGAGGGGGAGCGTCGCCGGGCTGCTGCTCGGCTCGGTGAGCCAGTCGGTGCTGCACCGCGCGACCTCGCCCGTCGCGGTGGTGCGGCACCGCCGGCAGGACGAGGACTGGGAGTGGTGAGCCGCCGCGGGCAGCGGTGACCGGAGGGCGGGCCGTGCCGGGCGGCCCGCCCTCCGGTGCGTCCGCCGCGCCAGGTCAGCGCCGCAGGGAGCGGACCTGCCCCGCGTAGAACCCGTAGCGGGCCAGCGGTTCCACCAGTTCCCGCTCCTCGTAGGCCAGGTGCGACAGCAGGACGTCGGTGAGGACGTCGACCGCCTCCTGCAGCGGAGCGAAGTCGCCGGGGTGGTTGATGAACGCGACCAGGGCGCTGTCCACGTCGTTGAGGACCCGGTGGATGACGTGGTGCTCCTCGGTGAGCCGGTCGATGACGGGCTCCAGCGCCTTCTCCTGGGCGCGCAGGTGCGGGAAGACCGAGGTGTCCTCCAGGGTGTGGTGCTGGGTGACCACCCGGCAGTAGGAGGCGCAGTAGGCGCCCAGGCTCCAGTTGTTCTGGCGCAGGGTCATCTGGTTGATGGCCGAGCGGGCGTCTCCGGCGCTGAGCGTGCCCGCCCGGACCTGGTCGATGAGGTCCCGCAGGCGGTCGAGTTCGGCGCGCAGCTGGTCGTGGACGTCGATGAGGTGCCGGCCGAGGGCGCGGGAGACGTCGTCGTAGCTGACGTCGGGACCGGACTCGGGGCGGGTGGGGCGGGTGCTCTCGTCCCACAGCTCCCGGCTGCGCGGGCTGAGGCGGGTGCCGTCGTCGGGCGTGGGGGTGACGCCGAGGCGTTCGTACTGGCCGCGGCCGGGGGCGGCGGGCGGGGCCTGCTCCTGCGGGGCGGGCGCTTCGGTGGTGAGCACGGCGCCGGGGGCCTCGGCGGGGCGGGGGCGGGACCGTTCCGCGGCGACGAGTTCCCGGACGGCCGGGGCCACCTCCTGGCCGAACCGCTGGATGGTCTCCGAGTGGTCGGTGCCGAGGAGGAACACGCTCACCCCGTCGTCGAGGGCGAGTCCGGCGAGCTCCTCGACCCACTGCTCGACCGGCCCGTTGAGGAAGCCGCCGCCCGACCGGGCGAACACGCCGTTGACGTTGAGCAGGCGGCGGACGGCGGAGGGGGAGCGGCCCGCCTCGGCGGCGGCCTCGTCGATAACCGCGTTGCCGCGGGCGAGGTCGTCGAGGCCGGACAGGTAGGGCACGGACGGCAGCCACCCGTCGGCGGCGCGGCCGACCAGGCGCAGCATGCGCGGCTTGTAGGCGCCCAGCCAGATCTCGATGGGGTGGGCGGGCGCGGGGCCGCGTTTGGCGCCCGCCACCCGGTGGTGCTCGCCGTCGACGCGCAGCGCGCGGCGTTCGTCGGCGGCCCAGATCCCGCGGATGATCTCGATGGCCTCGGCGAGTGCCCGGACGCCCTGTCCGGGGGTGAGGCGCTGCCCGCCCATGGCCTCGATGCCGTCCCAGAAGGCGCCCGCGCCCAGGCCCAGTTCGATCCGGCCGCCGCTGAGCAGGTCGAGGCTGGCCGCGCTGCGCGCCAGGACGGCGGGCTGGCGCAGCGGCAGGTTGAGCACGTTGCCGGCCAGGCTGATCCGCTCGGTGCGGGCGGCCAGGTAGGACAGCAGGGTCCAGGTGTCCAGAAACGCGGACTGGTAGGGGTGGTCCTGGAAGGTGGCCAGGTCCAGTCCGGCCTGCTCGGTGAGCTGGGCGAGTCCGACCACCCGCTCGGGATCCTGGTTGCTCGGGGTGAGGAAGGTGCCGAAACGCAGTTCGTGGCCGTAGTCGGTCAAGGGTGGCCCCCCGATAGGTTTCCGGGACGTGGCGTGCGCCCCCGGACGTCACTGATGTTGACGAGTCAACTTTATTCGATCTGGATGATGTATCAACCTGTTTGCGGGGATGGGTCGGTGCGGCGGTACCCTCGCCGGGGAGATCCGCCGGAGGGGAGCCGCATGGCCGACCGGAACAGCCCCGCCCTGGACGGGACCGCCCCCTCCGGGCCGCGCGGGAGCGGGGAGCGCCGCTGGCCGGTACTGGCCACCGTGGCCGCGGGCGGCGTGCTGGGCGCGCTGGCCCGCCACGCCCTCCTCGCCGCGTCGCCGCAGCGCCCCGACTCGGTGGACTGGACGGTGGTCCTGGTCAACATGGTCGGGTGCGCGCTGATCGGCGTGCTCATGGAGGTCCTCGAACGCCGACCGGGAAGCCACCCGCTGCTCCGCCCCTTTCTCGGTACGGGAGTGCTGGGCGGCTACACCACCTTCTCCGCCTCCGTCACCGACGCCGCAGCCGCCCTCGCCGCCCACCGGCCGGAGGTCGCGCTGCTGGCCCTGGCCGCCAACCTGGCCGGTGCGCTGGCCGCGGCGGGGGCCGCGAGCGCCGCCACCGCGGCCGTGCTCGACCGGGTCGCCGCCCGGCGGGAGGCGACGTGACGGTGCTGCTGGTCGCGGCGGGCGCGGCCGTCGGAGCGCCGCTGCGCCACCTCCTCGACCGCGCCGTCCAGGCCCGCCACGGCACGGCGTTCCCCTGGGGCACGTGGTGCGTCAACACCCTCGGCTGCCTGCTCGCCGGCGCTCTGACCGCGCTGCCGCTGCCCGCACCGGCCGTGGCGCTGCTCAGCAGCGGCCTGTGCGGCGCACTGACCACCTACTCCACCTTCAGCTACGAGACGCTGCGGCTGCTGCGCGGTGGGGACCGGCGCCGCGCCCTGCTCAACGCCGGCGCGAACCTCGCCGCGGGCCCGGGCGCGGCGCTGCTCGGCGCGGCCGCGGCCGACTGGTTCACCGGATAGCGCCGACTGCCTCCCGGAAACTGGATGATCCGTCAACTATTCTGGGGACATGGGCGACAGCTCCCCCCTCGATCCGCGTGAACTCCGTGCCTGGACCGGCTACCAGCGCATGAGCTCCGCGCTCCAGGCGCGCCTGGAGCAGCGCCTCCACCGGCACGCCGGACTGTCCTGGGCCGACTACGAGGTGCTGTTCGCCCTCCACGCCAGCCCCGGGGGCCGACTGCGGGCCCTGGACCTGCGCTGCGCCCTGGGCTGGGAGAAGAGCCGCCTGTCCCACCAGGTTCGCCGTATGGCGCAGCGGGGACTGCTGTGCCGCGAACCCAACCCCGCCGACGCCCGCAGCGCCGTGGTCTGCCTGCTGGACCGGGGGCGCCGGGCCATCGAGCAGGCCGCGCCCGAGTACACCGCTCAGCTGCGCGCCGAGTTCCTCGACCTGCTCACCCCCGCCCAGCTCGACGCGCTCGCCGAGATCAGCGAGACCGTGCTCGCCCACCTGGCGCGCGACGAGGAGGACCTCGCCGACCGGATCGGTGGGCCGGCAGCGGACGGTACCCGCGCCGTCGGCCGCTGACCGGTCGGCGGGACCGGTGCCCCTTCGCCCGGACTCCGGCGGCCGCCGGCCCACCGCACCCGTCCGGCGTGGGGGACGGGCCCGTTACCGGAGCGCATTCCCGGGTAGTCGGGGATCACGAGCCACGCGGCTCCCGCTCCACCGTGCCGGTGCCGCGGGCCGCGGACCACACTCTTTCCACCGCTTCCGAAGAAGGTCACCATGACCGGCATCACGATCATCGGCACCGGCAGCATGGGCCGGGCGATCGGCACCCGCGCCGTCGCGGCGGGCAGCCGGATCCAGATCCTCGACCGGGACCGGACCAAGGCGCGCGAACTCGCCGAGCAGTTGGGCGGGGACATCCTCACCGGAACCGTCGGTGACACCCCCGACGGGGACATCGTCGTGCTCGCCCTGCCCTTCGAGGCCGCCAAGGAGGTCGTCGTCTCCTACGGGGACGCCCTGTCCGGGCGGACCGTGGTGGACATCACCAACCCCGTCGACGTCTCGACCTTCGACTCGCTGGTCGTACCGCCGGACACCTCCGCAGCCGAGACCATCGCCGGCCTCGCCGCCGACGGCGCTGCCGTGGTCAAGGCGTTCAACACGACGTTCGCCGCGACCCTGGCCGAGGGGAAGGTCGCGGGCCAGCCGCTGGACGTCTTCATCGCGGGCGACTCCGCCGGCGCCAGGAAGGCGGTCGCGGACCTGGTGAACGCCATGGGGCTGCACCCCATCGACGTGGGACCGCTGCGCCGCGCCCGCGAACTGGAGGGGTTCCAGTTCCTGATGATGACGCTCCAGGCCGACCCGGCGAAGCAGGACTTCAACTGGAACACCGGGGTGAAGATCCTCACCCCGGCCTGACCCCGGGCCCGCGGCGGGCGGGACGCCCCGGGCGTCCGCTGCTCGCGTGCGGCGCGGTGGCGGCGACCTGCGGCGTCATCCGACGCAACACCGCGGTCGCCACCACCCGCGACGAGTGAGCCCGCGGGAAGGACCGGAGCAGCCCCGGGGCGGCACCGCCCCGGGGTCCGCTGTTCCGCGTTCCGCGCGGCGCCTCACCCGAAGGCCGCGGCCGCCGCCTCGGCCACCGCCTGGTCCTGCTCCCCGGTGCCGCCGCTCACGCCGACCGCGCCCACGACCACGCCGTCCCGCCGCAGCGGGACCCCGCCCGCGAAGACCATCACCCGGCCGCCGTTGGACACGTGGATGCCGAAGAACTGCCCGCCGCTCTGCGAGTGCTCGGCCAGGTCCTTCGTGGCGATGTCGAACGCCCGCGACGTGTACGCCTTGTTGATCGAGACGTCGATGCTGCCGATCCACGCCCCGTCCATCCGGACGTGCGCGACCAGGTTGCCGCCCGCGTCCGCCACCGCGATGTTCATCGGCTGGCCGATCTCGGCGGCCTTGGCCTCGCCCGCCTCGATGACCCTGCGGGCCTGCGCCAGTGTCACGCTCACGGCACTCCTCCTCAGTCGCCCTGGCGGGGCTTGAGCAGGACCTTGGTCCAGCCCTCCTCCCGCTTGTCGAACCGCTGGTAGGCCTCCGGTGCCCGCTGGAGCGGGACCCGGTGGGAGACCACGAAGCTCGGAGTGGCCCGCCCCGCGATGATCATGTCGCGCAACTGCCGGTTGTAGGCCTTGACGTTGGCCTGGCCGGTGCCCATCCGCAGGCCCTTCTCGAAGAGCTTGCCCATCGCGAACAGCAGGTCGCCCCGCTTCGCGCTGTCCGACGGGGCCCCCGGGTCCTGGGTGACGTACAGTCCCACCACCCCGAGCATCCCGGTGGGGCGCACCGCGTCGACGAGCGTGTTGAGCACCATCGCGGGCTGCTCCTCCCCTTCGGGCACGGTCGCCTGGTAGCCGACCGCGTCGATGCCCTTGTCGGCGCCCTCGCCGCCGGTGTGCTCCCTGATCTGTATCGCGGCGTCCCCCTCGGTGTAGTCGATCGGGACCGCGCCGATCTGCTCGGCCAGCGCCAGGCGGCTGGGCACCCGGTCCACCACGAACACCCGGGAGGCGCCGCGCAGCAGCGCCGAGTAGGCGGCCATCAGGCCCACCGGTCCCGCGCCGAACACGCACACCGTCTCCCCCGTGCCGACCTGCGCCAGTTCGGTGGCGTGGTAGCCGGTGGGGAAGATGTCGGCGAGCAGCGCGAAGTCGTCCTCGTGCTCGTCCCCCGGGGGCAGCTTCAGGCAGTTGAAGTCCGCGAACGGCACCCTCAGGTACTCGGCCTGCCCGCCCGGGTAGGGGCCCATGGACACGTAGCCGTACGCGCCGCCCGCGAAGTCCGGGTTCACGGTCAGGCAGAACCCGGTCTTGCCCGCCAGGCAGTTCTTGCAGAACCCGCACGCCACGTTGAACGGCAGCACCACCCGGTCGCCCGGGCGGATGCCCACGACGCCCGAGCCGACCTCCTCGACGATGCCCATGTTCTCGTGCCCGAACACCATGCCGGGGGAGGCGCCGGTGCGCCCCTCGTACATGTGCAGGTCGGAACCGCAGATCGCCGCCGTGGTGATCCGGACGACGACGTCGGTGGGCGCCTCGATCCGCGGGTCGTCCACCTCCTCGACGGCCACGCTGTAGGGCTCCTTGTAGACGACCGCTTTCACCGCTCCTCCTCGTGTGTCACTGTCGGAGTGCGGTCCGGCTACCCGCGACCCCTGCCGCGTATGCCCTGGATCACATGGTCGGTCCGGTCTGCTGCGGACCGGTGGACGAGGTCGGATCGGGGCCGCCCTGGTCGAGCCGGAACGGCGGATAGTGGTCGGTCATCAGCGTCGCGTAGGCGACCACCCGCAGCCCCCAGCGGTGCAGGCCGAGCAGGAAGTCGAAGAGGCCGCGCGGGTAGCCGCCGGTGAACAGCAGCGCGATCGCCGCGAACAGCACCAGCAGGCTCATCAGACTGGGCGGTCCGACCTGCGTCATCCACTGGCTGCCCTCCATCGCGGTCCGGGCGCCCTCGTGGGTTCCGCCCGACCCGCCGTACGTCCGCATACCGCTGGAGGCGAAGGCCGACACCAGCAGGTAGTGCGGGATCGCCAGCAGCCACCACTTCACCAGGACCAGGCCCCGCGACAGCTGCTGCGGATAGTCCACGTCCAGCCGCGCCGGATAGTCCACGTCCGCCGAGAGGGAGAACGGCGGGTAGCGGTCGGTGCCCAGCACCCCGTAGGCGTAGAAGGTGACCCGCCAACTCCACCGCAGCACCCCGACGTTGAAGTCGAAGAGGCCGCGCGGGTAGCGGCCGGTGAACAGGATCGCGAAGAACGCGACCACGGTCAGCACGGCGAACGCGATCCACAGGAAGAACAGCACGACGTAGTGCGGGATCGCCAGCAGCCACTTGACCAGCCACAGCCAGCGGCTCACCCCCGGGTCGAGGGTGCCGCTGACGTGGAGCGGGTAGTGCCGGGTAGGAACTGCGGACTCGGACACCTCGGCCACCTCCTCGGGTTCGTGCCGTACGCCCGCGACTACCCGAGACCGCCCGCGACTACCCGGCCGCCCGCGGCGATCCGCCCCGCCCCGGACGGTCCGTGCCCTAGGTCCGCGGGGCACGGGTCCTTCGACCCGGTGAACCCGTCCCGTCCGGGCAGCAGAGACCACGAGGGCCGAAGGGGATGATCGGGATGCACTGGGAGTACGGCTACGGAATGGGCGGCTGGGCCGCCGTGTCCATGACGGTCACCGTGATCCTGTTCTGGCTGCTGCTCATCGCGGCCATCGTCGCCCTGCTCCGCTCGATCACCAGGGGGGAGCGGTTCCGCACCGGCCGGGGAGGCGCCCGGTCCAGCGCCGCCGAGCAGGCCCTGGCGGAGCGGTTCGCCCGCGGTGAGATCGACGAGGAGGAGTACCGGCGGCGCCTGGACGTCCTGCGGTCGCTCGGCCGCGGTGATCTCTCCTGACCTGCGATGACGCCCCGAGAATCCCGGTCTCCGAGGCCCCGGGGCGGGTAGGGGAGGGGAACGGACGGCTTCGAGGAGGTGCCGGAATGCTGGTGATGATCGGGTACGCGAGCGAGCACGGCTCCACGGAGGGAATCGCGCGGCGCCTGGGCGACCGGCTCCGCGCCCACGGCCACAGCATCGACGTCCGCCCGCTGGACCGGCCCGTGGAGGCGCTCGGCCTCTACGACGTGTTCGTGCTCGGCAGCGCGGTCCACGGGGGCTCCTGGCTCAGGGAGGCCGCCGACTTCGCGCACCGCGAGACGGACACCCTGGCGCGGCGGCCCGTCTGGCTGTTCAGCGTGGGCCTGGCCCGGGTCCTCGGCGGAAGGTTCGCGCAGGCGGGGGAGGTGCCGAAGGGGGTTCCCGAGATCATGCGGGCCCTCGGCGCCCGCGAGCACCGGCTGTTCGCCGGAGCCATCCGCCCCGGGCACCTTCCGCTGTTCGGCCGGTTCGTCTACCGGGCGATGGGCGGACGCTACGGCGACTTCCGCGACTGGGCGGAGGTCGAGGAGTGGGCCGAGGAGATCGCCGCGCAGTTGACCATGGTCACGCGCTGACCGGAGGGCTCCGGACCGGCCCGGCGCCCGCGCGCACGCGGCCGCCGGGGAACGCGCCGGACGCGCCCGGGGCCGCGGAAAACGCCGTGACCTCCGGGGAGTCCGCGGTTAGGGTGCGGGCATGGACGCCTTCCGCCCTCCGACGCTGCCCGGACCGGTCCCCGTCGTCTACGCCGAACAGATCCGGCAGACCTGCGGGGGCTCCCAGTTCGCGGTGGTCTGGGCGGGGTTCGAGCCGCTGCCCGACGACGCGGCCGAGGACTTCCGGTTCACCGACGCGGTTCCGGGGCCGTGCCAGATCGTCGACGAGCCGCTGCCGCCGGAATTCGCGGCCGCGTTCCGCGACGGGGTGCGCCGGTCCCTGGTCGAGGAGGGCGGCGGACGGTTGGCGTTCCGCGTCCACGTCGTGCTGCGGGACGCGGTCTGGCACCTGGTCGACTCCTCCGAGGCCGCGTTCGGGGTCGTGGGCGGGCTCGCCGCGCGCGAGGCGCTGCGCTGCCTGGCGGAGGGGCGGGAGCCGCGTCCGGTCGGGGTTCGCCCCGGAGTGACCCGCAGGTGGCGGATGCGGGCCCCGGACGGCGAGGCGGCCGGGGCAGGCCGAACGGCGCGGTCAGGGCCGTCCCGGTGACCGCTGCGGGACGGCGGACCGCGGTTCGTCGAACAGCCGTCCCAGCAGCGCGCCCTGGCCCGACTGGAGGACGTGGCCCTGCGCCAGGGGAATCCAGAAGCACTCCAGTTCGGTGGGCGGGCGTGTGCCGTCGTGGAGTTCGCGGCTGCGCCAGCGGTGGGGGACCGGGCCGTCCACGGAGAGGTGGAAGACGTGGCGGCGCTGGAGTTCGAACCGGTACGGGCTGATGTCGTAGTCGGTCTTCCCGAGTCTGCGGACCACGGTGAAGGCGTCCAGACCGGTCTCCTCCCGCGCTTCGCGCAGCGCGGCGGCCTCGGGCGGCTCGCCGGGGCGGACGGTTCCGGCGGGGACCTGCACGCCGACCTCCTCGGGGGAGGCGCCGACGTGGCGGAACACGAGGAGTCCACCGTCGCGGACGACGTAGCAGAGGGCCTTGACGACGAGGGGGAGGTCCGGCACGTCTTCTCTTCTTCCGGCTCGGGGGCGTGGACCGGTGGCGGCTCCGCGGCCCACGATTGTCGCGGAGGACCGGGGGTTCCGGTTGCGGAAGGTGATCGGGGCATCGCTCAGGGGTGGTGGTCGGCGCCACTGTGGCCCCATACTGGGGGAGGCGGGTGCGTCACTCGGAGTGAGTGTCGGCCCCGCCTGTCTGGGAGCGCTCCCAGAATGTTGTTCATCCCTGAAGGAGTGAAGTGGTGCGCACCTCCCCCACAACCGGACGGTCTCTGCTGTCCCGGGCCGCCGCGATCCTCGCCGCAGCGGCAGCCGGGGCAGCTCTGATCACCGCCCCCGCCCACGCCCTCGACCCCCTGCCCGGCACGCTGCGCGGGGCAGCGGCACTCAGCGGCCGGTTCGCCGGCCTCGGCGCCACAGCCGAAGGACTGAGCACGGAATACCCCCAGATCGCGGCGAGGGAGTTCAGCAGTATCACCCCCGGCAACGAGATGAAGTGGGGCTCCCTGGAGCCCACCCGGGGAAACTACAACTGGGGTCCGGCCGACAGCATGGTCGCCTTCGCCCAGCAGCACCGCCAGGAGGTCCACGGCCACACCCTCGTCTGGCACCACCAGCTCCCCTACTGGGTGGAGAACACCGACTTCGCCCCCGGTGAACTGCTGGACGAGATGCGCCGCCACATCACCACCACCGTCGGCCGCTACGCCGGGGACATCGCCCGTTGGGACGTGGTCAACGAACCGTTCAACGAGGACGGCAGCCTGCGGGACTCGATCTTCCACCGCGAGATCGGCCCCGACTACATCGCGGAGGCCCTGCGCGCCGCCCACGCCGCCGACCCCGACGCGAAGCTCTACATCAACGACTACAACGTCGAGGGCCTCAACGCGAAGAGCGACGCCCTGTACCGCCTCGCCGGCGACCTGCTGGACCAGGGCGTGCCGCTGCACGGGGTCGGCCTGCAGAGCCACCTCATCGTCGGCCAGGTGCCCGCCGACATGGCACAGAACATGCAGCGCTTCGTGGACCTGGGCCTGGAGGTGGCCGTCACCGAACTGGACGTGCGCATCCCCCTGCCCGCCGACGAGAACGAACTCGCCCAGCAGGCCGAGGACTACGCGGCCGTCGCCGCGGCCTGCATGAGCGTGAACGGCTGCGTGGGCGTCACGGTCTGGGGGGTGAGCAACTGCTGCTCGTGGATCCCCGACACCTTCCCCGGCTACGGCCACGCCCACCTGTGGGACGAGGACTACCAGCCCACCGGTGCCTACTACGCCCTCCTCAAGGCCCTCGGCGGCGCCGGAGCCCCCGGCGGTCCCGGCGGTCCCGGTGGCCCCGACACGCCCGGCTCCGACTGCACGGTCGACTACCGGGTGACCAGTGTCTGGGACCAGGGAGCGGTCGTGCAGGTGATCGTGGTCCCGTCCGAGCCCCTCAACGGGTGGGCCGTGGAGTTCACGCTGGCCGCCGGAACGCGGGTCGCCCAGTACTGGAACACCGACCTCGCTCTGGGCCAGGACGGCCGGGTGACGGCCCGGAACCTCGGCTGGAACGGCACGGTCGCCGCGAACAGCCCGCTGGACTTCGGCTTCGTGACCGACGGCAACAACCCCGTGCCGACGTCGGACATCCTCCTCAACGGCATCGCCTGCAGCCCCGCCTGACGTCGTCGCCCCGGGAACACGGCAGGACGCCGGAGCCGGTCCGGGAGGCCCCGGACCGGCTCCGGGCCCGACCGGTCAGGCCGAGTAGGTTCCCACGACCCGGTTCTGCTCGATGACGTGGTCGCCGTAGGAGGTGAGGAACTCCTCCAGCGTGGGCTCGCCGGCGACCCGGGTGTCGAGCGCGTACACCCAGAAGTAGTAGTGGTGGACGCCGTGGCCCGCGGGGGGCGCGGCCCCGTGTAGGCGCGCTCGCCCGCGCTGTTCGGCCCCGTCCGGTAGGCGGCCTCCCCGCCGGGACCGCCGACGGTCCGGGCGGCCGGATCGATCCCGTAGACGGTCCAGTGCACGAAGCCGCGCGGCAGCGGCGCGTCCGGGTCGTACATGGCCACCGCGAGTTCGACCGTGCCCTCCGGGACCCCGGAGATCTCCAGTTCGGGAACGGCGTTGTCGTGGTAGGCGGTGAAGCGGTCCGGAATCCGCTCGCCCGGCCCGAAGTCGCGGGCCCTGATGGTCAGATCCCTGATGGTCAACGGCATTCCGTCCTCCAGGTCGCGTGCTGCCGGTGCGGGAAGGGGCGGACCGGTCCGGTCCGTGCGGCCGCGCGGGCCTGCTCCCCGCTGACTCCCCGGTCCGCCGGTGTCCGGCTCTCCCCGTCGGGGGCTACCCGCGGACCGCGCGGTGACGCACCGGGCGGCGGGGAGCGGGCGGAGCGGGGATGGCGCGGTGTCAGTTCCCCAGGACGTCCAGACCCGGCAGGTCGGGAAGGCCGACGCCCGCGTCGTGGAGCCGGATGACCGCGCGGTCGTCCGCGACGGCGAGCACGGCGACGGCGATGCCGTTGAGGACGATGGACGGCCGGTCCCCGAACGGCGCCCCGGTGGTTCCCGACACCACGCTGCTGCCGTTGCCGCCGTACCCGGTGAGGGTCACCGTGCCCGGGGTGACCTTCTCGACCACGATCCGGTCCAACCCGTGCGGGCCCGTCACGGAGAACTCGTCGCCCTCGGCGACCTCGACCTCGCAAGCGGCGTCGGCACAGGCGGCCAGGTCGGTGCCGTCGGCCGCCGGGGGCAGGCCCGGCGCGGAGCCGGCGGACACGTTCCCGCCTGGGGACCGCTGGTCCCCGGAGGGGCCCGCGAGGGCGGCGCAACCGCAGAGAAGAACGGCCGCGGCGCAGGTCACGGCGGTGGGGCGGAGGAGGCGGCCACGGAAGAGAGCGGTCATGAGCACGTCCGGGGACTCGGCCGTACACCCCGCGGCAACGGGCGGGGCACACGGCGGCGGTTCCGTCACGGACGGACCCTTCCCCGGGTGTTCTCCGACCACGCCCGCGCTTCCCGAGCGGACGTGTCCGGAAGGCCGTTCGGGGGATGATGTCACGGTTGTCCGGCGGGCGTTCCCCGGAAACGGTCCGTCCCCGTCGGCTCTTCCGTCCTGTCCGCACGCCCCCGGCGGGGAAGCGCCGCGCGGGACGGGGCCTCCCCGAACGCTCCGGGGCGCCGCGGCGTCCAAGCGGGAAAGGCGGTCGTCCCCGGGAGGGAAGCGGATGGCGTCCTCGGAGAAACCGGAGCGGAGGGTCTGCCCCGCGTGCGGGCGGGGACGGCTCGCCCGCGTGGTGTACGGCAGGACCGCCCCCACCGGCGAGCTGAAACGGGCCCTGGAAGAGGGAGAGGCGGTCCTGGGCGGCTGCGTCCCCGGGGCGGCACGGTGGCGGTGCCCCGAGTGCGACGCGGCCTACCCCGAACTCCCCGCACGGTGAACCGCTTCGGCCGCGCGGCCGCGGGACTCCCGCCCCTCCGGGGCCGCCGGCTGGTAGACGGTGACGACCACCCCGGCGCCGGTCACCGTGGAGTCGACCAGCCGCAGCTCGGCCGGGGGCGTCCCGGTCTCCGGGAACAGCCGGCGTCCCGACCCCAGAACCAGCGGGTGGACCAGCAGGACCAGTTCGTCGACGAGCCCGCGGGCCATGAGGGAGCGGACCAGGACGCCGCTGCCGAACACGACCAGGTTCTCGGGCGTCTCCTGCCTGAGGGCGGCCACCGCCCGTGCCGTGTCGCCCCCGAGCAGGAGGGAGTTCCGCCAGGGCAGCGGCTCGTGCAGCGTGGTGGAGGCCACATACTTGGTGACGCGGTCGAGCGCCTCGGTGAACGGGTTGGGCGCCTGCCTGGGCCAGTAGTCGGCGAAGCGCTGGTAGGTGACCCGCCCGGCCAGCAGGGACCACGCGTCCGACATGCGGGCGCCCATCGCCTGCTGCACCGCCGGATCCTGGACCCGGCTCGCCCAGCCGCCGTGGACGAAGCCGTCCCGGCGGTCCTCCTCCGGGTGGCCCGGAGCCTGCATCACCCCGTCGAGCGTCAGGTGCTCGATCACGACGACCCTGCCCATGACTCCTCCCGGTGCACGGCCTGTCCGAGCCCTCTTCCCCGAGGCGCTGCGGCCACACGGGCGGCAGGCGCCGGATCGGCAACGGAGCCGCATCGTTGTGCCGGACCTCCGCCCGGCGGCCGGCGTCCGGTGGGATCGTCGTAGCCCGGACACCTGTCACAGCCCCAGCAGGAGGAGGAACACGTGGCCCGCCGCATCGACTACCTCAACGACCCCGACGCGCCGCAGGCCAACAGCCTCGTGCCGTCGGTCAACGTCGCCGTCCGAGACGAGGAGGGGCGGCTGCTGCTGATCCGCCGCAGCGACAACGGCAACTGGGCGCTGCCCGGCGGGGCCATGGACCTGGGGGAGCGGCTGGCCGAGGCCGGGGTGCGCGAAACCCTGGAGGAGACCGGGATCCGCTGCGAGATCACCGGGCTCGTCGGCATCTACACCGATCCGGGCCACGTCATCCACTACACCAGCAACGACGAGGTCCGCCAGGAGTTCTCCGTCGTGCTGGCCGCCCGGCCCGTCGCGGGCGAACCGACCCCCAGCAGCGAGTCCACCCGGGTCCTCTGGGTGGAGCCGGACCAGGTCGACCGGTACCGGATCCATCCGTCCATGCGGCTGCGCATCACCCACGCCCTGGCGGACCGCGGCACCCCCCACATCGGCTGACGCCCACGGGCGGCACCGGTCCTCACAGCGCCTCGGCCTTCGCCAGCAGCACCGCCCGTTCACGTTCGTTGGCCGCCAACTCCGCCGCGGAGAGCAGTTCGGCGCGCGCCTCGTCGGTGCGGCCCAGTCGGGCCAGCAGTTCGCCGCGCACACTCGGCAGCAGGTGGGAGCCCTGGAGCGCCTTCTCGTCGGCGAGTCGGTCGACGAGTCGCAGCGCGTCCGCGGGGCCCGCGGCCATCGACACCGCGACCGCGCGGTTGAGTTCCACCACCGGGCTGGGCGCGATCCGCCCCAGCGCCTCGTACAGCAGCACGATCGTGGACCAGTCGGTCTCCGCCACGCTGGGCGCCACCGCGTGGCACTCGGCGATGGCCGCCTGCAGCCCGTACGGCCCCAGGCCCCGGCCGGTGGCCGCGGCCCGCCGCAACGCGGCCCGGCCGCGGGCGATCTGCGCGTGGTCCCACCGGGTGCGGTCCTGGTCGGCCAGCAGGATCGGGGAACCGTCGGGGCGGAGGCGCGCCGCGAACCGGGACGCCTGCAACTCCATGAGGGCGACCAGTCCGTGCACCTCCGGCTCCCGGGGCAGCAGACCGGCGAGGACACGCCCCAACCGGAGCGCCTCGTTCGCGAGGTCCGCGCGAATCCAGCGGTCCCCCGACGTCGCCGCGTACCCCTCGGTGAAGACGAGGTAGACCACGCCGAGGACCGCGCCCAGCCGCTCACCCCACTCGTTCGGATCCGGTGCCTCGAACCTCACCCGGGCGGCCGCCAGGGTCTTCTTCGCCCGGGTGATGCGCGCCTGGACGGTGGCGACCGGCACGAGCAGCATCCGGGCGATCTCGGCCGTGGTGAGACCCCCGACGACCCGGAGGGTCAACACGATCTGCGCCTGACGCGACAGCGCCGGGTGGCACGCCGTGAACACCAGTCGCAGCATGTCGTCGTCGATCGGCTGCCACTCGTCCTCGCCGGTCTCGTCGAGGTCGCGGGCGATCGCGCGGTACCGCTCGTCGAGGCGTTCGCGGCGCCGCCAGACGTCGACGGCGCGGCGCTTGGCCACGGCCGTGAGCCAGGCGCCCGCATTGCGCGGAACGCCCTGCTCCGGCCACGACTGAAGCGCCTCGACGACCGCTTCCTGCGCCAGTTCTTCGGCGAGGCCGACGTCGCCGGTCATCCGGGCCAGTGCGGCGACCACGCGCGCCCCCTCGATCCGCCAGACGGCTTCGATGGTGCGGTGCGGGTCTGCCGCCCGGGTAGGCTCGGTCGTCCCGGTCACCGGGTGCTGAGTTCCTGGCGCCACCCGGCTTCCTTCTTGATGTACTCGTTGTCGGCGTAGTCGGCGAAGTCCTCCATCTCGTTGACCCGCCGCACCTCCAGCTTGGTGCCGGGGCCCAGCGGGGCGCGCTTCGCCCACTCCACGGCCTCCTCCCGGCTGGCAGCCTGGATGATCCAGAAGCCGTTGAACAGCTCGTGGGTCTCGCCGTAGGGCCCGTCGGTGACCAGGGGCTCCTCGGCGTCGAAGTCGACGACGGCCCCCTCGGCCGCGTCGGCCAGGCCCTCCCCGGCCAGCAGCACGCCCGCCTTGACCATCGCCTCGTTGTAGGCGCCCATCTCGTTGATGACCTCTTCGAAGTCCCGCTCCTTGGACGCCTGCACGGCCTCGTCGGTGGCGCGCATGATGAGCATGTACTTCATCGTCTCTCCCGGTGTCGGGGGAACCGCTGTCCGTGTCCCTCTACCCCCTGCGTCGAACGGGCACCGCCCCGATCGACACCGGTCGAGAAATTTTTCCGCGATCCCACCGGTCCGTGCGTTCATGCGTGACCGCCGCCGGCCGGAGGCCCCGGGCGGTGACCGGGCAGCGGACCGTCGGGAGCGGTGCCCGGGGCCGGACCTTCCGAAGTCCGGCCCCGGGCACCGCGGTCATGCCGTCACGGTCGTGCCGACGGGGAGCGGACCTCCCGGGCCGCCGTCACCAGGTTCTCCAGCGAGGCGCGGACCTCCGGCCAGTCCCGCGTCTTCAGGCCGCAGTCCGGGTTGACCCACAGTCGTTCGGCGGGGAGCGCCTCCAGGCCCCTGCGCAGCAGAGCCGCCATCTCGGCGGTGTCCGGCACCCGCGGGGAGTGGATGTCGTACACCCCGGGACCGGCCTCGCGCGGGTAGCCGTACGAGGCGAGCTCGTCGGCGATCCGCATGTGGGAGCGGGCCGCCTCCAGGCTGATGACGTCGGCGTCCAGGGCGTCGATGGCTTCGACGACGTCGCCGAACTCGGCGTAGCACATGTGGGTGTGGATCTGGGTGTCGGGGCGGACCGCGCTGGTAGCGATCCGGAACGCCTCGGTGGCCCAGGCGAGGTAGGCCGGACGGTCGGCGCCGCGCAGCGGCAGTGCCTCCCGCAGCGCGGGTTCGTCGACCTGGATCACCGCGGCGCCCGCCGCTTCCAGGTCGGCGACCTCGTCCCGCAGGGCCAGCGCGACCTGGCGGGCGGTCTCCGCGAGCGGCTGGTCGTCGCGGACGAAGGACCAGGCGAGCATCGTCACCGGTCCGGTGAGCATGCCCTTGACCGGGCGGTCGGTGAGCGACTGGGCGTACGTCGTCCAGCGCACGGTCATCGGAGCGCTGCGGGAGACGTCGCCGACGAGGATCGGCGGGCGGACGTAGCGGGTGCCGTACGACTGGACCCAGCCGTGCTGGGTGGTCAGGTAGCCGGTGAGCTGCTCGGCGAAGTACTGCACCATGTCGTTGCGTTCGGGTTCGCCGTGCACCAGGACGTCCAGTCCGACCTCCTCCTGGAAGGCGACCACCGCGCGGATCTCGTCGGCGATGCGCTGCTCGTAGGCCGCCGTGTCGATCCGCCCGGCCCGCAGGTCCGCCCGCGCGGAGCGCAGTTCGGCGGTCTGCGGGAAGGAGCCGATCGTGGTCGTGGGCAGCGGCGGCAGCTTCAGGCGGTCGCGCTGGGCCGCGGCCCGTTCGGGGTACGGCTGGGTGCGGCGCGCGGTGGCTTCGGTGACAGCGGCACAGCGGGCGCGGACGGCTGGATCGCGGGTGACGGGTGAGGCCGCACGGGAGGCCAGATGGGCGCGGTTGGCGGCGAGTTCCCCGGCGACGGCTCCGGTGCCGTGGGACAGGCCCCGGGCCAGGACGACGACCTCTCTGGTCTTCTGCCGGGCGAAGGCCAGCCAGCGGGCGATCTGCGGGTCGATGCCGTGCTCCGCCGAGACGTCGAGCGGGACGTGCAGCAGGGAGCAGGAGGCGGCCACGTCCACCCGGTCGGCCAGACCGAGGAGCGTGGCCAGCGTGGCCAGCGACTTCTCCAGGTTGTCGACCCACACGTTGCGGCCGTCGACGACGCCCGCGACCAGGCGTTTGCCGGGCAGTCCGCCGATCGCGGCGAGGCCGTCGAGGTTGGCTGCCGCGGGGCCGGTGAAGTCCACGGCCAGGCCCTCTACCGGGGAGGCGGCGAGGACCGGAAGCGCCTCCCCGAGCCGGTCGAAGTACGAGGCGACCAGCAGTTTCGGCCGGTCGGAGAGTTCGCCCAGCATGCGGTAGGCTGCCGCGGCGGCGTCCAGTTCGGCCGGGGACCGGTCCTGGACGAGGGCGGGCTCGTCCAGTTGCACCCACTCGGCGCCCGCGGCCCGCAGGTCGGCGAGCACCTCCGCGTAGACGGGAAGCAGCCGGTCCAGGAGGCTCAGCGGGGCGAAGCCCGCGGCGACGTCCGGCCCGGGCTTGGCGAGGAGCAGGTAGGTGACCGGGCCGACCAGGACGGGACGGGCGGTGAGCCCCAACTCCCGGGCCTCGGCGAATTCGGCGACCTGCCGGGTGGAATCAGCGGTGAAGACCGTGTCGGGGCCCAGTTCCGGCACCAGGTAGTGGTAGTTGGTGTCGAACCACTTGGTCATCTCCAGCGGTGCCGCGTCCTGGCTGCCCCGGGCCATCGCGAAGTAGCCGTCCAGCGGGTCGGCGGCCACGGCGGCGCGGTGGCGCCGGGGGACCGCACCGACCATGACGGTGGTGTCCAGCACGTGGTCGTAGTACGAGAAGTCGCCGGTGGGGACCTCGTGGACACCGGCTTCGGCCAGTTGCCGCCAGTTGGCGCGGCGGATCTCCGCTGCGGTGCGGTGGAGCGCACCGGCGGTGACACGGCCCGCCCAGTAGCCTTCGACCGCCCTCTTCAGTTCCCGGTTCGGCCCCTGGCGGGGGTAGCCGTACACGGTGGCGCGTGCCGCCGCTGCCGTGGCCTTGGCTGTCACAGCACTCTCCTTCGCGAGCTGCTCTCGGCGGCGACCCCGGGACGGGGGAGGCACGAAGGAAAGGTCTGCGGGGCGGACGTACGGGGGTACGTCCTCCGCTCGTGTGTACGCCGACCCGCCCTCGGAGTCACCGAAACTTCCGCACACGGCGGTCCGTGCGCGGGCAGTGGCAGGTCTTCGGACTTGCGGGCACACCTCGTGGTACGAGGCGCCTACTGGCCGTCGCTTCCCAGACCCGTTTCCCCGGGCCCAGTGCGTGTGACGGCGGTCGTTCCCGCTCACCGCTGCGGGGCAGTCCCGGAATCCCACCGGGTTCCCTCTTGCGACGCTCCTGTCTGGCGGACAGGGCGAACCACCGCGGCCCCCAGCCTAGGGGGTCGGTGCGGGGCCGGTGCACGCTGGTCCGATGATCTTGTCCTCAGTGCCATCGGGGAAGCCGAAAAGGGCACCAGGGACAAGATCACCGTGCGCTTCCTGTCCCGCACCCACGACAAAGGCCCTGTCGCTGCGTTCCCGCAGGTCAGGGCCTTGATCTTGCTGGTCTCAGCTGGCGCACTCGGAGGGACTCGAACCCCCAACCTTCTGATCCGTAGTCGTGTGCGGGATGTCCGTGGAGGTCCAGAAACGGTGTCTGAGCTGGGTGGACGCCTTTCAGGGAGGGCGATGATTCCGGAGCTGTCCAGCCCTGTTCGGAGCCGTTGTTAGCAGCCGTGTTAGCACGGGGGCGGCGACGCTACGGGATCGGGTCAGCCCTGCGCCACCCGGGATTTCGGCAACCACAGCGGCGGGCGACCACGGTCCTCGGTCGTGGTGCTCGATCGCGCCGGAGTCCTCAGCCACAGACAGGCAGAGTCGCGCGATCGAGTGCCACGGGAACCGAGGACGTCAGGAACCACGGCTCGGTGACTACGGCCGGTGGGCGGTCGCCTGCGGCAAGCGGAATCAGGAGCCGTCTGGGGGTGGCCCCGGACCGGGCGGCAGCCCGCAGCCGGGGCCACCCCCAGACGCCGCGACGGCGCGCAGCGCCGTCGCCTTGATCCCATACAGCCAGATTCGGCAGTCGATGCCGGAAGGCGAAGTCTCTGACTAGCGTGCTCGGTGGAGGTGTTTGCCGTCGTGGGCGCGGACGTGGGGTGCGTCGCTGTCCAGGGCGTCGAGGAGGCGGACCGAGTAGACCTCGGTCATCCGTTCCTTCACTTCTTCGGGGGTGAGCCAGGCGACGGCGGTCGACTCCGAGGAAGGGTGCTCCCGGCCTCCGGAGGGGTGGCAGCGGAAGACCAGGGCGACGATTCCGCGAGCCATGTTCTTGTAGACGCCGGTCAGGCGGTCCACTTTCACCAGGACGCCAGTCTCTTCCCGCACTTCGCGGACGACGCCGTCCTCGGGGGTCTCGTCCAGCTCCAGGACGCCGCCGGGAAGTTCCCACGTTCCGTTGTCCCGGCGGCGGATGGCCAGAAACCGCCCGTCGTCTCGGATGACGGCTCCCGCCACTGACACTGAATGCAGCGGCGTTGACGGGGCCTCTCCGGTGCTGTTACCCATGTACAGGAGCATAGGAGGTACCCAAGGACTATGGCGAGCACAGTAGGGGCAAGGTCGGCGAAGCCGATGTACCTCCAGATCGCTGACGACATCGAGGAGCAGATCAAGTCCGACCGTCTGGCTCCGGGTGAGGAGATCCCCAGCGAGGCGGCGCTGATGGAGCGTTACGGCGTCTCCTCGGGAACGGTCCGCAAGGCCGTCGCAGAACTGCGCACGGCTGGCCTGGTGGTGACCTACCAGGGCAAGGGCTCGTTTGTGAAGTCGCGTCCTCCGGTGACACGCAAGTCCTCGGATCGCTTCCGGCGTTCGCACCGGCGGGCCGGCAAGGCCGCCTACATCGCGGAGACCGAACAGGCGGGAGTGAAGCCCACAGTCCAGGTGCTCTCGATCGGTCCGGTTCCTGCTCCACAGGAGATCGCCGACCGCCTGGGTGTGGAGGAAGGGGCCAAGGTACTGGCCCGGCGCCGCCTGTACTTCAGTGACGGGACCCCGACCGAGGAAGCGACGTCGTATCTGCCGTGGGACGTGGCTCGGGACATCCCCGAGCTGTTCGAGGAGAATCCGGGTGGCGGCGGTATCTACGCGCGACTGGAGGACCACGGGCACGAGTTCGCGGAGTACACCGAGACCATTCGAGCGCGTATCGCGACCAAGCAGGAGGCGACCGCGCTGAGACTGAGTCCCGGCTCCCCGGTCATCCACCTCACCCGCAACGCGGTGACCACGACAGGACGCGTGGTGGAGGTCTGCGACACGATCATGGCAGCTGATCAGTTCGTGCTCGACTACCGGATTCCTGCGACGGACTAACCGGCGGGTTCTCTTCTCCTTCCCCTCAGGAGGATTGACTTATGTACATAGGTGGGGCACCCTTGTCCATGCAACTCATGTACATGAGTAGATGAGCTCATCTCATGTTGATGAGCTGCTTTCTGGGTTTGCTGGTGTGGTGGTGCCCTCGATCCCTTGGCAAAGGGCACCACCACAGTCCCCCGAGGAGCAATTCCGTGACTGCCTCCGCTCCGCAACACTGCCGGGCCTGCCGGGGTCGTGGCTGGAAGACCGTCCGCCCTCGACGACTGGTCGTCGTACGTTCGTCCACCACCCGCAAGCCGTTGACGCGCGTCGTCTCTTGCTCCGCGTGTCGAGGAAAGGGTGTGTTGCGGTGACGGGGATCGCCCAACTTCCTCAGTCGTGACCAGGTATGGGCCTCAGAGCCAAGACCGGAGTTGTCGGGGGGAATGAATGCGTCCAGGGGAAGCGCGGGTTCGTGTCGTCGCTGAGGACTGGCGATCCATCACCTACGAGGCGGAGTTCACCCAGTCGAACGGTGAACGTGTGGTCAGGCGTTATCAGTGCGCCTTGCCCAAGGCCATAGCCTTACGACGGCTCAGGGCGACCTACATCGTGGGCTTGTGGCACGAAGTCGACGGAGCGTCGTGCTACCACGTCCGCCAGGTTGTCTCTCCGATCCTGTCGTCTGGTGACGAAGCAGCACGTGATGATGCGGTGCTGGTCGCTCGTGCCTTGGTCGACATGGAACGGCGCGCGACCTGCGGGGCTACTGTGGACAGTCTGCAGGTCTACACGGTGGAACGCGCGGTGGACTGGCAAGCCCTCTGACGCTTGTCGAGGCACAGAGTCATAAACGCGAGTGGGTTAGATCAACTTGGATCAAGTTCGCAGGTAAACTTGACCAAACGAGCGATGGACCAACCGGATGGTCAACATGTCAGGTCTGGAGTTTACGCCTCCTAAATACGCGCAGATCGTCCGAACGCTCCAAGAGCGGATCGAAGACGGTACCTACCCGGTGGGCGAGAAGCTGCCCTCCGAGACGCGTTTGGTGCGTGAGTTCGGCGCGGGTCGGTCTACGGTTGTTCGTGCTCTCCAGATCCTCAGCATGCAGGGATGGATCGAACGCGAACACGGGCGCGGTTCGTTCGTCAAGGGCGTTCCTCACCAGGCTGTCGAACGTTCGCATGCCGGGGCGAGTGCCTTTGAAGCTCCGGAGAACTCCAAGAGCGACCAGATCGTCTGTGCGGGACGGATGTCCGTTCCCGCGACCATCGCTGAGACGATCGGCCTACCCGAGAACGCTCCGGCGATCATGCGGCGGCGCTTGGTGCTCGTCGACGACGAACCAAGCGAGTTGGTGACGCTGTGGTTTCCTCTGGACGTGGCAGAAGGAACGGACCTTGGGGACCCCACCCCGATCAGCATCGGTGCCCGTGAACACATCCAGCGTGTCAAGCAACTCCGTCCTTCACTGGTCTTCGAGCGGCTCAGCGCACGACTGGCCACCGATGAGGAGAATGAACTCCTCGGACTCGAAAAGGGGACCCCAGTGCTCGGGATCGTCGCGCGGATAGTGGACACCTCGGGAGAAGTGCTTGCCGTCGCCGAAGTAGTTCTCCCCGGTGACCTGCATGAACTGGAAGACTCCTACTCGGCTGTGTAGGGGCCAGGGAAGCTCGATCACTTAGCCACTTGTTTGGTCAAGTTGGGCGGGCTATCCTGGCTTCAACTTAGTCAAACAAGTGGCTAAGTGATCGAGTGGATGTCCTGGAGAGGTGCTGCTAGATGGCGATTCAGGGTGCGTTGCCGGTGGAGTTCGGGACGGTGTTTCCGCATGGGGCGTTCGCGTTGGGGGTGGAGGCGGTGACGAACTTCGAGACCAAGCGGCCGGAGGTGGACCGGGAGACCGGGTTGCCGTTGTGGGCGGTGGAGGTGATCGACGCCGACCCCAACGCGCGGGGCAAGGCCAAGTCGGTGAAGGTCAAGGTGGCGGCCGAGGTCTGCCCGACCCTGCCCGATGAGGTGGCGGGGCTGCCGTTCCGGCCGGTGGAGTTCGAGGGCATGTCGGTCATGCCCTACGTGGACGACAACGGGCGCCGGCCTCGGGTGGCCTACTCGCTGCGGGCGCGCGGCCTGAAGGCTCCCGGCGCTGGTGCGCGCCGTGGTGCGGCCAAGGACGCCGCCTAGCTCCTGACAAGCAAGCGGGGCGGCCTGGTGCTGCAACACCGAGCCGCCCCTTCAACCCCTCCGTATTTCCGTTCGGCTTGCCAACCGATGAACCACAGAAGAGGTGTGTCTGATTATGGCTGACCAGCCGCCTCCCGTCTCACCCCGGGAGATCTCCGAGTTCCTGGCCCTGGTCCGTGAACGCTCCACGAACCGCGTCCCGTCGACTCCGGCCGAGGACGTGGTGTTCTTCGAGCGCAAGGCGGACCTGCTGTCCCGGATCGCCGTGCACTCCTTCGACCCTGAGGCGGTGGAGGTGGCGGCGATCGCCCGGGCCCAGCTCGACGCGGCCCGCTCCCGCCTGGCCGACTCGGCGGGGGGTGGGTGCTGATGTGGTGGTCTCCTCGCCCGGCCGCCCAGCAGGTGTCGGTGACGACTCCGGTTCCGGCGCAGGCGTTCCGGTTCGCCACGCCGGTGCTGCCCACGCCGGTGGCGTTGATCGTGGCCCGCTGGCTGGCCCGCGCCTTGGTGCTGGTGGTGGGGCTGCCGTTCCGCTTCCCCATCGCCACGGTGGCGGCTGTTGTCTCGTTCCTCGTCTGGCACTGGTTCGGCTGGGTGGTCGTGGCGGTGGCTTGGTCGCTGGTGGATGTGGGGTTGTTGGTGTGGTGGCGGCGCTGGCCTTCCTCGTTTCGCCGGTGGGTGGGGCTGCGGCTGCTGGCCGCTTGGCGGTGGTGGTGGGTGTATGCCCGTCAGTGGCAGCCGGTGCTCGTGGTGGCGGGGTTGGCTGAGACCTACCAAGAGCGCCAGTACCTGCCCCGGATTCGGCGGGTGACGTGTTCGGAGTGGGCCGACCGGGTGCGCGTGCGCCTGGTGGCGGGCACGACTCCCGCGGACTTCGAGAACCGGGTTGCCGAGTTGGCGCACGGGTTCGGCGCGCCCTCCTGCCGGGTGGTGGTGCTCGGCCCGCGTGACATCGTGTGCGAGTTCCCGCGCTGGGACACCCTCGCCGCCCCCATCGACGCCCTGGACGTGCCCGAGGCGGTCGATCTGGGAGCGCTGCCGGTGGGGCTTCAGGAGGACGGCACGCTGTGGCGGCTCAGGTTGCACGGCACGCATGTGCTGGTGGTGGGGGTGACCGGCTCGGGTAAGGGCTCGGTGCTGTGGTCGGCGGTCCGTGCCATGCTTCCGGCCCTGGTGGACGGGACGGTGCAGGTGTGGGCGGTGGATCCCAAGCGGATGGAACTGTCCTACGGCCGCTCCCTGTTCGCCCGGTATGCCGACACGGGAGAAGCGGCGGTGGCCCTGCTGGAAGACGCGGTGGCCGAGATGCAGAACCGGGCCGAACGCTACGCCGGACACCGACGCTCCCACACTCCCACGACCGAGGATCCGTTCGTGGTGGTGGTGTTGGATGAGGTGGCGTTCCTGACCGCCTACCACCCCGACCGGGACGTGCGGCGTCGCGCGGAGAACGCGATCGCCACGCTCACATCCCAGGGGCGTTCGGTGGGGTTTTGCGTCCTGGTGGCGTTGCAGGATCCGCGCAAGGAGTTCATGAACCTGCGCAACCTGTTTCCCGACAAGATCGCCCTGCGCCTGGATGAGGCCGCCCAGGTCGACATGGTGCTCGGCGAAGGCGCACGCGACCGGGGCGCGAACGCGCACCTGATCGATCCGGCCCTTCCTGGGGTGGCGTTCGTCCGGCTGGAGGGCTCTCCCATGCCGGTGCGGGTGCGGGCGGCCTACGTCTGCGATGACGACATTGACGCTATGGCGGCCGTGGTCCAACGGGCCTCCTCGGCAAGTGCGGCGGTGGGGTCGGCGGATTCGATGGTGACGGCGACTCTGCGCGTGGTGGGAGAGGCCGCGTAGATGCCCACGCCGACCGGTAAGACCACCCGCGCCGAACGTCTGGCTCAGCCGTTGGCGCGGGTGGTCGCTGAACAGGTCGCTGCCGACCACGGGGTGTGCATCCGCCCGGTGGCCCTACGGCGCATCGACACCACCACCGGGGCCAGCGAGGTCATCGACGTGCCCTGCGGGTCCACGCTGGAATCCCGCTGCCCGGCCTGTGCGCGGCGCAAGCGGTCCCTGCGGCGCACTCAGTGTGAGGAGGGCTGGCACCTGGCCGAAGAACCCGTCATCACCCCCAACGAACCGACCACGGTGCAGCGGGCCTGGGTGGAACGGCGGGCGGTGGTCACGGCTGAACGCGACCGGCTGGCCGCTCGTGGCGCTGACCCCGAGGCCCTGGCCGAACTGGATGCGGCGATCGCGGACCTTGACGAAGAGATCGCCGCCTCGGGGCTGCGCGGCCGGGTCGCTCCCGCTTCCTCGGCGGCTAGGGCTCGGTCTCGGCGGGTGCGCTCCACTCGGCGGCGGCAGGATGCCCCGGAGTTGCCCAAGCGTCCGATGGTGCGCCGCACCGTGGGCCGGGCCTTCACCGACCCCGACATCGGCAGGGTGTTTCGGCCGTCGCTGTTCGTCACGCTGACCTGTGACTCCTACGGGCGGGTGCGCTCCGACGGCACACCGGTGGACCCGGCCTCCTACGACTACCGGCGGGCCGCACGCGATGCCCTGCACTTTTCCAAGCTGGTGGACCGGTTCGTGCAGAACCTCCGCCGCGTCGCGGGTTTCGAGGTGCAGTACTTCGCCACCGTGGAGCCGCAGCGGCGTCTTGCTCCGCATCTGCACATGGCGATCCGCGGCACGATCCCGCGTGCGGAGCTGCGGCAGATCGCGGCGGCCACCTACCACCAGGTGTGGTGGCCTCCGACTGATCGGGTGGTCTTCGACGGCGACCACCTTCCCGTCTGGGACGAAGCAACCAGCTCCTACCTCGACCCACAGACGGGCGAAGTCCTGCCCACCTGGGACCAAGCCCTCGACGCCCTGGACGCCGACCCCCACGCCCAACCCCTGCACGTGGTCCGCTTCGGCCCCCAAGTCGACGCCAAAGGCGTGCTTGCCGGATCCCCCGACGCCGACCGGTGCATCCGCTACCTGGCCAAGTACCTGACCAAGGACATCGCCGAATGCCACGCCGTGGAGACGGTGGCGCAGGAACAGCACGTGGACCGGTTGCTTGACGCGCTGCGGTTCGAGCCGTGTTCGCCGAGGTGTGCGAACTGGCTGCGCTACGGCATCCAACCCAAAGACGCCAAACCAGGACTGCGCCCGGGGTTTTGCACCTCCAAAGCCCACCGGCGCGAACACCTGGGCTATGCGGGTCGGCGCGTCCTGGTCTCACGCAAGTGGTCCGGCAAGACCCTGGCCGACCACAAGGCCGACCGCCTGGCCTGGGTCCTGCGCACCCTCGGCCTCGACCCCACCAACCCTGGCCACGCCCAGGAGAACACGCAACCCGCAGCCTTCCCGCTGCGCTTCCTCGGCGACGGCGACCGCATCGCCTGGGAACTGGCCCGACCCACCGACCCGGACGTGCCACCCCGCGAACACCGCCTGTTGCGGGCCGTCGGCGAGACGCTGAAACGCCGCGCAGCACTCCACGCGGCACAACAGACCACTCTTTCAGCAACTGAACAGAGGGCAGCATGACCACCCCCCACGCCTCCTCCTGACCGTTCCCGAAGCCGCGCGCGTGCTGGCGATCTCCCGAAGCAAGCTCTACGAACTGCTCGTCTCCGGGGCGGTGCGCTCGCTGCGCATCGGCGGTTCCCGCCGCATCCCCGTCTCCGCACTGGACGACTACGTCTCCGGCCTCCTCGACCAAGGAGGAGGCGGCCTGATGGGCAAGCTCCGCGACGGCGTGATGAAACGCGGCAAGACCTGGTCCTACGTCATCCGCGTCCCCGCCCCGGAAACCGGAGTGAGCAAACCCAAGTGGGTCGGCGGCTTCGCCACCGAAGACGAAGCCAAAGCCGCCCGCGACGAAGCACGGGTCAAAGCCCGACGCGGCGAATACATCGAACGCAACCAGGTCACCGTGACCGACTATCTGACCGAATGGCTGGACACGCACTCTGTGCAGATCAAGCCGAAAACGTTGCAGATGTACCGGTTCCTCGTTGATCGGTACGTCGTTCCCCGCATCGGGGAGATGCGGTTGCAAGCGGTCCGTCCGGCAACCATCACCAAGCTCTACCGAGATCTTTCGGCAAGTGGTGGGCGCGACGGCAAAGGACTGTCGCCGCGTACGGTCGAGTACGTCCATGCCGTGCTGCGCAAGGCGTTCCGCGACGCCGTGGAGATTGAACAGCTCCTCCCCAGCAACCCCGTGGAGCGGGCCAAGCGGCCTCGTAAGAAGCGTTCGGAGCCGGGGGAGGTGTGGACACCTGCCCAACTGAAGGTGTTCTTGGAAGAGGCGGCACGCAGCCACCGGCTGTGGGCGTTCTTCCACGTGGCTGCCTACACGGGGGCTCGGCGCGGGGAACTGCTGTGCCTGCGCTGGCCGGACGTCGACCTCGACTCCGCGGAGGTCCGCATCGCCCGTTCGGTCTCCGTCATCGACGGCAGGCGAGTGGAAGGCTCCACCAAGAGCGGGCGGTCCCGGGTGGTGGGCCTCGACGCGGAGACGGTGGGCGTGCTCCGTCGTCACCGTGCCGAACAGGACAGAGAACGTCAGGTCCTGGGAGAGGCGTGGAAAGGCGACCCCGACGGCTACGTGTTCACCACGGCATGGGGTGAGCCGATTCACCCCGACACGGTGTCCTCATTGATGAGGCAGTTGATCCGCAGGTACAACGAACCGGCGCAGGGACCGGGACCGGCTGAGCGGCTTCCGCCGGCACGGCTGCATGATCTCCGGCACGTCCACGCGACCACGCTGCTGCTGGCCGGGGTGCCCGTGCACCTGGTCGCTGCTCGCCTCGGGCACGCCGACCCGTCGGTGACCCTGCGGGTGTACGCGCACGTGGTCCGGGAGCAGATGGCCGCGGTGGCCGACGCCTTCGCCCAGGCGGTGCGGGAGGGCTGTTAGCAAGAGCGTTAGCACAAGGGCCGCTCCTCGATGAGGAACGGCCCTTTGACGTGCGCGCACTCGGAGGGACTCGAACCCCCAACCTTCTGATCCGTAGTCAGATGCTCTATCCGTTGAGCTACGAGTGCTGGGTTGTGCTGCGGCGCTGCTCGGCGCGCCGACACGAAAAACTGTAGCACAGGACGGGGGATGGCCTGGACCGATTAATCCGGGACCGTCCCGGTGGCCGTTAGCCGCGGGGTGTGTCGGGCAGGCGTACCGCGAGACGGTGCAGGACCGACACGACCGAGAGGAGTCCGGCCATGACCACGGTGGAACGCGAGGCGCGGATCGTCGAGCGGGTGCCCAAGCAGTTGTGTGTCGGCGGGCACTGGCGGGACGCCCGGTCGGGGGCGACGTTCAAGGTGGAGGATCCCGCGACCGGGTCGGTGCTGTGTGAGGTCGCTGACGCCGGACAGGCCGACGGGATGGACGCGTTGGAGGCGGCGGCCGCCGCGCAGGCCTCCTGGGCCCAGTATCCGCCGCGGGAGCGCGGGGAGATCCTGCGGCGCGCCTACGAGCTGCTCATGGACCGCCAGGACGACCTGGCGCTGCTCATGACCCTGGAGATGGGCAAGCCGGTGGCCGAGTCCAAGGGGGAGATCGCCTACGCCGCCGACTTCTTCCGCTGGTTCGCGGAGGAGGCGGTGCGGATCGGCGGCGGCTACGCGGTCGCCCCGAACGGGCAGAGCCGCCTGCTGGTCATGCGGCAGCCGGTGGGGCCGTCGCTGCTCATCACCCCGTGGAACTTCCCCATGGCGATGGGCACCCGCAAGATCGGCCCGGCGGTGGCGGCGGGCTGCACCATGATCCTCAAACCCGCGCAGCAGACGCCGCTGTCGGCGCTGGCGCTCGCCGACGTCCTCCAGGAGGCGGGGCTGCCCGACGGGGTGCTCAGCGTGCTGACCACCACCGACGCGGGCGGGGTGACCGGGCCGCTGCTGCGCGACGGCCGACTGCGCAAACTGTCGTTCACCGGGTCCACCCCGGTGGGGCGCGCCCTCATCAAGCAGAGCGCCGACCAGGTGCTGCGCACCTCCATGGAACTGGGCGGCAACGCGCCCTTCCTCGTGTTCGACGACGCCGACCTGGACGCCGCCGTGGCCGGGGCGATGCAGGCGAAGATGCGCAACATCGGGGAGGCGTGCACCGCCGCCAACCGCATCTACGTGCAGTCCGGGGTGGTCGGGGAGTTCGCGGAGCGGCTCACCGGACGCATGGCCGCGCTGCGGATGGGCCGCGGCACCGAGGCCGGGGTGGACGTGGGGCCGCTCATCGACGACCGGGCCCGCGGCAAGGTGCAGGACCTGGTCGACGACGCGGTGCACCGGGGGGCGCGGGTGCTGCTCGGCGGGGAGCCCGGCGAGGGCGCCGGCTACTTCTACCGGCCCACCGTCCTCACCGACGTGCCCAAGGACAGCGAGGTGTCCCGCACCGAGATCTTCGGCCCGGTGGCGCCGGTCATTCCCTTCGACACCGAACAGGAAGCGCTCGCCGAAGCCAACAACACCGAGTTCGGTCTGGTCAGCTACGTGTTCACGCGGGATCTGGGGCGTGCGCTGCGCATGTCGGAGGGGTTGGAGACCGGCATGGTCGGCCTCAACCAGGGCATCGTGTCCAACCCGGCGGCCCCGTTCGGCGGGGTCAAGCAGTCCGGGCTGGGCCGCGAGGGCGGCAGTGTCGGCATCGACGAGTACCTGGAGACCAAGTACGTCGGCATCGCCGGGTTCTGAGCCGGCCGCGGGGCGCCGGAACGGAGAAGGCCCCGCCGGGCGGAACCCGGCGGGGCCTTCGACGTCTGTGGAGCGGTACGGCGGTCGCCTCACGGCGGATTGCGCAACGCGGCTCCGGAGACCGCCCGCGGCCACCACCGGAGTGGTGTGCGGGCGCGGTATTCCGCGAAGGCTGTGGTTGGAGCCCGGGGGACACTTGCTACCGCACCGACCCACGCCCCACTGTACAACAGGGCCGTCGTGGGGGTCATTCCCCGACCGGAGGCTCTGCTCCGCGGTCCCGGAGGGACCCGCCGGGGGTTGACGGTGTGGGCCGGTACGGCGGTCGCCTCACGGCGGATTGCGCAACGCGGCTCCGGAGACCGCCCGCGGCCACCACCGAGGTGGTGTGCGGGCGCGGTATTCCGCGAAGGCTGTGGTTGGAGCCCGGGGGACACTTGCTACCGCACCGACCCACGCCTTGTGCAACGGACGGGGGCCTCCGAGGATTCCCCACACGGCAGATTTTTCTCCGGGACCCCGCCGGTCCCGCGGGCCCCACCCGGACCGGACCGCGGCGGCGCCCCGGTTCGGGACCTTTGGCGGGACTAATCGAGCCGTTCGGCGCGGCCTCCCCGGGGCTCGGCCGTTACGGTCGAAGAGAGACGAGGAAACCAGGGAGGCAGCATGCCGCGGGCGGACACGCCTGACCCGATCAGGGTGTTTCTGGTCGACGACCACGAGGTGGTGCGCCGGGGGGTCGCCTCGCTCCTTGAGGACGAGGACGACCTGACGGTGGTCGGCGAGGCCGGTACCGCGGAGCAGGCGCTCAGCCGCATCTCCGCGGTGAAACCGGACGTGGCGGTGCTCGACGTGCGGCTGCCCGACGGTTCCGGGGTCGAGGTGTGCCGGGAGGTCAGGTCCGCCCACCCCGAGATCGCCTGCCTGATGCTGACCTCCTTCGCCGACGACGACGCGCTCTTCGAGGCGGTCATGGCGGGCGCCTCCGGATACGTGCTCAAGCAGATCCACGGCTCCGATCTGGTGGGGGCGGTGCGTACGGTCGCGGCGGGCGGTTCGCTGCTCGACCCGCGCAGCACCGGGCGCATGCTGGACCGGCTGCGGCAGAACGGCGGCAGGCCCGACCCGCTGGCCGCGCTCACCCCGCAGGAACGGCAGATCCTCGACCTGATCGGGGAGGGGCTGACCAACCGGCAGATCGGGGAGCGGCTCTTCCTGGCGGAGAAGACCGTGAAGAACTACGTCTCCAGCCTGCTGGGGAAGCTCGACCTGAAACGCCGTACCCAGGCGGCGGTGCTCGTCGCGCAGTTGCGGGCGAAGAACCAGATCTGACTCCCTCCGGGAGGGCCGAGACGTTCAGGAGGAGGGCGCATGAACGTGGATGGGCGTGGCGCGGCCGCCACCGACACGGCCGGGTTGGAAGTGCTCACCCGGGAGGAGTGCCTGCGGCTGCTGGCCGAGGCTCCGATCGGCCGTATCGTCTTCACTGACCAGGCGCTTCCCGCGGTCCAACCCGTCAACTTCACCATGCTGGGGACGGACATCGTCGTCCGCACCTCGCCGGAGTCCAAACTCGCGCAGGCCACTCGGGACACGGTGGTCGCGTTCGAGGTGGACGACTACGACGTGGCGACGCGCACCGGCTGGTCGGTGATGGTGGTCGGGATCGGCCACGCGGTCGACGACCCCGAGGAGCGGGCGGTGCTGGAGGCGCTGCCGCTGCGTTCCTGGGCGCCGGGGCCCCGCTCGCACTTCATCCGCATCATGACCGACATCGTCACCGGGCGCCGCATTCCCCGGAGGCCCTGACCTCTGTCTCTCCTCCTCCGCGAGACCCTCCGTTCCCCCTCCCCGCGGTGAGGGCTAGAGTGACTGGCGTAACCACGCGGGGTGTCCCATGCGGGACTGAGACGGGCCGGGGCCCGAACCCGTTGAACCTGATCTCGTTAGCACGAGCGGAGGAACGGTGGGCGTGCTTCCTGTTGCCGCCGGTGAGACCGGTTTCACCGCCGACCTTGGGCGTCGGCACGCGGACCTGTTCGAGGCCTTCTACCAGCATCCCTTCCTCAAGGGCCTGCGCGAGGGCAGCCTCGCCAGGGAACAGGTGCTGCACTACGTCGGTCAGGACCACCAGTACCTGACCGCCTACGTCCGCTGCTACGGCCTGGGGCTGGCGCTCTCCCCGGACCGGGAGTGGATGCGGTTCTTCCACGACGGCGCTTCGGTGATCCTCGGCGCGGAGAGCCACGCGCACGAGGCGCTGTGCGAGTACGCGGGCGTCTCCTACGAGGAAGCGCAGGTCGACCACCTGGCGCCCAGCGCGCAGGCGTACGTCGACCACATGATGGCGGCGGGCCGCGACACCCTCGGTGTGCTGCTGGCCGCGCTGCTGCCGTGCCCGTGGACCTACCTCTGGGCCGCGGCGCGGTTCACCGAGGAGGCGCCGCTGGCCGCCGACCACCCCTTCCACGGCTGGTGGGACTTCTACGCGGGACGGTACGAGACGGACAAGCTCGCCTGGACGCGTTCGCTGCTGGACCGGGCGGCCGCCGAGGCGGGGCCCGCCGAACGGGAGCGGATGGAGCGGGCGTTCGTGGCCAGCTGCCACCACGAGGTCCGGTTCTGGGAGATGGCGTGGTCCCTGGAGGACTGGACTCCGCCGAACGGTTCCTGACCCGGGCACCGGCGGCCGGTCCGCGCGGACCGGCCGCCGGTGCGGCGGGCTACAGCGACAGGCCCTCGCCCAGCAGCCCCTTGCCGAGCAGGCCCTCGGTGGACAGGCCCAGCGTCTCGGCGGGGTCGGCGGCGTCACGCTGCGGCACGACGTCGGGCGCGGCGCCGCCGAGCAGCGACCCGGCCCTCTCCTGGTGGACCGCGGACCGGCGTTCGATCTCGTCGAGCAGCACCTGCGCGGTGTCCTTGCCCTCGGGCAGCACGGTCAGGTCACCGGAGACGGTCGGCTTCTCCTCGCCCTCGGTGACGGGGGCCCTCATCGGGACGATCCGGTCGTCGACCAGGTCGCCCGGCAGCGAGTCCGCGGGCGCTGCCTCACCGGGCAGGCTGATGCCGAGCCCGCCGAGCGGTCCGGTGAGGTTCTCGGCGGTCGGCACGGCGGCGAAGGCGACGCCGCCGCCCAGGGCGACCAGCCCTGCGGCGCCCAGGGAGAGGACGACGGTCTTCACGGTGGCGCGGATGGTGTCGAACATGGGTTCTCCTCACTGAGTCGGTGTTCGGGGAAGGAACACGAGATGTGCGGCCGGGACGGGAGTCGGCGGGTGTGGGGTGCGACTCCGGCGTGCCGACACGTCAGCCGAGCGGTTCGACGGGCCGTTCAGCTGACCTGAGCCCCGCGGCGGTCGGGTGCGCGGAGTTCAGGACAGCTTCCAGAGCGGGCTGGGGCCGCGGGCCGGTCGGGCGGGAAGGACGCGTCGCCGGTGGTCGGAGACGGTCGGCCGCCGGGGCGGTGCGCGGTCGCGGGCCCGGAACCGGAGCGGCTAGTCGGGGGAGAAGGAGGGGTCGGCCGCGTGCTGTCGGGTCGGAAACGCGGCGGTCGGGCCGACCGTGGCGGTGAGTGCGTCGCGGCGGGGCGCGGCGGGCGGGCGGGGGAGGTAGCCGACGAGCGCCCCGGGGAACGAGGGGCCCTGCTGCTGGGCCTGTGCGGGCTGGGGCGGAGCGGACGCCGCGGTCGCGGACGGTTCCGTTCCGGGGTCGGCCGGGGGCGCGGCGGTGGCGTCCGGTTCGGACGCGGTGGGGTCGAGGACGGGGCTTGCTGCGGGGGCGGCGCCGGATCCGGCCTCTCCGGACTCTGGGGAGCGCCGGGGAGAGGTGTCCGGGGTGCCGGGTGCTTCGGCGGGGGCGCGGCCGGTCTCGGGGGAGCCGGACCGGGGGCCGGTCGGCGTCGCCGGGGACGGGTCCGCCGCGACCGGGTCGAGCAGCGGGCCGAGGCCGACGGCCCGGGGGAGGTCGACCGGCGGCGCCGGCGCGGCGGAGTCGTCCGGGGTGAGCACGTCCTGCACGGTTCCGGTCAGGTCGGCGATCTCGACAGGCTGCTGCGCCCCGGCCCGTTCCGGGACCAGGGCGACCTCGGTGAGGGTGTCGAGCGTGTCGGCGAACGCCGGGGCCGTCGCGCCGAGCACCCAGGCGACCAGGGTGAACCAGCCGAGGGCCACGGCGCGGCGCACCGGGAGGGACCAGAGGGCGCGACCGAGACCGCGGAAGCGCGGTGTGCGCTCCGTCCGTCTCCTCCACGTCATGGTGTCCTCCGGGTGTGCCGCCGACATGTGAACACTTTGAGTAGTTCTTTGCTTACTCAAAGTGTTGCTCGCTGTGGTCAGTGACCGTAGCACGACCACGGCTCAGAAGGGGAGCCGCTGCGGGGAAAACACCGTGCTCACCTGGACCGTTGGGACCAAAGCCCCGGCCGTATGCGGTCTTTGTGCCGATGCCGCGCCCCCTCGGTCTGGGGTTGACTGATGGTGGCGGTCGAGAGTGCGGTCCTCGACCGCCGTCAAGAAAGCCCCCGACGGGGCGGGCGCGAAAGAACTCCTCACTTCGGCTGTACCGGGCAGACTCCACAGCCGTTGAGCGCCCCTCGCGGGGACGGCCGGGAGCGCGGACCCGGCCGTCCCCGCCGTTTCCTTTCCTCCCCGCTTCCCCGACGGCCGGCCGGCGGCGTCACCACCCCTGCGTTCCGGTGGTCTCCGTGCCCAGGCCCAGACCGTTGACACACGGGTTGGCGGTCGCGTCGCGTCCCTCGATCGCGTCGTGGGGAGTCGCGGACGGGACCGGTTCGTGGTGGACCGAGGGGTCGGTGGAGGGCTCGGCCGGGTAGGACGGGGTGAGGTCGGCCGACGGGCTCGGCTCGGCCTGCGGCCGCCCGGTCTCCAGCAGCGCGTCGTCCACCGGTTCGTCCTCGTTGATCGCGTGGAACAGGCGCGCGGCCTTCTCCTCGTTCCAGACCACCCGGTTCGGGTCCCAGGGGGCGGGCCAGGACGGCACCGTGTAGAAGGTGATGTTCCGCGGTTCGACGTCGGACAGGGTGAACCCGATCGACAGCATGGTGTCCAGGGTCAGTTCCGCGTCGGTCGCGGTGTACCGGGTGACCGAGTCGAGCAGCGCGTTCAGCTTGACGGGGTTGGCCAGCACCCTGCTGCTGAGCACCTGGGAGGCCAACGCGCCGAGGAACATCTGCTGGCGGTCGATGCGGCCCAGGTCGCCGCCGTCGCCGATCTCGTAGCGGGCCCGGACGAAAGCGAGCGCCTGCTCACCGTCCAGCACCTGGGTGCCCGCCTCCAGGTCGAGTTTGGCGCGCTGGTCGTGCATGGGTTCGGGGATGCACATCTCCACCCCGCCGATCGAGTCCACCATCTCCCGGAAGCCCACGAAGCTCAGGTGCACGAAGTGGTCGACGCGGATCTGGGTGAGCGACTCGATCGTCTTGACCACGCACGGCGGTCCGCCGTGGAACAGCGCCGCGTTGATCATGCCGTAGTAGCCGTAGGTTCCCTCGGTCTCCCCGTACGGGTCGCAGTCGGGCAGGTTCACCAGCGAGTCGCGGGGGAAGCTGACGACGATGACCCCGTTGTCGGGGGAGATGTGCGCCAGCAGCAGGGAGTCGGAGCGCTCGCCGACGAAGTCCCGGCCGCCGTAGGCGGCGTTGCCCCCCTCCCGGCCGTCGGAGCCGATGAAGAGGATGTTGACGGCGTCACCGATCTTCGGCGGACGCTCTTCCTCGGGCAGGAGGGCGGTCAGGTCGTGGTGGACCATGTTGGCGCGGAGCGACCGGTAGTAGACGTAGGCCGTGCCGAGGCAGGCGATCAGGGCTGCGGCCAGGCACAGGGAGGTCCACACCACCACCCGCCGTCTGCTGCGGCGGCGCGGTGGCGGGGAGTCCGTGGAGGAGGCGGCAGGCGTGGGGGCGTCGTCGGACATGGGGGCTTCCACGAGGGGTGTGGGACTCCGGGGAGTCAACGTGCCAGGGCACCGGATCAAAGGCACAACAGGTGACAAGAGGTGACTGGGAGCCGATCCTATGAGATTCCTCATGGGGAATGCACGGCGAGGGGACCGTTATCGGACAGCCCAGGTTACAGATCGGTACCGCGCGAAAAACACCGTTCCCCGGTGGCTTAGGGTGGAGGGGAATCACGGTGACCGGCTCTGTTGCCGCTGTTCACCGCCTGGATTCAGTGGACCGACAACAACGGCGACTCAGCGTGTGAAACCGGACTTCTGGATGCCTGTCTCCCCCTTCTCCTCGACCGGCGAGCCCTTCCGGTTGCCAGCCGTGTCCGACCACGAGCGGCAACCCGATCTGGTCGAACGGATCACGGACGGACTGCGCGACCATTCCCGTGTCATTCTGGACGCGGCCACCGACCGGGACCGGCAACGCACCGTCGCGGCGGGCAAGGTCGCGGGCAAGCACCTCAAACGCGCGACCCGGGCCACTGTCACCAGCAGGGGCGTGCTGGTCGAGTTCGACGACCTCGACGATTCCTACCAGCAGTTCCAGGACGAGCAGGAGCAGTGGCGGGCACGGCCCCGGCCGACCTCTTCCGAGGCGGCTCCTCCGGTCGAGCAGTCCGTCCACCACCCCCCGGAAGGACAGTTGCCGCGGCGGATTCCCGGAGCGGGCCCCCGGCCGGGGGCACCCGGCCCCGGTCGGCGCTGAGCGGGACACGAGACAGTGGAGAGAGCAGTGCACGACGTGCTACCCGGGCCGGTCCGCTGGGCCAGAATCCTGGTCTTCGTCCTGGCCGGCCTCATCTTCGTGCAGAACGCCGTGCAGTTGCTGGGCGTGGCGTCCGCCGCGGAGGCGACCAGCCACCTGGTGGCCGCCGGGACGTCCGGCGGTGCGCAACTGGTTCTGGGACTGCTCATGCGCCGCCACGGCTGGCCGGTGCTGGCCGCCGTCATCGTCGTGCAGGTGCTGACCGTCGCCGCCACACTGCTCTCGGCTGCCCAGGGGGTCGCGCTCACCCAGCTTGCCCTGCCCGTGGCGGTGGTCGTGCTGGTGCTGACCCGTCCCTCCCGGGAGTACTACCTGGGGACCTGACCCCCGTTGGCCGCGGCCGGGGTCCGGAACCGCCGTCCTCGCGGACGCCCGTGGTCCCTCCCCGCGCGGCGCCGGGGCGGAGCGGCGGCCCCGGTCGGGGCCGTGCCCCGGAGGCCGCCGCAGACGCGGAAAGAGAAGGCGGGCGGTGGTTCATCCCCCCGGAAACCACCGCCCGCTGCCATCCCCCCGGTAGAGGTCCTGACCCTGGAGCGGGGGTCCAAACACCGGGCGGCGAGAAATCTTCGCCTTCCCCTCCCCCGGGGGAGAACACGGGGCGCCGGCGGTCTACCCGTCCTGCTCCTTCGCCAGCGCGACCGCTTCGAGCTGGGATTTCACGTTGAGCTTGGCCAGGATCGACCGGATCTGGGAGCGGACCGTGGCGATCGAGACGTACGACTCCTCGGCGATCACCTTGGCGCGTTTGCCCTCCACCAGCGCGGCGAGCACCTGGCGTTCCCGCTTGGTCAACTGGTCGAACATCTGCTTGGTGGCGCGCCGCTGCGCCTGCCGGGCGCGGTACTCGGACAGCAGCTCCTGCCGCTCGGCGGGGTCCATCATCGGCCGGCCCGCGAAACCGTCGAGGATGGCGTAGATCAGGTCCTCGAAGGGCACCGACTTGGACAGCCAGGCCGCGGCCCCGGCCGCGAGCGCCTCGGCGATCCGCTGCCGTTCGGTGCTTCCGGTGACCAGTAGGACCTGCCAGCCGTCGCGGTTCAGGTCCCGCGCCAGCGTCACGCCGTCCAGGGGGCGTCCCGCGGCGTCGTTGCCCAGGTCCAGGTCGAGCAGGACCAGCGACGGCCGGAGTTCGGCGGCCTGGGCGAGCACGTCCGGCGGGGCCAGGGAGGGGGCGCGTACCGCGTTGATGCCTCGGCCGCGCAGTGTCATCTCGACGGCGGCGCTGAACAGTTCGTGGTCGTCGACGATGAGGACCGACGGGGAGACCGGGCGGTCAGGGGTGGGCATTGCCGCTCCCGTTACTCGTGGTGGGGGTGGGTGTGGCGGACGGTTCGGCGGGACGGCCCGACCCGTTCCGCCGGGAGGAGGGACCGCGGGGACAGGGCGGTCCGATGCGGACGACTATCCCGAACGCGACTTCACGGGCAGGTCGATGAGGACGGTGCAGCCGGAGCGGTCCGGGCGGTTCGGGGCGATCCGCAGCCGTCCCCCGTGGGCCGCGAGCAGGTCCTGGCACACGGCCAGACCGATGCCGTCCCCGACCGAGCCGCTGCCCCTGACGCCGCGCCGCACCACCTCGCTCTCCTGTCCGGGCGGGATGCCCGGGCCGTCGTCCTGGACCCGCACCCGCACCGTGTCGCCGCGCCGATGGGCCTCCACCCACACGTGCGCGCCGGGGGCGTGCCGTTCGCAGTTCGCGAGGATGTTGGTGACCACCTGTGCGATGGCGTCCTGGGGCATGTCGACGACGAGGTCCTGGTCCACCGTGAGGTCGATCCGGGTGCCGTTGCCGCGCCGGATCAGCACCAGCTGCTCCAGCAGCGGCCGGAGCCGGGTCCGCTCCTGGCGGTTCTGCTCCGACTGCGGGGACAGCATGGCCCGCATCCGGTTCAGTTCCGCCGACAGCGCGGCGCGCAGGGCGGCGCGGTCGACCCTCCCTTCCGGGTCGTCCATGGTGAGCAGCTGCGCCGCGCCGTCCACCCCGGCCAGGGCGTTGCGGAGTTCGTGCGCCTGCGTCGACAGCCGCTCGCGTGCCTCGACGGCCTCGGCCTCGGCCTTGGCGAGTCGCTCCCGGTCGAGGTGGAACCGCTGGTAGGTCCGGTAGGCGACCTGGAGCACGGCCAGCAGGACCAGGGTCGTGCCCAGCGCGCGGATCGCCGGGACCAGCAGCGGCGAGTACAGCAGCGGGTCGCCGCTCCAGAACCGGGGCGCGTGCCCCAGGACGATGGCGAGCTGTCCGAAACCGGTCCACACCCGCATGCGGTGCCGCCGCAGCAGTCCCGTCACCAGGGTCGTCAACGCGACGTGCAGCCACAGCAGCGCGGCGCCGTAGAGCAGGAAGGGCGAGCGGACCACCAGGTGGGCGGTTTCGGGGAACACCGCGGCGACCGCCCCCGCGGCCAGGGAGCACACCGTTGCGACGAACAGGCCGCGCAGACCGGTCGCCGGCGTCCGCAGCGGACGCATCGGCCAGGGGCGGGGCCGGTCGAAGGGGACCACCGCGAGCAGCAGCAGACCGATCGTCAGCAGCGTGCCGGTGTGCCGGATCGTGGCCACCACGATGGTGTCGACGGTGGCGGCGGCCAGCCCCGAGGCCGTGGGGGGATGACCACCATGCCGTAGAGCATCATCGCGGCCGCGATCCGGCGCAGCGAGGGCTGTTCGGAGAGCCGGGTGACCAGTTCGGCGGCGAATCCGGCGGCCACCGCGGTGGCCGCCGCGAACATCGCCATGGTCGCCATCGCCCCGGAGGTCAGCGAGACCCAGGGCTCCAGGGCGGAGAGCGTGAGCGCGCTGCCGATGACCAGCGCCAGCAGGACGCCTGCTTCCACAACGAGTCTGCGCACGGTGCAACCGTCCTTCACTACGGGGGCAGAGCGGGAAGGCTCATCGGGACGCGCCCCCTCCGCCCGCCACCGGGGGGACCGGCCGCGGCCGGTCGTCGTCGGACGGCTCGTCGTCGCCGAGCGCCACGCTGAGCAGCCAGATGCCGAAGACGAAGAGCAGACCGGCCAGAACGTAGACGAGGGTCGGCCCCTGGACCAGGGCCTGCTGGGCGTAGCCGAAGTAGGGGATGTGGTACCACACCCTCCCCTGGACGTCGGCGGCGGGGACCGGGGGGTCGTCGGGGACCGTGTTGGCGTCCCCCTGGGTGTGGAAGAACGTGCCCTCGGCGGTCGTCTCGACGTCGATCACCCGGTGGGTCACCAGGGGGGCGGAGGCGGACTCGGCGACCTCCGTCTGGGCCGGGGCGGCGTGGGTGAACGTGATGATGTCGCCCACCTCGACCTCGTCGGGCGCCACGGGGCCGGCGATCACCACCGAGCCGACCGGGAGGGTGGGTTCCATGCTGCCGCTGAGCACGATCAGGGCCTGGGCGCCGGTGACACGGGGCAGCACCGACACGGAGAAGACGATCGCCAGTGCGACGAGCACGAGAATCGTCACGGTGATCCGGAACAGTGCGGAGAGGACGCGGAGAATCACGGAACGTTTCTTGGGTCCGGGGTCCGGCGGCTCTTTCCCGTGGTCGTCCTCCGAGAGTCCGCCGGGCGGCGAAGTACCGTCGCCGACCTGGTCGAGACGGTCGTCCATGTGCTCTCCCCTTCGCGTTCGCGTGCCTCGCGGGCCTGGTCACCGCGGCTGTGCGACGCGGCGGAAAACCCGTTCTCGCGTGATGCGTCGAACGGACGGAGGGAACAACACCGGTTCGTGTCGCCCGTCAGCGATTTTACGAAGAATTGATATGAATCGGAGCATCTCATGAAGTTTTTGAATTTTCTTCGGGGGGTCGGAGACGCGTGCACGGACGAGGTGTTCACCGTTCGGTAGAACGGTCCGCCGGCTGCCGTTCCGCTCCGCCTCGCCGCGTCATGAGAAACAGCAGGGCGCCGCCCGCGACCAGGGCCACCGCCAGGCCGACCAGCAGCATGATCCGGGCGCCCGTCTGGGCCAGGTCCGCGGAGCTGTCGCCGCCCACGACGGTCGACCGCAGCTCCACCCCGTCCTCGGCCGTCTCCGGCACGGTGCCCAGAACCGTCTCGGCGCGCCACACCAGGACGAAGTCCACCGAGTCGGTCTGCACCTCGTTGCCGGTGCTGGCGGGCAGGCGCAGGCCGATCACCACCTCGGTCTCGCCCTGTGCGGGGACGGTGACGAGCTGGCCGCTGCCCGAGACGGCCTCGTCCAACGGCGCGCTGAACATGCGGACGTTGTCCGGGGTGCCCAGCCGCAACCGCAGGTGCTCGCCCAGTTCTCCGTCACCGTCGCAGGTGTCGTCCACCCGGGACTCGGGGCCGCTGCACCCGTTCTCGGCGTTGCGCAGGTCGTCCACCCGCACCCCGACGGTCACCGGCTCGGGGCGCTCGTTGACGACGGTGACCAGCCAGGAGTCCTCGTAGCCGGGGGCGATGTCGGACACGTCGAGACCGTGGAAGCCGCTCACGTCCACCTTCTGGCCGATCCGGACCACTCCGCCGGGCCGGGGGGAGCCCTCCGCGAGGACCGGGGCGCCGGAGGCCAGCACCAGGGCGGGGCACAACAGGAGCGCGGCGGTCCGTGCGGCGATCGACCGGGCGGTGGAGGGTTCACTCCTGCGCAAAGTCGCCACCTCTCGGTTCTCGTGCGGTGGAGGCGTCCGGGTCGGACGAGGACAGGCCGCCGTGGGGGGAACGAGGGGAGCGTCCTTGGCCGTCCCCCTCGAAGGGGGCGTCCTGGGGGACCCCCGAGGACTCCTGTGGGGACGGTCGTGCTCCGGCACCCTCCTCCTGCTGCGGGGAGGACGCGGGGGAGACCGGGGCCGAGGGGGAGGGGTCCGCGGCGGGGGGTGTCGGCTCCGCGGGGGCGGTGGGGGACGCGGAGGCTGTGGGGGCGGGGGCGATCACCTCGATGGGGGGAGTGGTGGCGCGCACTGTGAAGGCGGCGCTCGTGCCCGCCAGGGACAGCAGGGACAGCGCTGCCGCGGCCGACGCGGCGGCGAACACCACGACCAGAGCGACGGAGCGGACCGCCGCGGCCGACGGGTTCGGCTGCCGTGTCGCTGTGCCGGCGCCGCGGTCGGCGCGGTTGATGCTCATGCTGTCGATCCTCGAACCGGGACGTTGGGAACTGTTGTCGGCGGTCTGGGCCACGACCACGGATATCACCGACCAGACTGCCCGGGGCGGAGCGGGGGCTCATCGCCAAAAAAGGGGGAAACGACTTCGTCCACTTTGGGGATGACCGGGGAACGGCGGATCGGCAGAGTGCTCTACGGCAGAACCGGAGGGTCCGGTGGCGGAGCACGGCCACCGCGGTGGCGACACCGCCGGTACGGGCGTGCTGCGGGTGCGAAGCCGCGCCACATCCCCCTGACGGTCCCGCTGCGTCACCGCGACAACGGGACGGTTCGGCGTGGACTGGCACCGCCCGACTGCACCCTCGGGTCCCCGCTCTCCGGTTCTGCCCCGCGAACTTCCCCCGGCTTCGCCTCACGGCGTGAAAGGAAGGGCCATTGTGGCCACCAAGATGAACAAGAGCAGAAGACTCGTCGCGGGCTTGGGTGCGGCGGCGGTGATCGGCGCAGCGGTGGCGATCACCGGCGGTACCTACGCCTACTTCACCGACAGCGCCCGGACCGTCGAACAGGCGATCGAGGCCGGAGACCTGGAGGTCCGCATCGACCAGTCCGGGCACGGGGTGTCGAACAAGCCGGTCAACATCACCAACGCCGCGCCCGGGGACGTCTACGTCGAGGACCTGACCTTCCCCCACATCGGACACAAGTGGTACCGCCTGAAGGTCACCAACACCGGCAGCATCGACGGTGAGATCAACTCCCTGGAGATCGTCGACCTGGCCGGCAGCACCCCCAACCTGGCCGACCGGCTGCAGATCCGCGCGGTCGTCAGGCAGTTCGACTTCGAGCCCGGCTCCTTCGGCAACCCCGGCTTCGAGCCGCTGGACAGCGGCAAGCTGGACAACCTGCCCGGCATCAAGCTTGTGCCCGCGGGCCACTCCGTCTACATCTACTTCCAGATCGAGTGGCCCAACGGCAGCCCGGAGGAGGACAACCCGTACATGAACGCGACGACCTCCTTCAAGTTCCAGGTGAACCTGGACCAGGTCAACCAGGGGAACTAGCCGTGCCCACCCCCGCACCGGTGGAGGCCGGTGCGGGACCGTCGCACGGTCGCAGGAATCCGGGGAGATGAGACGCGAGCATGAGGAAGAGGACCGCCCTGGCCCTGGGAGTCGCCGCGGCCGGTGCGGCACTGCTGTTGTCCGTCGGCGGCACCTACGCCTACTTCTCCACGAGCGCGGTCTCCCAGCCCGGCCAGATCACCGCGGGAAACCTCAGGGTGGAGGTGGACGAGCACGGCCCGAACGGGGCCAGCGGCCTGGTCGGCCTCAGCGGAGCCGCTCCGGGGGGACGCTGGCCGGCCTCCTCCGCCGAGTCCTACACCCTGGTCATCACCAACACCGGTTCGCTCTCCGCGCTGATCGACTCCATCGACGTGGTGGTCACCGACGGAAGCCGACCGAACCTCAGTGAGGCCCTGGAGATCAGGTACAGCCTCGTCCCGGGGAACCGCGAACCGGACTGGTCGCGCGGCAGCGGCTGGGTCGGACTGGACCCCGGACCGGTGCTCGACCACCTGCCCGGGCGTCCCGCTCCGCTCGGACCGGGCAGCTCCAGCGAACTGCACTTCCAGCTCCGGTGGCCCAACGGCACCCCCGAGTACGACAATCGCTTCCAGGGCGCCGAGACCGAGTTCATGTTCGACGTCAGTCTCGGCCAGGCGTGACGGGGGACCGGATGAAGAGGATGAGACTGCGCAAGCCGGTGCTGGTGGCGGCGAGCGTCGCCGCCGCCGCGGCGGCGGTGTGCGGGGTTCTCGTGACCACCCAGGCCGCGTTCACCACGCAGACCACCGCAGGTGAGCTGCCGGTCTCGGCGGGACGCCTCGACGTGGCGCTGACCACCTCGCTCACCGGCCAGGACCCGATCCTGGTGGACCTGTCGGAGGTGGGGCCGGACCTGATGTGGCCGGAGGACGGCGCGCTGGCGGTGTCACTGCGCAACACCGGGACCCTGGACGGCGTGGTCAGCGGCTTGGAGACGGTGGAGGTCGCCGACGGCGGTCCCGGCGGCTCCGCGGCGCTGAGCAGGGTGCTGGAGGTGGCGGTCAGCGCCGACCCCGGGCAGGACTGGCACGACCCGGCGCTGACCTGGGAGCGTATCGCCGCGGAGGCGGCTCCCGGCGGTCGTGCCGTCGCCTCGGGGCTGGGAGGGCTGCCGGTCGGGCAGACCCGTACCATCCACCTCAAACTGCGTTTCGCGGACGTGTCCGATATCGACGCCTACGCCGGGACGACCACCTCCTTCCGGCTGGTCGCGACGGTGACCCAGGCGCTCTGACGGCCGGGCCCGTCCGCCGACGGCCCCGGCCGCCGTGGCCGCGGTCCCGAGGAAGGGAGATGGCCGGGAGCCGTTCAGGGGCTCCCGGCCATCTCCATCTCCTGACGAAGGGCGAATTCCACCCAGGTGGTCATGGCACCGTCGCGGTGTTCCCGGACCGGCTCCGCTGGGCGGGGTCCGTCGCCGTCGGCCGGGAAGCACCCCCACGCGTACGACACCACCGAGGTGATGAACAGGCCGCGGCCGCTCTGCGCGTCCTCGGGCGGCAGCATGGCGCGGGACACCTGCCTGGGCACGTGGTTTCGCCGACCTTCGTCGGTGACCTCCAGGCGCAGCAGGGACGGAGGGTCGCCTTCGGTCCGGACCGTCACCCGGACCGTCCCTCCCGGGTCCCCCGACGCCGTGTGTCTGATCGCGTTGGTGAAGAGTTCGCTGATGACCAGTTCCGCCGAGTCGCGGATCTCCGGATAGGGAAGGATCAGGGAGCGGATCCAGGAACGCGCCTGGCCGCAACTCTCGGCCGTTCCCGGGAAGGTCCGCGTCGCCTGGATCGGGCCTCGGGCGTCATCGCTCATGGGCACCACCATTCCTGGGCGTCGCACCGGATCGCACGGGGGAACGGCTACCCGGTCATCGGACCGCAACGCCCCGGAACGGTATTCCCGTCCTCCTTTTTGTCCTTTGTCCAGTTGACGGAAGTGGGCCGGCGGCCGGGGTGGGCCGCCCCGGAGAACCGGAAAGGGGGCCGACCGCGCGGCCCCCTTTCCGGCTCGGCTGTCCGGTCAGGTGCTCCTGCGGCGGCGGGTGAGGAAGAGGGCGGCGGCACCCGCGGCGACGATGGCGACGGCCGCGGTGATCAGGCCGACGAGGCCGGCGCCGGTGACGGGCAGGCCCTTGTCGGCCGTGGGACCGCCGGCTTCGGGGCCCTCGGTCCTGGGGGCGGGGGAGGCGGTGGCGTCCGGGTCGCCGGGCGGAGGCGTGGTCCCGCCGTCGCCGGTCTCCTCCTGCTCCTCCTCGTCGGTCTCCTGGTCGTCGTCGCCGTTGTCGGCGGGAGGAGCCTCGGTGCCGCACAGTTCGACCTCGGCGGCGAAGGGGACGTGGTACAGGGTGTTGTCGAACTCCGGAATCTCCTGCACCTCCGTCACCACCTCCTCCTCGATCTCCAGGAACTCCTCGAACTCCTCCGGTTCCCCGAAGTCCTCGGTCGCCGTCGGCTCCCCCTCCTCGGGGAGGAGGAAGGTCATGAAGCGCTGGGTGATGACGTTGCCCCGCATGCCGTCGGCCAGGGCCGCCAGGACGGTGGCGTCGGGGGCGAACAGGGTGCCCGGGAAGGTGCCCAGGCTGACCAGGAGGAGCTGGCCGTGCGCGGAGGAGAGGTTGAACAGGACGTAGGGGGCCTCCGCCGCGCCCAGCCCGTCCACGGGCGGGAGCACCAGGAAGGAGGTGTCGAACTCGTCCGCGGAGGTCTGCACGTTGATCACCAGCGGGGTGTCGGCGCTGGGCTTGACGGCGCCGACCTCGATCCCCGCGAGGCTGGACAGGTCCTCGTCGGAGACGTTCCAGACGTTCTGCCGGCCCGGTTGCAGGGTGAGCTGGGCGACGCGTTCGGCCATGGGGGAGTCGCCGAAGGGTTCATCGGTGTCGGTGTCGACCGGGACCACGTTCGGTTCGCAGGAGGCGAGCGCGGCCGAACGGGTGCGGTACTCGGCGAAGGCCGCCGCGAAGTCGATCGGGGAGCCCTGGACCGTCTCCTCCGCCTGCCGGGTGGTGAGGGTGATGCGCGAGGGCTCGTCGTTGACGGGGGCGAAGGAGATGACCGTGTTCTCCCCGGAGTTGTCGACCTCGGCGTTGCCGGTGTCACCGATCCTGACGAGGCCGCCGTTGTGCACCCGCAGCTCGCCCACGGAGCCGAGGGCGCCGACCGCACCGCCGACGACCAGCGCCGACGGCTGCTGGTCACCGGGCGCCACGAATGAGCCGGCGGTGGCCGTGGCCACGCTGTAGTCCACGAAGTCCAGGGTGGCGCCGACCGCGACGGGGCCTTCGGAGCGGCCACCGCCGAGCAGGGCCTCGGCTTCGGTCATCACCAGGAAGCCGTGGTTGCCGGAGACGGGGTTGACCGTGACGGGGGCGGCCGAGACGGGGGCCGCGGTCAGGCCGAAGGCGAGCAGGGCCGCGGTCGAGGCGCCGGCGACGGCGACCCCGCGGGAGCGGGAGAGTCCACCGCGGCGGCCCCGGGGCAGGGAAGAGCTCATGAAGGATTCCAAGTCGACGGGGGATGGGGAGTGCGGGCACGGGGCAGGCACGGTTCCCGCACAGTCGCTGATTCTGCCGACGGGGCCGTTCCGCGCCATCACCAAAAACGACGAAAGTTGGTTTTTCTTCGCATAACGGAAGGAGCCCGCACTCGACGGTGCGGGCTCCCGGGAGACCGGCCCGGGCGAGCAGCACGGGGCCCGCGCCCTGGAGCGCGGGTCCCGTTCCTCGTGGCTGTGCTGCGGGATGTGCGGACGTCACACGGGGCTGTGCCGACGGCGCCCGCCGCGCATCATCGTGATGAGGTAGACACCGGCCGCCGCCAGCAGGACCTGGACGATCAGGGTGAGCCAGAAGGAACTGGTGAAGCTCGCCATGATCGCGGTCCCGAGCAGGGCGGCGACGATGCCGATGACGAGCATCAGCCAGATGGGCATGTCCTGCTTGCCGGGGACGATGAGACGTCCCAGGGCACCGACGATCAGGCCGACGAAGAGGGCACTGATGATGGTGCCGAAGAATCCACCGCCGATCTCCATGCTTACCTCCCGAGTTCTCTGGACATTCCCCACCTGCCCGGGAGTGTCGGAAAGATGCGCGCGGATGTCGGCGGGGGCGCGCGGCGGCCGGTTGGGCCGGGCGCGTCCGGGCGGTACCGGAATAAGGGATGAACCGGGCGCGGCGAAGCACTACGCTCTTCGGCGGATTCCGACGGCCGCGGTTGCGGCGCGGGCGGTGCCCCGAAAGGAGAGGGTGGCGATGACCGGACACGCGGAAGGCGGCGCCGATCCGTCGGTCCGTGCCGCCGGACGGACCGCCCCCGCGGAGAGCTACCCGGTGGTCGCCCATGACGGGACCGCGCTGGGCCGGGTGCCCCGGATGTCGCACGCCGACGCCCACCGTGCGGTGCGTGCGGCCCGCGCGGCCGCCGACGGCTGGGCACGGCGCTCTGCCGGGCAGCGGGCACGGGTCCTGCACCGGGTCGCCGACGCGCTGCGCGGCCGCCGCACCCGCCTGGTCCGCCAGGTCGTCGACGCCGACGGAGTCCCCCACGACCTGGCCGAACGGCTGGTGGACACCGCCGCCGAGCGGTGGACCCGCTACGCCGAGCAGATCGCCGGAGGGGCGTGCGCCGGGAGGCCCCCCGTCGGCGTCGTCGCAATCGTCGCCCCGCCGTTCGGTCCGCTGCTGGGTCTGGTCTCGGTGCTCGCCCCGGTGGTCGCGGGCGGCAACACGGCGGTGGTGGCGGTCAGCGAACGCGCGCCGCTGCCCGCGCTGGCCCTCGCCGAGGCGCTGGCCGAGGCGCAACTGCCGGACGGCGTGGCCGCCCTGCTCACCGGGCCCACCGCGGAGCTCGCGCCGCTGCTGGCCGCGCACCCCGGCATCGACGCCGTCGACCTGACCGGTGCGGGGGAGGCGGCCCCCGGACTGGCGGACCGCTCCGCCGCGACGGCCAAGCGCATCCTGCGGTCCGAGGGGCGCGTCGACTGGTTCGCCGACCCGGGGACCGCCCGCCTCACCGCGTTCCTGCGCCCCGCGGCGGACTGACCGGCTCCGCGGGCGGCCACAGCAGCGCGGACGCCAACGCCAGCTGCACCTGGGTGATCCCGACGACCAGCAGGGGGACGAGCCAGAGCGCGACCAGCCCGGCCAGTCCGTGCACCAGCCACGCCCCGGCCAGCGTGGGTCCGCCCCACGCGTCGGCCGTGAGGCTGGCGGTGTCGGGTTCGGCGAGCAGCCGGACCGGATAGGCGATGTTCAGCACCACGACGGCCCAGCCGTAACCGGCGACCACCGACGCGAGCACGTCGAGGGGCAGGCCGAACAGTGCGTGGCCGACCACCCTCGGCCAGGTGGGGACGGAACGGCCCGGGGAGGCGTCGAGCAGGCGCACGGCGAGCCGCCGGCGCACCCGCGCGGCGGCACGGTGGCCGCCGAACAGCGCCACCACCAGGAGGCACAGCCCCACCAGCGGGGAGACCACCGCGTACAGCGTCCGCCGCCACGTTCTGCCCCGGAACGGAAGCCGCAGGAACCCCCCGGGGAACGACCGTTCCACTTCGGTGCCCACCGTCTCGCCCATGACCGCCTCCCTGGTCCGCCGTCTCCCCGGTTTCCCGTGACGGCGGGCTGTGAAACAGCGGAGGGGCCGGTGGGACGGCCGGCCGGCGGAGCCGACGGGCCGCGCCGGCTCAGTCCAGCGGGTCGGAGTCCTTGGTGTCCTTGGCGGTGCTCTTGCGGGTGCTGCGCGGTCGGCTGCGCACCTTCCGGGTGGGGACCTCGGCGGTGTCCGCGGCCGGCGGCTCCTCGGCGGGCTCGGGGGGCAGGAAGCCGTTGGTGTCCTCCGCGGGCCGGGGAGCCGAGGAGACGACGCCCGCGCGGATGTTCAACGCCTCGTTCTCGACGCTGCGCATACTGCGGACGGTCTCGGGCGCCTGCGGCAGCCGGTCGCCGCGCAGGTGCGCGCCGAGGACCGCCAGCCCGTGGTCGCACAGGATCTGCCGGGCCCGCGCGGCGGGCACCCCGCTGAGCTGCTCCAACTCCGGCAGGTCGCACTCGCGGAGCAGGCGGATCACCTCCTGCACGGCCTCGCGGGGGCGGCGTGCGGTGATGGTCGCCGCGAGCAGTTCGGCCTCGGCGAGCGCGGTGGTCGACGGAGTGCCCTCGGGGGCGTCGCGCTGCGCGATGAGCAGACTGGTCAGTTGCCGGGTGGCGGTGCGTGACGCCGACCGCGTCTCCGCCCTGCGGGCGTAGCGCCCCTGCAACCAGGTGACGGTGGCGCTGGTCACCAGACTGACGGCGCCACCCGCCAGGACGAGGAGGAATTCGTTCAAGACTACGCTCCGTGCGGGAGGGAAAGCGGACGTTTGGTGAGCATTCGCCACTCGGGGGCGACTTGTCAAGGATCGCTCACGGTGATCCTCACCGGGAAGGGGCCCCGGGAGGTCACGGCCCCCCTCCCGCCGCGGACGGCGACGTCAGTAGGTGAAACCTCCCTCACTGCTGATGACCTGACCGGTGATCCACCGCGCCTCGTCGGTGGCCAGCCACGCGATGAGCCGCGCCGGGTCGTCGGGGAACCCGCAGCGGCCGAACGGCAGCATCGGCCGCAGCCGGTCCAGCAGCTCCCCGGTGAGGTAGCCGGTCTGCACCGGCCCGGGGTTGACCGTGTTCACGGTGATGCCGCTCCGGGACAGTCCGGCGGCGACGCTCGGCGTGATCGCGGCCAGCGCGCCCTTGGCGGCGGCGTAGCAGATCTCATCGGGCATCGGACCACGCACCTGGCCGGAGGTCAGGAAGACCACCCGGCCGCCCGCGCGGCCGTCGTGCCGGGCGGCGAACTCCTTGGCCAGCAGCAGCGCGGAACGGGTGTTCACGGCCCAGTGCGCGTCCAGCATCGCCGCGTCCACCTCGGACAGGCGGCCGTCGCCGCCGCTGCGCGCGTGGTTGGCCACGAGGATGTCCACGTGCCCGAACTCGGCGGCCGCCGCGGCCACCACCCGGCGCGGCGCGTCCACCTCGGCCAGGTCCGCCGAGAGGTCGGCCACCCGCGCGCCGGGAGCGGCCAGCGCCCGGCGCACCCCCGCGAGCACCGCGGCCACGTCGTCGCCGCCCCACGGCTGCTCCTCATCGTGCGGCCGGTAGTGGTGGCAGAACACGCTCGCCCCGTAGGCCGCGAGCCGCCGCGCCACCGCGTACCCGATGCCCTCGCGCCGGCTCACCCCGGTGACCAGGGCGACGCGGCCGCGCAGCGGAAGCGGGTCACGGGCCAGTTCCTCGACCGTGGGACGGGCGACCGGAACCAGATCGTCGTTGTCCATGGGGAGACTGTCGCGCAGCACCCCCGCCGCGCGCATCCCGTTTTCCGTGGTGCGGCGGGTCCCGTGCGGGGAGCCGGAACCGCATAGAACACCGGGGCGGCGGTAGTGAACGAGGTGATGTCCACCGATCCGAGGGAAGCCGTATGACCGCGACCGAGTCGGTTCCCCGCCAGAACCTCACCGCCGCCGAACTCCACGAGATCGACCGGTACTGGCGGGCCGCGAACTACCTGTCCGTCGGCCAGATCTACCTGCTGGACAACCCGCTGCTGCGCGAACCGCTCGCCCCCGGGCACATCAAGCCGCGGCTGCTCGGCCACTGGGGCACCACGCCCGGCCTCACCTTCGTCTACGCGCACCTCAACCACCAGGTCCGCCGCCGCGACACCGAACTGATGTGGATCGTCGGCCCCGGGCACGGCGGGCCCGCGGCCGTCGCCACGGCGTGGCTGGACGGCGTCTACTCCGAGGTCTACCCCGACGTCGGCCGGGACGCCGCGGGCATGCGCCGCCTGTTCCGCCAGTTCTCCTTCCCCGGCGGCGTTCCCAGCCACGCCGCCCCGGAGACGCCCGGCTCCATCCACGAGGGCGGCGAACTCGGCTACGCGCTCGCCCACGCCTTCGGCGCGGCCTTCGACAACCCCGACCTGGTGGTCGCCGCCGTCGTCGGCGACGGCGAGGCCGAGACCGGAGCGCTGTCCGGGAGCTGGCAGTCGGTCCGCTTCCTCAACCCGGTGCGCGACGGCGCGGTCCTGCCGATCCTGCACCTCAACGGCTACAAGATCGCCGGACCGACCGTACCGGCCCGCATCCCCGAGGAGGACCTGCTCGCCCAGCTGCGCGGCCACGGCTACGCACCGCACGTGGTCGCGGGCGACGACCCGGACACCGTGCACCGGTCGATGGCCGGGGCCCTCGCCTCCTGTCTGGAACGCATCGACACGATCCGGTTCCGCGCCCGGCACAGCGGCAGCAGTGTCGAGAACGTGCGCTGGCCCATGATCGTCCTGCGCACCCCCAAGGGCTGGACCGGCCCCCGGACGGTGGACGGGCAGCCGGTGGAGAACACCTGGCGGTCCCACCAGGTGCCGCTCGCCGCCCCCCGGGAGAACCCCGAACACCTGCGCCAACTGGAGGAGTGGCTGCGCGGCTACCGGCCCGGGGAGCTGTTCGACGACGACGGCGCGCCCCGCCCCGGGACCACCGCCGTGGTACCGCGCCCCGAACGCCGCATCAGCGGCAGCCCGCACGCCAACGGCGGCCTGCTGCTGCGCGACCTCCTCCTGCCGGACCTCCGCGACCACGCCGTGCAGGTGACCCGCCCCGGGGTGGAGAAGGCGGAGGCCACACGGGTGCTGGGAGGTTTCCTGTGCGACGTCGTCGCCGCCAACCCGCGCAACTTCCGGATCATGGGCCCCGACGAGACCCGGTCCAACCGGCTCGACGCGGTCTTCGAGGCCACCGACCGGGCCTGGACCACCGGCCGCCTGCCCGTCGACCGGCAGCTCTCCCCCGACGGGCGGGTCATGGAGGTCCTCAACGAGCAGCTGTGCCAGGGCTGGCTGGAGGGCTACCTGCTGACCGGGCGGCACGGCCTGTTCAACTCCTACGAGGCGTTCATCCACATCGTCGACTCGATGTTCAACCAGCACGCCAAGTGGTTGAAGGTCTCCCGCGACCTGCCGTGGCGGCGTCCGGTGGCCTCGTTGAACTACCTGCTCAGCTCGCACGTGTGGCGGCAGGACCACAACGGGTTCAGCCACCAGGACCCCGGTTTCATCGACCACGTGGTCAACAAGAAGCCGGAGATCGTCCGGGTGTACCTGCCGCCGGACAGCAACACCCTGCTGTCCACCGTGGACCACTGCCTGCGCTCGCGGAACTACGTCAACGTGGTCGTCGCGGGCAAGCAGCCGCAGTTCAACTACCTGCCGATGGACGCGGCGGTCGCGCACTGCGCGCGGGGGGCGGGCCTGTGGGAGTGGGCGGGCTCCGAGGACGGCGCCGCACCCGACGTGGTGCTGGCCTGCGCCGGGGACGTGCCCACCCTGGAGACGCTGGCCGCCGCCGACCTGCTCCGCCGCCACCTGCCGGAGCTGCGGGTGCGCGTGGTCAACGTGGTGGACCTGATGCGGTTGAGCAACGAGGGCGAGCACCCGCACGCCATGACCGACCGCGAGTACGACACCCTGTTCACCCGTGACAGGCCGGTCATCTTCGCGTTCCACGGCTATCCGTGGCTGATCCACCGGCTCACCTACCGCCGCGCCGGGCACCCCAACCTGCACGTGCGCGGCTACAAGGAGGAAGGCACCACCACGACGCCGTTCGACATGGTGATGCTCAACGACCTGGACCGCTTCCACCTGGTGATGGACGTGATCGACCGGGTGCCGGGACTGGGCGTGCGTGCGGCGGGGCTGCGCCAGCATATGCGGGACGAGCGGCTGCGCTGCCGCGCGTACACCCGCGAGTACGGCGAGGACGCGCCCGACATCCGCGACTGGGTGTGGGAGCACTGATGCGGGTCCTCGTGGTCAACACCGGGTCCACCAGCGTCAAACTCCGGCTGCTGGACGCCGACGACACGCTGCTGGACCGGTACGACCTCGCCGTCGTCGACGGCCGCCTGCCCGCCGACCAGGTGGTCCGGGCGCTGCGCTCCCTCGGCCCCTGCGACGCGGTGGGGCACCGGGTGGTGCACGGCGGCACGGCCTACCGGTCGGCGGTGCGCATCGACGACCGGGTGCGCCGGACGCTGCGGTCGCTGACGGAACTGGCGCCGCTGCACCAGCCGCAGGCGCTGGCCGCGGTCGACACGCTCCGCGACCTGCTGCCCGGGGTGCCGCAGGTGGCGTGCTTCGACACCACGTTCCACAGCACCCTGCCGGAGGCGGCGGCCACGTACGCGCTGCCCGCCCCGTGGCGGAAGCGGTTCACGCTGCGCCGCTACGGGTTCCACGGGCTGTCGCACGCGTACGCGGCCCGCCGCGCCGCCGAGCTGGTGGGCGGCGACCCGGGCCGGGTGGTCACCGCCCACCTGGGCGCGGGCGCGTCGCTGGCGGCGGTGCGCGACGGGCGCTGCGTGGCCACCACCATGGGGTTCACCCCGTTGGAGGGCCTGGTGATGGCCACCCGCGCGGGGGACGTGGACCCCGGCCTGATGCTGTGGCTGCTGCGCGAGGGGCGGCTCACCTACGAGGAGCTGGACCACGGTCTCACCCACCGCAGCGGCCTGGCCGGACTGGCGGGCACCGCCGACCTGCGGGAGGTGGTGAAGCGCGCCGAGACGGGCGACGCCGAGGCGCGGCTGGCCGTGGACGTGTACCTGTACCGGCTGCGCGGCAAGGTCGCCGCGATGGCCTCGGCCCTGGACGGCCTGGACACCCTGGTGTTCACCGGGGGCGTGGGCGAGCACCAGCCCGTGGTGCGGTCGGGGGCGGCGGCCGGGCTCGGCTTCCTGGGCGTCCGCGTGGACGAGGAGGCCGACCGGACCGCGGTGCCGGACGCGGAGCTGACCGCCGAGGGCTCCCGGGTGCGGGTGTTCGTGGTCGCCGCCCGCGAGGACCTCCAGATCGCCGGGGAGACCCGGGAGGCGCTGGCCTGACCTCGACGGGGCCGTCCGCGCACCGCGGCGGCGGGGGCGCCGGCCGCTGCGGTGTCGGAAGCGGGACCGCCGGACGGTTTCGGTGACGGTACCGCGGTGTACCAAGACCCCATGACTCCCGCTCTCACCGCCGCCTCCGCCCGTCGTCTGCGCGCCGCCGCGCAACTGCTGCTCGGGGAGCGCGAGCGCGACCCCGTCCGGGTGCTCGACCGGATCCTCACGGTGCAGGCGCAGGACGCCACCGCCGCCGCGCTGGGGCTGCGCGCCCGCGCGGCGGACGCCCGCCTCAGCGACGTGGCTCGTGCCGTCGGGACCGACCGGACGGTGGTGCGCGGCTGGTTCCTGCGCGGCACCCTCCACCTGGTGCCCGCTGCCGACGTGCGCTGGCTGCTCGCCCTCCTCGGACCGGTGTTCCTCGCGGCGAGCCGCCGCCGCTGCGCCGAACTGGGGTTGGACGAGCCCCTGCTGTCCCGCGCCGACGCCCTCGTCTCGGACGCGGTCGCCGAACGTCCGCGCACCCGTGCCGAGCTGGCCGGGCTGCTCACCGCGGCCGGGGTGCCCGCCGCCGGGCAGGCCGCGTTCCACCTGATCCGGCGCAACGCGCTGGCCGGGCGGATCTGTCAGGGGCCGGTCCGCGACGGCGAACCCGCCTACGTCGCTTTGGACGACTGGGTTCCCGGTCCCGGTCCGGGGTGGGACCGGGAGGAGGCGGCGGCCCGCCTGGCCGGCCGCTACCTCGCCGCGCACGCCCCGGCGTCCCTCGCCGACTTCGTCCACTGGTCGGGGCTGCCCGCCGCCGTCGCCCGGGCCGCGTGGCGGACTCTCGACACCGTCGAGGTCACCGTCGACGGAAAGCCGTACGCGCTGCCCGCGGAACGCGCCGACGAGATCGCGGCGGCCGGGCGCGCCGGCGGCCCCGGGGACGTGCGGCTGCTGCCCGCTTACGACGACTACCTGGTCGGCTGGCGCGACCGGACGCTGGCGGTGCCGCCGGGGCGCGAACGGGCGGTGTGGCCGGGCGGGGGGCAGATCCGCCCCGCCGTCGTCGTGGACGGCCGCGTGGTCGGGACGTGGTGGCGCACCGGCGGGGAGGTGGGGACCACGTTCTTCGAGCCGCCGTCCGAGCCGGTGGGGGAGGCGGTCGGGACCGAGGCGGCCGACGTCGCGCGCTTCCTCGCGGAGTGAGCCGGGGGTCCGGTGCGGTGGCTGACCGGCGCACGGGGGGTGACGGGGCACCCCCGCTCCAGTCGAAACCGAATCGGATTCGGTAATCTCTGGGTGTCATGCCCCTCCGCCCCGACCGCACCGCCCCTGCGAGGACTGAGCCATGAGTGAACCGGCGGAAGCCTTCTACCTGCCCCTCGGCGACGACCGCTACGAGCCGACCCGCGCCACCGAGAGCCCCTGGGACCCCGGAGCCCAGCACGGCGGCCCGCCCACGGCGCTGCTGGGACACCTCCTCGACGAGGCCGCCGGCCCCGGCATGCGGCTGGCCCGGATCTCGGCGGACTTCCTCGGCGCCATCCCGCGCCGCCCCTTCCGCGTCGAGGTGGCCCAGCTCCGACCGGGCCGGCGGATCGCCCTGTCCGAGGCGCGGATGGTCTTCGACGACCGTCCGGCGGTGGTCGCGCGCGCCTGGGCGATCGCGACCGGGCCGACTCCCCCGTCCACCGGGGAGCGCATCCAGCCGCCCGCCCTGCCCGGGACCGGGCAGGGGCCCGACCTGACCGGCTGGGGCTACGGCGAGGCGATCGAGTGGCGGTTCACCCGCGGCGGCCACGACACCGCCTCCGGAGCGGCGGACGTGTGGACCCGGGTCCGCATCCCCCTGATCGCGGGGGAGAAGCCCACCGGCCTGGACCGCACGCTGGTCGTCGCGGACTCCGCCAACGGCCTGTCCGCCGCCCTGCCGATGACGGAGTGGCTGTTCATCCCGCCGTCCATCACCGTCACCCTGGGCCGCTTCCCCGAAGCCGAGTGGGTGCACCTGGCCTGCCGTTCCCACCTGTCCACCGACGGGCTCGGCGTCTCCCACGCCACCCTGAGCGACCCCGACGGCCACCTGGGCGAGGTCAGCCAGCCGCTGCTGGTCCGGGAGCGCTGAGCGCGGTCCGCCGGAAGCGTCCACGGTGGACCCGGCCAGCAGCGATCATGTCCACGGGGCCGGATTCGGCGGCGGTCCCGGCCCCAGGACCAGGCCAGGGGCAGCTGCGTCCTGCCGTGCCCCCGGCCGTGAGCCGAGCACGCTCAGCGCGCGTGCTCGCCCCGGGACGGCTGCGGGATGTGCGCGCCGGAGGACGCGCCGGAGGAGGGAGCCTCCTCGCGGGTCTCCCGAGCCTCCCGCATTCCCGCCTCGTAACCGGAGCGGTAGGAGTCCTCGGCCTCCCGACCGGACTCCCGCTCCTCCTCGGCCGCGTGGGCCGAGGACCAGCCGGCGGTCAGCCCGTAGATGGCCAGCAGGTCAACGGCGATGACCACCAGCGACCACAGCGGGTTGGCGGCGAAGAACGCCAGCTGCGCGACGACGTTGATCGCGAGCAGGACCACACCCAGGGTGCGCGCCCAGCTCCTACCGCTGGTCAGGGCGAAGCCCGCCCCCAGCAGGAGCAGCCCCCACAGGCCCAGCAGGAGGCCCCAGGGGGTGAGGGTGAAGAAGAACGCCTCGCCTCCGGTGATGAAGAGGTAGTCCCTCAGGAAGAGGGCGAAGATGCCCTGGATGAGATTGACCGCTCCCGTCAGGAACAGCAGGGTCGCGGCGAAGAGCATCCAGCCGCGGGAACGTGTCCGGTTCATTGCCTTCCCTTTCCCTTCGCGGGCTTGCTCGGGGCCGGGGACGGGATGGCGATCGGCGCCGTCCTTACTCCCGTTCCGTCCCACCCCACAAACTCCCCCGTATCGGGGCGAAGGTTCACGCGCGTGGGCAATGAGTTCGCAAAGGACGGAGTGTTGCCGTGCCGGACGGCGGGAACGCGGTCACCCGCGCCCGTAGCGGTGGGCCAGGGCGTCCAGGCCCACGGCGAACACGCCGTCGCCCATCGTGGACTCCAACTCCTGCGCGGTCTCCGCGGAGCACTCGAACGTCGCCGTCCAGACCACCGTGCAGTGCTGCGCGTCCCGTTCCACGACCTCCAGGACCGCCCGGTGGTCGGTGATGGGGAATGGCGGATCCGGCATCGTGTAGACGAGGCGGCGGGCCGACTCGTCCCGTTCCACGAGCCGCTCGACCAGTTCCTGTTCGGTCCGCTCACCGAAGACGCGCTCGGCTCTCGGCGTGTTGGGGGAGGCCGGGCCGCGCATGACCGGGGCGCTGACCTCCGGGTGCCAGCGGTGGATCGAGGAGAAGTCGCCGATGAGGTCCCAGACCTCTGCGGCCGGTGCGGCCAGGTCAACACTGCGTCGTAGGGTCGCCATGCCCCGAGTATTCGACACGGCTGCGGCGACACGCCGCAGGTGCGCCCCCGTGTCGCGGAGCCGCCCCTTTCGGGTTTGTCCGTTCCTCCCCCCGGTTAGACGGAGGGCCGAGCCGTTGGGAGGCCCGCCGTCGACCGACACCCGGGGCGGCGGACCGCTTCCGTCCGAACGAGTCCGACGAGGAGTGTGTCCAGGTGCTGTTCACGAGTGCCCCATTGGAATCCGTCGCCGAGGCGCAGCGGCGCGCGAAGAAACGTCTGCCGACGGCGGTGTACGCGTCGCTCATCGCCGGAACGGAGAAGGGGGTCACCCTGCACGACAACATCCAGGCGTTCGACGAGATCGGATTGATCCCGCGCATCGCCGCGGACCTGCCGCCCAAACGCGAGATGAGCACGACCGTCCTGGGGCAGGACATCGACTTCCCGGTCATCGTCTCGCCCGCGGGGGCCCAGGCCGTCCACCCCGGCGGGGAGGTGGCCGTGGCGAAGGCGGCGGCGTCGGTGGGCACCGCCATCGGGCTGAGCTCGTTCGCCAGCATGCCCTTCGAGGACATTGCCGCGGCCAACCCCAAGGCGTTCTTCCAGCTGTACTGGGTGGGGACCCGCGACGACATCGCCGAGCGGGTGGAACGCGCCCGCCGGGCCGGGGCGAAGGCGCTGATCCTCACCCTGGACTGGTCCTTCGCCAGCCGCCGCGACTGGGGCAGCCCCACCATCCCGGAACGGGTGACGTTCTCCACGCTGCTGCAGTTCGCGCCCATGGGGCTCTCCCGGCCCGGGTGGGCGCTGCGGTTCCTCCTCAACGGCATCCCCGACCTGAAGGCGCCCAACCTGCACACCGAGGCCAAGGGCACGCCGACCTTCCGCCAGGCGTACGTGGAGTGGGCGCAGACCCCGCTGCCCACGTGGGAGGACGTGCGGTGGCTGCGGGACCTGTGGAACGGCGAGTTCCTCGTCAAGGGCGTCTACTATCCCGACGACGCGCGGCGGGCCGTCGACTGCGGGGCCACCGCGATCTCCGTCTCCAACCACGGCGGCAACAACCTCGACGGCATCCCGGGGGCGCTGCGCGCGCTGCCCGGCGTCGTCGAGGCCGTGGGCGACCAGGTCGAGGTGCTGATGGACGGCGGGGTCCGCCGCGGCAGTGACGTGGTCAAGGCCCTGGCCATGGGGGCGAAGGCGGTGCTCGTGGGGCGGGTGTGGCTGTGGGGGCTCGCGGCGGGCGGCGAGGACGGGGTCCGCCAACTCCTGGAGATCCTCCGTGCCGGGATCGACGAGTCCCTCATCGGACTGGGTCACCGGTCGATCCACGACCTGAGCCCCGACGACCTGGTCATCCCGGCGGGATTCACCGTTCCCACGATGACCGCGATGACGTCGGTGCCCGGCAAGAAGTGACGCGGTCCCCGTCGGCGCCGGACCGCACCGGACGGCGGTCCGGCGCCGACGGGGATGTCCGGGGGCGGGAACCGCTCCGGGCTGCCGTCGCGAAGCAGTCCGGGAAAAGAGGTGCTTCCTGAACCGCTTAAGGGCTACTCTGGCCGTCAGCCGTGGTCGCCGTCGGGGAGTGGTTGTGGAAGAAAGCGGTCTGGCGGAGGTCACCTCGGAGGAGGAACTCACGGAGCTGCTCGGCGCCCCGGCCCCGCAGGCCCTGGCCAAAGAGCGCACGGCACTGCACGAACTCGACCGGGAGTGGCTGGCCGCCTCCCCTTTCTGCCTCATCGCGACGTCCGACGCGAACGGCCGGTGCGACGTCTCCCCCAAGGGCGATCCGCCCGGTTTCACGCTGGTTCTCGACGACACCACGATCGCCATTCCCGACCGCAGGGGCAACCGCAGGTTCGACGGTTTCCGGAACGTGCTGGCCAATCCCCACGTCGGCCTGGTCTACCTGATTCCCGGACGGGGCGACACGCTGCGGATCAACGGCCGCGCCAGGGTGCTGCGGGACGCGCCGTTCTTCGACGCGATGGCCGTCCGGGGGAAGCGGCCCGCGCTCGCCCTGCTCGTCGAGGTCGAGGAGGTGTTCCACCACTGCGCGAAGGCCTTCCTCCGCTCCTCGCTGTGGCGGCCGGAGACCTGGCGCCCCGACGCACTGCCGTCGCGGGCGCGGATCGCCAAGGACATGGAGCGCCGGGACGAGCCGCTGGAGGCGATCGAGCGCTTCTACGCCGAGGAGTACACCGGGGGGCTCTACTGACGGATACCCCTTCGGGGGCGGCCGGAACGGCCGTGCGGGGCACGGCGGCCCGCGGGAGGGACCGGAGGCCGAATCCGGCCAATCCCATTTTCGGACCTGTCGGGAGGTTCACTGTTCTGCCGTGATTGGCGGGAGTCCGGTGAGGTGGCCCGGTCTGCGTGTCCTCCCGTCCCGACTTGACCGGTAAAATGGACCCGGTTTTCTAAACGGACCCTGAAACGGCCTCCGATCTATCGAAATCTTATAGAAAAGATAAAGATCGTAATACGGGATGCCGTGCGGTCCGGAAAAACCTGACATTCTGTTGAAGTTATCCAGATCACCTGTCTGGTATCCGAAGTCTCTCTTACCGATGGATGGAGACCGTCCCCATGGCGCAGAAGGTTCAGGTGCTTCTCATCGACGACCTCGATGGCGGAGAGGCCGAGGAAACGGTCTCGTTCGGGATCGACGGCTCCGCCTACGAGATCGACCTCAGCAGCGATAACGCGGCGAAGCTCCGCTCCGCGCTCGCGCCGTTCGTCGAGGCGGCCCGCAGGGCCCCGACCAAGCGCAACACCTCCCGGGGGAAGCAGCGCGGCGCGTCCGGCAGGGACCGCAGCGCCGAGATCCGGGCGTGGGCCAAGGCCGCGGGCAAGCAGGTCAGCGACCGGGGACGCATTCCCCAGGCGATCGTCGACGAGTACCTCGCGACGCACGGCTGATCCGTACCGCACACCGGGACACCAGGGGCCGGGGCCGACGGCGGGCCGACCGCCAAGACGGCGTTCCCGGCCCCTGGTGTGTCTCCCTCTGGAGAACCGGGAGAACGGTCAGGGAGTCGGACGCAGCAGCACGGGGCGGGCCAGCGGGTGGTTCATGAAGACCGTGGGCGTGGGCGGGGCCTCACCGACCAGGGAGATCTCGGGGAAGCGCGTGAACAGCGCGGGAAGCGCGATCAGCAACTCCAACCGGGCCAGCGCGGCTCCCAGGCAGAGGTGCGCCCCGTGGCCGAACGCCATGTGCCGGATCTTCGGACGGGTGATGTCGAAGCGGTCGGGATCGTCGTGGGCCCGCGGGTCCCGGTTGGCCGAGCCGAAGGAGAGCAGCACGGCGTCCCCGGCGGGGATGGTGATGCCGTCGATCTCCACGTCCCGCGTGGTGTACAGGAACGGCAGCATGACCACCGACGACTCGAAACGCAGGCACTCCTCGATGGCGTTCTCCCACGACACCTGACCGGTGCGCAGCAGTTCCAGCTGGTCCGGATGGGTGAGCAGCAGCTGCACCGAGTTGCTGATCATGCCCATCGTGGTCTCGAAGCCGCCGATGATGAGCAGCAGCGTGTTGTGGATCAGCTCGGTCTCGCTGAGCCGGTCGCCGTCCTCGGCGCGCGCGTTGATCATCGCGCTGATCAGACCGTCGTCCGGGTCCTTCCGCTTGGCCTCGATCAGGGACGCGACAAAGGCGAACGCGTCGGTGTTGGCGTCGGGATCGGTGCCGGAGAGGGTGCGTCCCACCAGGGTCTGCAGGGTGAGGTGGTCCTCCTCGTCGAGGCCGAGGAGGTCGCTGATGACGCGGATGGGCAGGGGGAAGGAGTAGGCCGCCTTGAGATCGACGGTTCCGTCGCTCTCGGCCATGCGGTCCAGCAGTTCCCCGGTGATGGCCTCGATGCGGGGGCGGAGGTCCTCGACGCGGCGGCGGGTGAAGGCGGACTGGACCAGGCCGCGCATGCGCTTGTGGTCCGCTCCGGAACGGGCCAGCATCGACTCCACGCGCAGCATGTTGGCGACGGGGTGGTGGGGGTCGACCTCACCGGCCATCAGGGGGCGCCAGTTGCGCCAGCCGCGGACGAAGACGGACTCGTCGGCCATCGCCTCCCGCAGCGGCGCGTCGTGGGTCAGTGCCCAGACCTCCAGGTCCCCGGGAAAAGCCACCCGTACCAGCGGGCCTTTTTCGAGGAATTCGCGTCTTTGGGCGGGGATGTCGACTCTGCCGGCGGGGTCGAGATGGATGGTGTGGGGGCGGCGGGGGTGTCCCATGAGGTTCCTCCGGGGTTGCTGACGGGGACAGGGGTGAAACGGACGGGCAGCGCCTCCAGGCCGCGGACGGTCAGCGAGGGGCGCCAGCGCAGCTGGTCCGGGGGGACGCTCAGCGCCAGGTCGGGGAGTCGGCGCAGCAGCCGGTCCACGGCGGTCTCGGCGATGGCCAGGGCCATGTCCTGACCGCGAACGGGACAGGTGTGGGGGCCCACGCCCCAGGTCAGGTGGGCGCGGTTGGTGAGCATCGCGTCCGGTCCGCTGCGGGCCATCAGGTCGAGGCTGGCCGCGGCGAAGCCCAGCACCAGGCAGTCCCCGGCGCGGACGTGGGCGCCGGCCAGCCGCACGTCCTGCACCGGATAGCGGCCGATGAGGGTCTGCAGGGGCGGGTCGGTCCACAGCGCGGTGTTGACGGTCTCCGCGATCAGCGTCGACGAGGTGGCGAGTCGGGCCCGGACTCCGGAGTCGACGAGCAGCATCCGGATGGTGTTGCCGATGAGGTGGGTGACCGGGTCGTCGGCCGCGGCGATGATCAGCAGCAGGTTGTCGCGGACCTCGACGTCGCTCAGCCCCTGGGCGACCAGGGAGGAGGCCAGGTCGTTGCCGGGGGCGCGGCGGCGCCTCCGGGCCAGGTCGGTGAGCATCTCCGCGATGCGGAGGCGGGCGGGGAAGGCGTCCGGCCCTTCGCCCCACATGGCCTGCATCTCCAGGCAGATGCGCATGACCTCGGCCGGGCCGAGGCCGAACAGGCGGCACAGCACGGTGACCGGGAGCTGGCGGGTGTACTGGGTGACCAGGTCGGCCTTGCCGTGCAGGCAGAAGGCGTCGATGAGCTGGTCGGCGGCCGCGGTGATGTGCTGGACGACCTGGGAGAAGGTCAGCGATTTCAGTGCGGTGAGCAGTGCGTTCCGGTACCGCTCGTGCTCGGCTCCGTCGGAGTACAGCGCCGACTGGTACTTGCCGAACAGGATGCGCAGCGGGGACTGCGGACCGATCCGGCCGTCGGTCATGGCGGCCCAGCGGTCGGGGTCGCGGGCGTAGGTCTGGTGGTCGCGCATGACCTCCCAGTTGAGCCGCCAGGACAGCAGCAGCCATCCGTGGACGCCCGGCTCCAGTTCGACCGGGGCGATCTCCCCGTACTTCTTCAGCAGCTCGGGCCACAGGGCGCTGGGGTCGGTGGTCTCGTAGAGGCGGACCACGGGGGTGGGAGAGGAAGGGCGGCTCATGGGCATCACATCTCGGCACGGGCGGAGGGACAGCGGGAGGGGAGGCGGGCGGTGCGTCCTCGGAGGCTGCGGGTCCGGTGCGGTTCCGTGACGGTTGTGCCGTGCGCGGAAATCGTTCGGGCCGGGCTGATAGGCGACAGGAATTTCCGAATATGTGCTTCTGGCATTCGAGTAGTGGATCTTAACACCACATAATGCCCAGAGGGGGGTGTAGCGCAATATTTCCGAATTCTCTGCAGGATGCCGTAGTGGCTGTGGCGGATGACCTGCCCTTTCTCTTTCCTGGCGGACCGAGGGTTGGGGAAATGTGGGATTAGTTCATTGTTTGCCTGGTTTGTCCTTAACTGCGGGTGGTGTGTGTCCAAAAATCCCGCGGTGGGCCCGGAGTTCCCGGAGGCGGAGCCGCAGGGGATGAGTGGCCGCGCTTTCCCGCAAGGAAACCGCTGGTCACAGGGATTTTTGAGGTGCGGGGTCCGGGGTGGGCCGGTCGGAGGCCGTCGGCCGGAGGGGAATCGCGACGGCGCACGCCTTCGGTCGCCGCCCCGATTCCACGGGCGCCGCTGTCGGCCGGGCGACGGCACGGGACACCGGGCCATTTCCCCCGCCGGAGTCCTCGTTCGGACAGTTCACGGTCTCTTTTCGGCCGCCCCGGTGCGCGCGGGAGGACGACGTTTCTCTACCGACCGGAAAGAAAATCCCGGGCCGGCGGCGGCCGTATCGAGATGCGGAGCCGACGGCCGTTCGCGAACGGGAGACCGCCCGGTCCCGCCGCTTCGGGGACGGACGTCTCGCCCGCGTTCCGCGGCCGGCGGACCGCGGAATTCCGGATCCGGAGTCGTGCGCCGCGGTCCGGCGGCCGGCGTCGCGGTGGGCGCGGGCGGGCTGCCCCGGCGCGCCGGGAAACGGCGGCGGCCTGGCCGGGCCCGCCGCGGACGTCCGGGGCCGGCCCGCCGCGGCGGCTCGGCGGCCAGGCCCCGGGGCGGGTGCGGCCCGGGGAGGCAGGGCGGTCGGGGCAACAAGAAGAGCCGGGCCCCGACAGGGTCGGGGCCCGGCTTCGCAGCGCGGAGGATCGGGGATTTGAACCCCGGAAGGGCGTGAGCCCTAACCGCATTAGCAGTGCGGCGCCATAGACCGGACTAGGCGAATCCTCCTGGCTGGGACAAGCGTACAGAGAGAAGGGGCCAAGGTGCAAAACAAAAGCGCGCACCGCTGTGGTCAGGGGGTCGTGCGCTCGATGACCAGGTCGGCGTCGTGGCGTAGTTTGGCCACGGCGCGGGAGACGGTGCTCTTGACCGTGCCGACGCTCACGCCCAGCACAGAGGCGATCTCGGTCTCGGACAGGTCCTCGTAGTAGCGCAGGATCACGGCCAGCCGCTGCCGGTGCGGCAGCCGGTTGACCGCGCGGTTGACGGTGTCGGCCAGGTCGGTGCGCCAACTCGGGTCGTCGATCCGCTGCTCGGGGATCTCGTCGGTGGGGTAGACGTCCAGATGCCGCCGCCGCCACTCGGAGATCTGCGTGTTGACCATCGCGCGGCGCACGTACCCGTCCCGGGCGCTCGGGCTGGTGATGCGGTCCCAGGCGAAGAAGGTCTTGATCAGGGCGGCCTGGAGCAGGTCCTCGGCGTCGGCGTCGTTGCTGGTCAGCGACCGAGCCATGCGCCGCAGTGCGGGACCGCGGCGCCGCACGTACTCGGTGAACTCGTCGTACGTGGCTCGCGTCGCTTCGTTCACACGACCACCGACCCCCGAGGTACGTGTTTTCGGTCACATCACCACGTTCTTCACTGTGACATGGGAAGCGTCATCGTTTGCCCTGTTCGGGGGCATCTTCTGACAAACAGGTCGGAAGGCGCCGCGGTCCCGTGGAATCCGGCGTCGTCGTCTGTGGGGCCGGTGCGGCGCTCCGGGAGCCGCGCCGGACGCCTCCCCCCGCCGACGGCGCACGTCAGGGACGGTCTCCGCCCGGCCGGCTCCGGCCCTGGGGGAGAATGGGAGGTGGTTTCCACAGCGTGTGGACAGCGGCACGACGCCGCGCCGACCCCCAGTGGAGAGGACGCACTCGTGGCAGCGGACCTGGCAGCGGAGGGACACGACCGTCGCCGCATGACCGCCGCCCTGCTCGGCCCGGCCGCGGCACCGGAACCCGACCCCGCCCCCGCCCACGTCGTCCGGGGAACGCTCACCGACATCAGCCCGCACATGCTCGGCCTGGCCACCCCCGGCGGCGAGCGGCGCTTCATCCTCACCCCGCAGACGACCTTCTGGCACGGCGGCGACCGCGCGGCCCGCGACCTGCGCCCCGGCCAGGACGTGCTGCTGCGCTGCGTGCCCGGAGCCGAGCTCGTCGTCGAGCGGGTCTGGGCGGACCTCGCCCGGGCCGCCGGGGTGATCACCGCGGCCGACGGCGACACCCTGGAGGTCGCCACCGGACACGACCGCGCCCCGGTCACCGTGGCCATCCCGTACCGGGCCTCCGGCCGGATGCGGGTACGCCACCCCCGCCTGGAACCGGGATACCTGTTCGACGCCGTCGGCGTGCGCGACGGCGACGCCGTCCGCGCCCTCGTGCCCGCGACCACCCAGCCGCCCTACCCCGTCGTGGAGACGCCGCGGCGCCCCCCGACGAACCGGGGGAGCATGCGGGTGACGGGGACGGCCGCCTGGTACGACCCGGTGCTGGGCCGCGACGTCCACGCCGACGCGCGGGGCACGCTCATGGGTGTGGCCTACCCGGCCCTGGACCGGACCGGTGACTGCGGTCCGGTCTGCGACCGGGCGACCTCGTGCGCGCCGCTGCCGCTGCTGTCCCTCGGCGCGACGGTCCGCCTGGTCAACGAGTGCGCCCGGACCGCCGCGGTGCTTCCCGTGGTGGCCTGCGGTGCGGCCGCCAGCCACTTCTGCGACCGCTGCACCGTCTGCGACTCCCCGGCCAGCGGCCGGATCGCCGAACTGACCCTCGCCGCCTTCGTGGCGTTGGGCGGACAGCCCGAGACCGGGTGCTGTACCGCGACCCTGACCGCAGGTGGACCGTGATCGAGACGTTCCGTGAGACCCAGTTGTGGATCCTGGCCGCCGTGCTGCTGCTCGGCGCCGCGGCCAAGGCGGCGGATCGCACCCCCCAGGGGCCGGCGGTGCTGCTCCCCGTGGCTCTGCGCCAGCCGTTCTCACTGGCCCACGCGGTGCTGGAGGCTGTGCTGGCGGTGGCGCTGCTGGCCCTGGCCGGACCGGTCGCGCAGGCCGCCCGGGTGGTCTGCGCCGCGATGTTCGCCGTCGGCCTGGTCGCCCTCCTCCGGTTGCGCAGACGTGATCCGGAGCTGGGGTGCGGCTGTTTCGGCGGACTGAGCACCGAACCCGTCGGATGGCGCAGTCTGACCCGCAGCGGCCTGTTCCTCGCCGCGGCGGCGGCCACGATCGGGCTGCCCCGCTCCGGTTGGGCGGTACTGGCCGACTCCTCCCCCTGGCACTGGGGGCTGCTGGCCGCGGAGGTCGCGGTCGTCGCGGCGCTGTCCCCGGAGCTCCGGGAGCTCGGGAGGCGGATGCGCTCCCCTGTCCCGTGCGAGCTGCGCGAGGTGTCACGCACGCGGATGCTGCGGCGGCTGCGGGCCAGCGGGGAGTGGCGGGAGCGGCGGCGCCTGCTGGTCTCGGCCGAACCGGTGGACGTCTGGCGGCACGGATGCTGGTGGCTGGCCCGGTTCGCCGGACGGGACGGGGAGCGGACGGTCGACGTGGTCTTCGCGGTCGGGGTGTCCGGACGCCGTCCCGAGGTGCGGGCCCTGGTCGCGGACGCGTCGGCGGACAGCCCCACGGGGGCGCGAGGAGCGGCGGGATGAGGCCGCGGCGGGCGCGGTCAGCCGGGCCGGGAGGGCGGGGGAGAGGGCTGTCCCGCCAGGCCGGACCGGATCGCCCCGCGGTCCGACGTGGACGCTGCCGTGGTCACGCCCTCTCCCCCCACTGGAGTCGAACGTGCGTTCGAACTGCCGTCCACTCTAGTGGATCGGCCCGGGGGGCGCCAGCCGTGGCGGCCGGGGAGTCACCCCAGGACCTCGCTCTGGTACTCCAGGGCGGCGGCGGCGAAGTCCGCGACCCGCTGCTCCGTCTCGGGTCCGCCGATCATGGAGACCGAGCCCAGGCGTCCGCCCTCCCGGTAGAGGAGGCTGTAGAGCAGCACCGCCTCCCCGTCCCCGGACTCCGTCGCCACGACGAAGCCGCGGGACTGGTCGCCGATGGTCTCCAGGTCGAGTTCGCGCACCGTGTACGAGTGGGAGGCGCCGTCCTCCAGGGTCGCCTCGTAGGTGGCGCACTCCTCGACGGGCACGGTGTCGATGGCCTGCGTGGCGAGGTCCTCGGGAAGCTCCAGCAGAGTGTGGGTGAGGGAGCCGTCCGCTCCCCGGAAGAGCGCCACCGAGGCGGGTGCCTCCTGCACCTCCGGCAGTTCCTGCCACTGGCTCGCGGCGTCCGCGCACTCCGGCTTGTCCAGGACCAGCGCCTCGCGCTTCTCCGCCGCCTCGCGCACCACGTCGAGTCGGCTGTAGACACCGGTGCGGCTCTCCTCCTCCACGCGTTCGAGCCCCTGGAACCCGCTCAACTGGGCCTCGTGCAGTCGCGCCGCGACCTCCTCCGGGGACCCGTCGGCCGAGCGGCCCGCGTCCTCGGAGGCGGTCCCGGAGTCGCTTCCGCAGCCCGCCAGCACCCAGGCCAGTGCTGCGGCCCCCAGGGACGCGGCGGCGGTCGTGCGCAGCTTCTTGGGAGAATTCATGAGACGTGGTTCCTGTTCTCTGGTGGTGTTGTGCCCGGAGGCGGTGAAGGGCGGCGGCCGCGGGGACGGGGTGTGCGGCCCCGGCTGCGGGCGCCCGCGCGGTTTTCTCGGTGGACGAAGGGGTGGTGCTCCCTCAGGGGAAAGCGAACTCCGACTCCGAGAAGTAATCAGATGATTGCACAAAGTATCAGGGAAGGATGACGGTGTCGGAGCGGAAAACCTCGTACCTCCGGTCGGTACTCGACTCGGTCCCGCCCTACCGGCCCGGACGCAAGGTCGTCGGGCCGGACGGGAGGTCGGCCAAGCTCTCCTCCAACGAAAGCCCCTTCGGCCCGCTGCCCTCGGTGCGCCGGGCCGTCGCGGACGCGGCGGCGGACCTCAACCGCTACCCCGACCCCGCGGCGGCCGCCTTGACGGCCGCCCTCGCCCGCCGCTTCGAGGTTCCCGCGGAGCACGTGGCGCTGGGCGCGGGGTCGGTGGGCCTCCTCCAGCAGCTGCTGGAGGCCGTCGCGGAACCAGGGGCGGAGGTGGTCTACGCGTGGCGCTCGTTCGAGGCCTACCCGCTGCTGGTCGGCCTGTCGGGGGCCGCCTCCGTGCAGGTGCCGCTGCGCGCGGAGAGCCACGACCTGGACGCGCTCGCCGCCGCCGTCACCGACCGCACCCGCATGCTGTTCGTGTGCAACCCGAACAACCCCACCGGCACGGCGGTGCGCGAGGCAGAACTCGCCGCGTTCCTCGACGCCGTCCCCGACCACGTGCTGGTGGTCCTGGACGAGGCCTACCGCGAGTACGTCCGCGCCCCGCAGGTGCCCGACGGGATGCGGCTGTACCGGGACCGCCCCAACGTCGCCGTGCTGCGCACCTTTTCCAAGGCCTACGGACTGGCCGCGCTGCGCGTGGGCTTCCTCGTCGCCCACCCCCACGTGGCCGAGGCCGTGCGCAAGACGATGGTGCCCTTCGCGGTCAACCACCTCGCCCAGGCGGCGGCGGTGGCCTCCCTGGACGCCGAACAGGAACTGCTGGAACGGGTCGACGCCACCGTCAAGGAGCGGGAGCGGGTCCGCGACGCGCTGCTCGCCGACGGCTGGACCGTTCCCGAAACCGAGGCCAACTTCGTCTGGCTGAGGCTCGGCGAGGACACCCTCGACTTCGCCGCCGCCTGCGAACGGGCCGGTGTCACGGTCCGCCCCTTCGCGGGGGAGGGCGCCCGGGTCAGCATCGGACTGCCCGAGGACAACGACGCCTTCCTGGCGGTGGCCCGCGCCCACCCGCGACGGCACTGAGCGGAGACGCCGAGGGGCCGGGCTGCGGTCCCGGCCCCTCGACGGGCTACTTGTTGTTGTCCGCCTTGTCCTTGTCCAGCTTCTCCACGATGAGCCGGTACAGCTGGCGGGGACGGCCCGGCTGCAGGGTGCGGTTGGGCGGGAGCGGCCAGGCCAGGCCCTCCTCCACCAGGGTGCGCAGCAGCCGCCGGGCCGTGCGCGGGGTCACCCCCAGCATCCGGCCCGCGCTCTCGGCGTCGACCACCAGGGGCGCGTCCTCCTCGGCGATCTTCTCCGACAGCCGCATGAGGGTCTCGCGGCCCTTGGAGCGCAGCGGCTCCCCCGTCTGGCGCTGTGGGGCACGCTGGGCGGGCACCAGCGAGCGGCCCTCCCGGTCCACCGCGAAGCTCTGCCGGGTCGCCTGTGCGCGATTCAGCGCCGCCCTGGCGTGCGTCTCGGCGTCCTGGGTGGTGCGGCCCATGCCGATGCCGACCTCGATGGCGATGCCCAGTTCGGCCTTGGCCCGCTCCACGAACGGCGGTTTGCGGAACCCCTCGGTGGCCGTCACCAGCGACCCCCGGGTCGCGGTGATCATGAAGGTGTGGTCGTCCACCTGGTGGGCGGTGGCGTTGATCCGGTGCGCCTCCTGCATCAGCAGCCGGTGCAGCGACAGCCGCAGTTCGTCCCGCCAGTAGCGGGGCGTGGAGCGGCGGCTGGAGTCACGCAGTGTGGGCACGTCCACGATCACCACGCCGAGCTGGGCCTCCTCCAGGCGGTGGTGGGCGCCCAGCAGGCCCGCGGTCTGCAACGCACTGCGCACCCCCGCCGTGGTGGGGCGCAGCCGCAGGTTGGGCACGCCGATGGCGTCCAGCCGCTCGGCGACACCCCGCACACAGGTGATGGCCATCTTGGTGATCTTGCGCCGCCACAGCCCCTCGTGGAAGGCCGTGAGCGTGGCGGTCCCGGCCAGCTCCTCGTGGACGTGGAGGCCGTCCACCGGCAGGTCCACCTCGGAGTACGCCTCGACCACGTCGGCGCGGCTGAGTACGTCCAGACTGGCCCGGGTCGGGTCGAAGCGCTCGTCCAGGGTGGCGTGCAGCAGGGCCTCGTGCAGACTCGCCCCGCTGAGCGGGACGTAGGTGGCCGGCATCGTCAGCACGCCGGCTTTCCGGGCGAACTCGTACGGAACGGGACTCGCGAACAGGTACGCGTCGATGGCCGCCCCCAGCCGGAGCACCTTGTCGGTGGCTTCCTGCTCATCCCGATAGGCGGCTGCGATGAGTCTGGCGTTCAGGGGACCGGTCGACCCCGGGCCCATCAACATGACGCGTTCGACAACCTCGTGCGGCCCGATGACACCGATTGTCAGATCGCCAGTACGTTGCGCACTCACCTCGGGTTGCTCCCCGCTACCGTTTCACGCTCTGCACTCTGTGCGCCCACCGGTCCCGACCCATGTTCTTTCCATCGCGGCATTGCCGCGATCGTACCCATTGTTGAGAGCCAGTGAAGATCGTTTTCCCCAGAACGTCAAAACACGCGGGCGGGAAGGCACTCTTCCCGCCCGCAGTGAATCAGACTTTCCGGGCTAGTTGTGTTCTTCCCTGACGACATCGGCACCCAGCGCCGACAGGCGGGTGGCGAACTGCGAGTGACCGCGGTCCACCGGGTAGGCGGGAGCCACGATCGTCTCGCCCTCGGCCACCAGGCCCGCCAGGATCGCCGCCGCGCCGCTGCGCAGGTCGTGCGCGATGACCTCGGTGCCGCGCAGCACGGTGGGGCCGTGCACGATGGCGCGGGTGCCGTCGACCTCGATCTTGGCGCCCATCTTGGTGAGCTCGTCGGCGAGCGCGAACCGGCCGTCGTAGATGGCCTCGTGGATGTAGCTCTCCCCGTCGGCCAGCGTGGCCAGCGCCATCAGCGGCGACTGCAGGTCCGTGGCGAAGCCGGGGAACGGGGAGGTGACGGCGTTGATCGGCCGCAGCGGCACGGAGGGGTCGCGGCGCACCCGCAGGACCGCGCCGTGCTGGGTGAACTGGACGCCCATCTGCTCCAGCTTCCACCGGGCCACGCCCAGGTGGTCCAGGTTCGCCCCGACCAGGCTGACGTCGCCGCCGGTGGCCGCCGTCATCATCGCGAACACGCCGGCGTCGATCCGGTCCGACATGACGGTGTGCTCGACCGCGGTGAGCTCGGGAACCCCCTCGACGGTGATCAGGCCGGTGCCGCCCCCGCTGATCTTGGCACCCATGCTGCCCAGGAACTCGATGACGTCGAGGACCTCGGGCTCCAGCGCGGCGTGCTCGATGACGGTGGTGCCCGGGGTGAGCACCGCGGCCATGATCAGGTTCTCGGTGCCGGTGTGCGACGGGGTGTCCAGGTAGAGGCGGCCGCCCCGGAGGTTCTCCGCGCGCACGTTGATGTGGTTGCGCTCGGGGTCCTCGGTCACCTCGGCGCCCAGGCGGGCGAAGCCCCGGTAGTGGAAGTCGAGGTTGCGGCTGCCGAGGTTGCAGCCGCCCACGCCCTCGATGCGGGCGCGGCCCATGCGGTGCATGAGCGCGGGGACGAAGAGCACGGAGCCGCGGAAGCGGGACGCGATGGCCGCGGGCAGCACCGCCCGCGAGGGATCGCTCAACTGGGTGGCGTCGATGACGATGGTCCGCTCCGCCTCGTGGAACTCGACCTTGGCGCCCACGTACTCGGCGAGTTCCAGAGCACGACGGACGTCTTCGATGACGGGAACGTTCCGCAACACCGTCCTGCCCTTGGACGCGAGCAGGGCCGCGCCGATCATCGGCAAGACAGCGTTTTTCGCCCCCTGGATGAACGCGGTTCCGTTCAGGGCATGACCGCCGCGGACGCGGTAGCGAACCTCCTGGCCCATGCTCTTTGGCTCCTTCGTGAGGCAGAAAAATTCAAGGGTGTTCTTACCGGTGTGACCTGATCCCGAAGTATCTGACGAGGAAAGTGCGCGGCGGGTTCCGACAAGTAAGGGGACTGGTGTCAGCCGTTCCGTTGCGTCTCAGCGGCAACGCACTTCCCGGTCCGCGGATGACGCGGTGATCACAGGTCCAACGGCATGGTCACACCACCTGTGGCCGATTTCCTGGCTTTGGGTAGTTCTATAACGCTTTCCGGCGCCACGGTAGATACTTCACACCTGTTCGGGGTGCTCAGGACGCCGAGCACCACTTTACGTCGCACCGGTGCGAAACGGGCACAATCCCGGGTGGGCGGCGTTGCGCGATCAGCCACACAACCCCCTCCCACCTGCGTCAACGTCGCGAATCCCGGACGAAATCGGCGGTTCGGCCGGTCAACCGCTCGAACACCTCGACATACCGGGCGCGGGTGTGCTCCACCACGTCGTCGGGGAGCGGCGGGGGCGGCGTCTCCGCGGCGCGGTCCCAGCCCGAGGCGGGGGAGGCCAGCCAGTCACGGATGATCTGCTTGTCGAACGAGGGCTGCGCCCGGCCCGGACGCCACTCCTCCTTCGGCCAGAACCGCGACGAGTCGGGCGTGAAGACCTCGTCGGCCAGCACCAGCGAGCCGTCGGCGTCCCGCCCGAACTCGAACTTGGTGTCGGCCAGCAGGATGCCGCGCTCCTCGGCGACCGCCCGGCCCCGCTCGTACAGGTCCAGGGTCAGCTCCCGCAGCCGGGCCGCCAGCGCCGGGCCGTGCAGCTCTGCCACGGTGTCGAACGAGACGTTCTCGTCGTGCTCGCCCACCTCGGCCTTGATCGCCGGGGTGAAGATCGCCCGGTCCAGCCGGGACCCGTCCACCAGCCCCCCGGGCAGCGGCACCCCGCACACCGACCCGGTGGCGGTGTACTCGCTCAGCCCGGAGCCGGTCAGGTAGCCGCGTGCCACGCACTCCACCGGCACCATGTCGAGCCGGCGGCAGACCAGGGTGCGCCCCGCCCAGTCCTCCGGAGCACCCGGCGGGGGAGTGTCCGAGATCACGTGGTTGTCCACCAGGTCGGACAGCTGGTCGAACCACCACAGCGACAACTGGGTGAGCAGCCGCCCCTTGTCGGGGATCTCGGTGGGCAGCACCCAGTCGAAGGCCGAGACCCGGTCGCTGGCCACCATGACCAGCTCCCCCGACCCGGTGGCGTACAGGTCCCGCACCTTGCCGGTGTGCAGGTGGGTGAGGCCCGGCACCTCGACGGGCACCGGCTTGGCGACAAAACCGCTCATCGTGGTCTTTCCGATCTGCGTGGGGGCGCCGCCGGCAGAGCCGCCGGCGGCGCGAACGGCCCGGGACGGCGGCTCAGCTCAGGTTCTTCAACCGGTCGAAGACCCGGTCCAGACGGCGGACGAACCGCTCCGGCCGGCACACCTCGTCCAGCCGCGCCTCGTCCAGCTCCACGCCGCTCTCGGCGGCCCGCTCCCGCAGGGACTGCCGGAAGGCGACCCCGGTCTCCCAGGTGCGCATCGCGGCGGACTGCACCAGCGCGTAGACGTCCTCCCGGGACAGACCGGTCTCGATCAGCTCGGAGACCACCGTGGAGGAGTAGATCAGGCCGTTGGTGGAGTCCAGGTTGTACCGCATCCGCTCGGTGTCCACGACCAGACCACGCACCAGGCGGGTGGTCAGATGCAGCAGGTAGTCGGTGGCGATGGCGGCGTCCGGCAGCGCGATCCGCTCGGTGGAGGAGTGAGAGATGTCACGTTCGTGCCAGAGCGGGATGCCCTCCATGACCGGCACGATCTGGGCGCGCACGATCCGCGCCATGCCGCAGATGCGCTCCGACAGGATCGGGTTCTTCTTGTGGGGCATGGCGCTGGAGCCCTTCTGCCCCTTGCCGAACGGCTCCCACAGCTCCCGCACCTCGGTGCGCTGGCCGTGCCGGACCTCCAGCGCGATCGCCTCGCAGACGGTCGCGACGACCGCCAGCGCGCTCACCCACTCGGAGATGCCGTCACGCAGCACCACCTGGGTGGACACGTCCGCCGGACGCAGCCCCAGCTTCTCGGCGACGTAGTCCTCGACCCGGGGGTCGATGTTGGAGTAGGTGCCCACCGGACCGGAGATCGCCATCACACCCACGGCCTCGCGGGCGCGCCGCAGCCGGTCGCGGGAGCGCGCCATGCCGAACGCGAAGTCCGCCACCCGGTGGCCCCACACGTCGGGTTCGGCGTGGATGCCGTGGGTGCGGCCCACCCGCAGCGTCTCGCGGTGCTCCAGGGCGTGGTCGCGCAGCACCGCCACCAGCTCGTCGGCCTTGGCCAGCAGCACGTCGGTGGCCTCCACCAGCTGCGCGGCCAGCGCCGTGTCCAGCAGGTCGGAGGAGGTCATGCCGAAGTGCACCCACTTGGCGGCCTCCCGCGGCTCGGTGTTGTCGGCCCACGCGGTCAGGAACGCGATGACGTCGTGCTGGGTCACCGCCTCGATCTCGGCCACCCGCTCGGGCGTGGGCGGAGGAGCCTGGCGGACCGGCTCCACCGCGTCGGCGGGGATCGTCCCGGCCGCCGCGTGGGCCTCCATGACCAGGGTCTCCACCTGGCACCAGAGCTCGTACTTGTGGGCGTCGCTGAAGACGCGCCCCATTTCCGGAAGGGTGTAGCGCTCGATCACCCTCCCATTGTCGCAGAGCGCCGGGAAGCGGGGCGGACGGTGACGAGTTCGGCGGACCCGGGACCGCGGACCCGGGTCCGCCCCGGCCGCCGGGCCGGGGCGGCACGCCGCGAACCGCCGGTCAGAGCTGCCCCAGCGCCGCCTTCTCCGCGATGTCGGTGCGGTGGAACGAACCGCGCAGCTCGATCCTGGACACCGCCTCGTAGGCGCGCCGCCGCGCCTCGGCGAGGTCGGCGCCCGAGCCGACCACGCTCAGCACCCGGCCGCCGTTGGACCTGACGTCGCTCACCCCCTGCCACGCGGTGCCCGCGTGCAGCACGTAGGCGCCCTCCACGGCGTTGGCCTCCGCCAGCCCGCCCACCAGGTCGCCCTTGACCGGGTCGGCCGGGTAGCCCTCCGCGGCGACCACCACGGTCACGGCCGCGCCCGGACGCCACTCCAGGGCCGACACCCCGCCCAGGTTCCCGGTGTCGGTGGCCTGCAGCAGCGCGCCCAGCGGTGTCGCCAGCCGGTCCAGCACCACCTGGGTCTCCGGGTCGCCGAAGCGGGCGTTGAACTCCACCACCCGCACCCCGCGCGAGGTCAGCGCCAGCCCCGCGTACAGCAGCCCCTGGTAGGGGGTGCCGCGCCGGGCCAGCTCCGCGACGGTGGGCCGCACCACGGTCTCCATGACCTCGTCCACGAGGCCGGACGGAGCCCACGGCAGCGGCGCGTAGGCGCCCATGCCGCCGGTGTTGGGCCCCCGGTCGCCGTCGTGGGCGCGCTTGAAGTCCTGCGCGGGCAGCAGCGGCACCGTGTTGCGTCCGTCGCTGAGCGCGAACAGCGACACCTCGGGGCCGTCCAGGTACTCCTCGATGACGACCCGGCCGCACTCCTGGGCGTGCCGTTCGGCGAGCGCCCGGTCCTCGGTGACCACGACGCCCTTGCCCGCGGCCAGCCCGTCGTCCTTGACCACGTACGGCGGGCCGAACAGGTCCAGGGCCTCGGAGACCTGGGAGGCCGTGCGGCACACCCGCGCCTCGGCGGTGGGCACGCCCGCCGCCGCCATCACCTCCTTGGCGAACGCCTTGGAGCCTTCGATGCGGGCCGCCTCCCGGTCGGGGCCGAACACCGGGATGCCGCGCCGCCGCAGCTCGTCGGCGACACCGGCCACCAGCGGAGCCTCCGGGCCGATCACCACCAGCTCCGCGCCGATGCGCGCGGCCAGCTCGGTGACGGCCAGTCCGTCGGTGGCGTTGATGACGTGGTTCTCCGCCAGCTCCGAGGTCCCCGGGTTGCCGGGGGCGCAGTGCAGGCTGGTCACACCGGGGTCGAGGGACAACGCGCGCACCAGCGCGTGTTCGCGGCCTCCGCCGCCGATCACGAGGGCTTTCACAGCAATGGACCCTATTGGTTTCGATGGGGGAAAGGGGAAAGCAGCGCGGCGTTTCGGGGGCGCCGCGCCGGTCCGCGGAGCGGGGTGGCGCCCCGCGGGACGACGGCTACACGAGGGGACGCAGCTCCAGGGTCTGGTCGCGGCCCGGCCCGACCCCGATGGCCGAGATCGGCGCCCCCGACATCTCCTCCAGCGCCCGCACGTACGCCTGCGCGTTCTTCGGCAGCTCGTCGAAGGACCGCGCGCCGGTGATGTCCTCGTCCCAGCCGTCCAGGTACTCGTAGACCGGCTTGGCGTGGTGGAACTCCGTCTGCGTCATGGGCAGCTCGTCGTGCCGCACGCCGTCGATGTCGTAGGCCACGCACACCGGGATGCGCTCCAGCCCCGACAGCACGTCCAGCTTGGTGAGGAAGAAGTCGGTGATGCCGTTGATCCGGGCGGCGTAGCGGGCGATCGGCGCGTCGAACCAGCCGCAGCGGCGGTTGCGTCCCGTGGTGACGCCGTACTCGTGGCCCTGGGTGCGCAGCCACTCGCCCCACTCGTCCTCCAGCTCGGTGGGGAACGGCCCCGAGCCGACGCGGGTGGTGTAGGACTTCAGGATGCCGATGACCTTGGTGATGCGGGTGGGGCCGATACCGGAGCCCGCGCACGCGCCGCCCGCGGTGGGGGAGGAGGAGGTGACGAACGGGTAGGTGCCGTGGTCGATGTCCAGCAGGGTGCCCTGCGACCCCTCCAGGAACACGGTCTTGCCCTCGTCCAGCGCCCGGTTCAGCACCAGCGCGGTGTCGGCGACGTAGGGGCGGATCTTCTCGGCGTAGCCCAGGTACTCGTCGAGGATGCGCTCCACGTCCAGGCCGCGGCGGTTGTACACCTTGGTGAGGATCTGGTTCTTGTCGTTGAGCGCCAGCTCCAGCTTCTTGCGCAGGATCTTGGCGTCGAACATGTCCTGCACGCGCACGCCCGCCCGGGAGGTCTTGTCGGCGTAGGTCGGGCCGATGCCGCGGCCGGTGGTACCGATGCGGCCCTTGCCCAGGAAGCGCTCGCTGACCTTGTCCAGCGCCCGGTGGTAGGGCATGATCAGGTGCGCGTTGGCCGAGATGAGCAGGCGCGAGACGTCGACGCCGCGCGCGATCAGCCCGTCGAGCTCCTCGAACAGCACCGCCGGGTCGATGACGACGCCGTTGGCGATCACCGGGACGACGCCGGGGGAGAGGATGCCCGACGGCAGCAGGTGCAGGGCGTATTTCTGGTCGCCGATGACCACGGTGTGGCCGGCGTTGTTGCCGCCCTGGTAACGGACCACGTAGTCGACGCGGTCACCGACAAGGTCGGTCGCCTTCCCCTTCCCCTCGTCACCCCACTGGGCCCCAACGAGCGTGATCGCCGGCATCGCCGTCTACCTCTTCATTCCTCGAATCGGACCGAGACCTGCCCCGGACGTGCCGAAGCCCCTGGCGCAAGAAGCGGCAGGGGCTCTTGCACATAGAGGTTACACGACCGGTAAGTCCCGCTCAGAGGCCGAAGCGGGGACCGCGTCCGGCGGACCTGCGGCTCCGCGGTCAGCCCTGGAGTTCCCGGGCCGCGGTCTCGCTGCTGTCCCGCAGGAAGGCGGCGCACCGCTGCGCCTCCTCGGTCTCCTCGATCGCCTCGGCGGCCTTGCCGAGGTAGTACAGCGAACGCAGGAAGCCGCGGTTGGGCTCGTGCTCCCACGGGATCGGGCCGTGCCCCTTCCACCCGTTGCGGCGCAACTGGTCCAGGCCCCGGTGGTAGCCGGTGCGCGCGTAGGCGTAGGCGGCGATGTCCTCACCCGCCTCGTAGGCGCGTTCGGCGAGCGCGGCCCAGGCCGCCGAGTACTCGGGGAAGCGCGCCGCGACCTCGGCCGGATCGGTCCCCGCGGCCAGGGCCTCGCGCGCCTCCGGCAGGTCGGGCAGCTCGGTGGGCGGCGGACCGCCCAGCAGGTTCTGCTTCAGCTCCATGCCCCCCATCCTGCCAGGGGGCGCCCGGGAGAGCCGACACCGACGGGGCCCCCGGAAGCCGTGGTCCGGGGGCCCCGTGCCGCGGAGTACTCCGCGCCGGCTACTTCATGCGGGTGCCGGCGGACTTCAGCTGCTGCGCGGCCTCGACGACGCGGGCGGCCATGCCCGCCTCGGCGGCCTTGCCGTAGGACCGCGGGTCGTAGGCCTTCTTGTTGCCGACGTCGCCGTCGACCTTCAGCACACCGTCGTAGTTCTTCATGATGTGGTCGACGATGGGCCGGGTGAACGCGTACTGGGTGTCGGTGTCGATGTTCATCTTCACCACGCCGTAGGAGATCGCCTCGTGGATCTCCTCGACGCTGGACCCGGAGCCGCCGTGGAAGACCAGGTCGAACGGCTTCTCCTTGCCGTACTTGGCGCCCACCGCCTCCTGGATGTCCTTGAGCACGGAGGGACGCAGCTTCACGAAGCCCGGCTTGTACACGCCGTGCACGTTGCCGAAGGTCAGCGCGGCGATGTAGTAGCCCTTCTCGCCGAGGCCGAGCACCTCGGCGGTGCGCAGGCCGTCGCCGGGCGTGGTGTACAGCTTCTCGTTGAACTCGCCGACGATGCCGTCCTCCTCACCGCCGACGACGCCGACCTCGATCTCCAGGATGGTGCGGGCCTCCTTGGAGGCGGCCAGCAGCTCCTCGGCGATCTGCAGGTTCTCCTCAAGCTCCACCGCGGAGCCGTCCCACATGTGCGACTGGAACAGCGGCTCCTGTCCCCTGGCCACGCGCTCCTTGGAGATCTGCAGCAGCGGGCGCACGAAGCTGTCGAGCTTCTCCTTCGGGCAGTGGTCGGTGTGCAGCGCGATGTTCACCGGGTACTTGTCGGCCACGACCCGGGCGTACTCGGCGAAGGCCACCGCGCCGGTGACCATGTCCTTGACGGTCGTGCCGGACAGGAACTCGGCGCCGCCGGTGGAGATCTGCACGATGCCGTCGCTCTCAGCCTCGGCGAAACCGCGCAGGGCCGCGTGCAGGGTCTGGCTCGACGTCACGTTGATCGCCGGGTAGGCGAAGCCCTGGGCCTTCGCCCGGCTCAGCATCTCGGCGTAGACCTCAGGCGTTGCGATAGGCATGGTGTTGACTCCCCTGATTGGCCTGGAGTGGTGACGGAGCGGTTTCGGATGGTTCCGTCACCTCGATTTTTCCACGACGGGTTTCCGGCGGTCACCCGCCCGGCGCTCTGGAGGGCGTGTCCGTCACGAAAGGTCTAGACCACAATGCCGTGAACGCCTCCCGTGCGCAACAGCGGCCCGGACGGACACGGGGAGTGGCGGACGCGGCGGGAGCGGGCCCCGCGCCGACGGGCGGAAAAGAAGAAGCTCATGCCCCTGTCGATTGTTATGGGTGATTCGCGCTACATTCAGCAGCGTGGGACGACACCGCAATGACCCGAGAGGCATCGGCCAGGCACTCGCGATCGCCGGAGCGATCGCGCTGCTGGTCATCCTCATTGTATTGGGCGGATACTTCTTCTACCGCTCTCTTCCCGGCAACAGCGACGTCTTGGTGCCCAGCGAGTCCGGCTCCCTCGCCGAGCCCTCGCAGCCCGCCGCCGAGGAGCAGAAAGTGCTGCACATCCGGGTGGTGGGGGAATCCAGCGACGTCCTCGTACGAGTACCCGGAGGCGAGGTGCTCATCGACACGACCATGACCCGGGGCGAGTACGTCTCCTACGACAAGCCCCGCATGGACGTGACCCTGGGCACCCCCTCAGCGGTCGAGGTGCACGTCAACGGTGAACCGAAGGACGTCAGCGGAGAGGAGCCCGGCTACACCTTCACGGCCGAGGCCGACTAGGCCCTGCCCCGGCAGGGCCCGACGGACGGTCAGACGTCCAGGTCGTCCAGCGTGTAGGCGGCCCGGTAGGGCAGCCCCTCGCCGACGATCCGGTCCCGCGCCCCCCGATCCACGATCACGGCCACGCCGACCACCTCGGCACCCGCCTCACGCAACGCGGTCACGGCCGTCAACACCGACCCCCCGGTGGTCGAGGTGTCCTCCACCGCGAGCACCCGGCGACCGCGGACGTCGGGCCCCTCGATACGGCGCTGCAACCCGTGTGCCTTGCCCTCCTTGCGCACCACGAACGCGTCCAGGCGCCGCCCCCGCGCCGCCGCCGCGTGCAGCATGGCCGTGGCCACCGGGTCCGCGCCCAGCGTCAACCCGCCCACCGCCTCGTAGTCCAGGTCGGCGGTCGCCTCCAGCATCACCCGCCCCACCAGCGGCGCGCTCTGCCCGTCCAGGGTGACCCGGCGCAGGTCCACGTAGTAGTCGGCCTCGGCACCCGAGGACAGGATCACCCTGCCGTGCACGACGGCCTTATCGTTGATCTGTCGCAGAAGATCGTCACGGTCGCTCATGGCTGCGAGCCTAGAGCGTGCCGGACACCGTCGGGCAGTCGAGGGAGCGCGCTTTGACGCACATCGAGAGCGGCGTCGGTCACGTGCGGGTCGAGGTCACCGCGGGCAGCAGCGAGGAGGCCCGGGCACTGGCCGACGCGGCGGTGGACGCCCGCCTGGCCGCCTGCGCCCAGATCAGCGGCCCCATCACCAGCGTCTACCGGTGGGAGGGCAGCATCCACGCCGACGAGGAGTGGCGGATCGTGTTCAAGACCGCCGACGACCGGCTGGCCGAACTGACCGCGCTCCTGGTCGACCGGCACTCCTACGAGGTCCCCGAGATCGTCGCCGTCCCCGTCGAGGGCGGCAACCCCGAGTACCTCGCCTGGGTCACCGAGTCCACCCGGCCCCGGCCGTGACCGGGCCGCTCGGGCGGCTCTGCCCGGTGCTGCTGCACAGTCCGCTGGGCACGGCCGCCGACTGGGGGAGCCTGCCGGACGACCTCGCCGACCGGGGCGTCGAGACCGTCGTCGTCGAGGTCACCGACGACGACCGGCCGCCCTTCGCCTCCCGCTACGTGGCGCGCTGCGCCCTGCAGGTCGCGGCCGCCGCCCCGCGGCACCCGCTGCTGCTCGTGGCCTCCGGAGCGGCCGGACCACTGGTGCCCGCGGTCGCCGCCGCCCAGCGCGCCGCCCACCGCACGGTCGCCGGATACGTCCTGGTCGACGCGCTCCTCCCGCAGCCCGGCACCCCCACCCGGGCCGAGCTCGCCGCTGCCCAGCAGCACCTCGATCCGCCGGTGCGGCCGCCCGAGTTCTTCACCGAACCGTTGCCGATGACCGCGGACTGGCCGGACGCGCCCTGCGGGTACCTGCGCACCGGGGAGGACTACGCCCGCCCCGCACACCTGGCGGCGCTGCGCTCCTGGCCGGTCCACCGCACGGCCGGAGCCCCGCTCGCAGACGCACTGGCGGAGCTGGTCACGGAACTGCTGCCGGAGGGCGGATGACCTCCGCAGCGGAGTCGCCCCACAGAGCACACAGACTTGGCTAGGCTGTGGCCTGGCCCCAGTCCGGCCGAAACCGACTGTTGGACCAGCTCGGCCGCGCTCGTGCGTCCGAGGCCACCAGAACCAAGGAAGGGACGGTGTCACGTGGATCGCTGCGCGCTGTTCGTCGACGCCGCCTACCTCCTGGCCGAGGGCGCGATGGCGGTGCATGGAACACGCGACCGCGACTCGGTGTCGTGGGACTACGCGGCGCTCGTGCAACTCCTCAACGAGGTCGCCCGCGACCGCACGGGACTCCCGCTGCTCCGCTGCTACTGGTACGAAGCGGTCACCGACGGTCGCCGCTCCCAGGAGCAGGAGGGCATCGCGGAGCTGCCCGGTGTGAAGTTCCGCGCCGCCCGCATCCGCCCCGGCCGGCGAGAAGGCGTCGAGAACTATGTGCAAAAGGACCTGGTCCCGCTGGCTCGCAACGGCGCCATCTGCGACGCCGTGCTCATCTGCGGCGACGAGGACATGGCGCCGGTCATCGCCGAGGCCCAGGAGTTCGGGGTCCGGGTCACCGTGGTGAACATCTCGATCGAGGGGAACTGGACGATCTCGCGCGCGCTGCGCCGCGAGTGCGACGACCTCATCGAGATCGGCGCGGGACACCTGCGCCCGCACGTCAACCTGCTGGAGGCGGGGGCGGGCCCGGCCGACGACACCATCCCCTCCGGGCAGAACGGTCCGCTGGCCAACGGACGGTCGCGTCCCACCACCGGCCCCACGACCCGCCAGCCCGCCACCGCGCACGCGGGGGCCTCCCGGGTGGAGCCCGCGGCGGCCGTGGAGGCCATGTTCGCGGCGACGGGCGCCCAGCCGGCCGCCACGGGCAGCGCGATGGAACAGCTGCGCGCGATGCGCCAGAGCCTCGCCCAGCAGCGCGGCGACCACCTCGCCGCGCAGAACACCGCCGCCATGGAACCGCGCACCGGCGGCCAGCCCTCCCTCGGCCAGGCGGGCTATCCGCCGCAGCACGGCACCGGAGCCCACCCCGGCATGGCGGGCGTGGTCGGCAACACCCCGACCGGCGCGCACCCGGCCATGCCGCCCCAGGGGTATCCGACCCCCGGCCAGGGGCAGCCCGGCCAGCACCAGGGCCAACCCCGGGACCCGGCGATGGGCGGCGCCTACGAACGGGAGGCCCCACCACCAGCCAGGGAGGTCCCTCCCGAACCACGGTTCGGGGGCAACACCGGTGAGAACCCGGGATACGGGGGTAACACCGGCGCAAACCCTACTTTTGGGGCCAGTACGGGAACTGACTCCCGCTACCGGAGCACTCAACGGGTCCACCAGGGCCCCGAGACCGCTGCTGGCCCCCGTCCGCAGAACAACCAGGCACCGCACAACGCCTACCCCAGCCCCGCACCACGCCTCGGCCACCCCCCGCAGGGAGGCCACACCCTCGAAGAGGCCGTCGGCATCGCCCACCAGGAGGGCAACGACTTCGCCGAGTCGATCGCCCGGGACGCCCCCGTGCTGTGGCTTGAGGCGGTACTGGCACGTAAGCCCCGCATGCCCTCCGACCTGGAAGCCCGTCTGCTCCAGGGATCCGCGCTGCCCGTCGACTTCCTGTTACGGGACGAGGTCAGGCACGCGCTGCGCCAGGGTTTCTGGGATGCTTTGGAGCGTTCCCGCACGTGACCACCGGGGCCGCGAGCAGCAGGAAGGACCGCGATGACCCGCGTGACGACAGCCGACCTCGACCGGTTGGAGTTCCAAGCCGTGCAGTCCGGGGACCATATCGCGGTCGCCGAGCAACTCATCAACCTGGCCAACCAGGTGGCGGCCGACAGTGAGGTCTGCCGGGCGGAACTGTTCGTGCGCGCGGGAGAGCAGTGGGAGATGGCCCAGGAGGCCGAACGGGCGGTGCGGGCCTACCAGCGGGCGATCGACGACGGCGGAGAGACCATCATCGACGCCCGAGCCCTGCTGGCGGGAGCGCTCCTGGAACTCGACCGCGTCGACGAGGCCTACGCCCACCTGGACCGGCTCAAGGCCGTGGGAGTCCGCAACCTCCCCACCTACATCCACGTCACCGAGACCCTGATGGCCCACTCCGACCTGGAGAACGCGCACGCCTGGGCCACCCGGGGCGTGGAGTGCTTCCAGCACCAGGACGTCTCCCCGTACATGCACGACCTGCTGATGGAACTGCTGCGCATCCGCTACCGCATCCGCGTCGACCTGGGGCTGCCCGAGGACCACCTGGACAAGCTCGTGGAGGACTGAGACGGCGGCCGCGCCGCCCCGCCCGCGGTCCGCGGCGGCTCCTGCCCGGCGGTCACCGGGCGCCCCGGCGGGAAGGGGTGGGACATGGACCAGGAGAGACCGTCGACGGTGGCGGGCGCGGTGCTGTGGCGCTACCGGGCGCCCGACCACGTCGCAGAGGAGCGCCGGATCCTGCCCGACGGATGCATGGACATCGTCTGGCTGGGGGACCGGCTGGTCGCGGCCGGCCCCGACACCACGGCCCACCTGGTGAGCGACACACCGGGAGGCGTCTACGCCGGGCTCCGGTTCGCTCCCGGCCGCGGGCCGGCGGTGCTGGGGGTCCCCGCCGCCGAACTGCGCGACACGCGCGTGCCGTTGGACCGGCTGTGGCCCGAGCCCCTGGTCCGGCGGATCACCGAACAGGTGGCCGCCGCTGCCGACCCGGCCCGGGCCCTGGAGGCGAGTGTCGCCGGACTGCCGCTCCGCGGCGACTCGGTCGACCCGGTGGCCGCGGAGGTGCTGGCCCGCCTGCGGACGGAGGCACCCGCCTCCCCGGGGAGGCGGGTGCGCGAGATGGCCGCGGCGGTCGGCCTCAGCGAACGCCAGCTGCGCCGACGCTGCCTGGCCGCCTTCGGCTACGGCCCCAAGACCCTCGACCGCGTGCTGCGCCTCAACCGGGCCCTGGACCTGGCCCGGGCCGGGACGCCGTTGGCCGAGACGGCGGCCCGGACCGGCTACGCCGACCAGGCCCACCTCACCCGGGAGGTGCGCGCCCTGACCGGGATGACGCCGGGCGCGCTGCTCGGAGGCTGACTCAGCCCCCGGCCAGGGGCGCGTACAGGTCCACGGAGTTGTCGTCGGGGTCGCGCACCACGGCGTAGCGCTGCCCCCACTCCGCATCCCAGGGAGCGAGCAGGCCCGGGTACCCGGCTCCGGTCAGTTCGGCGTAGACGGCGTCCACCTCGGCGGGGCTGCCGCAGGCGAACGCCAGCCCGACCCGTCCGGCGGCCCCGTCGCCCCGCCAGTCCGGGTCGTAGGAGCGGACCACCTCGTCGGTGTCCCAGGCGAGCCGCACACCGCCGCCGAGGTCCACCTCGACGTGCGGCAGCGTGTCCGCCCCGGCGGGGACGGGCAGTCCCAGCCGCCGGTAGAACGCCAGCGACCGCGCCATGTCCGAGGTGGTGATGCCGATGTAGTTCAACGTGACGGTCATGCCGCCAACCTAGGCGGCGCGGGCGTGCCGGGTCTTGAAGGAAACGGACGTCCCGGTGCTGGGAGGACCCGGGCAAGGCAGCGGACCTGGATTTCACATCATGAAAGTCAAGAACCGACACACCATCATGTTGTGCCTTGAATGGGTGAGCACCACTAGATGATGTGTTGTAGAGTCGTGCCCCGCCGACGGTTCGCCGCGGGAGAACAAGGCCGCGGCGACCGGAGAACGGTGTGTCCTCGGGCTGCCCAGGGTCAGTGAACAGGGCGAAGCCCGTGCCCGGACAGTCCCTCGGGCCGCACCGGCGACAGGGGGAACGACGCGGGAAGCGACGCGTCCGCCGCCCGCCGTCGGCATGCGCCAAGCGCACCACCACGGGGGCCGCCGAAGCCGCCGCGCAGCAGCAATCCACGGTCGCACGCCACGTGCTCCGTCGGCGTGCGCGCGGTTTCCCACCCCCAGCCGGTCGTCACCTACCAGGTTGGAGCCACCTTGACCATCGACACGGACGTCGATTCCGCCGCGACCCCCGCCGGCATCCCCACGGAGCGGATCAGGCAGGTGGTCACCGAGGCGTGCCAGGGGCTGCCCGGCGCCTCGGCGGAGACGGTCATCGCGGAGGCCGAGCGCGGGCTGTACCCGGGCATCACCCCCGCCGAACTCGAACTCGCCCTGATCATGGCGGCGCGTACGTTCGTCGAAACCGACCCCGACTACTCCCACGTCAGTGCCCGGCTGCTGCTGGACAAGCTCCGCCGCGAGGCGCTGACCTTCCTCAGCGGCGCCCCCGACGAGGCCACCCACGCCGACATGGTCCGGCGCTACCCCGCCTACCTGCGCGCCTACGTCGCACGCGGCATCGAACTGGAGCAGCTCACCCCCGAGCTCGCCGACTTCGACCTGGACCGCCTCGGTGCGGCGCTGCGCCCCGAACGCGACCTGAACTTCACCTACCTGGGCCTGCAGACCCTCTACGACCGCTACTTCCTGCACCACGGCGGCACCCGCTACGAACTGCCGCAGGCGTTCCTCATGCGGGTGGCCATGGGACTGGCGCTGCGTGAGGACGACCGGGACGCGCGCGCGATCGAGTTCTACGAACTGCTGTCCTCGTTCGACTTCATGTGCTCCACGCCGACCCTGTTCAACTCCGGCACCCGGCGTCCGCAGCTGTCCTCCTGCTTCCTCACCACCGTCGGCGACGACCTCGCCCAGATCTTCCACGCCATCAGCAACAACGCCCTGCTGTCCAAGTACTCCGGCGGCCTCGGCAACGACTGGACGCCCGTGCGCGGTCTGGGCGCGCACATCAAGGGCACCAACGGCAGGAGCCAGGGCGTCGTCCCCTTCCTCAAGGTCGCCAACGACACGGCGGTGGCAGTCAACCAGGGAGGGCGCCGGCGGGGCGCGGTCTGCGCCTACCTGGAGACCTGGCACATCGACATCGAGGAGTTCCTCGACCTGCGCAAGAACACCGGCGACGAGCGCCGCCGCACCCACGACATGAACACCGCCAACTGGGTGCCCGACCTGTTCCTGGAACGGGTGGAGAGCGACGCCCAGTGGACCCTGTTCTCCCCCGACGAGGTGCCCGACCTGCACGACCTCTACGGGGAGGAGTTCGCGCGCGCCTACACCGCCTACGAGCGCGCCGCCGACCGGGGCGAGATCCGCGTGTTCCGCCGGGTGCGCGCCGTGGACCTGTGGCGGCGCATGCTCACCATGCTGTTCGAGACCGGGCACCCGTGGATCACCTTCAAGGACCCGTGCAACCTGCGCTCCCCGCAGCAGCACGCCGGCGTGGTCCACTCCTCCAACCTGTGCACCGAGATCACCCTGAACACCAGCCTCGACGAGGTCGCCGTGTGCAACCTGGGCTCGGTGAACCTCGCCAACCACGTCGGCCCCGACGGGCTGGACGCCGAACGGCTGCGCCGGACCGTGCGCACCGCCGTGCGCATGCTCGACAACGTCATCGACGTGAACCTGTACACCGTGCCCGAGGCCGAGCGCGCCAACCTGCGGCACCGCCCGGTCGGCCTGGGCCTGATGGGCTACCAGGACGCGCTGTTCACGCTGCGGCTGCCCGTGGCGTCGCCGGAGGCCGTGGAGTTCGCCGACGCGAGCATGGAGTTGATCAGCTACCACGCCATCGAGGCGTCCGCGGACCTGGCGGCCGAGCGCGGCGCCTACTCCTCCTTCGACGGGTCGCTGTGGAGCCGGGGCATCCTGCCGATCGACTCGCTGGAACTGCTCGCCGAGGCCCGCCGCGGCGGCCTGGACGTGGACCGCACGCGGCGGCTGGACTGGGACGCGCTGCGGGAGAAGGTACGCACCACCGGGATGCGCAACTCCAACGTGATGGCGATCGCGCCCACCGCGACCATCGCCAACATCACCGGCGTCAACCAGTCCATCGAGCCGATCTACCGCAACCTGTTCGTCAAGGCGAACATGTCCGGCGACTTCACCGTCGTCAACCCGTACCTGGTGCGCGACCTCAAGGAGCGCGGCCTGTGGGACGAGGAGATGGTGGCGGCGCTGAAGCTGTACGACGGCAGCCTCGGGCCGATCGACCGGGTCCCCGCGGACCTGAAGGAGCTGTACGCCACCGCCTTCGAGATCGACCCGTCCTGGCTGGTCGACGCGGCCTCGCGGCGGCAGAAGTGGCTGGACCAGGCGCAGTCGCTGAACCTGTACATGGCCGAGCCGAGCGGCCGCAAGCTCGACGAGCTGTACCGGCGGGCCTGGCGCCGGGGCCTCAAGACCACCTACTACCTGCGGTCGCAGGGCGCCACGCACGTGGAGAAGAGCACGCTGCGCGGCACCGACGGCCGACTCAACGCGGTCGCGCCCGTCGCGGCCGCCTCTCCCGCTGCCTCCCCCGCCCCCTCGCCCGGTCCGGCCCCGCGCCCGGCGGCCGCGCCGTCGGCGCCCCCGGTGAGCGGGTCGGCCCCCGAGATCGACCCGGACGCCGCGTTCTGCTCGCTGGACGACCCCGAATGCGAGGCCTGCCAGTAACCGGCCGAGTCCCCGCCCCCGGCCGCGTCCGCCCCCGTGGCCGCGGCCCCATCCGGAACACGCTGAGAGGAACCCATGACCACCGTCGACAGCACCGGTCTCGGTGAGATCCAGAGCGGCGCCGCGCGCGTCGACGTCGCCGACAAGCGGATGATCAACTCCCGTGCCGACGTCAACCAGCTGCTGCCGCTCAAGTACCGCTGGGCGTGGGAGAAGTACCTGGCCGCCTGCAACAACCACTGGATGCCGACCGAGGTCAGCATGCAGGCCGACATCGCGCTGTGGAAGTCCGCCGACGGCCTCACCGAGGACGAGCGGCTCATGGTCAAGCGCAACCTCGGATTCTTCGCCACGGCGGAATCTCTGGTGGCGAACAATATCGTGCTGGCGGTCTACCGGCACCTGACCAACCCCGAGTGCCGCCAGTACCTGCTGCGGCAGGCCTTCGAGGAGGCCGTGCACACGCACACCTTCCAGTACATCTGCGAGAGCCTCGGCCTGGACGAGGGCGAGCTGTTCAACATGTACCGCGAGGTGCCCTCCATCACCGAGAAGGACGCGTGGGCGCTGCGCTACACCCGCAACCTGGAGAACCCGGACTTCGCCACCGGCACGCCAGAGGCCGACCAGGCGTTCCTGCGCGACCTCGTCGCCTTCTACGTGGTGTTCGAGGGCATGTGGTTCTACACCGGGTTCGCGCAGATCCTGTCGCTGGGGCGGCGCAACAAGATGGTGGGCGTCGCCGAGCAGTACCAGTACATCCTGCGCGACGAGAGCATCCACCTGAACTTCGGCATCGACGTGATCAACCAGATCAAGATCGAGAACCCGCACCTGTGGACCGAGGAGTTCCAGGCCGAGGTGCGGAGCATGCTCACCGAGGCGTGCGAACTGGAGGTCGCCTACGGGCGGGAGACCATGCCGCGCGGCATCCTCGGCCTCAACGCCGGGCTGTGCGAGCAGTACATGCGTTTCATCACCGACCGCCGTGCCGAGCAGATCGGCCTGGCGCCGATCTTCGGTGAGACGGAGAACCCGTTCCCGTGGATGTCGGAGATGATGGACCTGAAGAAGGAGAAGAACTTCTTCGAGACCCGGGTGATCGAGTACCAGACCGGCGGCGGCCTGTCCTGGGACTGATCCGGGACGGTGCCGCGGCCCTCCCCTCGGCCGAGGGGAGGGCCGTTCTGCTGCCGGGAGCCTTCGCCGGGCCGCCGCCCCGCCGGGGCGGCGGCCCGGCCGTGTCGGAGATTTTCGCGGCGACGAGGGATCCATTAGGCGTTTTCGGGAGTCAAAGACAGAGGAGACGCGGAGCCGCCCCCGGTGCGGCGCGTGGCGCGTCCCGAAGACGACCGTCGGCCGCGTGTCCCTCCCGCGGCCGGACGGCACCGATCCGACCCCCCGCAGCCGGGCGGTCCGCCGGGCTGCCACGGACCGGGAACGACCGACAGGAGATGGACATCCAGTGAAGACCCCCCGCATTGCCGCCGCGGCCCTGCTCGTGCTCGGAGCCACGGCGTGCTCCGTGTCCACCGGCCCCGACCAGGTGGGACTGGAGTACGACGCCGGGGCGTTCTCCGCCACCACGTTCGACAACTGCATCGGCCCCGGCGAGCGCGAGTACTACGGTCCCGGCGACCTCACCTTCATCTACCCGGGGGGCCAGCGCACGTTCACGTTCAGCGCCGCCGAGACCGCCGAGGCGCCGCAGGCCACCGTCGTGTCCAACGACGACCTGGAGCTGACGGTGGAGGGGGTGGTCACCTTCACCCTCAACCCGACCTGCGACACGCTGCGCGAGTGGCACGAGCGCATCGGGCTGAAGTACGAGGCCGACACCGACGAGGGCTGGGTGGAGATGCTGACCACCTACATCGGCCAGCCGCTGAACCGCGCCCTCGACGACGCCAGCAAGCAGTACTCCTGGCGCGACCTGTACACCTCGGCCGAGACCAAGGCCGAGTGGGAGCAGAAGGTCGGGGAGCTGCTGTCGGAGTACATCGCCGAGCAGGGCGGCGGCGGCGACTTCTTCTGCTCCCCCAACTACACCGGGGCCGAGGACCAGGACTGCGGCACCCCGCAGCTGACCATCCAGCAGCCGGTGCCTCCGGCGGACGTGCGCGCGGCGCTCACCAAGGCGCAGACGGCCATCGAGGAGACCGCCGCCCAGGAGGAGGAGAACAAGCGCGTCGAGATGGAGCTGGAGGCGATCGAGCAGCTCGTCGACGTCCTCGGGCCCGAGGGCTACATCCTCTACGAGGCGATGCGCAACGGCGACATCGAGCTGATGCCGGTGCCGCAGGGCGGCGCGGTCAACATCACTCCCCGCCGCGGGGAGTGACCGTCCCCGGACGGTGACCTCCCCGGCTCCGTACCGGTCCCGGCGGCCGCCGGGACCGGTACGCCCGCAGGGCTTGTCCCCCGTGCGAGCCACACGCAGGTGTCCACCGCATGGTGACGACTCCCGGCCGCCGGATCCGTAGTGTTCGACGCGGTCGCGGCATTCGGGCCGCGCGGATGGTGAAGGAGTTCCGGTGAGACTGGTGTGGCAGTTCGCGGCCGTCGCGGCGGTCGCCCTGATCGGCAGCCGGGCTGCCCTCGCGCTGGGGGGCAGCCCGTGGGCCGCGTCGGCCCTGGGGGTTCTGACCGCGGTGTTCGCGGTGCTCGTCTACCGGTGGGTGGTGCGGCGGACCGAGGACCGCGCGCCCACGGAGCTGGCCGGGAGGGGCGCGGCCGCCGCGGTCGGCTGGGGGACGCTGGGCGGCACCGCGCTGTTCGGGGCCGTCATCGCGGCCATCGCCCTGCTCGGGGGCTACGAGGTCGGCGGCCTCGGCTCGGTGACCGGCGCGGTGGGGCTGTTCGGCTTCATGGCGGCCGCTGCTGTGACGGAGGAACTGCTGTTCCGCGGCGTCCTGTTCCGGATCGTGGAGGAGCGCGTCGGCACGTGGATCGCGCTGGTGCTGATCAGCGTGCCGTTCGGCCTGCTGCACCTGGTCAACCCGCACGCCGACGTGTGGGGCGCCGTCGCCGTCGCGATCGAGGGCGGCGGCATGCTCACCGCCGCGTACGTCGCCACCCGCAACCTGTGGGTGCCGATCGGCCTGCACTTCGGCTGGAACTTCGCCGCGTCCGGCATCTTCAGCACCGAGGTCTCGGGCAACGACACCCCGCAGGGGCTGCTGGACGCCGCGACGTCGGGACCGGTGCTCGTCACCGGCGGCGACTTCGGTCCGGAGGGCAGCCTGTTCGCGGTGCTGTTCTGCGTGCTGGCGACCGTCGGGTTCGGGTGGCTGGCCCACCGGCGCGGACGCCTGGTGCCTTTCCGCCGGGGCGCCGCCGCCACTACACTTCCCCGGTGACCAACTGTCGGCGGCTCCAGGAGCTGTGGCGCCGACTCGGCACCGCGGCCTGGTACCTCCCCCCGCTCAGCCTGCTGCTCTTCGCCGGGTCGTTCCTCCCCGCGCTCCACAGCCAGGGGACGCAGCTCGGCGGCGTGCCGTCCCGTCCCTTCGACGAGTGGGCCGTTGTGGCGGTCGCCCTCGAAAGCCTCGCGCTCTCCGTGGGCCGGCGCTGGCCGGCCGCCTGCCTCGCTCTCGTGTCGCTCGGCTTCGCGGTCGACCAGCTCCGCGGCTACCACTCGTTCGCGGGGGTCGCGCTGCCCATCGCGCTGCTGAACGCGGGGTTCCGCCTGGAGCGGCACCGGCGTGCCGCCGCGCTGCTGTTCTCCGCGGCGTACGTGCCGCTGGCGGTCGCGCTCTCCGTGCTCGGCTCGGGCGAGTCGTTGAGCGGGTTCGTGACGTTCTACCTGGCGCTGGTCCTCATGTGGGGCATCGGGGCGTGGATGCGCTCCACCCGGGCCGCGGAGGCGGAGCGCCGCCGCCGCGTCGCCGAGGACACCCGCGCCGCCGAGCGGACCCGCATCGCCCGCGAGCTCCACGACGTCGTGACCCACCACGTGACGGCGATGGTCGTGCAGGCCGAGGCGGCGCGGTACCTGACCGCGGCGCCCGACCGCCTCGACCAGGCCCTGGCCGCCGTCACCGACACCGGCCGGCGGGCCATCGCCGACCTGCGGAACCTGCTCGACCTGCTCAACCCCGACCACGGGGCCGGGGGCGGGATGCCGTCCGCCGACGGGATCCCCGCGCTGGTGGAGCAGACGCGCCGGGCGGGGCAGCCGGTGGAGTTCACCGAGGAGGGCACGCCGGCGGAGCCGGGCGGCAGCGCCCACCTCGTGGCCCACCGGGTCGTGCAGGAGGCCCTGACGAACGCCCTCAAACACGCCTACGGCAGCCGCACCTCGGTCCGGGTGCGCCACGACGAGAAGGAGATCACCGTGGAGGTCGACACGGACGGTTCCGGCTCGCGGGGAGGCTCCCCCGGAGGGAGCGGGCGGGGGCTCGCCGGCCTCCGGGAACGGGTCGACGTGCTGGGCGGCGACTTCCGCGCGGAGCGGCGGCCGGACGGCGGCTTCGCCGTGCGGGCGCGCATCCCCGCGGGGGACCCGTCGTGACCGCGCCGATCCGGGTCCTGGTCTGCGACGACCAGGCGCTGATCCGCACGGGGCTGACCACGATCATCAACGCCCAGGACGACCTTGAGGTGGTGGGCGAGTGCGGGGACGGGCGGACCGCGGTCGACCTGGGCGGCCGACTGCGTCCGGACGTCGTGGTGATGGACGTGCGCATGCCGGTGCTCAACGGCATCGAGGCCACCCGCCTGCTGGCCGGCGCCGGGGTGCCGCACCCCGTCAAGGTGCTCGTGGTGACGACGTTCAACCTGGACGAGTACGTCTACGAGGCGCTGCGCGCGGGGGCCAGCGGGTTCCTGCTCAAGGACGCGCCGCCGGCCCAGCTGCTGCACGGCATCCGGACCGTGGCCGCCGGCACGGCGCTGCTGGACCCCAAGGTGACGCGCCGGCTCGTGGGCAGGTACGCCGCCCGCATCCGGCCCGCCGAGCACGGCCCGCGCGACCTCCCGCTGACCCCCCGGGAACTGGAGGTCCTCCGTCTCATCGCGGAGGGCCTCTCCAACCGGGAGATCGCCGAGGCCCTCCAGTTGAGCCAGGAGACCGTCAAGACCTTCGTGTCGCGCATCCTCACCAAACTCGGGCTCCGCGACCGGGTCCAGGCGGTGGTCTACGCCTACCGCCACGGCCTGGTGGTCTGACGCGCCGTGCGGGCGGCCCGGGCGCCCCGCTCGACGGGACCGGGGGTTGTCGGGGCCGCCGATCGGGCTCACTATGTGAGTCAGGTCACCCCCCGCCCGATTGCGGGCAGTAAGGAGTCCCCATGACCGACTCGGTGCTGGCCTCGGCGGTCACCTTCGCCGTCTACTTCGCGGTGATGGTGGGCATCGGCCTGTGGACGTACCGGCGGACGACCTCCGCCTCCGACTTCTACCTCGGCGGGCGCAGCCTCAACAGCTGGGTGTCGGGGCTCAGCGCCAACGCCAGCGACTTCAGCGGCTGGCTGCTGCTGGGGCTGCCCGGCGCGATCTACCTGTCCGGACTGGGGGAGGCGTGGATCGCGGTCGGGCTGGCGATCGGCTTCTACGCGAGCTGGCGGGTCGTCGCGCCCCGACTGCGGGTCTACACCGAACGCGCCACGGACGCCCGCCGGGGAGGCGAGTCCGACTCCCTGACCCTCTCGTCCTTCCTGGAGAACCGGTTCGGTGAGCGGCGGGGCCTGCTGCGCGGTGTCTCCGCCCTGCTCATCCTGGTGTTCTACCTGTTCTACGTGGCGTCCGGGCTGGTCGCCATGTCGGTGCTGTTCGACCAGGTCTTCGGCCTGCCGGGCACGGCGGCGGTGGTCCTGGGCGCGTCGGTCATCGTGCTGTACACGTTCCTCGGCGGGTTCCTCGCGGTCAGCTTCACCGACGTGGTGCAGGCCGCCATGATGTGGGCCGCGCTGCTGGCGGTGGCGGCGACCGCGCTGGTCGCGCTCGGCGGCCTCGGCGGGGCCGTCGACGGGGTGGCGTCGCGCGGCGACGCCCTGCTCTCCCCGCTCGGCGGGACGGCGCTGGCCGACGGTGAGTGGACGTCCACGGAGACGCTGGGCGTCCTGGTGATCGTCTCCGGACTGGCCTGGGGGATCGGGTACTTCGGGCAGCCGCACATCCTGGCCCGGTTCATGGGGATCCGTTCGGTCGCCCACATCCCCCGCGCGCGCGTGGTCAGCGTCGCGTGGGCGGTCACCGCGATGGCCCTGGCCGTCCTCGTCGGCTTTCTCGGCATCGCCTACTTCGACCGGCCGCTGGACAACCCGGAGAGCGTGTTCCTGTCGCTGATCCAGGCGCTCACGAACCCGTGGGTGGCGGGCTTCCTGCTGTCGGCGGTCCTCGCCGCGGTGATGAGCACCGCCGACTCGCAGCTGCTGGTCGCCGCCGCGGCGCTGACCGAGGACGGCTACCGTGTCCTGGCGCGGCGCGAGGTGTCGCCCGCCGCGATGGTGTGGATCAGCCGGTTCGCCGTGGTCGGGGTGGCGGTCGCGGCCGGAGTGCTCGCCGTGACCAGCCAGGACAGCGTGCTGGACCTCGTGGGCTATGCCTGGGCCGGGTTCGGCGCGGCGTTCGGGCCGGTGATCGTGCTGGCGCTGTACTGGCGCCGGATGAACTGGGCGGGGGCGCTGGCGGGCATGGTCGCGGGCGGCACGGTCGCGCTGGTCTGGCCCGGCGTCGACCCGATCGGCCTGTACGCGATGGTCCCGGCGGTGCTCGCCTCGGTGGCCGCGATCCTCGTGTGCAACCCGCTCGGCCCGCAGGCCACCGAGCAGCTGGCGGCGGACTTCCGCAGAGTCGAACAGGAGGTCGCGGGCGGACTCTGAGGCCGCGGCGGCGTCCCGGGAGGGCGCCGCCGCCGGGATTTCGGCCTCTCGACACGTCACGAACCGGACACCGGGTGTGGCGTCAAAGCGCGAAATACCGGTAGAACGGTCGACATGAGCCCCAAGAACGAGCTCCCCGTCGCCTGGTCCCGGCTCGACGTCGCCGAGGGGCTCTGCGTCGGCACCCTGGTCACCGAACGGCACGGCTACCGCCTGGAGGCCGGTGAGGTCGTCGCCGATCCGCGGGAACGGTACTCGTGCCGGTTCAGCGTGCGCACCGACCTGGCGTGGAGCACCCGGAGCGCCCGGGTGGACGTCGTCGACGCGCGCGGTGCGCACGTCCTGGAACTGGTCAACCGGTCCGGGCAGTGGACGGTCAACGGTGCGGCGGCCCCCGAACTGGAGGGGTGCGTGGACGTGGACGTGGCCGCGGCCCCGCTCACCAACACGCTGCCCATCCGCCGTCTGGGCCTGGAACCGGGGGAGCACCGCGACATCCACGTCGCCTGGGTGGACGTGCCGGAGCTGCGGGTCACCCGGATGCGGCAGCGCTACACGCGCCTGACCCCCGAGGAAGGGTTGGACCGCTACCGGTACCGCGACTCCGGGTACGGGGCGTTCGACCTGACGGTGGACCGCAACGGCCTGGTCGTCGACTACGAGCGCCTGGCCCGGCGGATCGCCTGAACGGCGGGTCCGGTCACCGGACCAGCCTTCGGAGGTCCACGTCGATGTCGAAGGGAACGCTCACCGTCAGCCGGTCATGGGCGATCGTCGTCGGAACGTACTGTCCTGTTGCCGGATCGAGTTCGTAGACGTAGACGACCGGGAACCCGGAGTCGTCCTCCTCCACCCGCCAGAAGTGCGGAATTTCGGCCTTGGCATATTTCAGCGGTTTGGTCTCGCGATCGCGTTCGGCCGACTCCTCCGACACGATCTCCACCACGAGCAGGACCTCCTCCGGCAGGTAGAAGGTGCGGTCATTGTCGCGGTCGGAAGTGCGGAAAGCGAGGATGTCGGGTTCGGGACGCTGGCGTTGCCCCAGCTTGACCGCCATCTCGATTTCGACGCCGATGCCTTCCGGGGCAGCGAGGTCCAGGGCACTGCCCAGACGCAGCATCACGCGGGAGTGGAAGGACCGGTGGGGGGACACCACGATGAGCGCTCCGTCGATCAGTTCGATGTGCTGCGGCGCCTCCGGGGGGAGCCGGTCGAGGTCGTCAGCCGTCCAGCCCCCGGGGGGCGGCATGAACCAGTCGGGCAGCGGCTCAGCGGACAACGTCGGCTCCTTCAACTGGATCGACACGCTCGGTTCGCCCCTGGTCGCGTTCGGTGACGACTCCGGGGTGGGAAGGTATCGGAAAGCGTACCCACACGCGGCCGGAAGCCACGGAACGCGGCGTTAGGGAATGGCCCTTTCCTCCCCGGGTACCGCTGTGGTTCATGGGGGAGTCACGGATCGTTTACGAACGGCGGGGCAGCGGCAGCCCTCTGGTGCTGCTGCACGGGCTGGGCCACCGCAGGCAGGCGTGGCGTCCGGTGCTGCGGATGCTGGAGACCGTCCACGACGTGGTGGCCCTGGACCTGCCGGGGTTCGGGGAGTCGCGGGCGCCCGGAGCGGGGGAGCGCTACGACATCGCCTGGCTGGTGGAGGCGGTGGAGCGGTTCTGCGACCGGTTGGGGCTGTACCGCCCGCACCTGGCGGGCAACTCGTTGGGCGGGGCGATCGCCCTGGAACTGGCCGCGCGCGGGACCGCCGCCTCGGCCACCGTGTTCTCGCCCGTCGGGTTCACCGCCGGCGCGGAGAACCTGGGCAACCGGCTGCTCGCCGTGGGCGCGGGGGTGGCCGCCCGGGTCCCCGAGCACATCCGGGTGGCGGTGGCCGACAGTCCGCTCATGCGGTCCGTGGCGCGCCGGGTGCTGCGCGGCACCCCCGGTCCGGACAGCCACCGCGACGTGCGTTTCGACGCCACCGCGCTCTCCGCCGGCTCCCCCTTCGTCAGGCTGGCTCCCGAGGTCGCCTGCTACTCGTTCACCGCGAGCGTGGTGTGCCCGGTGACCGTCGGCTGGGGGGACCGCGACCGCGTCCTCACCCCCCACGCGGCGCGCCGGGTCGCCGCGCGCATCGCCCACGCCCGCCTGGTCAGCCTGCCCGGATGCGGGCACGTGCCGATGGCGGACCGTCCCGCGCTGGTGTCGGCCGCGATCACCGAGACCACCCGCACCGCGGAACGGCCCGGCGTCCCGTCCTGAGGTGCGCGTTCTGGTCGATCCGCCGATTCGCGCGGAAACGCCGTGTGGTTGCCTTGAGAGAGTTTTCCCCTCTGGAGGTGAACAACGGTGAGGACGCGACGGGACGAGCACGTCCGCTGGCTGCGTGTGGAGGGCGAACGCATGGCCGACGCCGCCGAGGCCGCGGGCATGGACGCGAAGGTGCCCACCTGCCCCGAGTGGCGGGTGCGGGATCTGCTGCGGCACACCGGCGGGGTGCACCGCTTCGCCGCGACCATCGTGAGTGAACGGCTGGAGAGGCGTCCGCAGGGCGAGAAGCACGCGGCGGCCATGCGGAGCTGGCCGGAGGACGACGGTGAACTGCTCGCCTGGTTCCGGGAGGGCCACGCCCGGCTGGTGGACGTCCTGGGCGGCGCCGACCTGTCCACGCGGTGCTGGTCGTTCCAGCCCGCGCCGTCCCCGGTGGAGTTCTGGGCCCGCCGCCAGGCCCACGAGACGACCATCCACCGCGTCGACGCCGAGGCCGCGGGCCGGGGCGTGACCCCGGTGTCCGCCGGTTTCGCCGCCGACGGCGTCGACGAGATCCTGCGCAACTTCTTCACCTCCCGCAACCCGGTGGTCACCGCCGAGCCGTCGCGGACCCTGGCGGTGCGGGCCGTGGACACCGGCGACGCCTGGCTGGCCACCATCGGTCCGGAGGGCGTGGCCACCGTGCGCGGCTACGGCACGGCCGACTGCACGGTCACCGGCAACGCCGGCGACCTGTACACCCTGCTGTGGAACCGGCGCGGCACCGCCGGGCTCACCGTGACGGGGGACGCCTCGGTCCTGGAACTGTGGCGGACCCGGGCGCGCGTGGTCTGGCCCTGGGACTGACGCCGCGCCCGGGACCGGCCGGGGGCGGGAGGGCGACGCCTCCCGCCCCCGGGGCCGCGGGTCAGGACCGGTCGCGGGCCAGCCGGCTGGGCCACCACATCGCGCGGCCCACGTCGAGGCTGAGCGCGGGGACCAGCAGGGAGCGCACGACCAGCGCGTCCAGCAGCACGCCGAACGCCACCAGGAACGCCAACTGGAGCAGGAACAGCAGCGGCACCACCGCCAGCGCGGCGAAGGTCGCGGCCAGCACCACGCCCGCGGAGGTGATGACGCCGCCGGTGACGGTGAGGCCGCGCAGCACCCCCTCGCGGTGGCCGAAGCCCGCCGCCTCCTCGCGGACCCGGGTCATCAGGAAGATGTTGTAGTCGATGCCCAGGGCCACCAGGAACACGAACGCGAACAGCGGCACCCCCGGGTCCGCGCCCGGCAGGTCCAGCAGGTGGTTGAAGACGAGCGCGCCCACGCCCAGCGCCGAACCGAACGACACCACCGTGGTGATCATGAGCAGCACCGGGGCCACCACCGACCGGAGCAGCACGACCAGCACCAGCAGCACCACGGTCAGCACCAGCGGCACCACGACGTACAGGTCGCGGGTGGCGGTGTCGAGCGTGTCGAGGGTCTCCGCGGAGGGGCCGCCCACCAGGGCGTCGGCGCCGTCCACCGCGTGCACGGCCGCCCGCAGGTCGCGGGTGATGTCCACGGCCTCGGTGGACGCGGCGGGTTCGCTCAGGGACGCCTCCAGCAGCACCCGGCCGTCCACGACCTTCGGCTCGGCCTCGGACGGTCCTCCGCCGGCGACGCCGGGTGGCGGTCCGTCCCCGGTGGCGCCGGGGGGCGGTCCCTCCGTCCCCGCGTCCGGGCCGTCCGCGGCGCCGGGCGGCGGACCGCCCGGCGTGTCCTCCCCGCCGGCCGCCGGGGGAGCGCCGCCCGCCGGGTCCGGCTTCTCGGTGACCGGCACCACCTCGGTGACGCCGTCGACGCCCTCGGCGGCCTCGATGACCGCGTCGATCTCGTCGGCGTCGGCGACGATCACCGCGGGCTGGGCCGTCACCGCCTGCCCGAAACCGTCCTCCAGCACCTCCTGGCCGGCCACCGAGTCCACCTCGGTGCGGAACACGTCGAAGTCGGAGGTCCCCTCGGCGCGGAACTGCGGCACGAACGCGGCCGCGGCCAGCAGCACCAGCGCCGTCGCCACCCAGTAGCGGCGGGGGTGGCGCGCCACCGAGGTGGCGATGCCGCCCCACAGGCGGTGCCGGCGCAGCACGGTGTCGGTGGGTTCGGCCTCCCCGGTCGCCTCGACTCCCTCGAAGCGGGGGCGGATCGGCCAGAACGCGGCACGGCCCAGCAGCAGGAGCACCGCGGGCAGGAAGGTCAGCGCCGCGAACAGCGCCGCGGCGATGCCGATCGCGGCGACCGGGCCGAGACCGCGGTTGGAGGCCAGGTCGCTGGCGAGCAGGCACAGCACGCCGAGGATGACGGTGCCGCCGGAGGCGAGGATCGGCTCGACGGTGCCGCGCACCGCCGTGCGCATCGCGTCCAGGGGCCGGGCGTGCTCCTGGAGGGTCTCCCGGTAGCGGGAGACCAGCAGCAGCGCGTAGTCCGTGCACGCGCCGACGACCAGGATGAACAGGATGCCCTGGCTCTGCCCGTTGAGCTGCACCCAGTCGGCCGCCGCCGCGGCGTAGACGGCCGCCGCGGCCAGTACCAGGGCGAGCATCGCGGCGAGGATCACCACGACCGGCAGGATCGGGGAGCGGTACACGGAGATGAGGATGACCAGCACCGCGCCGAGCGCCACCAGCAGCAGGGTGCTGTCGATGCCGCCGAAGGCCGCCGACAGGTCGGCGACGAGCCCGGCGGGACCGGCCACGTACACCTCCACCCCGTCGACGGGGTGCTCGGCGAGGAGGGCGCGCAGCTCCTCGACGGTGTCGCCGACGTCGGCGTCCTCGCGCAGCGGCACGACCACCTGGGCGACGGAGTCGTCCTCGGTGCCCACCAGCGGGCCGACCGCCTCGCCGTCGGAGATCTCCGGGCGGTCCCGTACCGCCGCGACCTGGTCGCCGATGGCGGCCAGCTGCTCCTCGGTGAGGGTGTCGTCGGCGGAGTAGGCGATGATCGCGGGGACCCGCTCCTGTTGCGCGAAATCCTGCTGGATCCGGCTGACCTCGGTGGATTCGGCGCTGACCGGGAGGAAGGAGGACTCGTCGTTGGTCTGCACCTCGGTGAGGCGGCCCATGAAGGCCCCCAGGGGGCCCGCACCGAACAGCCAGGCCAGGACGAGCAGGACCGCCGCCCCGTACCAGACGCGGCGGTGGCGCACCGGTGGCCGGGACCCGGGGGGATGGTCGGCGTCCGCCGACTGTTTCGCGATCCGGTGCAAGAGGGCTCCTCACGTGGTGTTCGACAGCGGAAGAAGGGTCGGGTCGGCGTGGGCGTGCGGGGCCCGGTCCACGGGGCCGCCCGGCGCGGCCGACCGCGGGGAACATGACACCACACCCCGAGTAATGGTGATCTGGATCACGTTCGCTGGTGCGCGGTCTCGCGCACGGCCGCGAGCGCGATGTTGCGCGCCATCGAGGCGAAGACGACCCCGTGGAACACGGTGATGCCGCGCCAGTACAGGTGGCCGCCGAGGCCGTGCGGACGGAACAGCGCACGCTGCCGGTAGCACGTGTGCCCTCCCTCGGTGTCGGCGCGCAGCTCCAGCCAGGCGTCCCCGGGCAGCCGCATCTCGGCGCGCAGCCGCAGCAGCGAACCGCGGTCGACCTCCTCGACCCGCCAGAAGTCGAGGGAGTCGCCCACCCGCAGCCGGTCGGGGTCGCGCCGCCCCCGGCGCAGCCCCACCCCGCCGCCCAACCGGTCCAGCCAGCCCCGCGCCGCCCACGCCAGCGGCCACGAGTACCAGCCGCGCTCACCGCCGATGCCCTCGATGACCCGCCACAGCGCCTCACGCGACGCCGCGACCGGGCGGACCCGCTCGTCGACGTAGAGGGAACCGCCCGTCCACCCCGGGTCGGTGGGCAGCGGGTCCGCGGGAGCCGACGGCCAGGCCGCCGACGACCAGCGGGTGTCCACCCGCGCCTCCCGGACCCGGCGCAGCGCCAGCCGCACCGCCTCGTCGAAACCGAGCCGGTCGTGGTCGCCGAGCAGGTCGGCCAGGTCGTTCTCGCCGCAGACCACCTCGTTGCGCAGCGACTCCACCAGGGGCCGCGCGACAGCGGCCGGAACCGGGGTGACCACGCCCACCCACAGGCTCGACAGGCCCGGCGAGAGCACCGGGACGGGGACGATCAGCCGCCGCCGCAGCCCCGCGACGCGGGCGAAACGCTGGATCATCTCGGCGTAGGTGAGGACCTCCGGCCCCCCGATGTCGAAGACCCGGTCGACGTCGGCGGGCAGGTCCGTGCACCGGACGAGCAGCCGCAGCACGTCCCGCACCGCGATCGGCTGCACCCGGGTCGTCACCCAGCGGGGCGTGGTCATCACCGGCAGCCGCTCGGTGAGGTGGCGCAGCATCTCGAAGGAGGCCGAGCCCGAACCGAGGATGACCGCGGCCCGCAGCACCGCGGTCGGCACGGGCGAGGCCAGCAGGATGTCGCCCACCTGGGCGCGGGAGCGCAGGTGCGGGGAGAGCCGCTCCCCTCTGGGGACGAGCCCGCCCAGGTAGACGATGCGGCGGACGCCGGCGGCGTGCGCGGCGGCGGCGAAGTTGCGCGCCCCCTCCTCGTCCCGGCGGGCGAAGTCGGCCCCGCCGCCCATCGAGTGCACCAGGTAGTAGGCGACGTCCACGTCCGCCAGCGCCGGAGCCAGGGTCTCGGGGGACAGCACGTCGCCCCGGACGACCGACACGTCGGCGCGCCACGGGTGGTCGCGGAGCTTCTCGGGCGAACGGGCCAGGCAGCGCACCCGGTGCCCGGCGGCGAGCAGTTCCGGGACGAGCCGGCCGCCGATGTAGCCGCTCGCCCCCGTGACCAGGACCCGCGCCATGCTCACCCCCGGCCGGTGAAGAACGGGCGCTGCCGCCGGGGCGGCTCCGCAACGGCGTGCGGATGGCGCGACCGCCAGTACGGGTTGTCGTACGGCAGACGGCCGCTGAACCGCCCGTACATGCCGAACGTCAGCAGCACCACGCCGACGGCGAAGACGCAGAGCACGTTCGGCATGCGCAGGGCCAGCAGGTTGTACGGGGTGTCCAGCACCGCCAGGGACGTCAGGCCGCTCAGCACGAACACCGCCCCCAGCACGATGTTGACGGTGGAGGCGAAGGTGCCGCCGACGACCGCGCCGCCGAGCAGCAGCGAGCCGAACGCCACCATGAGGAAGCCCACCGCCTCGGTGGTGGAGACCCCCGAGAACACCTCACCCTCGGTGGTGAGGAACGCGGCCTGGTCCGCCGCGCCGAGCAGGCCGAGGACGACGAGCGCCCCGCCGGTCAGTGCGGCGCCGAAGCGGTAGACGTTGCCGAGCCGGCGGTCCTCCGGCCGGTTCCTGTCGAGTCTCATGCCTCACCTCCTGACGGGCAGCCCCCTACCCACTCGGCGGCGGGATACCGGGGAATCCCCGATCGGCGGGGAATGTTCTGTCCATCGCCGGATCCGGGCGGCCCGCCGCGCGGAACGGCACGCCACGGACGACAGACACGAAAGGGTGGGCATGGGAACCGACACGTCGGACAAGCCGGAGTTCAAACGGTCGCCGAGCGGTTTCGTCGACCGCATCACCGCCGACGGCTCCGAGGGGTGGCCGGTGGAGCCGGGACGGTACCGGCTGGTGGTGAGCCGCGCCTGCCCGTGGGCCAACCGGGCGATGATCGCGCGCCGCCTGCTGGGCCTGGAGCCGACGCTCTCCCTGGCCGTGGCCGACCCCATCCAGGACGAGCGGAGCTGGCGGTTCACGCTCGATCCGGACGGCCGCGACCCGGTGCTCGGCATCCGCTACCTGGCCGAGGCCTACCACGCCCGCGACCCCGAGTACACCGGCGGGATCAGTGTCCCCGCAATCGTCGACGTCCCCAGCGGGAAACTGGTCACCAACGACTACCTGAGGATTCCCGCCGAACTGGCCACCGAGTGGCGGAGCCTGCACCGCGCGGGCGCGCCCGACCTGTACCCCGAACCGCTGCGGGACGAGATCGAGGAGATCAGCGAGGAGATCTTCCGCGACGTCAACAACGGGGTGTACGTGTGCGGGTTCGCCCGCACCCAGCGGACCTACGAGCGGGCCTTCACCGCGCTGTTCGACCGGCTGGACGCGCTGTCCGACCGCCTGGCGCGGCGGCGGTACCTGGTCGGCGACAGCATCACCGTCGCCGACATCGCGCTGTTCGTCACCCTGGTCCGCTTCGACGCCGTCTACCACGGCCACTTCAAGTGCAACCGGAACAAGCTCACCGAGATGCCGGTGCTGTGGGCCTACGCCCGCGACCTGTTCCAGACCCCGGGCATCGGCGACACCGTGGACTTCGACCACATCAAACGGCACTACTACGTGGTGCACCACGAGATCAACCCGTCGGGGATCGTGCCGCTGGGCCCGGACCTGTCGGGCTGGCTCGCCCCGCACGGCCGCGAGGAGCTGGGCGGACGCCCGTTCGGCGACGGCACCCCGCCGGGGCCGCCGCCGGAGGAGGAGCGCCTCCCCGCGCAGTTCTGACCCGAGCGTCAGGGGGTACGACGCCCGACACGTTCGCGTCGGGCGTCGTACCAGGCGAACGGGACGGCGGCGGCGACCAGGAGCGCGGCGGCGGAGTAGGCGCCGGGGAAGGCCAGGGCCTGGGCGAGCAGCCCGGTCGACGCCGACCCCGCCCCGGCGCCCGCGTCGAAGGCGACGTTCCACGTCGCGCTGGCCGTCCCGGAACCGCCCGGCCCGGCCCGGTGGAACATCACCACCAGGGTGTCGTTCTGCAGCACGCCGAAACCGAACCCGTAGAGCGCCGCCGCGGCCACGGCCAGGACCGGGGAGGTGGCGACCGCGGCCGCGAGGCCGCCCATGCCCGCCGCGCACAGCACCGTGCCGGGAACGAGCAGGCGTCCCGCGCTGCCGCGGTCGCTCCACGCCCCCGCGGCCCAGCGGCCAGCGATCATCGCGGCCGACAGCGCGAACAGCGCGGCGGGAGCGGTCGTGCTCCCCACCACGGCCAGGGGCAGGAACGAGGTGACGCCGCCCAGCGCGCACGCCGAGACCACCATGAGGAGTCCCGGTACGGCCAGGGAGCGCAGCAGCCCGGCGGCGGGGCGCGTCCCGTCCCGTTCCGGTGCCGCGCCGCCCGCGCGCCGCCGCCTCATCCCCGCCACCAGGAGCGGCACCAGGGCGCTGGAGGCGCCGGCGGCCAGGAAGACCGCGGTGAAACCGAACGACTCGGCGAACCACACCCCCAGCGGGAGGAGCACGACCTGGGGCAGGCCGACGGCGATGCCGTGCCACCCCACGGCCCGGCCGCGCTGCGCGGGCGTGGTCAGGTCGGCCACCAGCGCGCTTCCGGCGACGGTGACGATCCCGAAACCGAGGCCGCGCACCGCCGAGACGGACAGCACCCAGCCCAGGTCGGTGGAGAGCGGGTAGCCGAACGTCGGCACGCCCAGCAGCAGCGCCCCGACGACCAGGAGCCGGTACGGGCCGAAGCGCCGCAGCAGCCGGCCCATGCACAACTGGATGGCCACGGTCGTCGCCATGGTCACCCCGGTCGCGGCGCCCGCCCCGCCGTGCCCCGACCCTCCCTCGGCGGCCCACAGGGGGACGACGGACAGCAGGGGCGCGTGGTTGGCGAACATGCCCAGCGTCGCCGCGAGCAGCAGCAGGAAGTCTCGTTCGGCGAGCGGACCGGGGGCGCGGAAGCCGTCGCGTTCCCGGCGCCGCAGGGGGAAGAGGGACATGCTTCCTTGGTACCTGCGGGGAGGCGGCAACGGCACACGGGGAGGCCGCCGGGAGGGTCAGACGGGGTCCGGTGCCCGGTTCCGCCAGTTCTGCGGCGAACGTGCCAGCAGGGAGGCGATCGTGGGGCCGAGGACGAAGGCGCTGCCGAAGACGACCGGTACCAGGACGTCCGCGCCGCCGATCGCCACCTCGGCGTAGTGGCCGGTCAGCAGGAGTTGCGCCACCACCTGGAACGCCAGGTGGTAGCCGACGCAGCCCCACACGTTCGCGGTGATGACCCGGAGGCAGCCCAGCACCACCCCCATGCCGAGGAAGAGCGGTGCCCGCTCCGCCAGGGCGCCCCATCCCGCCGAGACCACCCACAGCACCGTTCCGAAGAGGGAGAACAGCAGGGCCTGGACGGCCACCGCAGCCCACGGGGGCATCGCCGCGTCCAGGTTGCGCTGCAGGTAGCCGCGGAAGACCAGTTCCTCCGGGAACGCCTCGAAGACGAACACCAGCACGGTGAGCAGGAGGAGCGCCCGCAGCAGTTCCAGGGGAGTGGCCCGCACGTCGATGTGCGCCCAGCCGAGGGCGACGCACAGCGCGATGCCCGCCAGCCCGGGAACCAGCCAGGAGAGCGCTCCCACGGTGAACGGCCACCATCCCGCGCGGATACCGGTGAGCCGCAGTCCCGACCAGGAGCGCCGGTCCAGCAGGTGCCGGGCCGCCACGACCAGGGGGACGGCGAGGCCCGCGACCACGGCCGCGTTCAGCGCGTGCCGGGCGAGCTGCGGAAGCCCGCCGTAGACGTGCTCGGACAGGTAGCTCATGCCCAGCCAGATCACCAGACTGCCGGTCATCACCACGGCCAGGCGCAGGGGCAGCCCTGGCTGTTTCGGTGTGGCGGTGCGGGGGCGAATCTGTTCGGACATGCTGTCCTTCCTGGCGGCGGAGGCGAGCGGGGCTTCTCCGCAAACCTCCAAGGATGGAGGGCGGAAGCGGGGCGGACAACCCTGTTGGCCGCTTCCGGCCAGGGGGAGGCGGGCGCGCTGAGACCGGGAGCGGGGCGGTGCGGCTTCCGGCCGACAGTGCTGCGCGGCACGGCTTTTTCCGTGGCCCGCGCCGTCTGGACTGCCCTGGTCTGTACCGGTTCCGGTGCTGTGCCCTCGGTCGGCCGGGGGCGGCAGGCATGCCCGCAGATGCCGTGGGTAGCTGCGAACACCAGCAATCATACAGGCCCGAGACGAAAAGGTGGCGGTAATGGCATATGAGACCGCGCCCCCCGGATCAGGAGGACGGTCCGGCCAGGGGAAGGAGAAGGCTTCGGAGGCCATGGGACAGGCCCGGCAGTCCGCGGGCGAGGTCGCCACGACCGCGAAGGAGCAGGCCCGCGACGTCGTCGGCGAATCCCGCGCCCAGCTCAGGGACGCGACCGCGAAGATGCGCGACCGGATCGACGAGGAGACGCGGACCCAGGCCCAGCGTGTCGCGGAGCTGGTCCGCGAGTGGTCGGACGACCTGGCGCTCATGGCGGACAGGGCCGAGACCGATTCGCCGGTGCGCGGCGTCGTGCGGCGGATCGCCGACAGCGGGCACAGCACCGCCGACTTCCTCGACCAGCGCGGCCTTGAGGGCGTCGCCGACGAGGTGCGCACGTTCGCGCGGCGCCGTCCGGGGGTCTTCCTCGCCGGAGCCGCTCTCGCCGGATTCGCGGTCGGACGGCTGGCCAAGGCGATCACCAAGGAGTCGCAGGAGTCCTCCGAAGCGTCCGGGGCGATCGAGAGTTCCGCTTCCGGGCCGGGCCACAGCACTCCGCAGCCGCGTCAGGAGGAGCCCGCCCGGGACGTGCCTCCGCACGACCGGTCCGGATTCGGAGAGGGGAAGTGACATGTCCTCACCCCAGGTTCCTCAGCCGAGCAGCGAGCCGCGGGTCCGGGAACCGGAGCGGCGGGACGAGTCGCTGGGTGAGCTGCTCAGCACGGCAATGGGCGACCTGCAGAAACTGTTCCGCCAGGAGGTGAACCTGGCCAAGGCCGAGCTGCGCGAGGAGGGCGTCAAGGCCGGCAAGGCCGCCGGGATGCTCGCCGGGGCCGCCGTGGCCGGGCTGCTCTTCCTGGTCCTGGCCAGCTTCGCCCTGGTGTACGCGCTGGCGAACGTGATGGACGCCGGCTGGGCGGCGCTGATCGTGGCCGCGCTGTGGGCGATCGCCGCCGCGGTGCTGGCCGTGCTCGGCCGCAACAGGATGCGCGAGGTGTCCCCCAAGCCCGAACAGACGGTCGAGACGCTGAAGGAGGACGCACAATGGGCCAAACACCCGACGAGATCAGGAACGACATCGAGGTGACCCGGGCGGAGCTGCGGGACGACGTCGACCGGATCGCCGACCGGACCAGCCCCAAGCGGATGGCGCAGCGCCGCACCGACCAGGTCCGCGGCAAGGCGCGGGCACTCAAGGAGCGGGTGATGGGCAGGGCCCCGGAGCGGGACACCTTCCGCGAAGCCGGACAGCGGGCGCAGGAGCGCGCCGAATCAGCCAAGGAGGGGGTCAGGAGCGGCATGGGCCAGGCGACGGAGACGGTGAAGTCGATGCCGGGCCAGGCCGTGGAGCGCACCCAGGGCAACCCGCTGGCCGCCGGGCTCATCGCGTTCGGCGCCGGACTCCTGGCGGCGTCCCTGATCTCCGACAGCCAGGTCGAACGCGACGCGGCCCGGCGGATCAAGGAGCAGGTGGGCGGCGCGGTCGAACCGGTCAAGCAGTCGCTGGCGGAGTCCGCCCAGCGCGTCAGGGAAGACGCCCAGGAGTCCGCGCAGCAGGCGGCGGGACAGATCAAGGAGACCGCGGCCCAGGCCGGCCAGACGACGCGGGACACGGCCCAGCAGGAAGCCCAGCGCTCCCGTGAGCAGATGGGCGGGAGCCGGTAGGCGGCACGGGGAGCGCCGCGGGGGCACGGCCTCCCGGCCGCACCCCCGCGTCCCGTCGGGAGGGGCGGGGCTCAGTCGAGCAGCGGGGTCAGCGCCGCCATCCAGTTCTGCGCGATCTTGGCGTCGCCCGAGGCGTTGGGGTGCACGCCGTCGTAGGTGTCGGAGCCGGTGTCGAAACCGGTCCACTGGTCCACGACGACGACCGGGGACTGGGCGGTGCTCTCGCTCGCCGCCCACCCGGGGATCGCGGCGTTGAGGGCCCGCACGCCCTGGGCGCAGGTGGCGCAGCTGCGCGCGGAGTCCATCGGGATGATCTGGGCGACCAGGACCGTCATGGACGGGTTGTGGGCCCGCATCTGGGCGACCAGGGTGCTGTAGGCGTCGAGGATCGTCTGGGTGGGCCGGGAGCTCCACACGTCGTTGGTGCCGAAGTGCATCAGCACGATGTCGGGCTCGGTGGCGGACAACCAGGTGGACAGCTGTCCGCTGGCGGCCAGGTTGGTGACGAGCATGCCCCCGTGGCCCTCGTTCTCGTGGTCGTAGGGGAAGCCGCAGCCGTCGCCGGCGCGGGAGCCGACGAAGTCGATGTCGGTGTACCCGGCGTCGGTCAGGTCGCGCCACAGCATGGCCCGCCAGCATCCGGGGGAGCCGGTGATGGAGTCGCCCAGGGGCATGATCCGGACCGGGCCGTCCGAGCCGCCGGGGTCACCGGGGCCGCCCGGATCGCCGGGGTCACCGGGATCTCCGGGGTCGCCCGGGTCGCCGGGGTCGCCCGGGTCGCCGGGGGCACCGAAGAAGCATTCAAGGTCGGAGGGGACGGACGAGGCGCCCGAACCGGTGCCCTGGAGGCCGAACGACGCGCTGCCCCCGGAGGGGAGCGCACCGTTCCAGCCCGCGTTGACCGCCCGCACCGCGGCCCCGTCCACGGACACCGTGGCGTTCCAGGCGTTGGTGATCGTGTGGCCGGAGGGCAGGGTCCACACGACGGTCCACCCGGTGACGGGGCCCCCGCTGTCGTTGGTGACGGTGACGTCGGCGGTGAACCCGCTGCCCCAGTCGCTGGCGACGGTGTACTCCACGGAACAGCCGTCGGCCGCCGACGCCGTGGACACACCGCCCACGACGACCGAGGCCGCCGTCAGGACGAGTGCGCCGCACGCGCCCGTAGCCGCACGGGCCAAGGTACGGGACATGGAAGACTCCTCAAGGTCGCTTCCCCCTCCCTCCCCAAGGACTGGAAAGCACGGTGAGTGGAGCAAGCAACACTCAGCGTGAATGCTAACGAGCCGGGGCAGGGGTGTAAAGAACGGGAAAAGCGAACAGGAGGGTGCGGTGCGGGACTATCCGGGCTCTTCCGCCTCGTCCCGCCGCGGCAGCCGGGGCAGCGGCCTGCGCGGCCCGCTCCGGAAGGCGAGGAACAGCCAGAGCGAGGCCAGCAGGAGGCTCGCCGCGACATTGGCGTTCCCGGTTCCCACCAGCCACACCGCGACCAGGACGATGATCGCCAGAACCACGGCCGTGCGCGCCCGGAGGCGCGGGGTCCGCTGCGAGGACGCCATCCGGGCTCCCCTCTTCCGACGGTCCGTTCCGGACTGGAGCAGCCGTTCCGGCACTCAGTGACAGACCACCCGAAACGGCTGTTTTCTCGGCTTCCCCGTGCGGGCCGGGCACAAACGTGCGGCCGGTTCACGCGGACCGGGGCTCCGCGTGGACCGGCCGGGGGACTAACCGCGGTCGATCGTGGTGGCCAGCGGCTTCTCCTTGACGAACACCAGCAGGGCGGCCGCGACGATCCCCAGCGGCGCCATCACCAGGAAGAGCGGGACGAGGGCCTCGTTGTAGGCGTCGATGACGATCTGGCGCAGCGCGTCGGGAAGGTTCTGGACCAGCTCCGGGGTGAGCGACGACCGGCCGCTCCCCGCGGGGAGGGCGGCCTCCGCGGGCAGGCGCTGGACCAGGAAGTCCATGAGGCGGACGGTGAAGAGGCTGCCCACGACCGCCGAGCCCAGCGAGGCGCCGATCTGGCGGAAGAAGTTGTTGGCCGCGGTCGCCGTGCCCACCTGCGAGGCGGGGAAGGAGTTCTGCACGATCAGCACCAGCAGCTGCATGCTGGTGCCCAGCCCCACGCCGATGACGGCGAGGTGGGCGCAGATGACCCAGACCGGGGTGGCGGGGCCGATGGTCGACAGCAGGACCAGGCCCGCCGCGATGACCACGGACCCGGCGACGGGAATCCACTTGTAGCGGCCGGTCCGGCTCACGAACTGGCCCGTGACGATCGAGGTGAGCAGCAGGGCGCCCATCATGGGGGTCATCAGCAGCCCCGCCGCGGTGGCCTCGGCCCCGGTGACCATCTGCAGGTAGGTGGGCATGTAGCCGAGGGTTCCGAACATCATCACGCCGGTGAGCAGCCCCGCGACGGTGGTCAGGTTGAAGTTGCGGTCGCGGAACAGGTGGAGCGGGACGATCGGCTCGGCGGCGCGGCGCTCGACCAGGACGAACAGGACCGAGGCGACGACGGTGCCGACGATGAGGCCGATGATCACCGGGGAGTCCCAGTCGTACTGGCTGCCGCCCCACGTGCTGGTCAGGATGAGGCAGGTGGCCGCAATGGCCATGAACGCCATGCCCCAGACGTCTACCCGGAGCCGTTCGGGCCGCCGCTTGGGCAGGCGCAGCAGGAAGGCCGCGGCGGCCAGCGCCAGCAGGCCGAGGGGAATGTTGATCCAGAAGGCCCACCGCCAGCCGATGCCCTCGGTGAACCAGCCGCCCAGCAGGGGTCCGGCGACCGAGGAGACCGCGAACACCGCGCCGATGACGCCCATGTACCGGCCGCGCTGCCGGGCGGGGATGATGTCGGCGATGATGGCCTGGGACATGATCATCAGGCCGCCGCCGCCCAGTCCCTGCACCACCCGGCCCGCGATGAGCCAGCCCATGTCGGGGGCCAGGCCGCCGATCACCGAGCCCACGGTGAACAGCGAGATGGCGGTGAGGAACAGTCCTTTGCGTCCGATGAGGTCGCCGAGTTTGCCGTAGACCGGCATCATGATCGTCGACGCCAGGATGAAGGCGGTCATCACCCACAGCATCTGGTCGACCCCGTTGAGCTCGCCGACCATGGTGGGCAGCGCGGTGCTCAGCACCGTCTGGTTCAGCGAGGCCAGCAGCATCGTCAGGATCAGGGCGAGGAAGACGAAGACGACGCTGCGCCGGGAACCGGCGGCCGGGCTCATTTCGGAAGACTCCGAACGGGCAGTGATGGTCATTGGAGTTTCCGCATTACCTTTCTCAGTAACTCCACCGTCTGGTCGAACCGGGATTCGATCTCCTCGATGGACGCGCACTTCCCGGCGGCGGGGTCGTGCACGGCAAAACGCATGGCTCCGGCGCAGACCACGACGATCATGCGGGCCGCGTCGTCAACGTCCAGGGAGCCGTCGGCGAACCGCTCGTCCGTCTTCAGGTGCCTGGCGACGACCTGCCCCAGACGCTGTTCGATGAGTGAGACGCGCTCCAGTTGGCGGCGTCGGAGCTGCGGATAGCGCGTCATGGCCTCCCAGATCTGCTCGCGGGTGCGTCCGCTGAGCGTCGCCGAGAACACCGAGCGGACCAGGTGGGCCACGTCGGTCAGCAGGTCACCGGTGGGCTCGCGGTCCATGAGCGACTCCATCGCCGCGTCCTCGGTGATGCTCTCCCGCACGTCCCGGAGGCCGAGGATCGCGTCCTCCTTGGTCGGGAAGTAGTTGAAGAACGTCCTCGTGGAGACGTCGGCCTCGGCGCTGATCTCCGCGACGGTCACGTTCTCGATCCCGTGCTCCAAGGTGCGGCGCAGCGCGGCCATGTGGATGGCTTCCCGGGTCTGCCGCTGCTTGCGCGCCCGCAGCGTCTCCCCGGACGAATAAGTGGTCTTGGTCATGGAGGTAGTGTTCCATCAAGGAAAAATTGCACGGATGCAAGCTTACAGCCGAGCAAGGATGCAGGGCTGCAAAATTCTGTTCAGAAAAGTGTGATGTTCCGGACACGGCCCGCGAGCAACCCCGGGAACGGGCGGGACGCGCGGGCTCCCCGGCCGCCCCCCAACCGTCGGGAGAGCCGGGAGGAGCCGCTCCCCCCCGGTGGAGCACGGCTGTTTGTGCGGCACGGCCGGGGGTAATGGGAGCACGGTCACCGCCGTCGTCTCGTCGGAGGCAAGCCATGGGGGAGCGGACGTGCCACGACAGCGCACACGCCCGCGGAAGGCCCCCCGGCGCCCTCGACACCCCCGCACCCTCCGCGGCCCCCGGCGGATGGGAGGGGTACGAGACCACTCCCGTCGCCGGTGTTCCCGTCCACGCCGCGGTCCTGGGCCCGGCCACGGCCCCGGAGGTGGTGTGCGTCCACGGGCTGGGCGTCTCGCACCGCTACTTCCTCCCGTTCGCCCGGGCTCTCGCTCCGCGCCATCGGACGGTCGCCGTGGACCTGCCGGGATTCGGCCGTACCCCGGGGCCCCGCCGCGGACTGGACGTTCCCCGGCTCGCGGCTGCCCTGGCCGAGTGGCTGCGCGCCACCGGCCGCGCGGGTGTGCCCCTGGTCGCCAACTCCATCGGCTGCCAGATCACCGTCCACCTGGCCGCGACCGCCCCGGAACTAGTGGGGCCCCTGGTGCTCAACGGCCTCATGCTGGAGGGCGGGAACCGCGGCGTCGCACAGAAGACCGGGCAGCTGCTGCTGACCGTGCCCAGCGAGAACCCGGCGCTGGTCCCCCTCGTCCTCGGCGACTACCTGCGCTGCGGCCCGCGGCGGATCTGGTGGACGCTGTGCCGCGCCCTCGACGACCCGGTCAGCCGCACCCTGCCGAAGGTGGCCGCCCCCGCCGTGGTGGTGCGCGGCACCCACGACCGGCTCAGCGACCACGAGTCCGCGGCGCTGGCCGCGGACCTGCTGCCCCGCGGGCGACTGGTGGAGGTCCCGGGGAAGGGGCACGCGCTGAACTACTCGGCCCCGCACACCCTGGCCCGCATCACCGAGGAACTGGTCACCGGACGGCCGTGACCGCCGGTCCGGGGCGACCGGACCGGCGGTCACGGCCGTCCGGCGGGCGGGTGCCCCTTCTCCAACCCTCAGAGCCGTCTGAAGTACCGGACGATCGGCAGCGGGGTGAAACCGGCCCGTTCGTAGGTCCGGCGCGCCGGGGCGTGCCCGGGGTCGCCGCCCGTCTCCACCAGGGCCAGGGCCATGCCCCGCTCCCGCATCCGGTCCAGGGCGAACTCCGTCAGCCGCGACCCGACCCCCTCCTGCTGGTACGGGGGGTCGACGGCGATCATGTGGATCTCGCCCGTGCTCTCGGCGGGGTCGAACCGCACCGCCACGAAACCGGCCACGGCCGTGCCGGCCTCGGCGACCCACACGTGCGTCCCCTCCGAGCGGCAGGCCTCCGCGACCGCCTTCCGCTGCGCCGCGGGCCAGCCGTCGGGATGCATCCACGCGAAGAGCCCGGAGCCGAGCACCTCTGCCAGGGAGGTGAAGACCGGAGTCCACGCGCGCACCGACAGTTCGACCACCGCGTCCAAGTCGTCGGGGCGGAATTCGCGGATCACGGATCGGGGCATGCCGCCATGCTGGCACTCCGCCCCACCCCTGTCAATCGGCTTTCCCTCCGGTGGGTCAGCACACCCGGCGACAACGGCGGAAACATCCCCGGACGCCGCGCTCCCGCCCGGCGGTGCGAGGAGCCCCGCCAGAATCCTGCGATCATGCCGAAATGCTCTGTTTCCCCAGTTCAGAAGCCCATTATCGGCAAGATCGGAATAAAGGGATCCGGGTATCGGTGAAACAACCGGTTCCTTTCATCCGGTGTTGACACTCCAATAACGCGGCCGAATATTTGACTGGGCGGACAGGGAAAGCCAGGAAAGTCCGCAATGATTTTTTGGAGTGGAGATATGAGAGTGCGCAGCCTGGCCCGCCGTGTGTCGACCGGTCTCGTCGGTCTGCTGGCGGCGGCCTTCCTCCTGCCCGTGACGTCGGGCACGGCCGTCGCGGCCACGGGCACGGGCCCGTACCCGGCCGAGTACGTGACCACGATCCGACTCCGGGACCACACGATCTACCGGCCCGTCACCCTGCCCGGCAGCGAGCGGCTGCCGATCGTCGTCTGGGGCAACGGCGCCTGCCTCGCCGACGGCACGATGTTCGAGAACATCCTCACCGAGTTCGCCTCGCACGGCTTCCTGGTCATCGCGAACGGCCGGCCGGGCGGTTTCGGCCGCACCGACGCCGCGATGCTCACCGAGGCCATCGACTGGGCGGTCGCGGAGAACACCCGCCTGTTCAGCCCGTACCGGGGCAAGCTCGACACCGACAAGATCGCGGTCATGGGCCAGTCCTGCGGCGGCCTCGAAACCTACGAGGTGGCCGACGACCCGCGGATCACCACGACCGTGCTGTGGAACAGCGGCCTGCTCAGCGACCGCGACAACCACCTGCTCACCCGCCTGCACGCCCCCATCGCCTACTTCACCGGCGGTCCGACCGACATCGCCTACGCCAACGCCGTGGACGACTGGGGCCGCCTGCCCGCAGGGCTGCCCGCGTTCATGGGCCACCTGGACGTCGGCCACTACGGCACCTTCGGCGAACCCAACGGCGGCGAGTACGGCCGGGTGGGCGTCCAGTGGCTGAAGTGGCAGCTCAAGGGCGACCAGAACGCCCGCCGGCAGTTCGTCGGACCCAACTGCGGCCTCTGCACCTCCCCCGACTGGGACGTGGACCAGAAGAACCTCGGCTGAACGGCTTCCGGGGCGCCCCCGAGCGCTCCGGACCTCGACGGCGGTGACACCAGAGTTACGGTCAACGCCTGACATGACCCTGGTACCAAGATCACCGCCCACCTCGAAGGCCCAGGCCCGGCCCCCGCACCGGCCTGGGCCTTCCCTTGCCGCTACCGTGCGGACGAGTGGGCCGGGCCGTTCACGTTCGTCGCCGGCCCGGAGGGGTTTCTGCTGCCGGCCCGGCGGCGCAGCGGACACGCGGCGTGCGCCGGTGATGCCGAGAACCGATGATCTTGACACGAGTGGGCATGAAACCGCAGATTATGGGCCGTTTCCGTCAAGATCTATTGGTTCGTGCTGGGATGTGTCGGAAGCTGTTTTGACGGCAGCGGTTTCCGGTGAAGCGCCGGGGTGCGGGCGAGCGGTGAATCAGCGGGTGTGCTTCGGCCGGGAGGCCCGGCAGCCTTGAGGTTCGCTCTGGTCCCGGGGGATGGTCGGCTTTCCGTGGCGCTTCACCACCGGTCGGCCTGTGGCCGTGTGACGGCGCTTCACCCCGAAGACCCGCCACCCGACAACCCCTCCGGCACCGGAGCGGCGGTCAAGGCTGCCGCGCCTCGCGGCCGAAGACACCGGTCACCCGACCGCCTTCATGGCCATGATCTTGACGGAAACGGGCCATGTTCCGCGGTTGGGTGCCCCACGGTGTCAAGATCATCGGAGTCGGGGCCGGGGTGCGGGCGAGCGGTGAATCAGCGGGTGTGCTTCGGCCGGGAGGCCCGGCAGCCTTGAGGTTCGCTCTGGTCCCGGGGGATGGTCGGCTTTCCGTGGCGCTTCACCACCGGTCGGCCTGTGGCCGTGTGACGGCGCTTCACCCCGAAGACCCGCCACCCGACAACCCCTCCGGCACCGGAGCGGCGGCGAGGACGAGCCGCGCCTCGTCGGCGTGCGGCGCTGAGGTGGGGGAGAGGTCGAGCATCGGGCACGTAACGGGCACGCGCCTTCTCAAGCGCCCTTCCAACGCCGAAGGCCCAGGTCCGGGAAACTGTCCCTGACCTGGGCCTTCGCTGTGAGAGCGGATGACGGGAATCGAACCCGCGTTATCAGCTTGGGAAGCTGAAGTTCTACCATTGAACTACATCCGCATGAGCAGCTCGCTCTGCAGAGAGGTTACCGCACTCTGCGAGCTCATGGGTAAGGATAATGATCGCGGCGCGGCTCGCAAGTCCGTGAGGGGGCAGGCACCGCCCGATCGGGCGGATCGTACAGCAAGGTAGATTCGTCAACGTGCTTCTCTCCGACCGTGATCTCAGGGCCGCCATCGAATCGGGGCGGGTCAAGCTGGACCCCTACGATCCCGAGCTCGTCCAGCCGTCCAGCATCGACGTGCGGCTGGACCGTTACTTTCGGGTGTTCGAGAACCACCGGTACCCGCACATCGATCCGGCGGTGGAGCAGCCGGGGCTGACCCGGCTCATCGAGCCGGAGGGGGACGAGGCGTTCATCCTGCACCCCGGCGAGTTCGTGCTGGCGTCCACCTACGAGACGGTGACGCTGCCCGACGACATCGCGAGCCGGCTGGAGGGCAAGAGCTCCCTGGGGAGGCTGGGGCTGCTCACCCACTCCACGGCCGGGTTCATCGACCCGGGGTTCTCCGGGCACGTCACCCTGGAGCTGTCCAACGTGGCGACGCTGCCGATCAAGCTCTACCCCGGGATGCGGATCGGACAGCTGTGCATGTTCCAGTTGTCCTCGCCCGCCGAGCACCCCTACGGTTCGCAGGTCTGCGGTTCGCGCTACCAGGGGCAGCGCGGTCCCACGCCTTCACGCTCCTATCTGAACTTCACGCGCACCACGGTCCGGCACGGGGATCAGTAGCCCGGGTACCCCTGCGGCGGGGGGCCGTAAGGGCCGTAGGGGCCGTAGCCCTGGTGCGGGGGGAGCGGCTGGCGCCTGGTGCGCCTGGGCAGGATGTAGGCGGCGAGCAGTCCGCCGAGGAAGCCGAACAGGTGGGCCTGCCACGAGATGCCCTGGCCCTGCGGCAGCACGCCGAAGATGAGGCCGCCGTAGAAGAGCACCGTGCAGATCATGATGACGATGTCGATCGTCTTGCGTTCGATGATGCCGCGCAGCACCAGGTAGCCGAAGTAGCCGAAGATCAGGCCGCTCGCGCCGACGGTCAGTGAGCCGGGGGCGGACAGCAGCCACACGCCGATGCCGCTGACCACGGCGATGATGGCCGACGCCCACAGGAAGCGGCCCAGTCCGCTGAACGCCACCAGTGCGCCCAGCACCAGCAGGGGCACGGTGTTGGCGGTGATGTGGGCGAGGTTGGCGTGCATGAACGGCGCGGTGAAGACGGTCCACAGGTCCTCGGCGGCCCAGGAGCGGATGCCGAACTGGTGGTCGAGCAGCCCGCCGAGGAGGAAGAAGTCGACGATTTCGAGGATCCACATCGTCGCGGTGAACACCCCGACGGTGAGGATCGCGCTGATCCGGGACTTGGTCACTCTTCGACTGTATTTGACCGTGCTCTCCTCCTGGAAGGGAGCGCTTCCGTGCCGCGCGGCCGGGGCGTTGCGGGACCGGTCGACGGCGGACGCCGTTCCTCACCCGGGTGAGTGGACCTGTGCTCAGGAAGATTTCAAGAGCTAAAAATGTGATCTATTTCACTCTTGAAGTGTGAGTGATGTAAATCACAAAATCTTGCTTTTTGGTCGGTCCATCCTCCCTTGCAAGAGGAGTTTCGTGGAGGTTGAAACTTAAACCCGTTTCCTCTCTGTGACCTTTCTAAGGAAAATCCCAGGTCAACGTCTCTAAGGTGGCGTATCTACGCAAATCGGACGTGTGGTGTTCGAAGTGCGGGGCCCCGAGGGCTCCGGTACCGGGCCGACGCTGACCCCGCGCATTCCTCAGCGGCACGTCACGGGACCCGAGGAGGAGGGCACCACGCCGAAGACGCCGTGCCAGACGAGGTCGACCGAAGAGGAAGCCGTGCCAGCTGTACGCGCGAACCACCTGTACAAGGTGTTCGGCAAACGAGCACCCCAAGCCGTCGAACTGTTGTCGGACGGGCGCCACCGCGACGAGATCAAGGAACTGAACGTCACAGCCGCCGTCATCGACGTGTCCTTCGAGGTCCAGCCCGGCGAGATCTTCGTCGTCATGGGTCTTTCGGGCTCCGGCAAGTCCACGCTGATCCGCATGCTCAACGGACTGCTGCCGCCCACCTCCGGGACGGTGGAGATCGACGGGACCGACATCACCGCCCTGTCCCGGCGCGCCCTGCGCGCCCTGCGCGGTGAGAAGATCAGCATGGTCTTCCAGCACTTCGCGCTCTTCCCGCACCGCACCGTGCTGGAGAACGCCGCCTACGGGCTGGAGGTGCGCGGCGTCCCGCGCGCCCAGCGCCACGAACGCGCCGCACACGCCCTCGACCTGGTGGGGCTGGGGGACTGGAAGAGCCACCTGCCGCAGCAGCTGTCCGGCGGTATGCAGCAGCGCGTGGGCCTGGCCCGGGCCCTGAGCGCCGACACCGACATCATCCTCATGGACGAGGCGTTCAGCGCCCTGGACCCGCTGATCCGCCGCGACATGCAGACCCAGCTGATCCAGCTCCAGGCCGAACTGGGCAAGACCATCGTCTTCATCACCCACGACCTGAACGAGGCGATGCGCCTGGGCGACCGCATCTGCGTGCTGCGGGACGGCCGGGTCATCCAGATCGGCACCCCCGAGGAGATCCTCAACCACCCGGCCGACGACTACGTCGCCCGGTTCACCGAGGACGTGGACCGCAGCCGGGTGCTGACCGCCGCCTCGGTCATGGAGCCCGCGCCCAAGGCCGACTCCGCTGACTGGGACGACTGGGAGCGGGTGGAGCCGGACGCCCCCGTCGCCGAACTGTTCCAGCGGGCGGCCGCCTGCGACAACCCGCTCGCCGTGGTCGACGAGGAGGACCGGGTGATCGGCGCGGTCTCCCCGAGCACCATCCTGTCCGCGCTGGCCATGCCGGAGGAGCAGGAGAACGGCGTCGTGCCCGCGCCCGTGCGCGGTGAACGGCGTGAGGAGGTCCGCCAGTGAGCTGGCTGTTCCCCTTCCCGCCGCGGCTGCCGCTCGGTGAGGGCTTCGAAGCGCTGAACGAGTGGCTCAAGGAGCACTTCGGCGGACTCTTCGACGCCATCGGCGCCACCATCGACTGGTCGGTCACCACGCTCCGGGACTTCCTCACCGAACCCCAGGCCGCCCAGCTGACCGCCATCGCGGCCGCCGTCCTGGTGGCGGTCTTGGTGCGCGCCCGCCCCATCCCGGTGCTGGTCATCGCCGGCACGGCCGTCGCCCTGTACGTGGGGCAGGCCGCGTTCGCGCTGGGCGACACCCTGGTCAACCACTCGCCGCCGCAGCTCTTCCTGTGGGCGATGCACCTGTTCGGCCAGGACGGGGTGGAGTCCAACCTGGTCATCGGGATCGTCGCGCTCGCGGCCCTGGTGGTCGTGGCCGCGGTCCACCGGATCCGGCTGCCGCTGGTCGCCGCCGTGGCCGGCGGCTGGCTGGTGACGATCCTGTGCGGCTGGCTGCTGTTCGACGCGGTCCCCGGGGTGATCGGCCAGCCCACGGCCACCCTCGTGATGCTGCTGCTCAGCGCCCTGGCGTGGGCGGTGGCGGGCTGGAAGCTGGGCGTGTTCTCGCTGGTCGCGCTCACCGTCGTGATCAGCATCGGCCAGTGGAACAACGCCATGTCCACGCTGTCCCTGGTCCTGGTGGCCAGCCTCATCGCGGTGATCATCGCCATCCCCATCGGTGTGCTGGCCGCCTACAGCACCGTGGTCAGCCGGGTCGTCAAGCCGGTCCTGGACCTCATGCAGACGATGCCCGCCTTCGTCTACCTGATTCCGGCGATCTTCTTCTTCTCGCTCGGCGCCGTCCCCGGGGTCGTGGCGACCGTCATCTTCGCGATGCCGCCCGGGGTGCGCCTCACCGAGCTGGGCATCCGGCAGATCGACAAGGAGATCGTCGAGGCGGGCGAGGCGTTCGGCGCGCCGCCCGCCAAGATCCTCACCGGCATCCAGCTGCCGCTGGCGCTGTCGACGATCATGGCGGGGGTCAACCAGGTGATCATGCTCGGCCTGTCCATGGTGGTCATCGCCGGCATGGTCGGCGCGGGCGGCCTGGGCAACCAGGTCTACCAGGGCATCTCCCGCAACGACGGCGCGCTCGGCTTCGAGGGCGGCATCGCCGTCGTCATCCTCGCGATCTTCCTCGACCGGCTCACCGCCGCGGTCACCCGCCGCTCCCCGCAGGCCCGCGCCGAACAGGCGGCCGCGGCCTGAGCCGACAACCACAGACCGTGCTGCCGCTCCACGAGCGTGCGGCAGTGCACGCTTCCCCGTCCCGCACGGAAGCGTGAAGCCAATGAAGAAGGGAACCACCACGTGAAACCCACCAAGCGCACCCGGCGCCTCGCCTCGGTCACCGCAGGGCTGGCCTCGCTGGCCCTGCTGGCCACCGCCTGTGGAGGAGACGGCGGAAGCGGCCTGGCGGGCGGCGGAGACGAGGGATCCGGGCAGGGCGGCGACAAGCAGATCGAGATCGCCCTGATCCCGTGGGAGGAGGCCATCGCCACCACCAACATGTGGAAGGTGCTCCTCGAAGAGCTCGACTACGAGGTGACCATCACCGAGGTCGACGTGGCCCCCATGTACCAGGGCGTGGCCAACGGCGACGTCGACATGTTCCTGGACACCTGGCTTCCCCTCACCCACGCCGACTACTGGGAGGAGTACGGCGACAAGGTCGAGGACCTCGGGGCCTGGTACGACAACGCCGTGCTGACCCTCACCGTCCCCTCCTACGTGGACGAGGTGGACTCCATCGCCGACCTGGCCGACAACGCCGACCTGTTCGGCGGCCGGATCGTCGGCATCGAGTCCGGGTCCGGCCTGGTGCGCACCACCAAGGAAGAGGCCATCCCCACCTACGGCCTGGACGACTACGAGCTGATCGAGTCCTCCACCGCGGCGATGCTCGCCGAGCTGGACGCGGCGATCGCCGACGAGGAGCCGATCGTGGTCACCCTGTGGCGGCCGCACATCGCCTACGCCCAGTACGACCTGAAGGACCTGGAGGACCCCGAGGGCGCGATGGGCGGCGCCGAGGAGATCCACGCGGTGGGCCGCGCCGGCTTCAGCGAGGACTTCCCGGAGCTGGCCGAGTGGCTCGGCAACTTCGAGCTCAGCGACGACGAGCTGAGCTCCCTGGAGCAGGCCGTCCTCGCCGACCACGAGGACGACCCGGAGGCCGGCGCCCGCGAGTGGCTGGCCGCCAACCCCGAGTTCATCGAGCGCACCCTCGGTGAGGCGGGGGCCGACCTGGAGTTCTGACCCGCCGGGTGACGGAGCGGAACGAACGGTGGGGCCGTCCCGGCAGCGGGACGGCCCCACCGGGCTGCGGACGGCAGGTCAGGACCCCGAGGTGAGCGACCGGTCGCGGGGCGGGATGCCCGCGGTGCTCATGAACGCGTCGACCTTGGCCGGCGAGGTCAGGCCGGTCAGCGGCAGGTAGGGGCGTCCGGCGCGGCGGCCCTCCACGGACGGGAAGACCTTCGGGCGTCCCGTGGGGTCGCACAGGCCGAGCGACCGGGTGCGGCCGGGCAGCAGGTAGTAGGAGCCGATCTCGGAGAACGGCACGCGGACCACGTAGCGGCCGCGGATGTAGCAGAAGTCCTGGTCGTCGATCTCCAGTACGGGGGACTTGGCGCGCAGGCCGTGCCACAGCACGGCCAGGCCGCCGCCGATGACCAGCACACCCAACACCACACTGGCCCAGTGGGACGGATCCATCGCGATGACGACCCCGCCGAGCGCCGCCAGCGCCGCGCCGCCCCACAGTTCGACATGCTTGCGCCCCAACGGGCAGGTGAGGCGAACCTTCTGGGTCACGGACATGCCTCTTTCACAGTCGTCTGGATCTCGCGACGAGCCGCGGGGGGGACCCGCCGTCCCGGGGACCGGGGAGAGGGGTGGTCAACCGCAGCCGCCCACGGCGCACGGGGCTGGTGTCGCGGAGAGAGGCGATGACTATCGCTGAAGAAACCATATCGTTCCCCGACGTCCGTTAGGTGCCGAATCTCCACTTCGGAGGAGTGCCGCGGATCTCGTTCCCCCGGTCACGGGGGCGGTCCGTCCGTTAGGGTCGGCGGCGGTATTGGGAGAGGGCGTCAGCGGGAATGACCGGCATGACCCGACGTCCCCGACACGGAGGAGACCGACAGCCATGGCCCGCCCCAGCATCGACTTTGGCGAACATACGGCGTCCATCGCGGCGGCCGTCAGAGCCCGCCGCGAGGAGCTGGGGCGCAGCCGGACGGAGTTCGCCCAGCAGACCCCGAAGATCCCGCCGCGCCTGCTGCAGGACCTGGAGAGCGGCAGGCGGTCCCGCTACAGCCGGGACCTGTGCGCCAAGTTGGAGTTCAAGCTGGGGTGGACGCGCGGGTCGATCGAGCGCATGGCCTCGGGCGGGGATCCCGAGGAGGTCAACGACCTCATCTCCGTGGTCCGCGACGAGAGCCAGGGCACCGAGACCCGCCGCTACCTGCTCGGCAACGAGGAGCTGCTGCAGCGCATCTACACCGACCTGCAGGCCGACACCGCCGACATGCCGGAGGAGGAGGCGCGGGCGCTCGTGGAGCAGGCCCTGGAGACCGCGCGCGTCCAGGCGCTGCTCGTGGTGCACCGGGCCAGACGCAGACGCATGAGCGGCAACGGCGCACTGCACTGAGCGGTCGGCACCGGGCGGCGCACCCCGCGGGGAGGCGGCGGGCCCCCGGAACCGCTGAAGCTTTCTCCGCGGCCCTCGACCGGGATGTAAGAATGGTGACAAAACGTAGTGTGCTGGTCGCCGGGGATCGGGACGGAGGCGCGAAGACCCTGAATCCCCCGAGCGGCCGCCGCGCCCGCAACGTGACGAAGAGGTCAGACATGCCGCAGCCGCCGCACGGTCGTCCCAGGGCGGGCCCCCGCCGCCCGAAACTCTCCCTCACCTACAGCCCGCTCCCGCCGCGTGTGCCGTTCCTCCTCACCCGGCACCGGTACGGGACGCTCATCACCATCCGCGAGTCGCTGACCTACGCCGAGGCCGTCGACGCCTGTCTGCGCCGGATGCAGCCGAAGCTGCTGGACTTCGTCGTGGACAGCCTGGGCCTGGGCGACCCGAGGATCCCCGGCAGCTTCCATCCCTCGTGGGACCTGGACACGAAGATGGACTGGGACTTCATCCACCGTCTGGAAGCGGCGGGACGCCTCCTGCCCTGGCCGCACCGGAGCTGAACCGGCCCTCCCTGTCACTGCCGGCCCCTAGGGTCACGGGACATGACGGAAGCGGTGCACGCCCCCAGCTACCGGTGCTCCTCGACCCTCGACTTCGGGGGAGCCGGAGGACGCCTCTGCCTGCAGACCTCGACGGGACTGACGCCCGCCGGCTCCCACCCGCACCCCCGGTTCTTCAGCGGTTTCCTCACCGAGCCGGGGGCTGCCGCGGCGGCGCTGCTGAGCGTGGCGGACGTCGCCGCGGCCCGCTACCACCGGCAGTTCCCGGACGCCTCACGGGACCCCGTGGTCACCGGGAACGGCGACCGGCTCCGGTTCGAGTCGTTCTCCGCCTGCGGGGGCGTCTACGCGCGCCTGGACGTCCTGGCCGCCGGGCTCGACGGCGGCGAGGTCGGCCACGGCACCACCAACGTCGACGTCAACGACCCGCTGCGGGAGGCCCTGGCCCGGGTGGGCGGCGCCGATCCCCTGCACCTGAGCGTGGGCCCCGACGAGCTGGCGGTGGCCACCCCGGACGGCGCGGTGGTGGAGAAGAAGGTGCCGCTGCCCGACCGCTGGCTGCGCGGGTTCGCCGAGACGCAGGTCATCGCCTCCACCTTCGACCTGCGCGGCGAGGTCCCCGCGGCCGAGGCGGTCCGTTTCCTGCGTTCGCTGCCCCGCGGCTCCCGCGACCCCGGCTGGGTGGTGCCCGGCGGGCGCACCCTGCGGCGCACCAGCAGGCCCGTGCCCGGCGCGGTCTGCCTGCCCGGCCCCGTGCGCCTGGCCGCGCTGGGCCGGGTGCTGCGGTACGCCCGCGCCCTGCGGGTGTACGGGCCGCCGGTGACCGCGCGCAGCGAACCCGTCGCCGCCGCCTGGGAGGTGGTGCTGCCGGGGATGCGCCTCACCCTCACCCTGTCGCCGAGCGCGGCCCGGGGCTTCTCCGGGGAGGGGTCGGCCTTGGAGGCGCTGGCCGACGCCGACGCCGCCGACGCCGACCGGGTCGCGGCGCTGCTGGCCTGGGAGCCGCGCCTGGACGTCGCCGACCTCGCCGAGCAGGCCGGGCTGGCCCCCGCCCGGGTGCGCGCCGCCCTCACCCTGCTGGGGACGGCGGGCCGGGTCGGCTACGACACCGCCGAGGCCGCCCACTTCCACCGGGAGCTCCCCTACGACGCCGCGCACGCCGAGCGGCGCAACCCCCGCCTGCGGATGGCCCGCTCCCTCGTCGCCGCCGGCGCGGTCCGCCTCGACGGCGACCTGGCCGCCGTCACCGTCGACGCCGACCGCGTCCACCGGGTCCGCTCGGGCGGCGGGGAGTCCACCTGCACCTGCCCGTGGTGGACGCGGTACCGGGGCGGACGCGGACCGTGCTCCCACGTCCTCGCCGTCCGCCTCGCCCGAGGTACCGTCGTCCGACCCGAAGGAGACAGCAGATGAGCACGTCCCCCGCGCCGGAGCCGCGAACCGCGCCGGAGCCGCCGGCCGACGACCCGGTGGACCTGCTGCTGCGGTTCGCCCGGCGCACCGGTGTCCGGCTGGAGGCGGCCAGACGGCTCACCGAGGAGGACCGGGAGATCCTGGAGGAGACCGCTCGGCGGCTTACCCCCGAGGCGGCGGGGGTGGTCGCGGCCGTGACGGACGTCCGCAAGGAGGACCTGTTCCCGAGGCTGGCGGCGCTGCCGGAGCGGGACCGGGGCTCCTGCGTCCCCTACCTGGAGCGGTTCCTGCGCCTGCTCCGGGACGACTGGGACGCGACGAGCATCCGCTACGAGCGACACCGGCAGATCCTGCGCCTGGCCGGAGTCGCGTGCGAGCCGACCCCCGCGGCGGCGGTCCGCTGGATCATCAGCGACGAGCTGTGGTGGGCGAGCACGGAGCCCCGCGACACCGACCGGCTCCTGCAGGTCCTGGCCGACCGCCCCGCACGGTGGCGGGCCGACCTGGTGGCCCGCGTCGTGGAGCGCTGCGACCGGACCACGGAGTCCTTCTGGTACCCCCTGGTCAGGGGACTGCTGCTGATGTCGGACCTCCCGCCCCCCGAGCACGACGCCTTCGTCCAGGCGTGGATGCGCGACCTCACCCATCCGCACTGGCACCCCGCCGGGGGGCGCCACCGGACCTCCTCCCGCCCCGACACGCTGCTGGACCGCCTGCGCGACGACCCCTTCCGCGACACGCTCCTGCCCCGGATCTTCCGGGGCGGCACCGTCGCCCAGCTGGCGGAGCGGGGGGCCGGCGGGGAGGACGCCGACCGGTGGCCGCGGGCGCTGGCCGCGCTCGCCGCGGAGGGGCGCCTGGACCGCGCCTTCCTCATTGACACCGCCCTGGCGTGCCTGCTGCGCGGCGGTCGGCCGAGCGACCTGACCGCCTGCTTCGAGGTGTTCACCAGCCTGGACCCCACCGACGACGAGTGCGGCGAGCGGGTGCCGGTCCTGCTGCGCCTGCTGTCCGAGACGCCCTCCGCCGTCGCGGAACACGTCCAGCGGAGGCTGCGGGCGCTGGACGACGCGGGCAGGCTCACCGCTGAGCAGTTCGCCGACGCCTCCCGGTCGGTGCTGTTCCGCCCCCAGAAGAAGCTGCTGCGCGCCCAGCTGTCCTGGCTGGACCGGTCGGCCCGGCGCGACGCCTCCCGCGCCGGGGTGGTGGTGTCGGCCGTCACCGGCCTCTTCGGCCACGAGGACGTCACCCTCCAGGAGAGGGCCTGGCAGGTGGCCGCCCGCCACCTGCCGCACGCCCCCGAGGAGGTCCGCGCCGGCCTGGCCGCGGCGTCGGCCGCGCTCCACCCGGGACTGCGCGACCGCGCCGCCGGACTCCTCGGCACGGCACCGTCCGCGGCCGCGGAGCCGGCCGACCTGCTGCCCCCGGTGGCCGTGCCCGCGCCGCTGGCCCCTCCTCCGGCCACCCCGGCCGAGGTCGCCGAGGAGGTCGGCGCGGTGGTCCAGCGGACCCGGGGCGGGTGGGCCGCCGTCCGCGCGGTCGACGTCCCCACCTTCGAACGCGCCCTGGACGGCCTGGTCCGCCACGCCCACCGCGACCTCGACGGGCTGGTCGCGGCGCTCGAACCGGTCGCCCGCGCCTGCCCCTGGGACCTCTCGTGGCGTTCCCGGGAGCCGTGGGAGCGGGAGTGGCGTCCCGGGGACCTGCGGTACGTCCTGGCCCATCTGCTGGGCGAGGAGGACCCGGGAGTCCTGTGGGCGTGGCGGGAGCAGTGGCTTCCGGGGCGGGCCCCCAGCCGGTTCAGCCGGGTCATCCGGGCGCGGCTGCACGAGGTCGCCCAGCGCCTGGCCACCGATCCGCCGCCGTTCCTGCTGGCCACCCCCACCGCCGTGGACGGGCGGATCGACCCGGCCGAACTGGTCGCCCGGATCGCGGCCTACGAGGACGCCGGCGTGTCCCCCGGGGAGGTCGACCTCTCCCAGGCGCTGCTGCGGGTGGATGCCGCGGCCTGCCCGGACGAGGTCCTGGACCGCGCCGGGAAGCTGGCGGGGTCGGCGGGGCGGCGGCTCGCCGCGTGGCTGGCGGCCGGCGGCCTGCCCGAACCGGTGGAACGCGCTCCCTGGGACGGTCCCGGCGGCGACGGCACCCCGGCGGGCGCTCTCCTGGTCGCCAGCGGGGCGGTGGCCCCGCCCGGCGCGCTGCACGAGGTCTTCGGGGCGCTGCTGGAGGGGGGCGGCGTCGACGACCGGGACCTCTGCCGCCACCTCCCCGACCCGCACTGGCTGGCGATGCTGCCGGTCTCCCGGCGGCTGCTCGCCCTGCGGCTGCAGCGGGCCTACGTCGACGCGGCCGACGGGGGCGCGAGCGGGACGGTGCGGCTGCTGCCCGTCCTGGCGGAGGCCGGGGGCGGGGCGGGAACGGCCCTGCACATGGGGGTGGCCTGCGCGCTGGGCGTGGCGGAGGCCGAGGACCGGCCCGCGGCGGTCGACGCCCTGCTGGCCCTGGCGGCGCGCGGCGACCTGGACGCGGCGCTGCTCGGCCGCTGCCTGGGCGAGGCGGTGCGCGTCGGGGCGGTCGTCCCGACGAGGCTGGCCGCGGCGCTGCGGGACGCGGCGGCGGGCGGCGCCTACGGCACGGTCTGGTCGGTGCTGGAGGCCGTCCTGCCCGGCCTGCTCCGCTGCTGCGACGGCCCCGCGCCGCGCGGGCTGGCCGACCTGGTCGCGGTGGCCGCCGAGTGCGCGGGCCGCTGCGGTGCCCGGGGGGAGATCCCCGAGGTGACGCAGGTGGCCGCACGGAAGGGGCGGACCCGGTTGGTCCGGGAGGCGCGGGCGCTGCGCGACGCTCTCGCCGCCGGGTGACCTCCGGGGACGGAGCACCGCGATCCCGGCGAACCGTGGGACCGCGGCGGACACGGGCGTTACGCTGACGGCATGGAACGCGTGTTGGTGATCAAGGCGACCGCCGGTGAGGACTCCCCCGAACGCTGCAACCAGGCGTTCACGGTGGCGGCGGCAGCGGTGGCGAGCGGGGTGCGGGTGTCGCTGTGGCTGACCGGGGAGGCGAGTTGGCTGGCGGTCCCCGGCCGGGCGGAGCGGTTCACGCTGCCGCACGCGGCTCCGCTCGACGAGCTGCTCGACGCGGTCCTGGCGGGCGGGCAGGTCACCGTCTGCACCCAGTGTGCGGCGCGGCGTTCGCTGACCGAGGCGGACCTGGTCGAGGGCGTGCGGATCGCGGGCGCCCCCACCTTCGTCGAGGAGGTCATGGCGGACGGGGTCCAGGCGCTGGTCTACTGATCCGGCTGACCGTGCCCCCGGTGCCGGAGCGCTCCGGAGGCGGGGCCGAAGACCGCGGGGGCCGCCGCGTCTGTGGCGCGGCGGCCCCGTTGGTGTGTTCAGGTGGTCAGGTCACCGTCAGGAGCAGGTGGCTCCGTTGAGGGTGAACTGGGTGGGGGTGGAGACGCTGCCGGTCTTGTCGGCGACGAAGCCGAGTTCGGTGCTCTGACCGGGGTTGAGGGTGGCGTTCCAGGCGGGGGCGGTCACGGTGATCTGGGAGCCGTTCTGGGTCCAGTCGCCGTTCCAGCCGTTGGAGATGTTCACGTTGGCCAGGGTGAACTGCAGGGTCCAGTTGCTGATCGGGGAGGACCCGGTGTTGGTGACGGTCAGGGCGCCCTGCATGCCGTTGCCCCAGTCGTTGACCACGGCGTAGTCCACGTCGCAGGGACCACCCGGCGTACCCGGCTCGCCCGGCTCCTCACCCGGACCACCCGGCTCCTCGCCCGGGTTACCCGGCTCCTCACCCGGGTCGTCGGTGCCGCCGAGGGCCTCGTAGACGGCGTACCAGGCGGGCTTGCGGTTGTACTGGCCGTCGTAGAGCAGCGGGGCGCCTTCGCCCGGGAAGGTGTAGGGCACCCAGGAGCGCTCGTCGTCGATGCCCCAGACGGTGATGCCGATGCAGCGGTTCACCGCGAGGCAGGCGTCGACTACGGCCTCGTAGTCGCGGGCCTGCTGCTGGAGCTTGTTGTTGTCCGCGGGCATCTGCATGCGGATGTCCAGCTCGGTGATGGCCACGTCCAGGCCCAGGTCGGCGAAGCGCTGCATGTTCTGCTGGAACGTGGACGGCACCTGGCCGACGATGAGGTGGCTCTGGATGCCGACGCCGTGGATCGGCACGCCCTCGTTGAGCAGGTCGACCACCAGGTTGTACAGACCGTTGCTCTTGGCGTTGATGCCTTCGATGTTGTAGTCGTTGATGTACAGCTTGGCGTTGGGGTCGACCTCGTGGGCCTTGCGGAAGGCGTGGGCGATGTAGTCGCGGCCCATGCCCTGGTACCAGATCGAGTTGCGGAACGTGCCGTCCTCGTTGAACGCCTCGTTGACCACGTCCCAGGCGTAGAGGTCACCCCTGTAGCGGCCGGCCACCACCTCGATGTGGTTCTCCATGATGGAGCGGAGCTGGTTGCCGTTGTAGCCGCCGTTGTTCAGCCAGGACGGCAGCTGGCTGTGCCAGACCAGGGTGTGCCCGCGCACGATCTGGTTGTTGGCCTTGGCGAAGTTGATGATGGAGTCGGCCTGGCTCCAGTTGTACTGGCCCTGCTGCGGCTCCAGCGCTTCCCACTTCATCTCGTTCTCGTGGGTGACCGCGCTGAACTGGGCGGCCGCGATGTCCCGGTACTGGGAGTCGCTGTTGAGCGGGTTGTAGGTGAGGGCGGTGCCGAAGTGGCGGCCGCCGTTCTGTGCGGCCAGGTCCCGCAGGGTCGACTCGGCCTGCGCCGGGGAGGCCGTGACCAGCAGGCCGGCCGCGGCCAGTGCCGAGGTGAGGAGGAGGCTGAGCGAGCGTCTGGCTCGCCGCGGGGAACGGTGACGGGCTTCCGTCATCGGTTCTTCCTTTCGCGCGACGGTTGTTCTTCCTGTTGCGCGACCGACGTGCCCCCTCAGCCTGTCGGTCAGATCACACGTCCGGGAGCGCTCCCACGTGCAACCGGTGACCAATCTAACACGTTAGGTATCGAAGGGGAAGATCGTCTTTACCGCATCACTACGGGGCTGGTCCCTAGACCTCCACGATGACGGTGAACGGGCCCTCGTTGGTCAACTCCACCGACATCTGCGCCCCGAACACCCCCGTCTCCACCCGCGCGCCCAACCCGCGCAGCTCCTCGACCACCCGGTCCACCAGCGGTTCGGCCACCGGACCGGGCGCGGCCGCCTGCCAGGTGGGGCGGCGGCCCTTGCGGGCGTCGCCGTACAGCGTGAACTGGCTGACCACCAGCAGCGGGGCCGCGACGTCGGAGCACGACTTCTCGTCCTCCAGGATGCGCAGCGTCCACAGCTTCCGGGCCAGCTTGGCGGCTTGCGCGTCCCCATCGGTGTGGGTCACCCCCACCAGCGCCAGCAGCCCCGGCTCCTTGATCGCGCCGACGACCTCGCCGTCGACCGTCACCGAGGCGCGGCTGACCCGCTGCACCACCGCACGCATGAGACTGCTCCTCTCAGATCAGGGACCGGAACTGCCGGGTACTGGAGATGACACCGGACAGGGTCAGCGTGAACGCCTTGATGGAGTCGGCGAAGTCGCCCAGGGTCCAGTCCTGCGGCCCGCGGTACCAGGACAGGCCCTGGCCGCCGGACTCCTCCGCCCCCGCGGCCGCCAGGATCCGCGCCCAGTGCTCGACGTTGTCGAAGATGATCGCGTACGGCAGGTAGCGGGAGAACAGGTGGACCCGGCGCTCGGGCGGGACGTCGTCGACCCGGGCCCGCAGCAGGTACGCCCGGAACCCGGCGACGTGCGCGAACACGGCACTGCCCAGCTTCGTCTTGGCGGGCATGTACTGCGCTCCGACGGTCACCGCCGCGCCCGCGATGACCAGGGCAAGCCCGGTGAACGCGGCGTGCGTGAAGATCGCCAGCAGCACGGTGACCACCGCGCCGAGCAGGGACAGCACGATCCCCACGGTCGTCCACTGGTTGCGCTCCCGGTTGGGGCGGCGCGCGAACCACTTGAGCCGCACCATGTCGCGGTACAGCTCCTCGCGCACGTCGGCCAGCCGGTTCGCGAACTCCTCGTCCAGTTCCGACAGCCGCGTCCGCGGGCCCCGGGGGAAGAGCGCCTCCAGCAGCAGGCGCTCGTAGGTCAGCAGGGTCTCCTCGCCGCGCTGGCCGGTGCGGGTCAGCAGCCAGTCCACCGACGAGTAGCGCTGGTGCGGCAGCTCCTCGATCCGCAGGTATCCGCGCACCGCCAGGTCCACCACGGACGCGGTGACGTCCACGACGTCGGCCTGCTCGTCGATAAGGGTGCCGATCTGCCCCGGGTGCACGTTGTCCGGCGGATGGAACTGCAGGTTCCCGCCCACCCCCGGCTCCAGCGGGGCGTGGTCGGCCTTGCACGCCTCCGACCGCAGCGCCCGCTCGTCCCTACCGCGCACCCAGATCAGCAGCACCAGTCCGCCGACGAGCACCACGAGCAGCAGCCCGAAGACGCCCGCCGTCGCGGGGGTGATCGCGAACGCGGAGGTCAGCGACCAGGACCGGTCCAGGATCAGGCTGCTGTCCGCGGTCCCCGGGGGATAGCTCACCACGATGCCGAGCGTCTGCCCCGCGTCCAGGTCGGCCTGGAGGAAACGGGCCACGAGCGCCTGGGGGCCGCCCATGTCCGAGGCGGTGCAGTAGATGGAGCTGAGCGGTTCGCCCGCCGCGCACGACAGCGCCTGCGGCGGATTCGGGGCGTCGACGACCACCGTCGTCTCCTCGACGAAGTCGCTGTAGCCCCCGACCGCCGTCCACTCCAGCTCCAACCGGTCGCCGACCTCGCTGACCGTGCCCGTGACCTGGTAGTCCACGATGACGACCGGGGCGCCGGCCACGTCCAGGGTGGCGTTCAGGGTGGTCTCGTCCTCGGTGACGGTGACCTCCACCGGGGTGCCGTCCCCGCTCTGCGCGGCCAGGCCGGTCAGCTCGTACAGCCGGTCGTGGTCGGTGTCGTAGGGCTCCCGCAGCAGGAAGGTCCGGGTGAACTCCGCGGGGCCCGCGCCGCCGAAGGCGATGCGCTCCTGGGCGTGCAGGACGCCGTTGCCGTCCAGCCGCAGGGAGATCGTGTTGACGATCTGCCCGTCGGCGAGCTCGCCCTGCTGGAGGGTGTGGGTCTGCGGGTCGTGGGGTGCGGCGGCCGCCGGTCCCGCCAGCAGCACACCGGTGGACACGACGGCGGCGAGACCGAGCAGGGCCCTCCCCGTCGCTGTTCCCGTCATCGCTTCCTCACCTGTTCTGCTGGACGTGTCGCTCACGGTGAGCCTATCGACCACGTCCAGTGGTCCGGAGAGAAGGAGGCGGGCACCGGGGCCGTCCCTTTCGCCCGGCATAATCGAAAAGTCACCTTGACGGACCGACAGGGGGGAAACGACGGGTGCGGGGACGGAACAACGCGACGGAGCCGGTCCGCAAGCGGAGTCTCGGCAGCGAGTACATGCTGCCCGGACGCGCGGGACGGGCCCGGCCGCGTCCCCTGGGCGTCGGCGTCTCCGTCGTCGTGGTCATGGGTCTGGCCTCCGTCGCCCTGGCCGGGTTCGTCTCGGTGGCCTCCCTCTTCGGAACCGGGTCCGGGCCCGCGCCGGCCACGGGTCCGCCGACGGGGCCGTCCGAGCAGGCCGACCCGGACCAGGGCCGGCCCCGGGACGTGCTGACCACCAACGCGCTCTACCTGAGCGGGGAACTGCGGTCGGTCGCCTGCCCGGCCCCGGAGATGGAGGTCGGCGACCCCCGCTCCATGGAGGACTTCCTGCACGAGGTGACCGACTGCCTCGACCAGGCGTGGGGGGAGCACCTCACCGCGGCGGGACTGGAGTTCGAACCCCCGAACCGGGTCTACTGGTACTCGTCGGGGCAGAGCCCGTGCGGCACCTATCCGGTCGAGGGGCTCTCGGCGTTCTACTGCCACGCGAACAAGGGCCTGTACCTCGGCGTGGAGGACATCGTGGCCGGTTCCGGCCACAGCGACCGGACCGCGGCCTACACGTTCCTGCTCGGCCACGAGTACGGGCACCACGTGCAGGGCGAGACGGGAATCCTGTCCCAGTACCAGGAGATGCGGAGCGGCAGCAACGGCGAGGAGAGCCGGGACGAGTGGAGCCGCCGCAGCGAACTCCAGGCCAACTGCCTGAGCGGGGTGTTCCTGGGGGCGGTGGAGAACAGCTTCCCCATCGGGGAGGCGGAACGCGAGGAGGTGCTGCGGGACGCCGCGCTCCGCGCGGACCGGGGGGACACGCACACGCACGGCAGTCCCGCCAACGGCCGGCTGTGGACCAGCCACGGCATGGACCGCCGGGACCCCGCCGCGTGCAACACCTGGGAGGCGGAGGAGGAACTGGTCGACTGACCGGGGTGTGGCGGTGGACGAGCCGGGACGGGAAGTGGAACGGGCGCACGACCGGACAGCGCGGAGCGGAAGGCGCGGCTTCGGTCGCTTCGTGGGGGTCGGCGCGGTCGTCCTGGCCCTGGCGGTCCTGGTGGGACACGGGGTCGGCGGCGAGGAACGGGGGGCGCCGTCGCTCGGCCGCACCTCCCAGGAACAGGCCCCGCCCGAGGACCCGCACCGGGGACCGAGCAGCGGCCTCGGAGCGGAGTTCACCGGGGAGGGCGTGCTCCGGCACAATCCGCTCTACACGACCGGACGCCTGGCACCGCTGCCCTGCCCGGCCCCCGGACTCGACGTCCACGACACCGCGTCCATGAAGCGCTTCCTCGACACCGTCGCGGACTGCCTGGACCACGCCTGGGCCACCCAGTTCGCCAAGGCGGGGCTGGAGTTCGAACCGCCCGGACGGGTCTTCTGGACGGAACCCGGCAGCAGCCCGTGCCGCGACTACCCCTCGGCGGCGGGCGGCTTCTACTGCCGGGCCAGCAAGAGCGTCTACATCGGCCTGAGTGACGTGGTGGAGAAGTGGCGCCACAGTCCCGACAGCGTCGTCTACGCCTCCCTGCTCGCCCACGAGTACGGGCACCACGTGCAGGGCGAGGCCGGAATCCTGGACTACTACCACGAGCAGCGCCGCCTGGAGAGCGACCCGGTGGAACGGAGCTTCTGGACCCGCCGCAGCGAACTCCAGGCCAACTGCCTGGCGGGAGCCTTCCTCGGGGCGGTGAGCGTCACCTACCCCCTCGGGGACGCCGAGCACCGGGTGCTCCTTGAGGACGCCGCGGCCACCGCGGACCGCGAGGGCAGCAGCGACGCCGAGCGTACGCACGGCTCGGCGCAGAACAGCGCGCTGTGGCTGGAGCGGGGGCTGGACTACCAGACCCCCGGTTCCTGCAACACCTGGGCGGCCGAGGAGGACCTGCTCCAGTGAGCGGTCACCAGGAGCCGTAGGGGCCGTCGCCGCCGGAGCGGCCGATCTGGCGGATCGCGGGGCGCACGTCGATCAGGAAGATCAGGGCGGCGATCAGCGCCAGGATCGTCAGGAACGCGGACATGCCCAGGAACGCGGCCAACGAGACCACCGTGCCTCCGGCCAGCAGGCCCACCCACAGCCCCTTGGTCTGCTTGTCCATCGCGGGGAATGCGGGCGCGGGAGTGCGGGCGGCCTCGATCAGCGAGTACAGCGACAGCACGAAGGTCACCAGGTAGAGGACCCTGAAGAGCAGATCGAAGAAGCCTACGGCGTACACGCGAGCACCCGGCCTTTGACTTGAGGGAACCTTGCCTTCAGAGTAAACGCACGACAGGCGGGAATCGTGCCCGAAAGGCCGTGACCCGCCTCAAAGAGGCAGGTGCCACAGGGTCAGGGTCGCGGCCATGAGGGAGGCCGATCCGGTCAGCACGGTCGCGGAGGCCCGACGGGACAGCTCCACCGGGTTCAGCAGCCGGGAGACGCGGGCGAGCACCTCCGGCTGCTGTTCGTTGGGGATCACCGCCATGGCTCCGGCGGGGACCGTCGTGCCGCCCGCGGTGCCGAACCGCACCAGTGCCGTTGCCAGTTCGCGGGGGGAGTGGTGGCGGCGGGCGTGGTCGTCGGCGCACATCTCGATGAGCAGCGCCACGGCGTTGTAGCAGCGCTCCATGAACCGGATCCGGGGGAAGGCGCGCTTCAGCGAGGAGAACGGGAGGAGGACGAGGTCGTGCCGCTGGCGCAGGTGCGCGTGCTCGTGGGCCAGGACCGCGGCGAGTTCCCGGCGGTCCAGCACCTCCAGCGCCCCGGCGCTGATGACGATCTGCGGGTTCAGCACGCCGGGCAGGCAGTAGGCCGCTGCCGCGGGGTGGTCGAGCACCCTGGTCCCGGGAAGCTCCGGGTGGTCGTGGGCGACCAGTTCGAGGAGGGCACGGTGGCGGCGGCGGGTGCGCACCACCTGGATGAAGGAGATCGCCAGTCCCCAGAGGAGCACCAGGGTCAGGCCGACCGCCGCGACGAGCGCGGCCACCTGGGTGGCGGCGAAGCGTCCCTCGGACAGGACGTCCAGTCGCAGGCCGTTCGCGGCGGCGTCCTGGGCGAGGGCGGTCAGGCCGTGTAGCACTCCCTGGCCGTAGGGGGCCAGTCCGAAGGCCAGCAGGGCGCCGATGGTCGATATGCCCCATGCCAGTCCCAGCGCCTGCCAGGCGACAACGGCGACGTGTGGGCCCCGGGAGGGCCACTGGGCGCGCAGCAGGCGGCGGGCGGCGAGAAGGCAGCCGCCTGCGATCGTTGTGAGCAGTGCGGCAACGACCATTCGGCTACATCCTTGATCTGCCGGTCTCCCCGTGGTTCTCCGCGAGGAGACGGCGAAGTACCTCAGCTTCCGGGCCGCTCATGGAGCGGACGAAAGCAGCCAACGCGGCGTCGCGGTCACCGGTCTGGCCGAGCGCGTCCAGCATCATCTCCGAGATGAAGGTCTCCCGGCTGGCTGCCGGGCGGTACCGCCACGCGCGCCCGTCGCGGGTGCGACGCACGACTCCCTTCTTGGCGAGCCGGTCGAGCACGGTCATGACGGTCGTGTGGGCGAGGTCGCGGTCAGCCAGAGCGCGGCCCACTTCCCGAACCGTCATGGGCTCGGTTTGCTCCCACAGTACATCCATCACCGCGCGTTCAAGGTCGCCGAGCCTGGTCTTCATGTGAGCCAGTTTACCGGCGGTAGTACTACACGGCGTAGGACCCCCTGTTAGGGACTTCGGTCCCCTTGCGCAACGGGGGATCGCGTCCCTGTGTTCCCCTGACCGGGGGCCGGGTGCCGGGGTAGCATGACCCGGGAAATGCATCTTGGGTACGTGCATCGAGACGGCCCCCGCCGTGTAGGCGGGGGCCGTTCTCGTTGTTGCCGGGGTCAGATGCGGTCGGTCTTCACCGCGTCGAGGAACGCGCGCCACTCGGTGGCCGGGAAGGTGAGGTGCCCCGCTTCGGGGTGCTGGGAGTCGCGGACAGCGGTGGCACCGGGCAGGTCGGCGACCTCGACACAGTTCTCGTGCCGGGCGCCGGAGTAAGAGGACTTGCGAAACCGGAGCTGGGAAACGTTCATGGTGGCTCCTTACATCGAGTCCAGTAGGTGCTGGATGAACCCGCGTGATTCTGCCGGGGAGAGAGCCACGGCGCACAGACGGTCGAACCGGTCCTCGTGCTGGCGGATCTCCGCAGGCTCTTCCAGGAGCAGCGAAGTGTCGGTTGTTTCCACGTAGACCACGGTTGGGTCCTCGGTGAACTCCAGGATCGTGAACGCTCCGGTCATCGCAGCATGAGGGCCGATCCGGTCCGGTACCACCTGGAGGCGGTGCGGCTCCTGAAGGTCCAGCAGCCGCTGGAGTTGACCGCGCAGTTCCGGGGTGATTTTCCGTAGCACCGATTCGTCGATGACCGCGTGCAGCGTGGGAGCGTCCGCCCGGGTGAGGATCTGCTGACGCAGCAGCCGCGCCTCCACGCGCCGGTCGACCTCGTCGGGATCGGTGACGTCATCGCCACGGAGCACCGCACGAATGTAGTCCTCGGTCTGGAGCAGTCCCGGGACCAGCATCAGCTCCACGGTGCGGATACGGGTGGCCTCAGTCTCCAGGCCGACGTAGGCGCCGCGGCCCAGGGCGTCCGAGTAGCTGACCCACCAGCCACGTTGCCGGGCCTGACGGGCCAGCGTCAGCAGCGCCTCCCGCTCGTCCGGATCGGTGACCTTGTAGATGGTCAGCAACTTTTCGATGTCCGCAGGGTTGGGGCGTGTCCACTCGTCACGCTCCATGCGTGTGAGTTTCCCGCGCGAGAACCCTGCCCGCTTGGTGACCTCCTCCGAGGTGAGGCCCCGTTCTTCACGCAGCTCTCGGAGTCGCCGCGACAGGCGCTTGCGGCGCACGGTGGGACTGCCCGCCACGTCGTCGCTCCCCTGCTGGTAGGCATTGCGATTCCGCTCCGATCCTACGTGCGCCTGGTTTGAACTGGACATTCTTCTCACTGACCACATTATTGGGCGATGTTCAAGTTGACTTGGTCTATGACTTTGAACATGGGAATTGCGAATTTATCTGGGATGGGTCAGCATTGGCATGTATCTGAGATGCCTGCCGGACCCCGTCCGGCCCGACCCCTGGAGGGGCCATGCTGTTGCGCCTGTTGACGCTGCCCGTCGCACTGCTGCTGGCGGTGTTCGCCCCCGCGCGTGGTTCGTACTGGCCGCGCCACGCCACCCGCACCGAACCCGCGGCGCATCCCCCGGCGGCTCCCGCGCCGACCGGGCCCGTCCCCCGGCCGCAGGCCCGGGCCGTGCCCCCGCGCATCCCCGACTACCCGGTGTTCGCGGAGTGCGCCGAGCGGCACTCCGCGCTGTGGGAGGTCACCTACGCCTACGGGGCGCCCTGCCCCTACACGGCGCGCAACCGGGTCACCGGGCACCTGGTCGCCGTGTCCGACGTGGACCTGCTCGACCACGTCCTCACCGAGTACCAGCCCCCGCATACGGTGCGCGCCTACTGCGACCGGGGCCGCGTCCGCGCCTACGCGCCGAGCGGCGGGTGACCCGCCGCCCCGAACGGCACGCCGCACGACCGCATCCGCACCCCCGAGCAGAGAGAGGACCCCGGTGGCGGACTACACCCTCACTCCCGACCAGCTGGCGCTGCTCGCCGACGGCCGCGCCCGCGTGGAAGAGCACGAGCACGGCCTGGCCGTCGTCCTCGGCGCCGACCGGCTGATCCTGCCGATCGGCGACCCGGTGCGCACGGTCACCGCGCTGGCCAACCTCGACACCGTGCTCGGCACCGCCCTGTCCACGGCGATGCTGTGGGGCCGGTAGCACCGTGAACTCCCCGGGGCCGGGCCTCTCTGCTCCAGTCCCTACCCGGTCCCGGGGCCAGACGTGGTGGGCGGCGGCGCGGCCGCTCACCACCCGGGGACGTCCTCCAGAAGGGGAGGACATCCTCTTCTCTCCCCTCACTATGGAAAGGAGGTGACCATGAAGACCCTGATCGCACGCATCCGGATGATCGTCCAGGAGATGTGCTCCAAGTGCCAGGGACAGGGCATCGACAGCAACGGTGACCTGTGCACCAGGTGCAACGGCCGCGGCATGCACTAGGTCCACGCGAAACAGGAGGGCCAGGGGGACATCCCCTGGCCCTCTTCTCCTACGCTGCCCCGGCCAGCAACCGTTTGATGGGAGCCGGCGGGTAGAACTCGGCTCCGATGATTCCCGAGAGGACGTCGTCCACCACCCACACCCGTTCCTGGAACTCCAGGCAGTACATGTGGTCCAGGACCCGCGACACGTCGACTGCCACTTCGACGCCAGTGATCGTGATCTCGCACAGCCCGAACGTGTCCGGCGTCGGCGGATAAAGCATCCCCTTCCTGCGGCCCATCAGCGTCGCCAGCGTCACCACGCTGTCCAGGCGTTTGCCTTCGGCCAGAGCGGCCAGGGTTTCGTGCTCCGCCCACGCTGAGTACAGCTCAGCGGCCAGCCCACCTGGTGCGAGATCTCGGGCAGCGAGCCGCGTCCCGTCCCAGCGACAGATCTTGCAGGACTCCAGCACTGCCCCAGCGATCTTCCGTGCCAGCTCGGATTTGCGGCGCACAGGCGACCGGAGATCCCTGGTGTAGGTGTGAGTCATGCCGTTTCGGCACTTCAGATCCATGACACCCCTTCTGCCGTGTGGGGCTCTAAGGTAATGCGCCGGAGATCGATCCAGCTGAGAAAGTGCCACATGCTGACGACGGCGGGCAGCAGGAGTGCGGGGCCTGCGGCGGACGACGCGGTGGTGACCCGGGTCGACGACGGCGCCGAGGACGGGCCGGGCCTCCCGTCGTCGTCCTCCAGCGCGCCGAGCGTCATAGCCGCCATGCTGGACGAGCTGGAGGTGCACCCCGGCCTGCGGGTGTTGGAGGTCGGCACCGGAACCGGAGGAAACGCCGCCCTGCTGTGCGAACTGGCCGTCCAGCACCGCCGGGTCGTGACCGTCGAAGTGGACCCGGTGCTCGCCGAACGGGCGCGGACCGCGCTGACCGCCGCCGGATACCAGCCGCACACGGTGGGGCGAACTGGAGCAGGCGCACGCCTGGTGGGACCAGCGGGGCCGCCCGGGGGTCGAGGAGTTCGGGCTGACCGTCGGAGCGCGGGGCCACACGGTCTGGCTGGGCTCCCCCGACGGCCCGTCCTGGCGGTACTGACCCGTCCCCGCCGCGCCCCACGCGGGCGCGGCGGGGACGGAAGCGCCCCGGTCCGGCGGGGCGCTTCCGCCCGGCGGGATCAGGAGGGGGAGGCCAGGTCGTACTTGGGGGTGCCGCGCAGGCCGAGGCCCAGCAGGACCCGGCCGAACGCGGGCGACACGCGCTCCTCCAGGACGCGGACGGCCGTGTAGTAGACCCCCGCGACGAGCACCGTGACGACCTCGGTGAGCGCGGCCTCCGGCAGGTCGATGCCGAGGCGGGTGGCGGCGAAGGCGCTGAGCGCGCCGACGATGAGCGGCACGGTGGTGCGGACGACGGATGTGAGCATGGCGGACCTCCCGGTTGGCTGGCTGACGGAGAGAGAAGGAGAGAGACGAGGAGGAGACGGACCGGGGGACGGGGCCGGAAGACGTGCGACGGGGGCGGTGTGCGGGGTCAGCGCAGCCAGACGTGCCCCTTGAAGGTGGCGCGGCGCAGGGTGAAGGGCTTCTGGCTGACGTTGTAGACGCGCAGGTCCATGGTGCGTCCGTCGGGGAGCCGGTTGACCACCGGGAACACGGGGAACGACCGGCCGCCCGTGCCGACCCCCTCGGCGATCGGGTGCAGGTGGTACTTCTTGGTCTTGCGCTCCCAGTCGGCCATGCGCACCTGGACGTCCTCGCCCTCGTCCAGGCCCTCGATCTCCAGCCAGAGCGCGCCGTTGAGGTCGCACGGTTTGGAGATGACGGCGAGGCCGTCCTGGTGCGCGATCTTGGCCGTGTCGGTCCACACGGTGTCCCAGCGCAGCGAGACGTACTTGTCGGGCGAGACCACGACGTCCTTGGTCTGGGCCATGTTGAGGTAGTGCGGCACCTCGTCCTCCTCCCCGGTGGTTCCCCACCGTGCTGGTTGGTTGAAGACTCCGTCGCGGACCATCCGGTAGAGCTTGTCGCCGGGACAGGACGTGCTGATGAAATCCCGGTGGCCCCTGACGGTTCCGCTGATCGACGTGCTCGGCTCCATGAGCCATTCGCGCAGTTGCCGGACGGCGTTGATCTGGGCGTCGGTGATCTCGTCGGAGGGGCCGGACATGAGCGTCACCGAGTAGTAGGTGGAGTTGCCGCCCGGCTGTGCGGCCTGGGACTTGTACAGGCCGCGCCCCTCGAACACGTAGCCGTGCGGGCAGGCCCCGAAGCTGTTGCCGGTGAAGTAGACGGTTCCGGCGCGGCGGGCCAGCCAGGTGGCGTTGGGGGTGCGCACGCACCACACGTGCCCCGCGTAGCGCTCCTCGGCGATGGTGAAGGCGCCCCTCCGGGCCGCCGCTGCCCTGGGGGCGAAGTCCTGGGCCGTGCGGAGGCGGACCAGCCACGTGTCGTCCGGTCCGAGGCGGTGCAGCGAGGTCGCGTGCCCCGCCAGGAGCGCGGCGAACTGGAACGCCTCGGCCCGGCCGCGGTCCGGCTGGGCGAAGGTCCTGGCGGCCGTTCTGCCGGTACCGTTCGCGAGCAGGGACGTCTCGACGAAGAGGTCGAGCTGGGCCCGCGTCAGCGACCGCAGGAAGTCGAAGCGCACCACCCGGTCGGGAGCGTGCTCCAGCAGCACCCGGCCGGCCTCCGCGGACAGGTGGAACTCCACCGGCTGCCGGTCGGGGCACTCCCGCCAACGGGGCCGGCCGTCGGTCCGCCGCCCGGTCCGGGGGAAGCCCTCGACCGGCGGTCCGAACAGGGCGTGCAGCGCCGCCCTGATGCGTGCGGCCCCGAGGCCCCCTCGTGGCCGGAGGGCGACACCGGCGTCGGGGCGGCGGCTCCGCGGTGCGGCGCGGCCGCCGGTCCACAGCCACGCCACGAGTTCGACGAGGGCGTCGGACCACTTGGGTGCGGTCGGCAGGTCCGCGCACGGCGCCGCCTGGGGGATGCGGTCCCCGTGGGCCAGCGTCTCGGTGGTGGCCCAGGTCCGCTCCCGTTCCGGTCCGTTCCGGGAGTGGCGCTCCACCGGCCAGCGGTGCTGCGGCGTGGTCAGCGAGGAGTGGAAGCGCCCCGCCATGCGGATCATGGTCCGCGGCTGTGCGGGGAAGACGTAGACGTCCAGGACCGGCTGCCACTCCGCCAGCCCCGTCCCGTGGTCCAGGGTCAGCGCGACGTCACCGGGGCGGACCTCCCGGAAGGTCTTCCAGCCCGCGGCGGTGAGGATCTCGGTCTCCTCGTCCACGCAGTAGCCGATGTCCGCCCAGCCCCGGGACGGCCCGGTGTGGAAGTCGCGGGTGCTCTTCCAGTACCGGACGCACGCCTCGTGGTCCCGGGAGGCGAGTTTCTGGTCGGACCCGTCGTAGTGGATCACCAACCCCTTCTTCGGATCGGCGTAGGAGGCGCCGGAAGCCCCCCAGCCGAGAGCGGACCGGGACACGAATCTCTCGGGTTTCGGCATGCGTTCCTCCGTGCGGAGAGGGGTTATGACCAGGGCTGTTACTGGTTGTTCCGCGACAACCGGGGCTTGATAAACACCGAGGGAGAAGTGGACACTACTCTTCGTGAAAAGGCATGGCCGTAACCCGGCGGAGCATCATGGAGACATGGACCTGCGACTGCTCCGGGGAGACATCACCGAGCAGCGGGTGGACGCCGTGGTCAACGCGGCCAACTCCAGCCTGCTCGGCGGGGGAGGGGTGGACGGTGCGATCCACCGCCGCGGCCCCGACATCCTGGCCGAGTGCCGGGCCCTGCGCGCCGGCCGCTACCGCGACGGCCTGCCCACGGGGCAGGCGGTGGCCACCACGGCCGGGCGGCTGCCCGCGCGCTGGGTCATCCACACCGTCGGCCCCGTCCACAGCGCCGAACACGACCGTTCGGCGCTGCTCGCCTCCTGCTACGCCGAGTCGCTGCGGATCGCCGACGAGCTGGGGGCGCGCAGTGTGGCCTTTCCCGCCCTCTCCACCGGCGTCTACGGCTGGCCGCTGGACGACGGGGCGCGGATCGCCCTGACCACGGTCCGCAACACTCCGACGACCGTGGAGCATGTCCGTTTTGTTCTTTTCGACACACTGGCGCACGCGGTCTTCACCGAGGTGTTCCACGCACTGGCCGAAGAGATCTGACCTCCCGGGAGAGCCGCCTCGGACAACCCCCACCCCGCGTTCCGGCCCGGCCCGCCCCCGTGGCCAATATGGGAACACTGCGCCCCTTGACGGATGTTGACCGTTGAGGTCCGCAGTGAGCACCGAGAGGACCGGAAGGGACGGGGAGCCGAGTGGCGTCACAGACTCCGGAGGCGGAGGAGCAGAGCCGGACCGCGTGGCCCGGCAGGATCGCCGCCATCAGCCTGCACACCTCACCCCTCGACCAACCCGGGACCGGCGACGCCGGGGGGATGAACGTCTACGTCGTCGAGGTGGCCAAGCGGCTGGCGGAACGCGGCGTCGCCGTTGACGTCTTCACCCGGGCCACCTCCTTCGAACAGCCCCCGGAGGTCGAACTGGCGCCCGGGGTCACCGTCCGCAACATCGCGGCGGGCCCCTACGGCACACTCGACAAGACCGTCCTGGTCCACTACCTGTGCCCGTTCGTCCACGGCGTCCTGCGCGCCGAGGCCGAGAACCTCGGCGGCCGCTACGACCTGGTGCACGCCCACTACTGGCTGTCCGGCCAGGCCGGATGGTCGGCCGCCCGGGAGTGGGGAGTGCCGCTCGTGCACTCCATGCACACCATGGCCAGGGTGAAGAACATGTCGCTGGCCGAGGGCGACACCCCCGAGCCCGAGGAGCGGGTGCGGGGCGAGGACGCGCTCGTCGCGCTCGCCGACCGGCTCATCGCCAACACCGACGACGAGGCCGCCCAGCTCATCCACTACTACGGCGCCGACCCCGGCCGCGTCTCCACGGTCTTCCCCGGGGTGGACCTGCAGACCTTCACCCCCGGACCGCGCGCCGAGGCGCTGCGCCGCCTCGGCCTGCCCGCCGACGCCGCGCTGCTGCTGTTCGTCGGCCGGGTGCAGCGGCTCAAGGCCCCCGACGTGCTGCTGCGCGCGGCGGCCCGGCTGCTGGAGGACGCCCCCCACCTGCGCGACCGCCTCGTCGTCGCGGTCGTGGGCGGCCAGTCCGGCAGCGGCTGCGCCGAGCCCGGACTGCTGTCCGACCTGGCGCGCTCGCTGGGCATCGCCGACGTGGTCCGCCTGGAGCCGCCCCGCTCCCGCACCGAACTGGTCCACTACTACCGGGCGGCCGCCGTCACCGTGGTGCCGTCCTACTCGGAGTCCTTCGGCCTGGTGGCGGTGGAGTCCCAGGCCTGCGGCACCCCGGTCGTCGCGGCCCGGGTCGGCGGCCTGCCCACGGCGGTGCGCGACGGCGTCTCCGGGGTGCTCATCGACGGACACGACCCCGACGACTACGCCCGGGTCCTGCGCCGGGTGGTCGCCGAGCCCGCGTGGCGGGACCGCATGGGAGCCGCGGGAGTCCGGCACGCCTCGGGACTGAGCTGGGAGGCGACCGTCGACGGTCTGCTGGCGGCCTACCGGGAGGCCCTGGCACGGCACCGCCTGACCGTGCCGTGCCGGTGATCCCGGGCCGGTACGAGGATGGACGGGGCCGGCGACGGCAGGCCCACAGCACGACGAGACCGAGAGGGGACCGCATGCCCACACAGGAACAGGCCGACGCGGCCGACGCGATCGAGACGGCCCTTGAGGAGGCGGAACTGGAGTACGAGCGGCCCCGGTCCGACGCCTACCTGGTCACCCTGCCCGGCGAACGCAAGCTCAAGACGCTGGTGTGGCTGAACATCGGCGAGCACAGCCTGCTGCTCAAGAGCTTCTTCTGCCGGCGGCCCGACGAGAACGAGGGCGAGTTCTACCGCTACCTGATGCGGCGCAGCGCCGACATGTACGGCATGGCCTTCACCGCCGACGACGTGGGCGACGTGTACATCACCGGGAGGCTGCCGCTGGCCGGGATCACCCCGGAGGAGGTGGACCGGCTGCTGGGATGCGTGCTCTCCTACTCCGACGACAACTTCAACCCGGCGCTGGAACGCGGGTTCGCCACGGCGATCCGCAAGGAGTGGGCGTGGCGCACCAAGCGCGGCGTGAGCCGGCGCAACCTGAGAGCCTTCCGCCACCTGGTGGAGCAGAGCGCGGACGGGGAGGAGGCCGGGTGAAGCTTCGCGGAATTGGCATAGACCATTCGGTGCCCCCGGCGATCGCGGGGGAGACGGGTCGCTAGGCTGAGAGGCATGTCGACTCTGGTTCTGCTGCGCCACGGCGAAAGCGTCTGGAACGCCGAGGGTCTGTTCACCGGCTGGGTGGACGTGGACCTCTCCGCGAAGGGCGAGGAAGAGGCCCGCAAGGGCGGAAAACTGCTGGCCGAGGCGGGGGTGCGCCCCGACGTGGTCCACACCTCCCTGCTCAAGCGGGCGATCCGCACCGCCAATATCGCGCTGGAGGAGGCCGGACTGCACTGGCTTCCGGTCAAGCGCTCCTGGCGGCTCAACGAGCGCCACTACGGCGCCCTCCAGGGCAAGAACAAGGCCCAGACCCGCGCCGAGTTCGGCGACGAGCAGTTCATGGTCTGGCGGCGCTCCTACGACACGCCCCCGCCGCCGCTCGCCGAGGACAGCGAGTTCTCCCAGTACGGCGACCCGCGCTACGCGAACCTGCCCCCCGAGCTGATGCCGCGCACCGAGTGCCTGGCCGACGTCGTGGACCGGATGCTGCCCTACTGGTACGACTCGATCGTCCCCGACCTGGCCGCGGGCCGCACGGTGCTGGTCGCCGCGCACGGCAACTCCCTGCGCGCCCTGGTCAAGCACCTGGACGGCATCGACGACCAGACCATCGCGGGCCTCAACATCCCCACCGGGATCCCGCTGGTGTACGAACTCAACGACGACTTCACGCCCCGCAAGACGGGCGGCGAGTACCTGGACCCCGAAGCCGCCAAAGAAGCCATCGAAGCGGTCAAGAACCAGGGCAAGTAGTCCGGAGCACCGAGTACGGCGGCCGGGCCCCGCGGGGCCCGGCCGCCGTCGCGTCCTGTGGGGGCGGGGGATCAGGACCCGGGCTCGAACTTGTAGCCCAGGCCCCGGACCGTGATGATGTACTGCGGGCTGCTGGGATCGGTCTCGATCTTGGCGCGCAGCCGCTTGATGTGGACGTCGAGGGTCTTGGTGTCGCCCACATAGTCGGCGCCCCAGACGCGGTCGATCAGCTGGGGGCGGGTCAGCACCCGTCCGGCGTTGCGCAGCAGCACCTCCAGCAGCTCGAACTCCTTGAGGGGGAGTTGCACGTTCTCGCCGCGCACCGTCACCACGTGCCGCTCCACGTCCATGCGGACCGGGCCGGCCTCCAGGGTGCTGGGCAGCATCGTGTCGTCCTTGCTGCGGCGGCGCAGCACCGCGCGGATACGGGCGACCAGCTCGCGCGAGGAGAAGGGCTTGGTCACGTAGTCGTCGGCGCCCAGTTCCAGACCGACGACCTTGTCGATCTCGCTGTCCTTGGCGGTCAGCATGATCACTGGGACGTTGGACTTCTGCCGCAGGGTGCGGCACACCTCGGTACCGGACAGCCCCGGCAGCATCAGGTCGAGCAGGACCAGGTCGGCGCCGGTGCGGTCGAAGGTCTCCAGGGCGATCGTGCCGGTCGGAGCGACGGCGACCTCGAAGCCCTCCTTGCGAAGCAGATACGACAGGGCGTCGCTGTAGGATTCCTCGTCCTCGACGACGAGTACACGCGTCACTGTGCTGCCTCCCGATAGCTGTTGGCAGTGGAGCCCGACGGCTCCGGGGTCTCGGACCGGGGCAGACGCAGCGTGAACGTCGACCCCTCGCCCTCCTTGCTCCACACTGTCACTTCCCCTCGGTGAAGGGTCATGACGTGTTTCACGATCGCCAGGCCGAGGCCGGTGCCTCCGGTGGCCCGGCTCCGAGCGGCGTCCACACGGTAGAAGCGCTCGAAGATCCGTTCCAGGTCCTGCGGGGGGATGCCGATGCCCTGGTCGGCGACGCTGATCTCCACCGAGGCGGGGGCGGTCCGCACCGACACCGCCACCCGGGTGTTCTCCGGACTGTAGGAGACGGCGTTGGCGACCAGGTTGCGCAGCGCGGTGATGAGCAGCCCCTCGTCGCCCATCACCGAGACGCCCTCGGCGCCGCCGGAGACCAGTTCGATGTTCTTGGTGTCGGCGGCGGTGCGCACGGCGTCCAGCGACTCCTCGACCACGGTGTCCAGGGCGACCTCGGCGGGTTCGGACAGCGGTTCGGCGCCCTGGATGCGGGAGAGGGTGATCAGGTCCTGGATGAGGCTGGTCAGCCGGTCCGCCTCGTGCTTCATCCGGGCGGTGAAGCGGCGCACCGCCTCGGGGTCGTCGCTGGCGTCGTTGATCGTCTCGGCGAGCAGCGACAGCGCGCCCACCGGGGTCTTGAGCTCGTGGCTGATGTTGGCGACGAAGTCGCGGCGCACCGCCTCCACCCGGCGCCGTTCGGTCTGGTCCTCGGCCAGGACCAGGACCAGGCCGGTGCCGCCCAGGGGGGCGACCCGTACCGCGAAGGAGGTGGAGTCGGGGCCGAACCTGCGGACCGACACCTCGATCTCGGTCTCGCGGATCACCCCGTCCCGGCGGACCTGGCGGGCCAGGGCGAGCAGCTCCCCGATCACCAGTTCGTCGCCGACGACCAGCCGGTAGGCGCGGGCCGCGGAACTGGCGCGCAGCACCCGGTCGGTGGAGTCCAGGACGACCGCCGACGACGGCAGGGCCGCGAGCACCTCGGCGATTCCCGGGGGCAGGACTGATTGCGGTACGGGATCGGGGGTATCACTGTGGCTTGACTCGCTGATGCGGAACGCCAGACCGGCCGCGACGCCTGTCACGAGCCCCACGAGTCCCGCGATCGCGGCCAGCAGTTCCCCTTCCACAATTCGATCGTAAGCGGACGGAACGTCCCGTTACCCGACTGGGGGGGTGGGGCAACCGAGTTTCTTCAAGAGTTCACCGGGGATTCCTCGGTGGTTCAAACACCGCTTGGGACGATTGAGAACATGCGCGACACCTATCACGAGGAGCTTGACGCCCTCTCCGACCGGTTGGTCGAGATGACCAGGCTCGCCCGGCACGCGATCGCGCGCGCCACCACCGCACTGCTGGACGCCGACCTCGACGCGGCCCAGGAGGTCATCTCCGGGGACGAGCGGATCAACGAGCTCAACGACGAGATCGAGACCAGCACCTTCGCCCTCATGGCGCGACAGCAGCCCGTCGCGCAGGACCTCCGGGTCATTATCACCGCTCTGCACATGTCCGGAGACCTGGAGCGGATGGGGGACCACGCGGTGCACATCGCCAAGATCGCACGGCGCAGGCACCCCGACTCGGCCGTACCGGCGGAGCTGCGCTCCATAGTCCTGGAGATGGGCCACCAGGCGGAGCTCCTGGTGGTCAAGGCCGGGGAGGTCGTCTCGAACCGGGATGCCGAGACCGCCCGGGAGCTGGACAAGGACGACGACCGCATGGACCGGCTCCGCCGCAAGCTGCTGGAGCGCATCCTCTCCCCGAAGTGGAACCACGGGGTGGAGGCCGCGATGGACGTCACCCTGGCCGGCCGGTTCTACGAGCGCTTCGGGGACCACGCGGTCCACGTCGCCGACAACCTCGTCTACCTGGTGACCGGCGAGCGTCCCAAGGACTCCTACGGGGAGGGCTGACCGGGACGGCCGAACAGCCCGGAACAGGGCCGCGGGGGACACCCCCGCGGCCCTGTTCTGCGTGGACCCGTGGCCGAGTTGGGCGGTCACGGGTAGAATGGGTAGTTCCCACCACTATCAGGAGAAGCGGCCTGGGGCGTACCCGGTGTGTTTTCCCGATGCTTCGACAGGCGGCCGGGGCCGGCTTTGTCAAGCCTGCGATTAGGGCCTTGACCTGCGTATTCACAAATCCGACAGGTGCGTTAAGCGACAGGTTCGTGGTATCCTGGTAGAAGCGGAAGGGGTACTTGTCACATGACTTTCAAGGTCGGCGACACTGTTGTCTACCCCCATCATGGGGCTGCTCGAATCGAAGCTATCGAAACGCGAACCATTAAGGGCGAGGAAAAGACCTACCTCGTTCTGAAGGTCGACAAGGGCGATCTTACGGTGCGCGTTCCCGCGGACAACGCCGAAGAGGTGGGGGTCCGCGACGTGGTTGGTCAAGAAGGTCTGGACCGGGTTTTCGAGGTGCTGCGCGCACCGCACACCGAGGAGCCCACGAACTGGTCGCGGCGGTACAAGGCGAACCTGGAGAAACTCGCCTCCGGTGACGTCAACAAGGTCGCCGAGGTCGTCCGGGACCTCTGGCGGCGCGACAAGGAACGCGGCCTCTCCGCCGGCGAAAAGCGAATGCTCGCGAAGGCCCGGCAGATTCTGGTGAGTGAGCTGGCTCTCGCCGAGAAGACGAACGAGGACAAGGCCGAGGCTCTTCTCGACGAGGTTCTCACCAGTTAACCGAACCAAGAAGCACTGATGTGATTCGTGAATTGCCGACGGTGGGTGTCGGGACGGACGTCCACCCTTTCATGTCGGGACGTCCGCTTTTCCTCGCCGGGCTCGAATGGCCCGGTGAAACAGGAGTGAGCGGTCATTCCGACGGCGACGTCGCGGCGCACGCGGCCTGCGACGCTCTTTTCTCGGCATGCGCTCTGGGCGACCTCGGTTCGCAGTTCGGTACCTCCGACCCCCGCTGGCGGGGAGCCTCGGGGGTGGCCCTGCTGACCGAGGCCGCCCGGCGTGTCCGGGAGGCGGGCTACGAGATCGGCAACATCGCCGTTCAGATCATCGGCAACCGGCCCAAGTTCGCGCCGCGCCGCCACGAGGCCGAGAAGGTGCTCACCGCGGCGGTGGGCGCCCCGGTGTCCTGCTCCGCCACCACCACCGACGGGCTCGGCCTCACCGGCCGGGGAGAGGGCATCGCGGCCATCGCCACCGCCCTGTGCGTGCGGGTGCGCTGACGCCGGCTCCGGCCGCCGCGTGACGCGGCGGCCGGAGCGCCCGTACGCGGTCACCGGCGGCCGCGCCGCAGCAGCACCGTCATCGCGGTCGAGGCCGTCAGGCAGAGCAGGGTCATCGGCACGAAGGCGACCTGGAAGGACGCCTCGTCGCCGCCCATGTCCAACAGGATGCCCGCGCCCACCACGCCCAGCATGACCGACGTGAAGCCGCTCATGTTGACCAGGCCCGAGGCCGCCCCGGTGCGCTGCTCGGGCAGTCCGTCGCGGGCGTAGTCGAAGGAGATCGACGGCGCCAGCACCGAGGCGAAGGCGCTCACCAGGATCACCGCCGCGGCGACCGGGAGCGGGGGCAGGCCGCCCGGCCACAGCACCACACCCGACCAGAGCAGGGTGACCGTCCACGCCAGGCCCAGCGCCATCGGCTTGCGGGCGCGCGGGTGGCTGCCGGGGATGCGGCCGAGGAACGGCACGAGGGCCATCGGAAGGACCATCGCTCCGGTCAGCAGCAGGCCGGTGGCGCGCGCCGAGAGCCCGTAGCCCTCCTCCAGCAGCGGGTAGCCCCACAGGACGCCCAGGACGGTGAACGGCACCATGATGACCGCGTGCGCGGCCATGCCGACGAGCGGGCCCCGGTGCGACAGCGCCTCCGCCAGGCTCTCCCGCATCGAGGGGAACGCGTGCGAGGGGGCGCGGCGCCCGTCGGGCCGGTCCTGGACCAGGAGCAGCACCAGCGCGCCCACCAGCAGGTTCACCGCTCCCGCGCCGAGGAAGGAGACCTCCCAGCCGAAGCCGTTCAGCAGCGCCGACAACGGGGCCGCGCTGACGAGCTGGCCGAGCCCTCCGGCCAGGCCGGTGAGCGCGCTGACGAGGCTGTACTGCCGGCGGGGGAACCACAGGGCCGCCACCCGGATGACGTTGAGGAAGACCAGGGAGTCGCCCGCGCCGATGAGCACGCGCCCCGCGACGGCGGTCCGCGCGTCCGGGGCGAGGGCGAACAGGATCGTCCCCGCCGCCATGACCCCCAGGCTGATCACGAGCGACCGCCGCGGTCCCAGACGGTCGGCGAGCAGGCCCGAGGGGATCTGGAGGAGGACGTAGATGGCCAACTGGACCACGGGCAGCGTGGAGAGCAGGGCCGGGCCGAGGTCGAAACGCTCCTGGGCGTGCAGGGCGGCCGCGCTCATGCCGTTGCGGTGGAACATGGCCAGGAGGTAGACGGCGGCCGCCGTGCCCCACACCAGCCAGGCGCGGGGACCGCCGGGAGGCTCACTCACCGCGCGATGGAGCCCATCATCGGACCTTTCTCTGCTCTTGTGGTGAGGTGTTTCCAGAGTCATCGATCCCCCGATCCCCCGTTCGGCCGCCCGCGGTCAGCGCCGATCGTACTTCGGTGCCCGTGTCCCGGTTTCGGGGAGTTCCCCGGAAGTGGCGGTCCGTGTTCGCGGCTTCCGTACTACGCGATGAGGGATCAACCACGTTTTTCAGGAGAGTTGGCGGCATATCAGGACAGGTCGTCATGGGCGAATCGCCTGCGGGCAAGCGTTCGGAGGTACGGACAATACGGTCCGAATGGTCCTGACCACTCCCTGTCAGACGCGGGTGCGGAGCCGCTCGGAGGGGCTGCAAATCAGGCAATGACCAGGCAAAACACTCACAATGTCATGGTCGCGAGATGATCACAATGTGACATGGCCTACATCTCGGAGAGGCTCCTGAAGGCGGGCAGATCCTGCTAGCATCCCGGTTCCGAGGATCACTACGAGGTAACGACGCAATCTGTTCCTCGTAAAAAAGGATGATCCTTCGGTTGTCTGTCGTCGGTGGGGCGAAGCGACCGGGGCGGACACAGCCAGTGGCCGCTGAACGGGGAAAGGAGTGCCGCGACGCAGCGGCGACCGAGCCAGCAGGAGAAGTCTTGAGCCATCCGCGACTGAACAATCCACGGACCTATCGGGCGAAACTGGCCGAAGCCGTCCGGGTGCGGCGTCTTCCCAGGCACGGGTTCCGCGCTGACCGTTCGGTCGAAGCACTCTTCTGCGAGCTGCGGGAGGGCTGGGTCAAGCCCTGGTACCAGGCCGGCTCCCCGGACGTCGCCTTCATCTCCACCAGCTGCGGCCTCAACGTGTGGTGCTGCGACGGCAAGTTCATCTGGAGCGACCGGTTCGGGATGACCGTCACCCACCCCGCCAACGACCCCTCCGGCGCCGCCGCCCTGCTCAACTCGATGCTCGCCCCGCAGGTCCCCGCCGCGGCCTGAGCCCGCACCGCACGTTCGGACCGTCCGCCGGACCGGCGCCGCCCCTCAGCACCCGCACTCGGCGAGGGCGGCGGCGAGGAGGTCCAGGGCCGGCCCCGTCGCACCGGGGTGGTTGGCCACGAACGCGAACACGAGAAGACGGCCCTGGGCGGTGTGGACGGTCCCCGCGAGCGCGCTGACCCCGTTGAGCGTGCCGGTCTTGGCGCGGACCAGACCCGCGCCCCCGGAGGCACCGCTCGCCGGCGAGTACCGTTCGCCCAGACTGCCGGTGCTGTGCGCCGTGGGCAGCCCCGAGAGCGTCGGGTACAGCTCCGGGCGGTCGGGGTCGGTGGCCAGCACCAGCAGCTCCGTCAGCGCCCTGCTGGTGATCCGGGTGTCCACCGACAGGCCGCTGCCGTCGCTGACCCGCACACCCTCCACACCCAGCTCGTCCATGACCGCCATGACCGCACGGGCGGCGCCCTCGAAGCTGGGCTCCTCGCCCCGGGCGATCGCCACCTGGCGGGCCAGGGCCTCCGCGACGTTGTTGTCGCTGTCCATCAGGGTCTTCTCGACCAGGGCCGAGACCGGGGGAGAGGAGACGCTCGCCAGCGTCTCGGCGTCCGCGGCGGCCAGGGCGGCCTGCGGCTCGCCCACCACGGTGATGCCCGCCTCGCCCAGCTTCCGCGCGAAGACCTGGGCCGCGGCCAGCGGCGGATCACTCACCCGCGGTCCGTACTTGCTCCCCACCGGGATGTCGATCCGCCCGCACTCGTCGACGACGGTGGCCATCCCGCAGTCCAGCATCAGCGCGTGCACCGAGGCGGTGCTGCCCTCGTCGATGTAGCCCTGCTTCCAGCCCGGCCCGAGGGCCTCGCCCGTGTAGGCGGACTCGTCGTAGCCCAGCCGCACCGCGGTCACCCCCTCCTCGGACAGCGTGTCCGCGGTCTGGGCGGCCAGCTCCTCCAGGCTGGCCAGCCGGGGGTAGCGGTCCGGGTCGGCGTGCTCGGTCAGCGTGGGGTCGCCGCCGCCGACCAGGACGACCTCCTCCGGCGAGGAGCCCCGGACGACCTCGGTGGCGATCCGCGCGTCGGGCCCGAGGGTGTGCAGGGCGGCCACCGCGGTGACGATCTTGGTGGTGGAGGCGGGGACCACCCCCTCGTCCGCGTCGCGCACATAGAGTTCCTGGTGGGTCTCCGCGTCGACCACGTATGCGGAGAGCCCCTCGACGACGCCCGACTGCGACATGGGATCATCGAGCTTATCCGCGAGCCGGGCCGGATCGACGGCCGCGGCATCCGCGGCGGCCGGAAGAGGCACCGTCTCTGCGACCGCGACGGGAACAGGCACGGTCTCCGGTGGGCGCGCAGCGATGGCGTCGCGGGCGACCAGGCCGGTGGCCAGCACGAACATGGTGAGCAAGGCCAAGGTGAGGAGAGCCCAGAGTCGATCGTTCCGCACTCCCGGTACCTGCCTTCCGTCGGCGTCGCGAAAACCTGTGAACTATGGCGACACTAGTCGCTAGGGGAGCCGAGAACAGTATGGAATTCGACGTCACGATCGAAATCCCTAAGGGAGAGCGAAACAAGTACGAGATGGACCATGAGACCGGCCGCATCCGGCTGGACCGCATGCTGTTCACCTCGACCAGTTACCCCGCCGACTACGGTTTCATCGAGGGCACCCTGGGAGACGACGGCGACCCGCTGGACGCGCTCGTGCTGCTCAAGCACTCCACCTTCCCCGGCTGCATGATCCGGTGCCGCGCCATCGGAATGTTCCGCATGCGGGACGAGGCGGGAGGCGACGACAAGGTGCTGTGCGTGCCCGCCACGGACCCGCGCATGGAGCACCTGCGTGACATTCATCACGTCAACGAGTTCGAGCGGCTGGAGATCCAGCACTTCTTCACCGTCTACAAGGACCTGGAACCGGGCAAGTCGGTGGAGGGCGCCACCTGGGTGGGCCGCCACGAGGCCGAGCAGGAGATCCGGAACTCCATCAAGCGCGCCGCCGATCACGGGCACCAGAACGGCGCGTACTTCAAACTGGACGACTGATCCGCGGAACGACGGTGGCGCGGTCGTGGTGACGGGAACGCGGCCCCTAGCGGGACGCCGCGCCCCGGGACCGGGACGGCCGAACCGGCAGGACCGCGGAAGCGGACCCTCCGCACAGGTCTGGGCGGTCGACACCACCAACCGCAGCAGCACGGCGACCAGCGCCACCACCGCGACTTCGGCGGGCACACCGGGGCCCGGAGGGCACCGGGCCGAGACAGACCGCAGACACTCCCTCCGACCGAAGCGGTTGCCCCGGGCCGCACCACGGCCGCGGTGCCCGGCCAGTTCCGGGGCGACCGCTCCGCCGACGACCCGCACGCGGCGGCCCGGGGCGTTCCGCCGCGGGACCCCCTCGCCACCGCGGCCGGCGCGGCCCCTCCGAAGGGGGATCAGGCGGCGAAGCGCCGTGCGATGTCGTCCACATCCTGGGGATCGAGGATGGTCGGCTGGGCCAGGATGTGCTCGACCGCCTGCCGGGGACGGGCGATGACCGCGCGTCCCGCGTACACCACCGGCTCGGGCAGGCGGCCCGTGGCCGTGATCACCGGGACGACCCGGACCCCCGGCCAGTTCTCCGCCAGGTGCAGGCAGCGCTCCAGGTGGGCCGCGTGGGCGCTGACCCGCTCCACGGCGCGCTCGGCGGGCAGCGCGCCGATCATCCAGGAGTCGCCCTCCCCGGAGGCCGCGTGCTGCCAGGTGCGGGTCTCCAGCAGGTAGACGCCGCCCGAGCCGATCGCCACGTGCCGGGAGTGGCCGCCGGGAACCACGTGGTACCCGTTGCGGTGCAGGGTGCGCAGCAGGCGCCCCCGGCCGAACGGCGCGCGCAGGCGGGGGGCGAGAGTGGCGGACAGCAGGTAGCTGAGGGCGACCAGGACCGCCACCAGCACTCCGGCCTGCCAGCCCAGGAACCCGGTGCCCATGACCCCCGACGCCAGGACGACCAGGGAGCGGACCGCCAACCGCACGACCTGCGCGCCCGCCGAGTCAGGCGCGACCGCCACGGCTCCGAGGCCCCCGGGGCGGGGGGCTTCGCCATGTCCCACGTGTCACCTCCGGTGTGGATTCCGAACGCCGGGAGCGCGGTCCCCGATCGGCCGGAGCGCCCCGTGCCGTCCGCCCGCCGTCCTACGCAACCAGAGCCTCGGTGGTTTCGGCAAAGGCCGATGTCACCACCGTCCCGACCAAAAACACAACCCCCGGGCGGAGGAGACCGTTTGCGCCGCGGCCGCCCCGGGCAGGCCGAACAACGAGGGAGACGACACTCTGACCGCCGCCTCCGACTTGACATCGCAACTCGGGGTTGGTCTTCTTGACGGCATGCGTCCGCGCACTGTCACGCTCCAGTCAGCCATCGCCCGCACGACCTCGGTGGTCTTCCGTCGTGTGGCCAGTGCGCTCTGTCCGATTCCTTCGTGTTGTCGCTGATCAACTGATCCGCGTTGTGCGAACGGGACCCCGCCGACGGGGCTCCCGCCTCCGGTGCGTCCCCGCGCGCACCCTCCCCCGGGCCGTTTCCGGCACCGGGCCACAGCACTCCTGACGTCGTCCCGCCGCCGTGCGTGGAGCGACTGATCCGCACGAAGGTCCATCGTCGATGTTGTCCGGTCTTTCCACCGTTTCCTCCGTTTCCGCAGAACGCACCACCGAACCGTCGGTCGGACGCGCCGCCGCCTCCCCCGACGGGATCGGGGACATCGTGATGGCCGGGGCGCGCACCCGCTACGCGCACCTGGCCGCCCACTCCCTGCCCACCGTCGGACGGCTCATGGCCGCGGCCCACGGAGCCGCCGCCGTCCTCGCCCGGACCCGGCTGTGGCCGAGGCGGTACGGGCACTGGCAGCGTCCGCCGCGCGCCGCCCGGCGGCACGCCCGGGGCCGGATGCGGATGAGCGTGGTGGCGCTGGCCCCCAACGGGTTCGTCGCGCTGCCCGCTGCCCGCCCCGGGTCCCAGGCCGCCCACGGCGACGTGCTGCTGCTGGTCAGCGGACGCATCCACGCGGTGGTCACCGGCTCCGGCGGCCGCCTGCTGGCGGTGCAGGAACTGGTGGCGGGCCGCACCCGGGTGCTCGGCGGGGTGGACGGGCGGCAGCTCGTCAACACCGGCTCCGAGACCGCCGTGGTGGTGCGGGTCACCGCCTGATCCGCTCACCGGGCGGCCGGCCCGGCAGGGAGCGCGCGCAGCGCCCGGTCCACGGCCTCCACGGCGCGCAGCCGGTCGGCCAGCCGGCCGCCCTCGGTGAGGTAGACGTTCCTGACCTGGTCGACGGCTGCGGCGGGCAGCCGGCCGTCCAGGTCGGCCGGGACGGCCCGGTACCCCTCCCGGGCCGCCGCCAGCTCCGCCCGGACGTGGCGCAGCGCCAGCCCGGACAGTGCCACCGGATACCTGCGCAGCACCCCGTGCAGCCGGTAGTCGCCGGGAAGCAGCCCGAACAGCCACTCGACCGCGCTGTGTGGAAAGTCCTCGGCCCAGAAGGGACGCACCCCCGCGGGCCACTCCTCGGGCAACCGTCGCTCGGACACGGCGCCAGCATACCCGATTCTCGAACAGGTGTTCGAGATCCCGCGGTCGGTTGGCGGGACGGACCCGGATGTCCGGGGCGGTGCGGGGCAGTGCGGGCACACCCTGAGAAAACCCCGAAACAATCGGCAATCCCCGATGGGCGGGGAACGAGTGGGTACGGTGGAAACGTGACTTTGATCGACTGGGAAGTAGCCGTCAACACCGGTGTCCGCCTCGTGCGGCCCGGTCCGCAGATCAGCCTCACCGAGGCTCGACAGGCAGTGGCCCAGCTGCGTGAACTCTCGGTGATCGCGCAGACCCACGTACGCGAGTTCACCGGGATGAACAGCCTCGAACCGGTGGGCCCCGCCACCGTCGTCGACCGGCCGGGGTGGATCAGGGCGAACGTCGACGGTTTCCGGGTGGTCCTGGAACCGGTCCTCGACTCCCTCGCCCCCTCCGCCCTGAGCGACTCCCCCGTCGGCACCATCACCACGGCGGTCGGCTCCCGGGTCACCGGGGCACAGCTCGGCGCTGTGCTCTCCTACCTCGCCGGGCGGGTGCTCGGCCAGTACGAACTGTTCCTGCCGCCCGACCCCGAGGGCAGGGCGCCCACCGGCCGCCTCACCCTCGTGGCCCCCAACATCGTGCACGCCGAACGGGAGCTCGACGTCGACCCGCACGACTTCCGGCTGTGGGTGTGCCTGCACGAGGAGACGCACCGCACCCAGTTCACCGCCAACCCGTGGCTGCGCGGCCACGTGCAGCAGCTGATGACCGACTACCTGCGGGCGTCCAACCTCAGCGCCGGAGACTTCCTGGAGCGGCTGCGCGCCATCGGCGAGGCGGTCGCCGAGGTGGTCCGGGGCAACGAGGCCAACCTCATCGACGTCTTCCAGAGCGAGGAGCAGAGCGAAATCCTCGACCGCATCACCGCGGTCATGACCCTGGCCGAGGGCCACGGCGACTACGTGATGGACGCGGTCGGCCCCCAGGTGGTGCCGAGCGTCGCTGAGATCCGGCGCCGCTTCGAGCGCCGCCGCCACGGCGGGAACCGGATCGACAAGGCCATCCGCCAACTGCTCGGCCTCGACCTGAAACTGAAGCAGTACGAGGAGGGCGCGGCCTTCGTGCGCGCCGTGGTCGCCCGGGTCGGCATGGCCGACTTCAACCGGGTCTGGGAGTCGCCCGAGACACTGCCCACCCTGGCCGAGATCCGCGACCCCGACGCCTGGATCGCCCGCGTCGTCCACCCGCCGCTGCCGATCTCCCCGGGCGAGGAGCCCGAGGCCGAGTAACCGGGAGCCCGGAGCACACGTGAGCGGACCACCGCCCCCCGTGGCGCTGGTGCGGGCGGCCGTGCGCCGTGCGCTGAGCGGCCTGACCGCCGGCGAGCTGGTGCTGGTGGCCTGCAGCGGCGGCCCCGACTCGCTGGCGCTGGCGGGGGCCACCGCGTTCGTCGCCCCCCGGCTGGGCCTGCGCGCCGGCGGGGTCACCGTCGACCACGGCCTCCAGGAGGGATCGGCCGAACGCGCCGACACGGTGGCCGCCGTGCTCGGCGACCTGGGCCTGGCCCCCGTGGAACGGATCTCGGTGACCGTCGGCACCCGGGGCGGCCCCGAGGGAGCCGCCCGCGACGCCCGCTACGCGGCCCTGGAGAAGGCCGCCGACGTCCACCGGGCCGCCGCCGTCCTGCTCGGACACACCCGCGACGACCAGGCCGAGACGGTGCTGCTGCGGCTGGCCCGGGGATCCGGCGCCCGGTCGCTGGCGGCCATGTCCCCCCGCTCGGGCCGCTACCTGCGCCCCCTGCTCGACCTGGACCGGCGCACCGTGCACGCCGCGGCCGCGCTCATGGGCCTGGAACCCTGGGCCGACCCGCACAACACCGACCCCGCCTACGCCCGCTCGCGGGTCCGCCACGACGCGCTGCCCGTGCTGGAACGGGTGCTCGGACCGGGGATCGCCGAGGCGCTGGCCCGCACCGCCACCCTGCTGCGGGACGACGCCGACGCCCTGGACGAGTGGGCGGACCGGGCGGAGCAGCAGGCCGGACGGGGAACAGGCGCCCTGGACGTCGCCTCCCTGGCCGCCCTGCCCCGCGCGATCCGCACCCGCCTGCTGCGCCGCGCCGCCCTCGCGGCCGGATGCCCCGCGGGAGCCCTCACCGCGGAGCACGTCTTCGCGCTGGACCGGCTCGTCACCGACTGGCGGGGCCAGAGCCACGTCGACCTGCCCGGAGCCCGCCGGGGCCGCAGAAGCGGAGGGCGGATCGTCGTCTCCGCCGAGGACTGAGCGGCGACCCGGAGCAGTGCGCCCGCCCCGTCTTCCGCAGGGTGCGCCCGAGACCGCCGTTTGGTCCGTTTATTCTTGGTTGCGATCGAGGAACCCCTAGCTGAGCAGCGAGGACCTGAAGCGTGGACGCGAAGGACATGGGCTCCGCCCTGGACAAGATCCTGGTCACCGAGGAAGAGATCAGGACCCGCACCCGGGAGATGGCAGCCGAGATCGACGCCGACTACGCAGGCAGGGACCTGCTGCTGGTCGGCGTCCTCAAGGGCGCGGTCATGGTGATGGCGGACCTGGCACGGGAACTGCACCACCCCTGCGAGATGGACTGGATGGCGGTCTCCTCCTACGGGGCGGGCACCACCTCCTCGGGCGTGGTCCGCATCCTCAAGGACCTCGACACCGACATCCAGGGGCGCAACGTACTCATCGTCGAGGACGTCATCGACTCCGGACTCACCCTGTCCTGGCTGGTCGGCAACCTCAGGTCGCGCCAGCCGGCGTCGGTGGAGATCTGCACCATGGTGCGCAAGCCGCTGGCGCTCAACGTCGACCTGAACGTCAGGTACGTCGGCTTCGACCTGCCCAACGAGTTCATCGTCGGATACGGTCTGGACTACGCCGAGAAGTACCGCAACCTGCCGTTCATCGGTACTCTCGCACCGCACGTGTACGACTGAGGACCACTCCGCGGGCGGATGCGGCGGGCCTCTTCCCGGAAGAGCCGGTCGGGAACAACAGGGGCGCCGCCAAGCGTTGCGTTCATGACGGGACAACCCCGGCGTGCTGCCGCACCGCGCGAGTGGCGCGGAAGAGTCTGGGTGTACCGTCGATTATCCCGGCATCATTGTAGGGAGCACATGTCCGACAGGTCCCGCTTCCGGCGGTCGGCATGAGGCGCCGCGACGAGCCGACGGGGTCCGGCGCGACGACGGGTCGTCGTCCCGGACCGCTGACGCACGCCGACGCCTCTGCGCTACTCGGAGGGACCGCTGTTAGAAGGGACGGGCCCGGCGGGGTTCCGTATAGATGAATCTGAAGCGTTTGTACCGTGGACCGTGGCTGTGGTTCATTGCCATCCTGCTGATGCTCCTGGTGGTCTCCCAGTTCATGGGGTGGGGCAGTGGACCCGAGCACGTCAAGACCGACACGTCGAAGGTCTTCACCCTGATCGAGGAGGACGAGGTCAGGGATGCCAAGATCATCGACAAGGACCAGCGCATCGAGCTGACCACCGTCGACGGTGAACTGTACGAGGCCTACTGGGTGGACGGCCAGGGCGCCGAACTCGCCGAGGCCCTCCGCGCCAACCAGGGCGGCAACCTGGAGGCGTACGACGTCGAGGTTCCCGGCGACAACGTCTGGCTGTCCCTGCTGTTCAGCTTCCTGCCACTGCTGCTGGTCATCGCCGTCTTCTTCTTCATCATGAACCAGATGCAGGGCGGCGGCTCCCGGGTCATGAACTTCGGCAAGTCCCGGGCCAAGCTGATCTCCAAGGACACCCCCAAGACCACCTTCGCCGACGTGGCGGGCGCGGACGAGGCCATCGAGGAGCTCCACGAGATCAAGGAGTTCCTGCAGAGCCCGGCCAAGTTCCAGAGCCTGGGCGCCAAGATCCCCAAGGGCGTGCTCCTGTACGGTCCGCCCGGAACCGGCAAGACCCTGCTCGCCCGCGCCGTCGCGGGCGAGGCCGGCGTGCCGTTCTACTCCATCTCCGGATCGGACTTCGTCGAGATGTTCGTCGGCGTCGGCGCCTCCCGGGTGCGCGACCTGTTCGAGCAGGCCAAGGCCAACGCCCCGGCGATCGTCTTCATCGACGAGATCGACGCCGTCGGCCGCCACCGCGGCGCGGGCATGGGCGGCGGCCACGACGAGCGCGAGCAGACCCTCAACCAGCTGCTCGTGGAGATGGACGGCTTCGACGCCAAGGGCGGGGTCATCCTGATCGCCGCCACGAACCGCCCCGACATCCTCGACCCCGCGCTGCTGCGCCCGGGCCGCTTCGACCGGCAGATCGTCGTGGACCGCCCCGACCTGGAGGGCCGCAAGGGCATCCTCCGGGTGCACGCCCAGGGCAAGCCGATCGGACCCGACGTCGACCTCGACGTGCTCGCCCGGCGCACCCCCGGGTTCACCGGCGCCGACCTCGCCAACGTCATCAACGAGGGCGCGCTGCTGTCCGCGCGGCGCGGACAGCAGCAGATCGACATGGCCATCCTGGAGGAGGCCATCGACCGGGTCATGGCAGGGCCGGAACGCAAGAGCCGGGTCATGTCCGAGGCGGAGAAGAAGATCATCGCCTACCACGAGGGCGGCCACGCCCTGGTGGGGCACGCGCTGCCGAACGCCGACCCGGTGCACAAGATCACCATCCTGCCGCGGGGCCGCGCCCTCGGGTACACCATGTCCCTGCCGATGGAGGACAAGTTCCTCACCTCGCGCTCGGAGATGATGGACCAGCTGGCCATGATGCTGGGCGGACGCGCCGCCGAGGAGCTCGTCTTCCACGAGCCCACCACCGGCGCGGCCAACGACATCGACAAGGCCACCACGCTGGCCCGCAACATGGTCACCGAGTACGGCATGAGCGAGCGGCTGGGCGCCCGCAAGTTCGGCAACGGCAACACCGAGCCGTTCCTGGGCCGCGAGATGGCGCACAGCCGCGAGTACTCCGAGGAGATCGCCTCCCTGATCGACGAGGAGGTGCGCCGCCTCATCGAGGCCGCCCACGACGAGGCGTGGGAGATCCTCGTCGAGTACCGGGACGTCCTCGACGAACTGGTGCTGCAGCTGCTGGACAAGGAGACCCTCTCCAAGGAGCAGGTCCTGGAGATCTTCGCGCCGGTGCGCAAGCGCCCCTCGCGCGGCTCCTACAAGGGGTACGGCAAGCGGATCCCCTCGGACAAGCCGCCGGTCCTCACCCCCAAGGAGCTGGCCCTGATGGGGCCCAAGGACGTGGAGGGACTGGTCGGCGGCGGAGGCAACGGGCAGACCAACGCGACCCGCGACCTCACCTGGGACCAGCGCAAGGACCGCGAGACCGGTCCGGGCGACCGGCAATCCTGAGAGTAGACCGTGACTGAGTACGAGTACCGGGCCGGCGACGTCGACGCCGGCCTCGAACCCACAGGAATCGACCAGCCGCGCATCGAGAAGGCGGTCCGCGAGATCCTGCTGGCCATCGGAGAGGACCCGGACCGCGACGGGCTCGTGGAGACCCCCGCACGGGTCGCCCGGGCCTTCGCCGAGCAGTTCGCCGGGTTGAGCCAGCGTCCCGAGGACGTGCTGACCACGGTGTTCGAGGCCAACCACGAAGAGATGGTGCTGGTCAAGGACATCGAGCTGTACTCCACGTGCGAGCACCACCTCGTCCCCTTCTACGGGGCCGCGCACGTGGGCTACATCCCCAACACCGACGGGCAGATCACCGGGCTGTCCAAACTGGCCCGCCTGGTGGACGTCTACGCCCGCCGCCCCCAGGTGCAGGAGCGGCTGACCTCACAGGTCGCCGACGCCCTGATGGAGCGCCTGGAACCGCGCGGCGTCATCGTGGTCGTCGAGGCCGAACACCTGTGCATGACCATGCGCGGCGTGCGCAAGCCGGGCGCCAAGACGGTGACCTCCGCGGTGCGCGGCGCCTTCCGGGAGAGCGACAAGACCCGCGCCGAGGCGATGGGGCTCATCCTGGGGCACCGCTGACCCCCCGCGGCTCCTTGTACGGAACTTGACCAGCCAGGACGCGCGGCCGGGGAAATACCGGGGAGAAAGCCAGGAAACCTGACGCTGACGGGAAATCTGTAGGCTGGCGACTATGGCGACGACAAAGGAACTTCCCGGCCTTCCGGTCGAAGAACGCTGCCTGGTGATGGGGGTCGTCAACGTCACCCCTGACTCGTTCTCCGACGGCGGCCGGTGGTTCGACGCCGGCCGGGCGGTCGAGCACGGCCTGCGGATGGTCGAAGAGGGCGCGGACATCGTCGACGTGGGCGGCGAGTCCACACAGCCCGGTGCGCAGCGGGTCTCCGCGGAGGAGGAGCTGCGGCGGGTGCTGCCCGTCGTGACCGAACTGGCCCGCCAGGGGGTCGCGGTGAGCGTCGACACGATGCGGGCCGAGGTCGCCGCGGCGTCCGTGGACGCGGGCGCGGTGCTGGTCAACGACGTCAGCGGCGGGCTGGCCGACCCGGAGATGGCCCGGCTGGTGGCGGCCACCGGCGTCTCCTATGTGTTGATGCACTGGCGTGGGCATAGTCATGACATGCAGAAGCGTGCCGTGTACACCGACGTCGTCCAAGAGGTCCACGACGAGCTGGACCGACGCATGGCCGCCGTGGTCGACCAGGGCGTCGATCCCGGCCAGATCATCATCGACCCCGGGCTCGGGTTCTCCAAGAGCCCCGACCGGGCCCACAACTGGGCGCTGCTGGCGCGCCTGGACCGCCTCGCCGGCCTGGGGCGTCCGATCCTGGTCGGCGGCTCTCGAAAACGCTTCCTGGGGCGGCTGCTCAGCGACGCCGAGGGCAACCCCCGCGACTTCACCGACTGCGACGACGCCACCGTCGCCGTGACCGCCCTGGCCGCGTTCCACGGTGCCTGGGCGGTGCGGGTGCACGACGTGCGCCCCAACGCCGACGCGGTGCGGGTCGCCCGGGCCTGGCGCACCGGAGGCACCGCCCTCGTCCACGGACGGGCCGAAGCCCCCCGCGCCCGGGACGTCCAGTGAGGTCCCGGCAGGAGATCGAGGAGCGGGTGGCCGCGGCCAACGCGGACTTCTACCAGGCCATCGAGACCGGCGACATCGACCTCATGGCGCGGGTGTGGGCCGAGGAGGACCAGGCGCCCGACCTCGTCTGCGTCAACCCCGGCTGGCCGATGCTGCGCGGACGCGCCGAGATCATGCGGGCGTGGTCGCTGGTCATGGCGAACATTCCCTACATCCAGTACGTGCTCACCGAGACCCGGGTCGGGGTCAGCGGCGACATCGCGATGGTCACCTGCGAGGAGAACGTCCTGACCGCGGAGGACGACCAGCCGGGGTTCGTGGCGGGCGGCCGGGTGGTCACCACCAACCTGTTCGTCGAGACCGAGCAGGGATGGCGGATGTGGTCGCACCACGCGTCGCCGGTGATGCTCCAGGAAGACGACGAGGACGAATGACTGAGACGTTCGGATCGCTGGACCGGATCGCACTGCGCGGACTCCGTGCCCGGGGCAGGCACGGGGTGTTCGACTTCGAGCGGCGCGAGGGACAGGAGTTCGTGGTGGACGTGGTCCTGGCGGTGGACACCCGTCCGGCCGCACGCACGGACGACGTCTCCGACACCGTCGACTACGGCGAGCTCAGCGACCGCCTCGTGGCGGTCGTCGAGGGAGAACCGGTGAACCTGATCGAGACGCTCGCCCAGCGGCTCGCCGACGTCTGCCTGGCCTCTCCCCGGGTGGTCGAGGCCGAGGTGACGGTCCACAAACCCGAGGCGCCGATCCGGCACCGGTTCGACGACGTGTCCGTCACCGTCTCGCGGAGGCGCGCGTGAGCACCAACGAGAACCGGGCCGGCCGGGTCGTCCTGGCCCTCGGCAGCAACCTGGGCGACCGGCTCGGCATCCTCCAGGGCGCGGTCGACACCCTCTTCGCACCGGGGCCGCTGCGCCTGGTGGCGCTGTCGCCGGTGTACGAGACGGCTCCGGTGGGCGGCCCGGAGCAGGACGACTACCTCAACGCGGTGGCGGTGGCCGACACCCTGCTCACCCCGGAGGCGCTGCTGGAGCGCGTCCAGGAGGTGGAGCGGGCGTTCCACCGGGTCCGCGAGGTGCGCTGGGGCCCCCGCACCCTGGACGTGGACGTCATCGCCTACGACGGGCTGGTCCGCACCGACCCGGCGTTGACCCTCCCCCACCCCCGGGCCCACGAGCGCGCCTTCGTGCTGCGGCCGTGGGCCGACATCGACCCCGACGCCGAGATCGCCGGCCGGGGGGCGGTGCGCGACCTGCTGGCGGGCGTGGCCGACCAGGAGCTGCGCCGCCGCGACGACCTGGTGCTGCGGGTGCCGCGGTGAGTTCGCCGAGCAACGACCGGAACGGCCGGGTGCGCCCCACCGGGTGGCGGGTGCCGCTGGCGGTCGCCGTCGTCACCGGGTTCGTCATGTTCCTGGTGGTGCGGGAGACCTACTCCAGCCTGGTGCTGCTGCCGTGGACGGCCATTCCCACGCTGCTGCTGCTGGCGTTCGGCGAGCTGATCACGGCGGTCCACGTGCGCCGCCGGATCCGGGGGGAGTCGGGCACCGAGCCGATCGAGCCGATCAGCGCGGCCCGGCTGGTGGCTTTCGCCAAGGCCAGCGTGCTGCTCGGCGCGCTCGCCTGCGGCGCCTTCGGCGGGTTCGCGCTGGCGCTGCTGGACTGGCTGCACAGCCCGCACGCCCGGACGGACGCCCTCGTCGCGGGCGGCACCGCGCTGTCCGGGCTGCTGCTGGCGCTCGCCGCGGTGTTCCTGGAGTACGCCTGCCGGGTGCCGCCGGACAGCCACGAGAACGGCGGGGCCAAGGGGTGACCGGTGCCGTGCCCGCCACGGGTTTGACCGACAGACGGTGAGTAATTTATTGCGCAGTGCAGCGGTTCGTCCGTTCGGGGATGGTTGACTGGAATGGTGGACTTCGCCGAATCTCCCAAGATGCCGCGGTTGGTGGCTCCCGACCTGCCGGAGGCGAAGGGCTCTCCGACGGAGACCGCCTTCGCCCCGCCCCCGGGCACCGAGTGGAGCCGGTTGGATCCGGCGTTCACCCGGTACCGCAGGCTGCTGACGGCACTCGTCACCCTGCCGGTCGCCGTGCTGGGCGGAACCGGGGCGGGACTGTGGCTGCACTGGGCGGTGGGCGTGGCCGTGGCCGCGCTGGCGCTGCTCGGCACGGGGGTCGCCTGGGCCACCGCGGAACGGACCAGGCTGTCATGGGGGTACGCCGAGGGGGAGAGCGACTTCTACCTGACGTTCGGGACGGTGATCCGGCAGCTGCTGGTGATCCCCTACGGCCGGATGCAGGTGGTGGACATCACCGCCAACCTGCTGGAGCAGGCGCTGGGGATCGCCACGATCCGGGTGCGTACGGCCGCGAGCACCGCTGACGCGCGCGTCCCCGGGCTGCGGTTGGCGGACGCCGCCGCGCTGCGGGACCGGTTGACGGAACGCGGCGAGACCTTTCCCACTGGACTGTGACGCGTGAGCGAACCGACGCGAGAGCCCGAGCCGCAGCAGCCGCGTGACGCCGACGCGGCGCAGGACCGTGCGCGCCGGGACGCGCACCGGTCCCGCGACCGCGACGTCCCCCCGCGCGACGACGGCGACCTGCCCCTCCCCGAACCGCTTCCGGACGTGGAGCCGGCGCAGCGCGCCCCGGACGGCGAGGAGGGGGAGCCGCTGCCCGAACCGGAACCGCTGGAACCGTACGGCACGGCCGGGGAGGAGACGGTCGGCGAACGGCCCGGCGAGGACGGGTGGGTCCGCTACGACCGGTGGCGGGACGTCGACGTGCCGCCGCTGCGGGAGGTGACCGCCCCCAACGAGCGGGACCGCGGCGAGGACCAGACCGCCGGGCCGATCGCGGCCTGGACCTTCGCCGACCTGCGCGACGCCGCGGGCCGGGCCTCCTGCGCCGATCCCGGGCCCGGCCGGCCCGAGCCGTCCCCGCCGCGGCCGGACGCGGCGGCACGGCAGCCGGGGGAGGCCCCGGAGGGGACCGGCGCGGCCGCGCCCCGGCCGGCCGAACCCCGCCCCGGCCCCGGTGAGGCGCGCCGGAGCCGGCCCGAAACCGCACGGCAGCCCGGACGCACCCCCTTCTGGGGCACCCCCGCGGCCCGGCCGGAGGCCGCACCGCACGCCACGGCCGCCGGCCGGAACCACTCCGGTCCGGGGGAGCGGGGCGCCGCCCGGCCGCCGCATCCGCCGGCGGGACAGCACTGCGCCCGGTCCGGGCGGGGCGGGAAGCCCCGTTTCGCGCCCGCCCGTCCGCCCGTGTCGCCCGCCGCCTCGGTCACCCAGGGACGTCCCTACGTGCCGCCGGTGCCGCTGTCGGGCTCCTCCCCGGTGGCGGGCCACGGGGCCGCGGCGCCGCCGCGCCCCCCGTGGCCGCAGCACCCCGCTCCGGCGCCGGGGAACGCCCCGGGGTGGAGCACTCCTCCGCCCGTCCCGCAGCCCTGGAGCGGTCCGCAGGGGCCCGTGCCGCCGCCCGCCCCGGTGCGTTTCGCCCCGCCGCGGCCCCCCGGGGCCGCCCCGTGGCCGCAGCCCCGGGTCAGCGTCCCGACGGACGCGGCCGAGGACGATGCCGCCACCGGTACGCACCGGCTGCACGGGGCCACGGTCGCGCTCCAGGTCGCCGTCGTCGCCCTCGTGTTCCTGGCGCTGCCCGGCCCCTTCCTGCTCCAGCTGGGGCTCGGCTGGGCCCTGCTGGCGCTCCTGGTGGTGGTGCTGGGCGCGGTCGCGGTGTCGGTGGTGTCCTGGTACCGCACCCGTTTCGGACTGCTGGAGGACCGCCTCGTCGTGCGGACCGGCCTGCTGCGGCAGCGGCTGCGGGAGGTCCCGTTGAGCCGGCTCCAGGCGGTGGACGTGGTCCGTCCGCTGTTCATGCAGGTCGTCGGGCTCTCCGAGCTTCGGGTGGAGGTCGCCGGAGGCGACCGGGGCGAGATCAGGCTGCGCTACCTGGGCCGCCGCCGGGCCGAACGGCTGCGCGCCACCCTGCTGGCGTACGCGGCGGGGCTGTCGGGACGGGTGCCGGAGGCGCCCGAGACGCCGCTGTACCAGCTGCGCTTCTCGCTGCTGATCGGCGCACTGGTCTTCCGGATCCCGGTGCTGGCGGCCTTCCTCCTGTTCAGCCTGCTGATCGCGACCGGTCTGGCGTTCGACGAGCCGGGAGTGCTCGGCGGGGCGGTGCCGCTGCTGCTGGGACTGCTCCACGGTTTCCTGGAACCGCTGCTGCGCTACATCGACTTCTACGCCTCGCTCTCCCCGGACGGGCTGCGGTTGCGCTACGGCGTCTTCCAGGCGCGGATGCAGACGGTGCCGCCGGGGCGGGTGCAGGCGGTGCGCATCGTCGAGCCGCTGCTGTGGCGGTGGCTGCGGGTGGTGCGGGTCGAGGCGAACATCGCCGGGTACGCGGGGCAGCGGCAGACGGAGTCCGCGACGCTGCTGCCGGTGGTGCCCGCGGCACTCGCCTACGAACTGCTGCGGGTGCTCTTCCCGGGAAGCGACGTCGACTCGGTCCGGTTCAGTCCGGGCGTGCGTGAGGGCAGCCGGGAGGAGATGGGGCTGGACGACTCGCTGTTCGTCACCCGGCGCGGCAGGTTCTGCCGGGTCGTCGAGATCGTGCCGCACGCGCGGATGCAGGCGGTGCGGCTGCGGATGGGGCCGGTGGAGCGGCGGCGCGGCACCGCCACCCTGGAGGTGGAGACCCCGCCCGGGCCGGTGCGCGCCCACGTGTCGGACCGCGGGCCGGAGGAGGCCCGCGCGGCGCTCGACCGAATCGTCGCCCTGGCGCGGCGGTCCCGTGCCGAAACGGCGGGGCCCGAGCGGTGGGCGACCCAGGGGGAGCCGGAGCCCTGACGCTCCGCGGGGCGGGGCGGGGGCGGCGCCGGAATCCCCGGCGGCTGCGGGGTTCCCGGGACGGCGGCGCCTGTGTGCAGGTCATCGAGGATGTGTGATCTGAATCACGTCACCGGGGAGGTGGCGGGAAGTTCTCAACGGCAAGTCATGACATGTCCGTGACAAACGGTCACTGAATAACTTCCCTCGGTTCTTCACATTCGTGAAAAGGGCCACCGATCGACCGGGGATGTGGCTAGATGGAGCCCGAACACGACACGTGTTCGGAAAAACACCCATCGTCAATGCGGGTCGGAACCCCCTGATGTCCGGCCCGTCGTGAGGAGAACGACTGTGCTGAAGAAGACGCTCGCCGTCGCCGCCGTCACCGCCGCCGCCACCGTGAGCCTGACCGGCACCGCCCTCGCCCACTCCAGCCACCACGGAGACGACGTCATCACCTCCGGGAAGGGCTCGGTCCTGGGCGGCAACCAGCTCGTCGTCGACGCCAACGTGCCGGTCAACGTCTGCGGCAACGCGATCGCCATCCTCGGCATCGCCTACGCCGACTGCTGGGCCTCCGGAGCCGGCGTCATCGACTGACCCGGCCCCTGACCACCCGGTGGCCCGGCCCGCACAGCCGCACCGGCGTCAGGACGATCCTGGTGGCGTCCGCTGAACGGCCGGCGCCGACCCCCGCGGTCGGCGCCGGCCGTCGCCGTTTCCCCGGCGGGCCGCCCCGCGTAGGATCAGCGGCCAACCGGTGAGTAACCTAGTGCCTGTCCGACGGACCGTTCCGGCTCCGGGGTCCAGCCACCGTTTCGGAGCACGTCCGGAGAGCACACCGGCCGTCGGCAGGTCCGGTACCCGAGTGGACTGGAACGAACTCCATGAACACGGCGCACGACACACGCCAGCGTCCCGCACGGCTCGCCGTCGGGGTCATCGGCCCCGGACGGGTCGGATCGGTCCTCGGTGCGGCGCTGGAACGCGCCGGACACCGGGTCGTCGCGGCCTCCGCGGTCTCGGAGGAGTCCCGGCAGCGGGTCACCGCCCGCCTGCCCAACGCGCGGATCGGCGAACCCGCCGACGTGGTCGAGGCGAGCGACCTCGTCCTGCTGACCGTGCCCGACGACGCCCTCGCCCCGCTGGCCGGCGGGCTCGCCGCGACCGGCGTCACCGTCGCCGGAAAACTCGTCGCGCACGCCAGCGGAGCACACGGCCACGGCGTGCTCGCCCCCCTCACCCGGGCCGGGGCGCTCCCGCTGGCCCTGCACCCGGTGATGACCTTCACCGGCCGGGACGAAGACCTCACCCGGCTGGCCAACTGCTCCTTCGGGGTCACCTCACCCGAACCGCTCCGCCCCATCGCCGAGGCACTCGTCGTGGAGATGGGGGCCGAACCGGTGTGGATCGCGGAGGAGTACCGGGCGCTCTACCACGCAGCCCTCGCCCAAGGTGCGAACCACCTCGTCACTCTCGTCGCCGAGAGCGCGTCCCTGCTGGCCCTGGCCGGGGTCGACCACCCGGGCCGGATGCTCGCGCCGCTGCTGGGAGCGGCCCTGGACAACGCGCTGCGCCTCGGCATCGACGGCCTCAGCGGGCCGGTCATGCGCGGCGACGCCGACACCGTCGCCGCACACCTCGCCCAGCTACGCGAGCACGCCCCGGAGAGCGTCGCGAGCTACGTCGCGCTGGCCCGCCTCACCGCGGACCGCGCACTCGCGGCAGGCCTGCTCAGACCGCAGGACGCCGAGCGGCTGCTCGACGTCCTCACCTGACACGCACCCTTCCCGACCGACGGAGACCAGCCGTGACCGATTCGACCGCCTCCGCAGGAAGCACCCCGGTCGTGACCCGCACCGCCGAGGAACTCCAGGCCCTACGCCCGCGACTGGGCCGCCTCGCCCTGGTCCCCACCATGGGAGCCCTGCACGCCGGACACCGCAGCCTCATCGCCGCGGCCCGCGAACACGCCGACACGGTGGCCGTCAGCATCTTCGTCAACCCGCTGCAGTTCGGGCCGAACGAGGACTACGACCGCTACCCCCGCACCTTCGACAGCGACCTGCGCGCCTGCGCCGAAGAGGGAGTGGACGTGGTCTTCGCGCCGTCGGTGGACGTCATGTACCCGGACGCGGGCGACGGCGGGCTGGGGCAGATCGTCACCGTGGACCCGGGCAGCATGGGACGCGTCCTGGAGGGGGAGTTCCGCCCCGGCTTCTTCCAGGGCGTGCTGACCGTGGTCAACAAGCTGTTCAACCTGGTCCGCCCGGACGTGGCGGTCTTCGGGCAGAAGGACGCCCAGCAGGTGGCCGTGGTGCGCCGCATGGTCCGGGACCTGTGCCTGCCCGTCACCATCCTGGCCGCACCGACCGTGCGCGACCCCGACGGACTGGCCACCTCCAGCCGCAACGTCTACCTGAGCGAGAAGGAGCGGGCCAGCGCCCTGGCCCTGTCCCGGGCGCTGTTCGCAGGGGCGGAGGCCGCCTCCGCGGGCCCCGCCGCGGTGCTCGCCGCGGCCCGCGCGGTCCTCGGCGAGGCGCTGCACGCCACGCCCCCGGTCAGCGTCGACTACCTGACGCTCGTCAACCCGACCACCTTCGTCGAGGTCGACGGCGACTACCGGGGCGACGCCGTGCTGGCGGTGGCCGCGTGGGTGGGCGAGACCAGGCTCATTGATAACGTTCCGCTGACGCTCTGAACCGTCTCCTCCGAATCGCAGAGGGAGCTTCGTCGTGAGTGCGAGCCCTGCCCCGCTACCGCTCCGGCTGACCGCGCCGGAACCCGGTTGGACCATCGAAGCCGACGTGGTCGTCGTCGGATCCGGGATCGCGGGGCTCAGCACCGCGCTGCGCTACGTCGAACGGACCAGCGCGGGCAGGGTCGTGCTCGTCACCAAGGACCTGCTCGCCAACGGCTCCACCCGCTGGGCGCAGGGCGGCATCGCCGCGGCCGTGGACCCCGGCGACCACCCGTGGGCCCACCTGGTGGACACCGTCGAGGCGGGCGCGGGACTGTGCGACCCCGACGCGGTGCGGGTCCTGGTCGACGAGGGCCCCGAGGCGCTGCACTGGCTGGTCTCCCAGGGCACCGCCTTCGACCGCACCGAGACGGGGGAGCTGTCGCTCACCCGGGAGGGCGGCCACCGCGCCAACCGCATCGCGCACGCCGGGGGCGACGCCACCGGGGCGGAGATCGAACGCGCCCTGGTCGACGCGGTCCGCGCCCGCGACCGGATCGAGCTGATCGAACACGCCTTCGTCCCCGACCTGCTGCTCGGCACCGACGACTCGGGCGGACCCCGCGTCCACGGGATCACCGTGCACGTCATGGGCGAGGGGGAACGCGACGGGGTGGGAGCAGTGCGCGCCGGAGCCGTCGTCCTGGCCACCGGCGGCATGGGCCAGGTGTTCGCCTCCACCACCAACCCGGAGGTGTCCACCGGCGACGGTCTGGCGCTGGCGCTGCGCGCCGGAGCCAGCGTCCAGGACCTGGAGTTCGTCCAGTTCCACCCCACCGTGCTGTGGCTGGGCCCCCAGGCGCGGGGCCGCCAGCCCCTGGTGTCGGAGGCGGTGCGCGGCGAGGGCGCGTTCCTCGTGGACGTGCACGGCCGCCGCTTCATGGCGGGAGCACACGAACTCGCGGACCTGGCGCCCCGCGACGTCGTCGCCCGCGGCATCGCCCGCGCCATGGCCGAGACCGGCGCCGACCACGTCTACCTGGACGCCCGCCACTTCGGGGCGGACAAGTGGGAACGCCGCTTCCCCACCATCCTCGCCTCCTGCCGCACCCACGGCATCGACCCGGTCACCGACCTCGTCCCGGTCGCCCCGGCCGCGCACTACGCCTCCGGGGGCATCCGGGTCGACCACGCCGGACGCACGGACCTCCCCGGGCTCTACGCGGTCGGCGAGGTCGCCCGCACCGGCGTGCACGGAGCCAATCGGCTGGCCTCCAACTCGCTGCTGGAAGGGGTGGTCTTCGCCGACCGCATCGCCGCCGCGCTGGCCGACGAGCAGCCCCCCGACCCCTCCGCCCCGGCGGCCCCCGGACGGAAGGGCCCCACCGGCCTGGTGGACCCGGCCGTCCTGCCGGAACTGCGCGAGGTCATGTCCCGCCACGTCGGGGTGCGCCGCGACGCCGCCGGGCTCGCCGAGGCCGCCGCGGCACTGGCGGACCTCACCGCGCGCGGAACCTCCGCCGACGTGCCGCCGGGCGTGCCCGCCTGGCAGGCCGCCAACCAGCTCACCGTCGCCTGGGCCCTGGTGCGGGCGGCCGCCCGCCGCCGCGAGACCCGCGGCTCCCACTGGAGAGCCGACCACGAACAGCCGTCCGCCGAGGCGCGTTCCCGGACCTTCGTCCTCGACGCTTCGGGGATCAGGGAGGAAACGACGATGCGTCCCCACACACTGCCCGAGGAACTGGTCGAGGAGCTGAACCGGATCGACGTGCCCGAGGCCGCGCGGCGCGGGGCCTCGCCCGACCGGTCCCGCGCCGCCGTGGAGTGGCACGAGGAACTGGTGCGCGCGGCACTGGCGGAGGACTGCTCGGGGGAGCAGGTCGACGTCACCACCGTCGCCACCATCCCCGCCGCCCAGACCCGCACCGCCGACGTGGTGGCCCGCCGCGACGGGGTGGTCGCCGGGCTGCCGGTCGCCGAACTGGTGTTCCGCACGGTGTGCGGCGGTGTGCTGGAGGTGGTCCGCCACGCCCGCGACGGCGACCCCGTCAAACGCGGCGACGTCCTCATGACCGTCACCGCCCGCACCCGGGACCTGCTCACCGCCGAACGGACCGCGCTGAACTTCCTCACCCACCTGTCGGGCATCGCCACCGCCACCCGCGCCTGGGTGGACGCCGTGGCGGGAACCGGCGCGGCGATCCGGGACAGCCGCAAGACCCACCCGGGACTGCGGGTCCTGGAGAAGTACGCGGTCCGCTGCGGCGGAGGGGTCAACCACCGCTTCGGACTGGCCGACGCCGCCCTGATCAAGGACAACCACGTGGCCGCGGCCGGGGGAGTGGCCGAGGCGGTGCGGGCGGTCCGGGAACGCTTCCCGGACGTGCCGCTGGAGGTCGAGGTGGACCGGATCGACCAGATCGAGCCGGCGCTGGCGGCCGGCGCACAGGAGCTCCTGCTCGACAACTTCACCGTGCCCGAACTGCGCGAAGCCGTCGCCCTGGTGGCGGGCCGGGCGCGACTGGAGTCCAGCGGCGGACTCACCCTCGACCGCGCGGCGGATGTGGCGGCGACCGGAGTGGACTATCTTGCGGTTGGCGCGCTGACCCATTCCAGTCCCGCACTGGACATCGCGCTCGATCTCCGCGAGAACCCCTGACCGACAACCCCCTTTGGTAGGCCCCCATGCTGCTCACGATCGACGTCGGCAACTCCGACGCTGTCTTCGGTCTGTTCGAGGGCGAGGATCTGCTGGAACACTGGAGAGTCTCGTCCAAGGGGCGGCGGACCGCCGACGAATGGGCCGTGGTCGTGCAGAACCTGGTGCACTCCGGATCGCTGGTCCACAGCCACATCGACGGCATCGCCATGTGCTGCACCGTGCCGATGGTGCAGAACGAGATGCGGCAGATGTTCCGACGGCACTACGGGGACGTGCCCGCCGTCATCGTCGAGCCCGGGGTCAAGACGGGGGTGCCGATCCGGATGGACAACCCCAAGGAGGTCGGCAGCGACCGCATCGTCAACGCGCTGGCGGCGGTGCGCCTGTACGGCGGTCCGGCGGTGGTCGTGGACTTCGGCACCGCCACCACCTTCGACGCGGTGAGCGTCCGGGGGGAGTACGTGGGCGGCGCGATCGCCCCGGGCATCGACATCTCCGTGGAGGCGCTGTCCCGCCGCGGGGCGCAGCTCCACATGGTGGAGATCATCAAACCGCGCTCGGTCATCGCCAAGAACACCACCGAGGCGCTGCGCTCCGGCATCGTCTACGGCTTCGCGGGCCAGGTCGACGGCATCGTGGACCGCATGGCGCAGGAGCTCACCGACGACGTGGACGACGTCACCGTGGTGGCCACCGGGGGACTGGCGCCCCTGGTGGTGGACGAGTGCGAGACGGTCGACGTCCACGAGCCGTGGCTGACCCTCGTCGGCCTGCGCATGGTCTTCGAACGCAACACCTGACCGCCGGCCGCGGGGCCGTCCCGCGCCCGCCGCCGGCGGTCCCGCTCGTGAGTGGTCGTGCTTCCCGGGCCGATAGGATCGTCTGTGTGAGTGAAGCACTGGATGATCTGCCGGAACAGATGCGGGTTCGCCGCGAGAAGCTGGACCGACTGCGTCAGGAGGGCGTCGACCCCTACCCGGTCACCTTCCCGCGCGACACGACCGTCGCGGAGGTCCGGGCCAAACACGGCGACCTCGCGCCGGACACCCACACCGGGGAGCGCGTGGCGCTGGCCGGACGGGTCATGCTGTACCGGACCGGGGGCAAACTCTGCTTCGCCACGATCCGGGACGCGTCCGGGGACATCCAGATCATGCTCTCCCTGGACCGGGTGGGCGCCGACCGCCTCGCGGACTGGAAGAGCGACGTCGACCTGGGCGACCACGTCGGCGTCGAGGGCGAGGTGATCACGTCCCGGCGGGGCGAGCTGTCGATCCTGGCCGACTCCTGGACGCTGACCGCCAAGTGCCTGCGTCCGCTGCCGGACAAGCACAAGGGGCTCACCGACCCCGAGGCGCGGGTCCGCCAGCGCTACGTGGACCTCATCGTCAACCCCGAGGCGCGGGAGATGGTCACGCACCGCGCCCGGACGGTGCGCGCGCTGCGCGACGGGCTGCACGACCGCGGCTACATCGAGGTCGAGACGCCGATGCTGCAGCAGGTGCACGGCGGGGCGACGGCACGCCCCTTCGTCACCCACATCAACGCCTACGACCTCGACCTCTACCTGCGCATCGCGCCCGAGCTGTACCTGAAGCGGATGGTGGTCGGCGGGGTCGAGAAGGTCTTCGAGATCAACCGGAACTTCCGCAACGAGGGCGCGGACTCCACGCACAACCCCGAGTTCACGATGCTGGAGTTCTACCAGGCCTACGCGGACTACAACGTGATGGCCGAGATCACCCGCGACCTCATCCAGGAGGCCGCCACCGCGGTGTTCGGCACCACGGTGGTCCGGCGCGGCGACACCGAGATCGACCTGGGCGGGGACTGGCCCGAGACCACCCTGTACGGCTCGGTCTCCGAGGCGCTGGGCGAGGAGGTCACGCCGCGGACCCCGGTGGAGACCGTGCGCAAGCTGGCCGACGCGCGCGGGATCGAGTGGAATCCGGAGTGGGGGCAGGGCAAGCTCGTGGAGCACCTCTTCGAGGAGCTGGTCGAGCACACCCTGGTCCAGCCGACCTTCGTGCGCGACTACCCGGTCGAGACGAGCCCGCTGACCCGCCAGCACCGCGAGGACCCGCTGCTCACCGAGAAGTGGGACCTCATCGGGTTCGGCATGGAGCTGGGCACCGGCTACTCGGAGCTGGTCGACCCGGTCGAGCAGCGCCGCCGCCTCACCGAGCAGTCGCTGCTGGCCGCCGGGGGCGACCCCGAGGCGATGCAGCTGGACGAGGACTTCCTGCGGGCGTTGGAGTACGCCATGCCGCCCTCGGGAGGAGTGGGCGTGGGCATCGACCGGCTGCTGATGGCCTTCACCGGCAAGAACATCCGGGAGACGATCCTCTTCCCGCTGGTTCGCCAGGGGTGACGGGACTCCCGACGGCCCGTCCGCGCGTGGTCGGTGCGGACGGGCCGTTCCGCTGCCCCGGCCACGGAGATGTCGGAATCGCTTCGGAGGGCTGTCCGGAAAGCCCTCCGGGGAACGTGGTCCGGTCTTTTGCGAGGTGTTCCGAAGCCACCGGAACAAACGTCGTCTTCGCAGGTCAAAGCTTTTGTGGAAGTTCTTACCCCAACCTTTTGTGACTGTTTGCGTCTATAATTTCACCCTTTGTGGCCAAATGGCTCTTGACGGTCTGTCGTCGTCCGCTTAGCGTTTTGCGATGAGCGGAGAAATCCGCACGTGTTCGTCGTGGAGGGCCACAGCAGACAACGAGGGGGCGAGGCGGTCACGGCCGTTTCGATCACTGCCTGGTGAGCACGTGCCCGCGCGAGGTCTGTCCGTCCCAGACTGCCGCGTGTGAGTGCGCGAGACTCCGGCCACCGAGGGTTCCGCCATCCCAGTGCCAGGGGAGGGCGCGGGTCCGATGTGGCACAGAGTTTCGGGAAAAGCACTGAAAGTGCGAACCAAAAACCCTCGGATCTCATCTGAATGTGTGTCTTCGCGGCGATGGAGTCGTTGTTCCGCACTCACCGGGATGGATGAGGAGGACGGAGTGGAACAGGCCACACTCGTACGTCAGACGACCGGTAAGGAGTTGAACGGGGCGGCCCTGCGCGACTGCTGCCTCGTGCCCGCCCAGGGCCGGGAGCGCGACCTGGAGGAAGGGTACGTGCACGCCGCCGGCCTCAACGAGGCCGACCTGCGGATGCTGGCCGAGATCGCCACCGGTGTCACCACCGACGTGGCGGCACGCCGACTGGAGCTCAGCGCGCGCACCCTGCGCCGCCGTCTCCGCTCGGTCTGCGACCGCCTCGGAGTCAACACCCCCATCGAAGCGGTCGTCTGGGCCGCGCGCAGGCACCTGATCTGACCCGGCGGTCCCGCCGGAACCGCTCTTCGCGACAGGCGGCCACCGCGCCGCAGGCCGGCGCCGTCCACCCCGTCCGGAACGCGGCGGAACCGTTCCGGACGGGCGGCGGACGGCGCCGTGCCGTGTCCGGGATGCGGATAAGCTGACTCGGCTATGCCGACAGAAGAAGCGATCACCATACGCCGGGCGCGTACCCGCGACGTCGTCCACATCCGCAGGCTCATCGACCTGTTCAGCGGAGAACGCCGCGTCCTCTCCAAGAGCACGGTCACCCTGTACGAGGACGTCCAGGAGTTCTGGGTGGGCGAGCTCGACGACGGCAGGAGCAGGCGGGTCGTCGGCTGCGGTGCGCTGCACGTCCTCTGGGAGGACCTGGCCGAGGTGCGCACCGTCGCCGTCGACCCGGAGGTCCAGGGCCGCGGCGTGGGGCACCGCATCGTCTCCGCGCTGTTGGACACCGCCCGCGAACTCGGGGTGAGCCGGGTCTTCTGCCTCACCTTCGAGACGAAGTTCTTCGCCAAGCACGGCTTCGTCGAGATCAAGGGCACCCCCGTCTCCGCCCGCGTCTACGAGGAACTGCTGCGCTCCTACGACGAGGGCGTCGCCGAATTCCTCGGCCTGGACCGGGTCAAACCCAACACCCTCGGCAACGTCCGCATGCTGCTGCACCTGGACTCCCGCACCACCCCGGAAACCCCGGGCCCCCGGGGCGGCCGCGACTAGAGCAGCCGCAGCTGCCGGTCCTTCGGGCGCCTGCGGGTGGCGGACTCCGCGTCCACCGGCATGGTCAGCACCGGATCGATCGCGGCGAGGAACGGCGAGGCCGCGGCGTCGTACCCGCTTCCCCGCCGGGTGCGCCGACGGGCCCGGGACAGGTACAGCCGACGCTGCGCCCGGGTGAGGCCAACGAAGAACAGGCGGCGCTCCTCGGCCTCGTCGCCGCGCTCCTCCCCCGGGAAACGGAACGGCAGCAGCCCGTCCTCACAGCCCACCAGGAACACCACCGGGTACTCCAGCCCCTTGGCCGCGTGCAGGGTCAGCAGCGAGACCCGGTCGGCCCTCGGGTCCAGCGCGTCCACCTCGGCGCCCAGCGACAGCGCGGAGAGGAACTCCGACAGGTCCGACCCGCACCGCTCGGCCAGCGGGCTCACCAGCTCGCCGGCGGCCAGCAGGTTCGTCACCCGCCGCTCGTTGTCGCCGTAGCGGCGGCACAGCGCCCCCACGGCGGAGCGCACCCGGTCCACCACCGGCCCCTCCGGGTGGTGCGGCAGCTCGGCGGTGAGGAGCCGCATCTCCGGCCGGGACAGCAGGCGGTCGTGCGAGCGTTTCTGGAACGGGATGCCCGAGGTGTTGAACGCGCTGATGACCGCCTCGCTCTGGGCGTCGGTGCGGTACAGCACGCAGATGTCGTTGAAGGACAGCGAGTCGTCCCCGTCCTCGGTCACCCGGCCGCTGTCCAGCGAGTGCAGCGACGTGCCCCCGAGCAGGCGGTCGATGGCCCGCGCCACGAAGGACGCCTCGGCGTGCTCGTCGGCGGCCACGTGCACGCCGATCCGCGGCGCCTCCCCGAACTCCCCGACCGCGCGCAGCAGCCGCCCCGGCACCAGCGAGGCGGGGGCGATGGCCTGCACCGCCGCGTTCACGATGGTGGAGTTGGACCGGTAGTTGCGGGTCAGCTGGACCGTGCGGGCGCTCGGGTAGTCCTCGGTGAACCGCAGGAAGAACCCCACGTCGGCGCCGCGGAAACCGTAGATGGCCTGGTCGGGGTCGCCGATCGCGGTGAGGTTCGCCTCCGGCCCGGCCAGCAGCCGCAGCAGCGCGTACTGGGCCCCGTCGACGTCCTGGTACTCGTCCACGCTGATGTACGGCCAGCGGTTCCGGTAGTGCGCGACGAGCTCCTCGTCGCCGGACAGCAGCCGCACCGGGATCCGGATCAGGTCAGTGAAGTCCACCAGGCCCGCCTCCCGCAGCCGGGCCTCGAACCGCGCGACCTCCTCGTCGGTGTCGTGCGGCGCCGTGTCGCGGCGGGCCAGCAGCTGCCGCCCCCCGGCGGCGGAGCCCGCGACCTCGGCGGCGATCTCCTGCCGGAGGTTCTCGTCGACGACGGTGAAGTCCGCGTCCAGCCCGGCACGGTCGTGCTGTTCCCGCAGGATCAGCGCGCCCAGGCCGTGCAGGGTGGTGACGGTCATCGCCGCGGCCTGCTCGGCCAGCAGGGCGTGCAGGCGCTCCCGCAGCTCCTCGGCAGCCCGCCGGGTGAAGGTGATGGCCAGGCAGTGCTCGGCGGGGACCCCGCGTTCGGCCACCAGGTGCGCGATCCGGTGGGTCAGGGTGCGGGTCTTGCCGGTGCCGGGGCCGGCCACGATGAGCAGCGGCCCGGCCGTGTGCTCGGCCGCCGCGCGCTGGTCCGGGTCCAGACCGTCCAACAGGCTGTGCGTCCGGGGCCGTGCCGCGGTCTCCTCCGCCGAGAAGAGCGCGGGCTCGGCGGACTCGGCGGGCGCGGCGGGCGGTGCGGGACGGCGTGCGGCGGAGGGTTCGGGAGCCGGGTCCGGCTGGCGGGCCGGGGCGAGGTCGAGTTCGCTGAACAGCGCGAACATGTCGGCCTCGGCCCGCAGTTCGTCGGGGTGGAACATGCGGATGACGCCGTACTCGCCGTCGTAGCCGGCCTCGCGGACGACCTCGCCGCGCCGCAGCCGGGCGATCGCCTCACCGAGCAGTTCGCCGCCGACCCGGGTCACCTCGTCCAGCGGCGTCGAGGTCAGGATGGACAGTTCCGGTCCGAGGGCCGCCACCAGCCGCGTCACCTCGCCCATGACCCGTTTGCTCTTGGGGCCGACGCCCACGATCTCGCTGACGATCTCGGGAAGCGGGACCAGGCTGGTGAAGTCGGCGGCTCCCGGGACCCGGTAGCCCTCGGGCCGGTCGGCGAGTTCGCTCACCCGGTGGAACACGCCGACCGTGACCGGCTTTCCGCACACCGGGCAGCGTCCCCCGTGCTCCCGGGTGGCTTCCGGGTCGAAGCGGATTCCGCACTTGCGGTGCCCGTCCAGGTGGTATTTCCCCTCCTCGGGGAAGAACTCCACCGAGCCGCGGAACCCCTCCCCGGTCTCCAGCGCCCGGCGCACCGCGTAGTAGTCCAGATCGGTGTCGAACCGGGTCGCCTCACGCGCCAGCATCGGCGGCGAGTGCGCGTCGGAATTGCTGACCAGGGTGTAGGAGTCGAGCGACGACACCATCCAGTTCATGGCCGGGTCGCTGGACAGTCCGGTCTCCACCGCGAAGATGTGCTCGGCCAGGTCGGCGTAGCAGTCGGCGATGGAGTCGAATCCCGATTTGGAGCCCAGGGCGGAGAACCACGGCGTCCAGATGTGGGCGGGCACCAGATAGGAGCCCGGATCGCTGGAGAGGGTGATGTCCAGCAGGTCGCGGGAGTCCAGGCCCAGAATGGGACGGCCGTCGGAGGCGAGGTTGCCGATCTTGGCGAGGTCGGCGGTGATCGCCGCGGCGGCGTCGAAGGAGGGGGCGTAGAGGAGGTGGTGCACCTTGCGGGTGCGGTCGTCGCGTTTGTAGATCGTGGAGATCTCCACCGACAGCATGAACCGGGGCAGGGTGCGGCAGTGCGGCGGCAGGGTCCGCAGGATGCGCGACTCGATTTCGGGCCGCAGCCGGAACAGCCCCGGCTCGGCCGGGACCAGATCCCGTTCCAGATCGGCACGCCAGGCAGGGTGAGTGAAATCACCGGTTCCCACCAGGGCTATCCCCTTGCGGGCGGCCCACCAGGCGAGGTGTTCCAGGTCGCAATCCTTGCTGCACGCCCGCGAGTACTTGGAGTGGATATGCAGATCGGCGTGGAACTCCACGGCGAGGTCCTCTCAATGCCCAAGGCGGTGGGCGTCCCGGCGCACAGGCGTCGGGGGCCCGCCGGCCCGTCCGGTCACCCTGCAACGATCCCACAACTTCCCGGTGGGCCAGACCTTAAAGCCGGTTGGGGACGCGGGGCGATAGGGGGCGGTAATCTGTGCAATGAGGACAAGAAGTGGGTCCGGTCTTGTCCGGATAGGATGTTGCAGAACGCTTTGTGATCGTCTCCGGTTTAATACGGCGCGCGCGGAGCCGGGTGTTTGAGTTCCGTGACGGCTACCCGCTGTCGTCTTTTGGTCCTGTGTGTACGGGTGTTTTAGGCTGAGTGTGATCCCCGACGGACCTTTAGCCGCTTCTCCACGAGGGCTAAACGGGCAGGGTTCCCGGTGGAACAGCCCGCCGGCCCGCCTATGATGACCTGGGCCCGCCGTCGGTTGAACGGCCGTCGTGCCACGGGGCCGGCCGGACACCCCCCACCTGGGGCAATCACTGGACAAAGGAACGGCCAGGAGAAGGGTGCGTCTGATGTGGGACGTATTGTCAGCACTGATCCCTCCCGTTGTTGTCGCGACGGTGTTCTGTGTGGCCATCTACACGCTGCTGCGTAAGGAGATGGCGCCCAGGACTTCGGACGGCAGACCTGTGGGCGAGGAGGAATCGGCGGAGCAGCGGACACCGGGCGACAAAGCCGCCGCCGAGGACCGCGCAAAGGAGGCGCGGAGCGCTTCCGAAGAGGTTCGCGAACGCGGAGAAGAGAGCGGGGGAAGCTGAGCCGTACCCGAGGAATGCCGTACCGGGGTCGCGTTATGGACTTCCGGGCCGGAGCTGCCGGCCCGGTCCCGAACCTGCCGTGAATGTTTTTCCCGCCATCCTGCGGTCGGGTCGAAAGTAACTTTATTCGCGGCCGAGTGAATTGTCTTTCCTATGAGTGCGGTATAGCTTTATATTCAATGGCTTGTTAACGCGCTTCTCTGCCGGGAAAGGACTCAGGCATGGCACAAAAGGTGCAGGTGCTTCTCGTTGACGACCTCGACGGGAGTGAGGCCGACGAGACGGTCTCCTTCGGAATCGACGGCTCCTCCTACGAGATCGACCTCAGCGGCGACAACGCGGCCAAGCTCCGCGCCGCGCTCGAACCCTTCGTCAAGGCCGCCCGCAAGGCCCCGACCAAGCGGGCCACGCGCGGTAAGCAGCGCAGCGCGCCCAGTCGCGAGCGCAGCGCCGAGATCCGCGCCTGGGCCAGGGCCGCGGGCAAGCAGGTCAACGAGCGGGGCCGCATCCCGCAGGCGATCATGGACGAGTACCACGCCGCCCAGCGCTGACCCCCGCCCCCGCACCGGCTTCGCGCCGCGCCGCTGAGGGCGTGAACCACCTCCGCGGGGGCCGGTCCCGCCCCGGGGCTCCGGGAAGCGTGTTCGCTCAGAGCAAATAATCCTGCGAACCCGCATCACGGCCCGTGTTCTCTCTGGTCCCGGAGAGGCACGGGCCGTTCGCTTGCGGCGTACTCGGAACACATCCGGGGCGAACAGTAGTTGGATGAGGATGAACGCCCTATCGTCGGGGAAAGTCTCTTGGCACAGCACCGTGTGAAGAGATCGGTGGTGGGTGTATTCGTGTGGCCGTCCGGGGAGCCGGTCGGCGCGGTGTAGACGGGTGCGAAAGTGCCCCGGGGGTTCCCTTTCGCCTCGGGGGCCGATAGGCGGAAAAGTGAGGGTCGGAACTTCCGTCCCTGCCTGACCGCTCTGTGAGGAGCGACGAGACATGTTCGAGAGGTTTACCGACCGCGCACGGCGCGTGGTTGTCCTGGCGCAGGAAGAAGCCAGGATGCTCAACCACAACTACATTGGCACGGAGCACATCCTGCTCGGCCTCATCCACGAGGGCGAGGGCGTCGCCGCCAAGGCCCTGGAGAGCCTCGGCATCAGCCTCGAAGCCGTCCGCCAGCAGGTTGAGGAGATCATCGGGCAGGGGCAGCAGGCCCCGTCCGGCCACATCCCCTTCACCCCCCGTGCCAAGAAGGTCCTGGAGCTGTCGCTGCGCGAGGCGCTGCAGCTGGGACACAACTACATCGGCACCGAGCACATCCTGCTCGGCCTCATCCGCGAGGGCGAGGGCGTCGCCGCGCAGGTGCTGGTGAAGCTGGGCGCCGACCTCAACCGGGTGCGCCAGCAGGTCATCCAGCTGCTCCACGGCTACCAGGGCAAGGAGCCGCAGGCCGCCGGCACGGCCTCGGAGTCGGCGCCGTCCACCTCCCTGGTGCTGGACCAGTTCGGCCGGAACCTGACCCAGGCCGCCCGCGAGAGCAAGCTCGACCCGGTCATCGGTCGCGACAAGGAGATCGAGCGGGTCATGCAGGTGCTGTCGCGGCGCACCAAGAACAACCCGGTCCTGGTCGGCGACCCCGGTGTCGGAAAGACCGCGGTGGTCGAGGGACTGGCGCAGAAGATCGTCAAGGGCGAGATCCCCGAGACCCTCAAGGACAAGCAGCTCTACACGCTCGACCTGGGGGCCCTGGTCGCGGGCAGCCGCTACCGGGGTGACTTCGAGGAGCGGCTGCGCAAGGTCCTCAAGGAGATCCGCTCCCGCGGCGACATCATCCTGTTCATCGACGAGCTGCACACGCTGGTCGGCGCGGGCGCCGCCGAGGGCGCGATCGACGCGGCCTCCATCCTCAAGCCGATGCTGGCCCGCGGCGAACTGCAGACCATCGGCGCCACCACGCTGGACGAGTACCGCAAGTACCTGGAGAAGGACGCCGCGCTGGAGCGCCGCTTCCAGCCCATCCAGGTCGACGAGCCCACGATCTCCCACACCATCGAGATCCTCAAGGGCCTGCGCGACCGCTACGAGGCGCACCACCGGGTGTCCATCACCGACGGCGCACTGGTGGCCGCCGCGCAGCTGGCCGACCGCTACATCAGCGACCGCTACCTGCCGGACAAGGCCATCGACCTGATCGACGAGGCCGGGTCGCGCATGCGCATCCGCCGCATGACCGCCCCGCCGGACCTGCGCGAGTTCGACGAGAAGATCGCCAAGGTGCGGCGCGACAAGGAAGCCGCGATCGACGCCCAGGACTTCGAGCGGGCCGCCGCGCTGCGCGACGACGAGAAGCGGCTCCAGGCCAAGCGCGCCCAGAAGGAGAAGGAGTGGAAGGCCGGCGACATGGACAGCGTCGCCGAAGTGGACGAGGAGCTCATCGCCGAGGTCCTGGCCACCGCCACCGGCATCCCGGTCTTCCGGCTCACCGAGGAGGAGTCCTCCCGCCTGCTGCGCATGGAGGAGGAGCTGCACAAGCGCGTCATCGGCCAGGAGGACGCCATCAAGGCGCTCTCCCAGGCGATCCGGCGCACCCGTGCGGGCCTGAAGGACCCCAAGCGCCCCGGCGGCTCGTTCATCTTCGCCGGCCCGTCCGGTGTGGGTAAGACCGAGCTGTCCAAGACGCTGGCGGAGTTCCTGTTCGGCGACGAGGACGCGCTGATCCAGCTCGACATGAGCGAGTTCATGGAGAAGCACACCGTGTCCCGCCTCTTCGGCTCGCCTCCCGGCTACGTCGGCTACGAGGAGGGCGGCCAGCTCACCGAGAAGGTGCGGCGCAAGCCGTTCTCGGTGGTGCTGTTCGACGAGATCGAGAAGGCCCACGGCGACATCTTCAACTCGCTGCTCCAGGTGCTGGAGGAGGGGCGCCTCACCGACGCCCAGGGGCGCAACGTCGACTTCAAGAACACGATCATCATCATGACCACCAACCTGGGCACCCGGGACATCTCCAAGGGCCAGCCCATGGGCTTCGCGCGGATCGACGACACCAAGACCAACTACGACCGCATGAAGGCCAAGGTCAACGAGGAGCTCAAGCAGCACTTCCGGCCCGAGTTCCTCAACCGCGTGGACGACACGATCGTGTTCCACCAGCTGACCGAGAAGGAGATCTTCGCCATCGTCGACCTGATGGTCGCGCGGCTGGACGAGCGGCTCAAGGACCGCGACATGGGCATCGAGGTCCGGCCGAACGCCAAGAAGATCCTCGCCGAGCGGGGCTACGACCCGGTGCTGGGCGCCCGGCCGCTGCGCCGCACGATCCAGCGCGAGATCGAGGACACCCTGTCGGAGAAGATCCTCTACGGCGAGCTCAAGGCCGGCCAGATCGTCATCGTCGACGCCGAGGGCGAAGGCACCGAGGCCAAGTTCACCTTCCGCGGTGTGCCCAAGCCGCAGCCGGTGCCGGAGACCGCCGAAGTGGGCGCCCAGCAGGGCTGACCCCGCACCCGGCCCGCGCCGACCGGTACGCACCCGACACACGAGGAGGAGGGGCGGTCCACGGACCGCCCCTCCTCTCGTCCCCGCGGCCGCCACCCGTCGTGACCGATGGGTGACGGCAACCGGTCTGCGGGGGAAGGGTCAGTGGCGGTAGGGTCGACGGCTGTGACCCATCCTGCGCAGCAGCCTCCCGGCCCCCCGCCCCCGGGTGGAGGACCGCCCGGACCCCCGTTCCAGGGGCCTCCCCCTCACCAGGGGCCGCCCGGACCGCACGGGTGGCATCCGCCGGGCCCGTACCAGCAGCCCCCGGCCCGGCGCGGTTCCGGAGCGCTCGGCTGGATCATCGGCATCTCGGCGGGCGCGGTCGTCCTCGTCGCCGTCGCGGTGGTGGTGGTCGCCGTGGCCCTCAGAGACACCGGCGGAGCCGGCGGCAGCGGCGACCCGGGCCCCGGAAACCGCCCGGAAGCCGCCCGGGGGACGGAGGAGTCCGGAGACGTCCCCGGAACGCAGACCTTCGACGTCCCCTCCTACAACCACGTCGAGGGGATTGTGGACTACCCGCAGCACCCCCCGGTCGGCGGCGACCACAACGCCGTGTGGCTGAACTGCGGCGTCTACACCACGCAGGTGCCCGCGGAGAACGCCGTGCACTCCCTGGAGCACGGCGCGGTGTGGATCACCCACGACCCGGACCTCGACCCCGGACAGGTGGCGCTGCTGCACGGCCTGTACTCGGCGGGGGACTACGTCATCATCAGCCCGGTCCCGGACCTGCCCGCCCCGGTGGTGCTGTCCGCCTGGGGCAAGCAGCTCGCCGTGGACAGCCCCGAGGACACCCGGGTGGTCGACTTCCTCCGCGTCTACGAGCGGGGACCGCAGACCCCCGAACCCGGCGCCCCCTGCTCCGGCGGCCTGTCCGTGCAACCCAGCTGACCGGCGGGACCCGTCAGCTGGGCAGCGCGTACTCGCCCGTCTCCAGCGGGTCGACCAGGCCGTCGGCCACCAGACCGTCGAGGGCCCGCTCCCGCTGGGCCGCCTCGTCCCACACCGCGTCCAGCACGGACTTGGGCACCGGACCGGGAGCCTCCCGCAGCACCGCCAGCAGCCTGCCCCGCACCTGGCGGTCCGTCCCCTCGTAGCGCTGCCCGCGCCGCGGCGGACCGTCGTGCGGCGGCCTCCCGGCCAGCACCCACGCGCACCGGTCGACCACCGGGCAGTCCCCGCAGCGGGGAGAGCGGGCGGTGCACACCAGGGCGCCCAACTCCATCACCGCCACCCCCCAGCGCGCCGCCACCGCGGGCTCGGCGGGCAGCAGCGACTCGGCGAGCCGGTACTCGGCCCTGGTCGGCGCCTTGGGCGGATACTGCCTGCCGTTCACCAGGCGCTCCAGGACCCGCCGCACATTGGTGTCCAGCACGGCGTGCCGCTGCCCGAACGCGAAACTGGCCACCGCCGCCGCGGTGTAGACGCCCACCCCCGGCAGGGCCAGCAGGGCGTCGTGCGAGTCCGGCACCTCGCCGCCGTGCCGCTCCACGATCGCCGTGGCGCACGCGTGCAGCCGCAGCGCACGGCGCGGATAACCGAGGCGGCCCCACATCCGCACTGCCTCACCGGCGGAGTCGGCCGCCAGGTCCGCCGGCGTCGGCCAGCGCTCCAGCCACGCCAGCCAGGCGGGCAGGACCCGCGCCACCGGGGTCTGCTGGAGCATCACCTCACTCACCAGGACGCCCCACGGGGTCACGTCGGCGGAGCGCCACGGGAGGTCCCGGGCGTTGCCCTCATACCAGGCGAGAACTGCTGTGCAGTAGGGGTTTTCGGTCATAGACAATCAGAGTTCCAACGGCGGGTCGGGTAGGTGTAAAACCTCGAAAGCCGGGATACTTACGGTCATGGCTTCGGGACCGGTGAGCAGGGCGACATACTGGCGGCGGCGTGTCTTTCTGTTGGCGGGGCTACTCGCGGTACTGGCGCTGATCGTGTACGCTTGCCGCCCCTCCGACGACGAGGGGGAGGCGACCACCCCGGCGAGTTCCGGCTCCGACATCGAGGCGGGGGCCGCTTCCGACGGCGGGGAGCCGGCGGACCCCAGTATCCCAGCCTCTCCTCCGGACGACGCCGACGACGAGGAGGACGCGGACACCCCCGAGGAGGGGGGCGCGGGCGACGGCGGGTCCCCCTCCGGAGGCGGCGGGGACGGCTCCGTCTCCGGCGCCGCCTCGGACGGATCAGGCGGCGGCTCCCGGCCCGCCGCGGCCCCCTGCGGCCCCGAGGACGTGGTCGTGACCGTCCGCTCGGACCGGGAGGACTACGCCGCGGGCGTCCAGCCCACCTTCACCCTCACCCTGGTCAGCACCAGCCCGGAGAACTGCACGGCCCAGGTGGGCACCGAAACCCTGGAACTGCGCATCACCTCCGGGGACGACCGCATCTGGTCCAGCGTCGACTGCGTCGGGGAGCCGACCGCCGAGCCGGTGGAACTGCACCGGGGCGTCCCCCACACCGTGGAGATCACCTGGGACCGCACCCGCTCCTGGCCGGACTGCCGGGAGATCTTCTCCTCCGCCCTTCCCGGCACCTACGTGGCCAAGGCGTACAGCGACTACGAGACCGCCGGGTCCCAGGTGTTCCGACTCCACTGACCCGGGGCCGGGTCAACTGGGGCGCCGCCGCAGCGAGATCTGCGCGTTGGCGCCGGTGTCGGGGCTGACCACCACCTCCTGGCCGGCGGCGATGCCGTCCACGACGAACTCCGCGTCCACCGGGACGGTCCGCTTGACCAGTCCCAGCGCGATGGGACCCAGTTCGAAGTGGCGGGCGGAGGAGCCGACAAACCCCACGGAGCGGCCGTCGAGTTCGATGGCCGCTCCGCGCTCGGGCAGCCGCTCGGCGGTGCCGTCCAGGTGCAGCATCACCAGGCGGCGCGGTGGACGGCCCAGGTTGTGCACGCGTGCCACCGTCTCCTGGCCCGGGTAGCAGCCCTTCTCCAGGTGCACGGCCGAGCCGATCCAGCCCATCTCGTGGGCGATCGCGCGGTGGTCGGTGTCCAGCCCGAGCCGGGGCCGGTGCGTGGCGATCCGGCGCGCCTCGTAGGCCCACAGCCCCGCGGGACGGGCCCCCGCGGCGGTCAGGGCGTCGGTGACGGCCGCCAGCGCCTCGGCCGGGAGGAAGAGGTCGGTCTCGTCCACGGTGGAACGCAGCACGGTCTCGGCGGGCAGGGCGTCGCGGACCGCGTCCAGGACGGTCGCGCGCTCGGGGCCCACGACGGTCACGACCGCGCGCTCGGCGCTGAGGTCCGCCACCTCCACCCGCAGCATGAACCGCATGGACTCCAGGAACGCGACGAGGTCGGCGGCGGTCCCCGGTTCCACGTGGGCCCACAGCGCGGTGCCGTCGTCCACGACGGACAGGTGGTGCTTGATCCGGCCGTTGGCGTCCAGCACCAGGGTCTCGGTGGCGGTCCCGGGGGCCAGGTCCCGGAGGTGCTGGCTGGTGAGGTCGTTCAGCCAGCCCAACCGGTCGGGGCCCGCGACGCGCACGACGCCCCGGTTGCTCCGGTCGACCCAGCCCGAGCCGCGTTCCAGGGCGCGTTGCTCCTGGGCGGGCTCCCCGTAGTGGGCGGCGATGTCGGTGTCGGGCGTCTCGGCGGCCACCGCGCCGGGACGCGTGAGCAGCGGCGAAGTCATATCTGTGAGCCTATGCCCCCGCGGCGGCCGGATGGGCGGACACCTGGCCCGAACACCGGGCAGCCCGCCCGGAAAAAAAGTGTTTGCCCTGATCACCCTGGTACGCGTAACGTCGGAGGCACGCGAGAAAGGAGGTGGTCCGAAAGTGATTTCTTTGCGGACACGCGAGGTGTTCGCCCGCTAGGGCGACCACGATCGGATCGCCCAGGCGAATCCACGGTGGACACCCGGACCCTCGGGTGGCCGGCCTTGTCCGACCGGCCCCGGCGCACGCCGGACAAGACGCCCGAGGGTCTGCCTATGCCCGGACGCCTCCCGCTCACGACCTTGCGGCGACCCGCTTCAACTGGGCGGACATGTACGGCTGGAGTTCGTTGCCGTCGGCGGCCAGGTCCCAGGCGTACCCCAGGGTCTCGCGGTTGTCGCCGAACAACCCGTACAGTCGGTGGCCCGCGGCGGCCGGAAGCCCCGTCTCCGTGCGCATGACCACGTCGGTGCGCATCTCCACGCGGTGCGCGAAGACGGTGCCGAGGTAGACCTCGCTGAACCCCTCGGGGTGGGAGATGAGCGCCTCCAGGTGGACGGGCGGCTGCTCGGGGTCCTGCTGCTGCGCGGATTCGCCCAACCGGACCCGCCAGTACCCCGACTCCGAGGTCACCGGCTCTCCCAGGGAACCGTCCTCGTTGACCCGCCACACCCTGCTCCGGTAGTTCAGGTAGGGGTGGCCGTCATGGGTGAACTCGATCTCCTGACCGAACCGGAATTCCTCGACGCCCGGATAGCCCGCGACGCCGACTCCCTCCCACCGGCCCAGCAGGAACGACAGTTTGGCCAGTTCCGGATGAATCTCAGGCTGCATAGTGTCCGAGGGTAGCGGTGGCGGAGCGGTCGTCCGTACCCGCCGCGGTACCGCGGCGGAGCGGACACCATCCCGCCCACCACGGTCTTCGCCTTTTTCTCCGGTGCCGTCCACCCGTCATTCGCGCGGGCGTCGCCCGTCTCCGGTATCACTGGAGGCGTTCGCCGATAAGGCCGTTGTGGCCCGATCCCGCGACAGATCCTGGTAAAGAAGTAGGGAACGGACAAGGAGCACGGACCACGGGCGGCCCGCGCAGAACGACAACGGAGAAGAGGCGGCTTCCATGCTGGTGATCGGAATTGCCCTCCTTGTCTGCGCGGCGATTCTGGCGTCCGCAGGCTTCCTCGCCCTCCGGCGCTGGCTGCAGCGGCGCGCGCTCGCCGCGCTGCGGCCCGGGGCGTTCACCGCGCTGGCCGGCAGCGAGGTCACCCTGCACGGCCTGGCGGCGGCCGGACCGACGGGGACCACGGAGTCCCGGCTGGCCGGAGTGGAGTGCGTCTGGCACGGCCACGAGGTGGTGCGCCACTACGCCACCTGGCGCACCCTGGAGGAGACCGGCGAGCGGGAGCAGGTGCTGGGCGACGACTCGATCGCCGACTACGGGTCCGCGGACCTGTTCGCCCTCACCGGCCCCGACGGGGGGCGGCCGGGCGAGCAGCCGATCCTGGTGGACCCGGGAGAGGCGGACACCACCCGGGTGAACCTGTGCCTCCAGCGTGTCGTCAGCCGCCCGCAGCGGGGCGTCCCCGCCCCGGCCGACGACCTGCTGGGCCGGGTCAAGGGCCGCATCTCCGGGATCTTCCGGGGCGAGACGATCGAGTTCGAGTACCGGGAACGCGCCATCCGGGTGGGCGACCCCCTGGTCGTGCGGGGCCGGGTGGAACTGCGGGACGGCCACCCGGTCCTGGTGGCGCCCGACGACGGCCGCCTCAGCATCGAACACGGCGAGGCCGTGCCGCCCGCCGAGACCGGGCGGCCCCTCGGCGCCCTGCTGCTGGGCGGCGGGGCGCTGGTGTCGGCGCTGGCGGGGCTGCTGCTCCTGCTGGTCGGCTGAGCCGCCGCTCCCGGCCGCGGCAGGGAGTCACGGGCGCAGCAGGGTGCGCCTCCACTCCCCGGACAGCTCCCGGTCGTAGCGCAGCCGGATGTGCCGACGGTCCGGGGAGGCCTGCCAGAACTCCACGCTCTCGGGTTGCAGGGTGTAGAGCGTCCAGGTGGGCGAGACCGTGTCGGGAGCCGCCGCGATCCGCTCCCGTTCCCGGGCCACCGCCGCGGCGCGCTCCTCCGCCGAGACGAGCGGTTCGCTCTGGCCGCCCACGAGAGCCTCGGCACGCGCCTCGGGGGAGCGGGCCAGGAAGTCCGCTGCGCTGCGCTCCGGCGGTTCGGGCACCACCGGTCCGCGGGCCCGGATCTGACGGCCCTGCTTCGGCCAGTAGCAGGCGATCGCCGCGTTCGGGTTGGCGGCCAGGTCGCGGCCCTTGGGGCTGGTGGAGTCGGAGGCGAAGCGCCACCCCGACTCGTCGACGTCCTTGAGGATCAGGAACCGGGAGGAGGGGCGGCCCGCGGCGTCGGCGGTGGCCAGGTTCACCACGTGCGGTTCGGGCACCCCCGACCGCAGGGCCTCCTCCAGCCACTCGACGAACAGCGCCACCGGGCTGTCGGGGGCCCGGTCCGGGGCGAACTCGGGCAGTTCGGTGGCGAACGTGGGGATCGCGCGCAGACGGTCGCGCAGCGGGACGCGGTCGGTGTGGTCGCTCATGGTTTCCGATTCTCGCCTTTTCCGCGGCCGAGAACACGTTTTTCATGGGGGCGGGACGGCAGTGGCGGCGGACGCCTTGTTTAACTCTGGGTAGTTGTACGACAATTCACAGTGAATGACCGTCGTGTGGGGGAACGTGCGGAGTCATTCCGTCCTGTCCACTGTGGGGGCACATACCGAAGGAGAAGCATGTCCACACAGGAACACGCCCCACGGCCCTCCGAAACAGGAACGGCTTCCCGGCCGTCCGGGGACACCCCGCCGACGTCGGTGTGGCCACCGCTCCGAGCGCTCGTCCTCCGCCTGCACTTCTACGCCGGAGTCCTGGTCGCGCCGTTCATCGTGGTCGCCGCGGTGACCGGTCTGCTCTACGCCTACACCCCGCAGCTGGAGCAGTGGATGTACGCCGACCAGCTGCGCGTGGCGGACCAGGGGCAGCCGCTCCCGGTCAGCATGCAGGTCGAAGCCGCGCTGGAGGCCCACCCCGAGGGCAGCCTCAGCGCGATCCGCCTCGGCGGCCCCGAGGACAGCACCCGGGTCATGTTCGACGTCGACGGCCTGGGGGAGAGCGTGCGCTCCAGCGTCTTCGTCGACCCCTACACCGGCGAGGTGCTCGGCACCCTGGAGGTCTACGGCAACAGCGGCGCGCTGCCGGTGCGCACCTGGATCAGCATGCTCCACCGCCACCTGCACCTGGGCGAGGTCGGCCGCCTCTACAGCGAACTGGCCGCCAGCTGGCTGTGGGTGGTGGCGCTGGGCGGCGTCGTCCTGTGGGTGGGACGCGGCCGCACCGGCGCCCGGGTGCGGCGCGTCCTGCTGCCCGAGCGGGGCGCCGCCGGACGGCGCAGGACGATGTCCTGGCACGGAGCCGTGGGCGTGTGGGCGCTGGTCGGCGTCCTGGCGCTCGCGGCCACCGGACTGACCTGGTCCGCCCACGCCGGGCAGAACATCGGCACCCTCCGCCAGGCGCTGAACTGGCAGACCCCCTCGCTGAGCGCGGAGGTCTTCGAGGAGGGGCACCACGGCGAGGGCGGCGCGGCCGCCGGGGACGGCCACGGACACCACCACCTCGCCGTCAGCGTGGACCAGGTGGTGGGCGCGGTACGCGAAGCGGGCCTCGACGGGCCGATCGAGGTGACGTACCCGGCGTCGGAGACCCAGGCGTACAAGGTCGCCGAGACCGGCCGGGAGTGGCCGGTCCAGCAGGACTCGGCCCTGGTCGACCCCATGACGGGGGAGGTCGTCGACGTGCTGCGGTTCGATGACTACCCGTTCATGGCCAAGATGACCACCTGGGGCATCGCCGCGCACATGGGGCTGCTGTTCGGCCTGCCCAACCAGGTGGCGCTGACCGCCCTGGCGCTGGGCGTCCTGTTCCTGATCGGGTGGGGCTACCGGATGTGGTGGCAGCGCCGCCCCACCACGCGCGAACGGTTCGCCCTGGGACGGCCGTTCCCGCGGGGCGCCTGGCGCCGACTGCCCCTGTGGGCGAAGGCCGTGGCGGTCGCGGTGGCCGTCGCCCTGGGGTGGCTGATGCCCGTCTGGACGGTCTCCCTGGTGGGCTTCCTCGTCATCGACGCGGTCGCCGCCAGGAGCGCCTGACCCCCTGAACGTGCCGCCGGGGGCGACGGGTCCGTGGTTGCGAGGCCCCCGGCGGCACTGCCGTCCGCACGGCCGCCGCGGCAGACCGGACAGGCACGGATCGGGCACGCGACTCGGCGGTCGGACCGGCGCCGGGACGGGCGCCGCGTCGGCTCAGGGCTCGGGACGCCGGGACGCGGGGGTGGGGGTGTCCCCGCCTCCCAGTTCCAGCCTGCGCCAGGCGGTGGCCCAGCGGCGGTACTCCTCGTCGGTGCCTCCGCAGGCGATGATGAACGCCTCGACGAGGGGGAGTTTAGGCAGCTTGTCCTGGCTCAGAGCGGTGTGGAACGAGGTGGCGGAGCACCGGTTGCCGCAGTTCTGCTGCATCCTCCGGTAGGAGGGGGTGCCCGCCCAGCGGCGGAAGAGACGCATGGCCGCCACGAACTCCGCTGGAGTGGTGGCGGTCATGGGGTCGGGTCGGTTGTCGTGTCCGTCCAGGTCGGGGACTGCCGTGGGAGGGGACGACCGGCTCGGCTCCCCGCGTCCCCGCGTGTCCCGGGGACGGCGGTTCACCTCGTCCTCGGGGACGGGGATCAGCGGTACCTCGCCGTAGAACATCCCGTCGGAGCCGCGCCGCACCCGTTTGGGGAGGGCGTCGGGCGCGACCCGGTAGACGGTCGAGGGCGCGGACCGGCGCAGTGAGGGGTGTGGTCCGCTGGGACTGAGCAGGTCGGAGGTCATCCTCGTACCTCCCGGACTCCGGCGGACGCGCTGGTGCTGGGACAAACGATCACGGAGTCTCCACTCCTTGGTCGTGAAAGTGAATGGGTCGCCTGCCCGGACACGACCCGGAAAGGGCGGGCCGTCGCCGTGAGGAAGAGACGGTGAATCCCTTCACGAAAAGTTGAGCCGTGGGAAAGAAGTTACCGGAACGGTCGTGCGACGCAATCCCCGGCACAAGGGATGAGTCCGCTATGTCCGGTCTGAATATTCGCTGGGCGGGGCGGCCGGTCCGCGTAGCCGGTTCAGCGGCGCCGGTATCCGTGCACGTCGGTGCTCCGAGGTGTCCGATTCTGTCCGAATGCGTTCTGAAGAGTTCCGTGCCGTCCGTGGGCTGCGCGGGCGGAGCGGATCGGTTGAAGATGGCACGAAACAAAAACGAAGGAGAGCGGAACCCTTTACGGTACGACCCTATGGTGTTTTCCGGGTGACTGGAACAGCCCGGATTTCCCCTTCCGACGCGGCGACGACCGCGCCCGACACGGCGCGGCCCGAAAGGGGGCGCCTCCCGATCCCACGCCCCCGAACGGACCCGGAGCCCGGACCGAAAGGCCCGCGGCGGAGGACACTCCTCGGCCTTCGGGACCACGCGGTCGCCGGACCGCGGTGCCGGGGCAGCGAACGGGCCCGCGGCCGCCAGACGGACCGGCGGCTGAACCGCCCTCAGTCCTCGATCGCCTGGTAGACCGAGACCCAGAAGTCGGAGAAGAGCCGGGGCGAATGCGGGGAGTCCAGGCCCAGCTGGGTCAGCAGGACGCCTGCCAGGCCCTCCTCGGGGTCGGCGTAGCCGGTGGTGCCCCAGCCGCCCGACCAGCCGAACCGGCCCACAGACCCCTCCAGCAGGTCACGGCGCAGCGTCACGGCCAGCCCGAAGCCCCACCCGGCGTGGTCGTCCAGCACCACCCTCGCACCCGCCCGCTGCTCCGGGGTGAGCTGGTTGGTGGTCATCAACTCCACCGAACGGCGGGACAGCACCCGCTCGTCCCCGTGGCGGCCCCCGTCCAGCAGCATCCGCAGGAACGCCAGACAGTCGTCGGCGGTCGAGAGGAGCCCGGTGCTGCCCGAGGCGAAGACCGGCGGACGGTGCCAGTCGTGGGCGTCCGCCACCTCCACGGGCGTGCCGGTGCGCGGATCGGTGAGATAGCACGGAGGCAGCGGTTCCGTCCGCTCCGCCGGCAGGTGGAAGCCGGTGTCGCGCATCCCCAGCGGGTCGAGGACCCGTTCCCGCAGGAAGGACTCCAGCGGCTGGCCGGCGGCACGCTCGATCAGCACCCCCAGGACGTCGAAGCCGGTGTGGTACAGCCACGCCTCACCGGGCTGGCACGCCAGCGGCAGCTCCCCCAGCCGCCGCAGGAACTCGTCGGCGGAGTGCGGGAACGGAACCGGACCGGGAGAGAGCCCGGCCTCGTCCATCGCCCGCTGGATCGGCGTGTCCGGCGGATCGGCCACCAGACCGAAACCGCACCGGGAGGTCAGCAGGTCCCGCAGGGTGAGGGGACGCCGCGCGGGAACGGTGTCGTCCAACGGGCCGTCGACCCGCCGCAGCACCCTGCGGTCGGCCAGTTCGGGCAGGAACGGGTCCACCGGGTCGTCCAGGCGCAGGCGGCACTCCTCCACCAGGACCATCGAGGCCGCCGCGACGATCGGCTTGGTCATCGACGCGATGCGGAAAACCGTGTCGCGGCGCATCGGAACCGTCCCCCCGACCGCCGTCGTGCCGACCACCTCGACGTGCGTCTCGCCCCGGCGGTGCACCAGCGCCACCAGGCCGGGCAGCGCACCACGCGCGACATGGGCGGACAGGGCCCGGCGCAGACGGCCGAGACGGGAGGGCGAGAATCCATCGGTGCCCACGAACGCTCCTCACGGCATTCCTCGATACGGGGTTCCGGGCGATCACCCTAATATCCGCGACCGCGGAAGACGACCGTATTTCCCGCGCGGGAACCCGGCCTCCGGGACACGGTGTCCGGTGCGGCGCTTCCCCCACCGGACCCCGATCGCGGACGGAAAGCCGCGACGGACCGTCCGGCGCGGCCGATCAGCGGGATCCGTTCCGGCGGCCCAAGACCGGGCCCGAGGACACCGCAAAGCGGGAAGCCGGTCTCCCGGCCACGGAACCCGGTATCCGCGGGGCCGGAACACGTGCAACAATTCTGTTGTTTTCAGGGGTACTGGACCAGTGGATCTCCCTCCCAGGTTTGAGCTCCGTGCTCAGGGGATGAAGGGGGAGTACTGGCCGACGAGGCCAATTGCTTTCCGGTTTTCTCAGGAGAGATTCATGGCACAGAAAGTCCAGGTCCTTCTCATTGATGACCTTGACGGGAGTGAGGCCGAGGAGACAGTCACGTTCGCGCTCGACGGCTCCTCCTACGAGATCGACCTCAGCAGTTCCAACGCCAAGCGGCTGCGTGAGGAACTCGCTCCGTTCATCGAGGCCGCCCGCAGGGTTCCGAGCAGGCGAAGTGCGCCCAAGAGCAAGCAGCGGACGGTACTCAGCAGGGAGAGGAGTGCGCAGATCCGTGCCTGGGCGCAACAGCAGGGCAAGCAGATCAGTGAACGCGGCCGCATCCCGAAGGCCATCGTGGAGGAATACGAGGCCGTCCACGGGTGAGCGGTGGCGCCCGGCAACCGTGAAGGGGACGTGATATACCGTCCCCTTCACGGTTTTTGGGAAACCGTTGTACTGCTGTGCGGCGGACTCCTCGGCCCGCCGCGCGGAAACGGCGGAGACCGGCGGGAGGCTCCGTTCAGGACTTCTTGAGGGCGATTCCGGCCATTCCCAACTGCTCCCCGGGGGTGAGGCTGTCGGGATCGACCGGCTCGTCGGGACGCCACAGCGCGGTGTAGACGACACCCGGCTCCACCAGTTCGAAGTCGCCGAACTGGCGCTCGATCTCGGCCGGGGTGCGCGCCCAGCCCTCCTCCAGGTTCTCCCGGGTGATACGGGCCAGCTCCTGCTGCGCGGGAAGCCCCGTGTCCACCAGCGAGGTGATGAACAGGTAGCTGCCCGGCGCCAGCACCTCCCGGTAGGCCGCCACCACCGGGTCGACGACCTCGGGGGACAGGTAGTGCAGCATGCCCACCAGCATGATCGCGGCGGGACGGTCGAAGTCGATCATGCGGGTCACGTCGGGGTGGCCGAGGATGACCTCCGGCTCCCGCACGTCGCCGGTGAACACCGAGGTGTTGGGGTTCTTCGCCAGCAGCGCCCGGCCGTGGGTGAGCACCATCGGGTCGATGTCCACGTAGACGACACGCGCGTCGGGGTTGACCGCCTGGGCGACCTCGTGGGTGTTCTGCACGGTGGGCAGCCCGCTGCCCAGGTCCAGGAATTGATCGATGCCGGCCTCGCCGGCGAGGAACCGCACCCCGCGGACGAGCACCTTGCGGTTCTCCACGGCGGACTCCTTGAGCCCGGGGATGTGCTGGCAGGCGTAGTCGGCCAGGGCGCGGTCGGCGGCGAAGTTGTCCTTGCCGCCGAGCAGTGCGTCGTAGGCGCGGGCGATGGTGGGCTTGTTGAAGTCGAGTTCGGGGGGCGGCCACACGGTCTCGTAGCGGTCGTCACTCATCAGCGCGATCCTCGTCCACGTAGGGGGAGCGGGGGAAGATGATCAACATCGTAATGCGCTTCCCCCGGATCGCTCCCTGGCAAACAGCGCTGTCTCAGCGGCTGCGGAGCGGTTTGCGCCAGGTGAGCGAGTACCGCCACAGCAGGTGGCGGCGGAACCGGCAGCCCGGGAGCAGCCGCCGCGCCTCCGCCCGGACCTCGCCCCACGACAGGACCGGGTCGGCGACGGGCATGCCGACCGGATCGTGCTCGCCGCCGTGCCGCCACGCCAGCCAGCGCGCCGCGGGCACCCCGAGGCCGCTCACCGCCCAGTCCACCGGGGTGCGGTTGCGCGCCAGGCCGACGACCACCAGTCGGCCGCCGGGCGCGAGCAGGCGGACCATCCCCCGGACCGCCTCGGCGAAGTCCCAGTGGTGGACCACCGCCACGGCACTGACGAAGTCGTACCCGCCCTCCGGCAGCAGGCTCCCCACGGCGTCGCGGAAGTCCGCCGCCAGGACGGTCACCGACCCCAGGCCGGCGGTGCGCTCGCGGGCCAGGCGGACCATCTCGGGGGAGCGGTCCACCCCCGTCACCCGCCGGGCCCGCCCGGCCAGCTTCTCCAGCAGCAGGCCGTCGCCGCAGCCCACGTCCAGCGCCGCGGCGCAGCCGTCCGGCACCTCGTCCAGCACGAGCCGGTGGTAATGCGTGTTGTGGTTCCAGTAGGAGGCGGCCATGCCCCGAAGCCTGGCGCGGCGCGCCTAAAGTCCGCGTTCGCAGAACCGTGCCCCGGGCACGCCTGCCGCGCGGGCGGCCGGGCCGGGAACCGGCCTCCCGTGACGCGGGGGAGAAGCACGGTTGCGGAGGGTTCCCCTCCCGGCAGGGGCCTTACTACAGTGGAGGCGTGCCGTGGACCGCCCCGGGGGCGCGACGGGCGCCGCCGAGGCGGTGGGAGCACCCACGACGCAGTCCCGCCGTCCCAGCGGAAAGGTCCCCCCATGCGTGTACCGGCACTTCGTCGAACCGCGGCCGCCCTCGCCGTCGCCGCCTGCGTCCTCCCCCTCACCGCGGCCCCGGCCGCCGCCGACTCCCCGCCCGACGGACCCAACGCCTTCCTCAGCCTCATCATCCAGCCGCTGGAGGGCTCCGGCGGCTCCTTCCACTTCTTCACCCTGGAGTGCGGCCCCGACGGGGGAACCCACCCCACCCCCGAGGAAGCCTGCGACTCGCTGCGCGCGGTCGACGGCGACTTCGAGGCGCTGCCGACCCGCTTCGTTCCCTGCCCTCCGGTGTACTGGCCGGTCCGGTTCACCGCTGCCGGCCACTGGGACGGCGACGGCCTCTACTACTCGCGGATCATGGGCGACCACTGCAGCGGGAGCGCCGCCACCGACGGCGTGTTCCCGTACTAGCGACGGCGGTCGGCCGGGCGGCGGCGCGGTCAGCCGTCCGGCCGGCCACCCCGGGCACCGGGGCCTCCCCGGGGCTGTCCGCCGCCGAGGACGGCACCGGAGGCGGGGGCGGTCCGGACCACTTCACCGGGCCGCGACCGTCCCGCTCCGCCCGCCGCCCGGGAACAGCGGCCCTGGCCGCGACCGCGGCGGCCAGCAGCAGGGCGACGACGACGAACATGGCCCGGCGCAGCCCGGCGTGCTCGCCGAGGAGGCCGAGCAGCGGTGGGCCGACGAGAAAGGCGAGGTACCCGCTGGTCGCGACGGCACTGACCCGCTCGGCGCCGCGCTCGGGGTCGTCGCCGGCCGCGGAGATCGCCACGGGGAACCCGAGCGACGCCCCGAGCCCCCACAGCGCCACCGCGACGCCCGCGACCACGGGATGGGACGCCAGCGCCGCGACCGTGACCCCGACCGCGCCGCACAGCGCGCTGGCCGACAGCACGGCGGCGCGGCCGAACCGGACGAGGACGGGACCGCCCGCGAACCGGCCGACGGTCATCGCGACGGCGAAGCCCGCGTAGACCAGGGAGCCCCCGCTCTCGGACGCCCCGTAACCGTCGACCATGAGGAGGGGCAGCCAGTCGTTGGCCGCCCCCTCGGCGAACGCCATGGCGAGCACGACGACACCGATGAGCAGCAGGCGCGAGTCGCGCCACACGCTCGGCCGCCGCCCGGCCGGAGCGTCCGCGCGGGCCGGGGCCGCGGCGGGAGTCCGGCCGGTGCCGGCGGGAACGCCCGGCAGGGCCCAGAGCGCGAGCACCGCCATGAGGAGGGCGACGGCCAGCAGGTGCCAGACCACGGGGAAGCGGACGGCGGTGAGACCGATGCCGACCAGGGCGCCGATCACGGTGCCGAGGCTGAAGCTGCCGTGCAGCATCGGCAGGACGGGACGGCCGGTGGCGGCCTCGACCGCGGCGGCCTCGATGTTCAGGCCGATCTCGCCGAGTCCCCCGCCGACCCCCACCAGCAGCAGCCCGACGAACACCCCGGCGGTCAGGGACGCGGCGGTGGCGAGGGCGACCACGCCGACTCCGGCGACCGCCAGCACGGTGCCGACCGCGATCACGGGACGGCCGCCCAGGCGGCGCACGAACGGCCCCGCGGTCAGCACTCCGGCCATCGAGCCGACTGAGAGGCCGAGCAGGAGGACTCCCATCCCGGCGGTGGAGGCGTCCACCGCGTCGCGGATGGCGGGGGTGCGGGTCACCCACGAGGAGATTCCCAGGCCCACGATCAGGGTCAGGGCGAACAGCGACAGGCGGAGGCGCCGGAGCGGGGCAGGCATGAGTACGATCGTACATACTTGTGGGAGCGTTCCTATGAGGGAGGGGGAACGCCCGGGGCCCGGCACGCAGGCCCGTCTGGCACCGGGGCGGGGCGGCGTGCCGGAACCGGCCGCCGGACCGGCGACAGGCCGCGGCCGCCCCTCAGTTCCCGCACCGGGTGATCCGGTCCACGGCCTCGACCACGGCGGCGGTGTCGTGCGGTTCGGTGTCCAGGCCGCGGTGCAGGGTCAGCCCCTCGATCAGGGCGTCCAGCAGACGGGCGGTGACCGGGTCGAAATGGCGTTCCAGGGCGGCCCGGGAACGGGCCATCCACCGGTTGGTCAGGTCCCGGAACTCCGGTTTGCGGGCCGCGAGGGTGTACAGCTCACTGGTCAGCACCAGGTCGCGCCGGGAGCTCAGGAGGTCGGCGGTGATCAGCGCGACCACCGCGGCCTTCGCCTCCTCGGCGTCGCGGGCGTCGAGCATGCGCCGCTCGAACCGGGCGGACACGCCGAGCGCGAACCGGCGGAACGCCTCGCGCAGCAACTCGTCCATCCCGGTGAAGTGGTAGGTCATCGACCCCAGCGGCACCCCGGCAGCCGCGGCGATCTTGCGGTGCGACGCCCCCGCCACCCCCTGCTCGACGATGACGTCGAGGCAGGCGTCGATGATCCGGTCGCGACGTCCGGGGTCGTTGCGCCGCCCGCGTCGGCCCGGCACGGGGACCGCGGCGGCCGTTCCGGGCAGCCGGTCGGCGTCCGTCGTCATGGTCACGGATCGTACAGATACGGAAGCGTCCGCACGGGCGCCTCACCCAGAGCCGCTGGCGGCTATGGCCCCAGAGCCATGAACGCGACCGAGGAGGGCACTGGGGCCAAGATCATCGGGAACCCACCGGGGGGGTCGGGGGCGGGGGTGCGGATGGTGCGGGTGAGGAGGTTCAGGGGACGGTGTGACCACGGTCCGCGTCGGCCGGGGATCTTTGCTCTCTTGGATTCAAGAGTCGGTTCCCAGGTCTGTGTCGGAGGAGTGGAGTAGCATCCGGCCTGGCTTCTTCCCCGGGGCGGTCTTGTTGGTGCTGTGGTTGGGAACCTGAAGTGGTCATGGATTTACAGGGGGGTTCTCAAGGAGGTTTGTGTCTGCTTGGGAACTTTCACCCTTTTTTGAGTCGTGAGCGTCGCCAAGCAATGTGGTGTTTGCGCACTTCAGGTGCTGTGGCAGCCACCCTCCGGGGTGGCTGAGGATCGCAACCCCGCACCGGCTTGCAGCGTGTACACGGGACAGGTGTGGCAGCCACCCTCCGGGGTGGCTGAGGATCGCAACCCCACTACAGAACCAAGGCGTCGTCGTGCGGGAGCGTGTGGCAGCCACCCTCCGGGGTGGCTGAGGATCGCAACTCCATAACCGCTCCACTACGGAGTCCCGGCTGCTTTCTGCAAGGGCCCCAGGGCTGCGTTCGGCGAGGTCGTCGCGGATCGTGCGGAGTTCCGCCACGAGGGGCGCGATCGCGTCGATGCCCTGGGCACGGACGGCGTCCAGTTCAGCGCACACATAGCCCAGGGTGTCCAGGCAGGTCATCGGCGGCCACAGGCTGCTCACAAGCAGGTTCTGGTCGATCAGGCCGTCCAGGACCGCCCTGATCCGGTCCTCTCCCGCGGTGGGGAACAGTCGGGCGAGACGAGCGCAAAGCTCCCCGTAACGGATCGGGGTACGGGCCTCTTCTAGGGCCGCTGCCACAGGGCGAGTGCGGCGTACCGATACTTCGAGCGGAGCCATGTGCCGTGCGCGGCCGTCAGCGGGCGGTCCAGGCGCCACGAACCGGTCGCCCCGTGCCTGCCCGGTGTCGTTGGCAACGACATGCAGCCGTTCACGCAGCTCACGGCACTGGTCCAAGCGGCTGATGACGTCGGTGAGCCATTCGCCGTCCGGCCGGGCTGACACCTGGTGTTTTCCACCCCAGGCCACACTGGGTTCGTGTGCGGTTCCTACGGGGGCGACGCCCGCGAACAGACCGAAGGGGGTAGCGCGCCGCTGCCAGCGCAGCAGGTAGGAAACCAGCGAAAGGACGGTTCTGCGCACTCGCCGCGGTTCCGTGCATGCTCCTGACACCACGGCCTCGACCTGCCGACACAGTGCCGGGCTGGCGGCAGCCAAGGCGTCCCGTACGTCCTTGCGAGCCCAGACGTCAGCGATCCAGGCCCGTTGCCGGGGCACGGCCCCGTCGTCGAGCAGAGCCGGGTCGCGGGGCACGTCCAGTCCAGGGGGTGCAGTGCTGGCCCGCAGCAGCGCCCCGCCTCGCCACCGGTAGCCGACCGCTGACCGTCGCACTGCGGCTCCCTTCCTCAGGTGGAGCGCTGGTGTGCCGCACAGGACGTCCGGCACACCAGCACTGCGAACAAGTGATCAGGACAGGGGAGGCTCGATGCTGGAGTTGCAGGCCGAGGCGCCGTCGTTACAGGTGCTGCCGCAGCCGTCACTGGTGCTGCACTGCAGCTTGCCGTTGGGGTGGGTGGCCAGGACGACCTTCACATCGAGCGCGAACTCGTCGTCGATTCCGGGGGGATCGGCCAGTGCCGTGCTACCGCCAGCGAGGCTGGTGCTCATCACCGGTGATCGTCTCCTTCCGAAGAGGCGGGTGGAACGGCCTGGTCCGCGGCTGTTGCCGAGGGCCAGGAGAACGTGACGCGGCTGTGCTTCTTGTCGAGGACCAGGTGTCCCGGCAGTTGCTCGTCGGGGGTGCGGGCCGGGAAGACGCGGATCTGCGGGCCGGGACCGCCGCGGTGCTCGCGGGCCCAGGTCCGCACGTGTCCGGCCATCTTCTCGGCGAACGCCTCCCGCTGCGGGCCGAAGGCGTGGATGCCGTACTCCACGGACCGGTCGTCGGCTGTGGGACGGACCCGCAGGTAGGCGAAGTTGCCGCCGTCGACTGCCGCGAGGGAGAACGAGGGGTGGTTGGGCTCGACCAGGCCCGTGTCCAGTGCGGGGTCGACAGCCATGATGCAGAACCCGGGCAGGGCCGTGGCCAGGTACAACTGCAGGGTGTCGACCAGTTCGGTGCGCCCGACCACCACCCCGGTCCACACCTCCAGCCGGGGGGTGCGCACGGTGTTGTCCAGCAGGCTCGGGTCCCCCGGCAGCCCGTCGTCGAAACGCAGGCCGATCTCGTCCGTGCCGCACAGCAGTAGCAGTTGCTCCTGGTGGGCGCCGGCGCCTTGCATGGGGACGAATCCGCACGCCCGGGCGGAGAGGCCGAGCAGGTGGCCACCGCGGCGCTCGAACGCGATCGAACGGGTCAGGCCCCGCAGCCGTAGCGGCACCACGAGCCGCCCCCGCTCGGTCAGTTGCGTGATCCACGCCGGAGGGATGTCCCACGCCCCGGCGGTGACGATGATCCTGTCGTAGGGGGCGTGGGCAGCGAGTCCGTCCTCAGCATCGGCGAGGACGACGCGCACCTGCGGGTATCCGTTCTCCGCCAGCAGCCGCTCGGCCCGGGCCGTGACGTCCTGGTCGATGTCGACAGTGGTGACCTGGCCGGAATCGCCGACGAGTTCAGCGATCAGGGCTGCGTTGTAGCCGCCCGAACCGATCTCCAGAACCCGCATTCCCGGCTCGATGGCGGCCTGTTCAAGCATCATCGCCTGGATCTGGGGAGCTGAGACCGAACTGATGGAGATCCCGTGCTCATTCTTCTTGGTGACTACGGCCGCATAGGGGCGGTAGGCCTCCTCCACGGTTGCCTCCGGCGTGAACCGGTGCCGTGGAACCCTGCGCATCGCCGCCTCGACCTGTGGGGAGACGATCACGCCGTCCCGGATGAGGGTGTCCACGACCTGGTCCCTTAGTTCTGCCGCGTTCTCGGGATCGGCGGCCACATCAGTCATGGGCTTCCTTTGCTTGTTGGGAGTCGGTGAAGATTGGCGGCGCGGACAGCGAAGACACGCGGATTTCGATGCCGCCTTTTTTCGCCGTGCGATTGCGTGGACCAATGTACATCCCCCGGAGCCAATGCGTAAACGGGAATGGAGAAAACAGCTTCTACCAGTATCGATGTACCGCTGTCCTCTTTGTGGAAAGCGGGTCCTGAAAGGGTAAAAAAGGAGAGCTGTTCCAAGGTCGGACTGAAAATCCATCCTTGGCTTCTTTGGAGGATGCCGGGGAAATAGCCAGGGGTGAGGGCAGGGAAAAGGCAGTGGGAAGCAGTTTTCCAGAAGGTGTCTGAAAGCCCTGGAGCAGGCAGCGGGACGGGGGCTGGCGGAGACGGTCAGGATGTCCGGCAGCGTGCCTGCCCCGCTGGGCCACCGGGCGCGGAGCGGGAGGCGTCCACCGCGCCGGTCCAAGGATGGGACACCTGGCAGTGATCGCCGCGTGGTCGTCAGCGCACGGGCAGTCGGGCAGGCAGGAGGTGCCTGGTGACTGCTGCTTCGCCTGTGTCCAGTCCAGGCAGCCCAAGGCTGCGGTCGGCAGGCGTGAGCAGACTGGGCCCGGTGGTACGACGAGCGGAAGCCGGTGCCACGCAGGGCCTTCTGGAAGGCTGTCCGTTCAGGGGCAGAGAGTGAAGCCCTGGTGGGCACCAAGCGTGTGGCACCGGCGCTCAGCGGCAGGACTCGGACGGCGGTGTCTGGGCGCCTGGTGCGCCCTCCGGGCGGAGAAGTCGGGCGAGGCTGTCGTCGTGCCCGTCCCATCAATCATGCTGTTCGGCCCCGCTGCCGGTTGGGCGGGGAATGGACGAGCGGGTGCACGCCCGTTCCCTCCCCCGGCTCCTGTCGGTGCTGTCTGTGCTTCAGAGGGCTGCCAACGCGGGAGTCTCAGAGCGCAGCCAGGGGGCGGAGTTCGCCGTGGACGACTCCGGCGTGGAAGGCGTCCCATTCGGCGCGGGTGAAGACCAGGGTCGCTTGGGTGGCGGTGTCGCGCAGGATGAAGCCGCCGTCGGGTTGGAAGACGGGGATGAGGCGGCCGGAGTAGTCGGAAGTTCCGGTGGCGACCTGGTCGAGGAAGGTGGTCCAGTCGGTGTTGGTGACGGTGAGGACGGGGCCGTTGGGGTTCTTGGTGTCGCCGACGATGACGTGCCCGTTGCCGGTGGCGCGTACCTGGACGCATCCCTCTCCGGTGGTGGAGAAGGAGGACTTCGTCCACGGGCGGTCGCGGTGGGGTAGAGGTCCGCCAGCAGCCACGTCTGGCTGCCTGCGGGCAGCAATGCCAGCAGTCGGCGGGCGAACTTGTTGGTCGAGTTGAAGGTCAGCGGGCACGCCAGCACCACGTCGGCAGGGGGAAGGCTCTTTCCGGTACCGGGCCTGCGGAAGTCCACCCGCACCGGTTCCCCGGTCAGCTCCGCCAGCCGGTCCAGGTCATGGAAGCGGGTTCCGGCGGGTGTGGACAGCACGGTGATCCGCCACCCGTCTTCCTGGAAGAGTTCCACCAATTCGGGAACGCCCTCGGGAGCCGAGGAGCCGGAGACGACGAGGGAGCAGACACGCTGATCGGCCATGCCCGGCAGTGTAGACACCGTGTTCTCCCCCACTGTGGAGACGATCTGGACTCGAGGGTCGCTGGTCTGTGTACCGGGTCAGGCTCCGATGAGGCGGCTGGTGCATCCGGCTTTGACGAGCGCCTGGTAGGCGGTGTGGACGTCGTCGGGCACGTGCTGTTCGACGGCGAAGCTGCGGTCGGGGTATTCGATGATCCGTTGCGGGTCGCCGACCATGGTGTCGATGACGAGCCGGTCGTCGCCGATGCCCACCAGGGAGTCGCGGAAGGCCACCGGCTCACAGGCGCACACCACCTCCACCTCGGGCCAGACCTTGCGGGTGGTGGCGTAGCCGCGCCGCTGCATGGAGGGCATGGTCGCCAGCATCACCGAGGCCGGGCGGAGGCCCGCCCCGGCCAGCACCCGCCGGGAGAAGGCGATGTTCTGCCCGGTGTCGGCCGCATCAGGCTCCACCGGGATTGCCTTTGGTACTTTCGCTGATGGCTATCCGACCGGTGCACCGTTTTCCAGGTAGCGGGTGGTGTTCTCGACGCGGGCCTGGATGGCCTGGGTGATTCTGCGGGCCAGTCGGGGGATGGTGTGTTCGTGGATTCGGGTGGCGTCGCAGAACTCGTAGCTGGTCAGCTCGGCCGGATCGAGGGCGATCGCATCCAGGTACTCCTGCTCCAGCGGGCCGCCGTCGAAGACGAAGAGCTGCTTGTCGCCTTCGGTGGGGGTGGGGGCCCAGTCGACGACCAGTAGTCTGCCCAGGGGTGGGGTGATGCCCAACTCTTCGCGGACTTCGCGCTGCGCCGCCTGACGGGGAGTCTCGCCGTGTTCGACGTAGCCGCCGGGGATATCGCGGTAGTGCTTGTAGGAGGGCACCACCAACAGCACTCGGTCCTGCTCGTCGAAGAACAACACCCCGGCAGCCACCCGGGGCCGAGCAAAGGACTCTGCGGGATCAACGCTCATACGAAGACCTTAACGGCACAGTCAGAGAGCTTTCATCCGTATGGCCAGCGACACCAGGTCGCGGTTTCGCTTTCCGGACTTGGTCTGCAGCATCGCTGTGACTATCTGACGGCTCATCACGTGTCGCCGAGTCTGTTCGGGGGACAGCTTTTCTGCTTCGAGTACCTGGCCTACCGCCGCATCGATCTGGTTGCGCTTAACGTAGGCTGAAGCCAACTCCAGCGCGTGCCGCACCTGTCGTTCAATGGGGAGCCCTGAAGGATCGATTCTTCGACCGAGTTGGATAGCGGCGTCCACGTCACCGAGGGAGTTAGCCACCACTACACGGTGGACAGCGACGTTTGTCGGCCCGAAAGACGTCCACAGGTCGTTTCGATCTATCCCCAGACGCAAAGCCACCTTCTCGGACTCTTCCAGGTAGTCACGGGCCGCGCGTCGGTCTCCTTCGCGTGCGGCGGCAACGGCTCCGGGCAGCAGAAGAGTTCCGTACACGGAGAGTTCTTTAGGAGATGACCAGTCCATTTCTCCTCGAAGGTAAGCAGCGGCCTGCTCGGCCATCTCCACGGAGGTTGCGCCCTGCCCATAAGAGTGGAGCGAATGCACGCCTGACCTCAACAGCGAACCTATGACGGCAGTATCCCCGGATCGTTGCGCTGCCTGGAGTCCACGCTCCGCCGCGATCCAAGCCAGGTCGGTTTCTCCGAGCTTCGTCAGAATCATCGCTGCCGCTTGTGCGCTCAAAGCCAACAGTTGTTCCGCTGCGAGCAACTCCTTCCCTCCAACTTGTCACCCGGACCCGCCAGGGGTGAACAGCGCCAGAAGACCAAAGGGCTCCCAGGGGGAAGGCTCTGCGGATCGGCTGTCCAAGGATGGTCGTCGAGTCGTCTGTCCGCCAAGGGCACCGGACGGTCACGGCGTGGCCCTGCCGTGAGAGCGGGGTGAAGCCGTGGCTGTGATGTCCGACTTCTACTTCCGGCCTGCCCGGAGTTCCGTCGCTCGGTGTTTCGAGCGCCGGGCAAGTGTCCTGGCAGGGCCTTCGACCACTCATGTCCTTGCCCAGGCTTTCTACAGCGCTGATGCCTGAGGGTCAGATCGCTACCGGGAAGGCACCACCGGAGGGCCTTCGGGGCTGGCGTGGCCTGCCACGATGATGGAGCCGCCTGCCAGATCCTCTCAATTCTGTCGAAGGTTTCTCCACATAGGTTCTTCCGTCTTCACAGGGAACCCTTGAGGCCAGAAAAGCGGCAAACTGGTCAAATGGTGTGAAAAGCGGCTCTTTCTTGGTGGTGTGAAGAAGTACGCCGAAATTTATGACAGCTCGGCATGGACCTCCATGCCCCGTGCCCAGAAACTCGTTTTCACGTCACCTCTCCGCGTACCACTTCGGTGAAGACGAGGAGAGGGAACCCAATTTCACGAAGACCGGATTCCCCGTGCACCTCCAGCCGGTGGACTTCTCCCGCCGGCCCCAGAACGCGGAAGACCACCGAATGAGAGAACATCAAGATACGAAGACCAGCAGCACCGGCGAGACCGACCGCGCTGAGTACCTGCGCGAGAAGATGGTGGGTGAACTGCGTGATCTGGGAGCGGTCCGCAGCGATCCGGTCGCTGCTGCTTTCAGCGTGGTGCCGCGGCACCTGTTCGCCCCGGGCGAGCCGCTGGAGCGGGCCTACGCCACCATGACCACGCTGCACCGGAAGCAGGACGGTGCGGGGACGGCCACCAGCGTGGTGTCCGCGTCGGAGATCCAGGCCGTGATGCTGGAGCAGGCCCGGATCGAACCGGGCATGCGGGTACTGGAGATCGGTTCCGGCGGCTACAACGCGGCACTGATCGCCGAACTGGTCGGTCGGACCGGGAGAGTGGTCTCCGTCGACATCGATCCGGAGATCACCGGCCGAGCCCGACGCTACCTCGACGCCACCGGATACGGGTGGGTCGACGTGGCGCTGGGCGACGCCGCCCACGGTGTTCCAGAACACGCCCCGTTCGACCGGATCATCGTCACCGCGGGCGCATGGGACATCCCACCCGCATGGATCGAGCAGCTCACCGAGGACGGAAGGCTCGTCGTTCCGCTGCGGCTGCGCGGGCTGACGCGCTCGGTGGCCTTCGAGCGTGCAGGTGAGCGCCTGGTGAGCCGGGACTACCAGCTCTGCTCCTTCGTGCCGATGCAGGGAGCCGAGGCCCACAGCGAGCAGGTGGTCACGTTGGACGAGGACAGGGTCAGCCTGCTGATCGACACCGACCGGCCCGTTGACACCGACGGCCTGCGCAAGGCCCTGCTCGGACCGCGGACCGAGCGCTGGGGAGGCATGGAGTTCGGCGACAGCGAGCCACTCCACGACCTGGACCTGTGGATCGCCACCGTGGCCGACGGCTTCGGCTTGGTCAAAGCCACGAAAGAGGCGGTCGACAGCGGGCTGACCAGCAGGTCTGCGCTGTACGGCGGCAAAGCGATCGTGTCGGGGAGCAGTTTCGTCTACCGGGCCTCGGCACGTCCGGTCGACGAGAGCCGCACCAGGTTCGAGTTCGGCGCCTACGCACACGGCCCCGACTCCGAACGCCTCGCCGAGGAGTACATCGACCACATCCGGACCTGGGACCGCGACCACCGCGGGGGACCGGGAGCGCGCATCGAGGTGTTTCCCGCAGCCACCCCCGATGCCGCACTTCCCGCCGGAAGGGTCGTCGACAAGAAGCACACCCGCATCGTCGTCTCCTGGCCCTGACCGCAGGGAAGCCGGGCCGGAAGCCCTGGAACATTTCGGGCAACGTCACTACGAGGAGGAATGCATGACCGTCCAGACCCCTCAGACCGCGATCGATGGGGAAAACACCCAGTTCGACCTCGACATCAGCATCGTCGAGTCCGGTCCCGTCATCAACGACCTGATGCGGCTCACCGACGACGGGTGCGGGACCACCTGCGAGAGTGCCTGCCCGGCCCAGAGCGGTTGCTGACCCCTCCAGCCTCGACTCCCATACGCCGCGGGGTGGCGGACGCCACCCCGCGAGTACCCAACCCTGAGGAGTGGATTTGTACAGGTTCGTGGACGCGGCCGTGGTGCGAGCAGCAGCCCGTTGCCCCGGAAGCGTGCCACCGTGGCCGGACCTGACCGATGACGCGGAGAAAAACCTGACGTCCTGGGTGGACTGGCTGCGGCAGGTGTGGGCATCCGACGGGTTCGCGGCGAGTGTCGAGATCGCCAGCCCAGACCTGGCTCGTCGAGTCCAAGAGGTGTGTCAGGGGAGCCGAGTGCGGAGGCAAGAGGTCCGCCGAGCGGTGCTGTCGCTGATTCGGTACCTGTTACGGTCGACAAGCCGGGCGACACCGTTCGGTCTGTTCTCCGGGGTGGCACCTGTCCGGCTCGGTCACACACCTGCGGTGCGGTTCGGTGGAGGGCATCGCGCCGTCGCGCGGGTCGACTCCACCTGGCTCGACGGAGTGATCACGCGTCTGGAAGCCATCCCCGAGTTGAGGTACCGACTACTGGTCGTGCGCAACAACCTTGCGTTCGTTCGGGACGGACGGCTGGTGGTGGGATGTTGGCAGAGCGGAGCGGTGCACGGAACCGGGCCCGCAGAAGTATCGGTCCGCTACACCGAAGCGGTTCACACCGTTTTTCAGGCTGCTCAGACCCCGGTTCGTCTGGGGGACCTGGCCGACAAACTGGCATCCAACTTTCCGGACAAGCCGGACTCTGTGATCAACGAAATGCTGACCAGGCTGGTGGAACATCGTCTCCTGGTCACCAGTCTGCGTCCACCGATGACGGTCACCGACCCGCTGGGCCACGTCATTGAAGCGCTGACCGCGGTACAAGCCGACACGGTGCAGGGGGCGGCAGGTCTGCTGGACGAGTTGTGCGGGATCCACGCCGATCTGCTCCACCACAACGCGACCCCTCCTCTGCGGGGACGCAGTCTTCGATCGCATGTCTCCCGGAGAATGGCTGCCCTCTGTACCGCAGAGCGGCCGATCGCGGTGGATCTTCGGCTCGACGGTGACTTGGTCCTGCCGCATGCGGTGGTGCGGGAAGCCGAGCGTACGGCGGAGGCGCTGGCCAGGCTGGGACCGCACCCCCACGGAACTCCGGCCTGGCAGGACTACCACCGAAGGTTCTGCGAACGGTACGGACTCGGCTCCCTGGTCGGCATCCGGGAACTGCTCGATGCCGACAGCGGTCTCGGTTTCCCCCACGGTTACCGGAATTCACGTCTGGCTCCTCCGAGCGTTCCCGGCCTGTCCAAACGCGACATGGCCCTGCTCGTCTTGGCGCAGAACGCCGCGGTGCAGCAGCACACCGAAGTCGTCATCGACGACGCACTGGTCGACAACCTTGCGGCTGCCAGCCTTGGCGAGTACCGGGTGCAGCCGCATACCGAACTCCGGTGCCGCATCTACTCGCCCAGTACCGGTGCGCTCGGTCGAGGCGAGTTCCGACTTGCGGTCACCGGAATGTCCCGCGCGGCTGGCACCACGGCCGGGCGGTTTCTCGACCTGTTCGACACGGGTGACCAGGAACGAATGTTCCGGGCCTACGCCGAACTACCCGCAGTCTGTCAGAACGCACTGCGGGTGCAGGTGTCCGGCCCAACGGTGTCCCGGCGGGCCGAGAACATCACAAGAAGTCCCGCTGTGCTGCCTCTCCTGGTCCCCTTGGCCGAACAGTGCCCGGACGGCAAGGAAGCCGTCTCGTTGGACGACCTCGCGGTGACCGCTGATGCCCAGCGGCTCTACCTGGTCTCTGTGTCCCGCCGACAGCCGGTGGAGCCGATCCTGTTCAGCGCTGTGGAACTCACCCACCACGCTCAACCGCTCCTGCGGTTCCTCTGCGAGATCTCTACGGCTCGTACGGCAGCGTGCGTTCCGTTTTCCTGGGGAGCGGCCAGCAGGTTGCCGTTCCTGCCCAGAATCCGCTACCGGCGTTCGATTCTGTCTCCGGCTATGTGGACGCTGACTGCGACAGACTTTCCCGGTTCTGCCGAACCATGGCGGAACTGGAAGGACAGGTGGGACGCGTGGCGGGACCAGTTTCGTGTGCCCGCCTCGGTCTATCTCGGCGACGGTGATCGCCGAATCCGCCTGGACTTGGACGAGTCCGCCCATCTTGCTGTGCTCCGGGCCGACCTGGCGCGCAACGGACACGCAACCATACGCGAGGCACCGGAAGAAGATGAGATGGGGTGGATCGACGGACGCGCTCACGACATCGTCATCCCCCTAGCCGCCACAGCTCCACCCGCTGCACCGCAGCGAACCTGGTCGAGGTGCGTGCTCAGCCGTGCCCACGGGCACCTTCCCGGAAGCAGTGAGTGGCTCTACGTCAAGCTGTACGGGAACCCCGGCCGGCAGACCGCTCTTTTGACCTCGCATCTGCCAGCCCTGCTGGCCGCGTGGGAAAAGGAACCCGAGTGGTGGTTTCTCCGCTACCACGATCCGGACAAGCATCTGCGCTTGCGTATCCGACTTCGGGAAGCCGACGACTTCGGGCAGGTCGCTGCTCGGGTCACCGCGTGGACGACTGAGCTGTACGAGCGTGGCCTCGTGAGCCAGGTGCAGTTCGACACCTACTATCCGGAGACCGGGCGCTTCGGACAGGACGTGGCCATGGCTGCAGCAGAGTCGGTGTTTGCCGCCGATTCTGCCGCAGCAGTCGCGCAACTGCGAGCGGTCGACCACCGTGAGGGCCCGCATCTGCACGCCGTCACTGCCGCCAGCATGGTCGACATCGCCGTCACGGTCGCAGGCAGCGTCAGTGACGGAATGCGCTGGCTGATTCGTCACTGGCGCGCATCTTCAGCTCCCGCACCGTCTCGCGAAACACGCGACCAGATGATCCGCCTGGCAGACCCGAGTCGCGGACGGTCCGCGCTTCTGGAGGTGCCAGGTGGTGAAGACATCGCGGCGTCGTGGGAACTGCGGCGCGCGGCGCTTCTCCGGTACCGCGCGGCACTCACCGCCGAGAAGCAGATTTCCCCGGACACGGTGCTTGCAGACCTTCTGCACCTGCACCATGCCCGCATGGTGGGCATTTCCCCGGACTCGGAGTGGGCCTGCCGTCGTCTGTCCCGCGCCGCCGCCCTGAGCTGGACAGCGCGAACCCAAGGAGCCCTATGAACAGCCCTTGTTCGGAAGCGCTGGCCGCGGCCAGCGCTGTTGCCTCACGCCTGGTCGATCCGTCCGTAATCGGTAGTCGTGGCGTCGCTTCAGGGGGGAGAGGACGTCGGCGTCCCCAGTCACTGGCCGGGGGAGCGGCGGGAATCGCCCTGTTGCACATTGAACGCGCCTATACCGGCCATGGTGACTGGACGACCGTGCACACATGGCTGTCCGCTGCCGTGCACGAGGAGTTGAGCGCTGGTCCCAACGCCGGACTGTACTTCGGAGTTCCCGCCTTGGCGTTCGTGATCCGTGCCGCCGCAGGCCGGTCCAGCAGGTACAGGCATGCTCTCACCCAACTCGACACCGCCATCACGGCCATGACCCGTCATCGCCTCAGCCAAGCCCACACCCGCATCGACCAGGGAATCCGGCCCCGTATGGCCGAGTTCGATCTGGTTCGCGGCCTGACCGGTCTCGGCGTCTACCACCTGCTACGCCACCCCGATCATGAGATCACACAGGCCGTGCTGGCCTACCTCGTCAGGTTGACTGAACCGCTTCCGGAGCACGCCGACGACCTACCGGGATGGTGGACCGACGTCTCCCTCAACGGTGATCCTGCACCGGACTTTCCCGGAGGCCACGGCAACCTCGGCATGTCACACGGCATCGCGGCCCCGCTGGCACTGCTGTCACTGGCTGCGCTGAAAGGAATCACAGTCGAAGGGCACACCGAGGCCATCGGTCGTATCTGCGCCTGGTTGGACGTATGGCAGCAGGAACACCCCTGCGGCCCGTGGTGGCCGGGATTCGTCACCCGTGAACAGGCCCGTCGAAAGCACGTAGAGGCATCCAGCCGCCAACGTCCGTCGTGGTGCTACGGAACACCCGGGCTCGCCAGAGCCCAGCAACTTGCGGGCTTGGCCACTGGTGACCTCGAACGGCAACGCACAGCCGAGGCCGCTATGCTCGGCTGCCTCCGCGACCCCGCGCAGCTCAACCTGCTCCCAGACGCCGGCTTGTGCCACGGCACGGCTGGACTGCTCCAGGCCGCGTGGCGGATGGCGGATGACGCCAGCACACCGGACATCGCACAGGAGCTGCCCAGGCTTGCGGCGCGACTGCTTTCCCAGCTCCCATCCCTGCCCGAAGATGTCGAATTCCTCGACGGGCACGCAGGCGTGGCGCTCGCCCTGCACACCGCTGGAACCGGTACCGCCCCAATCAGCCGTTGGGACGCCTGTCTGCTTCTCATCTGATCGGGAACCGGATGAAAGGACCCCTGAGCGCATGAACCACGCCCCCGAAAGGGTACGGGAAGACGCCCTGTGGCACCAGGTGACCGTCAACTTCGCCGACTACTCCGTGGCCGAACACGTCGGTGCCGTCCACATCGGTCCGATAATGACCGGCGCAGAGACCGCTGGAAGGACCAGGGCATGGTTCTTCGTCAGAAAGGCCCCCTGCTGGCGGATTCGTTTCCTGGTAGCACACGGCACCGGCCAGGAAACAGTGGTTTTCCTCCACGAAAGACTCGACGCGTTGCGAGACGGCGGTCACATCGCCGGCTGGGCCCCAACCATCTACGAGCCGGAGATACACGCCTTCGGCGGTCCGTTGGGCATGGAGTTGACCCACCGTCTCTTCCACGTCGACAGCCGACACGTCCTCGCCTACCTCGGCCGTCAGGACGTCCCGCCCACCGGCCACGGCGACCAGCGGCGCGAACTGTCTGTTCTGCTGTGCAGCATGCTGATGCGCGGGGCAGGACAGGACTGGTACGAACAAGGAGACGTCTGGGCACGCGTCGCCGGAATCCGTCCGGATCCTCCCGACATCCCTGCGGAGCGGATGAACAGGTTGGAAGCCGACTTACGGCGGCTGATGACCGTGGACGCAGGCCCCACAAGCCCTCTCCTGCGCGAGAACGGACCGCTGGCTTTTCTGACCGAATGGGCTGTCGCTTTCGCTGAAGCCGGTCAGAGACTAGGTGGCCTTGCTCGAAACGGTCTACTCACCCGCGGATTACGAGCCGTCCTCGCTCACCAGATCATCTTCCACTGGAACCGGCTCGGCCTGCCATACACCGTGCAAAGCCTGATCGCCCACACCGCCAAGACAGTAGTCCTGGATCGTGACGAATGGCCTACCACTATGACGCCGCTGAGACTTCCAGGAGCCCGCGGTGACAGGAAGTGACGCCACCACGGCGGCCCCCGCACACAGTGCCACCCCGGACAGCAGGCACCAGAGACGTGAAGAAGTACACCCCATTGAGCTGTTCGCTTCCCGTTTCCCGCTCGTCGCTCGCCCTCGCCCGGTCTGCACTCCTCTTGCCCAGCGCGTGGCGGACCTGTGCGACCGGGCCCGCGCAGCCGAACGGGACAGCGACTTGGCCGCTGCCTCAGCCGTACACAACCTGGCAGCGCTCCTCGCTTCGGACTGCGGTCTGCCAGATCTGGCCCGGCAGTGGTGTCATCGGCACGCGAACGTCTACCTCCGCGCTCACCCTCTGGGGGCCCAAGCGGCACGTCATGCCCTCGAACCACTGATCAACCTCGCCCGCCTCCACATCCGTGACGGCCGGGGCGGGTGCGCTTCCGACCTCATCGACACCCTCTACACCGCGGTCTCCTCCTGCGCCAGCGCCACTGTCGACAGCGTCGAGCTCCCCGCTCGCCTCACCGACTCGCGAGAGGCGCACCAGCAAGTACGCCGTTGGCTGTGGGCGGTCATGCTGGCCACCACTTCCAGAGCACTCGCCACGGCCGGACTCTGGCAGGAGGCCTACAAACGCCTGCGTGACCACCGGGGCATCGGCCGCCGCATGCTCGACGGCCGCCAGGTCGCCGTCATCGCTCACGCCGCATCCGGAGACGGCGACGGGGCCCTCGCTCTTCTGGAAGACACCGAGCCAGGAGAGCCCTGGGAGAACGCCGTGACCGCCTGCCTCACCATCCGGTGTCGACGCAGCGGTTCAGACGACGCGGGTCTGGGGCCCTTGCTGGACCTGTACTACATGCTCGACACCTCGGCGCCGGGCCTGGCGGTCTTCCACACCCGGCTGGGCCTGTCCTTCATCGATGCCCTCGGCACTGCCGACAATCCCCATGCATACCGGATCGCCGCCGGCCTCATCCGCCGCACCGCTGCTTCACAGGACGGATACGCCGCCCGCGACCTACTCGACCACGGCGGTTGCCGCAATCTCCTGACCTCCGCCCAAGCGCAGGAACTGAACGCCCTGGTCGACACGTGCGCGCTCGGCCGCGGCACACTGCCCGCAGCTTTGCTGGACGACCTCACAACCGCACTGACCAGTGCCGAAGAGACCATCACACGCATAGTCAGCCGTTGAGAAGGGGAACGTTGGCTTCCCTGGACGAAGGGCAGGCCTCCTGACCGAGTCCGGCCTCGTGTGTCCCGGGGCGGGAATGCCGGAATACGGGCTGCAAGAAACCCCGTGAGCCCTGAGCGAATGCGGCCTCGGCGGTCTCAGAAGAGTCCGCCGTCGCACAGGGCTTTCCGGAAGGCTGTCCATGCGTCGCGGGTGAAGTGCAGGACCGCGTCTTCGGGGTGTTTGGAGTCGCGCAGCGCCATGCCGCCGGAGGGCAGGCGAGCCGCCTCGACGCAGTTGCCGCCGGCACCTCCGGAGTAGGAGGACTTGCGCCAGATGAGCGGGGAGCCGTCGAGCGTCACTTGTCTGTTCCTTATCTTCCGTATCTGCTGTTCAGCAGGTGTTGGATGCGCTTGGCCGACTCGCGGGGGTCCAGCGCGGTTGCCTGCAGCCGTTCGAAGACTCTGGAGAAGGGCTGGGTCTCCTGTTCTGCTTCGAGGTAGAGCGCGCCGACCCGGTACTCGATCAGCACGACATCTCCGAAGGTGACGTTCTCCAGCAGGCTGGGGAACTTCATGATGACGAAGGAGCCCTCGCTGGCCGTGTGCGCTCCGGATTCGAACGGCAGGATGCGTGCGTCGACGTTGGGAAGCTCCATCCGTTCCAGCAGGAACTTGAGTTGTTCGCGCATCACGTCGGTGCCGCCGACGCTGCGGTGCAGCGCGGCTTCGTTGACCACCACGTTGAAGGCGAGCGGAGGGTCGTCGGTGAGCCGCTGCTGTCGCCGCATCCGCACGGTGACCCGGCCTTCGATCTGGTCGGGGGACCTGCGCAGTCTGCGTCAGGTCCCTTCTCCGGTAGGGCGGTCAGGCGTCGAACTCGCCGGTCTTTACGCTTGCGAGGAACGCTCCCCATGCTTGCGTGGGGAACAGGAAGCCGCCGAGGTGGCGGTTCTGGCTGTCGCGAACAGCGTGTTGACCGTCGGGAAGGTCGGCGATCTCGACGCAGTTGGCGGCGGCGGTGGAGTAGTTGGACTTACGGAACAGGGGTTCGTAGTCGGTGGGGAAGAGGTCCATGGAAGTCGGCTCTCTAGGAAGACTGTCTGAGCAGGCCGCTCAGTAGCTCGATGGATTTCTCCGGCGGAAGCGCCCTGCCGCAGGCGTGGGTGAACATGGTGCGGTACAGGGCTACGTCTGCTTTGTCTTCAAGGTAGGCGCTGCGTGCCGCTGACTCGGTGTAGACGATCGAGAGATCGAAGTCGCCTGCGAAGTCGAGGAGGGTGAACGACGGTCCCAGCGCACCGTGCAGGCCCGACCGCAGTGGCATGACCTGGAGGGTGACGCGGTTGGCTGCCTCGGCCACGTCGATCAGGTGCTGGATCTGAGCTCGGGCGACCGGTGTGTCGACCAGGCGCTGCACCACGGCTTCCTCGATAACGAACGAGACTTCGGGCGGGGTGTCGCGGTCGAGGATCCGCTGGCGCTGCATCCGCGCCTCCACCCTGCGCTCGACCTCGCCGGCAGTGAGGAACGGGTAGGTGCGCAGTAGCGCGGCGGTGTACTCGGGTGTCTGCACCAGGCCGGGAATGACGGCGGGCTCATAGCTGCTGATCTGGGAGGCCTCGTCTTCGAATGCGGGCAGTGCACCATCGAGCGCGTCGCCGTACTCCACCCACCAGCCCCGCTTCTTGGCGTTGCGCATGAGGTCTTCCAGGGCGGTGCGCCGCTGCGGGTCGGTGACGCCGTAGAGGTCGAGCAGGGCGCGCAGGTCTGTGAGGTTGCCGCGGGTCCAGTGGCCGTTCTCCAGGTTGTGCACCTTGGTCTTGGCCCAGTCCAACTCCTCCGCGACCCGGTCGAGGGTGAACTTCGACGCCTCACGCAGTGACCGGAGTTCACGCCCGAGTTGCCGTTTGCCCACGGTTGGCATCACCGGTTGCCTCGCCACACCAGCCTCCCTTGCTTCTGTGTCGATCATAGATCTTCACACCAAGCTCCGAACGGGACATATCGGAAACATTGAACAGTGACTTGAAAACTATGAACTTCCTAGTTCAAGATTCTAAGTGAACGAGTTCCTTGTTGCGCCGTCTTTTGAGGTGCCTCTTCCCGAGTGGGTGAGCTGATGTCACACCGGGCCCGCATCCCCGAGTCGCTGAGCAGTTCCGAGCACAGCCCGATGACTGACTGGTGGCTCCCTCCTCCCTGGGTTGAGGTGGACCTCACCGGTCTTTCAAGGGCGCAGCAGATTGCATACGCCTTCGTTGAAGGCGTCATGCGGAAGCTGGGACTCGACGCGGACACCGCCCACAACGCGGGCTGGGCCAGTTCCGAACTCGTCGGCAACGCCATCCGCCACGCCACACGACCTCACCGGCTCCGCCTCCACGGAACAACGGGAAAGAGCATCACCGTGTGTGTCACCGATGGGCTTCCCAGTCCTGTCGACATCCAACTCCACGCCGCCTCTCCGCTTGAGTTGGGCCTGGACGACATCGACGCTCTGCCTTTCGACGCACCGGAGATCGAACACCGACGCGGGCTCTCCACCGTCGCGGCGATCAGCCAAGGGCGACTGGGCTGCCTGATAGCACCGGGAGAGAAAGGCGTGTGGTTCATGCTGCCCATCCTGGACAGCGCCGTGCTGGCCCCACAGCAGGTCGAGAGCCTCCTCAAAAGTTTGGACTGCCCTCCCGTCACATGGGCTGTCTCTCCTGCCACTGCCGTCGGTTTGGGGAGTCGGCCATGACCCTGAAGACACGCCCCGCCGAGCAGCGGCGGGTGGCTGCTGGTGGGGACGGGGCCTGTGTGTGCACCGTGGACGGGCGGTGGCTGCTGGATGCCACCGCCGCCGGTGACCGGGTGATTTTGGGCTATGGCTGGGATCCGCTGCGTGCTCTGGCCCGTACCGCCCGGCTGCCGCTGCTGCCCGAGGGGTACACGGCCCTGGCCGAACTGCTGCTGGTTGCGGACCTGCACGCCGTGACCGGGATGGCGCACGCGGTCCTGGTGGCCTCCGGGACGCGGGCGGCCGACAGCCTGGCCCGCATCGCCGCCACCGGCCCCGGCGGGCAAAGCGGTGCACTCGTGCACGTCGTGTTCGACCACGGCCCGGCCCGCCTCCGCCTCACCGGAAGCAGCAGCCGGGACGCATCCGCCGTGCCGGCCCCGGTCACCACAGGAGATCTGGTGGAGCGGGTGCGCTGGGCCATCGACCGCGCACACGCCACCGGCACACCGGTCCAAGGAATCGTGGTGCGCCTGCTGACCGCCGTGCCGCCCGAGGTCGAGACGATGCGAAAGCTGCGGGGACTGTGCGACGAGTACGGTCTTGTCCTGGCCTGGGACGAGACCCCTGTGGGTCTGGGGCGTTCCGGGGCGCTGACCCTGCTGGGCGGCCTGCCCGCTGATGCGCGCCCCGACGCGGCGGCTTTGGGCGACAGCCTGGTGGCCGGCTACGGCGCCTGCGGCGTCCTCCTGGCCGCCCCGCGCCTGGCCGCCGCCGTCGAGCACGCGGCCGACCACTGTCCCGACCAGGATCCGCATCCTTTCGCCGCGAGCGTGGCCGCCGAGGTCCTGCACCACCTCACCGGCCACGCGCTGAGCGCGCAGGCCGCCAAGGCCGGGGCCTTCCTCGCCGACCAGATCGAACGCCGCCTGGCCGACCGCATCCACACCACCCGCTACGGCTTGGACCTGCAGGTGGTACCGCTGGCCACCGACACCGCCCCCGCACCCCCGGTCGAGGCGGTGGTCGCGGCGGCCGCGACCGCGACCTGCTCCTGGGCCTTACCCACGGGCAGACGGGCCTGCGCCTGACCCCGCCGCTCACCAGTACCAGCGAACAACTGGAGGCCATCGCCGAGCACCTGGCCGCAGCCTTCGACCACGCCTGCGCCGAGACGGCGCACGGCGGCCGCTGAACCCCCGACCCGAGAAAAACCAAGACCCCGGCAGGCGCAGCAACCGCCTCCGGGGCACGGCCTCCGACCTGAGAGCACAGGTGGTGACATGGCACAGCGTATCGGTGCTGCCCGGCATCGGAAACCGAAACCGCCAGGTCCGTTCTGGCGGGCCTGCCAGTGGCTGGGCGCACTCCTGCGACACCTCTTCGTCAACGAACCCGCCGCGACCCAGCAGCCCCGCCCAAGAGCCAGGACCCGGGCAGCGGACATCGCAGCCGAAATCCGACAGCCCACGCCGGTGCGAGTCCCGCGCGGCCGCGTTCCTTCCGCGACGGTCGAGGGCGCCCCGCCCATCCAGCGACCGGTCGAGAAGCCGGGCCAGGACCCGGCAGACCACCAACTCGCCGCACTGATCCGCCAGTGGGCCGCCCAGCGCGACCACCAAAACCCTGCTCCCGGCCCCGGGCCGAACAGACAGCCCTACCGGGGACGCCACCGCGGAACCGAACCGGCCGCGGTTCCCACCCCCCGCCGATCCGCGGGCGTCGAAGACGACGACCCCGGACCACTCGTCCGCCCCTACCTGATCGCGGCAGAACAGGGCACATGGATGGCCGCTGCCGGTTGCCTCCGATGACGTGGAGAACCCGCGAGTAAGGGGTCGGCCCGCGCGGACGTTGGAGGTGCGAACTTAAGAGCCGACACGGAGCCGACACAGCGCGAAACCCCAGGCCGCGGAGCCGACGAAACCGGCTCTGACCTGGGGTTTTGTGGTGGGCCACCAGGGGATCGAACCCTGAACCCGCGGATTAAAAGTCCGCTGCTCTGCCAGTTGAGCTAATGGCCCGCGTGCCGCACCGCCCAGGGTGCCATACACGTCCCTTAAGCGTAACGGGTTTTCGGGCCGGATGCGGCATCCGGGGGCGTAAGACCGGGGTTGTGCCTTCCGAAGAGGAAGGTCAGGGCACGGCGGCGCCACGCGGTCCCACCTGGCCGCATGCGGTCAGCGGCGTTGGACGCCGGAATCGTGAACGTTACGGTGGGGAGCGCGCCGACTCCCGCGCCGGCTCCCGCGAAGACGGCGCGGGGACGGTCCGGAGAGGACACCGCCCACTGTCCGGGCGGGGCGCCGAACACCGCGGCGGTCCCGGTCACGCCCGGCACCGCCGCGACGCCCGGGTCCGCCCCGGGGGCGCCACCGGCCGGGGACGACCACCGCGGTTTCGAGTCGGCCGCCCGCGCCGCCGCACCCCGTGAACGGCGGACCGCCCCTCACCCCGAGAACACAGGGAAAGAAACCCGTGCATCCCCAACAGCCCACACCGCCGCCCCCGCCCGGGGACGGCGTACCGCAGTTCACCCCGCCGCCTCCGGCCCCCCACCCGCCGGGACCGCCCGCGGCGGCCCACCCCCGGGTCGTGGCGGCGCAGACGCCCCCGGACCGGCTCTACCAGGTGCCGTCCCCCGCGCCGGGGCATCCGCCGGTGCTGCCGCTCGCCGACCCCTTCATGCGCCTGCTCGCCCGCATCATCGACGGATTCGTGGCGTTCTTCTGCAACATCGTGGCCGGACTGGCGGCGACCGCCGGCCTCCTGCTGCTCAACGGCGGCGACATGGACAACGCGCCCCTGTGGCAGGCGCCCATCCTGGTGGGGGCGCTGGTCGGTTCGGGGTTCTGCTACGAGTGGCTGATGGTCCGCGCGGCCGGCCAGACCGTCGGCAAGCGCCTGCTGGGCCTGCGGATCGTCGACGCCGCCGACGGAGGCCGCCTCCCCTCCGGGCGGGCCGCGCTGCGGGCGCTGTGCTACTCCCCGAGCATCTACTATCCGATCAGCTGGTTTCCCGTGCTCGCCCAGCTCAACGTGCTGTGGATGCTGTGGGACCGGCCGGGGCGGCAGTGCCTGCACGACAAACTCGTCAAGACCGTGGTCATCGACGAGAAGCAACTCCACGCCCTCTACCCGCCGCAGCCCCCGGCCTTCCCCCCGCACCCGCCGCACCCGTACGGCGGCCCCCACCCGCAGTACCCGCAGCCGCCGCACGGCGGCTGACCACGCGGTCCGGGCGGCGGAAAAACGAGGTGCCGCCGCCCCGGGGTCCTGTTACGATGCCTCGCATGGGTGCATTCGCAGCATCCGGGTCCCACGCCGGTGCGGCGCCTCACGCTGCCCGGCTCCACCTGCCACGCGGAGCCACACCCATGTCCTCTCCTTCCCGTCACGGCGGACGCCACGAACTCGGTCAGAACTTCCTCACCGACCGGGCGGTCATCGCCGACATCCAACGCCTCGTCGCCGCGACCCGCGGGCCGATCGTCGAGCTCGCCGCGGGCGACGGCGCCCTCACCGTCCCCCTGGGCCGGCTGGGCCGCCCCGTCACGGCCGTCGAACTCGACCCCCGGCGCGCCCGGCGGCTGCGGCGGCGCGTCACCGGGAACGTCACCGTCGTCAACGACGACCTGCTGCGGTTCCGGCTGCCGAACGTCCCGCACGTCGTCGTCGGCAACCTCCCGTTCCACCTCACCACGGCCGCGCTGCGGCGCCTGCTCGCGGCGCCGCACTGGCGCACCGCGGTCCTGGTGGTGCAGTGGGAGGTCGCGCGCCGCCGGGCCGGGGTCGGCGGCGCGACGCTGCTGACCGCCTCCTGGTGGCCCTGGTACGAGTTCGCCGTCCACGCGCGGATTCCCGCCCGCGCGTTCCGGCCGGTCCCCTCGGTCGACGGCGGCCTGCTCACCGCCACCCGCAGACCCGAGCCCCTGGTCGCTGACCGGAAGGGGTACCAGCGGTTCGTGTCCCGGGTGTTCACCGGGCCGGGCCGCGGCCTCGGCGAGATCCTCCTCCGGACCGGGCAGGTTCCCCGTCCCGTGCTGCGCGGCTGGCTGCGCGCCCACCGGGTGTCCCCGCACGCGCTGCCCAGGGACCTCACCGCGCGGCAGTGGGCCGACCTGTGGACGCGGGTGCGGCCGGACGCGGACCCGGCCGGGCCGCGGCCCAGGGGTTTGACGGCCTCGCGGCGGGATGGTCATATCGAAGAATGGTGATCTCCGCTGGTCGAGGCGGCGACGAAGCCGTGGTCGAGCTGTCCGGCGGCCCGCTGCGTGCCCCGGGGCGGACCGGCCTGTGCCACCCGACGACGCCGTTGGAGCCCGGGCCGCGGGGCCGCCGCGCCCCCGGCCGGACGCGCGGCTCCCGTCGGCCGTGCTGACGCCGGAGCCCGGGGAGTACGACGTCGTCGTGGTCGGCGGCGGCCAGGCGGGCCTGGCCGCCGGGTACTTCCTGCGCCGCTCCGGCCTCACCCACGTCATCCTCGACGCCGAGCACCGCCCCGGCGGGTCCTGGCAGCACTACTGGGATTCGCTGCGGCTGTTCTCGGCCGCCGAGCACAGCCCGCTGCCCGGCTGGTGGATGCCGGAGCAGGAGGGGGAGGAGTATCCGACCGCCGACCACGTGGTGCGCTACCTCACCGCCTACGAGAAGCGCTACGCGCTGCCGGTGCGCCGCCCGGTGCGGGTGACGGCGGTGCGCCGCGCCGGGCGGCGGCTGGCCGTGGAGTCCGACGCGGGGACGTGGCGGGCGCGTGCCGTGGTGAGCGCCACCGGGACCTGGCGTGCCCCGTACGTCCCGCACTATCCGGGCCGCGACGTCTTCGCCGGAAGGCAGTGGCACACGGTCGACTACCGGCGTCCCGACCCGTTCGCGGGGCAGCGGGTGCTCGTCGTGGGCGGCGGCAACTCGGCGGCGCAGATCCTCGCCGAGCTGTCGCTGGTCGCCGACACCGTGTGGGCGACGCTGCGTCCGCCCCGCTTCCTCCCCGACGACGTGGACGGACGGGTGCTGTTCGACGCCGCCACCCGGCAGTTGCGGGCCCGCGCCGCGGGAGCGGACGGCGACGGCGGGACGGGGGAGCAGCCCGGTGGCATCGTGGTGGTGCCCCCGGTGCGGGAGGCGCGCGAGCGGGGCGTGCTGAAGGCCGAACCGGTGTTCGCGCGGCTGACCGAGCGCGGGGCGGTGTGGCCGGACGGAACCGCCCACGACTTCGACGCCGTGCTGTGGTGCACCGGGTTCCGCCCGGTGCTGGACCACCTGGCGCCGCTGGGGCTGCGCGGCCCGCACGGGCGGATCGCCACGGAGGGGACCCGCAGCACGGCCGAACCGCGGCTGCACCTGGTGGGCTACGGCGACTGGACCGGTCCGGCGTCGGCCACGATCATCGGCGCGGGCCGGGCCGCCAGGAACGCGGTCGCCGAGATCACCGCGGCACTGCGGGCGGACCCCTGACGCTCGGCACCGGTCCGCGACGGCACGGGGGACGCCGGGGCCGGTGGGCGGGGCCGCGGCGGCGCCGTCAGCGGCGGGAGGGGAGCGACCACGCCGCCAGGACGGTTCCGGTCGCCGTGACCGCCGCGAGCAGGACGAAGAGTGCCGGATAGCTGCCGAGGAGGTCGGCGAGCAGCGTGCCCGCCCCGGGGCCCAGGGCGATGGCGATGGTCGCCGGGGTGTGCAGGACACCGCTGAGGGTCCCGTAGCGGGCGGTTCCCCACCGGTCGCTGACGGCGGTGGCCTGGAACAGGATGAACAGTCCGCGTCCGGCGCCCGCCAGCGCGGAGACGGCGAACAGCGCCGCGGCCGGGCCGGGGACCGCGGCGAACAGCAGAACGGTGGACGCGCAGAGCGCGAGGACGGCGACCGAGCAGGTGCGGACGCCGGTGCGCCGGTGCAGCGGGCCGTAGGCGATCCGGCCGAGCAGTTGGCCGAGTCCGCCGACGCTCAGCACCCACGCCGCGACGCCCGTGTCCTGGCCGCGCTCGGCCAGCAGCGGCACCAGGTTCATCGGGACCGCGTAGGCGCCGAAGGCGGCCAGGGCCAGTGCGCCGGTCAGGGCGACGAAGGCGCGGCTGCGCAGGACGGAGCGGACGGTGTCGGAGTCGGGTGCGGCCTCTTCCGGCGGGGGAGCGGGGAGCGGCGGCCAGGGGAGGCGCAGCGCGAGGGCGTGCAGTGGCACGGCGGTGACCAGCAGGGCCGCCGCCAGCACCAGGTAGGTGCCCCGCCAGCCCAGCCAGTCTTCCAGGGCGGCGGCCAGGGGCGCGAAGATCGTGCTGGCGAGCCCGGCGGTCAGGGTCAGCGTGGTCAGCGCCCGTAACCGGTCGGGGCCGTGCCAGCGGGTGAGCGCGGCGAACGCGGGGGAGTAGGACAGGGCGGCCATCGTCGAGCCCGCCACGAGCCATCCCGCGGCGAAGCACCACAGGTCCGGTGCGAGCGCGACGACGACCAGGGCGGGGGCGGCGACGGCGGCGCCGAGGGTCATGACCACGCGCGGGCCCCGCCGGTCCAGCCACCGGCCCACGGGGATTCCGGTCACCGCCGCCACGACCTGGGAGAGGGAGAACACGACCGTGGTCGCCGCGAGCGGCCAACCGGTGTCGGCGGTGATGGGCAGGGCCAGTACGGGGAAGGCGTAGTACAGCACGCCGCGGCTGAGGGTGACGGTGACGCACAGGGCCACCAGGGGGGCGGTACCGCTATGGGAGAGTCTGTGAGCTGGGCTTATCGCATAAGAGTAATCTCCCGATTGCATAGGGTAATTTGACCACGGGTTGGCGTGTCGAGGTGGCGGTTCGCGAAACTTCGTCTCTTCGGGGCGCCCTGGTCCACCGTCGCGATCATGTCCCCGGAGTCACACTGCGCGTCGGGCATGGCCCTGGTGTCAGAACAGACGGTCGGGAAAGGGAGACCGCCCCGGAGGGGAGGAGGCTCCGGGGCGGTCTCGTGTTGTGGCTGGTCAGTGGGAGACGGCTTTCTCCGCTCCGGCGCCGGTGAGGGACCGGACCTCCATCTCGGCCTGCTTCTTGGCGTCGTGCTCCTTGGAGAGCACGGTGCCGAGCCAGCCGAGGAAGAAGGCCAGCGGGATGGAGACCAGACCCGGGTTGGACAGCGGGAAGAACGCGAAGTCCAGGTCCGGGAACATCGCCTTCTCCGAGCCGGACACCGCCGGGGAGAACACGATCAGCGTGATCGTGACGATCAGACCGCCGTAGATGCTCCACAGCGCGCCCTGGGTGTTGAAGCGCTTCCAGAACAGCGTGTAGAGGATGGTCGGCAGGTTCGCCGAGGCGGCGACCGCGAAGGCCAGCGCCACCAGGAACGCCACGTTCTGCTCCTTGGCGAAGATGCCGCCGACGATGGCCACCGCACCGATCACCAGGGAGGTGATCCGGGCCACCCGAACCTCGCTGCCGGGGGTGGTGTTGCCCTTCTTCACCACGTTGGAGTAGACGTCGTGCGCGAACGACGCCGACGCGGTGATGGTCAGGCCCGCGACCACCGCGAGGATGGTGGCGAAGGCCACCGCGGCGATGAAGCCGAGCAGCACCGGGCCGCCCAGGGCCAGCGCCAGCAGCGGAGCCGCCGAGTTCACGCCGCCGGGGGCCGACGCGATCTCCTCGGCGCCCACCAGCGCGCCCGAGGCGTAGCCCAGCACCAGGGTGAACAGGTAGAACAGGCCGATCAGGCTGATCGCCCAGACCACCGAGCGGCGCGCCTCCTTGGCGGTGGGCACCGTGTAGAAGCGCATCAGCACGTGCGGCAGGCCGGCGGTGCCCAGCACCAGCGCCAGGCCCAGCGACAGGAAGTCGAGCTTGGTGAGCGCGTTGACGCCGTACTGGGCGCCGGGGGCCAGCAGCGCTTCGCCCTTGCCGCCCTCCATGGCCACCGCGTCGGCGAGCAGGGAGGAGAAGTTGAACCCGTACATGCCCAGCACCCACAGGGTCATCCCCGCCGCGCCCGCGATGAGCAGCGCCGCCTTGATGATCTGCACCCAGGTGGTGCCGCGCATGCCGCCGACGAGCACGTACAGGATCATCACGACGCCGACGGTGGCGATGATCGCGTTCTGCGCGGCTTCGCCCTCGATGCCCAGCAGCAGGTTGACCAGCGCGCCTGCACCGGCCATCTGGGCCAGCAGGTAGAAGAAGGAGACCGCGAGGGTGGAGATGGCCGCCGCGGCGCGGATGGGACGCTGCCGCATGCGGAAGGCCAGCACGTCGCCCATGGTGAACTTGGCGGTGTTGCGCATCAGCTCGGCGACGAGCAGCAGCGCCACCAGCCAGGCCACCAGGAAGCCGATCGAGTAGAGGAAGCCGTCGTAGCCGTTGACGGCGATGGCGCCGCAGATGCCGAGGAAGGACGCGGCGGACAGGTAGTCGCCCGCGATCGCCAGACCGTTCTGCGCGCCGCTGAAGGACCGGCCGGCCGCGTAGTAGTCGGCGGCGGTCTTGGAGTTGCGGCTCGCCCGGAACACGATCACCAGGGTGATCAGGACGAACGCGGCGAAGACACTGAAGTTGAGGGCAGGGTTGACGGAGTCCAGGACCTGCGCGAACTGCATGTCGGTCACTTGTCCTCACCTTCGATCTCGTGACGGATCTTGTCCGCGATGGGGTCGAGGCGACCGCCGGCGTAGCGCACGTACAGGCCGGTGATGACGAAGGTCGACACGAACTGGAGCAGGCCGAAGACGAGGCCGACGTTGATGTTGCCGACGAGGCTGATCGCCATGAAGTCGGACGCGTAGGCGGCGACCAGCACGTAGAGCAGGTACCAGACGATGAAGAAGGCGGTCATCGGGAACACGAAGACGCGCAGCCGCCGGCGTAGTTCCGCGAAGTCGGGACTGGCCTGCACCGCCTCCCAGTCGGGTTCGGGGCGCTGTCGGACGGGTTTTCCGTACTCGGTATGGGTCACGGGTGGACCTCCCCAGCAGTGAGGATGTGCGGGAGAACACATGTGGCTTGCGCCACAGTAGGCGTGCCGGGGTAGGGGCGATAAGACCCGGAAGCTCGAAGGACGAGAGGTGCGACGAGGCGCACGACCAACGGTCGACGAACGGCATACGAACGTGCCGCAGCGGTCCGCAGCGGTGGGACCACCCCCGGTCGCCGTCGGGGAGGCGGGCGCACAGGGGTGCGCAGGGCCGTGGCGGCGGGGGCTCCCGCAGGAGTGGACGCCCGCCGGGCCCTAACGGTTCGGAGGATCGCTGCGGGGAGGCTCGTCCAGGTGCAGGCGGAGCATCGCGGTCCGCGACCACGGCGGAGCCTGGCCGCGCAGTGAGACCACCACCATCGTGGCGAACGCGAGCGGCACCGTCCACGGCGCCGGCTGGGTGATGAGGATCGCCTGCCAGCCCTCCAGCGGGGGGCCGAACAGCGCTGCCGCGATCGCGCCCAGCGTACTCGACAGCCCCACCAGCACCCCGCTGACCGCCCCCGCCTTGGTCAACCGCGGCCACCAGATGCCCAGCACCAGCAGCGGGCAGAACGTCGACGCGGCCACCGTGAACCCCCAGGTCACCAGCATGCCCGCGGCCAGCGGCGCGGACGGCAGCGCCAGCAGCACCAGCGCGGCCGCCGCCAGCAGCACCGTGATGCGCAGCCGGCGCAGCCCCCCGGGCAGCAGGTCGTAGGAGATGGCCCCGGAGATGACCAGCAGCAGCCCCACCGAGGTCGCCAGGAACGCCGCGAACGCGCCCACCGCCAGCAGCGTGGTCATCAACACGCCCACCCAGTCGCCCGACACCTGGGACGGCAGCGCCACCACCACGGTGTCGGTGACCCCCGACAGGTACAGTTCCGGCACCAGCACCCGGCCCAGGGCCCCGTAGACGCCGGGGAACAGGTAGAAGACCCCCAGCAGCGCCACCGTGAACGCGGCGGTGCGCCGCGCCGAACGCCCGTCGGGGCTGGTGTGGAACCGCATGAGGACGTGCGGCAGCCCCATCGTGCCCAGCGCGGTGGCGGTCAGCACCGCCAGGGTCGCCAGCAGCGGGTACCCGTAGTCGCTCAGGTTGAGCAGCGGGCGGTGCCACCGCTCGCCGCCCGGGACGCCGCCGCCGGCCACCTCGGGCACGGGCGCCCCCTCCGGGAACACCAGGGTCTGCTCCGCGGCCACGGGCACCTCGCCCGGACCGAGCACCGCCTCGGTCCCGTCGGGGGAGCGCACCGTCACCTCCTCGGACAGCGTCAACGTGACGCCCACCTGGAACTCCACGGCGGTCTCCGCCGGGAAGCGGGTGAACTCCACCGGGTGCACGGCCGCGTGCCGCACCTGCGGCCCCACCACCACGACCAGCCACACCGCGGGCACGATGAACAGCAGCAGTTTCACCAGGAACTGGAACGCCTGCACGTAGGTGGCGGCGCGCATGCCGCCGAGCGCCAGCGTCGCGCTCACCACCACGCCCGCGATGACCACGCCCACCCAGTAGGGCAGGTCGCTGACCGTGCTGAGCACCAGCCCGGCGGTGCGCAGCTGCGGCACCAGGTAGAGCGCCCCGATGACCAGCACCACCGCCGCGCTGAGGCGGCGCAGCCCCGGGGAGGCCAGCCGGGCCTCGGCGAAGTCCGGCACGGTCAGCGCCCCCGAGCGGCGCATCGGCGCGGCGACCAGGATGAGCATCGCGATGTACCCCGCGGTGAACCCCACCGGGTACCACAGTGCGCCGATGCCGTCGCGGACCACCAGGCCCGCCACGCCCAGGAACGACGCCGCCGACAGGTACTCCCCCGACACCGCCGCGGAGTTCAGCAGCGGCGAGACCCGGCGCGAGGCCACCAGGAAGTCCGAGGTGGTGCGCATGGCGGCCACCCCGTGCAGCCCGATCAGCAGGGTCACCACCATGACGGCGGCGACCGAGACCAGGGCCGCCATCAGCGCCGCTCGATCCGTTCGGCCCGGTGCAGCTGCCAGAAGGCCAACGCGGCCAGGGTCGGGTAGGGCAGCACCGCCAGCATCAGCCAGGACAGCGGGATGCTCCACAGCCGGACCTCGTCCAGCGCCGGCCAGGCGGCGAAGACCAGCGGCAGTCCCGCCAGCGCCGCCATGCCCGCCACCAGGGCGAGCAGGCCCTGCCCGCGCTGCTTCCGGTAGAGCACGGCCGCGCGTTCGGCGTCGTCGGGGTCCAGCCTCGGCACCCGCCACCGGCCGCGCGCCCTGCCGCGCAGGTGCGCGAGCCGGGTCTGCGGGCTCGTCACCGCCACCCGCTTGGGTCGGTGCGGCATCACGCCCCCCGCTCGGAGCCGTCGAACATGCCGGTCTGGGCCGCGCGGAGCAGCTGCTCCCGCAGTTCGCGGGCGTGGCGGCGGCTCACCGGGACGTCTCCCAGGTCGGTGTGGGCCAGCAGGCCGCCCGCGGAGTCGCTGCGCAGTTCCCGGATCGCGCCCAGCGCCACCAAGTAGCCGCGGTGCACCCGCAGGAAACCCGAGTCCGACCAGTACTCCTCCAACCGGGAGATCGGCATCCGCACCAGGTGGACGCCGTCGGGCGTGTGCAGGCGCACGTAGTCGCCGTTGGCCTCGACGAACCGCACGTCGCTGCGGCGCACGTAGCGGGTGCGTCCCGCCGTCTCCACCGGCAGCACCGCCATCGCGTCCGGCCGCCGCACGGGGCTCGGGGACGCCGGGGAGCCGCCGGCCGAGGCCATGCGCACCACCTTCGTCAACGCCGTGGCCAGCCGTTCCGCCCGCACCGGTTTGAGCAGGTAGTCCACCGCGCCGATGCCGTAGGCGGTGACCGCGTGCTCCTCGTGCGCGGTCACGAACACGATCACCGGCGGCTCGCTGAGCTTGGCCAGCAGCGAGGCGAGCTCCACTCCGTCGAGTCCGGGCATGGAGATGTCCAGGAACACCGCGTCGAACCGGTCGCCCTGGATGCTCCGGAGCGCGCTGATCGGGTCGTCGGCGGCGACCACCTCACCGACCTCCGGCGCCGCGCGCAGCAGGCGGCACAGTTCGGCCAGCGCCAAGGGGACGTCGTCGACCGCAAGCACACGTAGGCCGTTGGGGGAGGGCAGCATCACGGCATCACTCCTGGCTGGAATCTGGGGACGCGCACGACCACTCGGGTGCCCGCGTCCACCGCGGTCTCCACGACAAGTCCGTACCAGGGACCGTAGACGTGACGCAGTCGACGGTCCACGTTCGCCAGCCCCACGCTGTCGGAGCCGCCCCGGCCCGCCAGGATGGCCCGGGCGTGCTCGGGGTCCATGCCCACGCCGTCGTCCTCCACGCTGATCACGCAGTCGTTGCCCTCGGCCTCTCCGGTGACCTGGATCAGCCCGGCGCCCGCCCGCGGTTCGATGCCGTGCCGGACGGCGTTCTCCACCAGCGGCTGCAGCACCAGGTAGGGCACGGCCACCCCGAGGACCTCGGGGGCGACCCGGACCTGGACGCGGAGCCGGTCGCCCAGCACCGCCCGCTGCAGGGCGAGGTAGGTCTCGATGGCGTGGAACTCGTCGGACAGCGTCGTGTAGTCGCCGCGCTGGGCGAGGCTGTAGCGGGTGTAGTCGGCGAAGTCGAGCATCAGCTCGCTGGCCTGGTCCGGGTCGGACCGCATCAGCGAGGAGATCACGGTGAGCGCGTTGTAGACGAAGTGCGGGGAGATCTCGGCGCGCAGCGCCCGCAGCTCGGCCTGTTCGGCGCGGTCCACGGAGGCTTCCATGCGGCCGCGCTCCACCGCGTCGGCGACCCAGGCGGCGGCCTCGCGCACCGCGGAGCGGCGCACCTGGCCGACGACCACCAGCGCCCCGGCGAGTCCGTCGCCCGCGTACACCGGGACCGCCACCAGGGGCGGGCGGTCCTTGGCGGTCTCGCCGTGCAGCACCTGGTCGACCAGTGCGGAGACGGCGTCGGGGTCGGCGGTGCGCCCCGACCACACCAGGGTGCCGGACAGGTCGGCCAGGCCCAGGCCGGTGACGTTCAGCAGCCGCCGCAGCCGCCGCGCGGCCCGGCGGGCGCCCGGCCCCGAGAGCCCGTCCTTGAGGTCGGCCACGACGGCGCGTGCGGTGCGCAGCGTGTGCAGGGGGTCGTGGCGTGCTCGGGTCCGCCACGGCCTGGACGGCTCCCGGCGGGACGGTGGACCGGCCGACGGTTCTTGGGACGGCCTCAGCATCGATATGACCGGCGACTCCCGTGAGACGGATATGTCAAGGTAAATACTAGTTTGTGACCGGCCGCAGGGGGAGTCTTCACCGACCGTTCGTCCCGTTTCAACGACTTTCCGTCGCGAGAAACCCGCACTTCGCCGCACCACCTGTTTCCTATGAAACACCTCACGCCCTACGGTGGGGGACAGTAGCGTGCATCACACCGGTCAGGAGTTGACATGGGCGACGAAGTGCTGGCGAATCTGATGCAGCAGAGCCAGGTCTTCCCTCCCGACGAGGCGTTCGCGGCACAGGCCAACGCCACCGCGGACCTTTACGCCGAGGCGGAGGCCGACCGGGAGGCCTTCTGGGAGAAACAGGCCGAGCGGCTGCACTGGGAGACCCGGTGGAGCCAGGTCCTGGACTGGTCCGGCGCACCGTTCGCCAAGTGGTTCGTGGGCGGACGGCTCAACGTCGCCTACAACTGCGTGGACCGGCACGTCGCGGACGGCCACGGCGACCAGGTCGCCATCCACTGGGTGGGGGAGCCCGGCGACACCCGCGACATCACCTACGCCCAGCTGAAGGACGAGGTGTGCAAGGCCGCCAACGCGCTGTCCTCCCTGGGGCTGCGGGCGGGCGACCGGGTGGCCATCCAGCTGCCGATGATCCCCGAGGCGATCGTGTCCATGCTGGCCTGCGCCCGGCTGGGCCTGGTGCACAGCGTGGTCTTCGGCGGCTTCTCCCCGGCCGCGCTGCGCTCCCGGGTCGAGGACGCCGACGCCAAGGTCGTCATCACCGCCGACGGCCAGTACCGGCGCGGCAAGGCCGTCCCGATGAAGGAGAAGGTCGACGAGGGGCTCGCGGGCGTCGACACGGTCCGCAACGTCATCGTGGTCCGGCGGACCGGCATCGACGCGCCGTGGACCGAGGGCCGCGACCTGTGGTGGCACGACCTGGTGGACTCCCAGTCCACCGAGCACACCCCCGAGGCCTTCGACTCCGAGCACCCCCTGTTCGTCCTCTACACCTCGGGCACCACCGGAAAGCCCAAGGGCATCCTGCACACCTCCGGCGGCTACCTCACCCAGGTCGCCTACACCCACCACGTGGTGTTCGACCACAAGCCGGGCCAGGACGTCTACTGGTGCACCGCCGACATCGGCTGGGTCACCGGGCACAGCTACATCGTCTACGGTCCGCTGGCCAACCGCGCCACCCAGGTCGTCTACGAGGGCACCCCCAACACCCCGCACGAGGGCCGCCACTGGGAGATCGTGCAGCAGTACGGGGTGACGATCTACTACACCGCGCCCACCCTCATCCGCACCTTCATGAAGTGGGGCGAGCAGATCCCCGCGGGCTACGACCTGTCCTCGCTGCGCCTGCTGGGCAGCGTCGGCGAGCCGATCAACCCCGAGGCGTGGCTGTGGTACCGCAAGCACATCGGCAACGGCTCGCTGCCGATCGTCGACACCTGGTGGCAGACCGAGACCGGCGCGATCATGATCTGCCCGCTGCCCGGCGCCAGCGCGCTCAAGCCGGGCTCCGCGCTGCGGGCGCTGCCGGGCCTCAGCGCCAAGGTCGTCAACGAGAAGGGCGAGGAGGTCCCGCGCGGCTCCGGCGGCTACCTGGTGCTGGACCAGCCGTGGCCGGCGATGCTGCGCGGCATCTGGGGCGACGAGGAGCGCTACCGCGACACCTACTGGGCGCGCTTCGCCGACCTGGGCTTCTACTTCGCCGGCGACGGCGCCAAGTACGACGACGACGGCGACATCTGGCTGCTGGGCCGGGTCGACGACGTGATGAACGTCTCCGGGCACCGCATCTCCACCACCGAGGTGGAGTCGGCACTGGTGTCGCACCCCACGGTGGCGGAGGCCGCCGTGGTGGGCGCCTCCGACCCGACCACCGGGCAGGGCATCGTGGCGTTCGTGATCCCGCGCGGCGGCGTCGCCCAGGACGAGGCCAGCGGCGAGGAGGCGATCAAGGCGCTGCGCGACCACGTGGCCAAGGAGATCGGCCCCATCGCCAAGCCGCGGCAGATCATGGTGGTGCCGGAGCTGCCCAAGACCCGTTCCGGCAAGATCATGCGCCGTCTGCTGCGCGACGTGGCCGAGAACCGCGAGATCGGCGACGTCACCACGCTGGCCGACTCCTCGGTGATGGACCTCATCGCCAAAGGGCTGCGGGGCGGCAAGGAGGAGTGATCTGAGCTGACGGTCGGACGGGGCGTGCCGGGCAGGGGCCGGCGCGCCCCGTCGTCGTGGGATCGGGGCGTGGCGCTCCGGTGAAGAATCCGTGAATTCCTCCTGGGTGCGGTGACCGACTGTGGACGCTGCGGAGGTTTCTGCGAACACTGGGAGGCCCCGTCGGCAACCGGCCACCGAAGCAGCAGTGCCCCGGCGACACAGGAACCCTGATTGTCGGTGAACGATCCCCCTCGCCCACCGCGGACAGCCCCGCTCCGGGCCTCCCCGCCGCCCCCGGGCACGGCCGGAGGCGGCGCTGGAGCTCCCTGCCCCTCCTGAGCGCGCTCGGCATCGCCGGAACCCTCCTCACGGAACTGGGGGATCAGCTCCCCGGCGACAACTGGATGTGGAGCGTGCTCGTCCTCGCGGCCGGCGCGGTGCTCACGGTCGTCTTCGACCTCGTGCTGTCCCTCCGGGACGACGGCGGGGAGTCCCGGCCCGGGACCCGGTCGCCGCACCGCGTCCCCGGCCGCGTGCTCCGTGAGGAACTGCCGCCGCCCAGCGAGCACTTCACCGGCCACACCGAGACCCTCGACGAGATCGTGCGGCTGTTCCGCCGCTTCCCCCGCGGACGTGCGCGCTGGCGGACCAGGGTCCGCTCCCGTTTCACGCGCACCGCCGCCTCCCCCCTGGTCGTCGTGGTCACCGGAGAGGGCGGAACGGGCAAGACCGAGCTGGTCAACCAGGTGATCAGCCGGATCGAGGACCGGTTCCCCGACGGCAAGCTGGAGTTCCAGCTCTACGGCGAACCGGCCGAACCGCGCGACCAGAGGTACCGGGGGCTGGCACCGGCACGGCACACCCCCCGACGGCCCGAGCGGGTCCTCGCGCAGCTGCTCGCCCAGATCGGCGCCCCGCCCCACCCCGACCTGCCGCTGGACGAGCTGCGGGGGCAGTGGCGCACCCTCACCCGGAACCACCGCCTGCTGCTCGTGCTGGACAACGCCAAGGACTTCGCCCAGGTGGAGCCGCTGCTCCCCAAGGGGGCGGGCTGCGCGGTCCTCATCACCAGCCGGAACTCGTTCGCCGACAGCACCGGCTACACCGTGCGGCGGTACCCGCTGGACCGGCTCCCCGTGGCGCAGGGGGTGCGGCTGCTGCGCCGCCTGATGGGCGACGCCGCGGCGGCCCCCCGCGTCGCGGGGAATCGGCCGCGCGATCGCGATCCGGTTGGCGGAGGAGGGAGCCGACGTCGTCGTCAACTGGCACCGCGACGCCGAAGCCGCCGCCGAAACGGTCCGGCGGATCACCGACAGGGGCGGGAACGCCGTGGCGGTCCGGGCGGACGTGGCGGTCCGGGAGGACGTGGCGCGCCTGTTCGCCGCGGCCCGGGAAGCGTTCGGCGGCGTCGACGTGGTGGTCGGCAACGCGGGCCACAACATCGTCGGCGCCACCGCCGACCTCGACGAGGCCGAGTTCGACCGGGTGATCGCGGTCAACGTCAAGGGGATGTTCCTGGTGCTGCGGCAGGCCGCGGCCACGGTTCGCGACGGCGGCCGCATCATCATCGTCTCCAGCGGCAACACCCGGGCCACCCTCCCCGCCACCGGCGTCTACGCGGGCACCAAGGCGTTCGCCGAGCAGATGGGGCTGGCCCTGGCCAAGGAGCTGGGACCGCGCCAGATCACCGTCAACTCGGTGCTGCCGGGGCTCACCGACACCGAGGGGGTGCGGCCGGACATCCGCGCCAACGCGGAGGAGGTGATCGCCATGACCCCGCTGGGCCGCATGGGGCGTCCGGAGGACATCGCCGACGTCGTGGCGTTCCTCGCCGGGGACGACGCGCGGTGGGTCACCGGGCAGCGGATCGGGGTCTCCGGAGGGCTGGCCTGACGTTCCCGGCCCCCGTCAGGGTCGGTTCAGGGACGCTCCAGGGTGCTTCCCGATGGGAAAACCCGCCTGTAGCGGGCACGCTCGAAGTATGAACGAGAACCTCTCGAAGAAGAAGACCCTGCGACGCAGCAACAGCAACCGGATCCTCACCGGCGTGTGCGGCGGCATCGGCGAGTTCCTCGGCGTGGACGCCAACCTCGTCCGGCTCGCCTTCGCCGTCTTCACCCTGCTGGGCGGCAGCGGTGTCCTGGTGTACCTCATCGCCTGGCTGGTGATTCCGGAGGAGGGGGCGGGCTCCTCGGTGCTGGAGCACATCATCCGCACCTTCCAGGGCAAGGAGTCCAAGCTGTGAACTGGACCCTGCGCGCCCTGTCCGGACGGGTCTCCCGGCTTCCCCGCGACCTCTTCCAGCGGGCAGGGGAGCCGGGGGACACGACCGGAGCACCGGAGCGGTCGGAGTGCGCGTACCGACGGGACCGGCCGGAGGAGCCGGCCGACCGCCGCTGATCACTCGGGGTCGTGCATCATCTTCACGGCGCCGGCGGACAGGCGGGACCAGGGCAGGGCCAGGGCCGCGGCGCCCGCGGTGCCCACGACACCCGCCACGGTGACCACGAGGTGGGTGCCGACGTACTCCACCATGAGGCTGGCCACCGCGATACCGACCCCCTGGGCGACCTGGAGTCCTGCCGCCACCAGCCCGAACGCCGTGCCACGGCCCACCGGGGGCGCGCACAGCACGAAGGTGGCGTTGGCCACGAACTGGTAGGACGCGGCCATTCCGGAGACCACCAGGAGCAGCACCATCGCCCACAGTGGCGGCTCCAGCACCCACACCGTCAACGGGAACGACGCGACCACCGCCAGCAGGCCCAGCAGGCGGGTGCGCACCGGGGGCGGAACCATGCGGGTCAGCGGCAGGCCGCCGAGGACCGCCCCGATCGCCGGGGCCGCCATGACCAGTCCCGCGGTCGCCGGACCGCCGCCGATCTCGGCGGCCATCGGGGTGGCCACCCCGTAGGGGACGATGTAGCACCCGGCGAGCCAGGCGAGCAGCGCCAGGGTGCGCAGCCGGGGGTCGGTGAAGACCAGACGCGGGCCCTCCCGGGTGATCTGCCACAGGGTGGGGCGCTCGGACTCCCGGGCCGCGGGAGCGGGCCTCGGTCGCACCCACAGCGCGACGATGGCCGCCGAGGCCAGGAACGCCAGCCCGTTGCAGAACACGGCGAAACGCGCGTCGACGAGGGCGATCACCACGCCCCCTAGGGCCAGCCCCACCAGGGACCCCGCCTGGGAGGTGAGGTTGATGAGGGTGGAGCCGGCGACGAAGCGCTCGCCCTGGGCGATCTGGGTCAGCAGCGCGGCCCGCGCGGCGCCGAAGGGGATGGTCGGCAGCACCGAGCAGAACAGCAGCAGCCAGATGACCGCCAGCGGCAGTCCGGGGACGCCGATGCACATGACCAGCGCGGCGCGCACCACGTCGCTGGCGATCATGACGCGGCGGCGGGGCAGCAGGTCGGCCAGTCCCGACAGCAGCGGCCCCGCGATCAGCGGCGGCAGGAAGGTCAGCGCCAGGGTCAGGCCGGCGGCCAGGGCGGAGTCGGTGCGCTGGTACACGAGTACCGCGACGGCGATGTTCAGCAGGTAGTTGCCGGTCATCGAGAGGGCGTGGGCCAGCCACAGCGCCCGGAACTCGCCGAGGCGGAGCACGTCGCGGTAGCCGTTGCGCCAGTCGGAGCGGGGGGTCTCGACGGTCTCGGCGGCCGTGGGAGGATCGGGAACCTCGAAGGCGGGCAGTCGTTCGTGCCGCCCGTCGCTCTGTCGTGGAATGCCGTGGCCGAAGCCGCCTGCCCGCGGATCACGCACTCTTCGCCGACCCCTCACGTTCAATCACTTTATGTCGTCGTCTGATGACATAGCGTCCCTGGGAGGGGTGGGAATAGCAAGCGGTTTAGTGGAATTCCGCGGTCCTGTCGGTCGAATTCCGCTGTCGGCGCGGCGAAGACGGAGGTTTTCCGCCGTAATGTCGCCCCGGTCCTCCGGTCAGGACCACCCGAGTTCGTGCAGCCGGTCGTCGTCGATGCCGAAGTGGTGGGCGATCTCGTGGATCACGGTGATCCGCACCTCCTCCACGACGTCCTCCGCGGTGTCGCAGATCGCGAGGATCTCCCGCCAGTAGATGAGGATCTGGTCCGGCAGCACCCCGCCGTAGCTGTCGCCCCGCTCGGTCAGGGGCACGCCCTCGTACAGGCCGAGCAGCCCCGGGGTGGGCGGGTCCTCGGCCAGGGTGATCACCACGTTGTCCATGTAGGCCGTCAGTTCGGGTGGAATGGAGTCCAGGGCGTCCGCGACGAGCTCTTCGAAGTGGCGGCGGGAGGTTTCGATCACATCCCGTATTGTGCGCCACGGGGGTAGGGGAAGCGAAGAGGCCCGGCAGCGGCGTCCGGGAGCACAGGTGACCTTGGGAGGCGACGCTGTGGAGCGGCGAGCGGTCCTGGCCCGGATCGGGTCGGCCTTCCGGCCGGAGGCGTGGCGGAGGCAGCGGGACCGGTTCGCGCGGCTGCGCCGGGGCCGGTTCTGGCGGGTCGCGGCGGTCGTCCTCGCCGGGATCGCCGGGGGGTGGGTCGGCCTGGCCGTGGGCGGCCAGGTGCTCACCCCCATCGGCCCGGCGGACGTCAACCTGGGCGTCAGCCCGTCGTGGCGCGGCGAGACCGTCATCAACATCGCCCCGCTCGGCAAACTCGCCTTCGACACGCACGCCGCGCCGCTGCGGTTCGAGGCCACGATCGCCGAGATCCGGCTCGCCGCGGCCGAGGAGATGTTCCAGAACCCGGACTCGATCAACCGGCTCGGCGCGAGCATCGTCGCGGACCTGAAGCGGGGGGTCGTCGCCCTGGCGTGGCGGGCCGTGCTGTTCTCGGTCGGCACCGCGGCCCTGGTGTCGCTGCTGCTCTTCCGCAGTTGGCTGCGTTCCCTGGGGAGCGCCCTCACCGCGCTGGTGATGCTGGCCACGGCCGGCGGGGTGACATACCTCACCTTCAACCCGGGGGCGATCGCGGAGCCCCGCTACACCGGCCTGCTCGCCGGCGCCCCGCAGGTGGTGGGCAGCGCGGAGGACGTGATCAACCACTTCTCCGAGTACCAGGCGCAGCTGGCGGGCCTGGTCGGCAACGTCTCGCAGCTGTACCAGGTGACGTCGGCGCTGCCCGTCTACGAGGAGGACGCCGCCACCATCCGGGTGCTGCACGTCTCGGACCTGCACCTCAATCCGGCCGCGTGGGAGGTCATCGGCTCCCTGGTGGAGCAGTTCCAGGTGGCCGCGGTGGTCGACTCCGGGGACATCAGCGACCGCGGCAGCGCCGCCGAGGACGTCTTCATGGACCGGATCGCCGAGCTGGACGTCCCCTACGTGTGGGTGCGCGGCAACCACGACTCGATGGGCACCCAGCGCGCGGTCGCGGCCCAGCCCAACGCGGTGGTGCTCGACGACGACATCGTCGAGGTGGCGGGGCTGCGCTTCTACGGTGCGGGCGATCCCCGGTTCACCCCGGACAAGGCGCTGGAGAACCCGACCAACGAGGAGGTCGCGGCGCTCGGCGTGGAGCAGGCGCGCGGTGTGGCGGAGGCCGACCCGCCGGTGGACGTGGCGGTGCTGCACGATCCGCTGCAGGGGGAGGGGTTCAGCGGGGTGGTGCCGCTGGTGCTGTCCGGACACGGCCACGACCGCTGGACCGAGGTGCGCGAGACCGGCACCCGGATCTTCGTGCAGGGGTCCACGGGCGGCGCGGGGCTGCGGGGCCTGGAGCACGACGAGCCCACCCCGTACCAGGCGTCGGTGCTGTACTTCGACGCCGAGACCAAGCGGCTGCAGGCGTGGGACGACATCACCCTGGGCGGTCTGGGGCTGAGTTCGGCGCAGATCGAGCGGCACCTGGAGAGCGATCCGGACCGGGAGGTCACCCCGGCGGAGGAGACGCCGGGGCCGCTGGAGACGGTCGCGCGCACTCCCACGCCCACCGGGTCGCCCACCCCCGCGCCGTCTCCCACGGTCTCGGGGCCGCCGCAGTGACCTGCCGGGGAAACCGCTTTGGCACTTGGTCCCGATGTCCCCTATGCTTAACCCGTCCCCGACGGCAGGCGGAACGGGATTGTGACGACTCGGTCGTCGTCGAGGCCCCCATCGTCTAGTGGCCTAGGACGCCGCCCTTTCAAGGCGGTAACGCGGGTTCGAATCCCGTTGGGGGTACGAACGGTCTGAAGTACTGCCGAGGTCTGGCAGAATGAAGACCACGCGGAGGACGCGGAAAGCCTGATAGAATCAGGAAAGACGCGGACAAAGCGGACAAAAGAATACAAGGTCCTGTGGAGCAGTTTGGAGTGCTCGCCACCCTGTCAAGGTGGAGGCCGCGGGTTCAAATCCCGTCAGGACCGCTCGGCTCACGGTAGAGTGTGGCTGGGGCCAGGTAGCTCAGTTGGTACGAGCGTCCGCCTGAAAAGCGGAAGGTCGGCGGTTCGACCCCGCCCCTGGCCACTTCGACGGACATCGTCAAAGCCCGGAACCCTCGCGGTCCCGGGCTTTTCCGTGTACCCGAACAGCGCTCCCCCGCCGGCGACCGCCGTGTCCGTGCTTCCCGGCCCGCGATCCCACCGGGCCCGGGGCGGGAAGGCGCCCCGGCGGCCGCTCCGCCCGGCCGGCGCTCGCGCGGACCGGCCGCCGACGCCTCGGGTCAGTCCCCGGAGTCGCGTTCTCCGTTCTTCCGGGTGAGCCCGACTCCCAGGCCGGCGCCGATGCCGGCGCCCATGCCGATGCCGATGCCGAGGCCCAGGGCGATGTTGTCGAGCGCCACCCCCAGGGCCACGCCGAGACCCATGCCGATGGCGAGCCCCAAACCCGCTCCCACTGCCGTGCCGTTGTTCTGTGCGGACATCAGTCGCCTTCCGTGTCGCCTCTCCTCTCCGACGGCCGCGGCGGAGGTCCGGTTCCCCGGAAGGCGCCGCTAGTCGGGGAGGCGGGGGCGATCTCCCGGAGCCAGGCGTCCACCTGGTCGCGGTCGTAGCCGAACAGGGCCCGGCGGAAGGCCGCGGCCGCGATCTCCACGCGGGTGACGGGCTTGGCGGAGCCGTCGCGGGCGAGGGTCGCGACGACGCGCCGGACCACCGGGTCGACCCGGGTGCGGTCGTAGCCGCGCAGCACCACGTCGAACGCGGGAGCCGCGTATGTTCCGGGCAGCCGCACGCCCTCCCGGGCGGGGGCGGGGGCCGAGGGCGCGGACTCGCCCGTGGCCTCGGCGATCCACTGGTCCACCTGAGCGCGGTCGTAGCCGCGCAGCACGATGTCGAAGGACGGGGGACGGTGGCCGTCGGGAAGGGCCGAGGTGTCGCCGTCCGCGGCGCGCAGGAGCGCGACGAACTGGTCCACCTGGGCGCGGTCGTAGCCGCGCAGCACGATGTCGAAGGACGGGGCTGGGACGTTGGTGTGGGGCTTCTCCCATATGCACCCTTTCTTAATTTTCGCCCATCTAATCACATTCGGTGGCCGTGTCCCGACTCAAAGAGCACGGGCTCCGGAGGCATGCCGGGGGCTCACACCTCGGTCCCGCGCCTGCCGCACAGCACGCCGAGGAGGATCCCGGTGCTCGCCCCGGCGGCGAAACCGACCCCGATGCCCACGGGGACCACACCGAGCACCAGGCCCACCACGCTGCCCAGGGCGATGCCCATACCGGTTCCGATGCCCAGGCCCAGCGGAATCGACTGCCTCTGCTCCATCGCGCCTCCTCCTCCGCGGCCCGTTCCCCTCTACCCTTCCGATGGCCCGGAGTCGCACAGAGTTCCGAACCGGTGGCGGGAAGCGTTCGGGAGGCCGGAGGCGGCACGCCGCGGAGGACCGGCGGGGAGGGGGCGTTCGGCGCCCTCTCGGCCGCCCCGGACGGGGGCCCGTCCCCCGGAGGCCCCGCGCGACGGAATACCCCACGGGGGTATATTGGTTCTCGGGGGTGGTAGCGAATGCCGTCGACACCGGAGCAGCCGACCGTGAGCGTGCTGCGCAGACTCGGAATCTACGGGCTGGTTCTCGCGGCCGTGTTCGGAGTCGCCTTCTGGGCGGGGACGCTGGTCGGCTCCGCCGAGGCCGGGAGCGCGCCCGCGGCCGTGCGGGAGCAGGAGAGCAGATGAGCGACGACACCACACAGCGCCGCGGCGTCGAGCGGGTCGAACTCCTCATCGGCGGGATGACCTGCGCGTCGTGCGCCAACCGGGTCGAACGCAAACTCAACAAGCTCGACGGGGTCCGCGCCAGCGTCAACTACGCCACCGAGAAGGCGTCGGTGGAGTTCGGCGACGGCGTGACCACCGACGACCTGATCGCCACGGTCGAGAAGGCCGGGTACACCGCGGCCCTGCCCGAACCGCCCCCGACGGAGGAGAGCGGACCGCCGCCGCAGGCCGACCCGGTGGCCGCGCTGCGCACCCGGCTCCTCGTCAGCGCGGTGCTGTCGGTCCCGGTCATCGCCCTGGCGATGGTCCCGGCGCTGCAGTTCACCTACTGGCAGTGGGCCTCCCTCACCCTGGCCGCGCCGGTCGTGGTGTGGGGCGCGCTGCCGTTCCACGTCGCCGCGTGGAAGAACCTGAGACTGGGCGAGGCCACCATGGACACGCTGGTGTCCCTGGGGACCCTGGCCGCCTTCGCCTGGTCGCTGTACGCGCTGTTCCTCGGCGACGCGGGCATGCCCGGTATGACGCACCCGTTCGAGCTCACCATCGCCCGCACCGACGGCTCCGCCAACATCTACCTGGAGGTCGCCGCCGGAGTCACCACCTTCATCCTGGCCGGACGCTACTTCGAGGCCCGCTCCAAGCGGCGCGCCGGAGCCGCCCTGCGCGCCCTGCTGGAACTGGGCGCCAAGGAGGTCACGGTCCTGCGCGACGGCCGGGAGACGCGCGTCCCGGCCGACCGGCTCGCGGTCGGCGACCGCTTCGTGGTGCGGCCCGGCGAGAAGATCGCCACCGACGGCGTGGTGGAGGAGGGCGCCTCCGCGGTCGACGCGAGCATGCTCACCGGCGAGTCCGTGCCGGTCGAGGTCGGCGTCGGCGACCCGGTGACGGGCGCCACCGTCAACGCCGGGGGCCGGATCGTGGTGCGCGCCACCCGCGTGGGCGCCGACACCCAGCTCGCGCGGATGGCGAAGCTGGTGGAGGAGGCGCAGAGCGGCAAGGCCGAGGTGCAGCGGCTCGCCGACCGGATCTCCGGCGTGTTCGTGCCCGCCGTGATCGCGCTGGCCGCGGCCACGCTCGGATTCTGGCTGGGCCTCGGGGGGCCGGTGGAGGCGGCGTTCACCGCCGCGGTCGCGGTGCTCATCATCGCCTGCCCGTGCGCGCTGGGCCTGGCCACCCCCACCGCGCTGCTCGTGGGCACCGGCCGCGGCGCCCAGCTCGGCATCCTCATCAGGGGCCCCGAGGTGCTGGAGGACACCCGCCGCGTCGACACGGTCGTGCTCGACAAGACCGGCACCGTCACCACCGGCACCATGACCCTCGTCGACGTGGTCGCCGCCGACGGCGAGGACGCCGACGAGGTGCTGCGCCTGGCCGGAGCCGTGGAGCACGCCTCCGAGCACCCCGTCGCCCGGGCCGTCGCCCGCGGCGCCGCCGACCGGTTCGGCGACCTGCCGCCGGTGGCCGACTTCGCCAGCACCGCCGGTCTGGGGGTGCGGGGCGTGGTCGACGGCCACGCGGTCGTCGTCGGACGGGCCGCCCTGCTCGACGAGTGGTCGCTGAGCCTGCCCGAGGAGCTGGCGCGGGTCGGCGCGGAGGCGGAGGCGGCGGGACACACCGCCGTCGCGGTCGCCTGGGACGGGAAGGCGCGCGGAGTGCTCACCGTCGCCGACGCGGTCAAACCCACCAGCGCCGAGGCGGTGGCCCGCCTGCGCCGGCTGGGCCTGACCCCGATCCTGCTCACCGGCGACAACGCGGCGGTGGCGCGCACGGTCGCCGACCGGGTCGGCATCGCCGAGGTCATCGCCGAGGTGCTGCCCGCCGACAAGGTCGACGTGGTCAAACGGCTCCAGGACGAGGGCCGCACGGTGGCGATGGTCGGCGACGGCGTCAACGACGCCGCCGCCCTCGCCCAGGCCGACCTGGGACTGGCGATGGGCACCGGCACCGACGCCGCCATCGAGGCCGCCGACCTCACCCTGGTCCGCGGCGACCTGCGGGTGGCCGCCGACGCCATCCGGCTGTCGCGGCGCACCCTGGCCGTCATCAAGGGCAACCTGTTCTGGGCCTTCGCCTACAACGTGGCCGCGCTGCCGCTGGCCGCCGCCGGTCTGCTCAACCCGATGATCGCGGGCGCGGCCATGGCGTTCTCCAGCGTCTTCGTGGTCAGCAACAGCCTGCGGCTCCGCGGCTTCCGGCCGTCCGCCGCGGACTGAGCCGCCGGCCCCGGGGCGCGGAACCCCTTCCGCGCCCCACGTCCCGGGGGCGAGGGAGGCACGTGTCCCCCTCCGCGGTGTCAGCGCGGCGGACGCGACTCCCCCGTGATCCAGGCGTGGACGGCCTGCGCGGTCTCCTCCACCGCGGCGTGCGTGGTGTCCAGCAGCGTCATCGGCGGAGACATCGTCGCGGCGTTCTCCCGGATCCACTCCGCGTACTCCAGCATCTCCGCGATGCGCGGCTCGTCCCACTCCCGCCAGGCGGGGCGGGCCCGCAGCCGTTCGGCCAGCACGTCGGGGTCGCACATCAGGGACAGGTAGCGGATCTCGGAGAACAGCGCGCGTTCCGGCAGCGGCTCGAACTCCGGGGGGACGACCGTGCCGCACAGCACCACGGGACGGCCGCTCTGGTGGAGCATCGCGGCCATCCGCAGCCACGTCGACCGGAACAGCCGGTGGTGGTGGGAGGGGTCGCGCAGGCCGCCCACCCACAGGACGTCCTGCTCCACCACCACGTAGCGGTCGGACAGCCACTCGGTCAGCAGCCGTCCGACCGTGGACTTGCCGGTGCCGCTGGGGCCGGCCACGGAGAACAGTGGGAGCCGCCGGAACGGCTGCCGGTGCCCGCACTCGACGCAGCGGAGCACCGGCCCGTCCGGTTCGACCACGGGAGTGTCCGTGTACGCGCCGCAGCGCGCACAGATCAACAGGTTCACGGCCGGGGTCTAGTCGAACAGTTCCTCAAGGAAGCTCTTGCGACGCCGCTTGTACCCGTAGGGGCGAGGGGAGTCGCCGTAGTAGGGGCGGGGCGAGTCGGCGTAGCCGTAGGGGTGCGGCGAGTCCGGCCGGGGGTGGTACACCGGCGGCGGCGCGCCGTGGGGCGGGGGAGGAGGGGGAGCCGGAGTGTAGTGGCGCTGCTCGGCGGCGACGATCTGCTCCAGTTCGCCGGCGTCGAGGAAGATACCCCGGCATCGTTCGCACTGGTCGATGTGGACGCCCATGCGGTCGAAGGTGCGCATGCGGCCTTGGCACTTAGGACAAATCACGGTGCCATCGTATGCGGCGGGACGTTCCGGTGCGCGGTACCGTAGGCGAACCCGCGCGAACCGAAAACGGCAATGTCGGTTCTGTCCCTGAAAGATCGCAGGTCATCTCGGTTTTCTGGCCGGTGCGGCAGGAGAGGCGGCGATTGCGCCCGCGGGAAGGGGCTGTTGACGGGCCGATCCTTCTAAAATTCCGGATGGGGCGCCGCATTGGTAGGCCGCGCCAGCATCAGACCGAGGAAGCCGCCGATGAGCAATGATTCCCCCCGACCCCCCGATTTCCTTCTCGCCGGTCGGTACCGGCTGCACGGGCTCATCGGCGAGGGAGGGATGGGACGCGTCTGGGAGGGCGTCGACGAACTCCTGGACCGGCCGGTGGCCATCAAGGAACTCACCATCAACGAGCACCTGCCGCCGCAGGAGATCGAGGTCCTGCGCGCCCGGATGCTGCGGGAGGCCCGCAGCGCCGCCCAGCTCAGCCATCCGTCGATCATCACCGTGTTCGACGTGGTGGAGAAGGACGGTTTTCCGTGGATCGTCATGGAACTCGTCCAGGGCAGGTCCCTCAGCGAGATCATCAAGCAGGAGGGGACCATCACCCCCGAGCGGGCCGCCAACCTCGGGCTCCAGGTGGCCGCGGCGCTGTCGGTGGCGCACCAGCGCGGGATCGTGCACCGCGACATCAAGCCCGGCAACGTGCTCGTGGCCCGCGGGGACCGGGCGGTGCTCACCGACTTCGGCATCGCCTACCTGGAGGGCAGCAGCAAGCTGACCCGGACCGGGAACCTGCTGGGCTCGCCCAGCTACCTCGCCCCCGAGCAGGCCCGGGGGGAGCCGGCCAGCCCGGCCGCGGACATGTGGGCGCTGGGCACCACCCTGTACGCGGCCGTCCACGGGACCCCGCCGTTCCAGCGCGCCACCCCGATGGCGACCCTCACCGCGGTCGTGGTCGACGAGGTGCCCCCGCCGGTGCAGGCGGGGCCGCTGCGGCCACTGCTGGAGCGGCTGCTCAACAAGGACCCGCGGGAGCGCCCCACGGTGCACGAGGCCGTCGAGGAGTTGCAGCGGATCGTGCTGAGCGCGCCCCCGCAGAGTCCGACGGCCTCCTCCGGGGCGCGTCCCGCCCAGACGGGGGCCACGGTGGCCGCCGACGTCGTCGCGGAGCCCGTCGACGACACCAGTTCGCTGCCGCTGGCCACGGTGCCGGAGGGCGGGGGACGGCGCGGCGGGCTGGTGACCGCCGGCCTGGTGGCCCTGGCGCTCGTCGTGGTGGCGGCGGTGATCACGACCGTGGTGCTGCTGGTGCCCCCGGCAGGCGGGAGCCGGGCGGGCGGGGAGCAGACGGGAACGCAGACCCAGGAGGGGACCGGGGAGCCGGGGGAGGCGGAGACGGACCGTCCGGAGCCGGCGGACCCAGATGCGGAGCCGCAGCCGGAGGACGGCGGCGAGGAGGACGAGAAGGACGACGAGGAGGACGACTACTCCGGTCCGCCGCTGGTTCGGCACGAGGACCCCACCGGTTTCTCCCTGGACGTCCCGGAGGGCTGGTCGGTGGACCGGCGGGGCAGCAGCGTCTTCTTCCGCAACCCCGACGGCGGCTACCTCCAGGTCGACCAGACCGACTCGCCCGGCGACGACGCGAAGAGGGACTGGGAGAACCAGGAGCGGGGTGCGTCCGGACGGTTCTCGAACTACCGCCTGATCGGGATCGAGTACACCGACCATCCGGTCATGGAGCGCTACCTCACGGCCTCGGACTGGGAGTTCACCTTCACCAGCGGGGGGCGTCCGATGCACGCGCTCAACCGGGGCTTCCACACCGAGAAGAAGGGCTACGCGCTGTTCCTGGTGTACCCGGAGGACGACTGGGAGCAGACCGGAGCGGCGCTGCTGGACCGGATGACGGAGAGTTTCGAGCCCGCCGCGTGAGGCGGCGGGAAGAATTCGGGGCCGGGGCGCCCGCACGCACCCCGGCCCCTGGGCGGCTCAAGTCTCCAGGCGAGCTCTTTGGCGGTGAAGAGCCAGGGCGCCCGCACGCACCCCAACCCTTCCAGGGCTGGCTCAAGCCTTCGGAGACGAGCCCTTCGGGGGTGAGGAGCCGGGGCGCCCGCACGCACCCCGGCCCCTCCGGGAGTGGCTCTGGTGGGGGATGAGCCATCCGCGGTGAAGGTTCCGGTGACCTGGTCGGCCCTTCCCGGGAAGGGCCGACGGTCGGGGGGCTCAAAGATCTCCTGTTGGGGGATGAACGGTGGCCACCCTGAGGATGGGAGGAGTGGAGGAAGGCAGCCACCGCCCAACAAGGGATCTTCTCCTGACCTTTTGGGAGCGCTCCCAAGCGGTCGATACCCATTATTTGTGTCGCGCTTCATAGATGTCAATGGGTTCGGCGCAGGAAAGTTCGGGTTTTCCCCCGGACGGACACGATCTGGGAAAACGTCGCCTGTTTTCCCGAGGTCAGGTCTCAAAAGGGAAAACCTCCCGGCGGCCCCGTCCCCGACGCCGCGGAGAAACCCCCGCGCCGCGGGGAACCGGCGGCCCCGCCCCGCAGTCGAAACGGGGGGCTCCGCAGCGGGAGGCACGGGGGACGCCGCCGGCCGCCGACCCTTCGGAGCCCCCGGGCAGCGGCCGGTTGGGAGGACCGGCCCCACCTTGCCCGGCATCGACGCGGGCAGCGGCCGCCGGGGCGAGGGCCGGACCGGGCGAGAAGACCCGGAACCAGGGCCGCCCCGCGCCTGCGCCCCACGACCCGACCGGTTCCCGACCCCCACCGCGTCGGGAACCGACCCGACCTAGAGAGCAGGAGCATGAACGCCGAAGAACGCTGGAACGAGGCCGCCGCCTACGCCGTGGTGGCCGCGCTGGTCCCGCAGCGGATCCCGGGTTTCCACATCGGACGGGACGGACTGCGCAACGAGGACATCGGCAACGGCTGCTGGGGCATGAGCTGGATCGAGGGCGGACGCGCGGTCTTCTACGGCTACGACGCCGACCACAACGAACTGGCCCAGCACGTTCCCCCCGTGGACCTCCTCGCCGGGGCACCGGACTGGCTGCCCTGGGAGTGGCTCGACGAGGTCCTGCGGACGCTGCTGCTCGTCTCCTGCGTCGAGTGGTGGGACGGGACGGCGTGGTCTCGGGCGCCCTTCCCGGAGGGGGTGTCGTCGGGCGAGGGGGACTGGTTCGGCGGCTCCGCCGTCGAGCAGTGCTACCTGGACCTGGCCGACCCCGACCACGAGGAGGAGGCGGCGGAGGCGTTCGACGCCCTCAGGGAGGCGGCGCTGCGGCGCGCGGTGGACCGTTCGGTCGTCGAACCGCTGGCCGACGCGCTGGACCGGGAGGTCCAGCAGGACGAGGAGTGGGAGCCCGACATCGCGGGGGCGCTCGCCACGGCCGAGAGGCTCGGCGTGGCCCCCGGCTCGACCCGGCCGGAACTGCCCGCGGGCCGGGGCGAACCCGCGGACCGGCGCGTCGTCTCCGCATGCCCCCCGCAGGACCTGGTCTCCCATGTCATGCGCGGGGCGGCCGAACTGGACCGTCCCGCACCCGTCCCCGGACCGGCGCTGGACCGGGTGGCGGAGTGGCTGCGCGACCACCGCGCCGGCGCCGGGATCACGGTGGCCCACCTCGGCGGCCTCGAATGGCGTCCCGCCGGCTTCTTCGGCCCCCGCAGCGAGTTCCTCGACGCCGACGGGAAGTGGGTCGACCCGGAGCTGTCGGACGCGCTGTCCGCCTGGCGGGAGGAGGAGGCCCACCCCGAGCGGGGGCGCTGGCTGTACGCGCGGATCCGGCCGACCGGCGCCGGGGTCGAGGTCGACCGCGCCTACGACCACCTCCCCGCCTGGTGGGGCTCCTCCCTCGTGCTCCACAGCCAGTGGGGGGTGCTGCGCGCCGAGCTGCGCTCCCGCGACCCCCGGTGGCGGCCGGACTGGACGTCCCTGCTGGAGGAGGACCTCCGCCGGACAGGGGTGCCCCGGCACCTGTGCTGGCGTCCCACGGCCTGACCGGTCCCCGGCACCGGTGAGGCCGAAGCGGCGGGGTAGACGTGGACCATGACCACCGTCGCATCCCAGGAACACGCCCCGCTCGCCAGGGACCTCGCCGCGGCCGTGCGCGGCGAGGTGGACTTCTCCCCGCTGGCCCGGGCCCTCTACTCCGCCGACGCCTCGATCTATCGCCGTGTCCCCCTCGGCGTCGTCCATCCCCGCCACACCGACGACATCGCGGCCGTGCTGGAGATCTGCCGCGCGGCCGGGGTGGGCGTCACCATGCGCGGCGGCGGCACCTCCTGCGGCGGCCAGGCGCTCGGCGCGGGAGTGGTCGTCGACACCTCCCGTCACCTCAACCGCGTCCTCAGCGTGGACCCCGAGGCGCGCCGCGCCGTCGTGGAGCCCGGAACGGTCCTGGACACCCTGCACGCCGCCGTCGCCGCACACGGACTCACCTTCGGCCCCGACCCCTCCACCCGCAACCGGTGCACCCTCGGCGGCATGATCGGCAACAACGCCTGCGGTTCCCACTCGGTGGCCTGGGGCACCACCGCCGACAACGTCACCGCGCTGGAGGTCGTCACCGCCGACGGCCGCCGCCGCACCGTCACCGCCGACCGGATCGCCACCCCCGACGGCCTGCCCGACCGCGCCCTCATGGACGGCCTCGACGCCGTCGCCGCCCGCCACCTCGCGCCCATCCGCACCGAACTGGACCGCTTCCACAGGCAGGTGTCCGGATACCCGTTGCAGCACCTGCTGCCGGAACGCCGCGACTACGCGCGCAGCCTCGTCGGCACCGAGGGCGGGTGCGCCGTCGTCACCTCCGCCACCCTCGCCCTGGTGCCCGCCCCCGCGGCACGGGCGCTGCTGCTCGTCGGCTGCGCCGACCGCTACGCCGCCGCCGAGATCGCCCACGAGTTCCTGGCGTACGGCCCGCTCACCGTGGAGGGCATGGACACCGAACTGCTCGGCCCCCGCGTCGCCGACCTGCCCGAGGGCGGCGCGTGGCTGTACGTGGAGTTCGGCGGGGACACCCCCGCCGAAGCGGCGGCCGCGGCCCGCCGCGCCGAACGCGCCTTCGCCCCGCACGTCCGCTCCACCCTCGTCGTCGCCGACCCCGCCGACCGGGCCCGGCTGTGGCGCATCCGCGAGGACGCCGCCGGACTGGCCACCCGCCCGCCCAGCGGCGACGAAGCCTGGCCCGGCTGGGAGGACGCGTCCGTGCCCGCCGAGAACCTCGCCGCCTACCTGCGCGACTTCGACGCGCTCTGCCGCGAGGAGGGCCTGTCCGGCCCGGTCTACGGCCACTTCGGCGAAGGCTGCCTGCACGTGCGGCTCAACACCGACCTGACCAGCCCCGAGGGCGTGGCCCGCTACCGCCGCTTCGCCGAGGCCGCCTGCGACATCGTGGTCCGGCACGGCGGCGTGCCCTCCGGCGAGCACGGCGACGGGCAGGCCCGCTCCGAACTGCTGTCCCGGGTCTACTCGCCCGCCCTGCTCACGGCGTTCGCCGAGGCCAAACAGGTGTGGGACCCCGACGACACGCTCAACCCCGGCGCGGTGGTGCGGCCCCGCCCGCTCGACGCCGACGTGCGCCCGCTCGCCATGGCCGACCCGGTCCGCCCGGTCCTGCACCTCGCCGAGGACCGCGACGACTTCGCGCGCGCGGTGCGCCGCTGCGTCGGCGTGGGCAAGTGCCGCGCCCACACCGGGGCGATGTGCCCCAGCTACCAGGTGACCCGCGAGGAGAAGGACTCCACGCGGGGCCGGGCCCGCGTGCTGGGGGAGATGCTCGCCGGGGAGGTCGTCACCGACGGCTGGCGCTCCCCCGAGGTGCGCGAGGCGCTGGAACTGTGCCTGTCCTGCAAGGCGTGCGCGAAGGAGTGCCCGGTCGGGGTGGACGTGGCCGCCTACAAGTCGGAGTTCCTGCACCACCACTACCGGGGCAGGATCCGGCCGCGCGCCCACTACGCGCTGGGCTGGCTGCCGGTGTGGCTGAAACCCGCGGGCCTGGTGCCGGGGCTGGTCAACGCGGTGACCCGGTCTCCGCTGGCGGGGCTGCTCAAACGGGTCGCGGGCATCGACCGGCGCAGGGAGCTGCCGGTGTTCGCCTCCCGCAGCCGGCGGCGCGCCGCGCGCGCGGGCGGTGCTCCGCTGCGGCGCGGGTTCGCCGCGGACCGGCCGCGCGCGGTGCTGTGGACCGACAGCTTCAACCCAGCGTTCTCCCCGGAGGTGCTCGCCGACGGCCGCGCGGTGCTGCGGGACGCGGGCTGGGAGGTGCTGGACGCTCCGGCCCGCCTGTGCTGCGGACTGACGTGGACGTCCACCGGGCAGTTGGGGACGGCGCGGGCCGCGGCGGCGCGGACGGTGCGCGCCCTGCTGCCCGCCGTGCGCGCGGGCGCGGTCGTGGTGGGCCTGGAACCCAGCTGCACCGAGCAGCTGCGCCGGGAGCTGCCGCGCCTGCTCGGCACCGCCGAGGCCGCCGAGGTGGCGGGTGCGGTCCGCACCCTCGCCCAGGCGCTCGCCGAGTTCACCCCCGACTGGCAGCCGCCCCGGATCGGGGGCCGCGTGGTCGCGCAGGTCCACTGCCACCAGCGTGCCGGTTCGGGCTGGCAGGCCGAGCGCGCCCTGCTGGAGCGGGCCGGGGCCGCGGTGGAGGTGCCGCAGGATTCCTGCTGCGGCCTGGCGGGCGACTTCGGGTTCGTGGAGGGCCACTACGAGGTGTCGATGGCCTGCGCGGAGCAGGGACTGCTGCCCGCGGTGCGCGCCGCTGGGGCCGACGACACGGTGCTGACCGAGGGCTTCAGCTGCCGGGTGCAGGTGGAACAGGCCCACCCGGAGGCCCGTCCGGTCCACCTGGCCACCCTGCTGCGGGGAGGGGAGAGCGCCCGGAAGGAGGAGGCGGAAGGGTGACCTCCGCCGGGGGCCCGGAGACCCGGCGACCATGCCCCCGGGGCCGGAACCGGCGCCGGGCACGGCCCTGGGAACAGGACGGTCGGCGCCCGTGCGAAAGCGGGGAGGTCAGGAGACTCCCCGCCACTTTCAACTTACAACGCACCCGGGGGCTTGCGGCAAGCCCCCGGTCGTGCCGCAGAATCGCTGACCTGGACCTGGACCGGGACACGCGGAAACGGGGGGACCGTCATGATCGACGTGGTCGTCGTCGGTGGGGGACCGACCGGCATGATGCTGGCCGCAGAGCTGCGGCTGCACGGCCTGCACACGGTCGTGCTGGAGAAGGAGGCGGAACCGAGCCCGATCGTCCGCGGCCTCGGGCTGCACGTGCGCAGCATCGAGATCATGGACCAGCGCGGCCTGCTGGACCGGTTCCTCGCGCACGGCAAGCAGTACCGGATGGGCGGCTACTTCGCCGGGATCATCAAGCCGTGGCCGAAGCGGCTGGACACCGCGCACCCGTACATCCTCGGCATCCCGCAGCCCGTCACCGACCGCCTGCTGGCCGAACGCGCCGCCGAGCTGGGGGCCGACATCCGGCGCGGCCGCGCACTGGTCGGACTGGCCCAGGACGAGGACGGGGTGGACGCGGAACTGGCCGACGGCACCCGGCTGCGTGCGCGCTACCTCGTCGGCTGCGACGGCGGCCGCAGCACGGTGCGCCGGCTGCTCGGCGTCGGCTTCCCCGGCGAGCCCGCCCGGACCGAGTGGTTGCTGGGCGAGGTGGAGGTGACCGAGACCCCGGAGCGGATCGCCGCCGTCATGGCGGAGGTCCGCGGCACCTACCTGGGGTTCGGGATCGGGCCGCTCGACGACGGCGCGCACCGCGCCGTCGTGCCCGCGGCGCGGGTGGCCGAGGACCGCACGGCCCCGCCGACCCTGGAGGAGTTCCGGCAGCGGCTGCGGGAGGTCGCCGGCACCGACTTCGGCGTGCACTCGCCGCGCTGGCTGTCCCGCTTCGGCGACGCCACCCGCCTGGCCGAACGCTACCGGGTCGGCCGGGTGCTGCTCGCCGGCGACGCGGCGCACGTCCACGCGCCGCTCGGCGGGCAAGGGCTCAACCTCGGCATCCAGGACGCGTTCAACCTCGGCTGGAAACTGGCCGCCGAGGTGCGCGGCTGGGCCCCGGAAGGGCTGCTGGACAGCTACCACACCGAACGGCATCCGGTGGCCGCCGACGTGCTGGACAACACCCGCGCGCAGTCCGCGCTGATGGCCACCGACCCGGGGGCCCGGGCGGCGCACCGGCTGCTGTCGGAGCTGATGGACTTCGAGGAGGTGAACCGGCACCTGATGGAGAAGGTCACCGCGGTCGGGGTCCGCTACGACCTCGGGGAGGGCCACGAACTGCTCGGCCGCCGGCTGCGGGACATGCCCCTGGGGCGGGGCCGCCTGTACGAGCGGATGCGCCACGGCCGCGGGGTGCTGCTGGACCGGACCGGCCGGCTCTCGGCGGCGGGCTGGGCCGACCGGGTCGACCACGTCGTCGACGGCGACGCGGAGGTGGACGTGCCCGCGCTGCTGCTGCGTCCGGACGGCCACGTGGCCTGGGTCGGCGAGGACCAGCGGGACCTGCTCGACCACCTGCCGAGGTGGTTCGGCGAACCCGCAGCCTGACCCGCCCCGGAGAATTGACGATCATGCCCCCAGGGCCATCGGCACGGCCGATTCTGGCGCTGGGGGCATGATCACCGACGTCTCCCGCTCACCCGGGGCCGAACCGCCGGGCCGCGCGGTCGATGGCCTCCTCCACCGCGCCCACCCGGTCGGCGAGCAGGCCGACCGCGCCCACGGCCCGGACCAGCGGATCGTCCTCGGCGCCGCCCAGCGCCCGGGCCCGCCGGAACGCCGCCTTCACCTCGGCCCAGCGGGCCCGCTGCTCCTCCGACATCCGCCCGCGCAGCTCGGCCAGCTTCAGCAGGTTGGCCTCCGCGCCCGACGCCAGCGTCTGCGCCTCGCCCAGGTAGTGGTCGTCGATCAGCGACTCCACCTCGGCGTCGTTCATCACCGGCACGATCCGCTCCGCCATCGCGTTCATGTTCCGGTAGGAGCCCTGGAGCAGGAACGGCGGTTCGGTGCGCGCGGCGTCCGACTGCGCGGCCGAGGCGATGTAGGCGCGGTTCGCGGCCAGCACCACCTCCTGTACCCGCAGCAGCTTGCGCAGCACCGACAGGACCTGGTCCAGCTCCACCGCCGAGTAGGGGTGGGACAGCTGGTCGGCCTGGATCCCCTCCTCGCCGCGGGCCATCCGCACCAGCAGCCGCACGTCGCCGCGGTCCCGGGTGGACAGCGGCGCCAGCACCGGGTTGGCGGTCAGCGCGTTCTCCACGTAGCTCAGCGCGAACAGGTCGTCCCGGCCGCTGAGCACGTCGCCGAGGTTCCACACGTCGGCGCGGTTGGCGAGCATGTCGGGGATGCGGAACCGCTTGCCCTCCTCGGTGTAGGGGTTGCCGGCCATGCACACCGCGAACCGCTTGCCGCGCAGGTCGTAGGTGCGGGTGCGGCCGCCCCACACGCCCTCCATGCGGCGCTGGCCGTCGCACAGCGAGACGAACTTCTGCAGCAGCTCCGGCGAGGTGTGCTGGATGTCGTCCAGGTACAGCAGCACGTTGTTGCCCGCCTCCAACGCGAAGGAGATCTTCTCGACCTCCTGGCGCGCGGTGGCGTTGGGCGCCTCCTCCGGGTCCAGCGAGGTCACCGCGTGCCCCAGCGACGGGCCGTTCACCTTCACGAACAGCAGGCCCAGCCGGCTGGCCACGTACTCCATGAGCGTGGTCTTGCCGTAGCCGGGCGGGGAGATGAGCAGCAGCAGCCCCATCTGGTCGGTGCGCTTGCCGTCGCCGGTCGCGCCCAGCTGCTTGGCGAGGTTGTCGCCGATCAGCGGCAGGTACACCTCGTCCAGCAGCTGGTTGCGCACGAACGAGCTGAGCACCCGGGGGTGGTACTCGTCCAGGCGCAGCCGGGCGCGCTCGGCCGCCACCAGCTCGTTGCGCCGCCGCAGGTAGGCGCGGTAGGCGGGGACCCGTTCGGTGCGGAAGCGGCGCAGCCGCTCCCACGTCTCGTCCAGGCGCAGCTCCAGCCGCCGCTCCCGGACGCGCGGGTGTGCGCCCAGCAGGCCGTCGACCGTCGCGGTGAGCGCCCCCGGCGGCTCGTAGCGGTCCAGGCCGTCGGCGAGCAGCAGCGCGACCGCCTCGGGCTGGTCGGCGGCGGCCACGTCGTCGCGGGTGGCGCGGAACGCGGTCAGCCACGCGTCCGCCAGCTGGTGGCGGGCCGCCAGGTCCGCTCCGAGGGCGGCCAGGTCGTCGGTGAACGCGCGGCGCTCGGCCGAACCGGACGGTCCCAGGCCGCGCAGGAACCGGTCGACGAACGCGCGCGCCCCGGCGCTCACCGCGAACCCGCCGTCGTCGGCGGCCAGCTCCTCCACCAGGTACTCGCCCGCGGCCGCGGCGCGGTCGCGGTGGTCGGCCAGCGCGTTGGCGTCGAGGAACGCAGTGATGCGCGCCGCGAGCTCCCCGGCGAGCTCCGCGACCGCGCCGGCGGCCCCCGGCCCGAACACCGACCGCGCCCGCACCAGGGAGCGGGCCCGCGTCGCCCACGTCCGCCGGTCCGCCTCCTCGGTGCCGAACGCCCAGAACAGCTGGGCCGTGGCGCGCGCGGCCCCCGGGTAGCGCAGCAGTCCCGCGTCCTCGGACAGGCGCAGCAGCGCGGCCAGGATCGCGGCGGCGTCGTGGTCGTGCACGCCGCGCTCGTAGCCCTCGTCGTAGCGGGACTCCGCTTCCCGGCGCGCCACGGACAGCAGCCCGTCGGGGCTCTCCGCGGCCTGCCGCAGCGCGGCCGTGGACAGCCCGTCCCGTCCCGCCTCGGCGGCGGCGAGGATCTCCCCGGCCAGGTACTCGGCCCGGTACACCTCGGGCGACTCCGAGACCAGCGGCTGGTCCCAGAACGGCCGGGTCTCCGCGAAGCCGGGGTCGGCCACCGGGGACCGGTAGTCGGTGCCGGTGACGGTGAACGCCATGCGCTCCTCGTGCGGCACCATCGTCAGGTCCAGGGGCTGGGTGTTGACGGCGAACCGGTGGTGGCCCAGCCGGATCGTCTCGCCGCCGTCGGTGAACAGGTCGAGGCGGTCGCGCAGCGCCCGGCCGGCTTCCTGGCGGGCCGCCTTGACCTGCCCCTCGACCTCCTCGGCGCGCACCTGGTCGCCGAGGCCGCGCAGCTCCTCGGCGAGGGAGCGGAGCTTGGCCACCATCGCGTCGGCGGCGAAGTAGGTGTTGACCTCGTCGAGGGAGCCGAGGGCGGCGGCGCGGCGGCGCACACTGGCCAGGATGCGCTCGGCGGACTCGGCGAGCCGGTCGGCGCGCCGGGTCCGCTCGTCCAGCAGGGCCTGCTTGCGTGCGCTGAACGCCTCGTAGACGTCCTCGCGTTTGGCCTCCAGCTCGGCGAGGAAGTCGTCGAACTCCGCGAACCGCGACTCCAGGTTCTCCACCTGCAGCAGCAGGGTCCCCAGCTGCTCGTCGCACGCCTCGGGCGTGTCGGCCATCGCCAGCGCGCCGGCCACGGACTGCCCCAGCAGCGCGAACTCGGCGGCGAACGCGGCCCGCCCCTCCACGGACAGCAGTTCGCGGCGGCGCGCGTCCAGGGTGGCGCGCGCCCGGTTGACGGTGCCCAGCACCTCGGCGACCCGCTCCAGGATGCGGGTGCGCACGGTCGCGTCGGCGATGTCGAGGGAGCCGACGACCTCGGTGACGGTCTCCAAGCCCTCGGTCTGCTCGGCCAGGCGCTGCCGGACCGGTTCGGCAGCGGCGACGGTCTCGATGGCCTCGGCCTCGCCGACCAGGGCGTCCACCGCGGCGTGGTAGCTGGTGAACGCGTCCGCGCCGCTGAGGAACTCCACGGCGCGCCGTCCCGCGTCGGCGGTGTCGGCCTCCAGGGAGGAGACGAGGGAGTCCAGCCGCGCGGTGTCGACGTACCGCAGGTCGCGCAGGGTTTCCAGGTGGCCGCGGGCGCGGCGCAGTTCGGCGAGGCGGCGCACCCACTCGTCGGCGGAGGCGGGCGTCTCGGAGCGGACCCGGCGCACCAGGGCAGCGGCGTCGGCCTCCGCCTCGTCCAGCGCGCGGGCGGCCTGCGCGGTGAGCTCCTGGACCTTCTCGAACTCCTCCAGCACCTGCTCGGCGGTGGAGCGCACCTGCCTGAGCGGCTCCGCCAGGTCGTGCAGGTCCGGGTCGTCCAGCCAGTGGTACTGGTCGAGGGCGCGCGTGCAGGCGGCGATCAGCCCTTCGAACACCGGCGCGGACGGGGTCATCTCGTGCACCATGCGGGCCACCGACAGCGCGTCGGAGACGCCGCGCACCAGGTCGGCGTTGCCGACCCGCTCCAGCGGCCCGGTCCCGGCGGGCTGGCGGGCCGCGTACGCGTCGGACTGGAACGGCGTCTGCCACACCTGCATCGGATGGACCCGGGTGGGTTCGTCCGACAGGGCGCGGAACACCACCATGACGCCGTCGTCGAAGATCGAGTAGCCGTGGCAGGAGAGGGGGGTGGCGACCTCCTTGCGGATCACGTTGTAGGGCAGCAGCAGGCTGCGGCCCTCCGCCCGGGAGTGGAAGACGTAGAGCACGTCCTCGCCGTTGGGGGAGCGGACCAGCGCCTGGAACTCCAGGTCGGTGACGTCGGTGTCGAAGGTCTTGACCGTGCCCGTGGACAGGTAGTAGCCGCCGGGGAAGATCAGGCCCTGGTCGTCGGGGAGCCGCTGGCAGGCCTGTCCGATGCCGTCGAGGCGGACCACGTCCCGGGTGCGGGTGTTGAACACCAGGTGCCGGTACTCGGTCTCCTTGTACGGCAGGATGCGCAGCAGGATGAGCGGTCCGACCCGGGCGTAGCGCACGTCGGCGTCGGCGAGGCTCTGCAGCGGTTCGGCGACCGGTTCGCTGTAGACGCCCTCGCCGCTCTCCGTGTTGTTCTCGACCTTGACGGTCAGGTCGCCGCCGACCGTCTCCACGAACACCTCGTCGTCGATGGAGATGTGCGGGTGGCGGCCCGGCACGTGGTCGTCGCGGGTGGTCTCGATCCAGGTGAAGTCCTGCTGCGGGGGGAAGACGTGGTCCCGTTCGCCCTTGTTGTCCAGGTAGGACAGGGAGCCGTCGGCGCCGATCCGCCAGCGCAGCACCCGGATGTCGGAGACGGAGGGGCCGGTCTGGAACACCGCGAGCAGGCGGCCCTCGACGCGCCGCAGCTGCAGCAGCCGCGTGTCGCGGAAGTACCGGTACAGTTCCGCGAAGTCCCGCCGGAACCGCTCGTCCTCCAGCAGTTCCGGCAGTTCGCCCGCCTGCGCCTCGGTGAAGGAGAGGGCCCCGTCGGCGGAGTCGAAGCGGTGCAGGGAGAACACGTCGGCCACGTGCGTCTCGGTCTTCATGCCGATGAAGACGTTGTAGCCGAACAGCATCAGGTCGCCGACGGGCACGATGTCGCGCGGCACGCAGTGGTTGGCGGTGCGCACGCGCTCGGTGCCGAGCAGGCGCAGCTCGGTGCCGCCGAAGACCTCCAGCCGTGCGGCGTTGAGGGCTTCGGCGCGCCGCGCCAGCTCGGCGGCCTGTTCGCCCAGCCGGGCCCGGAGCACCTCGTAGGTGCCCATGTCGAGCCCGGCCCGGTCGTCGTCGGAAGCGGTGGTGACGAGGTCGGTCACACAGTCCTCACAGCTGCTTCGACGGGGTCGGCGCGGCGGAGGCGAGTTCGGACAGCGGCGTGTCGGCCAGGCCCAGCTTCCGGGCCGACTTCAGCAGGCTGGACAGGCCGGAGGCCTGGGGGCCGCCCTCGTTGATCAGCTTGAGCAGCAGCGCCGACAGGGTGAGGTTCTTGACGTCGGCGGAGTCGACCGCGCCCAGCATCCTGGTCAGGTCGGAGGGCAGGTCGCGGGAGCCGTCCAGCCACGGCCCGGCGAGGGTGCGGGCGGCCTGGGAGTGCTCCAGGAAGCCGTCCACGGCCTTGCCCGCGCCGACTGCGTTGACGACGCGGTCGAAGAACGCCCCGTCGCCGCCGACGATGTCGATGTCGGCGCTCTCCAGGCCCTTGCCGAGCACGTCGGCCTGGGCCGCGGCGATCTGGCGCTGCGCCTCGATCCCGGCGAGGCGGACCTCCTTGTCGGCCTCCAGGCGCAGGCGGTACTCCTCGTGCTCGCGGGTGGCTTCGTCCAGCGCGGCCATCGCCTCGGCCTTGTCGTGGATGCCCTCGGCCTCGGCCTTGAGCTTCTCGCGGACGGCCTCGGCCTCGGCGAGGGCCCGCTGCCGGTCGGCGGCGGCCTGCGCGAGACCGACCTTCTCGACCTCCTCGGCCTGGGCGAGCGCCTTCTCGCGGGCGACGACCGCCTCGGCGCGGCCCGTCTTCTCCAGGACCTCGGCCTCGCGTTCGCTGACCTGCACCCGGGCCAGCCCCTCGGCGGCGGCTTCGGCCTGCTTGCCCTCGGCCAGGCGGATGCTGGCGGCGGCGTCCAGTTCGGCGGCCTGCTGGCGCGCCTCGGCGAGGGTGAGCTGTTCGCGGGCGGCGTGCTCGGCGGCCTGCGCCGCGGCCTCGGCGGCCTTGATGTCCTTGACCAGCTGCTCCTGGGCCGCGCCCTCGGCGAGGATGACCGCGGACTGGCGCTGGCGCTCGGCCTCCTCGACCGCGCGCAGCCTCTTGATGCTCTCCTCCTGCTCGGCGACGGTCTTCTCCACGGCCACGCGTTCGCGGACGACCTCGGCGATCTCGCGCCGCTCGGCCTCCAGCTCCTTGTCCTTGGCGTAGCGCGACAGCTCGGTCTCGCGCTCCCGGGCGATGACCTCCAGCAGGCGGTCCTTCTCGATGCGCTCGCTCTCCACGGCGATGACCCGTTCGCGGTTCTTCGCCGCCACCGCGATCTCGCGCTCCCGGTTCTCCCGCTGCACGCCCAGTTCCTGTTCGGCGCGGATGCGGGCGGTCTCGGCGCGCAGCATCTCCTCGGCGCGCACGATCTCGGTCTCGGCCTCGGTCTGCGCGCGCAGCGACTCGACTTCGCGCTTCTGCTTGGCCTCGGCCTCCTCGCGGCGGCGCTCCAGTTCGAGGATGGTCTCGCGCGCCTCGACGTTCTGGCGCTCGATCTCCTTCTCCTCGTTGCGGCGGTGCTCGTTGGTGCTGACGTTCTGCTGCGCGGTCAGCTCGGTGATCTTGCGGATGCCCTGGGCGTCGAGGATGTTGGCCGGGTCGAGCTGGACCAGCGGGGTCTGCTCCAGGTAGTCGATCGCCACGTCCTCCAGGCTGTAGCCGTTGAGGTCGGTGCCGATGACGCTGATGATCTGGTCGCGGAACTCCGCGCGCTGGGTGTAGAGGTCCTCGAAGTCCAGGTGCTTGCCGACGGTCTTGAGCGCCTCGGAGAACTTCGCGTTGAACAGCTCCTGGAGGGTGGCCTGGTCGCTGGCGCGTTCGGTGCCGATGGCCTGGGCGACCTTGATGACGTCCTCGACGGTCTTGTTGACCCGCACGAAGAACGTGATGCGGATGTCGGCGCGGATGTTGTCCCGGCAGATGAGGCCTTCCTTGCCGGTGCGGGAGATCTCGATGGTCTTCACCGAGATGTCCATGACCTCAGCCTTGTGCAGCACGGGCAGCACGACCGCGCCGGTGAAGGTGACGTCGACCTTGCGGATCTTGGAGATGATCAGCGCCTTGCCCTGCTCCACCTTGCGGAACAGGCGGCTGATGACGATGAGCAGTCCGATCAGGACGAGGAGGAGGACAGCGACGAGTACGCCGGCCCCTGCGGCGATGGTGTCCATAGGCGGTTCCTAGGGTCGGGTGTTCGGAGTCTCGGGCGGGCCGCGGGCAGGGCGGCGGTAGGCGGCCGACCGCCGGGCACCGGAGGCGGCGGCCGCGGCGGTCAGGGGGTCGGGCGGTTCGGGTCGAGTTCGGCGTGGTAGGCGGTGACCCAGAAGAAGGAGCCGTCGGGATCGTGGTCGACGATCAGCGCGGTGCTGCCGGAGGTGAGGGCCTCCTCGCCGGTCTGCCGTACCTGGATGAGCGCGGTGGAGCCGTCGGCGGCGGTGACCTCGGCCTGGCCGAAGTCGGTGCCCACGCGTCCGGTGCGGACCACGCAGACCCGTCCGACGAAGTCGTGCCGGGAGGGTTCGCGGCCGCCCGGCAGGAAGCGCCGCCACAGCAGGGCGAAGAAACTGGCCGCGGCCCAGGCGCAGACCACGGCGAGGGCGAGGACGACGACCCCCAGCGCGATGGTCATCGGGTCGGACAGGTCGACGCCGTCCAGGAGGGCGGAGCCGCTGAGGGAGGCGAACCACGCCACGGCGATCATGACGGAGAGCGACACGGTGACCGGGACTCCTCTGAGACCGATGGCGGACATGGCTTCCGTGAGACCGCCCACGTCGGAGTCGGCGTCGGCGTCGAGCGTGTCGATCCCGAGCACGCCGAGGACGACGAGGCACCAGTAGCCGACGACCACGATCAGGGCGAAGCTGAACAGGGCGGTGGGAAACCCGAGGGCGGCCGTGAAGAAGTCGCTCATGCCGGTCTGCCGCAACCCCTCTCCGCGTGTCACGGTTCCGCGGGACGAGGCGGTGAGTGGAACCGCTGTGCCGGAACCTAGCCGGGGAGCCAGGGGAGGGCAATGGCACTGTCCACAACCGGTCATCGTCCGGTCCGGCGCTGTCGTGCCGGACCGGACGATAGTGCGCGCCCGCGATCGCCACCGCGTCGGCCGCGGTGGCGGTCTTGCGATGGTTGGGACGCTTCGGGGGAGGCTCCGGTTCCCGGTGAGCGCCAGAAATCCCAAGAAAAGTTGTTCGGATGCTCATCCGGTGACGAATTGGGGCGAAAAGGGTCGTCAAACGCGGGGTGATGGTGTACACAACGGGGTGAACAGTTGTTTACCCCGTTGGTTCACTGCCGTCCTCCCGACCGAGGGGAGTCCCCGTGCCCGAGGCGGTCCCCGTGCCCAGTCGCCGTCCCCGGCTGCTCGTCGCCGCGCTGGCCTGCGGAGGAGTGCTCACCGCGGCCGTCCAGACCGTCACCGTCCCGCTCCTGCCCCACCTCCCCGACCTGGTCGACAGCACTCCGGAGACGGTGAGCTGGGCGGTCACCGCCACCCTGGTCGTCGGAGCCGTCGCCACCCCGGTGCTCGGACGGCTCGGCGACCTGTACGGCAAACGCCGGATGCTGCTGTCCGCCCTGGCCATCCTGGTGGCCGGCTGCCTGCTGTGCGCGCTCAGCTCCCACGTCCTCGCCCTCGTCGCCGGCCGGGCGCTGCAGGGGGCCGCGGTGGCGGTGGTGCCGCTGGGCATCAGCGTCCTGCGCGACGTGCTGCCGCCCGAGCGGGTGGCGGCCGCGGTGGGACTGATGAGCGCCACGGTCGGGATCGGAGCGACCGTCGGAGTCCCCCTGTCCGCCCTGGTCGCCCAGTACGCCGACTGGCACGCGGTGTTCTGGGGCTGCGGGGCGCTCGGCCTGCTCTGCGCCGTGCTGGTGTCCGCCTCCGTTCCCCGGGCGGAGGCGCGGACCGGCGGCCGCCTCGACCTCCTCGGCACCCTCGGCCTCACCGTCGTCCTGGTCTGCCTCCTGCTCGCGGTGACCCAGGGGACCACGTGGGGGTGGACCTCCCCGGCGGTCCTCGGCCTGTTCGCCGTGTCCCTGGCCGTCGGCGCGGTCTGGGCCCGCCACGAGACGCGCGTCGCCGACCCCATCGTGGAGCTGCGGGTCATGGCCAGTCCGGCCGTGCTGCTGACCAACCTCGCCACCCTGCTGCTCGGCTTCACCACCCTCGCCAACTCCCTGGCCACCTCCCAACTGGTGCAGGAGCCCCCCGAGACCGGCTACGGCCTGGGGCTCTCCGTCTTCGCCGGCAGCCTGACCCTGCTGCCCGCGGGGATCACGATGCTGGTGTTCTCCCCGGTCGCGGCGTGGCTGTCGACGGCCCTCGGCCCCCGGTCCACCACCGTGCTCGGCGCGCTGGTCATCGCGGTCGGCTTCCTGGTGCGGCTGTTCACCAGCGAGAGCCTGGCCATGATCGTCGCGGGGGCCACGGTGGTCGGCATCGGCGGCGCCGTCTCCTACGCGGCGCTGCCCACCCTGCTCATGCGGCACGTCCCACGGGGGCGGACCGGGGCGGCCAACGGCGTCAACTTCCTGCTGCGGGCCGCGGGTCAAGCGGTCTGCAGCGCGGTCGTGGCCACCGTGCTGGCGGGCGTGACGGTGGACGCCGGCGGTGTGACCGCGCCCGCCTTCGAGGCGTACCTGCTGGTCTTCGCCCTGTCCGGGGTCCTGGCGCTGGCCGGGGCGGCCGCCGTGCAGTGCGTGCCCGAGCGGTCCCGCCCCGCGCCGTGACGCGGCGGCCGGACCGGGCCTCGACGGCGGCCGCCGATCGGGGGCGACTAGGATCCACTGGGGTGAACACTTGTTTACCCCAGTTCGACATGGTCCTCCGAGGCCGAAGGGAGCCCGCGTGACCGAAGCTTCCGCCAGCCCCGCCCCCATCCGCCGCCCCCGCCTCCTCCTCACCGCGATGGCCTTCGCCGGAGTGGTCACCGCGGTCATGCAGACCCTCGCGGTGCCGCTGGTGCCCACCCTCATCGAGGCCCTGGACACCACCCACGAGGCGGTGAGCTGGGTGGTCACCGCCTCGCTGATCGCCGGAGCCGTGTCCACCCCCGTCCTGGGACGCCTCGGCGACATGTACGGCAGACGCGAGGTGCTGGTGGCCGCGCTCCTCTGCCTCGTCGCGGGCTCCCTGCTGGCCGCCCTCAGCACGCACATCCTGCTCCTGGTGGCCGGACGCACCCTCCAGGGGGTCGCGTTGGCAGTGGTGCCGCTGGGCATCGGCATCCTCCGCGACGTGCTGCCCCCCGCCCGGGTGGCCTCCTCGGCGGCGCTGATGAGCACCACGATGGGCGTCGGCGCGGCCGTCGGCGTCCCGCTGACCTCGCTGATCGCCCGCTACGCCGACTGGCACGCGGTGTTCTGGATGAGCGGCGGGCTCGGCCTGCTCGCCCTGACGCTGGTGCTGGCCTTCGTCCCCCGGGCGGAGACGCGCACCGGCGGCCGCTTCGACGCCGCGGGCACCCTCGGGCTCACCGTCGTCCTGGTCTGCTTCCTGGCGGCGGTGTCGCGGGGAACGGAGTGGGGGTGGACCTCCCCGGCGGTCCTCGGCCTGTTCGCCGTGTCCCTGGCCGTCGGCGCGGTCTGGGTCCGCCACGAGACACGCGTCGCCGACCCCATCGTGGAACTGAGCAGCATGGCCAATCCCGCCGTGCTGCTGACCAACCTCGCCACCCTGCTGATCGGGTTCTCCTTCTTCGTCAACTCCCTGGTCACCTCCCAACTGGTGCAGGAATCCACCGAGACCGGCTACGGCCTGGGGCTCTCCGTCGTCGCCGGAGGACTGTGCATGCTGCCCGCCTCCATCACCATGCTGCTGTTCTCCCCGGTCGCCGCGCGGATCGCCGCCTCACGGGGACCCAAGGCCCCCATCGTGTTCGGCCTCGCGCTGATGGTCGTCGGCTACGTGCTGCGGCTGTTCACCAGCGAGAGCCTGGGCATGATCATCGTGGGGGCCGCGATCGTGGGCATCGGCACGGCCTTTCCCTACTCCACGCTGCCCGCCCTGCTCATGCAGCACGTGCCCCGGGCGCAGACCGGCGCGGCCAACGGCGTCAACGTCCTCATGCGGGCCGTGGGACAGGCGATCTGCAGCGCCGTCGTGGCCGCCGTCTTCGCCGGGATGACGATGGAGGTCGACGGCGGCACCGCGCCCACCTTCGGGGCCTACCTCACGACCTTCTTCCTCGCGGGCTGCGTGGCACTGGGCGCCCTGGTGGTCACCCTGCCGGTGCGCGACCTCGGGCCCGGTTCCGGTATACAGAAGAACCCCCAGCAGTCGTGACCGGGAGCCACGGGTGAATCACAGCAGCGGCCAGCAGACAGCCGAGTCGAGCCGTCCGGCGATCCTGCTGGCGGCACGCCGCGCCTTCGCGCTGCGCCCCTACGCCGAGGTAACGATCCGCGCCATCGCGGCCGACGCGGGCGTCAGCGCAGCCCTGGTCATCAAGCACTTCGGTACCAAGGAGCGGCTGCTGCGCGCCTCCGCGGACTTCGCGAAGGCCGCGGAACTACTGCTGGACGCGCCCCTGGAGCGGCTCGGCGAGCACATGGTCCGCACCCTGCTCGACCTGCGCGAGCGCAACGGGGCCGACCCGCTGCTGCGCGCGGTCTTCTCCAGTTCCGTCCAGGACGAGCGCGCCGTGGTGCGGGAGTACTTCCACACCCAGGTCACCGACGCGGTGGCGGCCCGCCTGCGCGGCCCCGACGTCCGCCTGCGCGCGGAGCTGGTCGTCGCCCACCTGCTCGGCCTGGGCGCCACCCTCAACATCCACTACCGGGCCACCGGCCGCACGGCCGACGCCGAGCGGCTCGTGGAGCTGTACGCGCCGGGCGTGCAGCGCCTGGTCACCCCGGGCTGACCCGGGGCCCGTCGCCGGGACGCCCGGACGCGGCCGCTACCCGGCGGCGGGGACGCGGTGGTTGGCGTGGAGCAGGCCGTGCGGGTCGTACCGGGCCCTGAGCCGGGTGAGCCGCTCGTAGTCCGCGGGCGCGAACGCGGAGCGGACCCCGTCCTGGTCGAGCGGCCCGAAGGAGAAGTTGAGCGAGCGGCCCACCGCGGCGTCGGCGAGCGGTGCCAGGGCGGCGCGGTGCACCTCGCGCACCGTCTCCCGCTCCCCCTCCCCCACCGGGGAGAGGACCGTCACCGAGTAGGCGGCGTCCCGGTGGCCGACGGCACCGGCGGTGCGCGGCGCACGCGCCAGCGCGCCGCCCAGGTGCCGCAGCCCCACCACGGTCAGCACCGGGGACGAGGGGGCGGCCGCCTCGGCCAGCCCGGCCAGGGCCCGCGGGGCGAGGTCGCGCACCAGGAGGTTCTGCGAACGGTAGGCGTGCGGCCGGTCGGGTTCGTCGAACACCGTGCCGGACTCGGTGTAGGGGAGGTCGCGCAGCGTGTCGCGCAGGACCGGGCCGAGGGAGCGCAGCGGCTCCACCAGCCGGCGGCCCTCCCGTGCGGAGCCGAGAAAGGCGATCTGGACCTGGGCGACCTGGCGTCCGCGCAGCGGTTCGGGCAGCACCGGCAGGTCCGGGTACGTCAGGGCCGTCACCCCCGAGGTCAGCTCCTCGGGCAGGTCCGCGGTCCAGCGGCGCCAGCCGTCCAGCACATCGGGAACCCGCGCCACGTCGAAGAACAGGCTTCCGCCGTAGATCCGGGAGACCGGCACCAGGCCGATCTCCATACCGGTGACCACGCCGAAGTTGCCCCCGCCGCCGCGCAGCGCCCAGAACAGGTCGGGCTCGGAGTCCGCCGTGGCCCGGCGGAGCCGCGCGTCGGGGGTGACCAGGTCGAACCGGCGCACGTGGTCGGAGGCGAAGCCGTACCGCCGGGCCAGCAGGCCCACGCCGCCGCCCAGCGTGTAGGGGACCGCGCCCACGTCCGGGAAGCTGCCCGACAGCGGAGCCAGCCCGTGCGGTGCGGCCGCCTCGATCACGTGCCGCCAGGTCGCGCCCGCCGCGACCCACGCGGTGCGGGCCCGCGGGTCGACCCGCACGGCGCACATGCGGCGCGTGCTGACCAGCACACCCCCGGTGGGGGCGGCCAGGCCGTGCCCGGCGGCCTGCACCGCCAGCGGGCGCCGGTGCGCGGCGGCGGCCTCCACCGCGGCACGCACGTCCTCGGCGCAGGCCGCGGCCACGACCACCGCGGGGCGGTGGGGGTCGAGGCGTTGGAAACCGCTCCGCTCGTCGTCGTATCCGTCCGTGCCGGGCAGGAGCACCCGGCCGCGCACACGCGCGGTGAGTTGCGTCGCCAGGTCGTTCATGCGGCTCACCCTAGGAGCCCTTGAGGACGCGGCCTGTCCTCAAGGAATGCCAGTCTGGTGTCCGTGAGCGAGGAGTCGGGACCGGCGCGCGGGAGTATGCCCGGACGCCTGCTGCGCCTGCTGTCGCTGCTGCAGGGCCGACGCGAGTGGTCGGGCGCCGAACTCGCCGAACGGCTCGGCGTCAGCACCCGTACCGTGCGCCGCGACGTCGACCGGCTGCGTGCGCTCGACTACCCGGTGGAGAGCACCACCGGCACCGCGGGCGGCTACCGCCTCGTGTCCGGCCGGAACCTGCCGCCGCTGCTGCTGGACGAGGAGGAGGCCGTCGCCGTCGCGCTCGGCCTGGTCACGGCGGGAGGCAGCGGCGTCGCCGGGCTCGGGGAGAGCGCGCTGCGGGCGCTGGCCAAACTGGAGCGGCTCCTTCCCGCCCGGCTGCGCCCCCGGCTGGCGGCCCTCGGCGGCAGCGCCGAGGCCGTCCCCGCGCGCGGCGCCCCCCGTGTCGACCCCGCGGTGCTGGCCGTCCTCGCCGCGTGCTGCCGCGACCGCAGGGTGCTGGCCTTCGACTACCTCGACCGCGCCGGAGCGGGCAGCGCGCGCCGCGTCGAACCGCTGCGCCTGGTCACCTTCGGAGGCCGGTGGTACCTGGTCGCCTACGACCCCTCCCGGGAGGACTGGCGGGTCTTCCGGGCCGACCGGATCACCGGTCCGCGGCCCTCGCACGACCGCTTCCTCCCGCGCCCGCTGCCGGCCCCGGACGCGGTCACCTACCTCACCCGGTCGTTTGCCGCCGCCACCTACCGCCACACCGCCCGGCTGGAGGTCGCACTGGGGGCCGACGCGGTGCGGGCCCGGCTGTTCTCGCACGTCCCGGGGGAGATCGAGGCGCGGGGGCCGAAGGCGTGCGCCGTCCGGCTCAGTGCGGACTCCGCCGAGCTGGTCGCGCAGTACGTCGCCGCGATCGCGGTGCTGGACGCCGCCGTCACCCTGGTGGACGCCTCCGAGGAGGTCAGGACCCTGCTGCGGGGACTCCGGGAGCGGCTGCCGGAGTGGTGCGGCCCGGCGGCGGACGGCGGCACGGACCCCCACGGGACCGGGTGACGCGGATCACACGCCCTTCGGAAGGCCGTCCTGCGTGGAGCGATGACCAGCCCTATGGCTCCCCCTCGAAACGCTGATGGGGTGGGGGAGGCGGTCGCCGTCTACCGTCGTGGGCGACAGCGGACCGCAGGGTCCACCACCGCGAACGAAGGGCGGACGACGATGCCGACTCCCCCCAGGCGCATCCTGCTCGCACTGACCAGCCAGGACCGGCTCGGCGACGGCGGCGGTCCCACCGGCTACTACGTTCCGGAGGCCGCGCACCCGTGGGAGGTGTTCCGCAGGGCGGGCCACGAGGTCTCCTTCGTGTCGGTCCGGGGCGGGCGGCCGCCCGAGACCGGCTACGACCCCGACGACCCGGTCCAGCGGGCGTTCCGCGACGACCCCGACGTGGCGAAGGCCCTGGCCGACACCCCCACGGCCGACCGCCTCGACCCGGCCGACTACGCCGCCGTGTACTTCGTCGGCGGCCACGGCACCATGTGGGACTTCCCCGACGCCGCCGACCTGGCCGCGCTGGCCCGCGACGTCTACGAGGCGGGCGGCGTGGTCGCCGCGGTCTGCCACGGACCGGCCGCGCTGGTCAACCTCACCCGGTCCGACGGCCGCCCGCTCGTGGCGGGCAAGGCGTTCGCCGCCTTCACCAACGAGGAGGAGGAAGCGGTCGGCCTCGCGGACACCGTGCCGTTCCTGCTCCAGGAGAAGCTGGAGGAGCGCGGCGGCGTCCATGTCCGGGCCCCGAAGTTCCAGCCGTGCATCGTGGCCAGCGAACGGCTGGTCACCGGCCAGAACCCGGCCTCGGCGGCCGGGGTGGCCGAGGCCGTGGTCAAGCTGCTGGCCGGCTGACTACCGTCCCCCGACCCCGGCCAGGAGCCTCTCGTGCACCGCCCGCACGTGCGGCAGGGCGAGCGTCCCCGCACGCACGGCCAGGTGCACGGTGTTGAGCGGCGGCAGCTCGGGGCGGTGCAGCACGGCCAGCTCGCCCCGGGCCAGCGCCCCGGAGACGAGGTAGTCGGGCAGGACGCTGATCCCCGCTCCGGCGGTGACCGCGGACAGCACGGCCCGCAGGTCCGGCACCACGACGGCGGCCCGCATCGGCGGACGCCGCTCGAACACGGTCAGCCAGTAGCGGCGGACGATCGGCAGCTCCTCGGCGTAGGCGACGACCGGCACGTCGTCCAGCGCCGCGCCGCCGTCCGCCGCAACGTCCCCGGGCAGCCGGTCCACCCAGTCGGGGTGGCCCACCAGCAGGAACTCCTCGTCCACCAGGGGAGTGGCCGACACCCCGCGCCGCCGCGGCGGCACGGTGCACAGCACCAGGTCGTGGCGGCCCGCGAGCAGGCCGTCCAGCAGCGGCTCCGGCAGGCCCGGGACCACCCGCAGCCGCAGCCCCCGGTCCACCAGCGGGGCGAGCGCGGGCAGGACGCGCGCGGCGAGCAGCTCGGCCGGTCCGCCGAGGTGCACCGGCTGCTCGGACAGCGGACGCCGCCGCACCTCGGTCTCCACGACCGCCGCCAGCCCGTCCAGGTGCGGGGCGACCCGCCGGGCCAGCTGGTCGGCCGGGCCGGTGGGGCTCACCCCGCCCGGGTGGCGGACGAACAGCTGCCGGCCCAGCTCCTTCTCCAACGTCCGGATCTGCGCGGTGACGGTGGGCTGGGACACGCCCAGCGCGGCGGCGGCCCTGGTGAACGAGCCCGCGCGGTGGACGGCGAGGAACGTGCGCAGCAGTTCGAGGTTCACCCGCACCCCTCCGGGGATCTCGACGGCATGGGGTCTTCCGGGCGCGCAGGATAGCCCCTGCCGTCACAGCCGTTCGGGGGAGGTGACGACCAGGACCGCCAGGGCGCGGGGACCGGGCACCCCCTCCACCCGGTCGAGTTCGATGTCGCTGGTGGCCGAGGGGCCGCTGATCCGGGTCAGCGGGCGGGTGGGGACAGCCGCGCCACCGCGTCGGGCACGTCCGCGACGATCTGGTCGGCGCGCACCACGCACAGGTGGTGGTCGGGCACCAGTGTCAGCGCCCGCCGCCCCTGGGCCGCCCCCCGTCCAGCACGATCGTGCCGGTCTCGGCGACGGCCACCGCGCATCCGGTGACCACGCCGTCCACCGCGTCCAGCACGGCCAGGTCGAGGTCGGCGTCGACGACCAGTCCGGTCCCGGTCCGCTCCGTCCACGCCCCGGGCAGGTCGGCGGGCACCGCCGCCCGTTCGGCCCCGCGCCGCCGCAGCGCCGCCGCGACCGCCTCGGGCAGGTCGGCGGCGCGCACCCGGTGCGGGCGCGCCCGGTAGTGCTCCAGACGGTCCACGAACAGGTCCACCAGTCCGTCCGCGGCGGCCCGGCCGCGCGGTACCGCGACCTCCTCCGGCTCCTCGCCGCGCGGCACGTCCCCCAGCGCCGCCCGCACCCTCGCCAGGATGCGCTTCCGCGATCGGCGCACCGGCTTCACCACCGGGGCCGCCGCCGGCCGGGGCGCCGGTGGGGCGGAATCGCGTCCGCCGTACCCCGCCCCACACCGCACTCCTCCGGAGGGAGGCGCGGGACAGTCGGGGACCTGTTCGTGGCAACGGCGGGGTGCGGCGGACGCGGCGGCCACCGGGTTCCCGCCCGGCCCGAAGGCTCCGATGGCGGGGCTCGCCCGGGCGGTCGGGGCGCGGCCGGTTCCTTCCCGCGGCGAGGCACAGAAAGTTCATGTGTCATACGCCACAGGAAAATTTCCTTTGTCTCCGTTTGGAGCGCGAGGCCGTGCGGAAGAGGGAGTAGCGGTTGCTCACTGACTGTGGCCGATGCGGGGCCGCTCCGGTGTCGCAGCGGACTCCGTGAGGACGTGACGGAGTCCCGGAGCGCGCGGACGAGGACGCACGGACCGTGCGCCGGAAGGCCGGCGAACCCCCGCTCCCTCGACGACCCCCTATCCGTGGAGTGTCCATGACAGACCCGTACCGCCTCGACCGGACCCCGGCCTCCGGTCCCGGTGGCCGCCGGAACGACCGCCGCGGCGACGGCAGGATGCTGCGTGCCCTGCTGTGGGCGGTGCTGATCATCAGCGCGGTGGGAAACGCCGTCACCTCGTTCGGCGGGTTCCCCCTCCTGGTGGCTCCGGCGTTCGGCCTGGTCACCGTCGCGTGCATCATGCTGCTGGTCGTCCACCACGTGCGGCACCGCAGGTGAGCACGGCGGCTCTCCACTGACCGGCGGCCGCTCCGCGACGGAATTCAACGCACCCGGTTCCGGATTCTCCCCGCCCATTCCGGAGCGGAACGCCTCCGAACGGGCGGCCCCGCGTGAAGGCCGGCGGTCGCACGACGGCCCCGGGGACGCCGAACGAAATTCCCATTTCGCTTCCAGTCGGAGCGGACACCGCGCCCGGCAGCGGTATTCCGTGAATTCACCACGGACCCGGACCGAAACGTACACAGAGATTTCCTGTGCTCACTGACCGGTGTTCCGAAGATCTACTCCGGGGCTGTCCGACGCTCTTCCCATCGGCTTCGGGAGTTCCGTCAGGAGTGAACTCTCCCCCCACCATCGGTTTCGGCAGCGCCGTAGCCCTGATACGGATAATCCGTATCCTTTCCGCGCGCGGGTTTCGGCCCGCCGTTCAGGTCCGCTCACCGCACCGACGGCCACGAGTGTGTTCGAGAAGGGCCGGTTCCGCGAGTTCCTTTCCCGGCCGTGCCCGCCGGCGGCATGACGGCCCTGCGCCGCACGGTGCCCGCCGCCAGGGGACGGGCCGATGAGAGATCAATCACACCGGAGGCGCTGCGCTCACCGGCGGGTGACCACCGCGGACCTCGGTGAAACACGTGGTCGAGGTGGGCAGTGGGACGCGGTGCTCCTCCCGGGCGGGACCCGTGCAGAGCCCACCGGCCGAACCGGGGCCGGGGCGGTCCCCGCGCCGCGACAGCCGGGGCAGCGGCTGCCGGAGCGGTGAAAACGAATCCCCCGAACCGCTGTCCGCCCTTCCCGAAGACGTTCCGGCGCGGCCGGTGGAACGAGGGCGGCGGATTACGAAGAGAATTCGAAGGCGAACCCGTTCTCGGAGGACACCACTTCTCCTTCCGCAGGCGCCGCTCCTGACGGATCGGCGGACCGGAATCCCCGGGACGTTCGGAAAGGAAACCGGGATTCCCGCCGAACACACCGGACTGTGCGAGACGAAGCACCGCGCGATGCCTTTGTCATCCCGAATGACGTTCACGCTCTCCCACCTGCGTGTTTCGGTCTACACCTGAATGCGCTTGCATATTCGGCCTGGTGTAGCTGATTCTCTGGACGAGGTAGGGCAAGCTCTACCAACTCGGTTATGTGTGTCTATACCACGTGGAGATCAGAGGAAATACTCGATCGCTCACATGCTCTTCAGGGGGAGAGAGTGGAACTCGACCGGATTTCTGGCCTGTTGGAGAAGCTCGCTGAACGGCATCGGGTCCCCGGCGCTCAGCTCGCGGTGTACCTGGACGGAGAGTTGCTCGAAGCGGTCCACGGCGTGACGCGGACCGGACGACCGGACCCGGTCACCCCCCGCTCCCGCTTCCCCTACGGATCGGTCAGCAAGATCTTCACCGCGGCCCTGGTCATGCAGCTGGTCGAGGACGGCGAGATCGAACTCGACCGTCCCGTCGCCGACCACCTGGCGTCCCACCAGATCCCCCACGGCCACCCGATGCGCTCGACCACCCTCCGCCACCTGCTCAGCCACACCTCGGGGCTGGTCTCCGACCACGAGGGCGCCCCGCTCCGCTCGGCGTCACTGCGCCGCCACTTCACCTCGGTCCTGGACACCGAGTGGATCAGCACGCCGGGGACCGCGTTCTCCTACTCCAACACCGGCTACGCGGTCGCCGCCTACGTCGTGGAGGCCGTGACCGGCCAGGACTGGTGGGAGGCCATCGAGTCCTACCTGTTCGGCCCGACCGGCCTGGACCTGGCCTTCGTCCACGACGCGCGCACCCCCTCCGCCCGCCCCGACACCGTCAGCGGCCACGCGGTGCACTCCGCGACCGGACACACCGAACCGGTCGACTTCTACGTCGAGCCCGCCCTCACCGCCGCGGGCGGCCTCGCGGGCAGCGCCACCGACCTCGTCGCCTTCGCGCGCGCGTTCATGGCCGCCGACCACGCCGCACTCGACACCGAGATCGCCGACCCCGAGGTGCTCGCGGAGATGGGACGCGAGGTCCGCGCCGCCGAGCCGTTCGGCCTGGCCGACGGATGGTGCGCGGGCTGGGGAGTCTTCCACGCGGACCGGACCCGCTGGCTCGGCCACGACGGCACCCTCGACGGCGGCACCTGCAACGTGCGCCTCGATCCGGCGGGCGGGGCCGCGGTCGCGCTCACCACCAACTCCACCACCGGCCTGGCGATGTGGGAGGACCTGGTCGACGAGCTGCGCAACCTCGGACTGCACGTCGGCCACTACCGCCAGCCGAGGCCCGCGTCCGGCACGTCCCTGCCCGACGCGCGGTTCACCGGCAACTACACCAACGGAGAACTGTCGGTGCGGATCACCCCCGACCAGGCCGGCGCCTTCCGCTTCAACATCTCCAACGGCCTCCACGGCAGCCTGGAGGCCGGGCCCGACCTCACCTTCAGCGTCGAAGCGGCCGAGTACGGCGGCCTCCTGCTCAGCGGCCGCTTCCTGCGCGCCCCCGACTCCGCCGACACGGTCGAACTCATGCAGTACAACGGCCGCACCCTGCGCCGCACCGACCAGGCCACCGCGGCCTGAGCGCCTCCTCCCCGCGAAGGGCCGCCCCGTGGCGGCCCCTCCTCCTGCCCGTCCCCGTTTCCGCCCGCCCAAGATCCGACAGGAGTGGGATCCGTGCCGTCCTTCCAGGAATCCGACCGTGCCAACCGCCCCGCGGACGCCCCCGAGGCGCCGCGGCCGCTGCCGGAACTGTTCGCCGCGCAGGCGCGACGCAACCCGGACGCGGTGGCGCTGGTGTCCGAGACCGGGACTCTGACCTACGGAGAACTGCACGAGCGCGTCGAACGACTGGCCGGCGCGCTGGCCGAGGCGGGCGTGGGCCGCGGTGACCGGGTCGGGGTGTGCCTGGAGCGCGGGACGGAGCTGGTGGTCGCCCTGCTCGCCGTGATGCGGGCGGGCGGTGCCTACCTGCCCCTCGACCCGGCCTATCCCCGGCAGCGCCTGGAGTTCATGCTCCGCGACTCCGCTGCGGCGCTGGTCGTCACGGACCCCGCCCGGAAGGGGACGCTCCTCGACGGAACGCGTGTGTTCACCGGAGAGCCCGCCGCGTCCGCCCCGGCCCCGCGGTTCGACCTCGGCCTGGACGACGCGGCCTACGTCATCTACACGTCCGGTTCCACCGGGACCCCCAAGGGGGTGGTGGTGACCCACCGCGGCATCGCCGCCCTGGCCCGTACCCAGAGGGTCCGCATGCGGGTGCGTTCCGACTCCCGGGTGCTGCAGTTCGCCTCGCCCAGCTTCGACGCCTCGGTGTTCGAGGTGTGCATGGCCCTGCTCAATGGTGCGGCCCTGGTGGTGCAGCCCAGGGAACGGCTCCTCGGCGACGCGCTGGTGCGGACCCTGCGCGGGCACCGCATCACCCACGTCACCCTGCCGCCCGCGGTCCTGCCCGGCCTCTCCCCCGAAGGACTGGACGACCTGGAGTCGCTGATGGTCGCGGGTGAGGCGTGCCCCGGGGAACTCGTCGACCTGTGGTCGCGGGGACGGTGCGTGTTCAACGGCTACGGCCCCACCGAGACGACCGTGTGCGCCACCATGAGCGCCCCCCTCAGCGGCGCCGGACGCCCCCCGATCGGCCGGGCCGTCGACGGCACCTCGGTGTACGTCCTGGACGACGCGCTGCGTCCGGTGGGTGCGGGGGTGTCGGGGGAGTTGTACATCGCGGGGGAGGGGGTGGCGCGTGGGTACCACGGTCGGTCGGGGTTGACCGCGTCGCGGTTCGTGGCTGATCCCTTCGGTCCTCCCGGGGCCCGGATGTACCGGTCGGGGGATCTGGTGCGGGTGCGTGCCGACGGTGAGCTGGAGTTCCTGGGGCGTGTGGACGACCAGGTCAAGATCCGCGGGTTCCGGGTCGAGCCGGGGGAGGTCGAGACCGCGCTCACCGCCCTGCCCGGGGTCCGCCACGCCGTGGTCACCGTCCGCGAGGACCGTCCGGGCGTGCGCCGCCTGGTCGGCTACGTCGTCGCCCCCGACACCCGGGTCGACCCCGACGAGGTGCGCGCGGCCCTGGCCGCGACCCTGCCCGACCACATGGTGCCCTCCGCGGTGGTACCGCTCGACGCCCTGCCCATGACCGCCAACGGCAAGATCGACCGTGCCGCCCTGCCCGCCCCCGACACCTCCGGACGCGACCACGTCGCCCCGCGGGACGACACCGAGCGGGCCGTCGCCGAGGAGTTCGCAGCGGTCCTCGCGGTGGACCGGGTGAGCGTCGAGGACGACTTCTTCTCCGACCTCGGCGGCGACTCCATCCTGGCCGCCCGCGCGCTGTCACGCATCGACGCCCGACTGGGCACGGCCCTGGACCGGCGCGTCCTCTTCGCCCACCCGACCGCCGCCCAGCTCGCCGAGCACGTGCGCGAGCACGGCGGGACAGCCGACCCCATCGAACGGACCGAGGAGGACGGACCGGCGCCGCTGTCCGCCGCGCAGCGCCGCCTGTGGTTCCTCGACCAGTACGAGCAGACCGGGACCGAGTACTACACCGGCACCGCCTACCGGGTGCGCGGACCGCTGTCCGTCCCCGCGCTGCGCGCCGCACTGGTCGACCTGGTCGCCCGCCACGCATCGCTGCGGACCGTCTTCGACGACGTCGACGGACACCCCCTGCAGCGGATCACCCCCGTCCCCGAGGCCGCCGACCTCCTCACCGAGGAAGACCTGTCCGACCGGCCCGCGCACGAACGCGACCGGGAACTGGCCCGCCTGCTCGAAGCCGAGACGCAGCAGCCCTTCGACCTCGCCCGCGGACCGCTGTTCCGGGCGCTGCTGGTCCGCATGGACGCACACGAGCACGTCCTCGTGCTGAGCTCGCACCACATCGTCAGCGACGGATGGTCGGTGGACGTCGTCAACCGCGACCTGGCCGCCCTCTACCGGAGCAGGGTCGACGGCGACGGCGGCACGCTGCCCGAACCGCGACTGCGCTACCTCGACTTCGCCGTCTGGGAGCAGGACCGCCGCGACACTCCCGAGACCCGCCGGCGCCTCGACCACTGGTCGCGGCACCTGGCCGACCCCCCGGTGCTGGAGCTGCCCACCGACCACCCGCGCCCCGAGATCCGGTCCACGGCCGGAGCAGTCCACCGGCACGTGCTCTCCCCAGCGGCGACCGACGCGCTGCGGCGCCTGGGCCGCAACGAGGACGCCACCCTGTTCATGACGCTGACCGCGCTGGTCCACCTGCTGCTCGTCGCCGCCTCGGGCAGCCGGGACGTCGCGCTGGGCATCGCGGCCTCCGGACGCGACCACCACCGGCTCGACGACGTCGTCGGATTCTTCGTCAACCCGCTGGTGATCCGCACGGCCCCCGAACGGTCGGCGACGGTGCGGTCCTTCCTGGCCGACATCCGCCGCACCGTGCTCGACGCCTTCGCCCACGAGGTGCCCTTCGACCTGCTGGTGGAGCGGCTCGTCGACGAACGCGACCCCTCGCGCACCCCCCTCTTCCAGGCACTGGTGGTGCTGCAGAACGCCCACTCCGGCGACCTCGACCTCCCCGGCCTCGACGTCCACGCCGTCGACCTTCCGCGCCGCTCCGCCCTCTTCGACCTCGTCTTCGAGTTCGAGGAGCGCGACGGCGGACTGCGGCTCACCGTCGAGTACAGCACCGCCCTGTACCGGCCCGAACGCATCGAGGCGCTCGTCGCCGCGTTCGACAGGATCGTCGACGCCGCGACGGCCGACCCCGACCTGCGGATCGCGGCGCTGGACCCGAGCGACGACGCCGCGCGCGACACCCTGCTGCGCTGGGCGGGCGACACCCCGGCCGCACCCCCGGCCACGGTCACCGACCTGTTCGCCGCGCAGGTCGCCGAACGGCCCGACGCGCCCGCCCTGGTCTGGGACGGCGGCGCCCTCAGCTACGCCGAACTCGACGCCCGCACCGACCGGCTGGCCCGACTGCTACGCGGCCAGGGCGTGGACGTGGAGACGCCGGTCGTCCTGGCCCTGGAGCGCGGCGCCCACGTCGTGGTGGCGATGCTCGCGGTCCTCCGCGCCGGAGGCGCCTACGTCCCCGCACACGCGGGCGACCCCGCCTCGCGGGTGCGCTGGCTGGTCGAGGACACCGGTGCGGCGTGCGTGCTCACCGACGCGGCCTCCGCCCACGTCACCGCAGAGGTGGACGTCCCGGTCCTGACACTGGACCGCGCCGGACGGCCCGTCGGGGAGAAGACGCTCCCCGACGGCTCCGACCTGCCCGCCGTCACGCCGCACCACCTCGCCTACGTGATGTTCACCTCCGGCTCCACCGGCACCCCCAAGGGAGTGGCCGTCACCCACGGGGACATCACCGCGCTCGCCAGCGACCACCGCTGGCGCGGCGGAGCGCACGACCGGGTCCTGTTCCACTCCTCGCACGCGTTCGACGCCGCGACCTACGAGATCTGGACGCCGCTGCTGACCGGCGGGACCGTGGCCGTCGCCCCGCCCGGCACCCTCGACCCCGAGGGCTTCGCCGACCAGGTCGCCCGCCACGGAGTGACCGGCGTGTTCCTGACGACCTCGCTGTTCAACCTGTTCGCCCACCAGGAGCCGACCTGCTTCGCGGGGCTGCGCGAGGTGCTGACCGGAGGGGAGGCCGCCAACCGGGCGGCCCTGGAACGGGTGTCGCGGGCATGCCCGGACCTGGACCTGGTCAACGTCTACGGCCCCACCGAGACGACGACGTACGCCACCACCGCGACGCTGCCGCGGGGCGGCGGGGTCCCGGAGCCGCCGCCGATCGGCGGACCCCTGGACGGCACCCGGGTCTACGTGCTGGACGGTTTTCTGCGTCCGGTGCCCGTGGGGGTGGTCGGTGAGCTGTATGTGGGTGGTGCCGGGGTGGCGCGTGGGTACCACGGTCGTCCGGGGCTGACCGCGTCGCGGTTCGTGGCGGATCCGTTCTCCTCGGGTGGGCGGCTCTACCGGACCGGGGACCTGGTGCGGTGGAACGCCGACGGCGAGCTGGAGTTCGCCGGCCGCGCCGACGACCAGCTCAAGATCCGCGGGTTCCGCGTCGAACCCGGGGAGATCGAGGCCGCGCTGCTGGCGGTGCCGGAAGTGGACGAGGCCGTCGTGGTGGTCCACGAGCCCGGGACCGGTGTGCGCCAACTCGTCGGCTACCTCGTCGGCGCCGACGCCGACGTCGAAGCCGTCCGCGCCGCGCTCGCGGGCAGGCTGCCCGACTACCTGGTCCCCTCGGTGCTCGTCCGCCTCGACGCGATGCCGCTCAACGCCAACGGCAAGGTGGACCGCTCCGCCCTGCCCGCCCCCGACGTCCGGGACACCGATGAGTATGTGGCTCCGCGTAGTGGGGTGGAGCGGGTGTTGGCGGAGGTGTTCGCGGTGGTGTTGGGGGTGGATCGGGTTGGTGTGTACGACAACTTCTTCGCGTTGGGCGGGGATTCGATTCTGAGTTTGCAGGTGGTGGCGCGGGCGCGGCGTGAGGGTGTGGTGGTGACGTCGCGGGATGTGTTCGCGCGGCAGTGTGTGGCGGCGTTGGCCGAGGTGGCGGTGGTTGAGGAGGCTGCCGGGGGTGGGGTGGACGGCGGGGCGGTGTCGGGTCCGGTGCCGTTGACGCCGATCATGCGGTGGTTCTTCGACGTGTATGCGGCCGGTGTGGACCATTTCGCGATGTCGGTGCTGGTGGATCTGGTCGAGGGGGTGGACCGGGAGGCGTTGGGGGTGGCGGTGGCCGCGCTGGCCGACCGGCACGCCATGCTCCGACTGCGCGCCGACGGCGACCGGGCGTGGCTGCCCGCCGAACCCGCCGACCTCACCCTGGAAACCGTCGACCTGTCCGGCCTCGCCCCCGAACAGGCCGACGAGGCCCTGCAGACCCGCATCCACCAGGTGCACGCGTCCCTCTCCCCGGCGAAGGGACCCGTGGTGCGGGCGGTGGTGTTCGACGGGGGTGTGCGGGGGGCGCGGTTGTTGTTGGCGGCGCACCACCTGGTGGTGGACGGGGTGTCGTGGCGGGTGTTGTTGGAGGATCTGGCGGCTGGTTACCGGAGTGCGGTGGCTGGTGAGCCGGTGGATCTGGGGGCGGGGAGTACGGCGTTCGCGGAGTGGGCGCGGCGGTTGGTGGAGTTCACCGCCGCGGGCGGCTTCGACACCGAACTCGACCACTGGACTGCCGTCGCCGCCGGCGCGGAGCCCGACGTCCCCCTCGACACCGACCTTCCCGCCCCCGGCGGACGCACCGCGACCGCCGCGACGCAGCGCACCGTCACCGTGGAGGTCCCCTCCCCTGCCGTGGAGGGGTTGTTGCGGGGGGCTGCGTCGGTGTTTCGGGCGCGGGTGGACGATGTGCTGCTGGCGGCGTTGGGTCGGGTGTTGTGCGGGTGGACCGGTGCGGGCCGGGTGTTGGTGGATGTGGAGGGCCACGGCCGCGAGGAGTTGTTCGACGGGGTGGATGTCTCGCGGACGGTGGGCTGGTTCACCAGTGTGTATCCGGTGGCGTTGGAGGACGACGCCGATCCGGTGGTGCTGTTGAAGCGGACCAAGGAGGCGTTGCGTGCGGTGCCGAACCGGGGGGTGGGGTTCGGGGCGCTGCGTTATCTGGGGGGTGAGCGGGCGCGGGAGGTGCTGGGTCGGGTTCCGGTGCCTGCGGTCGGCTTCAACTACCTCGGCCGCTTCGACACCGAGAGCGACAACGGACCGGTCGCCGGGCTGACCCTCAACCCCGGAGGCGAGTACGCGCCCGACTCGCCCCGCCCGCACGTGCTCGACGTCGTCGGCAGGGTCGTCGAGGACCGCCTCGTCTTCGACTGGATCTACTCCGAGGCGCTGCACGACCGGGAGACGGTGGTGGCGGTGGCGGAGCGGTTCGTGGCCGAGGTGGTCGCGTTGGTGGAGTTGTGCCGGTCCGGGGGTGTGGGGGGTGCGACGCCGTCGGACTTTCCGTTGGTGGCGTTGGACCAGGCGCGGGTGGACCGGTTGGTCGGTGACGGGCGTGGTGTGGTCGACGTGTTGCCGTTGACGCCGATGCAGGAGGGGATGCTGTTCCACTCGTTGTTGGAGCCGGATTCGGCGGCCTACCTGGAGCAGGTGGTCGTGGAGTTGTCCGGGGTGGACGATGTGGAGCGGTTGGCCGGGGCGTGGCGGCGGGTGATCCGGGCGACGCCGGTGCTGCGGACCACGGTGGTCTGGGAGGGGCTGGACTCCCCCGTCCAAGTGGTCCACCGCAGCACCGAACCGGAGGTGCGCGTCCACGACCTCAGCGACCACGACGCCGACTCCCGGCGTGCCCACCTGGAGCAGTACCTCGCCGCGGACCGGGCCGAAGGCATGGACACGTGGTCCCGTCCTCCCGTGCGTGTGGGGTTGGTGCGGTTGGCCGGGGGCCGTGTGGTGGTGGTGTGGACGTTCCACCATCTGTTGTTGGACGGGTGGAGTCTGCCGCTGGTGCTGTCGGACGTGTTCGCGGCGTATGCGGGGGAGGAGCTGCCGCGGCGTCGGCCGTTCGCCGACCATCTGGAGTGGTTGTCCGGGCGGGACACCGAGTCGGGGCTGGCGTACTGGCGGCGGGTTTTGGAGGGGGTCGAGGGGCCCACGGCGCTGCCCTACGACCAGGCGCCCCGCGACGTACGCACCGCCCGCTCCACCGCACGGATCGAGCACCACCTCCCCCAGCAGGACACCGCTGCCCTCCACCGGTTCGCCCGAACCCACCGGATGACGGTCAACACCCTGGTTCAGGGGGCGTGGGCGTTGGTGTTGTCGGCGTGGTCGGGGCAGCGTGACGTGGTGTTCGGGGCGACGACGTCGGGGCGTCGTGCCGAGGTGGCGGGCATGGACTCGGCGGTGGGCCTGTTCATCAACACGCTGCCGGTGCGGGTGGGGGTGGAGCCGGGGGTGCCGGTGGTCCGGTGGCTGCGTGCTCTGCAGGAGGCGCAGTTGGAGGCGCGTGAGTACGACCATGTGCCGTTGCACCGTATCCAGGCCGAGACGCTGGGTGCGCAGACGCCGTTGTTCGACAGTCTGGTGGTGTTCGAGAACTATCCGGTGGACACCGAGGCGGCCCGGGCCCACGGCATCACCGTGGAGCGGGTCGACGCCGACGAGGCCACCAACTATCCCCTGACCCTGGCCGCCTACGACGGCGACCACATCCGCCTGCACCTCAGGTACGATCCGTCCGCGTTCCACGCCGACACCGCCCGCCAGCTGCTGGACCGGGTGGCACGGCTGCTGCGCGAACTGACCGCCGACCCCGGACGCGGACTCGCGGCCCTGCCCCTCCAGGACCCCGACGAGCGCGCCCGCGTGCTCACCGAGTGGAACGCCGACCCCGGACCGCTGCGCGCGCAGACCCTGGTCGACCTGTTCGCCGCGCAGGCCGCCGAACGGCCCGACGCGCCCGCCCTGGTCTGGGACGGCGGCGCCCTCAGCTACGCCGAACTCGACGCCGCCGCCGACCGGTTCGCCGACCGGCTCGCCGCCCTGGGCGTGGGACGCGGCTCCGTCGTGGGCGTCTGCCTGGAACGAGGCCCGGACCTGGTCACCGCGCTGCTCGCCGCGGTCCGGATCGGGGCGGTCTACCTGCCGCTGGATCCCGACTACCCCGCCGACCGGCTGGCGTTCATGGTCGACGACTCCGGCACCGACACCGTCGTCACCGGTGACGACGCCCTCGACCTGCCCGCCGGGGTGCGCCGGGTGACCCTGTCCGACCCGGCGGACGCGCCGCCGCGTGCGCCGCGCCCGGACCTCACCCTGGACGACGCCGCCTACCTGATCTACACGTCCGGTTCCACCGGGACCCCCAAGGGGGTGGTGGTGACCCACCGCGGCATCGCCGAACTCGCCGCCGCCATGCGCGACCGGTTCGGCACCGAACCCGGCTTCCGGGTGCTGCAACTGGCCTCCGCCAGCTTCGACGCCTCCGTGATGGAGGTGCTGATGGCGTTCGGCGCCGGAGCCGCGCTGGTCCTCCCGCCGCCGGGCGGGCTCGTCGGGGACGACCTCGCCGACGTGCTGCGCGACCACCGCGTCAACCTCACCATCATCCCGCCGTCCGTGCTGGCCACCGTGCCCGAGGGCGACTTCCCCGACCTGCGCACGCTCGTCGTCGGCGCGGAGGCGTGCTCGGCCGACCTGGTGCGCCGCTGGGCGCCGGGCCGCAGGATGGTCAACGCCTACGGCCCCACCGAGATCACCGTCGCCGCCACCCTCAGCGGACCCCTCGCACCGGGGCGGACCCCGCCGATCGGCAGCCCGATCCTCGGCACCCGGGTCTACGTGCTGGACGGTTTTCTGCGTCCGGTGCCCGTGGGGGTGGTCGGTGAGCTGTATGTGGGTGGTGCCGGGGTGGCGCGTGGGTACCACGGTCGTCCGGGGCTGACCGCGTCGCGGTTCGTGGCGGATCCGTTCTCCTCGGGTGGGCGGCTCTACCGGACCGGGGACCTGGTGCGGTGGAACGCCGACGGCGAGCTGGAGTTCGCCGGCCGCGCCGACGACCAGGTCAAGGTGCGCGGCGTGCGGATCGAACTCGGCGAGGTCGAGGCAGCACTCACCGCGCTGCCCGGAGTCCGCCAGGCCGTGGCCGTGGTCCGCTCCGACCACCGGAACGCGAGCCGCCTCGTCGGCTACGTCGTCGCGGAGGCGGAGACCGAACTGGACGCCGCCGAACTGCGTTCGGCCCTCACCGCCTCGCTGCCGCCCGCCATGGTCCCCGACTCCGTGCTCGTCCTCGACACCGTCCCGGTCACCCGCAACGGCAAGGTGGACCGGTCCGCGCTCCCCGAACCCGACTGGAACGCGAACGCCGCCGATGAGTATGTGGCTCCGCGTAGTGGGGTGGAGCGGGTGTTGGCGGAGGTGTTCGCGGTGGTGTTGGGGGTGGATCGGGTTGGTGTGTACGACAACTTCTTCGCGTTGGGCGGGGATTCGATTCTGAGTTTGCAGGTGGTGGCGCGGGCGCGGCGTGAGGGTGTGGTGGTGACGTCGCGGGATGTGTTCGCGCGGCAGTGTGTGGCGGCGTTGGCCGAGGTGGCGGTGGTTGAGGAGGCTGCCGGGGGTGGGGTGGACGGCGGGGCGGTGTCGGGTCCGGTGCCGTTGACGCCGATCATGCGGTGGTTCTTCGACGTGTATGCGGCCGGTGTGGACCATTTCGCGATGTCGGTGCTGGTGGATCTGGTCGAGGGGGTGGACCGGGAGGCGTTGGGGGTGGCGGTGGCCGCGCTGGCCGACCGGCACGCCATGCTCCGACTGCGTGTCGAGGACGGTGCGGCACGCATCGACGACGCCGCGGCCGCCCCCGCCGTCGAGACCGTGACCCTCGACGCCGCGGACGACCCCGACACGGTGATCGCCGAGACCGCCGCCCGGGTGGAGGCCGAACTGTCGCTGACGGACGGCCCCGTGGTGCGGGCGGTGGTGTTCGACGGGGGTGTGCGGGGGGCGCGGTTGTTGTTGGCGGCGCACCACCTGGTGGTGGACGGGGTGTCGTGGCGGGTGTTGTTGGAGGATCTGGCGGCTGGTTACCGGAGTGCGGTGGCTGGTGAGCCGGTGGATCTGGGGGCGGGGAGTACGGCGTTCGCGGAGTGGGCGCGGCGGTTGGTGGAGTTCACCGCCGCGGGCGGTTTCGACACCGAACTCGACCACTGGACTGCCGTCGCCGCCGACGACGCCGAAGCCGAGGTGCCGGTGGACGCCGACGGAGCCAACACCGTCTCCACCCAGCGCACGGTGTCGGTCGCGCTTCCCCCCGATGTCGTGGAGGGGTTGTTGCGGGGGGCTGCGTCGGTGTTTCGGGCGCGGGTGGACGATGTGCTGCTGGCGGCGTTGGGTCGGGTGTTGTGCGGGTGGACCGGTGCGGGCCGGGTGTTGGTGGATGTGGAGGGCCACGGCCGCGAGGAGTTGTTCGACGGGGTGGATGTCTCGCGGACGGTGGGCTGGTTCACCAGTGTGTATCCGGTGGCGTTGGAGGACGACGCCGATCCGGTGGTGCTGTTGAAGCGGACCAAGGAGGCGTTGCGTGCGGTGCCGAACCGGGGGGTGGGGTTCGGGGCGCTGCGTTATCTGGGGGGTGAGCGGGCGCGGGAGGTGCTGGGTCGGGTTCCGGTGCCTGCGGTCGGCTTCAACTACCTCGGCCGCTTCGACACCGCCACCGGCACGCCCTTCACCTCGGCCGTACTGCGCGGCACCCAGGACCCCGACCACCCCAGGGCCCACCTGATCGACGTCGTCGGACGCCACGACGGCGACCGCCTCGTCTTCGACTGGGCCTACTCGCACGAGATCCACGACCGGGAGACGGTGGTGGCGGTGGCGGAGCGGTTCGTGGCCGAGGTGGTCGCGTTGGTGGAGTTGTGCCGGTCCGGGGGTGTGGGGGGTGCGACGCCGTCGGACTTTCCGTTGGTGGCGTTGGACCAGGCGCGGGTGGACCGGTTGGTCGGTGACGGGCGTGGTGTGGTCGACGTGTTGCCGTTGACGCCGATGCAGGAGGGGATGCTGTTCCACTCGTTGTTGGAGCCGGATTCGGCGGCCTACCTGGAGCAGGTGGTCGTGGAGTTGTCCGGGGTGGACGATGTGGAGCGGTTGGCCGGGGCGTGGCGGCGGGTGATCCGGGCAACGCCGGTGCTGCGGACCACGGTGGTCTGGGAGGGGCTGGACTCCCCCGTCCAAGTGGTCCACCAGAACCGGGAGGCGTCGGTGACCGTGCACGACCGGCGCCACTGCGACCGGGACACCGCCCTGAGGGAGTTCCTGGCCGAGGACAGGGCCCGGGAGTTCCGCCTCGCCGACGAACCCCCCGTGCGTGTGGGGTTGGTGCGGTTGGCCGGGGGCCGTGTGGTGGTGGTGTGGACGTTCCACCATCTGTTGTTGGACGGGTGGAGTCTGCCGCTGGTGCTGTCGGACGTGTTCGCGGCGTATGCGGGGGAGGAGCTGCCGCGGCGTCGGCCGTTCGCCGACCATCTGGAGTGGTTGTCCGGGCGGGACACCGAGTCGGGGCTGGCGTACTGGCGGCGGGTTTTGGAGGGGGTCGAGGGGCCCACGGCGCTGCCCTACGACCAGGCGCCCCGCGACGTACGCACCGCCCGCTCCACCGCGCGCCTGCCCCGCGAACTGTCCGTCGAACAGACCCGGAGACTGCGCGACTTCGCCCGTTCCCGTCGCATCACGCTGAACACCCTGGTTCAGGGGGCGTGGGCGTTGGTGTTGTCGGCGTGGTCGGGGCAGCGTGACGTGGTGTTCGGGGCGACGACGTCGGGGCGTCGTGCCGAGGTGGCGGGCATGGACTCGGCGGTGGGCCTGTTCATCAACACGCTGCCGGTGCGGGTGGGGGTGGAGCCGGGGGTGCCGGTGGTCCGGTGGCTGCGTGCTCTGCAGGAGGCGCAGTTGGAGGCGCGTGAGTACGACCATGTGCCGTTGCACCGTATCCAGGCCGAGACGCTGGGTGCGCAGACGCCGTTGTTCGACAGTCTGGTGGTGTTCGAGAACTATCCGGTGGACACCGAGGCGGCCCGGGCCCACGGCATCACCGTGGAGCGGGTCGACGCCGACGAGGCCACCAACTATCCCCTGACCCTGGCCGCCTACGACGGCGACCACATCCGCCTGCTGCTCGGCCACGACCCGTCGGCCTTCCACACCGACACCGCCCACCGCCTGCTCAGCGACCTGGTCGACGTCCTCGCCGGACTCGCCGCCGACCCCGATGCGCCCCTGGGACGGCTGCGGCGCACCACCGCCGCACCGGGCCCCGACGTCGTCCACGGCCCCCAGGCGCAGCCGCCGACCCGGTCGGTCACCGACCTGTTCGCCGCGCAGGCCGCCGAACGGCCCGACGCGCCCGCCCTGGTCTGGGACGGCGGCGCCCTCAGCTACGCCGAACTCGACGCCGCCGCCGACCGGTTCGCGGCGCGGCTGCGCGGCCACGGCGTCGGCCGCGAGGACCGGGTGCTGCTCCTCATGCCCCGGTCACCGCGGACCGTCGTCGCCATGCTCGCCGTCCTCAAGACCGGAGCCGCCTACGTCCCGGTGCACGTGGACTTCCCGCCCGACCGGATCGCCCGCGTCCTCACCGACACCGGCGCCCGCGCCGCGGTCGTCGACCCGGACCTGCGCGACCGCCTCCCCGGCGAACCGGCCGTCCCCGTCGTCGAGTTCGGCCCCCGCACCCCGCAGGGCCCCGACCCCGGCCCCGCGGCCGACACCGTGCCGGTCTCCCCCGCCACGGCCGCGTACACGATGTTCACCTCCGGCTCCACCGGCGTCCCCAAGGGCGTCGTGGTCGACCACGGCAACATCGTCGCCCTGGCCCGCGACCGGCACTGGACGTCCGGCCACGAACGCGTCCTGTGGCACTCCCCGCACGCGTTCGACGCCGCGACCTACGAGATCTGGGCACCGCTGCTGGGCGGCGGCACCGTCGTGGTCGCCCCGCCCGACGACGTCACCGCCGACACGCTCCGCCGCTGCGTCCGCGACCACGGCGTGACCGCGGTCTTCCTCACCACCGCCCTGTTCAACCTGTTCGCCCAGCAGGACCCCGGGTGCTTCACCGGGCTGCGCGAGGTGTGGACCGGCGGTGAGGCCGCCCACCCGGCGTCCTTCGCCAAGGTCCTGGCCGCCTGCCCCGACACCGAGGTGGTGCACGTCTACGGGCCGACCGAGACGACCACCTTCGCCACCTGCACCCCCATCAGCGCGGCCGAGGCCGAGCACGGAGCGGCCCCCATCGGCCGCCCGATGGACGGCACCCGCGCGCACGTGCTGGACGACTTCCTGCACCCGGTCCCCGTCGGCGCGGTGGGCGAACTGTACCTGGCCGGACACGGGACCGCCCGCGGCTACGAGGGACGGCCCGGACTGACCGCCGAACGGTTCGTGGCCGACCCCTTCACCCCCGGAGGACGGCTCTACCGCACCGGCGACCTGGTGCGGTGGAACGCCGACGGCCGCATCGAATTCCTGGGCCGCGCCGACGGCCAGATCAAACTGCGCGGCCACCGCATCGAACTCGGGGAGATCGAGAACGCGCTCGCCGCGTGCCCGGGGGTCGCCCACGCCGCGGCCGCCGTCGTCGACACGCCCTCGGGGTCGCGGACACTGGTCGGCTACCTCGTCCCCGAGCCCGGCGCCGCCCCCGACCCCGACGCCGTCACCGCGGAACTGGCGCGCTCCCTGCCCGCCTACATGGTTCCCGCGACGCTGCTGCTCCTCGACGAGCTGCCGCTCAACCGCAACGGCAAGGTGGACCGCCGCGCCCTGCCCCGACCGGACGGCTCCTCCGCGGCCCCCTACGAACCGCCCGAGACCGTCACCGAGGAGGTCGTCGCGCAACTGTGGGCCGAAGCCCTGGGCCGGGAGCGGGTCGGCGCGCGCGACAACTTCTTCGACATCGGCGGCGACTCGGTGGCCGGAATCCGGGTCGTCTCCGGAATCGAGTCCGCCTTCGGGGTGCGCGTCCCCACCCGGACGGTGTTCGACCACCCCACCCTCCGCGAGTTCGCGGCCGCGGTCGAAGAAGCCGTCCTGAAGGAGATGACCGACTGATCCCGCCGGGACACCGCCTGTCACCGACCCACGACCCCACCAGCGGAGGAGCAGACCCCATGACCGTCGACCGCGCGACGAATCGCACCGGTCAGACCGATGCCGCGACCAGGACCCGGCTCCAGGAGGAGATGCGGCGGCGACTGGCGGCGCGGCGCGAACGCACCGCGGAGATCCCCCGGGTGTCCCGGGACGCCCCGCTGCCGCTGTCGCACGCCCAGCAGCGCCTGTGGTTCCTCGACCGGATGAACCCCGGACGCACCGACTACAACTCGGGTTTCGCCCTCGACCTGCGCGGCGGCCTCGACGAGGACGCGCTGCGCCGGGCGGCCACCGCCCTGGTCCACCGGCACGAGTCGCTGCGCACCACCTTCCACGAGGTGGACGGCGAAGGCGTCCAGGTCGTGCACGCGCCCACGGACGCGGCGGTCGACGTCGTGCCGGCACCCCCGGGAGGCGAGGAGGCCCTGCGCGCCCTCGTCGACGAGTGCTACGCCCGCCCCTTCGACCTGGAGACCGGGCCGCCGCTGCGGTTCCACGTGGTCCGCGTCGCCGCCGACCGGCACGTGCTCCTCGCGGTCATGCACCACATCGTCACCGACGGCTGGTCCATCGGCCTGCTCCGCGGCGAACTGGACCGGCTGTACACGGCGGCCGCCGCCGCCCCCGGCCTGCGGGGAGCGGACCTGCTCGCCGCCGCGTCACTGGCGGACCCTCCCCTCCAGTACGCCGACTACGCCTCCTGGCAGCGCGGCCGGCTCAGCGGCGAGCGCCACGAGCGGTCCGTCGCCTACTGGCGCGACCGGCTCGCCGGAGCCGAGCCCCTCCAGTTCCCCACCGACCGGCCCCGCCCGCCGGTGCGCGGCGGCAGCGGCGACTCGGTCTCCTTCCGAATCCCCGCCGACACCGCCGCGGCCATGGAGCAGACCGCCCGCGAGCACGGCGCGAACCTCTTCACCGTCCTGGTCGCCGGAATGCGCCTGGCCATGGCGCGCTGGACCCGCGCCGACGACGTGGTGCTCGGCACGGTCACCGCCGGCCGTGACGACCCGCGCCTGCACGACGCCGTCGGGTTCTTCGTCAACACGGTCGCGCTGCGCGGCACCGTCGACGAGCGGCTCTCCTTCGGTGAGTTCCTGGAACGCGTCCGCGACGACGTGCTCACCGACCTCGACCACGCCGGGGTGCCGTTCGACGTCGTCGTGGACGCGGTGCTGGACGAACGCGACCCGGCCGTCCCACCGCTGGTGCAGGCCGCGGTGGTGCTGCAGAACGCCGGAGGCGACGCCCCGGCCTCGCTGGGCGGCCTGGACGCCCGGCCGTTCCCGGTGCGGCGCCGCGACTCGGTGTTCGACCTGACCGCCGAGTTCCACCCCCGGGACGACGGGATCGAGGCTGCCGTCGAGTACAACACCGAGATCTTCGACCGCGCCACCGTCGAGGCGCTGACCGCGGACCTGCGTGCGGTCTTCGCCGCGGTGCGCGATCCGCGGCCGCTGCACCGGACCGGCCCCTCCCACGAGGCGGAGGGAATCCGGCCAGGAGCGCCCGCTCCCGCGCCGCGTCCCCTGCCGCACCTGTTCGCCGACGTGGTCGCCGCCCACCCCGACGCCGTCGCCGTTGTCGACGCCGAGCGTGAACTCACCTACGCGGAGCTGGCGGAACGGGTGGAGCGGCTGGCCGCGGGGCTGCGTGCGCGGGGCGTGGGCCGGGGCGACCGGGTCGGGGTGTGCCTGGAGCGGGGCGCGGACTCGGTGGTGGCGCTGCTGGCGGTGGTGCGCGCGGGGGGCGTGTACCTGCCGCTGGACCCGGCGTATCCGGGGGAGCGGCTGGAGTTCATGGTGGCGGACGCCGGGGCCCGGCTGGTGGTGGCGGACGCGCGCACCGCCGACCGGGTGCCGGACGGGACCGCGGTGCTGCGCCCGGACGAGGAGAGGACCACCGGGGAGGCCGCGCCCGCCGCCGACGGGACGGGCCTGGACGACGCGGCCTACGTCATCTACACGTCCGGTTCCACCGGGACCCCCAAGGGGGTGGTGGTGACCCACCGCGGCATCGCCGCCCTCGCCCACACCCAGGGACGGCGGATGGAGGTCGGCCCCGGAACCCGCCTGCTGCAGTTCGCCTCCCCCAGCTTCGACGCGGCCATCGCCGAGCTGGTCGTGGCCCTCCTCAACGGCGGCACCGTGGTCATGCTGCCCCGGGACCGCGTCCTCGGCGACGGACTGCCCGCCGTGCTGCGCGGGTACCGCATCACCCACGTCACCCTGCCGCCCGCGGTCCTGCCCGGCCTCTCCCCCGACGACCTGGGCCCGGTCACCGACCTGATCGTCGCGGGTGAGGCGTGCCCCGCCGAACAGGTGGCGCGGTTCGCCCCGGGACGGCGCGTGTTCAACGGCTACGGCCCCACCGAGGCGACCGTGTGCGCCACCATGAGCGCCCCCCTCAGCGGCGACACGGCACCGCCCCTCGGCGACCCGGTGGCCGGAACCCGGGTGTACGTGCTCGACGACTGGCTGCGTCCGGTGGGTGCGGGGGTGTCGGGGGAGTTGTACATCGCGGGGGAGGGGGTGGCGCGTGGGTACCACGGTCGGTCGGGGTTGACCGCGTCGCGGTTCGTGGCTGATCCCTTCGGTCCTCCCGGGGCCCGGATGTACCGGTCGGGGGATCTGGTGCGGGTGCGTGCCGACGGTGAGCTGGAGTTCCTGGGGCGTGTGGACGACCAGGTCAAGATCCGCGGGTTCCGGATCGAGCCGGGGGAGGTCGAGACCGCGCTCACCGCCCTGCCCGAGATCGCCCAGGCGGTGGTGGTCGTGGACCGCACCCCCCTCGGCAGGCGGCTGGTCGGCTACGCGGTGCCCGCGACCGACGACGCGGCCGACCCCGAACTGCTGCGGAAACGCGCCGCCGACGTGCTCCCCGACCACATGGTCCCCGCCGCGGTCGTCCCCGTCGACACGATCCCGCTGAACGCCAACGGCAAGGTGGACCGCCGCGCGCTGCCCGCCGTCGACTGGAGCGGCGGCGCCGGGTACACCGCCCCGCGCGACGACACCGAACAGCGGCTCGCCGACCTGTGGACCGACCTGCTCGGCGTGGCGGAGGTCGGCGTCCACGACGACTTCTTCCGCTCCGGAGGCGACTCGGTCGGCGCGATCCGGCTGGTCTCCCGGATCGCCGACGTCTTCGGGGTGCGCCTGCCCCCGCGCACCGTCTTCGACCGCCCCACCGTCGCCGGACTCGCGGAGGCGCTGCGCTCCGCCGGAACCGCCGGACCGGTGTCCCGTATCACCCCCGTCCCCCGGGACGGGGAGCTGCCGATGTCCGCCGCGCAGCGCCGCCTGTGGTTCCTCGACCGCTACGAGTCGGGCGGAGCCGAGTACAACTCCGGCGGCGCGCTGCGGCTGACCGGCCCCCTCGACGCCACGGCCCTGCGGACCGCGCTCGACGCGCTGGTCCACCGGCACGAGGCGCTGCGCACCACCTTCCACGACCGCGGCGGCCGCCCCGTGCAGGTGGTGCACCCGCCGGCGGGCGCGCCCCTGGAGGTCGCGGACCTGTCGGCGCACCCCGACCGGGACGCCGAACTGGAACGGCGGCTCGCCGAACAGGTGAACACGCCCTTCGAACTCGACGCGCGACCGCCCGTGCGGATGCTGCTGGCGCGGACGGCCGAAGAGGAGCACGTGCTGCTGCTCGTCCTCCACCACATCGTCACGGACGCCTGGTCGATGTCGGTGCTCACCCGCGAACTCGGCGCCCTCTACAGCGCGGCGGCCGCCCATCCCGGCGAGTCCGCCGACCGGCTGGCCGACCGCGCGGGGCTGGACCCCGCTCCCCTCCAGTACGCCGACTACGCGGTGTGGCAGGAGCGCTACCTCGACAGCGCCGAGTTCGCCGGCGGCCTGGAGCACTGGCGGGAGCACCTCGACGGCGCGGTCCCGCTGGAACTGCCCACCGACCGTCCGCGGCCCCCGGTGCGCGGCACGGCGGGCGCCACCCGGAGCTTCGAGGTGCCCGCCGACGTCCTGGCGGGGCTGCGCACGCTCGGCCGCCGCTACGACGGCACGCTGTTCATGACGCTGACCGCGGCCGTCCAGGTGCTGCTCGCCCGCTACTGCGGCCAGGACGACATCACCGTCGGCACCGTCACCTCCGGCCGCGACCGCGTCGAACTGGAGAACGTCGTCGGGTTCTTCACCAACACCCTGGCGGTGCGTACCCGCGTCGACGAGTCCGGCACCGTCGAGGACCTGCTGCGCACGGTACGCGCCACCCTGCTGGAGGCGTTCACGCACGCCGACGTCCCCTTCGAGCGGGTGGTGGAGGCGGTGGCCCCCGAACGCGACCCCTCCCGGCCCACCCTCGTGCAGGCCGCCGTGGCCCTGCAGAACGCCCCCGAGCAGCGGTGGGAGTTCGCGGGGCTGGCCGCCGTCGAGCACCCGCTGACCCGGCAGCACTCCGTGTTCGACCTCAGCGTGGACTTCGCGGAGCGCGACGGCCGGCTCCTGGGGGCCGTCGAGTACGACACCGCGCTGTTCGACCCCGGCACGATCGACCGGTTCACCGGACACCTGTGCGCGCTGCTCGCCCGGTTCGCGGCCGACCCCGGCGCCCGCCTGCGCGACCTGGACCCGCTCACCGCCGAGGAGCACGCGGCCCTGCGCGCCGCGTCCCGCGGCCCGGCCCTGGACACCGGGGACGGACACGTCCTGCACGGGCTGGCGGAGACCGCGCGCGCCCACCCCGACCGGCCCGCGCTGACCGCCGGACCGGTGACGCTCTCCTTCGGGGAGCTGGACCGCCGGGTCAACCGGCTGGCCCGCTGGCTCGCCGACCGGGGGATCGGCCCCGGCGACCGGGTCGCCCTCCTGCTGCCGCGCACCGCCGACGCCGTGACCGCGCTGTTCGCGGTGCTGCGCGCGGGCGCGGCCTACGTCCCCGTCGACCCCGCCAACCCCGCCGAACGGGTGCGCGTCATCGTCGCGCAGGCCGGACCCGCCCTCGTGCTGGCCTCCCGGGAGACCGGGGAGGGCCTGGCCGACCTGCTCGGCGACGGCACGCCCGTGGCGGTCCTCGACGACCCCGCCGTCCGGGCGGAGACGGCCGGGCGGGACGACGCGCCGGTCACCGACGCCGACCGGGTCCGCCCGCTGCTGGACGACCACCCCGCCTACGTCATGTACACCTCCGGCTCCACCGGCCTCCCCAAGGGCGTGGTGGTCACCCACCGGAACCTGCGCGGAATGGTCCACGGCTACCGCGCGGCGGTCCCCGAGACCACCGCGGACCCGGAGCTGACCGCCGCCCACCTGGCGTCCTGGTCCTTCGACGCCTCCTGGGACCCCCTGGTGTGGCTGCTGTGCGGCCACCACCTGCACGTCATCGACGAGGACACGCGGATGGACGCCGAGGCGCTGCGCCGCTACCTCCACGAGCACCGCGTCGACTACTTCGACACCACGCCGTCCTACCTGGCCCAACTCGTCGAGGCGGGCCTGCTCTCGGACGCGGCCCACCGGCCGCGGGTGCTCACCGTCGGCGCGGAGGCGCTCGACGGCGCACTCCTCGCCGCACTGAACCGCGGCGGCGTGCGGTCCGCCTACAACTTCTACGGGCCCACCGAGAACACGGTCAACAGCGTCTACTGGCCGATCCGGAAGGGGGAGCGGCCCCTCATCGGCCGTCCGATGCCGGGGGTGCGCGCCCACGTCCTGGACGCCTTCCTGCGCCCCGTACCGCCGGGGGTGCCGGGAGAGCTCTACCTGGCGGGTGAGGGCGTCGCCCGGGGCTACGACGGCCGCCCGGACCTGACCGCGCAGCGGTTCGTGGCCGACCCGTTCTCCACCGGCGGGCGGCTCTACCGCACCGGCGACGTCGTGCGCTGGACGGCCGACTGGGAGATGGAGTTCCTCGGCCGCTCCGACGACCAGGTCAAGATCCGCGGGTTCCGGGTCGAACCCGGGGAGGTGGAGGCCGCCGTCGCGGCACTGCCCGGAGTCCGCGACGCCGCCGTCGTCGTGCGGACCGACTCCCCGGGGGCCCGGCGCCTGGTCGCCTACGCGCAGGTCGACCCCGACCAGGAGGACGCGGTGGCCGACGCCGCCGAGGCGCGGACGCGGCTGCGGGAGGTGCTGCCCGACTACATGGTGCCCGCCGCGGTGGTGCTCCTCGACGAGATGCCGCTGAACGCGAACGGCAAGGTGGACCGCCGGGCACTGCCGGAGGTGGACCGGGAGGCGTTCGGCGGCGGCCACACGCCCCCGCGGACCGGGACCGAGCGGACGCTCGCCGCGATCTGGGAGGACCTGCTGGGGGTGACGGGGATCGGGGTGGAGGACAACTTCTTCGACCTGGGCGGCGACTCCATCCTCACCATCCAGATGGTCTCGCACGCCCGCCGCGCCGGACTGGCCATGACCTCCAAGGACGTCTTCCTCCACCAGACGGTCGCCGAGCTCGCCGCCGCGCTGGAGCCCACCGGGGACCGCGCCGCGGCACCGGAGGAGAGGGGGCGCCCGGTCACCGGTGAGGTGCCGCTCACCCCGATCCAGCACTGGTTCTTCGACACCCACCCCCGCGCACCGTGGCACTTCGACATGTCGCTGCTCGTGGAGCTGGCCGCGGGAACCGATCCGGCTCTGCTGGAACGGGCGGTGGCGGCGGTCGCCGACCACCACGACATGCTGCGGGCGCGGTTCGAACGGAGCGGCGGGACCTGGCGGCAGCACCTTCCCGAACCGGACGGGCCCGCGGTCGGGTTCCGGGTGGTGGACGCGGCGGGACTGGACGGCGACGGACTGGACGCCGCGGTCGCCGAGGCCGCCCGGCGGGAACGCGGCCCGTCCCGGCTCGCCGAGGAGCCCCTGATGACGGCGGTGCTGTTCGACGCGGGACCCGACCGCCGCTCCCGTCTGCTGCTGTCGGCGCACCACCTGGTCGTGGACGGCGTCTCCTGGCGGATCCTCCTGGAGGACCTGGCCGCGGCCCACGGCATGCTCGCCGACGGCCGCACCCCCGACCTGGGCGCCCGGACCACCTCCTTCCGGGACTGGGCGGTCCGCCTCGCCGAGCACACCCGCCGGGGAGGCTTCGCCGCCGAACTCGACCACTGGACGCGGGTCGCCGAGGCCGCCGCGGACCCCGCCGCCGCGCTGCCCCTGGACTTCCCCGACGGGGTCGACACCGTCGCCGCACAGGACGTCGTCACCGTCGCGCTGCCGGAGGACGCCACGGCCCGCCTGCTGCACACGGTCCCCGGCCTCCTGCGCGGCCGGATCGACGACGTGCTGCTGGCGGCGCTCGGCCGGACGCTGGCCGCGTGGAGCGGATCGCCCCGGGTGCTCGTGGAACTGGAGGGGCACGGCCGCGAGGAGCTGTTCGACGACGTCGACCTGGCGCGCACGGTCGGCTGGTTCACCACGGTCCACCCGGTCCTGCTCGACATCGACGTCGACGCCGACTGGCGGCGGACCGCGAACGCGGTCAAGCGGCGGCTGCGCGCGGTCCCCCACCGCGGGATCGGCTTCGGCGCGCTGCGGTACCTGGACACCGGGGAGCACACGGCCCCGCTCCGCGCGATGCCGCCCGTCCCCGTGTCCTTCAACTACCTGGGGCGGTTCGACGCCCTGGACGGCGCGGGCGGGCTCTACCGGCGCTTCCTGCCCGCCCCCGGACACGACCACGCGCCGCAGGAGGCGCGGACCACCGCTCTGGACGTCACCGGGAGCGTGGTCGGCGGCCGCATGGAGTTCTCCTGGACCTACTCGACGAACCTGCACCGCCGCTCGACCGTCGAGCGCCTGGCGGAGGAGTTCGCCGCAAACCTGGGCGGGTTGGCGCGCTTCGGCGCCGGCCGGCCGGGGAACCGCTGAGAGCCGACAGAGGAGAGGAACAACCGATGAGCAACCCCTTCGACGACGAGAACGGCGTCTTCCTGGTCCTGGTGAACGAGGAGGGCCAGCACTCCCTGTGGCCCGCCTTCGCGGCCGTCCCCGACGGCTGGGAGGTCGTGCTCTCCGAGAGCAGCCGGGCCGAGGCGCTGGAGTACGTGGAGCGCAACTGGACCGACCTGCGGCCCAAGAGCCTCATCGAGGCGATGGGCGGCTGAGGCCCGGTCCCGGACGGGACCACGGGGGCTTTCGCGCTCAACGGCGCGCGCGGGAGCCCCGGAGGCCGGGAGGGGGCGCGAGGCCCCCGTCCCGGCCTCCGGACACCGCCGGGGCGCCCCGGTCAGGCGGGGCGTCCCAGGAGCTGCCCGGCCTGCGGTTCGCACTTGGCACACCACATCTCCTGCGGCTGCGCCGTGGCGTTCAGCAGCGTCGTCCCCAACGCCGTGGTGAGGTGGCGCACACTGTTGCTGGCGCGTGTGGTGGTGATCAGCCCCGAGGAGCGCAGGACCGAGGTGTGCTCGCTCACCGTCGTCGCCGAGATGTGCAGTTTCCTGCTGAGCCCCAGCGTGGAGCAGCCCTGGGTCAGGGAGGCCAGCACCGCCGCCCGGGTGCGGCCCAGCAGGCGGCACAGCGCCTCGGGGACCTCGGCGGAGTCCACGGTCAGCGCGTTGACCGCCTGGCCGTGCGGGCACACCGGAAAGACCAGCAGGCAGCGCGGCGGTCTCCCGTCGCCCTTCCGCCAGGTGAACAGCCGGGGCCTGTCGGTCAGGAACACCGACGGCGTCAGCACCAGGCCCTGCCCCTCGCAGAAGACCTCGCGCTCCTCGCCGTCGTCCACGAACAGGCTCCCCGACGACCAGCGCACCCCCTCGCCGGTCGACTCCAGCAGCGCGGCGACGCCCCGCTCGGCGGAGACCCGGCGTGCGGCCCGGTAGGCGCGCGAGTGCAGCCTGCGCACACTGGGCCAGTAGCGGTGGATCCCCGACCGCAGCACCTCCGACAGCACTTCCATCGGCCCGTGCAGCCGCTTCGGCCACTGCGTGACGACGCGCGCCTGCTCCCAGTCGCCGTTCCCGTACAGCAGGGGGACCAGTTCGCCGCCGAGGGAGACGGTCCGCTCCAGGGCGGCCTGCACGTTCGGCACCGTGGCCAGCCGTCTGCGGACGTAGTGGGTCCAGCTGCCCGGACGCGGCCGGTAGGGCAGACGGTGCAGGAGCTCCGCCGCGAAGAACGCCTCGACGGCCGGGTAGGTGGCGGAGGAGAAGCGGATCCGGGCGATGTCGTCGGGAGTGAAGCGCACGGTCGACAACGGAAACGTCCTTTCGGTGTGCCGCCCCGGGCAGGGCCCGCCCGGGGCGGCGGAAGCGCGAAGTCAACGGGAGCGACGCAGGTAGGCGCGGATCGCCAGGGGGAGCAGGACGGCGTGCAGCACGGCCACGGAGACCAGGCTCGCCAGCAGCGGCCCGGTGGTCGGCCCGCCGAGCAGCAGCCCGCGCGTGGTGTCCACGAAGTGCGTGACGGGGTTGACCGCGACCCACGCGCCCAGCCACTGCGGCATGGTCTCCGGCGCGGCGAAGATGTTGCTTCCGAACGTCAGCGGCAGGATCACCGCCAAGGTGATGCCCGGAACCGCCTGCGGTGTCCTGGCGACCATCCCCACCAGTACCGACAGCCAGCACAGGGTCAGCCCGAACAGGATCACCAGAGCCACCGCGAGCAGCGCGGACAGCGGGTCGGTGCGGATCCGGAACCCCAGCAGGAACGCCAGTGCGAGCAGCACGCCGACCGCGATCGCGTAGCGCACCACGTCGCCCAGGACCGCGCCCACCAGGGGCGCGGAGCGCGCGATGGGGAGGCTGCGGAACCGGTCGAAGACCCCCCTGGTGATGTCGGTGTTGAGCGCCAGCCCGGTGCCGACGCTGGCGTAGAGGGTGATCTGCACCATCAGTCCGGGGGTGAGCTGCTGGAGGTAGTCGTGCCAGTCCCCGGCGATCGCGCCGCCGAACAGGAACACGAACACCACGAGGAACAGCACCGGCTGGATGACGGTGTCGACCAGGGTCGAGGGGGAGCGGACGACGAAGCGGATGTTGCGCCCCGCGAGGGTGAGTCCGTGGCGGACGGCGCGCACCACGCCGATCCGGCGCGGCGCGGCGGACCCCGCGGCGGTGGCGGCGGCGGTCATGCCGGGGTCCTTTCCTCGGCCTCCGCGGCGGGGCGGGCGGTCAGGGAGAGGAAGACGTCGTCGAGGCTGGGCAGCCGCAGCGCCAGCTCGTCCGCGCCGACCGTGGCCTCGTCGAGACGGCGTACCAGCGCCGACAGCAGCACCGGGTCGTCCACCGGCGTGGTGAGCAGCCCGCTCTCCTCGTCGACGCCGGGGCGCGCACCGGTCAGTTCGGTCAGGATGCGCGCGGCACGGGGGAGGTCGGCCGGGTCGGTCGGCCGCACCTGGAGGGTCTGCCCGCCCACGCGCCGCTTCAGCTCCTCGGGGCGTCCCTCGGCGACCACCCGGCCGCGGTCGATCACGGTGATCCGTTCGGCCAGCTGGTCGGCCTCCTCCAGGTACTGCGTGGTCAGCAGCACCGACGTGCCTTCCGCGGCCAGGGAGCGCACGACCTGCCACAACTGGGTGCGGCTGCGGGGGTCCAGGCCGGTCGTGGGCTCGTCCAGGAACAGCACCCGGGGGCGGCCCACGAGGCTGGACGCCAGGTCGATGCGGCGGCGCATACCGCCCGAGTAGGTCCTGATCGGCCGGGACCCCGCCTCGACCAGGTCGAACATCTCCAGCAGCTCGGTGGCGCGGGCCCGGGCCTCCCGCCGGGGAAGCTCCAGGAGCCGGCCGATCAGCACCAGGTTCTCGAAACCGGTCAGCTCCTCGTCCACCGAGGCGTACTGGCCGGTCAGCCCGATCACGCCGCGCACCAGGACCGGGTCGCGCAGCGCGTCGTACCCGGCGACGCGGACCGCCCCCGCGTCGGGGCGCAGCAGGGTCGCCAGGATGCGTACGGTCGTGGTCTTCCCGGCCCCGTTGGGGCCGAGTACGCCGATGATGGAACCGGCGGGCACCGCCAGGTCGACCCCCGCCAGGGCGGTGACCGTTCCGAACCGTTTCACCAGGCCCTCCGCCTGGACAGCGAGTGTCATCGAACACCTCCGAGGTCGTCCGGTCCCCACCCTGGCCGCCCCGCCTGACAGGCCGCTGACAGGCCGCTGACACGCCGGTGGTCCGGGCGGCTACTCGCGCAGGGCGATCACCTCCACCGGTTCGGCGCGCATCGCCAGCCGGGCGGGGAGCAGCACCGACACCAGGCCCAGCACAGCGGTGGCCGCTACCGCTCCCAGGTACACCCACGGGGGGCCGGCGGGCAGCGGCCCGCCGAGGAAGGCGAGACTCAGCACGCCCAGCGGGACCACCGCGACGGCCGTGCCCAGCAGGACGGCCACGGCCACGAACAGCAGCGCCTCCACCCACACCACGCGCATGACCTGGCCGCGCGTCAGACCGACCAGCCGCAGCAGGGCGAACTCCCGGCCACGTCCCGCCGTCGCCATGACCAGCGTGTTCACCACCGCGATGGCGAGGTAGGCGACGATCATCGCCAGGCCCGCCAGGTTGATCCAGGCCGCCAGTTCCGCTTCGGTGCGGGACGCCTCGGCGGCCTGCGCGCGGTCGGTGACCGACACCGTCGGATACTCCTCCGCCAGCCGGCCGAGAGCGGCCGCGGTCTCCTCCGGATCGCCGTCGGAACGCACCAGGAGCCGGGTGGGCGCGTCCGCGGCGGTGTGGCCGTCCAGCACCTCCAGGGGGACGGTCACCGCGGCGAAGCCCATGCCGCGCTCGTAGACCGCGACCAGGCGGAGGGTCCGCTCCGAGCCGTCGCCCAGCCACACCTCCACCTCGTCGCCCACCCGCAGGCCCATCAGGTTCGCGCTGGAGCGTTCCAGGGCGAACGTCTCGCCCTCCAGGTCGGCGAGGTCGCCGTCGACCACCTCCAGGTCGACGGTCGCGGCCGGGTCCGCGCCGCGCAGTCCCCGGGCCGGACAGGTCGCGAGGTCCACGTCGTCGAAGACGCGGTAGGGGACGAACACCGTGGTGTCGACCAGTTCCGTGACGGCGGCGACGCCGGGGGCGGAGCGGACCGCGTCCACCACCTCGGGGGCCAGGCCGCCCGAGGCGGTGTCGGCGACCACCAGGTCGGCGACGAGCGCCCGGTCGGCCTGCTCCTGCGCGGTCGCGGCCACGACGCTCTGGGAGTACACCAGGGTCACCGTGAAGCCGAGCGCCAGCGCCAGGGGGGTCACCGACGCGTTCAGCCTCCGCAGGCCCGCCTCGGTGGCGGCCGCGGCGAGGAAGCCGCTGACCCGCGACCGGCGCAGCAGGGCGGCGGCGGGGGCGAGGAGGCGGCGCAGCAGGAACGGCCCCAGCAGCGCGACGCCGACCACCAGCAGCAGCGCCGCGCTCCCGGTACCGGCCGCGCCGAGCTCGCCGCGCACCGTGACGGGGACCATCGCGGTGCTCAGCCCCAGGACCAGGAAGACCAGGCCCACCGTCCGTCGCCACCGGGGCGTGTCCCGGGGCGGCGACGCCGACTCACGCAGTGCCTCGACCGGGCCGGCCACGGCTGGACGGACCGCCGCGGCCAGCCCGCCCGCCGCGGCGGCCAGCGCGGTCAGCGCCACCGAGGCCAGCACGGGCAGGGGGGAGAAGGCGAGGGGCAGGTCGGCCGGCAGGGCCCCGAGACGGACGAACAGCCCGCGCGCGAATTCGGCGAGACCGAATCCGGCGCAGGAGCCGAGGACGCCGCCGACCAGCGCCACCAGCAGGGCCTCGGAGGCGACCAGGCGGAGGATCTGGCCGGGGGTGGAGCCGAGCGTGCGCAGCACCGCGAACTCGCGGCGGCGCTGGTCGACGGAGAGCCCCAGGGTGGTGCCGACCACGAGCACGACGACCAGCAGGGCGGTGCCGCCGAAGGCGGAGGACACCAGCACGAGCAGGCTGCGCGAGGCTCCGACGTCGGCGAACTCCAGCGCACCGGAGTCGGCTCCCTCCCGCACGGTGAGCGGGGTGTCCGCCGCGTGCGCCACCGCCTCGGCGAGCGCTTCGGGATCGGCGCCGTCCGCGGCGATCACTCCGACCGCGTCGAAGTGCCCGGCGTGTCCCGAGAGCCGCCCGGCCTCCCGGTCGGTGAAGTAGACCGGGCTGGTGCGCGGGAACGCCACGCCTCCGGCGGGGGAGGAGATCCCGCTCACCCGGTAGAGCGACGGCACCGACCGGACGGTGATCTCGACGTCGTCGCCGACACCCAGCCCGGCCGCCGCCGCGGTGCCGGCGTCCAGGACGACCTCGGAGTCCGACTCCGGGGCGCGGCCGTCGACCAGTTCGAGCGGGGTGAGGGCGGCCGATCCCCAGCCGTGGCCGGACACGGCGGCGGGGCGCGTCGCGGAGCCGGGCGCGCGCACCGCCGCCGCCACCCGGTAGTCGCCGACGGCCGAGTCCACCCCGGGCAGCTTTGCGATCGCCGCGCGGACCTCCTCGGACAGGGTGACCGGTTCGGGGAGGCGCACCTCGGTGGTGACGTCCCCTCCGGGCGGGCGCAGCGACCGCTGCGCGCCGACCACCAGGGTCGCTCCCGCGTAGCGCTCGGAGGCGACCGTCGCGCGCAGGCCCGACTCCAGCAGCACTCCCGAAGCGGTCAGGACCGCGGCCCCGCACAGCAGCGCGACGAACGCGCCGACGAACGCGGCTCTGCTCCTGCGCAGGGTCTGCCAGGCGATCCGCAGCATGCTCACTCCTCCCCGAGTCGGGCCATGCGCTCGGCCACGGCCTCGGCGGTGGGGGACTCCAGCCGTTCCACCAGGCGTCCGTCGGCGAGGAAGAGCACGCTCTGGGCGTAGGAGGCGGCCACCGGGTCGTGCGTCACCATGAGGACGGTCTGGCCCAGCTCGGTCACGATGTCGCGCAGCAGGGCGAGGACCTGCCGGCCGGTCCGGGAGTCGAGGGCGCCGGTGGGCTCGTCGGCGAGGACCAGGTCGGGGCGGGTGATCAGGGCACGCGCGATCGCCACGCGCTGCTGCTGGCCGCCGGAGAGTTCGGAGGGCCGGTGGCGCAGGCGGTCCGCGATCCCGACCCGGGAGACGACCTGCTCGCTCCACGCGCGGTCCAGCGGAAGACCGCCGATCCGCAGCGGCAGGGTGATGTTGTCCTGCACGTCCAGCGCGTTGAGCAGGTTGTAGGCCTGGAAGACGAACCCGGTCCGCTCGCGCCGCAGCCGGGTCAGGCGGGCCTCGCGCATCCCGGACAGGGGAGTGCCGCCGAGCCACACCTCTCCGCGGGTGGGCCGGTCCAGTCCGGCCGCGCAGTGCAGCAGGGTGCTCTTGCCCGAACCGGACGGCCCCATTACCGCAGTGAAAGTGCCTCTGGCAAGCCTTACGGAAATATCCTGAAGAGCATCCACCCGGCCCTCTCCGGTGCCGTAGGTCCGGTAAACTCCCTCCATTCTCAGTGCGCTGTCAGAATTCGATTCAGTTTCCTTCCGGATGTGGTCCCGGAAGCCGATTCCCGTCACTCCGTGTTCTCCCGGATCACTTGTCATCAGACGTGACTGTCTGCATAATCGTCGTGACGGTACCATAGGCCGTTAAACCGTGCTCTGTGCTTTTTTCGGGGGCAGTGGTGGGGAGACGGAAAGAACGGTGGAAACATTTTCGGGTGTCCGGATCCGCAATTGTTTCCCACGGGGGGAAGCGGCTGTACCAACCGCGCGCAGGGTCGGGAGAAGCCTGCGGTACCTGGCCTCGTGCCATCTCGGCGCGCTCGCCGGGTGGCCGCTGATCTGCGGGGTGCTCCTCGCCCAGGGGCTGTCCGTGATCGTGGTCGGGATTCCGCTGGGCCGGTTCTTCCGCGGCATCGTGAAAAGGGTCGCCGAACGTGACCGCCGTCTCGCCGCGGAATTCCTCGGCAGGGGGACCGAAACGGTCCGTCCCGACGGGATCCGACCACCCGCGGACTTTCGCCCCTGGCGGGAACTCTGCTGGATCGCGGTGAACGCCGCCGTCGGGCTGCCGGCCGGATTCTTCGCGCTCGTCCTCATTGTCGGCGCGGCCGTCTCCCTGACGACCCCGCTGTGGTGGTGGGCGCTTCCCGAGGGAATCGCCGTCAATCCGGTCGGGCAGCCGGTCGAGTCCTGGTCCACGGCGCTGCTGACCCCCGTCGGCGGCCTCGGCTACGTCGCGGCGCTCGTCCTGGCCGTCCCGCGCATGGCCGAACTCCACGCCCGCACCGCCCACGGGCTGCTCACCGCCGTCGGCAGGGCCGGGGTCGCCGCGCGCCTGGCCGAGGTGACCGCCTCCAGGAGCGAGGCGCTGGAGGCGCACGGCGCCGAGCTGCGCCGCATCGAACGCGACCTGCACGACGGTACGCAGAACCGGCTGGTCGCCGTACGCATGCACCTCGGCCTGGTGGAGCGGATGCTGCACACCGACCCGGACCGGGCCGCGGAACTGATCCGGACCGCCCGGGGAGCCGCCGACGACGCGCTCGCCGAACTGCGGCAGGTCGTCCGCAGCATCTATCCGCCGATCCTCGCCGACCGCGGACTGGCCAGCGCGGTCTCCGCGCTGGCCGCACGCTGCCCCCTCCCGTGCACCGTCGAGACCGCCGGCCTGTCCCGGGCCCCCGCCGCGCTGGAGGCCACCGCCTACTTCGTCGTCGCCGAAGCCCTCACGAACGCGGTCAAGCACGCCGACGCGGCACACGTCCGGGTCGAGCTGCGCGGGACCGGCACGGCCCTGCACATCGAGGTCACCGACGACGGGAAGGGCGGCGCCTCCGAGGAGGACGGGACCGGCCTGGTCGGGATACGGCGCAGAGTGGCCGCCTTCGACGGGCGGACAGAAGTGGTCAGCCCCGCCGGGGGGCCGACAGTGATCCGGGTGGTGTTGCCGTGCGCGTCCTGATCGCCGAGGACGACACCCTGCTGCGCCAGGGACTCGTCCTGCTGCTGGAGACCGAGGGGTTCGAGGTCGTCGGAGCGGCCTCCGACCTCCCGGAGTTCTGGGGCATGGTCGAGGAGCGCGACCCCGACGTGGTCGTGGTCGACGTGCGGCTGCCCCCCGACTTCCGCGACGAGGGACTGCGGGCCGCCGCCGCGCTCCGGCGCGCCCGCCCCGGCTTCCCCGTGCTGGTCCTCTCGGCGCACGTCGAGGAGGGCTACGCGGCGGAACTGCTGGGCGACGACGCCGGGGGCATCGGCTACCTGCTCAAGGACCGGGTCGGAGACATCACCGAGTTCATGGGGGCGCTGCGCCGCGTCGCCGCGGGCGGCACCGCCCTGGATCCCGAGGTGATCTCCCAACTGCTCAACCGGCAGCACGCCGCCGACGACCCGCTGGCCTCCCTCACCGCCCGCGAACGCGAGGTCCTGGCGCTGATGGCCGAAGGGCACGACAACACCCGCATCAGCGGCCTGCTCGGGCTGTCCGGGGCCGCGGTCAGCAAGCACATCGGCAACATCTTCACCAAGCTGGGCCTGAACTCCACCACCACCGGGCACCGGCGGGTCCTGGCGGTCCTGGCCTTCCTGCGGCGGGAGAGCGTCTGCTGAACCCGTACCGCGGCGGTCAGTCGGCTCCCCGGCGCCCGGCCCGGTAGTTCCGCAGGTAGCCGTCGTCCCCGAGGGCGGCGCGCAGCGACGCGGTCAGGGAGCGCACCCGCGGACTGCCGTCGTCGGGCACCCCGCGCAGCCGCGCGGCCTCGCCGAGCAGCCGCGCGGCCCGCTCGGGGGCGCCTTCGGCCAGGGCGACCTCCGCCGCCGTTTCGGCGGCCTTCGCGCGCAGCGCCATGTCCCCGGACTCGGCGGCCAGCCGCGCGGCGGTGGCGGCGGCCTCCCCGGCCGCCGCCACCGCGCCCCGGTCCACCTCCAGCGCGGCCGTCCGACGCGCCACCTCCACCCGCAGCGGCAGCACGCCGAACACGGCGTCGTCGAGCAGGACCAGCGCCTCGTCCAGCAGGGCGCGGGCCTCGTCGGGGCGGCCCCGCGCCAACGCCAGCTCCACCCGTCCGACCAGGACCATGATCCGGTACTCGGGTGCGGGCGAGCGGGTCGCGGCCAGCGCTTCGGTGAAACTCCTCTCCGCCTCGTCGAGCAGTCCCGACCGCAGCCGCTCGGAGCCCAGCCGGATGAGCAGCGGGGTGAGGTCGTCGGCGGAGCCCACCTGCCGGACCGCCTCCAGCGCCTCCTCCAGGCCGCGCACGGCCTCGCGGTTGCGCCCGCCCAGCGACCGGAACTCCGACCACTGGCCGATCAGCTGTCCGTACATCCACCGGTCGCCGAGCGCGCGGAACCCCTCCAGGGCCGCGCTCACGTGCCGTTCGGCCGCGCCCACGTCCCCCGACGCCTCGGCGGCCAGGGCCAGGGAGGCCTCGCCCGCCGCGTTCACCCACGGGTCGGGGTGGCGCCGGGCGCGCTCGGCGCGGGCGGTCAGGCGCGCGTAGTCGCCCACGAGCAGCCAGCACTTGGGTTCGACGACGGCCATGACCGGGTGCTCGGCCACGGCGTCGGTCGCCTCGGCCAGCGCGGCGGCCTCGGCGGTCCTGCGGGCCCGGTCCGCGTCCAGCGGCACCGGGATCACCATGTGGGTGGTGGCGAACACCGCCCTGGCGTCCGGAGGGACCCGGTCCCCGAGAGCCGCCAGAGCCCCGAACCAGCGGTCCGCCTCGGCGTATCGGCCGCGCATCACCCAGTACCAGGTCAGGGCCAGGCAGAAGCGGACCGCGGTGGCGGTGTCGTCCGCGTCCACCGCCCGGCCCAGGGACCGGACGAGGTTGTCGTGCTCGGCGTCCAGCAGGGCGAGCGCCCGGGGCTGGTCGGCGCCGCGCAGCCCCTCGGCGGCGCGCTCGGCCAACTCCAGGAAGTAGGCGGTGCACGCGTTCTCGGTGGCGGCCAGCTCCCCCGCCTCCACCAGGCGCTCCCGGCAGTAGGCGCGGGTGGTCTCCAGCATCCGGTAGCGGGCCTCGCCCGGGGGCCGCTCCACCACCCGCACGAGCGACTTCTCGGCCAGGGACGACAGCAGGTAGAGCACGTCCTCGGGGGGCAGGTCCGCTCCCGCGCACACCCGCGCGGCCGACTCGGCGGTCGCGTCGCCGACCATGACCGACAGCCGCCGGGCCAGTGCGCGCTCGGCGTCTTCGAGGAGGTGCCAGCTCCAGTCCAGCACCGCGCGCAGGGTGCGGTGCCGCGCGGTCGAGGCGCGGCTGCCGGAGAGCAGGCGGAACCGGTCGTCGAGGCGGTCGGCGACCTGCTGGACGGTCATCGTGCGCATCCGGGCGGCGGCCAGTTCGATGGCCAGGGGCAGCCCGTCCAGTCGACGGCAGATCTCGACCACCGCCCGCACCGTGTCCGCGTCGACGGTGAACCCGGGACGGACCAGGCCCGCCCGGTCGCGGAACAGCTGGACCGAGGCGGACTCCGCCGCGTCGTCGGGGGAGGCGGGGACCGGGAGGGGGCCCAGCGGGCACAGCGCCTCCCCGGGGAGCGCCAGCGGCTCGCGGCTCGTCGCCAGCACGGCCAGCCCCGGGCAGCGGTCCAGCAGGCGGTGGACGAACACGGCGACCTCGTCGACCAGGTGCTCGCAGTTGTCCAGGACCAGCAGCGTCCGCTCCTCGGACAGGGCGGCGGCCAGTTGGTCGAGGCGGTCCCAGCCCGCGGACGGCGGTTCGGTCAGCGGCGGGCGGCTGACCCCCAGCGCGGCGGCGACCGTCTCGGCCAGGTCCGCGTCCCCGGGCGGGGAGGACAGTTCGACGAACCGGACGGGGCGGCCGGCCCGCTCCGACCGGAGGGCGTACTCGGCGGCCAGCCGGGTCTTGCCCGCGCCCCCCGGGCCGAAGAGGGTCACCAGCCGGGAACGCGTCAGCGCCCGGTCCAGTTCGGCGAGCTCCTCCTCCCGGCCGACGAACCGGGTCAGGCCGCTGGGCGGACGGGCGGCCGGGGCCGTCGGCGCGCGCCGCGCGGCGGGCCGGGCCGTGTCGTCGCGCAGCAGCTCCAGGTGGATTCCGGAGACCCAGGGGGAGGGGTCGACACCGAACTCCTCGGCCAGCGCGGACCGGAGGCGTTCGTGGACGGCGAGCGCCTCGGCGCGCCGGCCGCAGTCGCGCAGCGCGAGCATCAGCAGGCCCGCGGTGCGCTCGCGCAGCGGATGGTCGGCGTGCAGCGCGGTCAGCTCCGGCAGCAGTTCCGCGGCGCGGCCGAGGCGGAGTCCGGCCTCGAACAGGTCCTCCGCCGCGGCCGTCCGCAGTTCCGCCAGCCGGTCCGCGGCCGCCCGCGCGAAGTCGACGGCGGTGAACTCCACCAGGGCCGGGCCGCGCCACAGGTCCAGGCAGCGCCGCAGGGTGTCGGCGGCGCGTTCGTCGGCCGCCTCGCGCAGCAGCCGCCGCCCCTCGGCGGCCGCCCGCTCGAAGGCGACGGCGTCCACCTCCCCGGGGTCGACGCGGAGCAGGTAGCCGCCGCGCCGCGAGACGATCGCCAGGTCGTCCACACCGTGCTCCCGCAGCGCCTGGCGGGCGCGGGAGACCAGGCGCTGCACCGCGTTGGCGCCGCCCCGGGCGGAGGAGCCGTCCCACAGGTCCGCGACCAGTGTGTCGGTGGACACGAGCGTGCCGGGGGCCAGGGCGAGCCGCGCGACCAGGGCCGCGACCCTGTGTCCGCCCAGGTCGACAGGGTGGTGGCTCCTGTCCCGCAGTTCGAACGGACCCAGCATGGCGACACGCACGGCCGCCATTCTCCCAGACGCCGTACCGCGCCGGGGGGCAGAACGTATCCGGAACGGTGCGAGCCGTGTTTCGGGCCGTCCGGTACGGTGGGAGCTGGCCAGACGGCACTGTCCGAAATGTGAGACTCCTGGACGGAATGCTGAGACAGCCGTTAACCTCGTCAGCATGGTTGAGCTCGTCTCGCGCCGACACGTCGACTACGCACGCGTGAGCAGCATGCTCTGTCGCGGCATGCTCTGATAGCGACGCCTCTTCCCGCACCGCGTCCACCGCCACCGGCGCGCCGCCAACCAGCCGCACCTCGTTCCCGCACCGCCCACCGGATCCCGGACGGGTCCGGCCGTGCCCAGTGCCTTTCTCCAGTTCCAGCAGTGCGTTTCGACAGGAGCACCATGACCGCTGAAGACACCACGCCCCAGCCCGCCGAAGAGTGGTCGTTCGAGACCAAGCAGATCCACGCCGGAGCCGCACCCGACCCGGCCACGAACGCGCGGGCCACCCCGATCTACCAGACCACCTCCTACGTCTTCCGGGACACCCAGCACGGCGCCGACCTGTTCAGCCTGGCCGAGCCCGGCAACATCTACACCCGGATCATGAACCCCACCCAGGACGTGCTGGAGCAGCGTCTGGCCGCCCTGGAGGGAGGCGTGGCCGCGGTCGCGTTCGCATCCGGGTCGGCCGCCATCACCGCCGCCGTCCTCAACCTGGCGGGCGCGGGCGACCACATCGTGGCCAGCCCGTCGCTGTACGGCGGCACCTACAACCTGTTCCGCTACACCCTGCCCAAGCTCGGCATCGAGGTCACCTTCCTCAAGGACCAGGACGACCTCGCCGAGTGGCGCGCGGCGGCCCGCGACAACACCAAGCTGTTCTTCGCCGAGAGCCTGCCCAACCCGGCCAACAACGTGCTCGACGTGCGCGGCGTGGCCGACGCCGCCCACGAGGTCGGCGTGCCGCTGATGGTCGACAACACCGTGCCCACGCCGTACCTGCAGCGGCCCATCGAGCACGGCGCGGACATCGTGGTCCACTCGGCCACCAAGTTCCTCGGCGGCCACGGCACCACCATCGCGGGCATCGTGGTGGACGGCGGCACCTTCGACTTCGGCGCGCACGGCGACCGCTTCCCCGGCTTCGTCCAGCCCGACCCCAGCTACCACGGCCTGAAGTACTGGGAGGCGCTGGGACCGGGCGCCTACGCCGCCAAGCTGCGCGTGCAGCTGCTGCGCGACACCGGCGCGGCCCTCTCGCCGTTCAACAGCTTCCTGATCCTCCAGGGCATCGAGACCCTGTCGCTGCGCATGGACCGGCACGTCGCCAACGCCCAGGCGCTCGCCGAGTGGCTGGAGTCCCGCGACGAGGTGGAGAAGGTCTACTACCCGGGCCTGCCCTCCAACCCGTACCACGAGGCCGCCCAGAAGTACCTGCCCAGGGGCGCGGGCGCGATCGTCTCCTTCGAGCTGCGCGGCGGCGTCGACGCCGGACGCGCCCTCGTGGACGGCACCGAGCTGTTCAGCCAGCTCGTCAACATCGGTGACGTGCGCAGCCTCATCGTCCACCCGGCCAGCACCACGCACAGCCAGCTCACCCCCGAAGAGCAGCTCGCCAGCGGGGTCACCCCCGGCCTCGTCCGGCTGTCCGTGGGCCTGGAGCACGTCGACGACCTGCGCGCGGACCTGGAGGCCGGGCTGCGCGCGGCCAAGGCGCACCAGTGAGTCGAGACACCACCGGTTCCCTTCCCGCCACCGGCGCGTGGCGGGAGGGGGACCCCCCGGGGAACCGGCGCTGGGTCGAACTCGCCGACCCGCTGCCGCTGGAGAACGGCGGCGAACTGCGCGGGGTCCGGCTGGCGTACGAGACATGGGGGAGTCTCGACGCGGACCGCTCCAACGCGGTCCTGGTGCTGCACGCCCTGACCGGCGACAGCCACGTGGTGGGCCCCGAGGGACCCGGCCACCCCAGTCCCGGATGGTGGGAGGGCATCATCGGCCCCGGCCTGCCGCTGGACACCAACCGGTACTTCGTGGTCGCCCCCAACGTGCTGGGCGGCTGCCAGGGCAGCACCGGACCGTCGTCGACCGCGCCCGACGGCCGACCGTGGGGATCCCGGTTCCCCCGGATCACCATCCGCGACACCGTGCGCGCCGAACTCGCCCTGCTGCGCGAGTTCGGCGTCGACTCGTGGGCCGCGGTCCTCGGCGGTTCGATGGGCGGCATGCGCGCCCTGGAGTGGGCGGCCTCCCACCCGGAGCGGGTGCGCAGGCTGCTGCTGCTGGCCAGCCCCGCGGCCAGTTCCGCGCAGCAGATCGCGTGGGCCGCGCCGCAGCTGCACGCCATCTGGGCCGATCCGCACTGGCACGGCGGCGACTACTACGACCGTCCCGGCCCCGGACCGGTGGCCGGGCTGGGCATCGCCCGCCGTGTCGCGCACATCACCTACCGGGGCGCCACCGAGTTCGACGAGCGGTTCGGACGGGCCGCCCAGGACGGTGAGGACCCGATGGCGGGGGGCCGGTTCGCCGTCGAGTCCTACCTGGACCACCACGCGGCCAAGCTGGCCCGCCGCTTCGACGCGGGCAGCTACGTGGTGCTCACCCAGGCCATGAACACCCACGACGTGGGTCGGGGCCGCGGCGGGGTGGCCGCGGCGCTGCGCCGTGTCACCGCCCGCACCATGGTCGGCGGGGTCAGCAGCGACCACCTGTACCCGCTGGCCCAGCAGCGGGAACTGGCGGCGGGCATCCCCGACGCCGACGAGGTCCGCGTCATCGAGTCGGCGGCGGGCCACGACGGCTTCCTGACCGAGATCGGACAGGTGTCGATCCTCATCAAGGAGCTGCTGGCGGGCTGACGCCGGACCGTGCCGCCGCACGCCGCACCCGGATCGGGTACGGGGTGCGGCGGCACGGTCGTCCGGGTCCTCAACCGGCCGAGCGGTGCTCCCGGACCACCTTGTGGATCGTGTCGGCGGCCAGTACCGCCGGGACCGCGAGCAGGACCGCGGGCCAGACGAACCCCGGGGGGACCGTGCCGCCCAGCCGCCCGGCCAGCGACGGCACGGTGAGGAACGCCCACAGCAGCAGGACCTGCGTCCCGACCGCGCCCAGCAGCAGCGGGTTGCCCGACCAGGGTGCGGCGTCGAACGGCCGGGTCTCGCTGCGGCAGGCCAGCAGGGCGGCCAGCCGCCCCAGCACGGCGGTGGTGAAGGCCGCCCCCGAGGACTGGGCCAGCAGCAGGGGAGCGGGCGGCCGCCCCCACTGCCAGCCGCCGACCCACAGCACCACCCCGAAGGCGAACAGCGCGGTGACCGCCGCCACCGGGCCCAGCACCCCGGCGGCCCGCACCGCCAGCCGCCGGTCCACGAGAAAGGACGCGGACGGCGGCCGGCCGCGCGGGGCGCGCCGTTCGAACGGCTCCGAGCCCAGGGCGAGCACCGGAACCAGGTCGACGCCCACCGTCAGCGCGAGGACCTGGAGGAGGCTCAGCGCGGGCGGCACCGCGCCGCCGCTGAGCGCCCAGGCGAGGAACGGCGCGGCCGTGCCGACGACGCCGGTCAGGCAGTAGGTCAGGACGCGGCGGAGGTTGGCGCGCGCGCCGCGGCCCAGTTCCACGGCGGTGGCGGCCGCGGCGAGGCCGCCGTCGAGGAGGACGAGGTCGGCGGCGTCCCGGGCGGTGTCGCAGGCCGGTGCGCCCGCCGCCACGCCGACGTCGGCGCGGCGCAGCGCGTCGCCGTCGTGGGCCCCGCCGCCCGCGGTCGCGACGACGTGTCCGCGGTGCTGGAGGGCGACGGTCACCCGCCGCCGGTCCTCGGGGGAGGCCCGGGCGACCACGGCTCCGTCCCGGTCCAGCAGCTCCCCGATGCCGCGCAGGTCGTCGGGGAGTTCCGCGCCGGTGAGGACCGGGGCGTCGGCCGCGGCCAGCCCGACCGAACGGGCCACGGCCCGGGCGGTGCGCGGGTCGTCGCCGGTCACGAGCGCCGTCCGGACGCCCGCCCGGCGGCAGCGGGCCACCGCCTCGCGCGCGTCGGGGCGGGGCGGGTCCTCCAGGCCGACCAGCCCCAGCAGGGTGAGGTCGCGTTCGGCGTCGTCGGCCCGCTCCGGCGGGGCGGTGAGGTCGCGGCGGGCCACGGCCAGCACCCGCAGCCCCCGTTCCGTCAGGGCGGCGAGGGCCGCCTCGGCGCCCCCGGGGTTGCGGCAGCGCGGCAGCACGGCGTCGGGGGCGCCCTTGACGTGGACCGATCCCTTGGCGAACGCCGACGCCCGGAGGCGGTGCGGGTCGAAGGGGTAGCGCACCTCCACGGCGGACAGGGAGGTGTCCGCGCCGGCGCGCGCGGCCAGCACGTGGCAGGCGGCCTCCACCGGGTCGCCCACCGGCCGCCACCGGCCGTCGGCGAAGTGGATGCCGCCGCCGGAGCACAGCGCCGCGGTCATGGCCAGGTCCTGGGCCGCGGCCACGGCGGGACCGGTACCGTCCAGGCCGCCCTCGGGCGCGTACCCCTCCCCCGTGACGCGCACGGTGCCCTGCGGCGTCCACACCTCGACGGCCGAGGGTTCGCCGCGGGTGAGCACCCCGGCCTCGGGGACGCACAGGAACGTCACCGCGCCGAGCCGTTCGGTGGCTTCCGGACGGCGGGGCAGCGCCTTCGCGTGCGCCATCCGCTGCGCGGTCCAGGCCAGGCAGAGGTGGACGGCGGGGCGCAGTCCCAGCGGCACCAGGGCCACGGCCAGCCCCACGGCGGGCAGGAAAGCCGCGGCCGGCGGGACGCCCGACACGACCGGGAGCAGGAAGAGCAGCAGGGCGGTCACCGCCGCCGCGCCCGCCGCGAACGCGGTCAGGTCGCGCAGGTCCCCGGTCAGCGGGCCGGAGGGGCGCCGGGCCTGGCGGACCGGGGAGGCGGACTGGCCGAGCCGGGTCCGCGGGCCGGTGGTGACCACGACGCCCTCGGCCTCACCGGCGACGACGTGGGTGCCGGCGAACACGGTGTCGCCGTCGCCGTGCCGTACCACCGCGCGCCGCCCGGTGAGCGGGGCCTCGTCCACGGCCAGGCCGTGCGCCTCGGTGAGCCGGAGGTCGGCGGGGACGCGGTCTCCCGCGGTCAGCAGCACGACGTCGGCGGCCACCAGTTCGTCGGCGGGGACGCGGATCCGCCGGCCGTCGCGGACCGCGGTCGCGGTCGCGGGGAGGCGGGAGAGGAGCCGCCAGCCGATCCGGTCGGCCCAGGAGTCCTGGACGAACGCGAGGCCGCCGCTGACCACGACCACGGTGGCGATGGCCAGGGCCGCCTCCGGCAGTCCGCCGATGAGGGCCAGTGCCGCCGCGCCCCACAGCAGCAGGGCGAAGAAGTGGGTGAACTCGCCGACCAGCAGGAGGAAGGGGAGCGTGTACCGGGGTGCGGGCGGGGTGTTGCGGCCGTCGCGGCGCAGCCGTTCGGCGGCCTCGGCACTGGTGAGACCGTCGCGGACGGGGACGGGGCGGCCCCGCCGGGGGTCAGCTCCCGTGCCGTGCGCCATCACCGCAGCGGCGCGGCCCCGCCGCGCCGTCGAGTCGGAAACGGTGTCCCAGAACCGCCATCGCGGACCTCCCCGCCACCGGTGTCCGTCGTGCCTTCCCGCGATTCGACCGCGGGACCAGCTCTCCTACCCGGATCGTCCCCGGCTATCCGGGGTCGCCCCGGGGCCCCGGAGGGCTGCCCCGTTCCTTGAGTCCGAGAGAAGTCTTTTCGGTTGACTCAATCACTTTAGTATTCCTAAAGTGATTGAGCAGAACACCGAAGAAAGGAGTCCGCGATGGCAGAAGAGGCCCGTCCGCTCTCCCCGGGGGACGTCGCCCGGGCGGAGCGGCTGCGTGCGCGGGCGGCCGCCGACGGGCGGTGGTACGTCTGGTACCTGGCCGCGGTGGCGGTACTCTCGGCGGTGCTGGTCGTGGCGGTGGAGGCGTTCTTCGCCGACGGCTTCGCGCGCCACCTCGCGCTCGCGGGGTGGCTGCTGGCGACGCTGCCGGTCACCTGGTGGGCGGAACGGCGCCGCGTGCGTCCGCGGGGAGCCACCCGGTCCCTCACGGTCGCGGCCGCCGTCTGGTTCCTCGGCTACCTGCTGCTCGTCGGGCCGCTGGTGCGCTGGCAGTTCGACACCTCGCTCGCGGCGTGGAGCCTGGCCGCGGCCGGGATGTCGCTGCCCTTCGCGGCGGCCGCGGCGCTGATGTGGCGGAGGACCCGGTGAGCCACCCGCGCCGAGAGCTGGACCAGGTCATCCACTCGCCCGTGCGGTTCTCGATCGTCGCGACGCTCCTGCCGCTGGAGCAGGCCGAGTTCGGCTACGTCCGCGACACCGTCGAGGTCAGCGACTCCTCGCTGTCGCAGCACGTCACCACCCTGGAGCGGGCGGGCTACCTGAAGGTCGACAAGGCCCGGGCGGGACGGCGCGCCAAGACCTGGCTCAGCCTCACCCCGGAGGGCAGGAGGGCGTTCCGCCGCCACATGGAGGTGCTCAACCGGATCGCCGCGGCCGGAGCGGACGGGGCCGCAGCGGCCGGCGGGGACGCCGCCTCCGGGTGAGGCCCGGTCAGCCGTCGGCCCGGTGGATGGTCACCGACTCCAGGACGACGTCCTCGGTCGGCCGGTCGGCGCCGTCGGTGGGCACCAGCGAGATGGCCACGGCCACGTCGAGGCTGGCGTCGTCGGCGACCTCCCCGAAGATGGTGTGCCGGCCGTCCAGCCAGGGCGTGGCGACGGTGGTGACGAAGAACTGCGATCCGTTGGTGTTCGGGCCGGAGTTGGCCATGGCGAGCTTGCCCGGCTCGTCGAACACCAGGTCGGGGCGGATCTCGTCGGCGAAGGTGTAGCCGGGACCGCCCCGGCCGGTGCCCTCGGGGTCGCCGCCCTGGATCATGAAGTCGGGGATGACCCGGTGGAAGACCGTGCCGTCGTAGAACCGGTCGTCCCCGGTGGTCGGGTTGGTGGCCTTGCTCCCCTCGGCCAGCCCCACGAAGTTCGCCACCGTCTCGGGCGCCTCCTCGGGGAGCAGCACCACCTCGATGTCGCCGAGGCTGGTGTGCAGGGTCGCTCCCGTGACGTCGGAGACCGGGGAGTCCGGCCCCTCGTCGGTCTCGGACTGGCAGGCCGTGGCGGCCGCCAGGAGCACGCAGCTCAGCAGTCCTGCGGTCACGGTCGTGGGGAAACGGTTCATCGCGGCTGTGTCTCCGGCTGGGTGGGAAGGTTTGGAGGCACAGCGTAGCGGTACGACCGCGCCGTGTTCGCCCCGGGCTCCGGTCCCGCCGGCGGCGGGACCGGCCGGGACGGAGGTCAGGCCCCGGACTGCCCCGACAGGCCGAAGAACAGCAGGAGGAGGGAGAGCACCGCCAGGGCGGCGAGGACGGCGGCGACGATCTTGACGGCGCTGTAGGGCCGCTCGCCGTGGACCTCGCCGGTGCAGCCGTTGATCAGCACCTGCCAGCTCTTGCCGCCGTGCAGGTAGGAGGCGATCCACACGGGCAGCAGCACCAGTTTGCCGGTGACGTCCCGGTAGCGGGTCTCGACCGAGGACACGCGCTGGGTGTCGCCGCCGATGTCCTTCTCGCAGTCCCGCCGGATGACCGACGCCATCTGCTGCTTGGCGTCCTCCAGCCCCGCCCGGGGGTCGACGTCGTAGCGCAGGGTGTGGTGTCCGGCCAGGTAGTCCGGCCGGTAGGGGCGGGCCTCGCGCAGCGGCCACGGCTCCAGCGCCTTCAGCCGCCCGGTCGGCACCTTCTCGGTGCCGACGACGAGCACGTCGTCGAAGTCGCGCCGCACGGTCCCGGACGCGGGATACCACCGGACCTTGCGGACCTCGCGGCTGTTGCCCTCGTCGTCGGTCTCCTTCACGTAGTAGTACTCGCCGCGCTGGCCGGTGTAGTCGGAGACCGTCCTGGCGTCGAAGGTCCAGTGCGGCAGGTAGGTGCTCTTCATCGACTCCGCGTCGGCCACCTTCTTCAGGCTGCCCGGAGCGAACCAGCGGGACCTGGTCCACGTGCGCAGCGCCTCGCGGGCCGCGGACCGGTCGACCTGGAACAGCACCACCGCCTCGGGGGCGACCTGCTCGTCCCCGCCGGTGTCCGCGACGAGGGGGGCGGAGCAGAACTGGCAGGAGTGGGAGAGCGTGTCGGAGTGGGTGTGCGCTCCGCACCGGGAGCACACGAAGCGGTGGTGGGCGAAGTCCGCGGCGCTCTTCCGGTGCTGTTCCGCGAGCGCGGCGAAATCGTGCTCCCGCACCTCGCGGTCGGGGGCGGCGAGTTCCTTCCGGTGGCCGCAGTAGGGGCAGACCAGGCTGTTGGTTCCGGGCGCGAACTCGACGCGGGCGCCGCAGCCGTCGCAGGGCCGGGAGTACTGCGGCGAGGAGGCGGGGACGGGGGGTGGAGGACTGGACATGGGGACAACCTCGGCGCTCGCGCGGCCGTCGGGCCGCCGGTCGGTCGGGGAACGGGTCGGAGTGGGGGTGCGGGGGAGGACCGGAACGGGGCGTGACCGTTCCGGAAGGGGACTACTGCGGCGGCAGCGGGGGCGGGCCCTGCTGCGGGAAGAGCCCGGCGAGTTCGGGCACCTGGCGGGCGGGCGTCCACTGCGCCATCCCGGTCCGCCACACCAGCGTGTCGGGGGTGAGCGCGCCGGCGCCGACCTGGGCGCGCAGTCCGGACTGGTCGAAGGGGCCCTGCTGCCGGCCGTTGACGGCGGTGTACCACTGCTCCTGCGGCGGCAGCGGCGGCGGGCCGTCCGGGGCCGCGGGCGGCTGCTGGGGCTGCTGGACGCCGCCGAACGCGGCCGCCATCTGCTGGCCCATGGCGATGCCCATGCCCATCCCCATGCCTTCGCCCATGCCGCCGCCGGGGTTCTGCGCGGCGCTCTCCATCGCGTTGGCCGCCTGGAACCTGGCGTACTGGTCGAGGTTGCCCACGATGCCCATCTGGGAGCGCTTGTCGAGCGCCTCCTCCACCTCGGTCGGCAGGGAGATGTTCTCGATGATGAACCGGGGGACGGCGACGCCGATCGACGCGAGTTCGGCGCTGAGCACCTGGGCCAGCCGCTCCCCGATGGCGTGCTGGTTGGCCGCGAGGTCGAGCACGGACAGCCCGCTGGCGGCCAGCGCGGGACCGAGGTGGCCCACGATCCGCTGGCGCAGGTGCTCGGCGACCTCCTCGGTGCGGAACTGCGGGTCGGTGCCGACCAGCTCGCGCAGCAGCAGCGGCGGGTCGACGACGCGCAGGGAGTAGCCGCCGAACGCACGCAGCCGCACCATGCCGAACTCGGGGTCGCGGACGATGACCGGGTTCTGCGTGCCCCACTTCAGGTCGGTGAACTGGCGGGTGTTGAAGAAGTACACCTCGGCCTTGAAGGGCGAGTCGAACCCGTACTTCCATCCCTTGAGGGTGCTCAGCACGGGCATGTTCTGCGTGGTGAGGGTGTGGGTGCCGGGCGCGTAGACGTCGGCGATGCTCCCCTCGTTGACGAACACCGCGAGCTGGCCCTCGCGGACGACGAGCTTGGCTCCCATCTTGATCTCGTTGTCGTGGCGGGGGAAGCGCCAGGTGATCGTGTCGCGGCTGTCGTCGAGCCATTCGATGATGTCGATGAACTCGCCGCGGATCATGTCGAACAGACCCACACTGTGTCCTTCCTCGAACAGGGCTGCCGCTGCGGTCGGGCGGGCCGCCGCACCAGCTGGCAGACTTCCCCCGTAGGACGTCTCGCCTGTAAAAACGGTTCCGGTGCGGTAGGTGGCCGGGGGTTGGCTCGGGGTGTTCGCGTGGTAGGCGGGAGGAGGGGGGCTCCCCGGCCGCGCGGGGAGCGGACGGGGACCGCCCCGCGCGCCGCCCGGCGGGGGCGGGGAGCACACGGAACGGGAGACGACGACAGTGGTGCGACGCAAGACCATCGTGACCGCCCTCAAGCGGATCCTGTTCGGCGTGCTGGCGGCCCAGCTGGCGGTGGCCGCCGCGCTCGTCGCCGTCGACACCTGGCGCAGGCGGGTCCGCCCCTACCGCGCGGTGTTCCCGCGGACCGCGCCCGCCACGACCCTGGTGGACGGGACCGAGGTCACGGTCTACACCTACGGCGAGGACCTCTTCCGGGACATGCTGGCGGCGATCCGCTCCGCACGGCACCGCGTCCTGTTCGAGTCCTTCATCCTCAAGGGCGACCGCCTCGGCGCGGAGTTCAAGCGGGCGTTGATCGAGGCGGCCGAGCGGGGCGTCGAGGTCTTCGTCGTCTACGACGGGTTCGCCAACCTGGTGGTGCCCCGGCGGTTCTTCGACTTCCCGCCGACGGTCAACGTCATCCGCTATCCGGCGTTCCGGCCGGGGGTGCTGCTGCTCGACGTGCGCAAGTCCGGGCGCGACCACCGCAAGATCCTCACCGTGGACGGCCGGACCGGGTTCGTCGGCGGCTACAACGTGGGGGCGGTGTACGCCACCGAGTGGCGGGACACGCACCTGCGCCTGGTCGGCCCGGCGGCGTGGGAGCTGGAGAACGCCTTCTCCGACTTCTGGAACACCAACCGCAGGAGCGGCCAGCCGCGGCTGGAGGACGTCGGCGCCGACCACTGGCATCCGCGCATCCGGGTCCACCGCAACGTCCCGGAGGTGCTCATCTACCCCATCCGCGCGATGTACCTGGAGGCGATCGACCGGGCCAAGGAGCGCATCCGCATCACCCAGGCGTACTTCATCCCCGACCGGGAGATCCTGAGCGCGCTGATCGCCGCGGCCCGCCGCGGGGTGGAGGTGGACGTGCTGGTCCCCGAACGGTCCAACCACGTCATCGCCGACTGGCTGGCTCGCGGGTGCTACACGGCCCTGCTGCGCGGCGGCGTCCGCCTGTGGCTCTACCAGAACGCCATGGTCCACGCCAAGACCGCCACCATCGACGGCCAGTGGAGCACCGTCGGCACCGCCAACGTCGACCGGCTGAGCCTCACCGGGAACTACGAGATCAACGTGGAGATCATCGACGACGGGGTCGCGGCCCGGCTGGAGCAGGTGTTCGCCAACGACCTCACCAACGCCCGCCGGCTGACGCTGGGGGAGTGGCGGCGGCGCCCGTTCATGGCCAAGTTCAGCGAGGCCGTCCTGGCGCCGTGGCGGCCCCTGCTGTAGCCGGGCGGACAGCACAGAACCTCCCCCCTCCGCGCGGGAGGGAGGAGGCCGGTCGCTCCCGGTGCGGCGAAGGCCGGGAACAGGACCGGTCTGTGCGGGGGTGTGCGGAGGTCACTGCATGCCGCGTCCGCTAGCGGTGCTGCCGTGCGACTCCCGCTGCCTGCGCAGCCCCAGCAGGCCCAGCAGCCCCAGGAGTCCGGTCAGGCCCCACAGGCCCCAGCCTCCGCCGCCCTTGTCCCGGTCGTACTGCTGCTGGTGCTGCTGCGGTTGGCCGTCGGCCACGGAGACCGCCGCGGACCGGGCCGGCACCGGTGTCCCCTCCGCCGCCGCGACACCGGTGAACGGAACGGCTGCCAGGGAAAGGGACAGGCCCAGTGCGGCAAGAAACCTCTTCATGGCTCCCCCGAATGCGTAGGTCCGTCGCCATGCTGCTGCGACAGGCGCGGAGAATCGTTGTTTTCGGGCTCTGTCCCGGATATCCGGAAGCCGTTGAATCAAACATTTATTTCTACATTCTCCCTGCTCAGATGGTTTTGTGGCGGCAGGGCCGGGCGGGTAAAAATCCTCTGGGAAACACTTTGTCCCGCTGTGGAAGATTGTTGTCGTCCAAGGGGGCGGAAGCATTTTTCCGGCGGTTGGCCGCTCTTCCTCCCGATGCGGAGGCCCGCCCCGCCCGGTGCGGACGGCGGGGCGGGCCTCCACTAGGCTGTGACCAGAAGAACCAAAACGGTCATGGAGTCACGACGTGGGAGCGGAACGAGCGGAGCGGATCCTCGACGCGGCAGCGGAACTGATCGCCCGGTACGGCTACGCCAAGACCAGCGTCAGCGATGTCGCCCGCGCCGCGGGAATCGCCAAGGGCGCCATCTACCGGGAGTTCCCGAGCAAGGAGGCCGTACTGGAGGCCCTGCTGGACCGCCAGACGCGGCGGCTGACCGGGGCGGTCGCCCGCGCCGTGCGCGAGGACCCCGTGGGGGCGCGGCTGTCCACCGTCTACCGGCACGCGCTGGGCGCGCTCGCCGCGGACCCGCTCATGCGCGCCCTCTACACCGCCGACAGCCAGGTGCTGGGCGACGTCGTGCGGCGGCGCGGCCCCGAACGCTACGGCCCCCGGCAGCGCCTGGTGGTGGAGTTCGTCTCCCGCATGCAGCGGGCCGGGCTCATCCGCGCCGACCTGGCCGCAGAGGCCGTCGCCCACGTGCTCGGCATCCTCTCCGTCGGCCTGGTCGCCATCGAGTCCACGGTCGGCTCCGAGGCGGCCCCGCCGCTGGAGGAGACCCTGGAGGCGCTCAGCGCACTCCTCGCCGACGGTTTCGAGACCGGTCCCGGCGCCGACTCCGCGGACGGGCGGCGCGTCTTCGACTCCTTCCTCGCCGACCTGGCCGCCGCAGCGCAGCCCCCGCCCGACAGCGCACGCCGAGAGTGAGAGGAGAGCGCCCGTGCCCCTCGACGCCGCCACCGTCCACGACCTCCGCACCGACCACGGACCCGTCCGCTACTACCGGGCCGGGGAGTCCGGGCCCGCCGTGGTCCTGCTCCACGGGGCCATGCTCGACACCGCCCCGCTCACCTGGGGGCGGACGGTCGCCGCGCTGGCCGACTCCCACCGGGTGTTCGCCCCCGACCTGCCGCGCCACGGCGGCAGCCGCCCGTGGCACGGACCGACCGACCAGGAGGGCCTGGAAGCCGTCCTGGCCGAACTGCTGGACCACTGGGAACTGTCGAGGGCGAGCCTGGTGGGGCTCTCCCTCGGCGGCGGCATCGCCGCCGGGTTCGCCGCGCGCCGCCCCGAACGGGTGGACCGGCTGGTGCTGGTCGCCCCCGGCGGCATGGAGGGCCGCCGGATCGCCCAGGGCACCACCTACCTGCTGCTGCACACGCCTTTTCTGCTGCGGCTCGCCACGGTGCTGCTCGCCCGCGGTCCGCGGCTGCTCCGCGCCACGCTGGCGGCGGCCCTCGTCGAGGGCGAACGCAACCCGGACTTCGCGGAGATCGCCGCACTGGCCGAGGAGGAGGCGCGCGCCAAGCACGAGGCGGGGGAACTCGCCCTGGACGACTGGCAGATCCGCTCCTACGGTTGGCGCCGCATGCGCACCGACCTTCGCCCGCTGCTGCCCCGCATCACCGCCCCCACCCTGGTGGTGCGCGGCGACGCGGACACCGCCGTGCCGCTGTCCGCCGTCGAGGAGGCCGCCCGGCTCATCCCCGGGGCCGAGCTGCTGCGGATTCCGCGGGCCGGACACCTGCTGCCCCGCGACCGCCCCGAGGAGTTCCACGCGGCCCTGCGCGCCTTCCTCTGACCCCGGCCCGGCACGCCGGGGGCGCCGCCGCGCACCGTCCCCCCGGTCACAGGTCGACGACCACCTTCACGTCGTCGGCTCCGCCGTCCCGGAACGCCTCGTGCGCGCGTTCCAGGGGCAGGCGCCGGGTGATCATCCGGGTCAGCCAGGTGCGGTCGGCCCAGGACAGGGCGCGCGCGGCCAGTTCGTAGTGGCGCAGGTTGGCGTTGACCGAGCCGAAGAACGCGTCGTTCTCCAGGACGATGCTCCGGTTGAGCGCCCCGGCGTCCACGGGGATCCGCGTCCCGGCGGAGGACAGCCCGACGAGGCAGACGACCCCGAAGGGCGCGTTGGTGGTGATCGCGTCGAGGACGAGCCGGGGCGCCCCGGTGGCCTCGACGACCACCTCCGGGTTGACCGCCGCGGCGACCTCGGCGAGGCCGCCGGTGTGGTAGGTCGCGTCGAGGGCCGCCACCAGTTCCGGTTTCACACCGCTGTCCACCTGGTCGAGGACGTGCACCTCCAGGCCGCGCTGCAGGCCGAACAGGGCGGCCAGCAGCCCGATGGGGCCGGCGCCGGTGACGAGCAGGCGCCGCGGGTCGAACCAGGAGCGGCCGCCGACGCGTTCGATCTGCTCCCACGCCTTGGCCACCACCGAGGCGGGTTCCAGCAGGACGCCGACCTCCTCCAGTTCCGGGGCGAGCCGGACCGCGTACTCGGCCTCCACCGTCCACCGCTCGGAGCCGTAGCCGTGCCGCTCCTTGATGCCGCGTTCGGTGAACCGGCCGTTGCGGCACGCGTCGAAGTCGCCGTGCGCACACGCCCCGCAGGGTTGGGGGTCCGGGCGGCGGACGACCCCGACCACCAGGTCGCCCGGGGCGAAGCCGCTGCCGGGCGGGGCCGCGCGCACCCGGCCCAGCGACTCGTGGCCCAGGACCAGCCGGTCCGCGCCCTCGGGGGCCGAGCCGTGCAGGCCCCCGACGATCTCGTGGTCGGTGCCGCAGATGCCCAACGCCACACCGTCGACGAGGAGTTCCCCCTCGCCCGCCACGGGCTCCGGGACCTCGCCGACCTCCACCGATCCGGCTTTTCCGGGGACCACCGTCAGAGCGCGCATGCTGTCTTCCTCACTGGACGTTCCGCTGTTGCCGGTCCCGTCGGCTCTCCGCCTCCGCTTCCTTCCGGTCCTCTTCCCGGGAGACGAACTCGGAAAGACGGGTCCGCCATTTCTGCACCCTGGCCTGCATCGAGAGCTGGGGCCGCCACGACACCCACGGCAGCCACGGCACCGCGACCGGCCGGGTGACGCGCGGCCGGTCGATGTCCTCCTCGAGCGCGCCCTGGACGTCCTGCGGGTCGATCCCGGCGAACAGCATGATGTCGGTGGCGACCAGCAGCACGGCGAGGTGCGTGGAGACGGTCAGCGGGTCGTCGTCGGAGGGGCGGCCGCCGAATGGGCGGGCGGCCTCCAGGGCCCGGTCGACCGCGCGCTGGCGGGTGGCCCGGTTGTTGAGGTCCTTGGCGAGCATGTCGAGCGACGCCGCGATCTCGCACACCATCGGAGCGAACCGGTGCCGCTCCTCGGTGCTCATCGCCGCGGTGGTGCGGGCCAGGGTCAGGCAGCTCTCCCCCAGGTAGACGAGCCGGTCGACGTGTTCGTCCTCCCGGGTGATCGGCTCCAGGTCCCCCCACCGGATGGTGGAGCTGCGCACGGTGTGCCGGCTGCTCTCCCTCGTCTGGGTGAGGTTGGAGATCGGTTTGCTCAGCCCGCCCAGCCGGTCGACGGTCTCCTCGGCGGAGACGTCGTCGTCGCGGGCCAGCGCGTGTCCGGTGTCGTCGAGCATCCGCGCCATCTCCGCCAGCGCCTCGGCCTCGGCGCGGCGCAGGATGGCGACCACCCGTACCGGGAACAGCAGCTGGCTGATCACCAGGGCCACCCCGGCGCCGATCAGCGCGTCGGCGAGCCGGTGCAGGCTGGCCTCCTCGGCGAAGGTCACGATGAGCATCGCGCTGACGGCGGCCTGGCCGATCACCAGCCGGGCGAAGTTGACCACGATGGCGAAGATCATGGCCACGCCGATGGCGATGGCCAGGCCCCGGTAGTTCGCGCCGACGAGGGCCAGGGTCAGCTCGCCCACCAGGATGCCGATGACCACCCCCAGCAGCAGGCGGACGGCGTTGGCGCCCCGTTCGCTGGCCGAGGCGTTGAGCGCGATGACCGCCGCGATCGGTGCGAAGAACGGATCGTGGGTGGCGGTGAGGTTCTTGGCGAGCAGCCACGCCACGGTTCCCGCGACGACGGCGTGCACGACCGGCCAGAAGTTCTCGGACAGGCGGTCCCGGACGGCGGGCAGCTCGGAGGTCAGCCACCGCCGTCCGGCGTGCAGGAGAGCGCCCAGCAGTCGCATGCCGCCCTCACCCGGACCCGGGCCGACGGCGGCCGTTGGGGTGCGTGGGAACGGTCATGCGCCCACCGGTACCCGGATTGCCCCGAGGAATGTGCTGACCGGTGATTTTTCCGGGCGCGGTACCGGGGGACCGGGGCGGGGCCGCGGCGGGCCGGCCACGGGACCGGAAGTGTCCGCCCGTCGCCGGGGGGAACACTGTGGGGCGGGAAGGGGGAGGGCGGGCTGGAGCCCAGAAACTAGGATGTCCTACTATTTAGTTGGGCGTCCTACTAATCCGCTTCTCGATCCGGGAGGTCCCGATGAACGACAAGGCCAAGCCGGACTCGCTGCACCGTCCGACGAACCCCGTCCGGTTCGTCACCGCGTCCAGCCTGTTCGACGGGCACGACGCGGCGATCAACATCATGCGACGCATCCTGCAGTCGCAGGGAGCCGAGGTCATCCACCTGGGACACAACCGGTCGGTGCGCGAAGTGGTGGACGCCGCGCTGGAAGAGGACGTCCAGGGCGTCGCGGTCAGCTCCTACCAGGGCGGCCACGTCGAGTACTTCGAGTACCTGGCGGAACTGCTCCGCGAACACGGCGCCGACCACGTCAAGGTGTACGGCGGCGGGGGCGGCGTCATCGTCCCCGAGGAGATCGCCCGCCTGCGCGAGTCCGGGGTGACGATCTTCTCCCCCCAGGACGGCCAGCGCCTCGGCCTGCCCGGAATGATCAACACCCTCATCCGCGACTGCGACTTCGACCTGTGGGAGCACCGCCGGGTCGACGTGGAGTCCGTGGCCTCCGGCGACCGGTTCGCCCTGGCCCGCGCCATCACCGGAGCCGAACTCGGCTGCCTCTCCGACGAGGAGCGCTCCCGACTGCGCTCGGCCGCCGCCGACGTCCCCGTCCTGGGCATCACCGGCACCGGAGGCTCCGGCAAGTCCTCCCTCACCGACGAACTGGTGCGCCGCTTCCGCCTCGACCAGCAGGACAAGCTGCGCATCGCGGTCATCGCGATCGACCCCACCCGCCGCCGCGGCGGCGGCGCGCTGCTGGGCGACCGCATCCGCATGAACTCCCTCGACGGCGACCGGATCTTCTTCCGCTCCCTGGCCACCCGCGGCAGCCGCGAGGTCCCCGACCACCTCGACGACGTGATCAACGTGGCCAAGGCCGCCGGATTCGACCTGGTCATCGTGGAGACCCCGGGCATCGGCCAGGGCGACGCGGCGATCGTGCCGTACGTGGACGTCGCCATGTACGTGATGACCCCCGAGTTCGGCGCCGCCTCCCAGCTGGAGAAGATCGACATGCTCGACTTCGCCGACGTGGTGGCGATCAACAAGTTCGAACGGCGCGGCGCCAAGGACGCCCTGCGCGACGTCGGCCGCCAGATGGTGCGCAACCGCGAGGCGTTCGGCGCCAGACCCGAGGACATGCCGGTGTTCGGCACCTCCGCGGCGACCTTCAACGACGACGGCGTCACCGCGCTCTACCAGCACCTGCGCGGCCTCCTCGCGGAACGGGGCCTCCCGGTGGCCGGGGGCGTCCTGCCGCGCGTCGACGTCCGCCACTCCAGCGGCATCACCCAGGTGGTCCCCTCCAGCCGGGTCCGCTACCTCTCCGAGATCGCCGAGACCGTGCGCGCCTACCGCGCCGAGACCCAGCGGCTCGCCGAGGCGGCCCGCCGCGTCCAGCGGCTGGAGGAGACCGCCAAGGATCTCGCCGACGCCGGCCACGACACCGCCGCCGTCGAGGAGGTGCTCGCCGAGGCCCGCCGGCAGCTGCCGCAGGAGATCGCCGAGCAGATCGCGAACTGGCCCGAGGTGGTGGCGTCCTACTCCGGTGAGGAGCAGGTCGTGACGGTGCGCGACCGCCAGATCCGCACCCGGCTCACCCGCGAGTCCCTGGCCGGCACGAAGGTCCCCCGGGTCGCCCTGCCCCGCTACACCGACCACGGCGAACTCGTGTCGTTCTGGCGGCGCGAGAACCTGCCCGGCTTCTTCCCGTTCACCGCGGGCGTCTTCCCGTTCAAACGCGACAACGAGGACCCCGCCCGCATGTTCGCCGGCGAGGGCGACCCGTTCCGCACCAACCGGCGCTTCAAACTCCTGTCGGAGGGCCAGCCCGCCACCCGGCTGTCCACCGCGTTCGACTCCGTCACCCTCTACGGCCGCGACCCCGACCGCCGCCCCGACATCTACGGCAAGGTCGGCACCTCCGGCGTCTCCGTGGCCACCCTGGACGACATGAAGGAGCTGTACGCCGGATTCGACCTGGCCGCGCCCACCACCTCGGTGTCGATGACCATCAACGGCCCGGCCCCCACCGTGCTGGCGTTCTTCCTCAACACCGTCATCGACCAGCAGCTCGACGCCTTCCGGGAGAAGCACGGCCGCGAACCGGACGAGCAGGAGGCCGCCGAGGTGCGCGCCCACGCGCTGCGGTCGGTGCGCGGCACGGTGCAGGCCGACATCCTCAAGGAGGACCAGGGCCAGAACACCTGCCTGTTCTCCACCGAGTTCTCCCTGCGGATGATGGCCGACATCCAAGAGTGGTTCATCGCCAACGGGGTCCGCAACTTCTACTCGGTGTCCATCTCCGGCTACCACATCGCCGAGGCCGGGGCGAACCCGATCAGCCAGCTCGCGTTCACCCTCGCCAACGGCTTCACCTACGTCGAGGCGTACCTCGCCCGGGGCATGCACATCGACGACTTCGCGCCCAACCTGTCGTTCTTCTTCTCCAACGGCATGGACCCCGAGTACTCGGTGCTGGGCCGGGTGGCCCGCCGCATCTGGGCGGTGGCCATGCGCGACAAGTACGGCGCCAACGAGCGCTCCCAGAAGCTGAAGTACCACGTGCAGACGTCGGGACGGTCCCTGCACGCCCAGGAGATGCAGTTCAACGACATCCGCACCACGCTCCAGGCGCTCATCGCGATCTACGACAACGCCAACAGCCTGCACACCAACGCCTACGACGAGGCCATCACCACCCCCACCGAGGAGTCGGTGCGCCGGGCGCTGGCCATCCAGCTGATCATCAACCGCGAGTGGGGTCTGGCGATGAACGAGAACCCGCTCCAGGGCTCCTTCATCATCGACGAACTCACCGACCTGGTGGAGGAGGCCGTGCTCGCCGAGTTCGACCGCATCAACGAGCGCGGCGGCGTGCTCGGCGCGATGGAGACCGGCTACCAGCGCGGCCGCATCCAGGACGAGTCGATGCTGTACGAGCAGCGCAAGCACGACGGCTCGCTGCCCATCATCGGCGTCAACACCTTCCTGCCGCCCTCCGGGGACGACGGCTCGGCCCAGGAGATCGAACTGGCCCGCGCCACCGAGGAGGAGAAGGAGTCGCAGCTGCGGCGGGTCCAGGCGTTCCGGGAGGCGCACCGGGAGGAGGCCGAGCAGGCGATCGAGCGGCTCAAGCAGGCCGCCATGAACAACGAGAACGTGTTCGCGGTCCTCATGGACGCGGCACGGGTCTGCAGCCTCCAGCAGGTCACCGAAGCGTTCTTCGAGGTCGGCGGCCAGTACCGGAGGAACGTGTGAGAGGTGCGGGGCCGACGGGCCGCTGAGTCGGCCCCGCACGCCCGGCGGCCGGGGGAGGGGTCGGCCGCCGGGACGGACGTCGTCCAGGAGAGGCGGTGGTGAGGTGGCCCGCGACGACATGGGGCATCCCGTGCCCGTGGCCGGTCCGGCGCGGCGCGTGGTGTCCCTGGTGCCCTCGCTGACCGAGGCGATCGCGCACACCCGGCGCGAGGCGCTGGTCGGCGCCACGGACTGGTGCACGCACCCCGCCGACCTGGACGTGGCCCGGGTGCGCGGCACCAAGAACCCGGACCGCGCCGCCGTGGCCGCGCTGGGCCCCGACCTCGTCGTGGCCAACAAGGAGGAGAACCGGGAACTGGACGTGCGCCGGCTGCGCGAGGCGGGCGTCCCGGTGTGGGTGACCGTCATCGAGACGGTGCCGCAGGCGCTGGACTCCCTGGCGCGGCTGTTCGCCGAGGGGCTGCGCTGGCCGGTGCCCTCCTGGCTGACCGAGGCGCGCCGCGCCTGGTCGCGGCCGGTGCCCGCGGCGCGGGCACACGTCGCGATCCCGGTGTGGCGCGACCCGTGGATGGTGGTGGGCTCCGCGACGTTCACCGGCGACCTGGCCCGCCGCCTGGGACTGGCCAACGTCTTCGCCGCCCACCCCGACCGCTATCCGAGGGTCGCGCTCGACGAGATCGACCGCGACGACGTCGACCTGGTGCTGCTGCCCGACGAGCCCTACGCCTTCACCGCCGACGACGGTCCCGAGGCGTTCCGCCGCGCCCCGACCGCGCTGGTCAGCGGACGGCTGCTCACCTGGTACGGCCCGTCGCTGCTGCGGGCCCGCGAGGAGCTGGCCGACCTCGGCCGCTGAGGGCCCGCCCGGGGGCGGGCCGGTGAGTGGTCCGGGTCAGCGGTCGAGGAGCCCGGCCGTACGGGCGCGGTGGACCGCCTGCACCCGGTTGGACGCGCCGAGCTTGCGCATCGCGCTCTTCAGGTACGACTTCACCGTGTTGGGCAGCAGCCCCAGCGCCGCGGCGACCTCGTCGTTGGTGCGGCCCACCGCCACCTCCGCCAGGACGTCGAGCTCCCGCGGCGACAACCGGACCGCCGGAGCCCCGGGCACGGCGGGCGGGGCCGCGGGCGACCGGCCCCGCGACAACGACCGCGCGCGGCGGCACACCTCGACCAGGCGGAGCCGCGCCCCCTCGTCGCGGACCGTCTCGGCGATGTCCGACAGCTCCGCCAGCAGCTCGTCCAGTTCCGCGGCGTCCGGAGCGGCCGCGCCCCGGTCGGCGGGGGGCGCGGCGGACAGCGCGACGGCCAGCCTGCGCTGCACCTCCTCCTCCACCGCGAAGTCCCGCTCCGCCCGCCGCACCACAGAGGCCACGGCCGCCAGCACCCGGTCCCCGAAGTCCACGGTCCGCCTGCTCGCCGCGTACAGCACGGCCCGCGTCACCCCGTCGACCCTTACCGGGGCCGCGACGATCGAACGCAGGTGCTCGGGGGCGACCGCGTGGTCGTAGACGTGCGTGATCTCCTCGGCGGCGAAGTAGTCGTCGACCACCCACGGGCGGGCCAGCGCCAGCGCCCGGCCGCCCAGCCCCGCCCCCGTCTGGACCCGCAGGCTCAGCAGCGACCTCGTGCGGGTCCCGTTGAGCTGCTCGATGACGAAGCCCCGGCCGTCCCGGGTCACCGGACCGCCGAAGGCGACGGGCAGACCGGTCTCCCGGCGCAGGTCCCGCAGGGCGCGGGCGAGCAGCGGAGCGGGGTCGGGGACACGTCGGCCGGGCGGGGTCGTCACGGTCCACACTCCCGATGGGTCATCGCGACAGTGGTGCGGATCACGTTACCCCATTTCGGGGGTGGTGCCCCGGTTCGCTCCCGGAACAGGATGCCCCCGAGAGGCAGGAACGGCCGTGCCGCGGGGACGGGGACCCCGCGGCACGGCCTCCGTCGAGAGCAGAGCACCGAGGGGGAGACGTGACCACCGGTTCCGCCACCGAGAGTTACCGCCGGGCCCGCGACACCCTGCTGCGGCTGTCCGGCGACCACCGAACCGCCGTCGAGACGTTCCGCTGGCCCGACCTGGGCCCCAGGTTCAACTGGGCGGTCGACTGGTTCGACAGCTACGCGCGGGACAACGACGCCACGGCGCTGTGGATCGTCGAGGAGGACGGCAGCGAGGCGAAGTACACCTTCGCCGACATGGTCCACCGGTCCGACCAGGTCGCCGCCTGGCTGGCCGAGCAGGGCGTGGCCCGCGGCGACCGGGTGCTGCTCATGCTCGGCAACCAGGTGGAACTGTGGGAGACGATGCTGGCGGTGATGAAACTCGGCGCGGTGATCATGCCGACCACCACCGCCCTGGGCCCGGCCGACCTGGTGGACCGGGTGACCCGCGGCGGCGCCCGCCACGTCGTCACCTCCGCCGCGAACACGGCGAAGTTCGCCGAGGTGCCCGGCGACTACGGCCGGATCGTGGTGGACGGCGACGTGGCCGGCTGGGCCGACTACCGCGCCGCCCGCGCGATCGCCGAACCGAAGGTGAAGCACCCGGAGACCGCGCCCGACGACCCGCTGCTGCTGTACTTCACCTCCGGTACCACCAGCCGCCCCAAACTGGTGCGGCACACCCAGGCCTCCTACCCGCTCGGCCACCTGACGACGATGTACTGGCTGGGGCTGCGCCCCGGCGACGTCCACCTCAACATCAGCTCGCCGGGCTGGGCCAAGCACGCGTGGAGCTGCTTCTTCGCGCCCTGGATCGCCGAGGCCACCGTCTTCGTCCACAACTACTCCCGGTTCGACGCCGCCGCGCTGCTGGAGCAGATCCGCCGGGCGGGGGTCACCACCTTCTGCGCGCCGCCGACCGTGTGGCGGATGCTCATCAACGCCGACCTGTCGGGCGGCCCGGGCCGGCTGCGGGAGGTCGTCGCCGCGGGCGAGCCGCTCAACCCCGAGGTGATCGAGCAGGTGCGCCGGGCCTGGGGACTGACCCTGCGCGACGGCTACGGGCAGACCGAGATGACCGCCGTCGTCGGCAACGCCCCCGGCTCCCCGGTCAGGCCCGGGTCGATGGGCCGTCCCCTGCCCGGCTGCCCGGTGGTGCTCGTCGACCCCCGGAGCGGACGGCCCGCCGAGGAGGGCGAGATCTGCCTCGACCTGTCCGCGCGTCCGGCGATGCTGATGACCGGGTACCAGGACGATCCCGAACGCAACGCCGAGGCGATGGAGGGCGGCTGGTACCACACCGGCGACGTCGCCCGGCGGGACGCGGACGGCTTCATCACCTACATCGGACGCACCGACGACGTGTTCAAGGCCTCCGACTACAAGATCAGCCCGTTCGAGCTGGAGAGCGTGCTCATCGAGCACCCGGCGGTGGCGGAGGCGGCGGTGGTGCCCGCTCCCGACCCGGTGCGGCTGGCGGTGCCCAAGGCGTACGTGTCGCTGGCGCCCGGGCACGAGCCGACGCGGGAGACCGCGCTGTCGATCCTGCGCCACGCCCGGGAGAACCTCGCGCCGTTCCAGCGGGTGCGCCGACTGGAGTTCGCGGAGCTGCCCAAGACGGTCTCCGGCAAGATCCGCCGGGTGGAACTGCGGCGGCGTGAGGAGGAGTTCGCCGACGGAGCGGCCGGTGCGGTCCCGGGGGAGTGGCGCGACGACCAGTTCCCCGAACTGCGCCGGTAGAGCGGGCGGCGGGGTCCCGGCCCGGGTCAGCGCGGCGGGAGCAGGCCCTGCCCGCCCTGCGCGAGCAGGGCGGGCAGGGCGCGGACGCTCCCGACCGCCCCGGTGGCCGGGTCGAACAGCGCGTCGTCCCGGAAGCAGTAGTGGAGGCGGCTCCAGACCGTCCAGGCGCGCTCCTGGGCCGGCCGGACGACCTGGACGTAGTGCCGCTGCTCGCGGCGGCCGGACACGACCAGCGCCGCACCGGAGGCCGCGCAGGCGACGCAGAGCAGGGCGGTGAGCAGGACCTCGACCGACTCGGAGTCCACGGGCAGGGACAGCAGGAAGCCCAGGATGAGCACGGAGAAGCCCACGGCGAACAGGAAGAGAAGGATGACCACCCCAGAGGGGAGGTCGGTGACGCTCCACAGCCAGGCGAAGAAGAGGAGGAACGCCCCGATCCACACGAGTGCCGGCTCGACGGTGACGAGGATGGGGAGGAACAGGGCGAGGAGGCCGATCGTGGGCGCCGCCTGGCTGGGCGGGCGCACGTAGGGGAACTGCAGCTGCTCGGCCAGTCTCGTCGTGTGGGTCGCGTGGAAGCTGTGGTGGCTGACCGAGTCGACCGTCGCGTGGTGGGCCGAGGGGCCGAGAAAGCTGGTCGGGGCGGGAATCGCGGCGGTTCCGGAGGTCTGGGTCGTCCCGTGCCCGGTCGTGGTGGCGGTTCCGGAGCGCACGATCGCGGAGAGCCGGGCGGAGCGGTCCTGCTCGCCGCAGATAGGACAGTTCGCCATGTCGTCCAGGGAGTCGGTGCGTGGTCCCCGCCAGAATAGCCGCGCCGGGGCGGCGGGTCCCGGCCGTGGCCGGAAGCGGACGGCCGGCCCCGGCTGCCGGGAGGATTCCCCGGTCGTCGCGGGTGGCCGATGACGATCCGGGGATTCGGCGGGATCACGCGGGGCCGGGTCGGTGTGCGGGTGGGCACCCCGAATGGGCGGATGATGGGATGAATGGCGGCGAAGAAAGGAAGGCCGGATCCCGTATCGGCGATAGGTGCCATTTCTGCTGTTCAATGCGGTGCAATCGGGGTGTGTCGGTTGATTGGATATTCAACCACCAATAATTCACGTTGTGAGAGCTTTGGGGGCGCTGTGGGCTCGGCTATGCTGCCGCAGTGGCGGTGAGGCGTCCCGAAGGCCGAAAAGTCATGGAATCGGGACGGGAGGGCGATCCTCTCTCGGAGTCCATTTCATGACAATGAATCCATATTTTTTGGTCTCCGAAGGATGGCGGCGTCAACCGTTGCTGACCCCCTTCCCCACATTTCAGTGACGTGCCTGAACGCGGACCACAATGACTTCTCCGAAAACTGCCCGACCCAAAGCGGGTGCAACGCCGCTGGGTGTCCCCCTTCTCTCGGCCTCCGTGGCCCTCGTGGTCGCGGGATGGGCCTGGGCCGCGTGGAGTGTCCCCTCCTCCGACCGGCTGCCCCTGCTGCTGGCGGGCGGAGCCTCCGTCGCCCTGCTGATCACCTTCGGAGCGGTCGTGCGCCACCAGGCGGTACGGGCCGACCGCGCGGCGGCCCGCGCCGACCGGATCGCCGCCGACGCGCGGCGACTCGTCGACGAGGCCGTTCCCGCCGTGGTGCGGCGGGTGCGCTCCGGCTCCTCCGCGGCCACCTCCCTCGACGGCGTCGACCAGACCGTCGACTCCGTCCACCGCACCGTGCTGGAGACCGTCGCCACCGAGATCGCGCGCAGCGAACGCCAACGCGTCGCCGCGATGGCCGCGTGCGCCACCGCGGCCGGGCGGGTCCAGGCCATCACCACCGCGATGGCCGCCGACCTGCGCGAGATGCAGCAGCGCCACGGCAACGGAACCCCCGGCGTCGACATCCTGGGCGACCTGATGCGCCTGGACCACAGCACGGCCCAGGCGGGACGCGTCGCCGACAGCATCGCGGTGCTCACCGGGGCCCGCAGCGGACGGCGCTGGACCCGCCCCATCCCCATGGAGAGCATCCTGCGCGGCGCGATGGCGCGCATCGGCGACTACCAGCGGGTGCGCTGCCACTCGGCGTCCACCCTCGCCGTCGCCGGGTACGCGGCCGAGGGCGTCATCCACGCCCTCGCCGAGCTCCTCGACAACGCGGCCAAGTTCTCCCCGCCCACCTCCGAGGTCCACGTCTACGTCGAGGAGGTGCAGGCCGGCGCCGCACTCATCGTCGAGGACGGCGGACTCGTCATGAGCGAGGAGGCCCTGCGCCGCGCCCGTGAGGCCGTCGCCAACGGCGGCGACCTGGCCAACCTCTCCGGAACCCGGCTCGGCCTGGCCGTGGTCGGCAGCCTCGCCCGCAAGTACGGCCTGTCGGTCTCCTACCGGCCCTCCTCCCGGGGCGGCACCGCCGCGGTCCTCCTGCTGCCGCAGCGCATCCTCAAACCCGCCGAACCCGTCGCGCCGAACGCTCCGCAGGCCCGACCGCGCCGGGAGCCGGCCCGGCGCCGCCCCGTCCCCGGTCCCAGCCCCGCCCCCTCCGAGGGGACCGCGCCTCCCGAGTCCGCCGCGCAGCCCGCCGTCCACAGCGACAGCGGCCTGCCGATGCGCCGCCGCGGACAGACCCTCGCGGCGGCCCAACGCAGACAACAGACACCGACGCCGCCCGCCCGGCGCACGCCGGCCACCCCCGCGGAGGGCTTCGGGGCTTTCCGTGCCGCGGTACGCAAGACGACCCCTAACCGGACGCAGGAGGACGAATCCTGATGGATCTCGCCAAGCTCAGCTGGCTCCTGGAGAAGCTGCTGGAACGCACCCCCGGCACCCGCCACGCCCTCGTGCTCTCCCGCGACGGCCTGAAGCTGTGCCACACCGCCGGTCTCGGCACCGACCAGGCCGACCACCTGGCGGCCATCGCGGCGGGCATGCAGAGCCTCGCGCACGGCGCGTCCATGGAGTTCGGCGACGGGGCCGGCGGCGTCCGCCAGGCCATGGCCGAGTTCTACGGAGGGCTGCTGTTCATCGTCGAGGCGGGCGCGGGCGCGCACCTGGCGGTCATCGCCGGAGAGGAGGCCGATCCCGGGCTCACCGGACACAACATGAACGAGCTCGTCGAACAGATCGGCGAGCACCTCAGCGTCGGAGCCCGCACCGCCGAACCGCTTTCCGGCCGAGCATGAGCAGAGCCATCGACCGGGAAGGACCCGACCGCCTCTACGTCATCACCTCCGGACGCAGCCGGGGCGGGGACGAGGCGCTCGACGCGGTGACACTGATCGTCGCCGAGTCCGACCCGCTCCCCGGAATGCAGTCCGAGCACGTCCGCATCCTGCGGATGTGCCGGCGTCCCACGGCGGTCGTGGAGATCGCCGCCCGGCTCGAACTGCCCGTCACCGTGGTCCGCATCCTGCTGACCGACCTGCTCGACGCCGGACACGCCACCGCCCGCCACCCCGCCGCCGCGGACCCCGCGACGGCCTCCGTTTCCCCGGCCGTGCTGGAGAAGGTCCTCGTTGCACTCCACAACCTCTGATTCGACAGCGCTGCCCGCCACAGCCGCCCACGGGCTGAAGATCGTCGTCGTCGGCGGATTCGGCGTCGGCAAGACCACCCTGGTGCGCGCGGTCAGCGAGATCCGCCCCCTCAACACCGAGGAGACGATGACCCAGGCGGGAGCCGGGGTGGACAGTCTCCACGGCGTCCCCGGAAAGAGCACGACGACCGTGGCCTTCGACTTCGGCCGCATCACCGTCGACGAGACGTTCGTGCTGTACCTGTTCGGAGCCCCCGGGCAGGAGCGCTTCTGGTTCCTGTGGGACCGGCTGTTCACCGGGGCGCTCGGCGCGGTCGTGCTGGTCGACGCCCGGCGCCTGGAGGACTCCTGGTACTCCATCGACCGGCTGGAAGCGCAGGGCACCCCCTTCGTCGTCGCCCACAACGACTTCGGCAGCCCCCACACCCTCGACCAGATCCGCACGGCCCTCGACCTGGACCCCTCGGTGCCCCTGGTGGGCTGCGACGCCCGCGACCGCGAGTCGGTCAAACGGGTGCTGGTCACCCTGGTCCAGCACGTGATGGCCGCCACCGCGCAGGAGGTCGTCCGATGAGCACGCGGTACGACGCGGCCGGCGACCGCCCCGCCGCCTTCCGCCTGTACGGGCCCCGGTTCCAGACCAGGCCCGCCGAACTGTACCGGCAGATGCGCGCCCAGTACGGTCCGGTCGCCCCGGTACTGCTGGACGGCGACATCCCCGCCTGGCTGGTCATCGGCTACCGGGAACTGCACCACGTGCTCAGCCACCCGGAGGTGTTCGCCCGCAGCTCCCGGCGGTGGAACGCCTGGGACCGGGTCCCCGAGGACTGGCCGCTGCGGCCCATGGTGATGCGCACCCCCACCGTCCTCTACTCCGAGGGCGAGGAGCACCGCCGCCGGGCCGCCGCCATCGGCGACGCGCTCGCCGGAGCCGACCAGCACGAGGTCCGCCAGTACGCGGTGCAGGCCGCCGACCGGCTGATCGACGGGTTCTGCACCGCGACAAAGGCCGACCTGCGCGCCGACTACGCCGCGCGGCTGCCCGCCGTGGTGCTGGGACGGCTGTACGGACTCGACCGGGAACACGCCGAAGTCCTCGCCGACGCCATGACCACCATGATCGACAGCGGACCCGACGCGGTGCGGGCCCAGCAGTTCCTGCTGAAGACCATGGGGGAGCTGGTGGCGGCCCGCCGGAAACGGCCCGGCGCCGACGTGGTGTCCCGGATGATCGGCCACCCCGCCGCCCTCCGCGACGAGGAGCTCATCCCCGACCTGGTGGTGGTGCTGGGCGGGGGACACCAGCCCACCACCGAGTGGCTCGGCAACACCCTGCGCCTGATGCTCACCGACGACCGGTTCGCGGCGTCGCTGACGGGGGCGCGGCGCAGTGTGCGCGAGGCGCTCACCGAGGTGCTCTGGGAGGACACCCCCACCCAGAACTACCTGGGCCGCTACGCCGTCCACGACATCGAGCTGGGCGGACAGCTCATCCGCGCCGGGGACCTGCTGCTGCTCGGCCTGGCCGGAGCCAACAGCGACCCGCGGATCAACCCCGACCCCGACGCCCCCACGGGCCGGGGGAACCAGGCCTACCTGTCGTTCTCCCACGGCGATCACCGCTGCCCCTACCCCGCCCAGGAACTCGCCGAGATCATCGTCACCGCCGGCGTCGAGGTGCTGCTGGACCGGTTGCCCGACGTGGAACTCGCCGTCGGGGTCGACGAACTGCGCTGGCGCCCCTCCCCCTGGATGCGCGGCCTCGTCGCGCTTCCGGTCGTCTTCACCCCCGTACCCCCCACTGGAGGTCAATGATGACTTCGCCCACCGACACCCCGATCGTCCTCGATCCCTACGTTTCCGACCTGGAAGGTGAACGCGAACGCCTCCACGAGGCCGGCCCCATCGCCTGGGTGGAGCTGCCCGGCGGCGTGCGGACCTGGTCCGTCACCCACCACCAGGCCGCCCGCGAGCTGCTCACCGACTCCCGGCTGTCCAAGAACATGGCGCACTGGGGAGCCTTCAACCGCGGTGAGATCTCCCCGACCTGGCCGCTGCTCAGCGTCATCCCCCCGACCCCGACCAACCTGCTGGGCGCCGACGGCGCCGACCACAAGCGGCTGCGGGCCCTCACCGCCCAGGCGTTCACCCCCCGCCGGGTGGAGCAGCTGCGGCCCCGCATCCGCGAGATCACCGCGGAGCTGCTGGACGCCCTGGAGGAACGCGCCGACCAGGTGCAGGACCTCAAGAGCGAGTTCTCCTTCAAGCTGCCGATGAGCGTCATCGGCGAACTGTACGGGGTGGAGGAGGCGGCCCACGGACAGCTGCGCGGCCTCTACGACAAGTTCTTCAGCTCCGTCACCGCGCCCGAGGACTTCGTCGCCACCCGCGACGCGCTGGTCAACTTCTACCTCGACCTGATGGCGAAGAAGAAGGCCAACCCCGGCGACGACCTCACCACCGCGCTGCTCCAGGCCGACGCCGACGGCGACTCCCTGACGGACGAGGAGGTGCTGGGCACGCTCCAGATCGTGGTGGCGGCCGGGCACGAGACCACCGTCAACCTGCTCACCAACACGGTGCGCGCCCTGCTGCGCCACCCCGACCAGCTGGAGCTGCTGCGCGCGGGCAAGGCCACCTGGGAGGCGGCGGTGGAGGAGTCGCTGCGCTGGGACCCGCCCACCACCAACTTCATCTTCCGCTTCGCCACCGAGGACATCGAGTACGGCGGCGTGACCATCGCCGCGGGCGACTCGGTGATGATCTCCTACGGCGCGATCGGCCGCGACCCGGCCCACCACGGGGAGGACCCCGAGGTCTTCGACATCACCCGGTCGGCCGGCCGCCACATCTCCTTCGGCTACGGCCCGCACGTGTGCCCCGGGGCGCCGCTGGCCCGCCTGGAGGCGCAGGTCGCGCTGCCCATGCTGTTCGAGCGCTTCCCCGACATGAGGCTGGCGGTGGCCGACTCCGAACTGGTGCCCAACCCGTCGGTGATCGTCAACAGCCTCAAGGAGTTCCCGGTCGTCCTGCGTCCCTGACCCCGGCCGGGCCCTGCTTCCGACGTGGGGGCCCACGGCCGCGGGCCCCCACGTCGGAAGTGTCGCGCTCTCAGGCCATGCGGGCGGTCGGAACCTTCACCCGGTGCTGCTCCGGAGCCTGCGGCTCGGGCAGGCCGGCCTCGGCGCGCACCGACCGCCCCAGGGCCTCCACCGACGTCAACGCGTCCAGGACGTCCTCGGCCACCACCGGGAACGGCAGGTTGTGGATGGTCTCCTCCGGCGCGGTCGCGGCCTCCACCACCGTGCGCAGCACCTCCTCGTCGACGTCGCCCAGCCCCGCCTCGGTGAGCGTGGTGGGCAGCCCCAGGCGGGCGGTGAACTCGACGAACTCGCGGATCTCCGCGCTGGGCGCCGCCTCCAGGACGAGCTGGGTGATCGACCCGATGTTCACCTTCTCGCCGTGCGCCAGGTGGTGCGTGTGCGGGACGGCGGTCAGCCCGTCGTGGATCGCGTGCGCCGCCGCCAGGCCGCCCGACTCGAAACCCATGCCGGACAGCAGCGTGTTCGCCTCCACCACCGCCTCCACGGCGGGGGTGACCAGGTTCCGCCGCACCGCCTCGACCGCGGGCAGCGCGTTCTCCCACAGGACGTCCCAGGACAGCCGGGCCAGCGCGATCCCGGCGTGCGTGGCCAGTCCGCCGGCCATCGTCGGGCCGCTGGCGCGCTGTGCCGCGCGGGCCTCGATCCAGGTGGCGAGCGCGTCCCCGATGCCGGAGACCAGGAACCGCACCGGTGCGTCGGCGACGAGCTGGGTGTCGACGAGCACGAGGTCGGGGTTGCGCGTGTAGAACCGGTACGACTCGAACGCGCCCTCCTCGGTGTAGACGACCGACAGCGCCGACGTGGGCGCGTCGGTGGAGGCCACGGTCGGCACGCTCACCCAGCGGACGCCCGCCTCGTCCCCGGCGGCCTTGGCGGTGTCGATGGTCGCGCCGCCGCCCAGGCCGACGACCACGTCGCAGCCGTGCTCGGCGACGGTCTCGGCGACCCGCCGCGCCTCGGCCGCGGTGGGAGTCCCGCCGAACTCCTCGAACCGCACCGGCAGTCCCGCCCGCCGGAACGACTCGGTGACCGTGGCCTCGGTCATCCGCCGTACCACGGCGTCGGTCAGGACCAGCGGGGCGGACCCGATCGGCGCGACGTAGGAGCCGAGGTCGGCGAGCACTCCGCGCCCCTGGACGTACCGTGCCGGAGCGATCAGTGAACGCGTCACCGGTGTCGCGGTCGTCTCGGCCATGCTTCTCCTCCTCATCGAACGGTCGGGGCACCGCTAGCCCGACCCTCCGCCGCGTAAACGGCCCCGGGGCCCCGGGACGCGGCTGCCGGTCCTGCGCAGCACCGCCGCGGCGGGGAAGAGGACGGCGAGCGTCACCAGCGACGTGGCGACCACCATGAGCGTGACGCGGGGGTCGCCGAAGCTCTGCGTGGCCACGACCGTCGCCGCCACGATGTTGCGCTGCGCCGTGCCCAGTGCGAGGGCCGAGCGGACGTCGGGCCGCAGGCCGCCCGTGGCGTAGCCGACGGCGAACGCGCCGACGACCAGGAGGAGTGAGGCGAGCAGTGTGCCCTCCACGACCAGGCCGAGGAGTGCGCGGAGGTTCGCCAGGACCGTGGCCGCCACCAGCGCCAGCAGCGCGACCGTCGAGATCCGGCCCAGGAGCGGCCGCAGCCGCCTCCACCGCGGCCGCCACGTCCCGGCGAGCAGGCCGACGGCCAACGGCAGCAGCATCGTCAGCAGGAGCGGCAGGGCGACGGCCCCCGCGGAGACCTCGGCCCCGGGGGTGAGCAGGGGGACCGTGGCCGGCATGAGGACGACGGTGGCCGGGAGCAGCACCACCAGCAGGGTCGTGCTGAACCCGAGGTCCCCCTCGGCCAGTTCGGTCAGCTTGACCTGGAACGGCGCCCCGGCCGCCGCGGCCACCAGCAGCAGCCCCGTCTCCGCCGGCGGTTCCAGCGGCACCAGCCGGACGACGAGGAGGCCCAGCAGCGGCACCGCGACGAAGTTGGCGGCCAGGACGCGCAGCACCCCGCGGACGTTGCGGAGGCGGCCGAGCAGTTCCCGCAGCGGGTTGGCCAGGCCCGCCGAGAGCATGGACGAGACGGAGAAGGCCACGACCGCCGTCTCCCCCAGGGCGGTGAGGAAGCCCATCAGTCGGGTGCGCTGACGACGGGGCCGCCTTCGGGAGGACGCGGCCGGCCCGGATGGGCGGGCGGGACGGGCAGCAGGCCGGCCGCGGTGCGCTCCCACGCCGCCCGCAGTTCGGCGAGCACGTCGGGGTGGTGCTCGGCGATGTCGGCCCGCTCCCGGCCGTCCACCGTCACGTCGTACAGCAGGTGGTAGTCGCCGAAACGGCGCGGCCAGTTGCCCAGCACGGCGCGGTCGCGTCCGTCGCGCAGGTACTTGAACCGGCCCCGCCGCAGCGCCCCCTGGTTGGAGGTGCGCCAGAACAGGTCGTGGTCGGGGAAGTCCGCCCCGTCCACCAGCCAGGGGAGCAGGTCCACCCCGTCCAGCGGCCAGTCGGGGTGGGGGGCGGTCCCGGCCGCGGCGAGCAGGGTCGCCGTCCAGTCCATGGTGATGACGGGCCGGTCGCTCGCCTGGTTCCCGGCCACCGCGGCGGGCCAGGACAGGATCAGCGGCACCCGGATGCCGCCCTCGGTGAGGTCGCCCTTCTCTCCCACGAACGGCCAGTTCTTCGACCACCGCTCACCGCCGTTGTCGGAGGTGAACAGGGTGATGGTGTGCTCGGCGGCCCCGGCGTCCTCCAGTGCGGCCAGCACCCGCCCGACGCCCTCGTCCAGGGCCTCGACGAGTTCGGCGTACTTGGCCAGGGAGCCGCCGTCCAGGTGCATCAGCGGCGAGTTCTCGCGGTCCTGCCGGTAGCGGCGGCGGATCTCCCGCCCGACCGCGCGGTCCTCGGGGCCCTCCCACGGCCAGTGCGGCGCGGTGTAGTTGAGCTGCACGTAGAACGGGCCGTCGCGGTGGTCGGCGATGTAGGCGGCGGCGCGTTCGGACAGCAGCGACGTGTAGTAGCCCGCCTGCTCGACCGGGGTCTCCCCCTCGTACAGGTCGGGTTCGCCGATGGTGTTGACGTGCTCGAAGTAGTCGATGGCGCCGTCGAGGTTGCCGAAGAAGGTGCCGAAGCCGGAGCGGAGCGGGCTGTACCAGGGCAGCCATCCGCAGTGCCACTTGCCGAACATCGCGGTGGCGTACCCGGCTTCGGTGAGCAGCGACGCCAGGGTGGGGTGGTCGGCGGGGATGCCGTTGCCCGGGGCGTGGGTGGTGAGCGGCTCCTCCAGTCCCGCCTGCAGCCGCCCGGGGAAACGCCCGGTGTACAGGCTGATCCGGGTGGAGGAGCACCACGGCGATCCCGCGTAGCCGTGGGTGAAGCGCACTCCCCGGGCGGCGAGCCGGTCGAGGTTGGGGGTGCGGATGGCCGTCGAACCGTAGCAGCCCAGATCGGCCCAGCCCAGGTCGTCGGCGAGGATGAACAGGATGTTGGGGGGCCGTTCGGGGCGTCCCCGTCCCGTGCTCGTGAAGGTCCGTTCCGCTCCTCCGGCGCTCCCGGTCATGGGGCCTCCCTCCCGTGCTGCTCGGGCGGCGCCCGACTACCCCGTGGGCCCCGCCGTATGCACGGGGTCCGGGGGCGGCCGACCGGGGGACGGGTCAGTGCGGACGGGGACGCAGCTCCCAGGGGCGGGGCCAGTAGCGGCGGTTCGGGTTGCGGCGGGGCAGCCGGGACTTGGGCGCGGTGCGCAGCGTGTGGACCAGTTCGGAGACGGTGGCGGCACACACCAGGACGGCCAGCCCGATGCCCTGGTAGGGGGGTTTGAGGACGGCGGTCACCTCCGGGATTCCGGCGTCGTCGTGGAGCACGCAGATCTCGTAGTGGGGGAACTCCTCGCGGGCGAGTCGCAGGTCCTCGGAGGGAATGAGGTGGTACACGGTCACAAGCCTTCGACGGGGGGACGCCGTAGGAAAGGGCGTGCTGCGGGCGGGCTGGGAGCCCTCCGCGGCGGTGCTGCCACGGAGGGTGTCCGGCCGGGGCCGGGGCGCGGCCGGCCGGGAGGGGTGGACGGACACGACACGAACGGAGCCGGGGCAGGGGTGGTCCCGAGGTCCCGGTCCGCGGGAAGGTTCGTCCGGGTCGCCGGGGCGGGCGCGGTGGGGGCGGGTGCGCGGCTCGGACGCGATCGGTTGGCTTGCCCGATCGCCCGCCGGGGATGGTGTCCACGACGGGGTCCGGAGTGCTCAGGCGACAGGAGGGCACACGGCAGCAACATCCTCCGGGGTGGGAGGAGGGTGGGGTCGGTGCTTACCGGGCCTACTCAAACTCTATCCTGCGGCATGCCAAAAAGTGACGATCTTGGTGGGTTCCGGGGTGAAATCTCACCGTCTCGAACTCCCGTCCCACGACGGCTCCCGTGGAAGCGCCAGCTTCCGGTGTCTTCGCGCCCCCGGGCGTCGGATCATCCGGGGCCTTCGAGGGCACGGCGGGCCAGCCAGCCCAGGGAGCGGGTGATCCGGTCGCGCGGCAGGCCCACGGTGTGGCGCTGGTGGCGGTACAGCTCCGGGTCGAGCGGGGTGAGCAGCACGTCGACGAGCACGTCGGGGTCGGGCGTCCCCGCCGCCACGAGCAGGGTGTGCACGTGGGCACGCCAGAAACCGTAGGCGCCGGTGGCGAACCGCCGCGCTCCGGTCTCCGCGCCCAGAGCCAGCGGCAGGTGGCGTTCCAACAGGTCGACGGCCGCGGTGTAGAAGGCGGCCAGCCGTTCGGCGGGCGGAGCGCCGGGACCGAGCGGTGGAGGGCCGTGCAGCATCGCCTCCTGGAGGCGGCGTTCGTGCTCGTCCAGGAGTGCCACCGCGACGTCGGCAGGAGTGGGGAAGCGGCGGTAGAGGGTGGCCCGGCCCACGCCGGCGGCCTCGGCCAACTGTCCCATGGTGACCGTGCGGGGATCGGCTGTGGCGAACAGGCGCTCGGCGGCGGCCAGGATCCGTTCCCGGTTGTGCGCCGCGTCGGCGCGTTCTCTGGTGCGACGCCGGGGCCTGCGGGGAGGCGTTGACGGCTCGCCGGTCGAAGAGCCGTCGGCGGACCGGAGGTCCAGCGGGTTCGGGTGGCTCGACTCGTCGCCATCGTTCATGAACGACACCCTATCTTTCGCCGCACATTAAATGGACATATTGACCGCTTGTTCCCTGGAAGACTAGTTTAAGTGGACACTATGTCCGATTAGGTTGGCCCGGGAGAGCCATGTACACCGCCTTCCTCGCCGTGGCGCTGCTGGTCGGTTGTCTGCTGGCCGTTCAGGCCTCGATGAACCTCCAGCTCAACAAGGCTGTCGGCACGCCCTACGGGGCGTCGACGATCCAACTGGCGCTCGCAACTGGACTGCTCGCGCTCCTCGCCCTGGTCGTGGGGTCTCTGGGCGCGCTGGGACGCCTGCCCGAAGCCACGGGGTGGCACCTCCTCGGCGGTCTGGCCAGCCCCTTCTACATCACCTGCAGCATCCTGCTGTTTCCGCGTCTGGGCGCGGTGGCCTCCGTCGGACTGTTCGTCACGGGCCAGATGTTCGCCTCGCTCGGCCTCGACCTGTTCGGACTGCTGGGAGTGGAACGCGAGGCGCTCGACGCGGGTATGGTCCTCGGCTCCGTCGCGGTCCTGGCAGGCATCGTCGTCATCATCCGGGCCCAGCGGCGCGCCGCCGTACCCGCCCCGGACACGGCGGAGCCCGGTTTCCGGCTGAGCCGCGTCGGGTGGATCACGCTGGGCTTCCTGGCGGGCGCCGTGCTGCCGGTCCAGGGGGCGGTCAACGCCGGACTGCGGGAGGACCTCGGCGAGCCGCTCGCCGTCGCGCTCGTCAGTTTCACGGTGGCCACCCTCACCATCGCCGTCGTGCTGTTCGTGCTGCGTGCCACCAACCGCACCCCGCGCCCACGGTTCGCTCCGCTCCGAGGCATGCCGTGGTGGGGCTGGCTCGGCGCGGCATGCGCCGCCGGATACGTCACCGGCACCTTCCTGGCCATTCCGGTCATCGGGGCCGCCGTCACAGTCGCCCTCACCGTGCCCGGCCAGCAGCTCACCTCCGCCGCTGTCGACCACTACGGGCTGCTCCGGATGCCCCGACGCCCCATGAACACCCCGCGGATCACCGGTCTGCTCCTGCTGCTCGCCGGATCGCTGGCCATCCAACTGCTCTGAGCTCCGGAAGACGCCGGAGACCGCTCCACTCAGCCGCCGAACAGCCAGGACGGTGGGACGCGCACCACACCTGGGCGGTCGTGCGGAGGCCGCGGAAGTCGGGGAGGCTCCGCGGGAAACGGGGGCGAAGGGGCGGGGCATGCGGATCGCGACCTCACTGTCCGGACGGGGAGGGGAGGACGGTTCCGGTAAGGACGTCGCGCGTGGCCGACAGTGCGGACGGGGCTGGGGAGAACCGTTCCCGGAGCATTGCTTTTCTTCTGACTAGTTAGTAAATTCCAGGTACTCTTCCATCACGTTGTCAGAGGTGGGCGGTGCTCGCTGGTCCACCTCGGTCGGAGGCGGCCATGCGGTTTGGAATCATCCTGCCGATCCAGAGTGTCGGCACACCCCTCGACGTCCTCCTGGATGAACTGCGGGCGGAGGTGGCCGCGGCTGATGCCGCGGGGTTCGACGCCTTCTTCCTCCCCGAGTTCCACTCGGCGCGGGGCGGCGGACTGGTGTCCCCCCAGCTCCTCGGTGCCGCGCTGGTGGAGGGCACCCAGCGCATCCGGGTGGGTCAGGCCGTACTGGCCGGCCCGCTGCACCACCCGGTCCGGGTGGCCGAGGACCTGATCATGCTGAGCTGGCTCACCAAGGGACGCGCCCTCCTCGGTCTGGGGGTCGCCCACCAGGTCCCCGACTTCGCCCTCTACGGGGTGCCGCGGGAGAGCCGGTTCCGCAGACTCGTCCAGATGCTGGACGTGGTGCGTGCGGCGTGGCGCAGCGAACCCTTCGACCTGCACGGATACACCGGTCAAGTGACCCCCGCGCCCTACGGCGACCGCGCGCCGGAGATCTGGATGGGCACCCACGGTCCCCGCGGGCTGAAGCTCGCCGGTGAACAGGCCGACGTCTGGCTCGCCGACCCGCAGCGGCACGTCGACGTCATCGCCAAGCTGGCCGAGCGCTACCGGGAGAGCGCCCGGGCGGCGGGGCGCACCCCGAAGGTCGCCCTGTTCCGGGACGGCTGGATCGGGGACTCGCGCGCCGACTGCGAGAAGACCTGGCTGCCCAGCGCGATGGCGGTGCACCGGCTGTACTTCAACGTCGGCACCTACCTGCGCGAGTTCGAACCCTGGGTGGACGAGGTGCGCGACCGCAGCGACTTCACCCCCGAGCTCGTTGCTCCCGGGCGGTTCCTCTACGGCAGCGGCGCCGACATCCGCGAGGAAGTCAAGCAGTGGGCCGAGATCACCGGGTGCGAGTACATCGCGCTGCGGATGCGGCAGCCGGGCGGCCCCGGACACGAGGCCACGCTGGAGGCGATCGCCCGCTTCGGCGAAGAGGTGATCGCGCCGCTCTCTTCCTGAGCCGACGGGCAGCGCGGCACACGGATCTTTCCGTGTCCCGCATCACATATGACGTTGATAATCAACCGGATGGTTATCTGCTTATCGTGGACCGGCCGAAGGAGAAAGCAGGGGGTCCGGCTGACCTCCGGGACCCGGCGAAAGGGAGCGTTCTGATGGGGCAACCTCAGATCACGCAGGGATGGGGTCAGGAGACAGCGGCAGAAGCAGGCCACGCGGCGGTGGCGCTCGCTGAGGAGATACTCCCCATGGGGCAGCTGCTCCTGCGGGGCGCCCGGAGGTGGCCGGACAAGGAGGCCGTCGTCTTCCCCGACCGCCGCATCACCTACCGCGAGCTCGCCGACCGCGCCTGGAGCATCGCGCGCTCGCTGCGCGGACTGGGCATCCGCCCCCGGCAGCACGTCGGCATCCTCATGACCAACCACCCCGACCTCGTCTCCAGCCTCTTCGGGATCGCGATGATGGGCGGGGTCGTCGTCCCCATCAACGCCCGCTACCGCACGAGCGAACTGAAGTTCCTGGTCAAGGACGCCGATCTGAGCGCGGTCATCACCACCGACTGCGGACCCCGTACCGACTTCGCCCAGCTGCTCAGGGACGGCCTCCCCGGACTCGGCGAGGCCTCCGACCCGGCCCGCCTGGACCTCCCCGACTTCCCGGAGCTGCGGGCGGTGGTCACCCTGGCCGACGGGCCCCAGCCGGGGCTGGTCACCGGGGCCGAGTTCCGCGCCATGGCGGAACGGGCGGACGCCGACGAGCTGGCACGCTCCTGCTCCGGCGTGGCACTGCGGGACCTGATGATGATCCTCTACACCTCGGGGACCACCAGCGAGCCCCGGGGCGCGATGCTGACCCACGAGGCGTTCATCCGCATCTGGATGAGTACCGGGCGCTGCTTCGGGATGACGGAAGAGGACCGCTTCTGGGACCCGCTGCCCCTGTTCCACGTCGCCGCGCTGGGGCCGCTGACCTTCACCCTCGGCCACGGGGGGACCTTCATCACCGACGCCTGGTTCGACGCCGAGCGCTCCCTGAAGCAGATCGAGGAGGAGCGGGCCACCCTGCTGTACCCGACCTATCCGCCGATCATGCAGGCGATGCTCACCCACCCCCGCTTCCCCGAGACCGACCTCAGCTCGGTCAAGGCCTACCTCAACGTCGCCCCGCCCGAGACGCTCAAGCAGTTCCAGAAGTTCGCCCCGCACGCCGTGCAGCTGACCACCTACGGCGCGACCGAGTGCGGCCCGGCGAGCTTCAACCGGGTCACCGACAGCGAGGAACAGCGGCTCTACGGGTGCGGCACGGTCCAGCCCGGGGTGGAGATCCGCGTGGTCGGGCCCGACGGCACGGTGCTCGGCCCCAACGAGCCGGGAGAGCTGCACATCCGCGGCTACAACACCTTCTCCGGCTACTACGGGGACCCCGAGAAGACCGCCGAGGCGGTCCTGGAGGACGGGTGGATCCGCATCGGCGACTACGGGACCGTGAACGAGCACGGCCAGGTCATGTTCCTGGGGCGGATCAAGGAGATGATGAAGGTCGGCGGGGAGAACGTGGCCCCTGCCGAGATCGAGGCCCACATCGGCACCCACCCCGCGGTCAAGCTCGCCCAGGCCATCGGTGTGCCCGACCCCCGTCTGGTCGAGGTGCCGGTCGTCTACGCGGAGCTGCACGACGGCCGGGAGGCCACCGAGGAGGAGCTGATCGAGCACTGCCGGGGCAGGATCGCCTCCTTCAAGGTGCCGCGGGCAGTCCGCTTCGTCAAGGGCGACGAGTGGCCCATGTCCACCACGAAGATCCAGAAGTTCAAACTCCGTGAACGCTTCCTCGCGGAGCAGGCCGAGCAGTCCGCGTCAGTCGGGCGGACACGGTGAACCAGGCAGTGGAAAGAGGGCGAGGACGATGGCTGGTACGGGGCTGAACTTCGAGCTCACCGAGGAGCAGGAGCTGCTCCGCCAGACCGTGCGCGAGTTCGTGGAGCGGGAGTGCCCCAAGTCCGCGGCCCGCGAGTGGGAGGCGGCGGAGGAGTTCCCCTACGAACTGACGCGGCGGATCGCCGAGGCCGGGCTCAACGGCATCGGCATCCCCGAGGAGTACGGCGGCCAGGGCGGTGACCTGATCGACCAGGTGATCGTCTGCGAGGAGCTGTCCCGTTCCCTGGCTGGGCTGGCCTGGGCCTGGGGCGTCACGGTGTGGTCGGGCGCCAAGGCGGTCAGCACCTTCGGCACGGACGAGCAGAAGAGGGCACTGCTGCCCTCGATCGCGAAGGGGGAGACGAGGTTCGCCTTCGCCCTGACCGAACCGGGCGGCGGCACCGACGTGCTGCGCGCCATGCGGACCCGGGCCACCCGGGTCGACGGCGGGTTCGTGCTGAACGGCACCAAGATCTGGTCGACCATGTCGAACACCGCCGACCGGATCATGGTGGTGGCCCGCACCTCCGAAGCGGACAAGCCGTCCCGCGGCCTGACGGCCTTCCTGGTCCGGGGCGGGTCCCCGGGGCTGACGGCCAGGCCCATCCCCAAGCTCGGCATGCGCTCGGTGCAGTCGTGCGAGGTGGCCTTCGAGGACGTGTTCGTCCCCGACGAGGACGTGATCGGCGAGGTGGACAACGGCTGGACACAGATCCTGGCCTCGCTCAACAGCGAGCGGATCATGGTGGCGGCGATGTGTACCGGCATCCTGCAGGGGGTGCTGGAGGACGCCGTGGAGTACGCCAAGCAGCGGCACGCCTTCGGGAAGCCGATCGGCGCGATGCAGGCGATCCAGCACGGTATCGCCGACATCGCGATGAAGCTGGAGACAGCGCGGATGCACACCTACCGCGCGGCCTGGCTGGAGCGCGCCGGGAAGCCGTGCGGCGTGGAGGCGACCATGGCCAAGTGCCTGGCCGCCGAGTACGCCGTGGAAGCGGCCGACTTCGGCATCCAGTTGCTGGGCGGCTACGGCTACTCGATGGAGTACGACATGCAGCGCTACTGGCGTGACGTGCGGCTGCTGCGCATCGGCCCGATCAGCAACGAGATGGCCCGCAACTACATCGGCGAGAGTCTCGGGCTGCCGCGCTCCTTCTAGGCGGCACCGAGTGCGTCCGCCCGGCGCGGACACGGCCCCGACGCCCCCGGAGGGCGACCCAGTCCTCCGGGGGCGTGTTCTGTTCTCCGGGGTGGATGGTGAAAGCGCCGTCCAGAAGGCCCCCTCTTCGTATTTGTCGAGGTAGGAGGGGATTTTTTCGGCTTCTCGGGGTGATCGGCACTTTTTTATTTTACTGACCGTATGGTAAATTCATCGGCATGAGGGCTCCCCCGGAGCCAATGACGCCCGATGCGTAAGGAGGAACGGCCGATGGTTGACGGCGGTGAGTCCACAGCCGAGGTCACGATGCGACAGCGCATCGAGGAGCTGCGGCGGCGGCGCGAGGAGTCGCTGCGGATGGGGGGAGAAGAAGGACTCGCCAAGCACCGCGCCTCCGGTCGGCTGCCGGTGCGCGAGCGCATCGACATGATCCTCGACCCCGGCTCGTTCTTCGAGACGGGCGGCCTGGGCCTGCCCGAGCGGCGGATCCACAAGCCGGTGCCCGGCGACGCCGTGGTCACCGGATTCGGCACGATCGACGGACGCAGGGTCGGCCTGATCGGCATCGACGCCAGCGTCCTGGCCGGGACCACCGCCCCCACCAGCATGCGCAAGCAGGGGCGGGTCATCGAGCAGGCGCAGCGCTACGGCTTCCCCCTCGTGCTGCTGTGCGACGCCGACGGCGGGCGGATGCCCGACGTGATGGGCTGGCGCTTCTCCGGGCTCCCGCTCGACTTCGCGACCTTCCTCGGTCCGCGGGAGACCGAGCCGCCGGTGCCGCGTGCCGCGGCCGTGCTCGGCCCCTCCTACGGCGACTCCGCACTGCACGCTTCCACCGCGGACTTCGTCGTGATGAAGCGCGACAGCTCGCTCGCGCTGTCCGGCCCCTCGGTGGTCGAGGCCGCGCTCGGCGAGGAGATCAGCGACGAGGAGCTGGGCGGACCCGAGGCCGTCCAGGACGTCGGCAACGTGCACATGGTCGTCGAGGACGAGCAGGCGGCCATGGACGCCATCGCCGCGTTCCTGTCCTACCTGCCGTCCAACGCCGCACAGCCCGCCCCCGTGGCTCCCGCGGTCGACCCGGCGGTCCCGCCGAGCGAGCTGGAGAACATCGTCCCGGTCGGCAGCCGTTCCGGCTACGACATGAACGACGTCATCGAGGCGATCGTCGACGCCCAGACCATCTTCCCGTGGGGTGCGGCCTGGGGGGCCAGCGTCATCACCGTGCTCGCCCGGATCGAAGGAAAACCGGTGGGCGTCATCGCCAACCAGCCGATCGTCCGCGCCGGTGCGCTCGACCCGCAGGCCCTGGCCAAGGAACGGGCCTTCGTCGACCTGTGCGACACCTACAACATCCCGCTCCTGTTCCTCCACGACGTGCCCGGACTGATGATCGGCCGGGAGGCCGAGCGCGGCGGCGTGCTGCGCGGCTACGAGTCGCTGGTCTCCCGCATCACCACCGCACGGGTGCCCAAGGTCGGCGTGGTGATCCGCAAGGCCTACGGCGGCGGGCACTTCGCGATGGGGGGCCGTCCCACCCACCCGGATTTCCTGTTCGCCTGGCCTTCGGCGGAACTCGGCTTCATGGCCCCCGAAGCCGGCATCCGCACCGTCTACCGGCGCCGTATGGAGAAGGTCCGCGCCGAGCAGGGCGTGGCCGCCCGCGACGCACTGGTCGAGGAGCTGACCAAGGAGTGGCTGGCCGAGTCCGAGCCGTGGGAGGCCGCCGCGCACCTGTCCCTGGACGACGTGATCGAACCCGCCCAGACCCGGGAGGTGGTGGCCCGGGCCATCGAGATCGCCTGGGGAGGCCGCACCGAGCGGGTGGTGCGGGAGTGGCCGCGGTGACGATCCCGGACGGGAGCCGCCCGCCGGCGGTCCGGGGCCGGCCCCGGACCGCCGGCGGGCGCCCCGCGGTGCGAGGTGGACCCGGTGAGGCGGAGGGGTACGTGGTCGACATCGACGAACTGAGGGAGCGGCTGGTCGGCAAGGAGCTGCCCGGGGGGAGCTTCAGCGTGCCTCCCTACGAGTCGTGGCTCATGTCGGACGTGCTCTGCTCGCCTCCCCTCCCCGAGGGCGTACTGCACCCCACGTACGTCTTCCACGCCGGCATGCGGGGGGTGGGCTTCGACATCGCCTCCCTGCTCGACCTGGTCCACTGCCGCCCGGAGGACGGTCCGATGATCGGTGAGACGGACCTGAGGCAGGTCCGTCCCCTGCGGGTGGGCGAGACCCTGCGGGGGAGTGCACGGGTCGTCGACCTGGTCCGCAAGAGGGGCAGGAGCGGAGTCTTCGACCTCATGCGGGTGGAGACGGCGATCCGCGACGAGCAGGGGGCGGCGGTGGCCTTCCTCACCAACACCTACGTCTTCCCGCGGAGGTCGTGAATGGGCACGGTAGCGCCGGGGTTCCGGATTCCCCCGTGGCGGCTGGAGCGGGTCGAGGCGGCCCGTATGAAGACGATGTCGGCGCTCATGCGCGACCCCAACCCCATCCACTTCGACCCTGAGGCCACGCGGGCGCTGGGCCTGGGGGACCGGGTGGTCAACCAGGGGCCGGCGAACCTCGGGTACATCGTCAACATGCTGCTGGAGTGGGTGGGCGACCCCGCGGCGATACGCCGGGTGCGCGTGCGCTTCGAGGCCAACGTCTTCGCCGGGGACCGGGTGGAGGCCGGCGGGGAGGTCACCGAGGTGCGCGACGACGGCGGGGTCCGGGTCGCCGTCTGCGACGTGTGGCTGCGGCGGGACGACGGGCAGCGGCTGGTGTCCGGGACGGCGGAGGTCGTCGTCGACGAGGTCGGCTGAGCGGACCGGACGTGCTGCCTCACCGGGGCGGTGGACCCGCGGCTCCGCGGGTCCACCGCCCCGGCTGCTTGCGGCCCCGTCCCCGGGCACGCAGGGGAGGCAGGCCGTCGCGCTGCGCTCCAGCGGCGGCTCTACGCCGCCGACCTGCAGCGGAACAGGTGGGTCAATTTGCGAACTTCTCCGGCAGCCCTCTTGAACTGGGATGTGACCCTGGTTGCTGTTTGACCGGTAAGTAAGTGACTGTTCGGCCAACAGGCACCTGACTTGTGGTCTTTCCAACGTGGCCGGAGGGCTGATGAACGCAAACAAGCTGCCGTGGTGGCGTCCGGTATCAGTGGTCGCCGTGGTCGGAGCTCTGCTCGCCGCCAGCGCGTGCGGAAGCGGTGAGGGCGGCGGCGCAGCCGGGCCGGAAAGCGGGGACGGCCCGCCGCCGGTGGTCCGCGTCGTGTCGACCAACCCGGTCACCGGGCCCGCCGCGCAGAACGGTATCGCTGCCGACGAGGGCCACCGCCTCGCCATCAAGGAGATCAACGAGTCCGGATTCCTGGGCGACACCACGATCGAGATGGAGGAGGTCGACACCGCCGGAGACTCGCAGACCGCGGCGAGCGAACTGACCAAGGCGATCACCGACGACAGCGTCTCGGCGGTCTTCGGTGCCGTGCAGAGCGAGTCGGCGGTGGCTCAGGCGCCGATCGCGCAGAACAGCAAGATGCCGATCATCTTCACCCAGGCGGGAAGCGACGGCGTGGTGATCGGCGAGTACACCTTCCGCCTCACCCCCACCATGAACGTCTACTACCCCATCCTCTCCAAGTTCATGAAGGAGCAGGGGTGGAAGACGATGGGCATCCTCTACACCGCCGCCACCCCCAGCCTGGAGATGATCGGCGAGGAGACCCTGCCCGCCATGGCTGAGGAGCTGGGCATCGAGGTCGTCAGCTCCGTCGCCACCCAGGGCAGCACCCAGGACTTCACGGCACCCATCTCGCAGCTGCTCAAGGACGACCCCGACGGTGTCGCCGTCCTTCTCATCGGTGCGGCCAACCCGACGGCCATGACCCAGCTGCGCCAGGCCGGATATGAGGGAGCCGTGCTCGGCAGCGCCGCCGCGGCCTCCGGGGTCCTGGACCCCGCAGGCGAGGACGGCGCCGGAATGGTGTGGCCCGTCGGCTACCACCCCTCCATGGAGTACGAGGCCAGCCGGAAGTTCACCGAGGCCTTCCGCGAGGAGTACGGGGAGGACCCCATGTTCAACTCCGCGGACAGCTACGACGCGGCCTGGTTCTTCGCCAGGGCGCTCAAGCGGGCCAACAGCGCCAACCGCGAGGACATCCAGAAGGCGCTCGACGAGATCGCGGCCGAGCCGTGGACCGGCGCGCTGGGTGAGGACCTCACCTTCACCGACCGCATCCTCGACGTCCCCGGGGTGGTCGTCGAGAAGACCGCCGACGGCGAGAAGCTCCTCTACTACGCGTCCGACGTCGAGGAGTAGGGCCATCATGCGGACACCACGCGGCGGGGACGCCCCGGCGTCCCCCCGCCCCCCTTCCCCATCCCCCCGCGTGGAGAGGAGGGACCATGCTGCAGGACCTTCTGGGTGCTGTGACGCTCGGCTCGATCTACCTGATGTTCGCCCTGGGGATGAGCCTGGCCTGGGGAAGCATCGGCATCCTCAACTTCGCTCACGGATCGATCTTCATGTTCGCCGCGTTCGTGGGCTACCTGGTGCTCGCCCAGTCCCCGCTGTCCCTGACCGCACTCGTTGCGCTGGGCGTCACCGTCGGCGCGCTGCTCTCGGTCCTGGTGCACGTGGTCGCCTTCGAGCAGATCACCAGGTGGGCCAAGGACCACCGGACGGCTGAAATGCAGATCCTCATCGGAGGGATCGGTATCGCGGGTATCCCGCTGGCCCTCGCCCAGTACGAGACCAGGAGCAACCCGTTCGGCTTCACCCAGAGCAGCTTCCAGCCGACCATCCACGTGGTCGGCGACCTCCGCGTCAGTGACCTGCAGGTCCTGATCGTGGTCGCGGCCGCGGTCCTGACCACGGCCATCGCACTGTGGCTGCGCCACTCCCGGCAGGGGCTCGCACTGCGCTCGATCGGTGTGGACGCCGAGGTCGCGTCGATGATGGGCGTGAACCGCAGGAGGTTCGCCATCGCCACCATGGCGGTGGCGGGCGGCCTCGCCGGCCTCGCCGCCGTCCTCTACACCTTCTACGTGGGCGCGCTCACCCCGGAAAGCGGTGAGACGCTCATCATCAAGGCCTTCGCCTGCATCATCCTCGGCGGTGTCGGCAGCACGGCGGGGGTGGCCGTCGGCGCGTTCGCCCTGGCATTCGCGGAGACACTCGTGCTCACGAACTTCGGCGGCCTGTGGGGCGATGCGATCTCGTTCAGCCTGATCTTCGCGGTCCTCCTCCTGCGACCCGCCGGGCTCTTCGGCAAGAAGGCGGTGCGACGCACATGAGCGGCTGGTACGGCGCAAACCTGATCCTGGTCCAGAACACGTTCATCGGGCTGGTCCTGGCACTGAGCATCCAGTTCCCGATGCGGATGGGCGTCTTCTCGTTCACCGGGGCCGGAAGCTACGGGCTCGGCGCCTACCTGGCGGCGATCCTGGTCATCGACCACCGCTTCCCGGCGCTGGCGGCCATCGCCGCGGCCATGGCCGTGTCCCTGGTCGTCAGCGTCCTGCTGGGCCTGCTCGTGCAGCAGCTCGACGGGCTCTACCTCGGTATGGCGACGATCGCGTTCTGCCTCATCGTCTCGGTGGCCGCGACCGCCGGGGGCGACCTGACCGGGGGGCCCACCGGCAGGTTCGGCGCCATCAGCGACTTCACCTCCGGGCACATCTACGTGATCGCGGTCGCCGCGCTGCTCCTGGTCGCCCTGACCGAGTTCGGCCGGGTCGGCCGCCGCATCGAAGCGGTCCGCGAAGACCCCGAACTCGCCGCGGCGGTCGGGATCAACGTCCGCGCCTACCGGCTCGCCGCCTTCGCGGCGAGCGGGCTCCTCGGCGGCTGCGCGGGGGCGATGAACCTGCTGGCCCGTACCACGATCACCCCCGTCGACATCGGCTTCTCGCTGGTGATCCTGGCGCTGACCATGATCATCGTCGGTGGCATCCGGTCGTGGAAGGGCGCGCTCATCGGCGCGGTCGTGTTCACCTGGCTTCCGGAACTGCTCGCCGTGGTCGGCAAGTGGGAGCACGTCGTCTACGGGGCCCTCGTCGCCGCCGCGGCGATCTGGATGCCCGGAGGGCTCTACGGGGTGTGGTCGGACGCCAAGTACCGCTACCGGGTGGGCCGCCGCAAGGCTCCTTCCGGAGCGGACCGCTCCGGCCCGCAGACCGGAGCCCCGGAACTGAGGACGGTCGGAGAGGGTGTGGCGGAGCCATGAGCGCACAGACCACCGAGACGGCCCGGGGCGCGGTCCTGGAGGCCCGCGACGTCGCCGTCCACTTCGGCGGGGTCAAGGCGGTCGACGGACTGACGATACGCCTCACCGAGGGCCGGATCTTCGGGATCATGGGGCCCAACGGGTCGGGGAAGAGCACCCTGCTGGGGGCGATCACCCGCCTCACCCCGCTGACCCGGGGCACCCTGGTCTTCGACGGGGCCGAGTTCCACGACGCACCCCCGTCCCAGGTCGCCCGGATGCGGATCGCCCGCACCTTCCAGACCGTGCGGCTGCTGCCGCACCTGACCGTGCGGCAGAACATCCAGCTCGGCGCCGACGCGCGGCAGGACGCCGGGTCCGCCCTCCCGTGGGCGCGGCGGCCGCGCAGGACCGACACCTCGGAGGCGGTCGACACGGCGATCCGGCGCACCGGGCTGGACGACGTGGCCGATCTGCGGCCGCAGGAGCTGTCGTACGGCACCCAGCGGCGGGTGGAGATCGCCCGTGCGCTGGCGATGGACCCGCGGCTGCTGCTCCTGGACGAGCCGACCGCCGGCATGAACCAGAAGGAGCGTGCCGAGATCTCGCGGCTGCTGCGCGAACTGCGTGCGGAGGGGCTGACCCAGCTCCTCGTCGAGCACGACGTGCAGATGATGGTGGACACCTGCGACCACGTCTTCGCGATGAACTTCGGGGTGCTGATCGCTGAGGGACCGCCCGCCGAGGTCGTGCGCGACCCGCGGGTCCAGGAGGCCTACCTCGGCAAGAAATGGCGGGACCATGCTTGAGATCAAGGACCTCCACGTCAACTACGGCAAGGTCGAAGCGGTCCGGGGGGTCGGCATGTCGGTCGACCCCGGCCGGGTGACCCTCGTCCTGGGGGCGAACGGGGCGGGCAAGACCACGACGCTGCGCGCGGTCACCGGGCTGCACCCGCCGGCCTCCGGGCAGGTGCTCCTCGACGGGGAGCGCCTGGAGCGGCACCCGGCCCACCGCGTGGTGCGCCGCGGAGTCGTCCTCGTGCCCGAGGGGAGGCGGGTCTTCGCCCCCCTCAGCGTGTACGAGAACCTGCTGCTCGGCTCCTACACCGCGGCCAGGAGCACGTTCGCCGAGGGCCTGGAGCAGGTGTACACGATGTTCCCGGTCCTGAAGAAGCGCCGCGACAGCGCGGCCGGGCTGCTCTCCGGCGGAGAGCAGCAGATGCTGGCGTTCGGGCGCGCGTTCCTGGCCCGTCCCCGCTACATGCTGCTGGACGAGCCGTCGATGGGCCTGGCCCCGGCGATGGTCGAGTCGGTGCTGTCCAGTGTGCGGGTGCTCGCCGACGCCGGGATCGGCATCCTCATGGTCGAGCAGAACGCCGAGACCGGCATGGACGTGGCCGACGAGGTCGTCGCCATGGCCCGGGGCGAGGTCGTCTACAGCGGCCCGGTCACCGACGCCCGTTCCAACGCCTCGGTGCTGCGGGCCTTCCTCGGCGAGGCGGCCCTGGTCGAGAACTGAGGCGCGGGGAGCCGCCCCCGCGGTCCTGGAGCGGTCCTGCGCGACGCGGGGCCGACCGGTGGGGAGGATCGCGGGGGCGCTCCCGTCCGCGCAGTCGGCGCTGAGCACACACGTCGGGGCCCGTCCCACGGCCGCGGGACGGGCCCCGACGCGGTGTGAGAGGGAGGGTGCCCGGCGCCGGGGGACCGGGGCGTCCGGTCCCCCGGGTACCCCGTGCGGTCAGATGCGCTGGATCAGCGTGGCGGTGCCGATACCGCCGCCGCAGCACATGGTGACCAGGCCGATCTCCTTGTCGGAGCGCTCCAGTTCGTGCAGCAGGGTGGTGATGAGGCGGGCGCCGGTGGAGCCGAGCGGGTGGCCCAGCGCGATGGCGCCGCCGTTGACGTTGACCCGGTCCATGTCCGGCTTGAGTTCGCGCTGCCAGGCGGCGATGACCGGCGCGAACGCCTCGTTGACCTCGAACAGGTCGATGTCGTCGATGGACATGCCGGAGCGTTCCAGGATCTTGCGGGTGGCGGGGATCGGGCCCTCCAGCATCTTCACCGGGTCGCAGCCGACGGTGGTCTGGTCGAGGATGCGGGCGCGCGGGGTGAGGCCCAGCTCCCGGGCCCGGTTCGCCTCGGCGAGCAGCACGGCCGCCGCGCCGTCGGAGATCTGGGAGCTGTTGCCGGCGGTGATCTTGCCGTCGGGCTTGAACGCGGGCTTCAGCTTGGCGAGCGCCTCCAGCGAGGTCTCGGGGCGGATGCCCTGGTCCTTGGTGACGGTGCCGTGCGGCGTCTCGACGGCGACGATCTCCCGGTCGAAGCGGCCCTCGGTGGTGGCCTGGTGGGCCAGCCGGTGGGAGCGCACGGAGAGTTCGTCCAGTTCGGTGCGGTCGATGTCCCACTGGTCGGCGATCATCTCCGCGCCCAGCCCCTGGCCGACCACGTTGTAGCGGTCCAGGAACTCCTTGGGGTAGGGCGTGCCGAACAGCTTCTGGGTCTCGGTGCCGACGGAGAAGGGGACGTGGCTCATGCTCTCCACCCCGGCGCCGATGGCGATGTCGGCGACGCTGGAGGCGATCTGCGCGGCGGCGAAGTTCACGCCCTGCTGGGCGGATCCGCACTGGCGGTCCACGGTGGTGGCCGGGGTCTCGATCGGCAGTCCGGCCTGGAGCCAGGCCGTGCGGCCGATGTTGAAGGACTGCTCGGCGATCTGCTGCACGCAGCCGGCGACCACGTCGTCGACGAGGGCGGCGTCGATACCCGCGCGGTTGATCACCTCGCGGTAGACCGTGCCCAGCAGTTCGTTGGGGTGCAGGTCGCGGAAGTCTCCTTTCTCGCGGTGTCCGCGTGCGATCGGGGTGCGCACGGCCTCCACGATCACGACCTCACGGCCGCTCATCATGCCCATCATGGCCTCCTGTGGATCAAACGGTTGGTCGCTGGTGTGTGCCCGGCCGCGTCGCGGCGGGGCGGGGTGGGTCGGTGGGCGGCGCGCGGTCGCAGGGCCTCCCGTCGCCGCCCTCGGGTGCGGGCGTCCTGAATGTACTTTACGGTAAGTAAAATTGGCGGGTGTGTCCGGCCGGATCGGCGCAGACGGGCCGTCCGGTGCGGGCCGTGCGCCCCGCGCCGGACGGCCGGAGGAGACGCGCGGCCCGGGGGGCTACCGGGCGGCGTCCTCGATCCGGGCCAGCACCGCGCCCGACTCCACGGCGTCGCCGGCGGAGAAGCCGATGTGGGTGATGGTTCCCGCGCGGCGGGCGACCACGGGGGTCTCCATCTTCATCGCCTCCACGACGGCGACGAGGTCGCCGGGGGAGACGGTGTCGCCGACCTCGACCGCGTACTTGATCACGGTGCCCTGCATGGGGGCGCGCAGCTCCGGGGAGTCCGCACCGCCGCCCGCTCCGCCCCCGGCGCGGCCGGAGCGCCTGCGCCCGCTCCGGGAGGCGGTTGCGGTCCCGTTCTCCACGGGGGCGCCGTAGACCGTGATGAGGGTGGGCACGCCGTTGAGGAGCAGTTCGACCTCGCGGCTCCGCAGCGCGGGCGCGGCGGGGGCCGCGGCGGCGGGCTCCGCGGCCTCGGGGCGCTCCGGCAGCTCGGACAGGTCCCACTCGGCCTCCACCGACGTGGTGGCGTGGGTCCCGGCCGCGAACTGCTCGTGCTCCATGGCCAGGGCGTGGAACGGCAGCGTGGACTCGATCCCGGTGAGGACCGTCTCGTCGAGCGCCCGCCGCATGCGCCTGCGGGCCGTGTCGCGGTCCTCGCCCCACACGATCAGCTTGCCGACCATCGAGTCGTACTCGCGCGGCACCTCGTACCCGGACTCGGCGCCCGTGTCCAGGCGCACCCACGGCCCCTGCGGGGCGCGCAGCACGTCGATGCGGCCCGGCGTGGGCAGGAAGCCGGCCGACGGGTCCTCGGCGTTGATGCGCACCTCGATCGCGTGCCCCCGCGGGCGCACGTCGTCCTGGGTGAGCCCCATGCCGTCCCCCGCGGCGATCCGCAGCTGCTGGTGGACCAGGTCCACGCCGGTGACCATTTCGGTGACCGGGTGCTCGACCTGGAGCCGGGTGTTCATCTCCAGGAAGTAGAACGTCTCGCCGTCGGCGTCCAGCAGGAACTCGCAGGTCCCGGCGTTGTGGTAGCCCATCTTCCGGGCGAGGCGGACCGCGGCCTGCGCCATCTGCTCGCGCACGTGGGGCGCCAGTCCCGGTGCGGGCGCCTCCTCCACCAGCTTCTGGTGCCGCCGCTGCAGCGAGCAGTCGCGTTCACCGAGGTGGATGACGGTGCCGTCGAGGTCGCCGAGGATCTGGACCTCGATGTGGCGGGGGCGCTCCAGGTAGCGCTCCAGGTAGCAGGCACCGTTGCCGAAAGCGGCGGCGGCCTCGCGCTGCGCCGCCTCCAGGGCCTCGCGCATCTGTTCGGCGGACCGGACCACCTTCAGACCGCGTCCGCCGCCGCCGAACATGGCCTTCACCGCCACGGGGTAGCCGTGCTCCTCGCCGAAGGCGAGCGCGGTCCCGACATCGGTCACCGCCTCCGGAGTCCCGGGGACGACCGGCACGTCGGCGGCGATCGCGGCCTGGCGGGCGGTCAGCTTGTCACCCATGCTCTCGATCGCTTCGGGGGACGGGCCGACGAAGACGAGTCCGGCGTCGGCCACGGCACGGGCGAACTCGGCGTTCTCGGAGAGGAAGCCGTAGCCGGGGTGGATCGCGTCCACACCGGCGGCCAGGGCGATGTCGATGATCCGGTCGGTGCGCAGGTAGCTCTCCGCGGCCGGGGCGGGGCCCAGCAGGTGCGCCTCGTCGGCCAGCCGGACGTGCGGGGCCGCACGGTCGGCCTCGCTGTAGACGGCGACCGAACGTATGCCGAGCTCCTTGCAGGCACGGATGACACGGACGGCGATCTCGCCGCGGTTGGCGATCAGGACGGCATCGAACATGGGTGTCCCTACTCGTGAGTACGGACCGGCGGGCCGGTCGGGTGCGGATCAGCGTTGTCCGGGCGGAGCCCATCACCGACGGTTGCACCGACCATATCATTCGACTTACCATTTAGTAAGTAAAGATGCTGTGTTCTGCGCCGATTCCGGGGGTGCCTTCGATGGAGCGATCCGTGTTCACCGAGGACCACGAGCTGTACCGCGAGAGCGTCCGACAGTTCGTCGCCAGAGAGGTCGTTCCGCACCGGGCGCGCTGGGAGGAGGCCGGCATCGTCGACCGCTCCCTGTTCGAAGCCGCCGGAGAGGCGGGCTTCCTCGGCATCGCCGCCCCCGAGCGCTACGGCGGCGGCGGAACCCCCGACTTCCGCTACAACGCGATCCTGTCGGAGTGCCTGGCCGAGGCCGACGTGCTCGCCGTCGGACTGGGCCTGTCCCTGCAGGCCGACATCGCCCTGCCCTACCTGCTGGACCACTGCACCCCGGAGCAGGCCGAGCGCTGGCTGCCCGACGTCGTCGCGGGGCGCCGCATCCTCGCCCTGGCCATGACCGAGCCCGGCGCCGGCTCCGACGTCGCCGCGATCACCACGACCGCGGTCCGCGACGGCGACCACTACGTCGTCAACGGCGCCAAGACCTTCATCACCAACGCGCTCAGCGCCGACCTGGTCATCACCGCCGTCAAGACCGACCCCGCGGCCGGACGCAAGGGGATCAGCCTGCTCGTCATCGAGGCCGACACCCCCGGCTTCTCCCGGGGCGCGAAGCTGCCCAAGGTCGGCCAGCACGCCGCCGACACCGCCGAACTGTTCTTCGACGACGTGCGGGTCCCCGCGGCCAACCTGCTCGGTGAAGAGGGGCGCGGCTTCTACATGATCATGGGCCACCTCACCCAGGAGCGGATCGCCGTCGCCGTCCAGGCCACCGCGCAGGCCCGCCGCGCCTACGAGCTGACCCTGGAGTACGCCAGGCAGCGCCAGGCCTTCGGCCAGCCCATCGGCCGTTTCCAGCACAACCGGTTCGTGCTCGCCGAGATGAAGACCGAGACCGACATCGCCCAGGCCTACCTCGACCGGCTGCTGCTCGCCCACGCCGAGGGGACCTTGGACGCCGTCGACGCCGCCCAGGCCAAGTGGTGGACGACCGAACTGTGCCAGCGGATCGTCGACCGCGGCGTGCAGCTGCACGGCGGCTACGGCTACATGCTCGAATCACCGATCGCCAGGGCCTGGGCCGACAGCCGCATCCAGACCATCTACGCCGGGACCACCGAGGTCATGAAGGAGATCATCGGGCGCTCCCTCGGGCTGTGACCCGCAGCCCCGGAGCGCCCCCGTCCGTGTCCTGCCCCGGCAGGCCTTCCCAGAGTGGAGACCAAGTGACGCACCGCCCACTGCCCGACACCATCCGCAGCCGCGACCACGACCGGGTGGCGGTCCTCGAACTCGACCACCCCGACCGCTCCATGAACGTCGTCGACGAGCGGGTGCTGAGCGACCTCGGCCGCCACTTCACTGCCGTGCTGGACGACGACTCGATCGACGCCCTGGTCCTCACCTCCGCCAAGAAGGGCTCCTTCGGAGCCGGAGCCGACGTCTCCTGGCTTCCCGAACTGGCGGCGCGCCCCGACGCCGCGGAGTTCCTGGCCGGCGTCCACGACCTGATGCTGCGCGTCGTCCGCTCCCCCAAGCCGGTCGTGGCCGCCCTCAACGGCGCGGCCTTCGGCGGGGCGCTGGAGCTGGTCCTCGCCGCGCACGCGATCGTCGCCGTGCCCGAGGCCGTCGTCGGCCTGCCCGAGGTCACCCTGGAACTGCTGCCCGGCGGCGGCGGAACCCAGCTGCTGGGCCGCTGGGTCGCCACCGAGGACTGGGTGGAGCTCCTGGTCAGCGGAGGGCGCCTGAACGCGGACCAGGCCCGCGACAGGGGGCTGGTCACCGAGGTCGTCGCGGCCGACGGCCTGCTGGAGGCGGCCCTGCGGCACGCCGCGCGGCTGGTCGCCGACCCGCGGTCGCGGACCGGGCGCTCCCACGACGCCGAGGCCGGTGCGGCGCTGGTGGCGCGGGTCCGCGAGGAGCGGGCGAACAGCCGCGCGGGCCTCACCCCGGCGGTCGAACGCATCCTGGACTGCCTGGCGGTGGGCATCACCGAGGGCATCGAGGCGGGCCTGGCCGCCGAACGCGACAGCTTCCTCGCGCTGCTCCGTTCGCCCCGCGCCCGGGCCGCCATCCACCTGTTCCAGGCCGAGGCCGACATCAAGCGGCGCAGCCGGGGCGCGGACGGCCGCGCCGAGCGGCTCGGCGTCGTCGGCGGCGGCCAGATGGGCTCGGGCATCGCCGCCACCGCCGTGTCGCGCGGCCTGAGCGCACTGGTGCGCGACGTCTCCGCCGAGTCGCTGGACCGCTCCCGCGCCTACCTGGACCGGGTGCTGGCGCGCTCGGCCCCGGAGGACGGAGCCGACCCCCGCGCCGAGCGGTGGCGCGGCACCACCGGCTGGGACGGGTTCGCCGAGACCGACGCCGTCGTCGAGGCCGTGTTCGAACTGCCCGAACTGAAGAACGAGATCCTCACCACGGTGAGCGGCCTGGTGGGCGAGCAGACCCTGCTGGCCACCAACACCTCCGCGATCTCCATCCGCTCCCTGGCCGCCTCGGTGCGCGCCCCCGAGCGCTTCCTGGGCATGCACTTCTTCAGCCCGGTGGAGCGGATGCCGCTGGTGGAACTGATCCCGCACGAGGGCACCTCCGCCGAGACCCTGGCCCGCGCCGCCGCGCTCGGCCGCCGGCTGGGCAAGGTCCCGGTGGTGGTCGGCGACGCCCCCGGCTTCTTCACCTCCCGGGTGTACGCGCGCTGGCTGATCGAGGGGGTGCGGCTGCTGCTGGAGGGGGTGCGCCCCGGGGTCGTCGACTCGGCCGCGAAGGCCGTGGGCTTTCCGGTCGGCCCGCTCCAGGCGCACGACGAGGCCGGCGTCGAACTGGTGGTGCAGGCCAGCATCACCCAGGTCGCCGAGAACGTGATGACCGACCGGATCGACGTCGCCGCCGTCCGCAAGGCCCTGGAGACCCTGCTGGAGGCGGGGGTGCGGGGCCGCCGCCAGGGGCTCGGCTTCTACCGCTACGCGGACGGGCGCCGCGTCGGCCCCAACGACGAGGTGCTGGACGTGCTCGGGGTGGCGCCCGTCGACGCCGACGCCGCGGCGGCGGGGGAGCGGCTGCTGCTGGCCTTCGCCAGCGAGTGCTTCCTGTGCTGGGACGACGGAACCCTGTGCCACCCCGACGACGGCGACGTGGCCTCGGTGCTGGGCATCGGGTTCCCGCGGGCCCTGGGCGGCCCGTTCCACTGGGCGGACGAGGTGGGGGCGGCCCGCGTCGTCGAGCGCCTGGCGGCCGCGGGCGGAGCCGAGTTCCCGGCCGGCGCGGCCCTGGAGGCCCTGGCGGCCGAGGGCGGCCGGTTCGCGGACGCGGCACGGCGCCCCGCGCCCTTCACCGAGCCGGAGGGGGAGTCGGCGTGAGCGGCACCGGCGGCGGCCCCCTCGCGGGGGTGCGCGTCCTCGACCTGAGCCGGCTGCTGCCGGGCGCGTCCTGCACCCGGCTGCTGCGCGACCTCGGCGCCGAGGTCGTCAAGGTGGAGCGGCCCGGGGTCGGCGACGACCTGCGGCACGAGGCGCCCGAGGTCGCCGACGGGGTCTCGGCGGTCCACCAGTTCCTCGACGCGGGGAAGCGGTCGGTCGCGCTCGACCTCAAGAACCCCGACGACGTCGCCCTGGTACTGGCGCTGGGCGAACGGGCCGACGCCGTGCTGGAGAGCTTCCGGCCGGGGGTGGCCGACCGCCTCGGGGTCGGCTACGCTCAGTTCGCCGCACGCAACCCGGCCGTGGTCTACGTGTCGCTGAGCGGCTACGGACAGGACGGTCCGCGCTCGCACGAGCCGGGCCACGACATCAACTTCTGCGCCGAGGCGGGAGTGCTCAGCACCACCGGGAGCGCGGAGAGCGGACCGGCGCTGTCGGCGGTGCTCACCGCCGACATGACCGGGGGGTCGCTCGCGGCGACCGCCGTCCTCGCCGGAGTCCTCCAGGCGAGGGCGACCGGGCGCGGCAGCCACGTGGACGTCTCCCTGTACGAGGCGGCGCACTGGGCGCTGGCCCTGCCCATGTCCGCCCACCTGGCGGGCGGCCCCGACTGGGCGAACCAGAGCGGGCCGCTCAACGGCGGCCTGCCCTGCTACCGGGTCTACGCCTGCGCCGACGGGCGGCACATCGCCGTCGGCGCGCTGGAACCGGTGTTCTGGGAGCGCCTGGTGGCCCTGCTGGACCGCCCCGACCTGGCCGACCGGCGGACCGACCCGACCGCGATCGGCGAGTTGGCCGCGGTCTTCGCGCAACGGCCGCTGGCGGAGTGGCTGGACCTGCTCGGCGACGCGCAGGTGTGCGTCTCGCCGGTGCGGACGCTCCCGGAGGCGGCGGCCGACCCGCACCTGCGGTCCCGCGGCGGAGTGGTCACCGCCGGGGAGGAGTGGACGGTGGAGCAGCCCGGCTGCCCGATCCGCTTCGCGGGCCACGAGGTGCGCCGGGCCGTCGCCCCCGAACTCGACGGCGACGGCCCCTGGGCGCGGGAGCAGGTCAGTCCCGCACCGCCGCGTTCAGGCGCTTGACCAGTCCCCAGCGGTCCCGGACCAGGTCGACGGCGACGACCTCGTCGCCGTCGACCCGGGCCAGCAGGGTCGCCCCGAGGGTGCCGGCGGCGCCCCGCGCGGCGTCGGCCACCCCGGGGAGCCCGCCCGCGTAGTCGCCGTGCACGGTGAGCGCGGCGGCCACCCGGTCGCCGGCCGAGAACAGGTCGTCGACCACCACCCTCTGGCCGGTCAGGAGCGGGCCGGGGGTGGTGCCGGTCTCCAGCAGGCGCACCTGCGGCGCGGTGAACAGGTCGCCCCCGTCGGCCACGGCGCCGTCCAGCCAGGAGCGCAGGGCCTTCTCGGCGCGCTCGGCGCGGGGAGCGTCGCGGGTGGTCGCCCACGGGTCGGGGTGGGGGGCTTCGAGGGGGCGGGTGGTGTCGGACGCGGCCTGCTCGTCGCGGCCGAGGAAGTCCTGTTCCACGCGGCAGCTGAGGAGCCGTTCGCCGTCCCAGCGGTAGAGCGAGATGCCCGGCCAGACCGCGACCTGGGAGCCGTCGGTGCCGAGGGCGCCGTGTTCGCTGAACCGCATGGCCAGACGGTCGCCGGAGAGCACCATGTCGTGCACGGTGAGCATGAGCGTGGGGAAGCGCCGGAAGGTGGTGGTGACCACGCGGCGGTAGTCGGCCATCCCCAGGGACCGTCCGGAGATGGTGATCTCGTAGTCCTCGGACATGATCTCGTCGCAGACCGACGGATCGTGCGCGGTCGTGTAGTCGACGCAGTAGCGGCGCATCAGGGCGACGTAGGGTTCCACGAGCGGCCTCCTCGGGGCGACGGACACTGGTATTTTAATGAACGGTAAGTAGAATACCGAGGAACCGGCGGGTTCGCGCGGCCGGGGCCCGGGTCGCCGCCGGCGGGGCGGCGGGCCGCCGTTGGCTCTTGGCTTACTGTTAAGTAATCTAGGGGGTTGTGATGGATGAGCGCTATGGCATGCTGGCCGTGGCCGTGAAGGATTCGGCGGCGGTGGTCACCCTCGACCGTCCCGAGAAGCTCAACGCGCTGCCGTTCGAGTTCTGGACCGACCTGCAGCGCCTGCTCGCGGACGCCGCCGCGGACCCCCGGGTCCGGGTGCTGGTGGTGCACGGTGCGGGGCGCTGCTTCTGCGCGGGCGGCGACATCGAGGGCTTCGGGGGCCTCGACGACATCCCGGCCCGCCGCCGTTACCAGGACCTCGCCTTCGCCGCGTTCCGCGCCTTCGAGACCTTCCCCAAGCCGACGATCGCCGCCGTGCACGGCTTCGCCCTCGGCGGCGGCTGCGAGTTGACGATGGTGACCGACATCGTCGTCGCCGACAGCACCGCCCAGTTCGGCACCCCCGAGGCGGCGGTCGGCCTGATGCCCGGACTCGGCGTGGTCCGCGGACCCGCCAACACCAACCTGCACTGGCTGAAGCACATGATCTTCACCGGTGAGCGGCTCAACGCGGAGGAGGCCCGCCTCGCCGGACTGGTCACCACGGTGACCCCCGAGGGGCAGCACCTCGACGAGGCGCTGCGCCTGGCCGGCCTCATCGCGGCCAAACCCGCCCTCGCGCTGCAGGTGGCCAAGCGGATTCTCAACCGTGGCAGTGCGGAGGGATACGATTACTCGGTCGAGGCGACCGCCCTTCTCCACGGAAGCCACGACCAGCAGGAGGGCGTGGCGGCGTTCAAGGAGCGGCGCTCCCCTCGCTTCCAGGACAGATAGGGTGCCCCCGTGTCGGTTCACCCGATCGACGGACGGTACGGGAACGGCACCAACGTAGGCGTGGCAGAACAACCCGGATTCGGACCATGTGATGGCTAGGGCAACACCAGAGAAGCGGCGGAGCCGCACCCGGGGGCAGGCGGGAAACGACCGGCGCACCCAGATCATCAAGGTCGCCACCGCGCTGTTCCGCGAGAAGGGCTACCACGTCACGTCGTTGGACGACATCGCGGACCGTATCGGGTTCACGAAGCCGGCCATCTACTACTACTTCAAGAGCAAGGAAGACGTGCTGTTCGCGATCGTGAACAGCATCGTGGACGAGGCGCTGGAACGGTTCCGCGCCATCGCGGACGGGCCGGGCAGCGCAGGAGAGCGCATCCACGCCCTCCTCGTCGAGCACACCCGGACGATCCTGCGGAACCTCGACGCGAACACGGTCTTCTACAACGAGCGCGGTCTGCTCTCGCCCAAGCGGGAGAAGGAGATGCGCCAGCGGGAACGCGAGTACACCGAGGTCATGCGCAGTCTCTACGCGGAGGGCGTGGCCAGCGGGGAACTGCTCGACATCGACCCGTCGGTCGCCACGGCCACCCTGCTGGGCGCTTCGATCTGGTCCTACCGCTGGTTCGACCCGAGGGGCCGGCTCTCGGTCGACGAGGTGGCCGAACAGATCGCGAAGCTCCTGCTCAACGGCTACCGCCGCTGAGCAGGCCGCACCGGTGGAACCGGAGCGGGGGTGTCCGGCCGAAGCCGGACACCCCCGCCGACGTGTTCCCGCCCGGGGTCACACCGCCAGGCCCGCCTCCGCTCCCGAGCGGACCGCGGCCACGAAGTCTGCGGGGCGGTCCGCGTCGCCGACCACGTGGACCTCGTGGCCGGCCAGGGCGTCGACGAGGTCGGCGGCGCGGGAGCGCCAGCCCAGCGCCACGGCCACGTGCTCGGCCGCCAGGGAGTGCTCCTCGCCGTTCGACTCGTAGACCACCTCGCCGGGGCCGACCCGCACCACGCGCGCCCCGGTCACGAACTCCACCCCCCGCTTCCGCAACTGCTTGATCAGGTAGCGGCGGGTGATCGCCTCGATGCCCCGGCCCACCGACGAGGCCATCTCCACGACGGTGACCTTCGCTCCGGCCTCGACGAGCAGTTCGGCGGTCTCGCAGCCGGTGGCGCCGCCGCCCAGCACCGCCACCGGGGAGCCCGCGGCCACCGGGCGGCGGCCGTTCAGGTACTCCTGGGCGTCGTGGACGTGCGGCAGGTCCAGCCCGGGGATGGGCGGCAGCAGGGGAGCCGCGCCCGTGGCCAGGATGACGGCGTCGGGCTTCTCCGCGCGCAGCAGTTCCGGGGTGGCGTCCACGCCGGTGCGCACCTCCACCCCCAGCCGCCGCAGTTCCTGCTCCTGCCAGTCGCGGAACCGGAACACCTCGTGCTTGCTGGGGGCGCTGGCCGCGACTGCCAGCTTCCCGCCGACCCGCGGGGACCGCTCCAGCAGCAGCACCCGGTGGCCGCGTTGGCGGGCGGTCCGGGCCGCCTCCATCCCGGCGGGCCCGCCGCCCACCACGACGACCCTGCGGGAGCGGGCGGCGGGCCGGACCGCCCAGTCCTCCTCCCGTCCGATGGCGGGGTTGACCGTGCACACCACCTCCCCGCCCGGGCCCACCTGGTCGACACAGGCGTTGCAGGAGATGCACGGGCGGACGTCCGCCTCCCGTCCCGCGGCGACCTTGTTCGCCCAGTCGGGGTCGGCGATGAGCCCCCGGCCGATGGCGACGAGGTCGGCGGCGCCCTCGCGCAGCGCACGGCGCGCACTGGCGGGGTCGTGCAGCCGCCCGACCGAGATGACCGGGACGGAGACCGCCTGGCGGACCCGGGCGGCCAGCGGCACGAGCTGCCCGCGCGGCACCCACATCGGGGGAATGGTGGTGTGCAGGGACTTCCAGGTGCCCGAGGAGATGCTCAGGCAGGCGACGCCGTCCTCCTCCAGCCAGCGGGCGACGGTGACGGCGTCGTCGACGGTCGTCCCGCCGGGCAGCGCCTCCTCCCCGCTCAACCGGTAGAAGAGCGGCAGGTCGGGGCAGCGGGCCCGGATCGCGCGGGCCACCTCGCGGGCGAAGCGGGCCCGGTTGGCCAGGGAGCCGCCGTAGGCGTCGTCGCGCTGGTTGGCCAGCGGCGACAGGAAGTCGGAGACGAGGTAGCCGTGCGCGCCGTGGACCTCGACGTAGTCGAATCCGGCCTCCTGGGCGAGTGCCGCGCCCTCGGCGAAGTAGTCGACGATCTCGGCGATCTCGGTGGTGCTCAGCGCGTCGGGCACCGGCGAGACCGAGTTGAGCGGGACCGGTGAGGGGCCGACCCTGCGGCCGGTGAGCACCTGGCGCCCCGGGTGCATCAGCTGGGCTCCGGCCGCGGCGCCCTCGGCGCGGATCGCCTCGGCCAGGCGGGCCAGGCCGGGCAGGTAGGCGCGGCTGTGGATGTGCGGCTCAGGGCCCCGGGTGGCGGGATCGACGAGCAGCGCCTCGACCGTGACCGCTCCCACCCCGCCGGCCGCTCGGCGGCGGTAGTAGGCGACCACCGCGTCGGTGATGTGCCCGTCGCGTTCCAGCCCGGTTCCCATCGGCGCCATGACGATCCGGTTCCTCAGGTGGACGCCCGCGACCTCCAGTGGGGTGAACAGCGGGTCCTCGTCCATACCGCCACCGTCCTTTGTTCGTCTGTGAGTCCCGTACCGGCGAAAATAGTATTCGACTTAACAGTAAGTCAATATGGCAGACTGGGAACGGGCCGCCGGACCCGGCGGCTCCCCGCGGTGACAAGGAGGAACACTCATGGGTGCGAACACCCCGGAGCTGGCGGGACGGGTGGCCCTGGTGACCGGAGCCAGCCGGGGCATCGGGCGTGCGATCGCCCGCACGCTGGCCGCCGACGGGGCGGCCGTGGTGGTCAACTACCGACGCGACCGCGAGGCCGCGGAGAGCCTGGTCGCCGAGATCACCGACGCGGGCGGCCGGGCGGTCTGCGTGGCCGCCTCGGTCGGCGAGGTCGCCGAGGTCGACGCGCTGGCCGACGCCGCGCTCGACGCCTACGGGCACGTGGACCTGCTCGTGCACAACGCGGGTATCGCCAGCCGGGGGCTGCCGGTGGCCGAGACCTCCTTCGAGGAGCTGCACCGGGTCGTCAGCGTGCACGCGCTGGGCGTCCACCGCCTGCTGGGACGGCTGCTCCCCGGCATGCGCGAGCAGCGGCGCGGCGACGTGGTGATGATCTCCAGCAGCGAGGTCAGCGAGATGCGGCCCAACGGGGCCCCCTACAACATGGGCAAAGCCGCCCTGGAGGCGCTGGCCCTCACCCTGGCCAAGGAGGAGGTCCGCCACGGCATCCACGTCAACATCGTCGCCCCCGGCCTGGTCGCCACCGACATGGGCGACCGCCTGGTGCGCGCCAAGCTCGGCGAGGACAGCGCGGAGGCGCTGGACGCGTCGATGCCGCTGGGGCGGGTGTGCCGTCCCGACGACGTGGCCCGGGTGGTGCGCTTCCTGGTCTCCGAGGACGCCGGCTACGTCACCGGGCAGCGGATCGTCGTCGACGGCGGGGTGAACGCCTCGCCCACCGGGTGAGCCGCGACGCGGGGCGCCCGCACGGCGTTCCCGCCCCTCCGTGAACCGGGGCGCGGAACACCGTGCGGACCGGGGCATTGTCCTCCCCGGGGATTGGTGTTACTTTTTTCACTGACTTTACAGTAAGTAAAAAACGGGTGGGGTGGCCCGTGTTCCCCCGGAGCCGGTCGGCGCCGCACCCGCAGGTCTTGCTGTGACGCGTCCAGCCCGCACAGAGGGAGGAAGAGGTGGACGGTAACAAGCCGGACAACACGGGAGGCGTGCTCGTCGACCGGATCATCGACGGCGGCCGGATGGCGGGGATGCAGCTGGGCGTGGTCGTGCTGTGCCTGCTGATCGCCATCATCGACGGTTTCGACGTCGGCGCCATGGGCTTCACCGCCCCGGCGATCTCCCAGGAGTGGGGGATCGACGTCGGCGATTTCGGCCCGGTCTTCGGGGTCAACCTGTTCGGGATGATGGTCGGCGGCATGCTGCTCGGCCCGCTCGCCGACCGCTACGGCAGGCGGAACATGATCATCCTGTCGATCGGGGTCGTCGGTGTCTTCACCGCCGCCGCGGTCTTCGCCACGTCGGTGCAGGTGCTGCTGGTCCTGCGCCTGATCAGCGGTATCGGCATGGGCGGACTGACCCCCAACCTGATCGCCCTGTCCGCGGAGTACGCGCCGGCCCGGGTCCGGTCGACCGTGGTCACGGTCGTGGTCTGCGGAATGACGTTCGGGATGTTCGTCGGCGGCATGGTCTCCTCCGCGCTCATCCCCGCGTTCGGCTGGCAGGCCGTCTTCCACAGCGGCGGCTGGCTCGCGCTCGTGCTGCTGGTGGCCGCTCTGCTCTGGCTGCCGGAGTCCACGAAGCTGCTCGTCCAGCAGGGCTCCCACGACAAGCTCGCCCGGATCCTCCGGAAGATCGACCCGAGCCTGCAGACCGACGGGAGCACCCGGTTCACGATCACCGAGCAGAAGGTGACCCGCTCCCCGATCACCGCCCTGTTCACCGACGGCCGCGCCGTGACGACGCTGCTGCTGTGGCTGGTCTTCTTCCTCAACCTGCTCATCATCTACTTCCTGTCGAACTGGCTGCCGGCGCTGTTCACCCAGGCGGGACTCGGAGACACCAACGCGCTCGTCGCCTCGTCCCTGTACCAGCTGGGCGGCGTCGCCGGCGGCCTGGCGCTCGGCATCCTCAGCGACCGGCGCGGCTCCCTCGTGCAGGCGGTCGGCGGCTGCTACCTGCTCGGCGCGGTGTTCCTCGGCGTGACCGTCCTGGGCATCGGAAGCGCCGCGATCGTGATGGTGACGGTGTTCATCGTCGGCTTCGGCATCAGCGGCAGCATCACCGGCATGAGCGCGGTCGCCGCCCAGGTCTACCCGACCCAGGTCCGTTCCACCGGTGTCGGCTGGGCGTACAGCATCGGCCGGATCGGATCGATCATCGGCCCGACGGTCGGCGGCATCTTCGTGTCCCTGGGCACCGCCCCCACCACCCTGCTGGCCTACATGATCGCCCCGACCCTGTGCGCGGTCGTCTCCGTGCTCGTGCTCGCCGCCCGCAAGCCCACGGCGGCCTCCGCGCAACAGCCCGGACAGGAGGCCGAGAAGGCGGCGTGACCGCAGCCCGGCCACCCGCACCGGTGGCGCCGCCGGACTCCCGGCGGCGCCACCGGCGTCCCTCCCGGGGCACGGCCGTCCCGTGCACGGGAAGAGCGTGAGACGGAGCCCCGCAGCGCAGGCCGTGGTCCGCACGGTCCCCGTGGCCGCCCCCGGTGCAGCGGAACCCGTGCCCGGCGGCCGGACGTGCCGCCCCTCCACCGTCCCCCGGAGTCACGCGGCGCCGGGCGGAAGGGGACCGGGGAGGCCGGAACGGCGGAACTCCGCACTCCCCCCGGTTCGAGCGGCGGTCCCGCGGTGACAGCCGAGGCGACCGCTCCGGTACGGCGGGAAGGGGACGCGACCCGCTAGAGGGCGCTGCCCACCCGGGGGTAGCGTTCGCCCTCGATGAGATCTCCCGGTTTGAAGCCCAGGTCCTCCTCGGCGAACCCGGCCGAGGGCTCGAACCTGGTCTCGGCGTCGATGTAGACGGTCGCCAGGGACAGCCGGTCGGTGTCGGTCTCGTTGGCCCCGGCCATGTGGACGACACGCTCGTTGTGGAAGGTGCAGCCGCCCGCCAGCAGCGGGACGGTGACCCGGGGCAACCAGGCGAACTCGGGATACTTCTCGAAGATCTCCCAGTCCTCGGGGGCCGGCTCGGGAGTCAGGTGGGAGCCGGGGACGAAGGTCATGCACCCCCGCTCCACCGGGACGTCCACCAGGGCCACCCAGGCGGAGAGGGTCGTCCCGCCGTGCCAGGGCCAGTAGGGCTCGTCGATGTGCGGCGGGGTCACCGCGGACTTCTTGGCGGGCTTGCGCAGGATCTCGGAGCGGAACATGCGCAGCGGTCGACCGGCCAGGCGCTCCGCGATCCCGGTGATCCTGGGGTGCAGAGCCAGGCGGCGCAGGGCCGCACTCCTGGTCTCGGCGTCGGCGATCCACTCCATGACGGTCGCCCCCTCGGGGACACCCTCGTCCACCGAGGAGTCCCACAGCTCCTTCTTCGACAGGCCGAGCTGCTCACGAGCGTCGGCGAGGCACTCCGCGACCTCCTCGTCGGTCAGGACCCTCGGAATGTGGAGGAAGCCCTGGCGCCGGTAGAGCTCGACGTCTTCTTCCGAGAGGTTCTCCGGAGTGGTGAGTTCCGCTGTGTTCTTCACGGCAAGGCTCCTTTCGAAGGCGGCCACCCGTCCCGACGGGACCGTTCCGGAGTGGGCACGGCGTCGGGGGGCGGATTCCGTTCTAGTCCCGCAGAGCCCCGGGGGCGGACAACCTCCGACCGCCTTTGTCAGGTCGTCCGGCGGGCGGACCCGCGACTTGACACAGCGGACGGTCCCGCCTTGTCTGCGCCCCCGCGTACCGGGGACGCTCACAGACGGCGTTCCCCTTGAACCGACTACGGCTCCGCGGAGGCCCCGTGAGGATCTTGTTTATTCCGGGCAACAGTCCGTCACCGATTTTTTCGCACGCCTCGTTGGCGACAGCTGCGCGGAACCGCGGCCACGAGGTCATCGTGGGAGGAATCGAATGGGTGCTCCCGGAGATCGCGGCGATCGGGCTCGCCCCGGTCAAGATCGCCGACATATCGGAGGCTGATGTCGCCGAGTTCATGAGCACGGCCCCCGCCGACCCGGTGGAGCAGGCCAAGGCGGTGGGCCGCGTGTACGCGGAGATCGCGCTGCAGAGCCTGGACCCGCTGCTGCGGATGGCCGAGAAGTGGCGTCCGGACATCGTCGTCGGCGGATCGATGTTCTACTGCGCTCCCCTGCTGGCGCACCGGCTCGGAGTGCCGTCCGTCCGTGTGGAGTGGGACCGTGTCGACGCGGCCATCTACGCGCCGGGGGCAGCAGAGGTCCTGCCTCCGCTCCTCACGGAATGGGGGCTCGACGAGGTTCCGGCGCCCGACCTGTGGGTCGACATCTGCCCTCCCAGCCTCCGGCCGACCGTCGATCCGGACCGCCAGGCGATGAGATGGCTGCCCACCAACCCGCAGCGCCCCCTGGAGCCGTGGATGTACGCCAAGGGGGAACGGCCCCGGGTCTACATCACGGCCGGTGCCCGACTGTTCAGCGGCGAGTCCCTGAGCCACATGGCGCGAAGCGTCTCCGACCTGGGGGTGGAGGTGGTCATCGGGGCGCCCGAGAGGGTCGCGGCGGACCTGCGCAAGGAGCTCCCGGACATCCAGGTCGGCTGGGTGCCCCTGGACGTCCTCGCCCCCACCTGCGACATCATCCTGCACCACGGTGGTGGCGTCACGGACATGACGGCGCTGCACGCGGGGGTTCCGCAGGTGATCGTCAACCAGGACATCGCGGCCGAGGCGATGCAGCGCCTCGCCGACCACGGCGCCGCGGTGATGCTCGGAGCGGACGAGCAGAACGCCGAAGAGATCGCGGGGGCCTGCGCCCGGGTGCTTGAGGACCCCCGGTACCGGCAACGGGCGCGCGCGCTCTCCGCCGAGATGGCCGAACTGCCGCCCCCGGCGGAGATCGTCGCCCTCATGGAGAAGTTGGCGGGATGACGGGACGCCGCGGCACGCGGGGACCGACAGCTACCGGAAAGGCGTTTCAGTGACGATCCGTGTGTGGGACTACCTGCCCGAGTACGAGGAGGAGCAGGCGGACATCCTCGACGCGGTCCGCACCGTTTTCGAGTCGGGGCAGCTGATTCTCGGCGAGAGCGTCCGTGGTTTCGAGCGGGAGTTCGCCGCCTACCACGGCGTGGACCACTGCGTCGGGGTGGACAACGGCACCAATGCCGTCAAACTGGGGCTGCGAGCGCTGGGAATCGGCCCGGGGGACGAGGTGATCACCGTCTCCAACACCGCGGCGCCGACCGTGGTGGCGATCGACGACGTGGGCGCCGTCCCCGTGTTCGTCGACGTCCGGGAGGACGACTACCTGATGGACACCGACCAGGTGGCCGCGGCCGTCACCCCGCGCACCAAGGCCCTGCTGCCCGTCCACCTCTACGGCCAGTGCGTCGACATGGCCCCCCTGCGGCAGATCGCCGACCGGCACGGCCTGGTCATCCTGGAGGACTGCGCGCAGGCCCACGGCGCGCGCCGCAACGGCCGCCTCGCCGGAACGATGGGCGACGCGGCGGCCTTCTCCTTCTACCCGACCAAGGTGCTCGGCGCCTACGGGGACGGCGGGGCGGTGGTCACCTCCGACGCCGACGTGGACCGGAACCTGCGCCGACTGCGTTACTACGGCATGGAGGACGTCTACTACGTCGTCGCCACGCCGGGATACAACAGCCGGCTGGACGAGGTGCAGGCGGAGATCCTGCGCCGCAAGCTCGGCAGGCTCGACAAGTACACGGCGCAGCGCCGGGCGGTGGCCGAACGCTACTTCGACGGCCTCGGCGACCTCGCCGAGGCCGGTGACCTGGTCCTGCCGGCCACGACCGAGGGCAACGAGCACGTCTACTACGTCTTCGTGGTGCGCCATCCGCGGCGCGACGAGATCATCGAGCGGCTCAGGCACCACGGCATCTCGTTGAACATCAGCTACCCGTGGCCGGTCCACACCATGACCGGCTTCCAGCACCTCGGCTACGCCCGGGGGGCGCTGCCGACGACGGAGCGCCTCGCCGACGAGATCTTCTCGCTGCCCATGTACCCCTCTCTGCCCCGGGAGCGGCAGGACCGGGTCATCGACACACTGCGCGAAGTCCTGGCCACCCTGTGAGCCCCCGACCCGACCGATCCGGCAGCGCGGCGTGTCACCGCGCGGCCCTGCGAAGGAGCAGCATGACCGAACCAGCGAACGGAGACCTGGCGACCGTGTCCCGGTGCCGTGTGTGCGGCGGCCCGCTCAACCAGTTCCTCGACCTCGGACGGCAACCGCTGTCCGACGCGTTCCTCACCCCCGGGGACGTCGCCGACGAGTACTTCTACCGGCTCGCGGTGGGGTGCTGCGCCTCCTGCACGATGGTGCAGCTGGTGGAAGAGGTGCCGCGGGAGCGCATGTTCCACGAGGGCTACCCGTACCACTCGTCCGGCTCTTCCGTGATGCGTGAGCACTTCGCCCGGACCGCGCGGGACCTGGTCCGGTCCGCGGCTTCCGACGACCCGTTCGTGGTGGAGATCGGGTGCAACGACGGGGTCATGCTGTCCACCGTCCGCGACCTCGGGGTCCGCCACCTCGGGTTCGAACCCTCCGGAGGGGTCGCGCGGATCGCGCAGGCCGGCGGGATCCGGGTGCGCGTGGACTTCTTCGAGGCCTCCACCGCTGCCGAGGTCAGGGCCGAGGAGGGGCCGGCGGACGTCATCTACGCGGCCAACACCCTGTGCCACATCCCCTACGTGGAGTCCATCATGAAGGGGGTGGACGCGCTGCTCGCCCCCGACGGGGTCCTGGTGTTCGAGGACCCCTACCTGGGCGACATCATCTCCAAGACCTCCTTCGACCAGATCTACGACGAGCATTTCTTCTTCTTCAGCGCCGGGTCCGTCGCCGCCATGGCACGGCGGTTCGGGCTGGAACTGGTCGACGTGCAGCACCTCCCGGTGCACGGCGGGGAGGTCCGCTACACGCTGGCCCGCGCCGGGGCCCGCACCCCCTCCGACGCGGTGGCCGAGCTGATCGAACGGGAGGAGGCCGCGCGGCTGACCGATCCGGCCACCCTGCTCGGGTTCGCCTCCGGGGTCGCCCGGATCCGCGACGACCTGACCACGCTGCTGCGCGAGCTGCGGGCACAGGGGAAGACGGTGGTGGGCTACGGCGCCACCGCCAAGAGCGCGACCGTCACCAACTTCTGCGGCATCGGTCCTGACCTGGTGTCCTACGTGTGCGACTCCACGCCCGCCAAGCAGGGGAGGCTGACGCCGGGAGCGCACATCCCGGTGCTGCCGCCGGAGGCGTTCTCCACCCCCTACCCGGACTACGCGCTGCTGTTCGCCTGGAACCACGCCGAGGAGATCATGGCGAAGGAACGGGAGTTCCACGACAACGGCGGGCGGTGGGTGCTGTACGTGCCCGACGTCCGGATCGTCTGACGGGGGGCGGGGCGTGGACGGCACGAACGGCCTGGCCGGGATCTACCGGAGAGCCGAACTCTACGAGACGATCTACCGGGGACGGGGCAAGGACTACGCGGCCGACTCCGCGAGGGTCACCGCCCTGGTCCGCGAACACCACCCCTCCGCGGCCTCCCTGCTCGACGTGGCGTGCGGGACCGGATCCCACCTCAGGTACTTCGCCAAGGAGTTCGACCATGTCGAAGGCGTGGACCTGGCCGCAGACATGGTGAGGCTGGCCCGGAGGAACCTGCCGGGAGTCCCCGTGCACCAGGGGGACATGCGCGACTTCCGGCTCGACCGCACATTCGACGCGATCACCTGCATGTTCAGTTCGATCGGCTACCTGCGCGACGCCGACGAGCTGACGGCCGCACTGGAATGCTTCGGGCGGCACCTGGCCCCCGGAGGGGTGATCGTCCTGGAGCCCTGGTGGTTCCCGGAGCGGGCCCTGGCCCGGCACGTGGTGGGCGACGTCGTCACGGTCGACGGGCGGACGGTCTCCCGGGTCTCCCACGCGGTGCGCCGGGGGGCGGCCCACCACATGGAGGTCCACTACCTCGTCGCCGACCCGGACGCGGGGATCCAGCACTTCACCGACACCCATGTCCTGGCCCTGTTCGAACGCGAGCAGTACGAGGCCGCGTTCGCCCGGGCGGGGTGCCGGGTGGAGTACCTGGGGCCGGAGGAGACGTCACCGGGCCTGTTCGTGGGAGTGCGGACCGGGGAGGAGTGAGAGCGGATGCGTGCACGCAGGCTCGGTGTCGAGGGGGTCGTCGAATTCACGCCGACGGCCTTCCCCGACGAGCGGGGCTTCTTCGTCTCCCCGCTGCAGGAGAGCGTCTTCGTCGAGGCGGTCGGACACGCCCTCTTCCCGGTCGCGCAGGCCAGCTACAGCGTCTCCAGGCGCGGAGTGGTCCGGGGGGTCCACTACACGGCGGCCCCGCCGGGGATGGCCAAGTACGTGTACTGCCCCCAGGGCAGGGCGCTGGACGTCGTCGTCGACATCAGAGTCGGTTCCCCCACCTTCGGCCGGTGGGAGAGCGTCGAACTGGACCGGAGGGGCGCCCGGGCGCTGTACATACCGGCGGGGGTCGGCCACCTGTTCGTGGCGTTGGAGGACGACACGGTGATGTCGTACCTCCTCGCGGGGGAGTACGTGGCGGAGAACGAGCGCGAGATCTCCCCCTTCGACCCGGAGCTGGCCCTGCCGATCCCCGAGGACATCAGCCCGATCCTGTCGAAACGGGACCGCGAGGCGCCCTCCCTCGCCCAGGCGGGGGAGGCCGGGCTGCTGCCGGAGTACGAATGGTGCCTCGCGGCGGAGAAGAGGACGGGGCTCCTCGGAGGCGGGGAGCGGAGATGAGGAGCGGACAGCGGAGCGGCCCGCGACGCGTCGCGGTGATCGGCGGTACCGGCTGGGTGGGCAGACACGTCTCCGAGGCGTTCGAACGGCACGGCCACGAAGTGCTCGTCCTCGCCCGCGGCGCCGCCCCGTGGACGCGGGGCCTCCGCTTCCGCGCTCTCGACCTGGTGGCGGCGCCGGTCCGGGAACTGGTGGAGACGCTCCGCGAGGAGCAGGTCGACGTCGTGGTCAACGCGACCGACGGGGCCAACGCCAGAGACGGCTGGAAACGTACGGAGGCGGAGTTCACCGCCGCCAACGTGGACGCGGCGCGGCGGCTGGTCGAGGCGGTCGCCACGCTCCCCGGGCGGCCCCGCCTGGTGCACATCGGCACCGTCCACGAGTACGGGCCGGTGGAAGCGGGAGTGCTCCTCCACGAGGCGGTCGAGCCGCGGCCGGCGAACGCCTACGCGCGGACGAAACTCGCGGGGTCGCGGGCCGTGCTCGACGCGGCGCGGGAGGGGGCCGTGGACGGCGTGGTGCTGCGGTTGGCCAACGCCTGCGGACCGCACCCCTCCCCCGCCTCGTTTCCGGGCATGCTGCTGCGCCTGTTCCGTGACGCCGCGGCCGGTGGCGAGGCGGTGGTCCGCGTCACCGGCGCGCAGCTGGACTTCGTCGACGTCCGTGACGCCGCGGACGCGGTGCTGCGTGCGGCGACGGCGGCGGACGCGGTCGGCCGTGCCGTCAACATCGGCAGCGGCGTCGCTGTGCCGGTGCGGACCCTGGTGGCCATGATGGTCGCCGTCACCGGGGTTCCGTCCGACGCGGTCAGGGAGGACCGCGGCCCGGCGACCCGGCTGGGCGGCGACTGGGTGCGGGTCGACAACCGGTTGGCGGCACGGCTGCTCGGCTGGAGGCCGCGGTTCTCCCTGGAGGACTCGCTGCGGGCCATGTGGCGGGCCGGGGTCACCGGCTCCCGGGACGCACCGGACCGAGGGGGTCTCCCGAGCCGGTGAGTACGCGTGCCGCGCGGACACCGGAGATCATGGCGGCCTCGGTGGTCGGTGAACTGAAGTAGTCGCCCGCGAAGACGACGGGTGCGCGCTGACCGCGCATCACCTGGACCGACCTGCGGTACCGGCCGGGGGTCGGAAGGGGGAACCCGTAGGGGCGCTCGGCGATCTGGAAGGGTTCGGGGTCGCTGGGGAAGCTCGGCCACATCGTGCGGAGCAGCGGGGTGACCTCGGCGAACTGCTGTTCGGGGGGAAGCCCGAGGAGGCGTCGGGTGACGGCCCGGCCCGGATAGGCGAAGACGAGCAGCTTGTCCACGGTCGTCCCCCGGCCGGTGCGGACCCGCTTGGGATAGGTGATCATGTTCCGGATCTTCGGGTCCTCGGCGCCGCCCGCCATGATGTGGGTCTCGGCGGGCAGGGCGTCCCGGTCCACGAGGTAGGAGACAGAGAGAGCGGGTTCGTACTCCTGGCTCTCCAGGTAGGTGCGCGTCTCCTCGGAGACGGCCCGCTGCGGCAGTGCGGAGGCGAGCTTCGCCGCGATCGGGGCGGGCACGGCGACGACGATGTCGTCGAACTCCTCCGAGACGACGGTCCCGTCGTTCCCCCGCGCGGTCACCCGTACCCGCTCGCCGTCCAGACGCAGCTCCTCCACCTCGTGCCCCAGGCGGACGTCGGCCCCCTCGGCGTTCTTCTCGGCCAGGACCTCCATTCCCCTGGAGAAGACGTAGAACTTGGCGCCGCCCATCTGGGCCAGCATCGCCCGGGCGTGGGACACGGAGATCCGGTCGCAGTCGAAGTTCCAGAACCCCTCGATCTGGGAGCGGAGCATGTAGTCGAAGCCCCTGCGGGACAGGATCCGGTTGCCGTACTCGGTGGCGGTGGTCCCGTCGTCGAACTCCGCCAGCTTCACCGGGTCGAACAGGTCGATCCGGTTCCGGTTGACCAGCATCTCCCGCATGGAGGCGACGATGAAGGCGATCCGGTCGCGCAGCCGCACGTGCCGGTAGGACAGGAGCGCGGTGACGGAGTCGGAGGGAAGTGCGGCGGGAACACCGTTGTCGACGACGAGCAGATTGCTCGAAATGCTCGACAACTCATTCTCCAGCCCGTGTTCCCGGATCATTTCCAGCATCAGTGAATAGATGCTGGCGCACATCAGGTTGATCCCGACGTCGGGCTCGATCTCCGGTCGGTGCCAGGACCGCGCGCGTCCGCCGAGCCCGTCCGCGGCCTCGAAGAGGACGACGTCTCTGCCTGCTTTGACGAGTTCACGTGCGGCGGCACATCCGGCCATTCCCCCTCCGATGACAGCGGTTCTGGAACGGCTGGGCATGGCGCACCTCCGTGGGAGAAAGGAAAACGTTTTTCCGGTGTCGAGCCTAGAGATTTTCGTGGTGGTGTTGAATAGCAGGAGTTTGTGGACGGGAACCTGACATTCTCGGAGGAGAATGCGTGCGTGAAAGAGGCCCCCCGCTCTGCTGCGGGGGGCCGGAGCCGGACCGGGAACGCCTCAGGGCGCCTCGGTCGCGGTTTCCCGTTCCGGAGCGGCCGGCCCCGGCTCCTCCGGGGTTTCGTCGGTGGACTGCCGTCCGCGGAGGACGGTCACGACCAGCACGGCCAGGCCCACGACCACCAGGGCGTTGGTGTAGCTCACCGCGCTCAGCCCCGCCAGGAAGGCCTCACGGGAGGCGTCCAGCAGCGCGGCGGCCGTCGCGGACGGCAGCTCCTCCGCGACCGCGGCGGTGGACGCGAGACTGTCACGGGCGGCCTCGGCCGCCTGCGGCGGCACGTCCGCCGGAATGGAGTCCTCGATGAGGAAGCGGTACACGGCGACGCCCACGGAGCCGAGGGTGGCGACTCCCAGTGCCATGCCCATCTCGCTGCAGGTCTCCGACATCGACGAGGCCGCACCGCTCTTCTCCCGGGGGGCCGAGGCGACGATCAGGTCGATGGTCAGCACCATCAGCGGGCTCAGCCCGAAGGTCACCAGGAGGCTGCCGACCACGGCCCAGGTGAGTCCTCCCGAGGCGGCGTCCGCCTGGCCGAACATCACGTAACCGAGCGCGGACAGCAGCAGACCGCCCGCGATCGCGTAGGGGGCGGGCATCCTGGCGGCCAGGGCAGGGGCCACCATCGCTCCGGCGACGTTCGCCACCGCGTACGGCATCATCCACAGGCCGGCCTGCACCGACGACAGGTCCAGGACGAGCTGCAGGTACTGCGCGAACAGCAGCACGAACGCACCCAGGGTCAGGATGCCCAGCAGCATGCCGATCAGTGCGCCGCTGAACGCGCGGTTGCGGAACAGCTGCAGGTCCATCAGCGGATCGTCGAGCCTGCGCTGCCGGCGGACGAACAGCCAGCCGAAGAAGACCCCGCCCGCGATCGCGACCATCGGAACCGGCGCCCAGCCGACGTCGGCGATCTCCTTGAGCCCGTAGATGACCGGCAGCAGGGCGGCCAGCGACAGCGCCACGCTGACCAGGTCCAGCCGCCCCGCTTCCGGGGCGCGGTACTCGGGCAGCAGGAGCGGTCCCAGCACCAGCAGCAGGAGCATGACCGGCACTCCCATGAGGAACACCGACCCCCACCAGAACCACTGCAGCATCACGCCGCCGATCATCGGGCCCACCGCTCCACCCGCCGAGAAGCAGCTCAGCCAGACCGCGATGGCGAAGCCGCGCTGTTTGGGGTCGTGGAACATGTTGCTGATCAGCGAGAGCGTGGACGGCATCAGCGTCGCCCCGGCGATGCCCAGCAGCGCCCTGGCCACGATCAGCGTTTCGGCGGTGGGCGCGTAGGCGGCCGCGACCGAGGCCGCGCCGAACGCCATGGCGCCGATCATCAGCAGCCGCCTGCGGCCGATGCGGTCGCCCAGGGTCCCCATCGTGATGAGGAACCCGGCGATCATGAACCCGTAGATGTCGAGGATCCACAACTGTTGGGTGTTGCTCGGCCGCAGGTCCTCGGCCAGGTGGGGGAGGGCCAGGTGCAGCACGGTGAAGTCGAGCGCCAGCAGCACGGTGGGCAGGGCCAGGACGGCCAGCCCGATCCACTCCCTGGCCCCGGCCTTCGGAGGCGGAGAGGTGTTGTCTCCTGTGGACATGGGTGGGGTTCCTTCCCAGGTGTTGTCGGAGTCAGGTGCCGTAGGGACGGATGGTGCGGTGGGCCCGCAGCGCCTCGGCCCACCACACGAGCCGGTCGAGCATGGTCCGGGCCGCGGAGTCGAGGTCCTCGTGGCCGACGAGTTTCCCGTCGCCGTCGAGCTGCTCCCAGTAGTTGCGCAGACTGACGGCGGCGCGGACGGTCACCGCCTCGACTTCGGTGAAGACCAGTCGGAGCTGCTCGACGGCGTGCATCCCGCCGGTCCTGCCTCCGTAGGAGACGAAACCGACGGGCTTGGCGTGCCACTCGCTGTAGAACCAGTCGATGGCGTTCTTCAGGGAGGCGGGGAAACTGTGGTTGTACTCGGGAGTGACCACGACGAACGCGTCGGCCGCGGCCAGCCACGGAGCCAGGTCGCGCACGGCTTTCGGCCGGTGCCCGTGGTCCTCCGGGAGCACCTCGGGAAGCCACGCCTGAGCCAGGTCGATGACGTCCACCTCGATGTCGTCGCGCTGCCTCGCCAAGGAGGCGAACCACTCCGCGGCGGTCGGGCCGAAGCGCCCCTCGCGGATGCTGCCGATGATGACCACCACACGGAGACGCTGCTCGGCCATGAGAGATCTCCGTCCCCTCCCGTCGTTTCGGGCCGGACGCGACGAGCATGCGCGACAGGGGTTCCGGAAAAGTTCCGGACGGGCTCCGGAGCGGTCGGCGCGGTCGGAGGCGCCCGGCGACGCTGCGTTACGGTGGGAGCATGCGCTTCGGGGTACTCGGTCCGCTGGAGGTGTGGAGCACCGACGGGGAGACGGTCAGGGTTCCCGAGGTGAAAGTGCGTGCGCTCCTCGCCGACCTGCTGGTGAACGAGGGCCGGCCGGTGTCCGCCGACCGGCTCATCGACGACCTGTGGGGCGACGGCGGCCTTCCCGCCAACCCCGTCCGCGTCCTGCGCGCCAAGATCTCGCAGCTGCGCGGGGTCCTGGAGCGGGCCGAGCCGGGAGGACGGAACCGGTTGGTGCTCCGCCCGTCCGGCTACCAGCTCCTCCTCGAAGCCGACGACGTGGACGCCTTCCGGTTCGGCGAGCTGCTGGACCGGGCCCGCCGCAGCGCCGACCCGCGGACCAGGGGAACGCTGCTGGTCGACGCGCTCTCCCTGTGGCGGGGGGAGGCGCTGGCGGACTTCGCCGACCGGGAGTTCGCACGCCCGGCCGTCACCCGCTGGCAGGAACAGCGGCTCGCGGCGCTGGAGGAGCAGGCCGAGACCCGGCTCGCGCTCGGCGAGCACCACCTGCTCGTCGACGAACTCCGCGACCTGGTGGACCGCCACCCGTTCCGGGAACGGCTGCGCGCGGCGCACATGCGTGCCCTGTACCGGAGCGGACGGCAACGCGAGGCCCTGGAGAGCTTCGAGCAGCTGCGTCTCCTCCTCGCCGAGGAACTGGGACTGGACCCGCGGCCGGAACTGGTCGCGCTGCACCGGGCGATCCTGCGGCAGGACCCCGGGCTGGAGGCCGATACCCCCGCCGTCCCGGCGGTGCCGCGCCCCCGGACGAACCTGCCGGCTCCGGTCACCGACCTGGTGGGGCGGGAGCGGCAGATCGACGAGGTGGGCGCCCTGCTGCGCGGGGGCCGACTGGTGACGCTCACCGGACCGGGAGGAGTGGGCAAGACCCGGCTGGCCACGGAGCTGGCCGCCCGGGTGAAGGACGACTTCCCCGACGGAGCGTGGCTGGTCGAGCTGGGCGGACTGCGGCCGATCCGCGGAGCCGACGCGGCGGGCTCCGCGGCGCGGGTGGCCGAGGCGGTGGCCGCGGTGATCGGGGTCCGTGACACCGCCGACGGACGCCTCGCGGAGCGCGACGCCACGCCGGCCGACCGGTTGGCGGACGCCGTACGGGGCAGACGGGCGCTCCTGGTGCTGGACAACTGCGAGCACGTGGTCGAACCGGCGGCAGCCCTGGTGGAGCGGCTGCTGGGGGCGGCGCCGCAGGTGTGCTTCCTGGCCACCAGCCGCGAGGCGCTGGGCCTGTCCGGCGAGCGGGTGTACGAGGTGCCGCCGCTGGAGCTCCCCGATCCCGCCGAGACCGGGGACGGGGCCGCCGTCCGCCGGTCGAGTGCGGTGCGGCTCTTCGCGGCCAGGGCCGCCGCCGCGGCGCCGAACTTCACCCTCGACGAGTGGACCGCGCCGGCGGTCGCGGCGATCTGCCGGAGACTGGACGGGCTCCCCCTGGCTCTGGAGCTGGCCGCCACCCGGGTACGCGCGTTGGGCGTCCACGAGCTGGCGGACCGCCTCGGCGACCGGTTCCGGCTGCTCACCACCGGAAGGCGGGGGGTGCCGCAGCGGCAGCGGACCCTGCGGGCGGTGATCGACTGGAGCTGGGACCTGCTCACCGACCCCGAACGCACGGTGCTGCGCCGCCTCGCGGTCCACGCGGACGGCTGCACCCTGGAAGCGGCCGAGGCGGTGTGCTCGGGGGACGGCATCGCCGCCGCCGACGTCGCGGACCTGCTGGCACGGCTGGTCGACCAGTCGCTGGTGGCGGTCGCGGACGGCCCGGACGGCCTCCGCTACCGGCTGCTGGAGTCGGTGGCGGCCTACTGCGCCGAGCGGTTGGAGCAGGCCGGGGAGGCCGGCACCGTGCGGGAGCGGCACACCCGCTACTACGCCGCCCTGGCCGAACGGGCCGATGCCCTGCTCCGCGGCCGGGACCAGAGGAGGTGGCTGCGCCGCCTCGACGCCGAGAACGCGAACCTGCGTTCGTCGTTCGACGCCGCTGTGCGCCGGGGAGACGCCGACCTCGCCGTGCGCATGGCGAGCGCGCTGGTGTGGTACCGCTACCTCCGGGGCCGCCTCGGGGAGGCGCGCCGCTCCCTGGCCACGGCCCTGGACCTCCCCGGGGGCTCCCCCACGGCCCGGGCCGAAGCCGAGATCTGGCTGCTCGGTGTGGACCTCATGACGCAGGAGCCGGTCGACCCGACCGGGGCGCTGCGGGCCGTGCTCGACGCGCGCGGACGGTTCGACGACCCGGAGGAGTCGGCCCGGGCCGAGTGGTTCGTCGGGATGGCGCTGCTGGGGTTCGGTGCGCTGAGCGAGAGCGAGCGGCTCGTCCGGCGGGCGTTGACGGTCTTCCGCATGAGGGGCGACCGGTGGGGGACGGCCGCGGCGTTGAGCACCAGGGCGTGGCAGGAGCAGGCCCGGGGCGACCTGGGGCGGTGCGAGGCCGACGGCGGGCGCAGCCTGGAGCTGTTCCGCGACCTCGGCGACCGCTGGGGCCAGTTGCAGGCCATGCCGGTCCTGGCACTGCTGGCCGAGGTCGCCGGGGACTACGGGCGGGCCGCACGCCTGCACCGGGACGGACTGCGCGTCGCCGAGGAGATCGGCCTGTGGACGGAGGTGTCCTACCGGCTGTCCGGCCTGGGGCGTATCGCCGTGCTCAACGGCGAGTTCCGCCGGGCCGAAGAGTTCCACCTGCGGGCCAGGCGCGTCGCGGCGGAGCAGGGGGACCGGTTCGGGGAGTCGTTCGCCGAACTCGGCCTCGGCCTGGGAGCACGGCGCGAGGGACGGTTCGAGGAGGCCGAGACGTACCTGCGGAACTGGCTCGAACGGTCCCGTCGCGGGGAGGGGCCCGCGGCCGTGGCGCTGGGCTTCGCCGAACTCGGGTTCCTCGCCGAACAGCGCGGTGACGCCGCGGCCGCTCTGGAGTCGCACACCGCGGGGCTCGCCGCTGCGGAGGCCACCGGCGACCCCCGCGCGGTCGCCCTCGGACTGGAGGGGGTCGCGGGGGCGAGGGCGCTTGCGGGGGACGCCGTCCTCGCGGCCCGCCTGCTGGGAGCCGCCGCCGCTGCCAGGGACTCGGTGGCGGCCCCGCTGCCGCCGGCCGAACGCGGCGACGTCGAGCGGGCCGCGGGGAGGGCGCGTGCGGCCCTGGGGGAGCAGGCGTTCGCCGCGGAGTTCGAGCGGGGAAGGAGGGCGGGACCGGAGGCGGGTCTCGCCTGGGCGAGGCCGTCCCGCTGTCAGGGGCGGCGACTGACGGAGTGGTCCGGTCCCACCTCGGAGATCTCGTAGTCCCCGTCGGGGAACTGCTCGGTGGGAACGGTGTCGGGCATCGCGGACTCGCGGCGCGGCGGCAGCAGCGCCCGCACGTAGCCGGCCCGTAGCCGCAGCGCCAGGTCCACCGCGCGGACGAGCACGGGGGAGGGGTCGCGGAGGCCGAAAGCCCGGCGCAGGTCCGGGCCGACCAGGGCGGGCAGCAGCGCCTCGGCGACCGCGCGGCCCGCGGGGACCAGGAGGGGCGGCAGCCAACCGGTCAGGACGTCGACGATCATGAAGCGGGTCGCCCGCCACAGCTTCGCCGCCTCGGGGGTGTAGGCGAATTCGGCGGCGACGAAGGAGTCGTGGAAACGCACGAACTCGTCGTAGGAGTCGGGGATGTCCTTCAGCCCCATGAGCTCGCCCATCTCGCGGAAGTGCCGGAAGGCGGCGGTGCGCTCGTGGTCGCTGAGCGGGCGCCAGCCGTACCGCTCCACTCCCCGCAGAGTGGTGACCATGGTGGTGGCCAGGACGAACAGGTACTCCTCGTTGGTGATGCGCCACTGCTCACCGCCGCTGTTGACCTGCTTGACCGCGTTGCGGTGGATGCGGTTCATCTGGCGGACCGCCGCCCGCCCCCGGGGGCTGGTGAAACCGTTCCGGAACGTCTCCCACATGAGGATCGACGTGTCGTCCATCCGCTTGGCGGTGTTCTCCGTCAGTTCCCCCGTGCGCACCAGCAGGCGCGCGATGCTCGGCGGGGCGATGCTGTAGTAGAAGCTGATGCTGCCGGACAGCTGCATGTCCCAGGGGAACTCGTAGGCCATGTCGAGCAGCCAGATGTCGCTGTACGACCGCTCCGGGTCCATGCGCTCGATCTCGCGGAGACGCGCGTACCGCCGGAGCCGCCGTCGACCGATCGGGAGGAGCACTGCCATTCGGGAAACCCCCTTCGTCGCGGCACGGGCCGCGGCCATTCTGGTGTCCGGTGGTCCGGGACGCACGCCGACGGGGCGGAGTGTGTCAGCTCGGCACGGTCCGCCGCCCGTTCCGGAGACCTGACAGACTCTGGACACGCAGTGTTCTCATCCGGTCACTCTGGTGGGAGGTGTAGGGGCGAACTCCACTCAGATTCCTATGACCGGAGCGATCGCGTCCGGTCAGCAGGAGGCGATGGACATGCCCGTGGAACACGGACCGAACACGATGGACCCGGCGCGGGGGCTCGGGGAAACCGCCCGGGGAGGACGCCCCTCCTGGTGGCGCCGCCCCTGGGTGATTCCCCTGGTCGCCGTCGTCCTGGCCTTTCTGGTCTACTCCCTGCCCCCCTACCTGACCCTGGACCCGGAGAAGTCGGCGGTGCCTCTCCGGGAAGGAACGGTTCTGCACTACCCGCTCCTGGTGCTGCACATCGCGACGGGAACGGTGGCGATGCTGACCATGTGCCTGCAACTGTGGCCGTGGCTGCGGCGGCGCCACCCCCGCGTGCACCGGGTGAGCGGGCGCGTCCACGTCATCGCCGGGGCGGTCCCCGGTGCGCTGCTGGCACTGGTGCTGGTCCCGTACGCCTTCCCGGGCCAGCCGGTCGGCGCCGTCGGCAACACGCTCTCCTCGCTGCTGTGGCTGGCCGCGGTGGTCGCCGGGGTCCGCGCCGCGCGGCGCAGGCGGTTCGCCGAGCACCGGCGGTGGATGGTCTACGGCTTCGCGCTGATGATGAACATCGTCTGGGGGAGGGTCATCCCGTTCCTGGCCCTGATCCCGGGAGTCGAGATCTCCGACCAGTTCGTCAAGGAGTGGTCGGGCTGGTTGGGGACAGCGGTCAACCTCCTCGTCGCGCACTGGTGGCTGAGTCGCGCCTCGAAGCGGGCTGTGGCACCAGCCCCCGCCGGGGACCAGGTCTCCTCGGCCGTCGGAGTGCGGTGACCTGCGGTCCCGCGGGCCGACGCCCCCGGGGTGCCTCCGGGGCCCGCTCGGAGTGAGCGGGCCCCGGAGACCTGACAGACTCCCCCGGTGCCCGTTGCCCCGGTCGACCGGCCCGAAGAACCTGTTCACTGTGATTCCGGATAAGCGGGTCCCCGGCGATGCGGAGCGGAACGGGATTCGGCCGGTCCGCCCGGGACCGCCGACCCGGGCGCCGATGCGGGTCCCGCCGGTCCGCCCCCGGTGCTTCCGGCGGACCGCCTTCCCGCCCGGCGCCCACGGAAAGGACGTCCAATGAAGGCTCTGGTGCTGTCGGGGGGGTTGGGAACCCGGCTCAGGCCGTTCAGCCATTCGATGCCGAAGCAGTTGATTCCGGTGGCCAACAGGCCGGTCCTGGAGCACGTCCTGGATGACGTCCGCGCCCTGGGGGTGGCGGAGGTGGGCCTGGTCGTCGGCGAACGCGCCGAGCAGATCGAGGAGACCGTCGGCGACGGATCCCGGTTCGGCCTCCGCGTCACCTACCTTTACCAGGAGAAACCCCTCGGACTGGCCCACTGCGTGCTGCTCGCACGGGACTTCCTGGGGGAGGACGACTTCGTCACCTACCTGGGGGACAACGTCCTGCCCGACGGGGTCGCCGAGATCGCGCGGGAGTTCCGGGAGTCCCGGCCCGCGGCCCAGGTCGTCGTGCAGAAGGTCCAGGATCCGCGGGCGTTCGGAGTCGTCGAACTCGGAGCGGACGGCACCGTGCTGCGACTGGTGGAGAAACCCGAGGAACCGAGGAGCGACCTCGCGCTCGTCGGCGTCTACTTCTTCACCCCCGCCATCCACGAGGCCGTCGCCGCCGTCGAACCCAGCGCGCGCGGTGAGCTGGAGATCACCGACGCCCTGCAGTGGCTGGTGGACCACGGGAGACCGGTCCGGGTCGGCGAGTACGACGGCTTCTGGCGGGACGCCGGGGACGTGGAGGGGGTCCTGGAGTGCAACCGCCGACTGCTGGACCGGATGCGGCCCGCCGTCCACGGAGAGGTGGACGACGCCAGTGTGCTGACCGGTCCCGTCGTCGTCGAGCACGGCGCCCGCGTCCTCCGGTCGAGGATCGAGGGCCCGGCGGTCATCGGAAGCGGCAGCGTGGTGGAGGACAGCGGGGTGGGGCGGCACACCTCCATCGGACGGAACTGCGTTCTGCGCGGTGCGGCCGTCACCGGGTCGATCATCCTGGACGGGGCGGAACTGGCCGGGGTCCGCAGGCTGCACGGCTCCGTCATCGGTAGGGGCGCCTCCGTCAGTGCGGCGGGTGCCGGTCGCCGACTGGTGGTCGGGGACCACAGCGACGTGGAGGTTGAGGCATGAGGATCCTGGTCACCGGAGGCGCGGGCTTCATCGGGTCCCACTACGTGCGTTCCCTGCTCGCGGGCCGATACCCCGGAACGGAGGGGGTCAGAGTCACGGTCCTGGACAAACTCACCTACGCGGGGAACCGGGCCAACCTTCCGGAGCACGCACCCCGACTGGAGTTCGTCCACGGCGACGTCTGCGACGCGCGGCTGGTCGGGGAGCTGATGCCGGGGCACGACGCGGTCGTGCACTTCGCGGCCGAGACGCACGTGGACCGCTCCATCGCGGACGCCGACGCGTTCTTCCGCACCAACGTGATCGGCACCCAGGTGCTGCTGGACGCCGCCCTGGCCGCCGGAGTCGAACGCGTGGTCCACGTCTCCACCGACGAGGTCTACGGGTCCATCGACGAAGGCACGTGGAACGAGGAGGAGCCGATGGCGCCCAACTCGCCCTACGCGGCCTCCAAAGCAGCCTCCGACCTGGTGGTCCGCGCCTTCTGGCGGACGCACGGCCTCGACGTCTCCATCAGCCGCTGCTCCAACAACTACGGGCCCTACCAGCACCCGGAGAAGCTCATCCCGCGCTTCGTCACGAACCTGCTGGAGAAGGAGCCGGTCCCGCTGTACGGCGACGGGTTGAACGTCCGTGAGTGGCTGCACGTCGACGACCACTGCCGGGCCGTCCACCTCATCCTCACGAAGGGGAAGGCGGGAGAGGTCTACAACGTCGGGGGCGGGGACGAGCGGACCAACCTCGAAATCACCGAGCGGCTGCTCGAACTGTGCGGTGCGGACCGTACGGCGATCCAGTGGGTGGCCGACCGCGACGGGCACGACCGGCGGTACGCCCTCGACGGGACCAAGATCCGGGAAGAGCTGGGCTACGAGCCGGAGATCCCCTTCGAACGCGGACTGGCCGACACGGTCGCCTGGTACCGCGAGAACGTCGACTGGTGGAAAGCGGTCAAATACGGCGGTGGACGGAACCGGGGCGAGCGGATCGCGGCCTTCGAGACGTCGCCGACCGCCGGAGGGTGACCGTGGCAGTCCAGCGGAACCCCTCCGTGCTGCCGCGTCCCCGCTGGGAACCGGGGACGGCTGAGCGGATGGCCCGTTCGGTGGCGGCCCGGGGGGACGAGAGGACCGTGCGGGAGACCGCGGACTGGGTCGCCGGACGCGCCGCCTCGGAAGGCTTCCGGGTGGAGCCGATCCCCCTGGCCGGGCTCGACGGGTGGCGGTTCGACGAACGGACCGGGAACCTGGCGCACCACAGCGGACGTTTCTTCACCGTCGAAGGCCTGCACGTCACGGTCAGGAACGGGCCGTTCCCCGAATGGTGCCAGCCCGTCATCCACCAGCCGGAGGTCGGCATCCTCGGCATCCTGGCGAAGGAGTTCGACGGGGTGCTGCACTTCCTGATGCAGGCCAAGATGGAGCCGGGCAACCCCAACCTGGTCCAGCTCTCCCCGACCGTGCAGGCCACGTACAGCAACTACACGGGGGCGCACCGGGGAAGGAAGGTCCACCACATCGACTACTTCGTCCAGCCCGGCCGGGGCCGGGTCCTGGTCGACGTCCTGCAGTCGGAGCACGGCGCGTGGTTCTACCGAAAGAGCAACCGGAACATGATCGTCGAGGTGACCGAGGACGTCGCCCCGCACGAGGACTTCCGCTGGCTGACGCTCGGGCAGATCGGCCGACTGCTGCGCCGCGACAACCTGGTGAACATGGACTCGCGCACGGTCCTGTCCTGCGCTCCGGTGCCCGAAGACGGGACCGAGGCCCTGCACACCGACACCGAGCTGCTGTCATGGCTCACCGGGGAGCGGACCAGGTACGGGGTGACGGCCCGGCGCGTGCCCCTGGCCTCCGTGCCGGACTGGGAGCGTGAGGAGTACGCCATCCGCCACCGGGAGGACCGGTACTTCCGGGTGGTCGCCGTGGCGGTGGAGGCGGGCACCCGCGAGGTGGGCAGGTGGACACAGCCGCTGTTCGAGCCGTACCGGCGCGGCGTCATCGCGTTCCTCACCCGCCGTCTCGGCGGTGTCCCGCACGTACTCGTGCACGCCCGGGTGGAGGGAGGGCTTCCCGGCGTGGTCGAACTGGCGCCGACGGTGCAGTGCGATCCGGGCAACTACGCCCACCTGCCCCCCGGGAGGAGGCCCCCCTTCCTCGACGTGGTGCTGTCCGCCCCGCCCGGGCGCGTCCGCTACGAGGCGGTGCACTCGGAGGAGGGCGGACGCTTCCGCGGCGCGGAGAACCGGGTCATGGTGGTGGAGGCGGACGAGGACGAGGCTCCGCTGTCCCCGCCGCCCGGTTACCGCTGGGTGACCCCCGGCCAGTTGCGGGCACTGGTGCGGCACGGCCACTACCTCAACGTCCAGGCCCGCACTCTGCTCGCCTGCCTCAACACCGGTGCCGCCGTCCTGTGAACCCGGAGGAGCGGATGCCGGGGTGCCGGGCCGGTGTGCTTCCGGTCCGGCACCCGGTCAGCGGTTGTACGGGTGCTCAAGTCGTGCGGAGCGCAGCGCGGACCCCCACCACAGCAGGCGGTCCAGCAGGATCTTGGCCGCCGCCTCCGCGCCCTCCCGGTCGACGGGGCGACCGGACGCGTCGAACTTGTCCCACGCGTCATGGAAGCTGACCGTGTCGCGCAGCGGTACCGCGTGCAGGTCGCTGAGCACCGCGCTCACGTGGTCCACGGACCGCAGCGCTCCGCCTCGCCCCCCGTAGGACACGAAACCGACCGGCTTGGCCTGCCACTCCTCGATGTACCAGTCGATCAGGGTCTTCAGGGAGGCCGGGTAGCCCCGGTTGTACTCGGGGACCACCATGATGAAGGCGTCGGCCGCGGCCAGGCGCGGCCGCAGCGCCTCCACCTCCGGAGGCGCGGTGTCGGTGATCCGCATCGGGAGTCCGGCATCGGCCAGATCGACGACGTCGACGTCGAACTGGCCGAAGGAGCGCGCCTCCTCGGTGATCCACTGTGCGACGGTCGGACCGAAACGGCCCTCGCGGATGCTGCCGATGACCACGGCGAGCCGCAGCGGCGTGTTCGTCACGGTTCCTTACTCCTGTCTTGTCGATGGTGGTTGGGGCAGGCCGGTCTCACCGGCCGAGGATCTCCCGGACGGTCCGGGCGAGGAGACGCACACCGTCGTGCGTGAGTACCGACTCGGCATGGAACTGCAGGGAGGCGAACCCGGGACCGCGCAGGGCGTGGATCTCACCCGTCTCCGCGTCGCGGCTCACCTCGACGGTTCCGGTCCCTTCGCACTCCACCTTGTCCTCACTGCTGACGGCGGCGAAGGAGTTGTAGAAACCGACCCGCTCCCGGTGGCCGAACAGGTCGATACGGTGCTGGACCCCCTGGTTGGGGACTGCGCGTCGGTGCAGGGCGAAACCGAGCGTGCGGCTCAGCACCTGGTGGCTCAGACAGACCGCGAGAAAGGGTCTCCGTTCGGCGAGGAGGGTACGTATCGCTGCCTCCAACCTCGCGATCTTGGGATGTGAGCTGTCGCGCGGATCGCCCGGACCCGGGCCCATTACTATCAGGTGGTGCTCGTCGAAGGAGTACGGTTCGTCGAATCGGCGGACCGTGACGGCGAGGCCGATGGACCGGAGCTGGTGCGCCAGCATCGAGGTGAACGCGTCCTCGGCGTCGATCACCAGGGCGCACAGGCCGGCGAGTTCCGGTACGGGCGTGGATTCGGCGTTCCCGTCCAGCCAGAAACTGGAGAGGTGCATGTTGCGCTCGTCCAGGGCTGTGCGGACCGCCGGGTGGTCGGCCAGCCGCGTCGGCCGCGCGGTCTCCAGAGCGGCGAGCAGACCCGCCGCCTTGGCCCTGGTCTCGGCTGCCTCGGCGGCCGGGTCGGAGTGGCGGACGAGGGTGGCGCCCACACCGATGCGCATCCGGCCGTCCGGGGCGATTTCGGCGGTACGGATGAGGATGGCGGAGTCGAGGGTGCGGTCACCCCGCTCGTCATGGCCGATGAGGGCGAGTGCGCCGCTGTAGTAGCCCCGGCCCCGGGGCTCGTGGCGGCTGATGACCCGGAACGCGCTCTCCAGCGGGCTTCCGGTGACGGTCGGGGCGAACATCGTCTCACGCAGGATCTCCCGCGGGTCGCGGCCGGTGTGGCCCTTGATGTAGTACTCGGTGTGCGCCAGCCGGGCCATCTCCTTGAGGCGGGGGCCGTCCACCCGGATCCCGGAGTTGCAGATCCGGGCCATCATCTTGAGTTCCTCGTCGACGACCATGTACAGCTCGTCGGCTTCCTTGCGGTCCGAGAGGAAGAGCATCACCTCGGCGAGGTCGGGGCCCGACGGCGGATAGCGGTAGGTGCCGCTGATCGGGTTCATCACGGCGACGCCCCCGCGCAGGCTGATGTGCCGCTCGGGTGTGGCGCCGACGAAGGTGCGGCCCGCGGCGTGGACGACGAACGTCCAACTGGCGCCGGACTCCTGCTCCAGGAGCCTGCGGAACAGGGTGAGCGCGCTGTGCGGCGTGTAGTCGGCGATTTCGGCGAGGTAGGAGCGTCCGAGGACGAAGTTGGCGCCCTCCCCCTGCCCGATCTCCTCGGCGATGATCCGCTCCACCGCGGCGGCGTAGGCCTCGTCGCTCACGTCGAAGCGTCCGTTCGCCACCCGGATCCCCCAGTCGGGGATCCGGCCCAGGAGGTCCGCGAGTGCCACGGTCTCCTGCGCGGTGACGGTCATCGCGATCAGCGGCGCGCCGTCGTCGTTGCACGGGAGGGCGCGCTCGGTGAGCTGCCGGTAGGGGATGACGGCGAGCACGTCGTGTCCGGCGCGGCCGGTACGGCGGTCGCGAGGGGGCAGCGGGAGAGCGGCCAGCACCTCGGGCGTGGACACCTCGCCGACGAGTACGTCCACGACCTCGGGACAGCTCGTCTCCGGGCGGTACAGCAGGGCGAACGCCGGGGGAGGCGCTGCCAGGATGCTGCCGAGCAGGTCAGCGTTTCCGGTCCCTCCGCCGCTCATGTCCTCGCCTCCACCGCCAACTCCGGGGAGTCCAGGACCGCCGAGCCGAGGGCGGCCAGGAGGGCTGCGGTGGAGGTGACCACCGCACAGCGCTGGGCGGCGTACTCCAGGGCCATGTGGTGGTACTCCGCGGAGAAGTCGGCCACCGCGTCCGCGGGCAGGAACGGCCGGATGTCGTGGGTGAAGGCGTCCACCGCGGTCATCAGAACGCCGACATGGGCGTACACGCCGCAGACGACCAGTTGGTCGCGGTGGTGGGCACGCATCAGTTCCAGCAGGTCGGAACGGTGAAAGGCGCTGTAGCGCCACTTGGTGAGCACCCAGTCGCCGGGGGCCGGGGCCAGCGGCTCCACCACCGCGCGGTCCTGGGGGACGGCGCTCATGCCGGGCCCCCAGAAGTCCTTCAGCAGGCCGCGCTGCTCGTCGGTCATGTTCCCGGGCTGTGTGGTGTAGGCGACCGGGACGCCGAGTGCGGCGCACCGCTCACGCAGCGCCACGCAGTTGCGCAGCAGTGTCCGGCACGGTTCTCCGGCGGAGTCGAAAGGACGGAGGAAGAAACGCTGCATGTCGTGCACGAGCAGCACCGCGCGGTCCGGGTCGACGGTCCAGCACGCGGTGTTGGCGGGCAGGCCGTCCGCTTCCGGCAGGGGGTAGGGCCGGATGGGTGGGATTCCTGTCATGGTCGTCCTCCGCTTGGTCGGGACTGGGTCTGTCTGGTGGGGCCCGGAACGACGGGTCGCTGTCCGGGACGGCGTCGGTGCGCGGTGCAGGCCTTCGTCTGCGGCCCGCGGGCGCCGACGCGGTGGTGCCCCGGCGGTGGCGGACCCACGGCGGTTCGCCGGACAAGGGCTAGCAGCCGAGAGTGGCGCCTCCGTCCACCGTCAGGGTGTGCATGGTGATGTGCGCGGCCTGGTCGGAGAGCAGGAACAGCACCGAGTCGGCGATGTCGGCGGGCTGGGCCAGCCGCTGCAGCGGAATACCCACGCGGTACGCTTCCGGGTCTCCTCGGAGCGTCGCGGCCGGGCCGGACGCGTCGTGCCACATGGACCGCAGCATCGGGGTGTCGGTCGATCCCGGCGCGACGACGTTGCACCGGATGCCGTATGCGGCGAGTTCCAGACCGAGACACCGGGTGAACGCCGTCGCGGCGGCCTTGGAGGCCGCGTAGGCGGCCATGCCCATGCGTGCCGTCCCCGCGGCGTTGGAGGCCACGGTGACGATGGCTCCGCGCCGGCGCGGGACCATCCGGCGCGCGGCGGCACGGGAGGTGTGGAACACCCCGGTGGCGTTGACCGCGAAGGTGGCGGACCAGTCGTCGTCGGTGAGGTCCCGCACCCCGCCGAGACGGAGTACTCCAGCAGCGTTGACCAGGGAGTGCAGGGGGCCCAGGGTCCGTTCCACCTCCCGCACCACCCCCTCGACCTCGGAGGCCAGGCTCACATCGGCGGCGAACGCCTCGACACGTGCCCCGTCCGCTCTGAGCTTGTCCACCAGGGTGCGTAACTGCTCGGCGTCCCGGTCGACGGCGGCCACCGTGGCGCCTCGCTCGCCCAGTGCCCTGGCGACGGCCGCGCCGATTCCGCTGGCGGCCCCGGTCACCAGGGCGACACTGTCCTCCATGTGCTGCTCCTCTCTGGACGGATTCGGTACTGGACGCCTCCCACCCGGACGGCCGGGGGTCAGTGCAGCCAGGCAGCCGCCACGGCGACGGCCTGGTCCGGGTTCAGCCGCGGGTCGCAGAGGCTGGTGTACTTGGCGGGGACCCGGTCGACGTGGAAGCGGTCGGGGACGCACTCGGTGACGTCCTGCGGGGTGGCCTCCAGGTGGAGCCCTCCGGGGACACCGCCGGCTGACCGCACCGCCGAGTGGAACTCCTGGACCTCGCGGACGATCGCTTCCACGTAGCGGGTCTTGAGGCCGGACGGGGTCCTCACGGTGTTGCCGTGCATGGGGTCGGTGAGCCAGACCACCGGATGCCCTGCGGCGCGGACGGCCTCGACGAGCGGGGGAAGCCTGCGGGCCACGACGCCGGCCCCCATGCGGGCGATGAGGGTGAGCCTCCCCGGCACCCGCCGCGGGTCCAGCCGCTCGCAGACCTCCAGCAGTTCGTCGGTCTCCGTCGTGGGGCCCACCTTGCAGGCCACAGGGTTGGCGATGCCGGAGAGCAGAGCGATGTGCGCGCCGTCCGCGCTCCGGGTGCGCTCGCCCACCCACGGCCAGTGCGTGGAGGCGAGCAGGACGCGTCCGTCGCCGGTCCGGCGCAGCAGCGGGACCTCGTAGTCGAGCAGCAGCGCCTCGTGGCTGGTCCACACGGGGGCGTCGGCGTCGTGGCGCGGGAGGTCCGGACGCCAGCCCAGGTGCCCCATGATCTCGGCGGCGGCCCGATAGCAGGCGACCAGCCGGAGCGGGTCGGGCCTGCGCAGTTCGGGGTCCGGTTCGGGGCTGTTGACCAGGTGTCCGCGGTAGACGGGGAGCTCCCGGCCGCCGACCGTCTCGGTGGAGCGCGAGCGCGGCTTGCCGAACTGCCCGGCGATGCGTGCGGCGCGGACGACGGGCTTGCCCGAGGCGGAGCCGACCATGCGGGCCAGGGTCTCGACCAGACCGGTCTTGGCCGCCACGTCGGCGGCGGTGCTCTCCGCCGGGTCCTCGGCGCAGTCCCCGGCGAGGACGACCAGAGCCTCCCCTGCGGCCACCCGGGCGAGGAGGAGGCGGAGCCGGTCCACATCCTCCGGGCGGACCAGGGGAGGAAGCAGGGCGAGTTCTCGGCGTGCCGCCGGGAGGCGGGGGTCGTCGGCCCAGTCGGGCTGCTGCGGGGCTGGTCCCAGGCGGGTGACCGGAAGACCGGAGTACACTTGCTCCTCCACGTGTGAGGGGAAAAGGGTGAGCGCAGCGGTGCCGGCCGGGGGCCGCGGGGCCCTGCTCCGTCCGGGGCGGGGAAGGGCCGCCCGGGAGGTCACACGGCTCCGGGACGGACGGCGGTCGGCCGCGCCCCCGGGGCGGCCGGGGCGGTCAGGAGGCATGGCCCACCAGGTCCGCCGGCGTTGAGGACAGCGCGACGACGGCGTGCGCGGCCGATGCGAGGGTGACGTGGCGGTGCCATCCGCTGAACGATCGGCCCACGTAGTCGCGTATTCCGACGTGCTCGGAGATCGTCTCGAAGTCCCGGTCGACGGCCCGGACGAATCCGCTCATCCAGGGGACGGCGGTGGCGGCCCACGACGCGGGCAGGGAGGTCGCCCACAGTTCGGTGAGCCACTCCGCGCCGATCCCGCCGATCCCGACGAGTACGGTGTCCCTGCCGCAGTCGGGATGGCTGCGGACCCGCACCGCGGCGACCAGCGCGGTCCGCCGGACCGGGCGTGGACCGCGCTCCCGCCACGTCACCGGCCTGCGGAGTTCCCGAGCGGCACGCATGATCTGGGCGGCCGGCAGTATGTTGCCGCGGTGCCCGGTGAGTGCCTCGTCGACCACGGTCAGCGGCAGGTCTCCGGGGACTCGGACCATCGAGCTGAGCCCCTCGGCGGTGAGCCGCCGCAGGGTCGGCAGGGGGTTCGCCTCGCCGATGTCCACCACCACGGGCCGGGGCGGCAGACCCCAGTCGGCCAGGGCCTCCCGGCACATCTCCACCGCGCAGTCACCCAGTGGCCTGGGAGGTGCGGGACGGGGGGAGGGGACACCGCAGTCGGAGACGTCGTGCCACTGCTCGGGAAGGCGCAGGTGCCAGTTGAGTGGGACGCCGGTTCTGTCCGAGACGGCCCAGAGGCCGACGGCCTGCTGTGCGTTCAACACCTGGCCGTCCACCGGGGAGAAGTACCGGCCCACTCCGACGGAGTGCTGACCGGTCTTGGGAATGACCATCGGACGCACCACCCAGGCCAGCGGCGGGGCGACACGCGCCAGGTAGCCGGCGAGTGCGGCCCGGACCGGCGACCATTCCCAGGTGGAGTTGCAGATGAAGTGGTGCAGGCTCTGGCCCGTCCCGCTACCGCCCAGCAGAGCAGCCATGTTCCGAATCGACTTGCGTCCGGGGGTGCGCAGCAGGCCACGCAGATAATCGAGCCCCCTGCGGCGCTGGTCGCTGCGCCGAAGTGACGCGAACAGTGTTTCGGAAAGTTCTTCGAATACTGGCTCGGAGAGATTTCCCGAATATTTGCGCGGCTGGACCGGAGTGGTTGCTCCAGCATGTTTCTGCAGGTCGCCGACTGCTTCTTGGGTGATGGTATTCATGCTGCCCCCGGTTCGGTGTGGCGGCTGGCACACCTGGTGGACAAAAAGGCCCGGCTTTCTCTGGACTGGAGAAAGAATAGGAATTAGGGGTTTGCTTGGTAAGTAGCAAATCAAAGGCAATAATCTGTTGGCAGGGGTGTGGCTACACATGGCTACTTCCTGTCTGTGTGCCCTGGATTGTTTGACTTCGAGGTAACCGGAATCGCACAGTCAAGGAGCCGGAATCCGTGCGGGAATGCAGCGGACATCCATCTAGGTTGAAGGTGAAGCGGAGATGCTTCCTGCGAAGAAGGTGCTCCTGGCCGAGCCCCGAAGTTTCTGCGCAGGGGTGCGACGGGCGATATCCATCATCGAGCTGGCGCTCGAACGCCACGGCGCCCCTGTCTACGTGCGCAAGGAGATCGTGCACAACCATTACGTCGTGCGACAGCTGAGACAGCGGGGCGCGGTGTTCGTCGACTCGGAGGAAGAGGTCCCTGAGGGCGCGGTGTGCGTGTTCTCGGCACACGGGGTCTCCCCCCAGGTACGCCGGAACGCGGAGGACCGCCGGTTGGACGTGATCGACGCCACCTGCCCCCTGGTGTCCAAGGTCCACCAGGAAGCGCTGCGCTTCTCCCGGGAGGAGCGCACCCTGCTGCTGGTAGGACACGCCGACCACGAGGAGGTGGAAGGCACCTACGGACACGCGCCCGACCGGACGGTCATCATCGAGACGGTCGAGGACGCCCGGCAGCTCGACCTGCCCGCCGACACCCCCGTCGCCTACCTCACCCAGACGACCCTCTCGGTGGACGAGACCAGGGACATCATCGACACCCTCCGCAGCCGCTTCACCGACCTGCGTGGACCGGCCACGGACGACATCTGCTACGCCAGCCAGAACCGGCAGGACGCGATCAAGGCGATCGCTCCCCGCAGCGACCTGGTGCTGGTGGTGGGGTCGCGCAACTCAAGCAACTCCAACCGGATGGTCGAGGTGGCCCGCCGTATGGGCGTCCCCGCCCACCTGGTCCCCGAGGCCGGCGAACTCGACCCGGCCTGGCTCGACGGTGTGCGGACGGTCGGGGTGAGCGCGGGCGCCAGTGCCCCCGAGACCCTCGTCGAGGAACTCATGGAACGACTGGCCGTGTTCGGATTCGAGGACGTGGAGATCGAACAGGTCGCGCGCGAGGACGTCGTCTTCTCCCCGCCGGCCAGGCTCACCCGACAGGACGCGGAGAGCTCCCTGAGCAGGGGAGGGAGAGCATGACGAGCACCGCTGCAGATGTCCGGGCACTGCGCAACCGCCTCATGGAACAGGTGGAGGCGCGACTCACCGACCTCCTGGACACCGAACGGAAACGGTGGGCCGAGGTCGACCCGCGGGCCGCGGTACCGGTCGACGCCGTGGCCGACCTGGTGGCGGCGGGGGGTAAACGGCTCCGCCCGGCCTTCTGCGTCAGCGGGTACCTGGCGGCGGGCGGCGACCCCGGGGACAGGGCCGTCGTGGACTGCGCGGCCGCACTGGAACTGGTCCATGCCGGTGCGCTCATCCACGACGACGTACTGGACGCCTCCGATCTGCGCCGGGGAGCCCCGGCCGTCCACACCCGGTACACCGCCGAGCACCGCTTCCGCGGATGGCGGGGGGAAGCCCGCCGGTACGGGGAGGGGACCGCGATCCTCTCCGGCGACCTGGCGAACATCCTCGCCGACCGCCTCACCCAGAGCCTTCCCGCGCGAGCCCGGCCGCTGTGGAACGAACTGCTCACCGAGATCATCATCGGCCAGTTCCTGGACGTGACGGTCGCCGCCGAGGGCGTCGTCGACCCGGAACTGTCCCGGTGGATCGCGGTGTGCAAGTCGGGCCGCTACAGCATCCACCGTCCGCTGCTCCTGGGCGCCCTGGTCGCCGGGCGGGAGGACCTGGCCGCCACCTTCGAAGAGTACGGCGAGGCCCTGGGGGAGGCGTTCCAGCTCCGCGACGACCTGATCGACGCCTTCGGGCGGAGCGAGGCGGCGGGCAAACCGGTGGGCCTCGACCTGGAGCAGCACAAGATGACCCTGCTGCTGGCTCTGGCGGTCCGCCGGGACCCCCGGGTCCGGGAACTCGTCGACTCCCCGGAGTGGGACGTCCCCGCGCTACGCGACCTGCTGTCCGGAAGCGGCATCAGAACGGAGATCGAACGCCGCATCGACGGCCTCGTGGCACGCGCCGTCGCAGCGGTCAACCAGGCGGAACTGGACGAGGCCTGGCGCGGCGAACTGGTCGTGATGGCGAGGGAGGTCGCCTACCGGGACCGCTGAGGCCACGGCCCGCCTCTTCCGGCTCACCGGCACGCAGCCCAAGGAGTGATCAAGATGAGCCTGTTGGAGACGGTGGACGGTCCCGCGCAGCTGCGTGGGATGACCATCACGGAGCTGACCGAACTCGCCGGGGAGATCCGCGAGTTCCTGATCGAACACGTTTCGCGGACCGGGGGGCACCTCGGTCCCAACCTCGGCGTGGTGGAGTTGACCATAGCCCTGCACACGGTCTTCGAGTCCCCGCGTGACCGTCTGCTCTGGGACACCGGACACCAGTCCTACGTGCACAAACTCCTCACCGGGCGGCAGTCCGGATTCGACCGGCTGCGGCAGGCGGGCGGGCTGTCCGGCTACCCCTCGCGGGCGGAGTCCGAGCACGACCTGGTGGAGAATTCGCACGCCTCGACCGCCCTGTCCTACGCGGACGGCCTCGCCCGGGCCGACGCCTACCGGGGGCACACCGACCGGGCGGTCGTGGCGGTCATCGGTGACGGCGCGATGACCGGGGGAATGGCCTGGGAGGCGCTCAACAACCTCGCAGACGGTCCGGACCGGCCGCTGGTCATCGTCCTCAACGACAACCAGCGCTCCTACGCACCCACGAGGGGAGGAGTCGCGGACCACTTCAGTGCGCTGCGCGCCGGACACGACGGGCCCGGAGTCTTCGAGCAGCTCGGACTGGCCTACACGGGTCCGGTGGACGGACACGACATCGGGGCTCTCCAGGAGGCGCTGCGCCGGGCCCGCGCGCTGGGGCGGCCGGTGGTCGTGCACGTCGTGACCGAGAAGGGCCGCGGCTTCGTCCACACGGAGAACAACGAACTCGACCGCGGACACACGGTGAAACCGATGGACCCGCGCACCGGGAAGGCGCTGGCCCCCTCGACGAAGGGGCGCTCGTTCACCTCCGTCTTCGGGGAGCGGATCGTCGAGATCGCGGCAGAGCGCCCGGACGTCGTGGCGATCACGGCGGCCATGCTGGAGCCGACGGGACTGCTGCCCATGCGGCAACGCTTCCCCGACCGTGTCATCGACGTGGGAATCGCGGAACAGCATGCGGTGACCATGGCCGCGGGGCTGGCCATGGGAGGTGTCCACCCCGTGGTGGCCGTCTACTCCACGTTCGTCAACCGGGCGCTCGACCAGGTGCTCATGGACGTCGCCCTGCACCGCTGCGCGGTGACGTTCGTGCTGGACCGTTCGGGGATCACCGGTAACGACGGCCCCAGCCACAACGGCATGTGGGACATGTCGGTCCTGCAGGTGGTGCCGGGACTGCGCATCGCCGCGCCGCGCGACGGCGCGCGGCTGGCCGAACTGCTCGACGAGGCCGTGGCCTGGTCGGAGGGGCCCACCCTGGTCAGGTTCCCCAAGGGACCGACCGGGGAGGACCTGCCGGCCGAGATGACCTTCGCCGGGATGGACGTGCTGCGGCGGTCCGGCTCGCTGGACGTGCTGGTCGTCTCGGTGGGAGCGCTGGCGCGGGTCGCCCTCGGGGTGGCCGAGGGGATCCGCGCCCAGGGGATCGGTGTGACGGTGATCGACCCGCGCTGGGTGTCACCGGTCAACCCGGGGTTGGCCGACGTGGCACGCAGACACCGACTGGTGGTCACCATCGAGGACAACAGCCGGATCGGCGGGATCGGGGCGACGATCTCCCAGACACTGCGCGACGCCGGGGTGTCCACCCCCCTGCGGGAGTTCGGTGTCCCCCGACGCTTCCTCGGTCACGGAAGCAGGGACGACGTGCTGTCCGAGTGCGGCCTGACCGTCCAGGACATCTCCCTGGCCGTGGTCGGGGCAGTGGCCGACCTGGACGGCGGGAACGGCTACAGCACCCTGGACGGGATCGACGGCGCACTGGCGCGGTTGCTGCTGAGGCACCGGAGCGGAAAGGAGGAACGGTGACGGGGATACCGCTGGGGATGCCGAAGGTCCGCGATCCCGACGGGGCGGCACTGGCCGAACGTCGTCAGTCGCGGCGGATCATGGTGGGTGACGTTGCGGTGGGGGGCGATGCTCCGATCTCGGTGCAGTCGATGACCACCACGGTGACCGCCGACATCAACGCCACGCTGCAGCAGATCGCGGAGCTGACCGCCGCGGGGTGTCAGATCGTGCGGGTGGCGGTGCCCAGTGCCGATGATGCCGAGGCGTTGCCGGTCATCGCGCGCAAGTCGCAGATCCCGGTGGTCGCCGACATCCACTTCCAGCCCAGGTACGTGTTCGCCGCGATCGAGGCGGGCTGTGCGGCGGTGCGGGTCAACCCGGGCAACATCAAGAAGTTCGACGACCGGGTCGGGGAGATCGCCAAGGCCGCGTCCGAGGCCGGGGTGCCGATCCGTATCGGCGTCAACGCCGGCTCACTGGACAGGCGGCTGCTGGCCAAGTACGGCAGGGCCACGCCCGAGGCGCTGGTGGAGTCGGCGCTGTGGGAGTGCTCGCTGTTCGAGGAGCACGGTTTCCGCGACATCAAGATCTCGGTCAAGCACAACGACCCGGTGGTCATGGTCCAGGCCTACCGGCTGCTGGCCCAGCGCTGCGACTATCCGCTGCACCTGGGGGTGACCGAGGCGGGCCCGGCCTTCCAGGGCACCATCAAGTCTGCGGTGGCGTTCGGCGCGCTGTTGGCCGAGGGGATCGGCGACACCATCCGGGTGTCGCTGTCGGCGCCGCCGGCTGAGGAGGTCAAGGTCGGCGCGCAGATCCTGGAGTCGCTGGGGTTGCGCCAGCGCGGGTTGGAGATCGTGTCCTGTCCCAGTTGCGGGCGTGCGCAGGTGGATGTCTACACGTTGGCTGACCGGGTCACCGCGGGGCTGCAAGGGCTGGACGTGCCGCTGCGGGTGGCGGTGATGGGGTGTGTGGTCAACGGTCCCGGGGAGGCGCGTGAGGCCGACCTGGGGGTGGCCTCGGGCAACGGCAAGGGGCAGATCTTCGTCAAGGGCGAGGTGATCAAGACCGTGCCGGAGTCGCAGATCGTGGAGACCCTGATCGAGGAGGCTCTGCGCATCGCCGAGGAGATGCGCGCCGAGGGTGTGGCCTCCGGCGAACCCAGCGTCGACGTGGCAGGCTGACCCCCGCAGACGGGACGGCAAAACCGGGACACCGGTCGTCCGCCGGAAATTCCGGTTTCCCGGGAAGCGACTGTTATCCGTTCGATTCGGCAAAGATGAAACACCTAAAGAGGCAGCCCTGAACCACCGGGGCCGCCTCTTCTTTCTCTGTATTCACACCGGACCGGAGTTTCCCCGGCGGTGTCTTTGTGCCGGCACCTCCGGAGGGGCCTCACCTTGGAGGGAGCAGGACGACCTGATGGGAGTTCTTGGAGGAAGTGGGAGGGGATGGGAGGTGATGAGGCGGCTCGGGGGTGATGGATGGGAAAAGAACTCCTTGTTCCCCTGTGGAGTTTTGGTGGCACTATGGGTAGTTTCCTTCTCGGTGTCTGGCGCCGGTCTGCCCGTTACGTAAGCTGTCGGAAAGGGGAGTAAGTGCGCATCGTCCCACGGAGTCCCATAGGGTTTACCCAGGTCATTGCGGAGCAGGCGAGTACAGTTCCGGCCCATTTCCCCACACCGCTCATCGGTAGAGAGGCCGAGTTCGCCGCTCTCCGAGACAAGATCACCTCTCCGGAGATTCGAATGGTCACGATCACGGGGGCTGCCGGAGCAGGAAAAAGTCGACTGGCCTCGGCCCTCTACACGGACGTCTCCGGGGAGTTCGAGGACGGCGGGTGTTTTCTGGTGCTCGACGGTGCACGGAGCAGGGAAGAGCTGCTCCAAACGCTGATTGGAGCACTCCGGACGGGAGACGCCGACACCGCCGACACTCCGTTGGAATGCCTTGCCGAATACCTGGGCAAACGTCACTTCCTGCTTGTTTTGGACGGATGTGACGAACTTTTGGAATCGCTGCCCACCGTCCTGGTCTCCCTGGTGGCGGCCTGTCCGCGGCTGACGGTACTGGTCACCGTCTGCGAGCCCCTCGGGATCTACGGTGAGGACCTGTTCAGGCTGGCTCCTCTGGCCGTACCCGATCCCGAGGGCGACAGCGACCTGGCCGAACTGGAGAAGGTGGCGTCGGTACGCCTGTTCATCCAGCGGACCCGGGCGGTACGTCCCGGATTCGCCCTCACCACGGAGAACCGCCACGCGGTCGCCCAGCTGTGCGTCCGGACCGACGGGCTGCCGCTGGCGATCGAACTCGCCGCCGCCCGGATGAAGCTGTCGTCACCGCAGGCGCTGCTCGAAAGCCTCGACAGGGACTTGGACGTGCTCTCGGTGGCGGGAAGCAACACCCTGTCCCGCCACTCCTGCATGCGGTCGGCGATCACCTGGCACCTGCTGCGGTTACACCCCGCCGACCAGGAGTTCCTGGGACGGGTCGCGGCCTTCCACGCGGGGTTCGACCTTCCGGCAGCCCGGGGGGTGGGCGGGGTCGGCGAGGCTGAGACGCAGCGCCGTCTGGAGCAGCTCATCGACAAGAACCTCCTCCACGTGGGGGAGTGCCCCGACGGGGACATCACCTTCCAGATGGCCGGTCTCACCAGGCAGTACGTGCTGGAGTGGCTGCGGGAGACCGGGCGGTACACCGAGGTGCTGCGGGGCCACGCCGACTACATGCTGTCCATGAGCGAATCGGTGCGCGACGAGCTCACCGGGCCGGAGCAGGCCCACCACCTGAGCCGACTGGACCAGTGGCACACGGATCTGGAGAAGGCGCTGCGCTTCCTGAACGACAACGGGGACGAGGCCGGGGCTGTACGCCTCGTCTGTGCGCTGCGGTCCTACTGGCAGGCCGTGGGAAGGAGCCGTACGGGAGCGCGTTTCCTGGAGAAGGCGCTCGACACGGCGGAGCTGCCCACCGAGGTCCGCATCGAGGGCGCCGCGACACTCGGTGAGCTCAAGACGGTGATGGGCGAGTACGACGAGGCGCACAGGCATCTGGTCCACGCGCTCCGCGGCTACCGGCAGGCTGGGGACACCGCCGCCGAGGCCTCCTGCCGGAAGGGGCTGGGAACCCTCGCCTACCACCGGGGTGACCTCGACCAGGCCGCCCGTCTCCTGGAGGAGAGCGCGACCGCGCTGCGGAAGGCGGGAGACACCGTGGCCCACGCGGCGGCACTGCGCGACCTGGCCGAGTGCCACCTGGCCGGAGGGGACCCGGCTGCCGCCCGGGCCCCGGCCGAGACCGCGTTGCGGGAGTCCACCCGCAGGGGGGACAGACGCGCCGTCGCGCTCGCCAACCGCGTCCTCGCCGACGTGGAGTTCGCGGTCGGCAACCAGGACAGGGCCGAGCGGCTCCACCGTACCTCCCTGGAGGAGCTGCACTCCCTCGGGGACAGGGGATCCTGCGCCACCGGTCTGGAGCGGTTCGCCGTCCTGCTGGCCAGACGCTACGGGCGTGTGACCAAGAGCTGGCGGCGGACCGCGCGGGGGCTCGGCGCCGCGCGGGCACTGCGGGCCGCAACCGGCTGTGCGGCGCCCCGACCGCTCGCCGCAGTGATCGAGGAGGTACGGGAGCAGGCCCGGATCCGCCTGGGAGACGACGCCTTCGACGAGGAGTGGCGGGCCGGGCGGTCTGCGGGGGTGCATGCCGTGCTGGCCGAGATGACGGCGCCGCTGGACCTCTCCATAACGGAGAGGCAGCGGCGCTACGGGGCGGATGTGCCGCTGACCCAGCGCGAGATCGAGGTTGCCGAACTGGTCGCCCGCGGAATGACCAACCGCGAGATCGCGCGGCGACTGGGCATCGCGGAGTGGACGGCGGTCAACCATCTCCGCAAGGTGATGCGCAAGCTCGACTGCTCGTCGCGGGTCCACGTGGCCAGCTGGGTGACCCGGAGGGAACGGGAGGAACAGGAACGGGCAGGGAGCTGAACGGGCGGGGTCTGGCGGCGGTACGCTGCCGGACCCCGTCAGAGCGCGTGGTACAGGAGGTTGAACACCACGGAACAGGCCACCACGGTGCGGAAGACCACGACCCCCCGCTTGCGTGCCAGAAGCGGGTCCCCGCCGCGCAGGAACCCCACGTACTGGTGCACACGCAGGACCGCGAACGGGAGCAGCACCACCGGGAACCACCACGGAAGCCATCCCGCGAACGCGGGTACCAGCAGCACCAGGAGGTTGCAGGCGGTGAGCAGGCCGAGAAAGATCCTGTTGCCCCGAGGAGAGGTGAGCACCGCGACGGTACGGCGGCCCACCGCCCTGTCACCGGGGATGTCGTTGGTGTTGGAGTAGCCCGCGATGAGCAGTTGGCCGAAGCCGAACAGCAGGCCCTCGGTCAGCAGGAGCGCGGACCACTCCCCCGTGGCCAGGCCGTGCGGTGCGATGACGAACGCCGACGCGGAGAACAGCAGCAGGGCCTCACCCAGCCCGATGTAGCTGAGTTTCAGCCCCCACGAGTACTGCACGCTCAGGACCAGCAGCAGAACCGTGACGACGAGGACCCACAGCGGCCGGTGCGGTGTGTACAGCACGGTGGCCGTCCACCACAGCGCTCCCCACGCGAGGCTCGCGTACCCGTACCACTGTGCCTGGCGCACCGTCAGCTCGCCGGTGAGCAGCGGCTTGCGCTTCAGTGGACGCAGGGCCGTCTTCCCCGCATGCACGTAGTTCGCGGTGTCGCTGCCGTCCTTGATCCCGGTGACGTCGTCCAGCGTCATGACGGCGAAGAGGACGCCGACCTGCCCCAGGGCGAAGAGGAGCAGGGTGGTCAGGGTGACACCGGACAGCCGCTCCGCCGGTTCGAGCGCTGTCCACACGATGACCAGAGCCAGAAGAAAGTCGAGGACGAACTGGTACTTGACCAGTCTGGCGAACTTTCCGACGGTGTACAGAACCCCTTGAGGAACGGAACGGGTGCTGGCGCTCACAGGCATAGGGCGGTTCCCGACTCGTCGCGAATCTCCGGAGAAATACCGGATTCCTTTGGCAGGGAACCGTATTGGCGTTGAAAAGGGCGGGAAATAGCAATTTCTGGCTCAGAGGACGCAGAGGGCCGCTGTGAGCTGGGAGTCCTTGCCACGGGGGAGCCCGGTTCCGTCGTGGACGAGCCGTTCGGGAAGGAAGATCTGACAAACTCTGCCCGTTGACGCGCCGCCGGGTGGGCCGACCGGTCATGCTCCCGAGACATGCGTGCGGCTTTCATCGAGAACTTCGGGCCTCCCGACGCCATCCGCTGCGGGGAACTGCCCCAGCCCCGTCCCGGCCCCACCGACGTCCTGGTCGACGTCGAGGTGACCACCGTCAACCACGTGGACACCTTCGTCCGTTCGGGGGCGTGGCGGACACCGGTCGAGTTCCCCTTCGTGATCGGCCGCGACCTGGTCGGCACTGTCGCCGAGGCCGGCCCCGGAGCCCCCGGCTTCTCCGTCGGTGACCGGGTGTGGTGCAACAGCCTCGGATACGGGGGAAGGCAGGGGGCCGCCGCGGAACGGGTGGTGGTCCCCCGGGACCGGCTGTACCACCTGCCCGCGGGGGTGAGCCCGGAGGACGCCGTGGCTGTCGCCCATCCGGCCGCCACCGCCTACCTCGGCCTGTTCACCCACGGCCGCCTCCGCGCCGGGGAGACGGTGGTCGTCGCCGGAGCGGGGGGCAACGTGGGCGGCGCGCTCGTCGCCATGGCGGCACAGGCCGGTGCGAAGGTCGTCGCCGTGGCGGGTTCCTACGACGCCGACCACTGCCGCTCCCTGGGCGCCTCCGAGGTGGTCGACTACCGGGCCCCCGACGTCGTGGAGCGCATCGCGGCCCTCTGCCCGGACGGCGTCGACCTCTACGCCGATGCGGCGGGGCGCAACAACGTGGCGGAGGTCGTCGACCTGCTGGCGAGGCGGGGACGGCTGGTGCTGCTGGCCGGGATGCACACCCGGGCCGTGCTTCCGGTGGGCGCCCTCTACACGCGGGACCGGTCGGTCATCGGTTTCGCGATCTCCCAGGCGGACGCCGGGGAACTCGCCGAAGCCGCCGGACACGTGGGGCGCATGCTCGCGGAGAAGCGGCTGGCGCCCCGCCGGGTCGAGGTGCTTCCCCTGGCCGCGGCGGCCGAGGCGCACCGCCGGGTGGAGGCCGGCGAGGGGGCGGGACGGCGTTTCGTCCTCCACACCGGTCCCCGTGCCTGATGGGAGGCTGACTTGACCAATCCTGCTCCAATCTTTGGCACGGTGCGACGATGCGTGCGCAGGATCGGGACATGGACATCTCCATCATCGACACCTCGCCCCTCTTCGACCTCAGTGCTCGGATCCTGGTCGCCGCTCCGCCCGACCAGGTCTACGCGGTGGTCAGCGACCTGCCCAGAAGCGGGGAGTGGAGTCCCGAGTGCCGAGGCGGTGAGTGGGTCTCCGGCGAGCCGGGGGCTGTGGGAGCGGTGTTCCGCGGCGAGAACTGCCGCCCCGAAGACGTCGTCGGCTGGGCGCCGCTCGTCCGCGGCGTCTGGCACACCGAGGCGAGGGTCGTCGCGGCTGAACCGGGACGGACCTTCCGCTGGATGATGCTCTCCCACGCCGGAGCCGACCAGGAGAGCATCTGGGGGTTCGACATCGAACCCGACGAGAAGGGCTCCGTGCTGGTCCACCACTTCCGGATGGGACGCGCCACCGTCGGGATCCACAAGATCGTCGCCGACATGGACGAGGCGGACCGCAAGCGGTTCATCGAGGACTGGACCGCGAAGCTGGAGCGCGACCTCGACGAGACGCTGCACCGGATCAAGGGCGCCATCGAAGGACAACGGGACTAGGACAGGGCAACCCGCAGGTACGGGACGACAGGACGGACGAGCGCATGTTCCTACAGCGAATAGCAAACAGAGGTATCAGGCTGGGCACGCTCTTCGACCGGGCCGCGGCCCGGTACCCGGCGAATCCCGTCATCCTCGACCACGATCTCGACATCGCTCCGGACCGGGGACGCCGGCTGACCCTCACCGAGGTCGCCGACCTCGTGGACGACATCGCCTCCCGGCTGTGGGCTCTGCGTATCCGTCCGGGGGACCACGTGGTCGTCCACAAGACGGACGGTTTCGACATCTCCGTCCTGGCCTGCTCCCTGGCGAGGATCGGAGCCATCCCGGTGATGCTGTCGCCGAAGCTGGACGGGAACACGGTGGTGGAGCTGCTGCGCCGTGTGGACCAGCCCTACCTGCTGACCGACCAGGCGAAACTGGAGAAGGAGCTGCCCGGCGAGGTCTTCGAGCTGGCCGAGCGCGTCATCCTCGCGTCCGGTGAGTACGACGGCGCGGTCCCGCTCGCCTCGCTGGAGGGCACGGAGCGGGTGCGTCCCGTGACCATGCCTCCGGACCATCCCACGCTGATCACACACACCTCGGGGACCACGGGGATCCCGAAGCTGGCGGTGCACACCGGCCGCACGCTCCAGGCCCGCTACCGTCCCCAGGCGACGGTGATGTCGCTGGTGGGCAAGAGCGAGCCCATCGCGGTCCACGTGTCCTTCGTCCACTCCCGGATGTACACGGCCATGCCGATCTCCGTACTCCAGGGGCATCCGCTCATCGTCCTGCGCGACGACGAACCCGAGAGTGTGGCGCGGCTGTTCGCCAGGATCCGCCCGGGGTTCATCGAGGCCCACCCCAACACGTTCCTGCGCTGGGAGGTCTTGGCGGACGACCCGCGCGAGCCGCTGGCCAACGTGAGGTACTTCAGCAGTACCTTCGACGCGATCCATCCCAGGACGGTGCAGCGCATGCTGGAGGCGTCGCGCCGCAGCATGCCGCTGTTCGCGCAGGCGTACGGGCAGAGCGAGGTCGGCCCGATCGCCGCGCGGACCTACACCAGGCGCCGCGGGACGGAGGCGGACGGGCGGTGCGTCGGCAGGCCCTTCCCCGGGATGACGGCGGTGCGTGTGGTCAGCCGCGACGGCAAGAAGCCGACCAAGTCCTCACCGGGCTACATCGAGGTGCGCAGCGACGGGCGGATCGTCACCTACCTGGGCGAGCACGAGCGGTGGCGGGGACAGCTGAACGACGGCTGGTGGCGGATGGGAGACCTCGGCTACATCACCCGGTGGGGGTGCCTGCACCTGCTCGACCGCGAGGTCGACGAGATCCCCGGCATCGACAGCACGCTTGAGCTGGAGGACAAGATCCTCGCCCGGCTGCCCGAACTCGTGGAGATCGTCGTCATCCCCTCGGAGAAGGGGGCCCCGGTCCCCGTGGTCTGCACCAGGGACGACAGCCCTCTCGACCGGGCCGCGTGGAATGCGGCGGTCGCCGACCTGCCACCGCTCGAACCGCCGGTCCAGTGGCGGCTGGAGGACCTGCCGCAGACGGCGACGACCAAGATCAAACGGATCGAACTGGCCAGCATGATGCGGCAATGACGGCCGGGGCGTCCGGCAACGGCGCCGGGTGCCCCGGCTCTGCGGGGATGGCGGGGAGACCGCCGGGCCGACGCTCCCGGAACACGGCGGGCTCCGCCGTCCCCGCGGCGCGGTCCGGCGGTCCGGCCCTCTCCGGCCGTTCCGTGCGGCACAGACCTGGCGACAGCCCTCGAACACCGTGATCCTGGTGTGCGGGGAACGCCCGGACGTCCGGGCGGGACCGTGGTGACAGGACCACCGGTGGGGGAGGAGCGGTGACCCAGGTGAGCGGCGGGAGTCCCGGATGATCAGGCTCGACCGTCTGATCAACGTCCTCGGGCGCTTCGGGGTGCGGCTGTACTGCGAGCCAGGGGCACGCGAGGCGGAACTGCGCAGCGTAGTGACGTACGACCCGACCGACCCCCGGCCGGTCGGCGGCGACGTCTTCCTGGCGGTGGGCGTCGCGACCGCCGCGGAGGCGGTCGCGCTGGCGGAGGCGGCCAACGCCGTGGTCGTGCTGGTGCGCACCACTGTGCCGCTCGACGCCGACGTGCTGGACCGCGCCCGCCGTGCCGGGGTCGCGGTGGCCGCCCTCGACCCGGCGGTGTCGTGGAGTCAGCTGGCGGCGGTCGCCTACGGACTGGTGCTGGAAGGCCGGGAGACGGAGGCGGGACGCGGCCCCACCGACCTGTTCGCGCTCGCCGACACCATCGCCGGGGCCGTCGGCGGGCCGGTGACCGTGGAGGACGTGCTGTCGCGGGTGCTGGCCTACTCCAGCCTCCAGGAGCACGCCGACCGCGCGCGCACCCGCACCATCCTGGGGCGGCGGGTCCCCGAACCGGTGCGCGCCGCACTCGCCGAACGCGGCGTCTTCGCCCACCTGGCCGTCTCCGACCGGCCGCTGTTCGTGCCGCCTCTGCGCGAGCACGGCCTCAACGGGCGCGTCGTGGCCGCCGTGCGCGCCGGACGGGAACTGCTCGGCTCCATCTGGGTGGACGCCGAGGCGCCGCTGCCGCCGCCGCGCGCCGCGGCCCTGGTCAGCGGCGCCCGCACCGCGGCGCTGCACCTGCTGCGCGCCCGCGCCAGCGCCGACCTGGAACGCCAGGTCGAGTCCGACGGGGTGCTGCACCTGCTGGAGGGACGCGGCGACGCGCTGGTGACCGCCCAGCTCGGTCTGCCCGTCGGGCCGTTCCGGGTGGTCGCGGTGCAGGCACACGTCGGCGACGACCAGAACGCCGCCGCGCTGCTGGTCTTCGAGCACGTCACCACCGGGTTCGGTTGGGCGCGGCCGGGCCGCAGCGCACTGTTCGGCACCACCGTCTACACGGTCCTGCCCGACACCGGAGCGGACCGGGCCCGCGACTGGGTGGCCGGGGTGGCCGCCGCCCTGCCCGCCGAGGTGGAGGTGCGGGCGGGCATCGGCGGGCGGGCCGAACTCGACCGGCTGCCGGCGAGCCGCCAGGAGGCCGACGAGAGCCTGGCGCTGCACGCCGCCTGCCCCCGCGGGCGCGTCGCCGTCAGCTACGACGAGGCCTGGGACGAGGTCCTGCTGGCGCGGCTGCGCCGGGTGGCGGCCGCCGGACGGGTGCCCGAGCACCACCCGGTGGCGGTGCTCGCCCGGCACGACCGCGAGCACGGCACCCGCCACGTCGAGACGCTGCGCGCCTGGTTCGAGGCGCGGGAGGACCACCGGGCCGCCGCCGCCCTGCTGGGCGTGCACCCCAACACCGTCCGCTACCGGATGCGGCGCATGGCCGAGGTCGCGCACGTCGACCTGGACCACCCGCGCACCCGGCTCGCCCTCGCCGTCGCGCTGGCGGTCGCGGACGACGGTCCCCTTGTTCCGGGTGAACAGTCCTGACCCGCGGTTTTGTCCGCCACGAACAGAGCCTTCCGGGGAATCGTCCGTCATCCTCGGGACAGAGGGATGGAGAACGGCGGTTCGCGGGGGTGGCGATGAGTGGGACGAACGGCAGGAGCGCACCGCGCACGGCGGTGGTGGTCGGGGCCGGGATGGTCGGCCTGTCCACGGCCTGGTTCCTCCAGGAGCGCGGCGTCGAGGTGACCGTGGTGGACCGCGACGCCGTGGCGGCGGGCGCGTCGTGGGGCAACGCGGGATGGATCTCGCCGGGACTGTCGATCCCGCTGCCCGAACCGTCGGTGCTGCGTTACGGGCTGCGGTCGCTGCTGGACCGCAACGCCCCCCTGTACGTTCCGGTCCGCGTCGACGTGGGGCTCTGGTCGTTCCTGCTGCGCTTCGCCGCGCACTGCACCATGCGGTCGTGGCGGCGGTCGATGCGGGGGTTCATCCCGGTCAACTCGCAGTGCCTGGACGCCTACGACCAGCTCGCCGAGAACGGGGTCGCCGCGCCGACGGTCGAGGCGCCGATCACCGCGGCGTTCGAGAAGCGCGCGCAGGCCGCGGACCTGCTCCGCGAGTTGGCGCTGATCCGGGAGTCCGGGCAGGACATCGGCTTCGCCGAGCTGACCGGCGAGGAGGTGCGGGCGCGGATGCCGCAGGTCTCCGAGCGCGTGGAACTGGCGATCCGGCTGGACGGGCAGCGCTACGTGGACCCGGGGGCGTACACGAGGGCGTTGGGCGAGGCGGTGGAGAAGCGCGGCGGAACCGTCCGCGGCGCCTTCACCGTCACCGGTGTCCGCCCCGAGGGCGGCGCGATCGCGGTCCGCTCCGCGGACGGGGAGACCGTGCGCGGCGACGCCGTGGTGCTGGCCGCCGGGTCGTGGATCACCGGCCTGGCCCGCAGTCTGGGGGTGCGCACCCGGGTGCAGGCGGGCCGCGGCTACTCGTTCACGGTGCCCACGGAACGTCCTGTGCCGGGGCCGCTGTACCTGCCCGCCGTGCGCGTGGCCTGCACCCCCTACCAGGGCAGGCTGCGGGTCGCGGGCACCATGGAGTTCCGCGGCCCCGACGACCCGCTGGACCGGGGCCGCATCCGCGCGATCATCTCCTCGGCGCGGCCGCTGCTGGACGGGGTCGCCTGGGAGGAGCGCACCGACGAGTGGGTCGGTCCGCGTCCGGTCACCCCCGACGGGCTGCCGCTGGTCGGCGCGACGAAGGCGCCGGGCGTCTACGTCGCGGGCGGCCACGGCATGTGGGGGTTGACGCTGGGGCCGATCACCGGCCGCCTGCTCGCCGAGCAGATCACCACCGGGAAGAGGACGGAGGCGCTGGCGGCGTTCGATCCGCTGCGCTAGCACGCCGTCCGGTTCCGCGGCGGTCCCGTTCCCCAAGCCGCCGGGGAGGACCGCCGCGGTCACCGGCGGTCGGTGCTGTGGCGGCGGCTGTGGCGGGCGACGCGGACGCGGGTGCCACAGCCCGTCGAGCACCACGCGCGGCGCGGGTGGCTGCGCAGGTAGAAGAGGACGCAGCCGGGGGCGGGGCAGGCACGCAGGAGCTCCCGGTCGGGGCCGGTCAGCAGGTCCACGGCGGCCCGGGCGACACGGGACCGCAGGACGGTGGACGGGTCGTCGCAGGAGAAGCGGCGCAGCGGCGGTCCCTCCCCGGACGGCGGCAGTTCGATCCAGTCCACGCAGGCGCGGGCGGCGGAGTTCACCGCGGCCACGTCGGCGGCGGCGGGAGCCGCACCGTCGGCGGCCGCGCGCAGCAGGCGGCGCAGGGCCTCGCGCAGTTCCACGAAGGCCGCGAGCGCCGCCGGACCGTCCGGACCGTCGAGGGTCGGGCACGGCTCGGCCAGGTCGAGCGGGCCGCGGTGGTCGGCGACCCACTCGTCCAGGTCGGCCGGGGTGCGCAGCACGTCGATCAGTTGCCCGCGGAGTCCGCCCCGGACGAACGTCGTGTTGACCAGGTCCAGCACGAGGTGCTCCCCGCGGACCGGCATGTCCTGCACTGATGCGGAGGTGGCCATCCGCCAACGGTATCCGTCCTTGTGAGCGGTGAGCAGATCTGGCAGACCCCCGAGGGCATCAACTAACGCTTTCTGTCTTCTCTATCCGTTAGCTCTCTCTGTTGATCGGATCACCTGAGATGGCCCACCCCCCGACCGCACCGAAGCGGCCCGCCGCTCTGCTCGCCCGCCTCGCGGGCCGCGCCCCCGCGCCGCCCGGGCCGCGCGTGCTGCTCGTCGCCACCGCCACCAGCGTCGCCGCGCTGCTCACCCTGGCCGCCCTCACCGTGGCACTGGACGTTTTGCTGCTCATCCCGCCGCTCGCGGCGAGCATGGCCCTCGTCACCGGAGCGCCCGCGCTGCCGCTGGCCCAGCCGCGCAGCGTCGTCGGAGGGCAGCTGCTGTCGGCGCTCACCGGCTTCGCCGTGCTCGCCCTGCTCGGTCCGGGGCTGTGGAGCGCCGCACTCGCGGGCGGGCTCGCGCTGGGCGTCATGGCACTGGCCCGCGCCCCGCACTCCCCGGCCGCCGCCACCGCCGTCATCGTCGCCGTGGACGCCCCGCCACCGGTGTCCTTCCTCGCGCTGCTGCTCCCGGCCACGGTGGTGCTCGTCCTGGCAGGCACGGTCGGAGCCCGGCTCTCCGGCCGCCCCTACCCCGCCTACTGGTGGTAGCGAATCCCGAGCCGACGGCGCCGGCACGGACACCCACCCGCACCGAACACCGGGAACCGCCGCGGTCCGGGCGCCCCGCGTCGAGATCGTCACCCCTGTTCCGTTTCCTCCGGTGTGTGAGGGATACCGGTTCACGCACGGACAGCACACCGGGAAGAGGAGGGCGTGATGCGAAGTTCCGGCGCCGACGGAGCCGCAGCCCTGAGACGGGCTCCCGACCACCGTGGAACAGGGCGGTCCCTCTCCTTCGGTACGTTCGTGCTCTGGGGGGCCTGGGGGATCTCGCTCCTCCTCGTCGGTGCCTTCCTCGTGGGACCGCTTCCGCGGCTGGTCCCGTTCCTCGTCTTCCTGCCCGCGATCGTGGCGAGCGTGGGCACGGTCGGGCAGACCGCGGTCATCTCGGTGTGGGTGCTCCTCGTGGCGGTCACGGCCTTCGCCTACCACAACGGGATCACCGGAGTCGACGTCTACCTGCTCATGGTCACCGCGGGGTTCGGCGCGGTGAGTGTCGCGGCCTGCCGGTACCGGATCCGCCACAACGAGGAGGCGTACCGGCTGCGCTTCCGCGAGGAGGAGGTGCGCCGCCTGCGGTCGACCGTCGCCGAACTGCAGCGGCGCATCCTCCGCCCGCTGCCCGCACGGGTCGAGGGGATCGTCGTGGAAGGCCGCTACCGGCCGATCGAGGAGGACCGGATGGTCGGCGGCGACATCTACGAGGTGGTGCGATCCCCGCGCGGGGTGCGGGTGCTGGTCGCCGACGTCCAGGGCAAGGGCCTGCCCGCCGTCGGCACCGCGTTCTCCGTCCTCGGGGCCTTCCGCAGCGCCGCCTACCGCAAGACGGAGCTGAGCGAGGTGGTGGACGTCATGGAGGACGCGGTCGTGCACTACAACTCCTACGCCAGGCAGATCGAGGAGCCCGAGCGGTTCGTCACCGCGCTCGTCCTCGGCCTCGACCGGCGGGGCCGGGTGCGCGTCGTCAACTGCGGACACGTCCCGCCCTACCTGGTGGGTCGTGGCCGCGCCGAAGCGGCCACCAGAGCCGAATCCGGTACCCCGCTGGGCCTCGGCGGACTCCTCGCCGAGCCCCGCGCCGTCGAGGAGTTCGACCTGCCCCCGCACACGGCCCTGGTGATGTGCACCGACGGCGTCACCGAGGCGCGCAACCGCGACGGCGAGTTCTACCCGCTGGCCCAGCGGCTGAGCGCCTGGCAGGACGTCCCCCCGGAACGGATCATCGAGACGCTCGCCGCGGACCTGAGCGAGTTCACCGGGGGGTGCTACCGCGACGACGTCACCGCGCTGACCCTGTACCGGGAGGCCGAGGCGGCCCCGGCGGCGAAGACGGAACGCGCGGCCGGCTGAGCCTGCCGGGGATCACCCGGACGATCCCGCCGGCTCCTCCGCCGCCACCGCCCCGGTCCGGACGTACTCGCGCGTCAGGTCGGTCTCGACGCCTGCACCGAACGGGCCGTCGCCGAAGAAGGGCTCCTCGGTGCCGGCGTGGGAGGCGCTGGCGGTGCAGACCCGCCCGTGCGCGTCGGTCATGGTGACCACCTCCCGCAGGCCCCGCTCCGGTTCGGGATCGGGGAACGACAGGCGCTCCTCGACCACCGGCTGCCGCCCCGGAGGCGGGGGTCCGCAGCCGGTGCCGCTCCCCGCCTCGTCGCCGGGGTCGGCGTCACCGGTGTCCCAGGCGGCGACCACCACCAGCGCGATGCAGACCGCCCCGCCCCGTTGGAGCAGGAAACAGGTCGACGGTCTCCGCCGACTCCACCGGGCAGGCGGTCAGAGCGGCGAGCGCGGTCAGTGCGGACGGGGCCACGGGGATGCTCCCGGTCTCGACTGTCCGTTCGGCGCTTCCCCGTGACGGGGGTTCCCGGTCAGTGGGGCATGACCGTCTCCTGCGGCGCCGAGTCCTCCGACTCCTCGGGCTCCTCGGGGTACTCGCAGGTCAGGTCGATCTCATCGGTGGGACCTGCCTTGGAGGTGGCGGTCATGCAGGCACGACCGTGCGCGTCGATGAACGTCACCAGTTGGATCCGGCTGTCGTCGGAGTCCGGGTCGGGGTCGGGAGGCGACTGCCGCACCGCCGGCCCGGGCTCCCGGCCCGGCGGCGGGTAGTCGCAGTCGATGCTGCTCTCGTCGACCGCCCCGGTCCCCAGGGTCGTGGCGACGAGTGTGCAGGCGCGGCCGTGCGCGTCGGTCAGGGTGATCAGCTCGGTCCAGTCCCACCTCTCGTCGGGGTCGGGGTCGGGAAGCGACTGCCGCTCCTCGCGCACCGGCACCGTCCCCTCCGGGGGGAACTCGCAGTCGACACTGCTCTCGGTCTCATCGTCGGCGGAGACGTATTCGCTCCCCGTCGAGGCGAGGACCACCAGTGCCGTGCAGGCCGCGCCGTGCGCGTTGGTGAAACTCACCAGGTCGACGGTCTCCGCCGAATCGATCATGCAGGAGGTTGCGGCGAGAAGGGTCACGGAAATGGACAGGAATGACATTCCCCGGGTGCTTGTTCGCATTCTCTGCTCCCCGATCTCGACTGCCTGTTCCGACGTGTCCGGCCGGGGAAGAGTTCCCGGGCCGCGCCACCGGAATCCGGGGAATTCGGAGCCGGAGCAGCCGCGGAGGGTCAGTCGAGGTAGACCTCGATTCCGTAGATGAGGAAGGCGAGCAGGAACACCGCGAGGATGCCCGCCACGGCCTGGGTGGCGACCCGGAGCAGTGCACCGCCGCCACCCAGGGGCCTCCTCCGCGGCTCGGGGGCCTCCTCCCGGCTCTCCGCCGCCTGCGGGCCGTGCCTGGCCACGATCTTCTCGGAGAAGTCGCGCAGCCCGTCCAGCGCGGCCCTCCCCTCGGCACTGGCCAGCCAGCCGAGCGCGTCGAAGTCCCGGTCGGCGTTGGCCAACTGTCTCCTGCGGGCCTCCAGTTGGATCTCCAGCACGCTGATGTTCTCCTGCAGGTCCGCCTTCTCCCGCCGGAGTCGCACCGCCTCACGACGGGAGTCCGCCAGCGCGTCGTTGGCGTCCTCCAGCCTGCGCTGCAGGAGACGGTCCTCCCGGGTGCTCAGCATCTCGACGGCGAGGTGCAGGACGAAGATCAGCGCGCCGCACGCGATCATCAGACCGCGCTGGTACCAGGCGGAGCCCCCGAGGGTGCCGACGAAGTCGCCGGAAATTCCGAGCACCGCGGTCGTGGCCAGGAGGGCGGTACGGATTCCCACGCGGAACCGGACGAGGAAACGGATGGCTCACCCCTGCTGTCTCGCCGAATTGCGCTCGCACAATTCTGGCACCGAGATCGACCGGCTGCCAAGAACGGTCTCCGAATTCCGGGTGAAACGGTTCAGGGCCCGGTCAGGTCGCCGGCAGGGCGGCGGCGAGCGCGACCACGCCCACCGAGGCCACCAGGCTGGTGACCGCCAGGATCCGGGCGAGGACCGGGTAGCCCCGGGAGCTGGCCGCGCCGTGCAGCGCGGCGGCCAGCATCACCACGGCGAACAGCGCCAGCTTGGCCGCCAGGATCCGGCCGTAGCCGGGCACCAGCAGCGACTCCCAGGTCACCCCCCGCCGCCAGGCCAGGGCGACGCCGGTGCCGATCTGCAACGGCAGGAAGAACGCCGCCGTCAGCACGCCGAAGCGGCGGCCGACCGCGGTCAGCAGCGCCCCGCGCCGCTCGTCGTCGAGGCCGCGCCGGGCCAGCGGCAGCACCACCAGCGACACGGTGAGCTGCCCGCCCACCCACAGCGCAGCCCCCAGCACGTGCAGGAACCGCACCACAGTCCAGATCGTCAGCACCGGTTCACTCCGTGATCTCGAAGAACCCGCGGGCGCCGTTCTCGGCGTGCCGCATGTCGTGGTCGACGAAGGGATAGGAGCCCGCCTCGGGGAAGACCGTCTCCACGAAGCCGCCCTGCGCGACCGCCAGGTCCAGCGACTGCGCGCCCCCGTCGTCCCCGGGACGCAGGAGGTGGGCGCCCTCCTTGTAGACGGCGTCGAACTGGGCGCCGACCACGTGGAACGAGGTGCCGCTGGTCGGTCCCGCGGCCACCACCCAGATCCGCACCCGCTCGCCGGCCTTCGCGGTCAGCGGCGCGTGGTCGTAGCCGGCGGCGACGCCGTTGAACACCCAGGCGTCCGGCTCGCCCGCGCGCATCCGGGCGACCTGCTCCGCGCTGCCCGGCTCACCCAGGTACAGCTCGCCCTGGACCAGCAGGTACTCGCGGTCCACCGGCTCCAGGCCGGGCGGGTCGACGACCACCGCGCCGTACATGCCGTTGCCGATGTGCTGCGACATCGGCGCGGTCGAGCAGTGGTACAGCCAGGCCCCGGCCTTCTCGGCGCGGAACCGGTAGGTGAGCCGCTCGCCGGGCTGGATCGTGCGCATGGGCTCGTCGGGCGCGAGGCTCCCGGCGTGGAAGTCGATGCCGTGGCCCGTCGTGCCGTCGTTGACGAACGTGACGGTGAACACGTCGCCGACCCTGCCGCGCAGCACCGGGCCGGGCACGTCGCCGTTGAACGTCCACACGTTCTGCCGCACACCCGGGGCGACCTCCATCTCGGTCTCCGCCACGCGGATCTCCACCTCGTGCTCGGTGCCGCCGGGCGCGGGCGGCAACGCGGCGTCGCGCGGCCGCCAGTCCCCGCTCATCTCGCCGGACAGGTTCAACGGCGCGGGAGGGGCGCCGCCGGCGTCGGCGGGGGCGGGGGCGTCAGCGGTGGGACCGGCGGTGTCGATCCGCATCCGCATGCCCGCGGCACCGTGACCCATGACGGTGCACCAGCCCTCCACCGCAGCGGTGACCGTGCCGACCCGGAGCGTGGCGCTCTGCCCCGGTTCCAGGCGGGGGGTGCGCGCCCCGGTGTCCAGCACCAGGTCGTGCGCCTGGTCGTCGTCGTTGCGCACCTGGAGCACCAGGGTGTCGCCGGCGTCGACGGCCACCGTGGCCGGGGAGATCGCCATGTCGCCCAGCACCACCTCGACCGTGCGGGTCGCACCGGTGTCCTGGGCCGCGGCCTGGTCGAGCGCAGTACCGCCGCCCGCCGCCCCCAGGGCGAGGGCGGTCAGCGCCGCCCCCAGCGCGGTGCCCACCGCTCCCGGGGAGGGGAGGGGGTCGCCGCCGCGCCGGTACAGCACCGTCACCGTCACCGCGGCCGCGGCGACCACCGCCGCCAGCAGCAGGGTCCACAGGAGCGTGTCGGCGCTCACCCTTCCTCCTCACGGGTCCGCAGTTCGGCGACGCAGCGGTCGGGCTCGGCGAACGGCCGCAGCCGCACCGCCTCCACCGGCGCCCCCAGTTCGGCCAGCGCGCCGCGCATCATGCCCAGGTGGACGCCGCAGACGATGTCGGGGGCGGACTCGGCGAGCTCCCGGAACGGGCAGCGGTGCAGGTCGATGCCGTCGCCGCTGCGCCGGGGCCGGAAACCGGCCCGGTCCAGCAGTGCCGTCACCGCGCGCAGTGCGGTCTCGGCGTCGGCTCGCCCGCCCGGTTCCGCCGCGCGGACCGCCCGCCGGCCGTAGCCCTGCCCCGCGGCGATCGCGGCGGCCGCGTGGTCGGTGTCCAGCTCGGCGAGGTAGGCGACCAGGGTCTCCGCCAACAGTCGGTAGTTGCGCAGGTCGCCGCCGTCCGTCTCGACCGCGGAGTAGAGCAGGCGGGGGCGGCCGGGGCGGTCCCGCTCCTCGGCGGCGCTGACGACGTAGCCGCGTTCGGCGAGGAGCGCCAGGTGGCCCCGGACGGTGTTGGCGTGCAGGCCGACCCGCTCGGCGATGTCCCGGACGGTGAGCGGGACGGGGGCGCGGCGCAGGGCCTCCAGGACGGCCACTCGGCTCGCGTCCGCGAACACCCGGTGCTCGCCGGGGTCGATGCCGCCGCCTCGTACGGCTCCGTCGTCGGTGTTCTCCACGGCTCCAGTGTAAATACGGTGTTCGCCGTGAAAATTCGGGGTGGGCGTCGGGACCTTCGGCCCCCTCGGGGCACGGCGTCCTCCGAGGCCACCGCCATGATCCGGCAGGCCGCCCGGGCGGGCCAGGGACCAGGGTCCTTTCGAGCGGGAGCCGGTCGGCCTTACCGCCGCCGCGGCGCAGCTGGTGGGGTGGGGACGCGGCGACGCTCCGTGACCGCGGCCGCCGCCGCGGCCTGGTCCGCGCCACCTGGGAGGAGGCCCTGGGGACCGCCGCTGCCCACTGGTGACGGGGGTCGTCTTCCAGGCCACCGGCGCCTACACGATCGGTTTCGCCCTGCTGGCGCTGACCGCCCTCGGCACGGCCGTGTACACGGCACGGGCCTTCACCGCCGTGGAGTGACCGGCGCCCGCGGCCCGGGGCCGCGGGCGCGTCCCGTCCTCAGCCCTGCTGGGCCGGGAAGATGCCGAGGATCTTCGCCGCGCCGGTCTGCGCCGCGACCGAGTCGTCGAAGGTGAACTCGGAGAACAGTTCCGTCGGCGCACCGCCGCGGGCGTGGAACGGGAAGCCGTGGTAGGCGCCGTCGACGTACAGGACGTAGCGGCTGCCGTCGGTGTCCGCCCAGACGCGTTCGATCTCCTTGCCGGGGATCTCGACGAGCACGTCCTCGTCGGAGACGGTGCCGTCCGGGGACAGGGAGAAGGTGTGCAGGGTGGAACGGTCCGTGCTGGTCACACCCCAGTCGGTCACGGTGAAGGGGCCGACGAAGTCCCCCGACGGCCCGCTGAGGAAGTTCTTGGAGGCCACCCGCGTCCCGTCGGTCAGGAAGTGGAAGTCCTCGTCGGCCGCCCCGCCCGGCTCGGTCAGCACCTGGAGTTCGTTGTCGGGGGTGACGGTGTAGGCGGCCGTGGGCAGGAAGACGTTCTCCGGTCCCCGGGTCAGCAGGTGGCCCTCGTACTCGTGGAGGGTCCACGCGTCACGGGGGACGCGGCCCCGCTCCTCGGGCGGGGCGTCGAGGGGGGCTTCGCTGGGCACCGCGAGCACCCGGAACTCCTCCTCGGCCTCGCGCCGCTCCTCGAACCACAGTTCGCTGCCGTCCGGGGAGAACTGCGGGGTCTGGTAGGCGACGCCGCCGTCGGACGCCTCCTCCCCCGTGCCGTCCTCCGCTTCCTCGTCCTCCGGGACCAGGGTCGCCGTCACGCGGTAGGACCGGGCGTCGGGGTCGAGTTCGCCCACCCGGATCTCCCCGTTCGCGGTCTCGTAGGCGGCACGGCGGAAGTCGGCGGTGAAGGCGAGGTCGGCGGGCTCCAGGAAGAAGACGTAGGTCTCGGAGCGGGCCGTCAGCTCGGTGAGGTCGAGGTGGAGTTTCTGGACGCCGTCGTCCACGTTGTGGAAGGTGAGGAAGACGGTCTTGGCCACGGAGTCCTCGGCCAGCCGCACGAAACCGGACAGGGTCTTGGCGTTGACGCCCTGCTCCTCGGGGGACGGAGCGCCGCCGCCCTCCGCGTCGCCGTCTCCGACGCCGCAGGCCGCCAGCGGAAGCAGCAGGGCGAGCAGGGCTGAGGCCGGGGGCCGCAGAGACCGTCTGGTGATTTTCACGATGCGTCCTTCGGATCATCCTGGGGGGAACAGGGCTCTCTCCCGGTCCGGAGAGACGTCGGGGCGCGAACGGACGATTGTGTCGCCTCTGTGGCCCGAGAAAACGGGATTCCGACGAGTGGGACGTGTTTTCCCGCCCGAAGAATAGCGGAGTGTTTCTTCGGGGTGACCATGCGGTTAATCCTGATAAAGAAGATCATCGTGGGATGCGGCGGGACGACGCCATTCCACCGGCTCCGTTTCCGCACGAAAACCCGGTACGGCGCGGACGGCCGCGGCCTCCTTCGACGCGCATCCGCCGCCTCCCCCGGCCGGACCCGCACTTCACGGGGCGTGCCGGCAGGAGCCCACCGCCACCGCGGCAGGCGCCGTGCGCGCGGTGGAAGGAAAAGGCGGCGCACTCCCCGGAAAACACGCCGACCAGCGGGCCCCTTTCCGCCCGGACCGGAGCACAGGAGGAAGAGAAGGAGGACCGCACCCGCGCCCCGGAACGTTCGGAGGCCGCTTCCGGAAAACCCGGAACCGCTTCGGGAGGCGGCGGCCGGCGGGGAAAGAGGCCTCTTCCCGAACCGGCCCCGGACCACCGGCACCCCGGACCGGTCGTGGCGCCGCGCAACGGGAAAAGCGTGCCGCGTTGTGTATCGCGAGTGTATGCCGGTTATCGGGTCGGCACCTACGGTGACTCCGGGATGAACGGAAGGGGGCGGGGAGGGGACCTGCGGCCCTGAGCGGACACCCCGCGGGCACGGAGGTGCCCCTGCCGTTCTCCACAGAGTCCGACAGAAAGGAGTCCGACGTGTTCGAACGCATCGGTGTGCTGGGTGACCGGCTGCTGTCGCTGGTCGTGCCCAGGGCCAGGGCGGCGGCGGTGAGCTGCTGGTACGAGTACCTGCCGATCAGCAGCCCCTGCTTCCGCCGGTACTGCTGCACCGGCAGCGGCATCCCCGGCGGCACCTACTGCACCGGCTACTCGGCCTGCTGAGCCCCAGCGGAACAATGCGGGGTCCCGTGCTCCGCGGTGACCCCCACCCCCACAGAAAGGCCTTCTCCGTGTTCGAGCGTTTCGGTGTGCTGGGTGACCGGCTGCTGTCGCTGGTCGTGCCCAGGGCCAGGGCGGCGGCGGTGAGCTGCTGGTACGAGTACGCCCCGATCAGCAGCCCCTGTATCCGCCGGTACTGCTGCACCGGCAGCGGCATCCCCGGCGGCCTCTACTGCACGCCCTGGGCGTACTGCTCGTGACCGTTCGCGGCGGGCGGTCCGGCCCCGGGCCGTCCGCCGCGGCGCCCCGCCCCGACCCCGTCCCCCGGACCAGAAAGGGTGTTTCCCGTGTTCGAGCGTTTCGGTGTGCTGGGTGACCGGCTGCTGTCCCTGGTCGTGCCCGAAGCGGAGGCGACCGCGGCCTCCTGCGGGTACGAGTACCTGCCGATGCCCTTCTGCTACCGCCGGTACTGCTGCACCGGCCCCAACGGCCGCTACTGCACGTCCTACAAGGCCTGCTGACCGGCTGCCCCGGAGCTGACCGCCGATGGTCCACGTCCTGGTCGCCTGCCGCTGCCTGCTCGCCGTCGTGTTCGCCGCCTCCGCGTTCGGCAAGCTGCGCAGCAGGCGGGCCTTCGAGGAGTTCACCTCCGCCACGCGGCGACTGGCCCCCGGGTGGGCGATCAGGCCGCTCCGGGGAACCGGAGCCACGACCGGCGCCCACCGGCTCGCCGCCGTGGTCGTCGCCGGCGAGCTCGCGATACCGCCGCTGCTGCTCCTGCCCGGTGTCGACGGCGTCGGGTTCGCGCTCGCCGGGCTCCTGCTCGCCGCGTTCACCGCGGCCGTGGTCGCGGTACTGCGCCGCGGCGACCGCGTCACCTGCCACTGCTTCGGCACCGCCGACCAGCCGCTGCACCCCGCGCACGTCGTCCGCAACCTGCTGCTGCTGGCCGTGGCGGGCACCGGGCTCGTCCTGACCCTCGCCGCCCCCGCCGCCGCACCCACCCTCACCGGCGTGGCAGTGGGAGCGGGCGCCGCCGTGGTCGCGGCGCTTCCCGTACTGCTCTTCGACGACCTGCTCGACCTGTTCACGCCCACGACCCCGAGGAGACCGACCACCCCATGACCGCCCTGCTGACCGCCGCCGTCCTCCTGGTCGGCGCACTGTGCGTACTGAACCTCGTCCTCACCGTGGGAGTGATCCGCCGCCTCCGGGAGCACACCGAACTCATCCAGAACATGCCCCGGATGCAGCCGCCCGAGCAGATCATGCTCCCCGCGGGCGAGACGGTGGGGCCGTTCACCGCCGTGACCGAGGACGGAACCGAGGTCAGCCGGGACGACCTGGCCGAGGAGACGCTCGTGGCCGTCTTCTCCCCCACCTGCTCGGCCTGCGCCGAACAGCTCCCGCTCTTCCTGGACCGGGCGCGTTCCTTCCCCGGCGGCCGCGCGAACGTGCTGGCCGTGGTCGTGGGCGGCCGGGAGGAGGCCGCCGCGCAGGCCGAACAGCTCGCACCGGTCGCACGGGTGGCGATCGAGGACCACGGCGGCCCCGTCGCCAAGGCGCTGGACGTCAGGGGCTTCCCCGCGTTCGCCCGCCTGACCGCCGACGGCCGGGTGCTCGCCAGCGGATACCGGACGGACGACCTGGGTGTGCCCGTTGCCGCCTGAACCGTCCACCACGGCAGCCGGCGGGGTCCGGACCAGCCTGCGGGGGGTGGCCGCGGCACTCGCCCTGGCCTGGCGCGCGGGCTGGTACCTGCTGCTCGGACACGGCGCGTGCACCCTGCTGCAGGCGGTCGCCCCGGTGGCGGTCACCTGGCTGACCAAACTGGTGCTCGACGAGATCACGGTCCCGGGGGCCGAAACGGCCCGACTGCTCCTGCTGGGCTGCGGTCTCGCCCTGTCCGGTGCGGCCACGGCCCTGCTCCCGGCCGCGACCCAGTACCTCAACTCCGAGATCCAGCGCCGGGTCGGCCTGCTCTCCCAGGACGAGCTGTTCGCGGCCGTCGAACGCTTCGTCGGCCTCGCCCGGTTCGAGAACCCCGCCTTCCTCGACCGGCTGCGCCTGGCCCAGCAGTCCGGCGGCCAGACCCCGGCCATGGTGGTGGCCGGAGTCTTCGCCCTGGGCAGCGGCGCCGTGACCGTCCTCGGCTTCCTCGGCTCCCTCCTGGTGGTCAGCCCCTGGATGGCCGCGGCGGTGCTGCTGGCCGCCGTTCCGGTGCTGCTCGCCGAACTCCAGCTCTCCCGCAGGCGCGCCGCCATGATGTGGCGGGTCGGCCCGGTGGAGCGCCGCGAGTTCTTCTTCCGCGAGCTGCTCTCCGACGTCCGCGCCGCCAAGGAGCTGCGGCTGTTCGGCATCTCCGGATACCTGCGGGAGCGGATGACCGGGGAACGGCGCACCGCCAACGCCGAGCACCGCCGGATGGACCAGCGGCAGCTGGCCGTCCAGACCGGCCTCGGACTGTTCTCCGCCGCCGTGGCGGGGGTCGGACTGGTGTGGGTGGTGCTCGCCGCCGCCGGCGGACAGCTGACGGTCGGCGACGTCTCCCTGTTCGTCGGGGCCGTCGCCGGGGTGCAGAACGCCCTGGTGCAGCTCGTCCGCGAAGTCACCCTCGCCCACCAGCAACTCCTCATGTTCGACCACTACCTGCGGGTCGTCGACGGCGAACCGGACCTGCCGGTCGCGGCCCGGCCGCGCCAGCTCCCCCCGCTGCGGCGCGGCATCGAACTCCGCGACGTGTGGTTCCGCTACTCGCCGGACCACCCCTGGGCGCTGCGCGGCGTCGACCTGGTCATCCCGCACGGCCAGTCGGTGGCCCTGGTCGGCCGCAACGGCGCGGGCAAGAGCACCCTGGTGAAGCTGCTGTGCCGGATGTACGACCCGGACCGCGGGGCCGTCCTGTGGGACGGCGTGGACCTGCGCGACCTGGACCCGGCCGAGCTGCGCCGCCGCATCGGCGCGGTGTTCCAGGACTACATGGAGTACGACCTGACCGCGAAGGAGAACATCGGCCTGGGCGACGTGGACCGGCTGCGCGCCGACGACGGCGCGGGCATCCGCGCCGCCGCCGAACGGGCCGGGGCGCACCCGATCGTGGCGGGCCTGCCCCGCGGCTACGACACCCTGCTGAGCCGGATGTTCTTCGACGGGGACGGGGACGCGGACAACGGGGTGCCGCTCTCCGGCGGGCAGTGGCAGCGCGTCGCGCTGGCCCGCGCCTACCTGCGCGGCGAACGCGACCTGCTGATCCTGGACGAGCCCAGTTCCGGACTGGACGCCGAGGCCGAGTACGAGATCCACACCGGCCTGCGCGAGCACCGGCGGGGACGCACCAGCCTGCTCATCTCCCACCGGCTGGGCGCGGTGCGCGACGCCGACCGGATCGTGGTGCTGGAGGAGGGCCGGGTGGTGGAGAACGGCGACCACGCGGAACTGATGGCCGTGGACGGCGCCTACGCCCGTCTGTTCGGCATGCAGGCGCGGGGCTACCAGCCGACCGCGGCGGTACCGGGGGAGGAGCCGTGAGCGGGGTCGCCGCGGCGTTCGCGGCGCCGCTCCTGGCGGCCGCGGCGGCCGTGCTGTGGCTGCGGCGGACCCTGGTCGCGGTGGAGGTCCACGGGACGAGCATGGCGCCCACGTTCCACCAGGGCGACCGCGTCCTGGTGCGCCGGCGCGGCCTGGCGCGGCTCCGGGTCGGCGACGTGGTCGTGTTCGCGCCGCCGCGCCTGCCGGGGGAGTGGGGCCGGCCGGCGGGCGGGAGGCGGGTGGCCGGACGGCGGTGGGTGGTCAAACGGGTCGCGGCGCTGCCCGGGGACCCGGTGCCCGCGTCGTGCGCCGCCGCGCCGGGGGTGCGGCCGGGCGGCCCGGTGCCGCCGGGGCACCTGCTGGTGCTCGGCGACAACCCCGGGCACAGCACCGACTCCCGGGAGTGGGGTCCCGTCCCGGCCGACCGGGTGCTGGGGGTGGCGGTGCGGAGGCTCGGCTCCCGCGCGCCGGTCGCCGGCCCCGAGGGGGCGCAGGTGTGACCGGGCCCGCTCCGCGGTGGGGCCGCGGAGCGGGCCCGGTCCCGGTCGGACGGTCCGCGGCCGTGCCGCCGCGGCGCGCCGCCGGGGTCACGGGAAGCGGCCGTCACCGGCGCGCGCTCCGCGCCTTCCGGGCGCCCACCGTCATCCCGTAGGCGGGACGCTGGGGGCTTTTCTCCTTGGTGAAGAGGTCCACCAGCTGGTGGACCAGGTTGAGCGGGTTCTCCCATCTCAGGGGGAAGCCGTTGGAGGCGGACCGCCCCTGCTCGTCCTGCTGCCGGCCCTGGCCGCCCTCCAGTTCGAGGTCCAGGTCGTATCTGTTGCCGTTGCGCCGGTTGTCCCGGTCCCGCGGTCTGTCGTTGGAGTCCCCGTTCTCGGGCTTGCGGTCGTCGCCCCTGTCATCGCCCTTGCCGTTGCCCCGGTCTCTCCCGGAGCCGCCTCCTCGGGGCCCGCCCCGCCGCACCTGGACGACGGCGGGCGAGGAAGCGGACGTGGTCGGGGCGACCGTGCCGCCCTCCGCGGTCAGGGCGTGGAAGGCGTCGTTGCGGCTGCCGTGCTCGTCCTCGTCCGGGGCGTGCCGACCGGACGGAGTGAAATCGACGGGGAGGGGGTTTCCTGCCGTCACGGCCATCGCTGTCCTCTCTGCTGTCGTGGGTGGTCAGGCGCCCAGCAGGACGCCCTGCTGGAGTTGCGGCGCCTTGTCGTCGCCGCTGTAGGCGGAGGCGATCGGGACGAATCCGACGTGGTGGACGCCTCCGTCGCTCCTTCCGCTGCCGCGGCCCCCTCGCCAGGGGGAGGCTTCCGGTCCGCCGTCGGCGCGGTTCCTGCTTCCCGCCTCCGCCAGGTTCCTGATGACGGCGAGCAGCAGTCCCGCCAGGGCGCCGACTCCTCCCAGCTTGGCCAGGTCGCCGAAGAGGCCGCCGTTGAAGCTGAAGGGGATGCCGTCGAGGCCGAACCCCTTCCGGTCGTCGCGGCCCCCGCGTGCGAAGGACCGCGGATCCCTGGCCGACCTGTCGGAGGACTCCCCGAAGTGCTCGTTGAAGACCGCGACGGGGTCGAACGGGTCGTAGCCCAGCTTCCGCTCGGCAAAGTGGCCGGCCACCGACATCGGACTGGTCGGGTTGAAGCCGATCGTCTCCTCGGTGATGGCGTCGACGATCCCCATGGGGTCGAGCGGGTTGGGGACCAGGCTGCCGACGGCGTCCGACGCGAGGTCCGACACGAAGTCCTTGCCGTTCTGCCGCACCGATCCCCGCAGGCCCTGGCGGATCCCGTGCCGGACACCCTGCCGGACGCCCTGGCGGACCACGGTCTTGACCCCCTGCCGGACCAGCAGCCGGGCGCCCACGGAGAGCGCGACCCTGCCGAGGGCGCCGAGGGCTATCAGCGGGAGGGCCATGTCCCACCTCCTTCTTCTCCTTCTCGGTTTCCGGTTCTGCGCCGTTCCGGGCGGTCCGCCCGGAACGGCCGCCTCCTCCTCAGTGGAGGAACGAGACGTGCACGTGGTCGTAGTGGTTCTGGGTGTTGCTCCCGCGGTCCTCCATCAGCCGCCAGCAGCTCTGCGCGAACGTCTCGGGCCTGGTCTCGTCGACGCAGGGCGGGTCCCGGAAGCCCGGACCCGGATTCCAGATCCGCTGGTGCCAGATGAGGTACTTGATTCCCATCTGCTCGTGGTTGGCCATCAGCCAGCGGGCGAGGTCGAACCCGAGGGCGTTCTGCTCCGCGGTGCCCCGGCTCCCGTTGACGTTGGTCATGAAGTCGCAGGCCTTCCCGGCCCCGTGGTCGCCGCTGTCGCCGGTGCGGAGGCACCCCCGCCACCCGGGGCGGTCGAACTCGGGATAGTTGGCGAGGATGGTCCGGTAGGCGTTGCAGGTCAGCTCGGTGACCCGGCCCGCGGTGCCGCAGTCGACCAGGGACCCCGGGGGGATGTCGGCCGCGTGGTAGGGGATGTCGCCGGAGCGGAAGCCGCCGCCCGCGGTGCCCACGTCGGCGGTGCTGACCACCTGAACCCCGGTGACCAGGGCGAAGATCCCGGTGAAGCAGAGGGCGGTCCCCGCGCCCAGGCTCATCCTGCCCGCGTCGGACGTCCTCCGCTGGAAGAGGCGCCGGAGGAGGCGGCCCACTCAGACCACCCCCTCGCCGTGCAGCGCCTCCAGCCGCTCGGTGTCGGTCACCCCGATGACCAGCCAGGTTCCGCCGTCCTCGCGCAGCGAGACCTGGACCTCGCCGAGGTGCAGGGACTCCCGCCCGTCCGGGGCGGCCTCCTCGGCGCGCAGGGACAGTTCGAGGGTGAGGAGCGAGGCGGCGACCATCGGGGCCCCCGTCACCTCGGCGGCCCCCGACGTGGGACGGTCCCACTCGGCGAGTCGGCGCGCCACCGCGTCGGTCGCCGAACCCTCGGCGGAGAGGTGCTGCGCGTACTCGGGGGCCGCCGTCTCCGCCAGCCGGTCGAAGTACTCCCTCTCCGGCTCCCGGGGATCGAACGTGCCCAGGGCCCGCCCGTGCTCGACCGCCGCGGCCAGCGCCCGCTGGAACTGCGTCTCGGACAGCGGGAGCAGGTCGTGCAGCGACGGTCCGGGGGCGTCGGCGCCGTCCTCCCCGTCCCCGCCGGGAAGGCGCACGAGGACGAAGGCCGCGAACAGGAGGAGCGCGGCGACGACCACGACGGTCGCCGCCCGCTCACGGTGGAACAGCAACAGGTCACGCATGCCGGTACGCCTCCCTGGAGCGGGGGTGGTCGCGTGGACCACGGGGGACTGCGGGGACGTGGGTCGGGGGCATGTCACACCTCCTGGGAGGCGTCGCCGGAGGAGAAGAGGTGGCTGACCCGGACGATTTTGCGGATCTCGCCCTGCCGCCACAGGCCTGAGTCGAACTCGTGCTCGTGGATCTGCGCGTACAGCGGCACCCTGGAGCTGTAGGCCTCGATCACGAAGAGCTTTCCGTCACGCCGCCCGGTCACCATCGACACGTGGGAGGGCATGCCGCCGCCCTCGCGGCCGGTGAGGATCATGTCGCCGGGTTGGGCCTGGTCCAGGGAGGGGACCGTCTGGGCCGCCTCCATGACGTACAGGGTGTGCGTGGTCCAGCGGTGGTCCAGGTACCGCTTCGGCAGCCCGGCCGCCTCGTACGCCTTCAGGAGCAGCCCCGAGCAGTCGTAGCCGGTGGGGCCGACCCCGCCCCAGATGTAGGGTTTGCCGGTCTGCGCCCGCGCGAACTGGATGGCCTTCTCGACGGCCGTGCCGTTCAGCGCCTGGGTGCAGTCGGTCTTCACCCCGTTGGGCGGTGCGACGGTGAAGTCGCCGCTGCGGTACTGCGCGGCCTTGTTGCTGACCGCCACCTGGTAGGTTCCGCCCACCCCGGAGCCGTGGTAGCGGCCGACGGCCCACTCGATGCTGTGGCCGCGGTCCATCCAGTAGCGCAGGAAGCCCGCGGCCGAGTGCACGGCGTCGGCGGGGTCCCAGACGTTGACGCGGCCGTCGCCGTTGCCGTCGATGCCGAACCACTGGCCGTTCGTGCCGGGCCTGGGCTTGCGTTCACTGGCGGGCTGGTCCGCCTCACCGCCCCAGGTGTTCGCGGCGTCGCCCAGCGGACCGCCGGTCTTCCCGGTCTCCGGGTGCTTGATGCCGAACTGGAGGGGACCCGCGGCCCCGGCCGGGTTGGCGGTCCCGTACACGATGCCGCTCGGCAGCCGCCCGAGGCTCCCGTAGTGGAGGGTGTCGGGGATGCGGCCGTGGTTGGTCTCGCGCCAGGAGAGGGCGGCCACGTACTCCCACGGGACGTCGAACCGCTCGCCGGCCTCCCTGGCGTACTCCAGGAAGTTCTCGGGGATCGTGTCGGGGTCGGCCGCGCCGGTGAAGCCGCCCAGCGAGGTGGCGCAGGCGCCTCCCGAGCCGCTGGTGAGGCCCAGGTAGTCGAAGATCTGCTCGTGGCCGACCACGAGCGTGACCGACCCCAGGAAGAGGGAGGCGGTCAGGGCGTGGGAGAGCGTGCTGCGCCCCAGGTCCTCCCGGCGGGCGGGGCGCAGTCGGGTCCGCACGGCGCGCCACAGCTCCCGCAGTCGCGGCGCGCCCACGTCAGCCCGCCCCCGAGTCGCCGAGGGCCGCGTCGTAGAAGCCGGTAACCAGCCAGGTGCCGTCCTGGCGCACGAGGGTGGCGGCGTACTCGAACCGCTGCCCGGCGGAGCCGGACGTGGTGACGTCGGCGCGCACCAGGTAGGTGACGCTGTCCGCGGCGAGGTCGCGGATGCCGATGACCTCCGCGGTGACGGCGGTCTCCGCCGTCCCCCCGGGGGCCTCTCCGACGGACGGCGGAAGAGTCTCCTGGGCGGTCAGGATCTCGGCGTATCCGGGCAGGGCCAGTTCCGTGATCCGCTGCTCGCGGTCGCCGTCCGTGCCGAAGAAGACCTCGGTGAACTCCGTGGCGACCGCGGCCGCCCGGCGGAGTTCGGGCACGGAGTTGGGCAGCAGAGCGACCACGTCGGCGCTCTCCGCGGGGGAGGCGGCGTCGTCGGTGGCCGAAGAGGAGGGGGCGGCCGGAGGAGGCTCGGCGGCGCCGCCACCGAAGAGGCGCGTCACGGACAACCCCACGACCAGCACGACGACCACGGTGGCGGCGACGACGAGGACCGTCCGCCGGGGACTGCTGTCGAAGTCGTTCACGATCGCCTCTCACCGATCCTGCTCACGGCGGCCGACAACGGCACGGGGACGGCCGGGGAAATCCCGGGGCGCGGTGCCCGTCCGCCGTTGTTTCGGTCGGCTTCCTGGTCATTTCGGTCATGGCCGGTGGGGAACGGACTCTCCTTCGTCTGTCTCTGTTCGCCCCACCATCGTGGGATGGTTTCTGTGTCATTTCGGTTCTGGGGAGATTTGGCCGGAAGTGGCCAAGAATCCTCTCGAAGAGGGAGAACTTCTGTGCCGCGGTCCGCGTCTACGCGGGAGACACCGGAGACGCTGGAAATGTCCGGGGCATCGGGTAATTCCCAAGCGTGTGATGAGGAGGTGACCGTCGTGGTGGTGGCACTCGGCCGTCGGCCGAACCGGGAGGCCGGACGTCGCGGAGCCCGGGCGGAGGCGATCGCGGACACGACCGGGTCCGTGGACGCGGTGCTGCTCGGCTGCCACGGTGGTGCGGGGACCAGCACGCTGGCGGCACTGCTCGGTACGCCGTGGGATCTGGGCGGCTACACGCCGCAGACACGGCAGGTCGAGACGTTCGGCCGGCCGCTGCTCCTGGTCACCAGGGACAGCGCGCCCGCCTCGGCGCGGACGGTCGAGGCCGTGACCGGGCTCAGCGGATCCGGGGCGGCCATTTCCTGCCTGGTGATCGTCGCCGACGGTTCCGGTCCCGAACCCCGCGAGGCAACGGTGCGGTTCCGGCTCGTCGAGGACCGGGTCGCGCGAATCGTGCGGTTTCCGTTCGTCGCCGGACTGCGTTACGCCGACACCGCGGACGCGGACAAGGTCAGGCTGCCCAGAAAGGCCGAGCGCGCTCTCGCGGAGATTCGCGAGGCGTGCGGGGAGAGGGAACCGGAAGCGTCGGACACGAAGGGACGAGAAGAGTCACAATGAATCTGCTGCTCAACGCATTCGTCAGAATGCAGACGAGTGCCATGGTGCCGCTCAACACGGACGTCAGGAACAACCCCTGGGGCGAGGAGATCACACTGCCCTCCGGTGCGTTCTCCTCCATCGACACCCTTTTCGCCTGGGGCCGCGGCGTCGTCGTGGTCATCGGCATCATCGGCGTGCTGTTCTGCGCCGGGAAGATGGCGGTCGGCAAGTTCGGCCGGTCCGACCTGGCCGCCGAGGGTGTGGGCGGCCTGGTGTGGACCATCCTCGGCATCTCGCTGATGCTGATCGCGGTTCCGCTGATCACGGCCCTGCTCCCGAATCTGGGAACCGAGACCTGATCCATCCCGGACCCTGTGGCGGACACCGTGCCGTGGTCGGAGGCCCCCCGTCGGCCACGGCACCCGGAACGACGAGGAAGAGACCGTGCCCATCCTGCTGAGAGCGTCGGTGCGCGGGCAGGCCGCGGTGATGCGAGCGGCGGAGGCGGGCGGCGGCCCGCTCCCCTGGGCCTGGACCCCCGAACCGCAGCTTCCGACCAGTGTCCTGCCGCCCCTGGAGCAGCTGCTCGCGTGGGGCCGGGGAGTCATCGTCGTCATCGCCGTCATCGGCGTCCTCTACTGCGCGGGGAAGATCGTGGTCGGCAGGCTCGGCCGGTCCGACGTGGCCGTCGAGGGTGTGGGCGGCCTGCTGTGGACGGTCATGGGGATCCTCCTCATGATCATCGCCGTCACGGTGGTCATGACGTTGGTGTCCGGCTCCGGTTCGGAGACCGACACCGACACCGACACCGACGACGGCGTCTTCATCGCGTCCGTGTAGAGCAAGGAGGAGGAAGTGGACGTCCCGACCGCCCCGCTGCTCGCCGCGTCTCCCTGCGGAGCGGAGGACCCGGCGTGGCAGGACTGCGGCAACACCGTTCTCGGCTGGGTCATGGGCCTGGGGACCGTCATCGCGATCCTCGCGCTCCTGATCATCGCCGGGAAGATGGTGCAGGCCAACTTCACCGGCGACCCCTGGATCGCCGCCCGCGGCATGGGGGAACTGCCGTGGGTGCTGCTGGGAATCATCCTGCTGGTGGTCGCGGCCCCGGTCGTCAGCGTGCTGCTGGGCGTCTCCCCGGGAAGCGCCTTCGACACCTGGTACGCCTACCTGGAGGTCCACCTGGACGCCAACCCGGTGCCCATGCCCACCCTGGACCCCTCGCCCTCGCTGCCGGCGGAAATCTGACCGAACCGCCCCGGCGCCGCACCGGCGCCCGAGACCGTCCGGGGGCTCCGTGTCCCGAAGGCTCAGACACGACCAGGAAGTGCAATGGCCAGTCTTGAGGAACTGTCCGAGGACATCGGCAAACTGATCGCACCCGCCATCGAGGGAGTCTTCGGGGTCCTCTGGAACAACGAAGCGGTGAGCAACACCGGCGGGATCCAGGGCAGCGAAGGCATCGCAGCCTTCCAGAACCTGGTCTTCCCGCTGGTGACGCTGCTGGCCACGGCGGGCCTGCTGATCGCGGCGATCCGGCTGCTGTGGTACCGGCGCCTGGATCCGATGATGGACACGGTCAAGGCGCTGCTGGTCCTCGTCTTCACGACCTTCTCCGGGGTCTTCGTCGTCCAGGGGATCGTGGACCTCGGCAACGGGCTGGCCGACTACATCCTCGGCCAGGGCGTCGCGAAGAACTTCGGGGACCGGCTCGCCGAGGACCTGACCAGCATTCCCGAGGGGGACATCATCACCGGCCCCTTCCGGCTGCTGCTGAGCATCATCATCGGGATCGCGGTCGTGGTCGGCGCCACGATCCAGATCGTGGCGCTCTTCTACACCCAGGGAATCGTCTACATCTGCGCGGCCGTGCTGCCGCTCGCGGCCAGTGCGGCGATGATCCCCGGGCCGGGCACCACCATCTTCTCCAGGATCATGGGATGGCTGCTCGGCTCCATCCTGTACAAGCCGGTGATCGCGCTCGTCTACGCCCTCGGCTTCGTCTTCTACTACGAGTCGAGCGGGGACGAGGACGGCGTCTTCCAGTACTTCCTCGGTGTCGCGCTGATCCTCATCGCCACCGGCGCGCTGCCGATGCTGTGGAGCCTGCTCGGCACGGTGGCGACCAAGCTGACCGGAGGCGCGGTCGCCTTCGGCGCGGCCGGCGCCGCCGCGGGCTCGAGCGGTGGCGGGGGCGGCGGCGGGGGCGGCGGCTTCGGGTTCTTCGGCGCCAGCAACGCCGTGCAGGGCTCCGGCGCGGTGAGCCGGGCCGCGGCGATCGACCAGGGGCTGCCCTCGGCCGCGACCATCGCGTCGGCCAGCGGTGCGCTCACGACGGGGGCGACCACGTTGGGGGCGACCGCCCTGGGGGACGGAGGCACCTTCATGGCGGCGAGCACCTCGACCGGTACCGGAGGCGGCCCCGGGGAGGACGGCACCGCGGGGACGCAGAACGGTTCGGCGCTGCCCGAAGGCGCGGAGGACAGCGGTACGTCCGCAGACCCCGGAACCGGAACGACCGGCATGGCCGCGCCCGCAGGAGCCGTCCGGACCGGGACGCTCGGCGGTCCCCCCGCCTCCTCGCTCTCGACCGGCGGGACCGGGGCCCCCAGTGGGGGCGGACCGTCCACCGCCACCCCGACGGGTGCGGGGGTGCCGGGCGGGGCCACGGTGTCCCCGGTCTCGACCGGTGGGGCCGGTGGGCTGGACGGGGGCGGCCCGTCCGGTACCGCTCCGGGTGGTGCGGTGACTCCGTCGGGTGCGACCGGGGCGGAGGGCTCGGGGGTGCCGGGTGCGGTTCCGGTGTCCTACGGGCAGGACGGCGGGCCGACGGGCGGTGCGGTGACTCCGACGGGTGCGGGGGTGCCGGGCGGGGCCGTGGTGTCCCCGGTGTCGAGCGGTGGGCCGGACGGGGGTGGCCAGTCCGGTACCGCTCCGGGTGGTGCGGTGACTCCGTCGGGTGCGACCGGGGCGGAGGGCTCGGGGGTGCCGGGTGCGGTTCCGGTGTCCTACGGGCAGGACGGCGGGCCGACGGGCGGTGCGGTGACTCCGACGGGTGCGACCGGGGCGGAGGGCTCGGGGGTGCCGGGTGCGGTTCCGGTGTCCTACGGGCAGGACGGCGGGCCGACGGGCGGTGCGGTGACTCCGACGGGTGCGGGGATGCCGGGCGGGGCCACGGTGTCCCCGGTCTCGACCGGCGGGGCCGACACCCCCGGCGGAAACGTCCCGACTGGTGCCCTCCCCGCCGCCGCCCCGACCGAAGCGACCGGCGGCTCCGGGGGCGCGAGCGGCGATCCGGGACCGTCGACGCCCAGCGGAGCGGTCATTCCCACCAGCGGAGGCGCTCCCGCGGAGGGGGCGTCCGACTCCGGAGGACCGGACCCGCCACCGCACGCCCCCACACCGGACGTCCCGGCCCACCCCCCGGTCGCCACCGGAGCCGCGGGCCACGACTCCTCCCCGCCCACCGGAGCCGTGGGCGACAGCCCCTCCCTGCCCACCGGAGCCGGCGACGACCCCGGTGACCTCCCTGACGGCGCGCTCTAGACCCAAGGACAGAGAAGAAGATGACACAGCGGACCTACGGCGGGTGGCGCCGCAAACGCAGCATCGGACTGCTCGGCCTGGGCTTCACCTCCACCATGCTCCTCATGGCCAGCCTGGTCGTGCTCATGCTGGTCATGTTCGTCGACCAGCGCTACGCCGCCTACCTCGTGCCGCCCCTCGTGGTGCTCTTCGCCCTGGCCCTCGTCCCGGTGCAGGGCACCTCCCTGCTCGGCTTCGTGCTGACCCGCGTCCGCTGGTGGTGGGCGACCGTCCTCGGACGCACCCGCTACCGCGCCGGGGTCATGGTGGAGCACCCCCGCGCGTTCCAGTTGCCCGGAGTCCTCGCGCCGATCACCCTCCTCTCGGTCGAGGACGGCCGCAACGGCAGGTTCGGCATCGCCTGGAACCGCCGCCTCGGCCACATGACGGCGACCATCCTGGTGTCCTCCAACTCGGTGTGGCTCGCCGAGGAGAGCGACGTCGACACCTGGGTCGCCAACTGGCACAACTGGCTCGCCGGATTCGGCTACATGCCGTGGGTCCCGTGGATCGCGGTGACCGTCGAGTCGAGCCCCGACCCCGGCGCCACCCTGCGCGACAAGATCGCGGCCGAGGTCGACCCCGACTCCCCGGAACCGGCCCGCCGCATCCTGGGCGAGCTGGTGTCCCTGGCCCCCGCGGTGAGCGCCCAGGTCGAGACCCGGATCTCCATCACCTTCGACCCCCGCCGCTTCCCCACCAACCCGAAGGGCCGCATGGAGGCCGCGGCGGAGGTGAACAACTTCCTCAACCAGATCGAGAACGGTCTGGGCGGCTGCGGGGTCAGCGTGATCGGACGGGCCACCCCCGAACAGCTCGTCGCCACCGTCCGCAGCGCCTACGACCCGGCGGCCCGCGGCGTGATGGCGCAGATGCTCGACGCCGCGGAGGACGGCATCGAGACGGCCAACTGGTCGGAGGCCACCCCGGTGGCCGCCGAGACCCTGCACGACCGCTACATCCACGACAGCGGCATGAGCGTGGCCTGGGTCTGGCAGCAGGCGCCGCGGACCCACGTGACCAGCACCGTCCTGTCGCAGCTGCTCACCCCCACCCGGTGGAACAAGCGGACGACGCTGCTCTTCCGGCCCTGGCCCGCCTCCTCCGCGGCACGCGCCCTGGAGAGCCAGAACACCGCGGCCCAGTACAAGAGCGAACTGTCCGCCCGGGTCCGGCACCGGGTCAGCGCCCGGGACAGCCAGGACCTGGCCTACGCGCGGCAGGCCGCCCGCGAGGAGACCATGGGCGCCGGCCTGGTGCAGATGAGCCTCTACACGTCGGTCACCGTGGAGAACCCCGAGGAGCTGGACCGCGCCGTCTCCCACACCGAGTCCTCCGCCGAGACGTCGCGCATCCGCCTGCGCCGCGCGTGGGGTGCGCAGGACGTCGCCTTCGCCACCACGCTCCCGCTGGGAATCTGCCCCCCTTACCTCGCCCAACGGCACTGACCCGACCAGGAGGTCCCGCATGGTCGCCACCCCCGACGACGGAACCGGCTCCGCGGCGCCCGCCCCCCGGTCGTCCCGCGCCGAACGGAAGGAGCGCCGGGCGCGCGCCCGGCGCGAACGCGCGGCCCAGCGCGCCGCCGCCCGCGGCAGGAAGCCGCCCCGGCGCGAACGCGGCGGGAAGTGGACCGACGCCGCCCACGGCAGCGCGAAGGACCTGCCGCCCCCGGTCATGGGCTGGGCGCACCGCGACGGCGGCGTCTCGGTCAACATCCCCCACGTCCCCGAGTACCAGGCCACCACCGCCCAGGCGTGCGGCCTCTTCCCCTTCGTCACCAGCAGCAAGCCGCCCGCGGTCGGCACCCCGATCGGCCGGGACCTGCTCTCCGGCGAGGTCGTGTGCCTCGACCCGCTGGCCTGGCTGCGCGCCGGACTCGTCACCAACCCGGGCTGCTTCGTGCTCGGACAACCGGGAACCGGGAAATCGACGCTGGTCAAGCGGATGGTGACCGGGGCGGTCGCGTTCGGGACGCAGGCGATCATCCTGGGCGACACCAAGCCCGACTACACCAACCTGATCCGCTACCTGGGCGGGCAGGTCGTGCGGATCGGCCGGGGACTGGACCGGATCAACCCCCTCGACGCCGGACCGCTCGGCGCGTCCCTGCTCCACCTCAGCTCCGAGGAGCGCGAGCAGCTCCGCTGGGAGGTCCGCTCCCGGCGCATCGCGCTGCTGATGGCGCTGTGCACGCTGATCCGCGAGGACCGCATCACCAACGCCGAGGAGGTCGTGCTCGGCGCGGCGGTCGACCTGCTCGACGAGCGGCTGGGGCCGCAGACCCCGCCCACCGTCGTCGACGTGCTCCGCGTGGTCGAGGAGGGCCCCGATGAGCTGCGGCGCATGGCCCGCGCCGAAGCCGGGGACCGCTACGACGAGCGCGTGGACGACCTGGTGTTCACGCTGCGGCTGCTGTGCACCGGGTCGCTGGCCGGAGTGTTCGACGGGCCGACGACCAACCCGATCGACCTGTCGGCCCCCGGCATCAGCGTCGACATCTCCCGGGTGGGGGCGGCCGGGGACAAGCTGCTCACCGCCGCGATGCTGTGCACCTGGAGCTACGGGTTCGGCATGGTGGACGCGGCGACGCTGCTCGCCGAGCACGGCGTCATCCGGCCGCGGTCCTACATCGGGGTCATGGACGAGCTGTGGCGCGCCCTGCGCGGCGCCCCCGGCCTGGTCGAGTACGCCGACTCGCTGACCCGGCTCAACCGCAGCAAGGGCATGGCGTCGGTGATGGTGACCCACTCGCTGAGCGACCTGGAGGCGCTGGCCAGCGAGGAGGAGCGGGCCAAGGCGCGCGGGTTCGTCGACCGGTCCGCCATCACGGTCCTCGCCGGACTGCCGCCCCGCGAACTGGCGCGGGTCAACCAGATCACCCCGCTCACCCAGCCGGAGCAGGAACTGGTGTCGTCGTGGTCCTCCCCGGACTCCTGGCAGCCGGGCACCCTGCACCCCGGGCGGGGCCGCTACCTCATCAAGACCGGCGCCGAGCGGCTGGGGATCCCCGTGCAGATGACGCTCACCGGCGACGAGTTCGAGCTGTACGACACCGACCAGGCGATCCGCAGGAGGTGAGCACGGTGGCCAAGGAGACGAGGAAGTACCAGCCGCGCGGCGGGATCATGGCGGCGGGCACGCCGCCGCTGCTCGTCGTGCTCGCGCTGTGGGGCGTGGTCGCCCTGGTGTTCCTGGTGTGGCTGGCGGCGTGGCTCGCCGCGCTGGTCACCCCCGGCGAGGTGGCCCCCTTCGGCGTGCGGTGGGCGTTCTGGCTCTTCACCGGGGACACCGAGAGCGCGTGGCCGGGCACGCCCACGTTCCTGGTCGTGCTGTTCTGCGTCGTGCAGGCCGCCGGCCTGGTCCTGCTGGGCCGGGCGGTCACGCCCTGGGTGCGCGCCCGGATCGGCGGCGGCTACGACCCGGTCAGCGTGCTCAACGTGAACAACTCCGACGTCGCGGAGCTGGCGCTGCCCGAGGCCGCCGAGAAGGCGGTGCGGCTGCGCAAGACCAGCCTGAACGGGAAGAAGCCGAAGGAGCTGCCGGAGGCCGAGGTGGGGCTGGTGCTCGGCGACGTGAAGATGCCCCGCGGCAGAACGGGGAAGCGGCTGTTCGCGTCGTGGGAGGACACCGTCCTCGCCTACATGGCGCCCCGGGCCGGCAAGACCACCGCCCTGGCCATCCCCTACGTGCTCAACGCCCCCGGACCGGCCCTGGCGACCAGCAACAAGGGCGACGTCTGGGCGGCGACGGCGAAGCTGCGGGAGGAGCGCACCGGCGAGCGGGTCTGGCTGTTCGACCCCCAGCACATCACCCACCAGCCGCAGACCTTCTGGTGGAACCCGCTGCGCAACGTCCGCACCGTCGAGGACGCCTACCGGCTGGCCAGCCACTTCGTGCTCACGATCGACGACGACGACTCCAAGAAGGACATGTGGGGTCCGGCCGCCAAGGCGCTCATCTCGCAGTTGGCGCTGGCCGCGGCGCTCGCGGGGGAGAGCATGGACCGGGTGGCCGAGTGGCTGCACGACGCCAAGCAGCCGCGGCCGATCGAGATCCTCTTCGACCACGGGTTCGTCGCCTACGCCGAGGCGCTGCGCGAGACGCAGAACATCGTGAGCGAGACGCGCGACGGCATCTACACCACCGCCCGCACCGCGGCCCGCTGCCTGGACGACCCGGAGATCATGGCCTGGGTGACCCCGCCGGACGACCCCGAGGTCGACGAGTTCGACCCCCGCGACTTCGTCCGCTCCCGGCAGACGCTGCACCTGCTCAGCAAGTCGCGTTCGGCGGCGGCCCCGCTCATCGCCGCGATGACCGACGCGATCTTCATCGCCGCCGAGGAGGCCGCCGAGGGCATGGGCGGCAGACTCGACCCGCCGCTGGTGGCGGTGCTCGACGAGGCCGCCAACATCTGCAAGATCGCGGACCTGCCCGACCTCTACTCGCATCTGGGCTCCCGCGGCATCGTCCCCGTCACCATCCTGCAGAGCTACCGCCAGGGGGTGCGGGTGTGGACGGAGAACGGGATGGAGGCCATGTGGTCGGCCGCGACCGTCAAGCTGTTCGGCGCCGGACTGGACGACCACAAGATCGTCGAGGCGCTGTCCAAGCTGATCGGCCAGCACGACGTGTCCACCACGTCGTTCAGCTACGGCGACGGGAAGGGCAACCACTCGGTGCAGTTGCGCCGACAGGAGGTCATGGAGGGCGCCGACATCCGCCGGATCGGCAAGGGCGAGGCGCTCCTCTTCGCCACCGCGGCCCAGGCGACCCTGCTGCGGATGCGCCCCTGGTACACGAGCGCGGAGGCGCCCGTGATCAGCGCGGCGATCCAGGAGGCCGAGCGGGCGGTCACCGAGGGCGCGCAACGCAGGTACACCAACGACCAGGCCATGGGAGGCCGATGACCGGCCGCCCCCGCGATCCGGGGCGGCGACGCGGTAGGAGAGAGCAGGTGGGCAGATGAGCGACGGACGACGACCGGACGGCCGCCCGGGCGCCGTCGACCGGGACGGCCTCGGGACGGCGTTCGCGGACCCGGCGGGGCGGCGCACGGACCCCGACACCCCCGTCGCCGAACAGGCGCCGCAGGTCGCGGGCGTGGTCGGCGAAGCCGTGCTGGAGGTGCTGACGGCATTCCTGCGCGGCGGGCTCCGCTCCGGCCGCCGGGCGAGGCGGCGGGGGACCGGCAGGGACGGGATCGCCGTGCTCGCGGCGGGCACCCTGCTGGCGCGGGCGCTGCGGAACCGGGCCGCGCGCAACGGCACCGAGGGCGGCCAGATCGTGCACGTGGCCAACCCGAGGAACACCAACCCGGTGAACGTCGAGATCGCCCGGGCGGCCCGGACCGGAGTCGGCGACCGCCGGCTCACCGGAGCGATCCGGGCCGCGGTCCAGCGCAATCCCGACATCCCGCCGCGGATCAGGGAGCACCTGGCCGGACCGGACGGGGACCGGGTGGTCGACCGGGTGCTGGCCGCGATGGACGTCCAGCACGTGGCGACGGCGCTGCGGCACATCAGACGCCAGGACGAGGTGATCGACCACGTCTCCGAGGAGTGGAACGGCGGGCTCGGCTTCGAGGGCTCCTTCGAGGACGCCTGGCGCTACGCGGCCGCCAACCCCGCGATCGGGGGGCCGGACGGCGCGGACCCGTCCGGACTCCCGCAGGGGGCGTGGCGGCGGTTCGCGGAGTGGGACCCCGCGACCGCGCCGACCGAGGAGGTGGTCCACCACCTCAACGCCGCGTGGCTGAGCTCCATCGCGTCGCTGGACACCGAGGCGTTCGGGATGCGGCAGCGCTTCGAGGCGCTCGTCGCCCGCTGGGAGCCGCAGCTGTACGAGGCGTCGACGCGCTGGCTGCTGCGGGAGGCGGCGGCGACCGGGTGGAACAACCTGAACTCGGCGGCGCTCGACCGGATCAGCGCGGCCGAGAACGCCGCACTGTACGCCGACAGCGCGGCGCACTCCGCCGACGGGGAGCCGCTCAGCCTCGCCGAGCAGTGGGCCCGCATCACCACCAGCCCCAACGGGCTGCGGGAACTGGAGCAGCGGGAGATCCGCGACCTGCTGGACGCGTGGGCCGTGCACGGTGGCCTGGCGGGCACGGACCCCACCTCGCTCGCGCCGCCGGCGCTGCGGTCGCTCGCGGCGTTCGGGGAGCGGCTGCTCGAAGCCAACCGGGAGGTCGGGACCGAGTTCCTGGAGCGGCTCCGGGACACGCGGGAACCGCTCCGCGCCTTCGTCGAGGTGTCCCGGAACTCCGACGGCCACCCCTTCGACCCCGGCACCCGGCTCGTCGCCGCGCGGCAGGAGGCCGAGTCCGCGCCGGACGCCGCCCCCGTGGCCGACACCGACCGGGGGCGGCGCACCGCAGGAGGGCTCGCGCTCACCGAGGCCGTCCGGTCGGAGACGGAGCTGCGGCCGTCGTTCGTCGCGGCGGCCGACTACGCGGCAGGCCCCGGCCTGCGGATCGACGAACGCGCCCTGGCCAGCCTGAGCAGGTACCCGGCGGGCCGCACGCCCGACGAGCGCCGGCGGGAGCAGAGCACCGAGCGGCACGCCACCCTGTGAGACCACGGAGCAAGGAAAGGACGACAGCAGCGATGACGGCCACCCCCCAGAGCCGGAACGGCGACACCGCGCCCGCCGCCGAGGAGGACCTGTACGACCCGCAGGAGGAGGAGCTCCAGCAGGTCGGCGGACCGGACGCCAAACCGGTCTTCCGCAACGTCGAGGAGTTCGTCACCTACCGGTTCCTGCCCATGTACTCCCGTCCCGAGGGCGGCCAGTTCCGCTGGTGCAAGGAGTGGTGGCGGCACCCCGAGGCGGTCTCCCGCTTCCACGCCCTGTGGCACGCCTGGGAGGTGCTGCGCTGGGAGCCGGGCACCGGGATGGCGGTGTGGTACCGCGACCACCTCGACTACCAGATGTCCTACATCATGGGCGACACCGGACCGTTCCGCGAGTGCACCTCGCGCCGCCACCAGGATCCCCGCCCCCTCCCGGCCGACCCCGCGCCCGAGGGCTGGTTCGAGGACGAGTGGTAGGGCCGGCGCAGGTCGGCCGGCGCGGTCCGGTGCCCGCGCCGGCCGGTGGCCCCTGCCGCGGTCTCCGCTTCCGGGGCGCTGCCCGGGAAGCGGAGACCGCGGGGCGCGGGCGGAGCGGGGAGCACGGGGAGAGGGCCGGGAGGTGCGGGGCGGGCGTGGAGCGGACCGGCTCCCGGGCGGTGGACCCGGACCGGAGGAAAGGCCGCCCGGATGTCCTGCCGGAAACGGGGCCGGCCCCCGAGCAGGGTTTCCGCCGCGGCAGAGACGGGTTTTCCGAGATTTCTCTTTCAGTTTTCATGTCCCGGGGCCGGTGTGGCGGCCTCCGGCGCCCGGGAGCCGATGGAGCCGAAGAAGAATCCGACAGGTCTCGGGGAGTGGAAGCCCGTGCCGCACGTCCGGACGGAAGCCCCGGCCTTTCCGGTCCCGCCCCACCGGATTTCCGGGCGCGTCCCGTCGTCCGGAAGAGGAATTCCGGGCGGGTGTCGGAGCGGAGGTCAAGGCGGACCGAAACCCCCTCCCCGCCCCGGCCGGAAGCCGCCGTGACAACGGGAGAGGCGGGTGCGTCCCGGGACACCGAGCGGAGCGGGCAACCGTGCGGGGCCGGTGACGGCCGCCCCGGTCCGGCCGCTTCGCCGAGCACGGGAAGACCGGTGCCGAACAGCGGGGAAACACCATTCTGAGCTGCGGTCGCGCCGCAATCCGGTCCCCTGTCCCCGCGCTCGGAGACGGTTTCCCGGAAAGTGCGGCCCGCGGCCGGGGAGGGGAAGGCCCGCTCCCGGCGAACGCCCGTCCCGAAGCGGACACCGGCGCAGCGGGAACCGGAATGGGGGAACCGTTCTCCGCCGCGGATCACCGAATGCACCGAATGGGTTTTCTCCGTATCATCAATCCGAATATCCGGTCGGTCGCCTCCTCCGACACGGCCGACCGCCGTCGCGGTCCTGCGACCCAAGCTGGGGAGGTACTGTGCGACAGCGCATCGCCGCGGCGTGGGCAGTGGTGCGCCGGACCGCCGCCACCGGCACCTTTCTCGCCCTCACGATCGCGCTGGCCTGCACACTGTTCGGCGCGGGAGCGATCGTCCGCGCGGTGGAGCTCTACGACGGCGACGTGTGGCTGTGGAGCAGCCCGGTCGGCCAGCTGGCGCGGACCGACGCACACGACGGGCGGATCGACCTGGTCACCGATGTGCCCGAGTCCGCCGGCAACCGCGTCGAGGTCATCCAGACCGACGACCACCTGATCCTGCACGACCTCGACACCGGCCGCATGACCGCCCTCGATCTGGGGGAGATGGCGTTCTCCGGGCGGCTCGACCTGGGGACGGACCGGAAGCACAGTGTCTTCCTCCACGGGGAGCACGGGGTCGTGGTCGACCGGAGCGCCGGAGAGGTGCGCGCCATCGACCCGACCACCCTCACCGCGACGGGCGAGGTGCTGAAGCTTCCCGCCCCGCTGGAGGGCGGGGCGTTCGACGCCGACGGCGTGCTGTGGCTCGGCGTCCCCAGCCAGGGGACGGTGGCCGCGGTGCGGTTCGCCGAGGGGACCGCGAAGGCCGACGGGGCGGTCGGAGTCGCCGATCCCGCGGACGACATCGCGCTCACCGTGCGGGAGCAGGGCCCCCTCGTGGTGAACCGCTCCGACAACACCATCGTCGAGGTGCGCGACGGCGTCACCGCCGAGATCGAGTCCCCCGTCGCCCTGGCGGACGCGGTCGTACCGCCGAGCACCTCCGGCCCCCTGGTCGCGGTCACCGTGCCGGACGCCGACGCCCTGCTCACCCTGGCCGGTCCGCACGACGGGGCCGAGATCACGGTGATCGACGCGGGGGACGTCGGCCCCGCCGCTGCGGTCCCCTACGAGGGCCGCGTCTACCTGCCCGGCGAGAACGGCGTCGTCCGGGTGTTCGACGCCGCCGGCGGCGAGGCCGAACCGCTGGAGGTGCCCGGCGCCGAAGGCCCCCTCGACCTGGAGGTGCGCGAGGGACACCTGTTCGTCAACGACCCCGACTCCGGTGCCGCGCTGGTCGTCGGCCCGTCCGGGGAGGGCACCGAGGTCGAGAAGTACGACGATCCCCCCGGACCGGGCGGCGGGGCGGCGGACGGCTCCGACGGGACCGGCTCCGGAACCGGAGAGGCCCCCCACGGAACCGGACAGGAGACGCCGCCGGGACAGGAGGCGCCGGACCCCGGGCAGGAGGAGAGCCCCCGCCCGCAGGACGAGGAGCAGGGCGCCGAGGAGCCCACGCGGCCTCCCGCGCCGCCGGACCTGGACCCCGGAACCGAACCGGAGGACGGGATCGAACCGGTCCTGCCCGAACCCACCGGGCCCGCGTCGCCACCGTGGCCCGGCGCCGACCCCGCAGCGCCGACGACGGGCACCGTGGACCCGGTGCGGGCCCCCACCGGAGGGACCCCCGCCGGAGGGGAGGTCACCCCGCTCCCGGGGGCGCCCGTCCCCGTCACCGCGTCGGCCGGGGCCGACGGGGTGACCGTCACCTGGCAGCCCGCCCACTCCCCGGCCGCCCCCGTCACCGGCTACATCGTGAGCTGGGACGGCGGGAGCACGACCGTGGACGGCACACAGCACAGCGTGGTCGTCGACGGCCTGCGCGACGGAGTCCCGTACCGCTTCCAGGTCCGGGCGGTCAACGTCCACGGCCACGGCAACGCGGCGGCCTCGGAGCCGGTCGTGTCCGGCGAGCAGCCGCCCCCGCCCCCCACCGACGTGGCGGTCGAGGCCACCGGCACCACCACGGCCGTGCTGACCTGGACCGCCGTCCCCGGAGCGCACGACTACGTCGTGTCCGGGGAGAGCGCCCACGGACACGTGGCCGCCGTCCGAAGCACCACCGACACCGAGATCGAACTGGCCGGACTGGAACCGGGCGGAACCTACACGTTCACGGTCGCCGCGCGCAGCGGGGGCGGCGCGCAGAGCACGGCGGTCCCGGCCCCGGCCGTGACCCTGCCCCTGCTGGACCCCCCGGAGAACGTGTGGTTCGCGTTCAGCGACACCGGAGACGCCTACGTGTACTGGACGCCCGTGGACGGCGCCGCGGGCTACGAGGTCGTCCCGGCGGACGACTCGCTCGACCCCCGCGAGATCGCCGCGGGAGAGTCCGTGGAGGTCAACGGGAGGCAGTACCAGAGCATCATCTACGGGACGCCGGGCCTGGGCTGCCACTCCTTCACCGTGCGAGCGGTGGACGCGGCCGGGACCGCCAGTCGCCCCAGCGAACCCAGCACCACCGAATGCACCGGCCGCCGCCTCCGCTCCCCGGACGGGGCCGGACACCGACCCACGGGATGACCAGTGACGACCACGAGTAGCAACGACGACACCGGAAGGGCGCACGCCGCCCTCTCCGCCACGGAAGCCAACGACCACGCCGCCACCGTCGACGGCATCGCCGCCGCCATCGGCTCGGCCGTCGCCGGCGCGGCCGAGACGGCGCGTCTGGCGCTGGTGGCGCTGCTGTGCCGGGGGCACATCCTGCTGGAGGACGTGCCCGGGGTGGGCAAGACGCGCCTGGCGCGTTCCCTGGCCGCGAGCGTCGGCGGCGGCCACCGCCGCGTGCAGTTCACCCCCGACCTGCTGCCCTCGGACCTCACCGGGGTGAACGTCTTCAACCAGGAGACCCGGGAGTTCGAGTTCCACGCCGGCCCGCTCTTCGCCAACGTCGTGGTCGCCGACGAGATCAACCGCGCCTCCCCCAAGACGCAGGCGGCCCTCCTGGAGGTGATGGAGGAGGGGCGCGTCACCGTCGACGGCGTGCGCTACGCGGTCCCCGACCCCTTCATCGTCGTCGCCACCCAGAACCCGGTGGAGCTGGACGGGACGTACCGGCTGCCGGAGGCGCAGCTCGACCGGTTCCTGATGCGGCTGTCCCTCGGCTACCCCGGCAGGGAGGCCGAGTTCGCGATCATGCGGGGCGACGGCCTGGCGGAGCCCCGCAGCCTGAAGGGCACCGCCGACATGGAGACGATCGTCCGTGTCCGGGAGGCCGCCGCCCGGGTCCACACGGCCGACACGGTCTACGGCTACGTCCGCGACATCGCGGAGGCCACCCGCAGCCACCCCCGGCTGCGGCTGGGCCTGTCCCCCCGGGCGACCGCGGCGCTCGTCGGCGCGGCACGCACGTACGCGCTCATCCGCGGACGGACCTACGTCATCCCCGAGGACGTGCAGCGCCTCGCCGTCCCGGTCTGGGCGCACCGCCTGGTGCTCACCCCCGAGGCCCTGGTGAGCGGACAGACGGAGACCGACGTGCTCGGCGAGGTCCTCGCCAGCATCGCGGCGCCGCAGCCCGAGCAGGCGGTGAGCCGCTGATGCGCACCGTGCCCGAGCGGACCCCCGCCGAGGGGAGGCCGTGATGCCGACCGCGCGGGGCCTCCTGGTCGCGGGCGGCGGACTGGTGCTCTGCGTCGCCGGAGCGCTCCTCGGCTACCGGGGGGTCCTCCTGCTGGGCGCGCTCGCGCTGCTCGCCGTGGCGGGGGCGTCCCTGTCCGTCCTGGCCGGCCGCCCCACCCGGGCCGGGGTGCGCCGCAGGGTCCCGCTGGCGCGCACCGCACCGGGGCGCGCCGTCACGGTGCGTCTGACCGTGGCGGACGCCGGACGGGGCGGTCCGCTCCGGCTGCGCGAGCGCGTGGCCGCGGCGGGGGAGGAGGGCGGGATCACCCTCGCCCCGGCCGCCCCCGCCCCGTCGGAGGCCGGACGGTGGGAAGCGGCCTACCGGTTGGAGCCGTCCCGGCGCGGCGTCGTGGAACTCGGTCCGCTGCACGTGGAACGGACCGACGTCCTGGGCCTGGCCGCCGCGGGCAGGCCCAGCGGAACCGTGGACCGCGTCCTGGTGCACCCCCGCTGGCGGCGGTTGCGCACGCTGCCGACCGGGCAGGCCAGCACCCCCGACAGCGTGCGCGGCGGCAGCCGCCCCGGCGGGCTCGCCTTCCGCTCCCTGCGCGACTACGTCCCGGGCGACGACGTCCGCCACGTGCACTGGCGCAGCACGGCGCGCAGCGGTCGGCTGCTGGTGCGCGAGTACTCCGACACCTCCGACACGCGGCTGACCGTGCTGCTCGACGACCGGGCCGCCGACGGACGGGAGCGGCTCGACGCGACCGCCGAGGCCGCGGCCTGCGTCGTGGCGACCGCGGCCCTGTCCCGGCTGCCCTGCGACCTCGTGCTGGCCAGCGGCCCCGGCGTGGACGGGCACGCCGGGCTGCCGGCCGCGCTCGACCTGCTGGCCGCGGCCGTGCCCGCGCCGGACGCCGACCTCGCGGCGGCGCTGCGGACCCTGCGGGCGGGGACCGGCGGCGGGGCGGTGGTGCTCGTCAGCGACGCCCCGCACGAGTCCGACCTGCGGGAGTTCGCGGCGCTGCGCGACCGGTTCCCGAGGCTGGTGGCGGCGGTCGTGGGACCGTCCCGCCCCGACGAGGTGGCGGGGGTCACCCTGGTGGCGGCGCGCGACGCCGCGGAGTTCGGCGAGGTGTGGGACGGGGCCCCGTGGACACGTTGACCCTGCGACGCACCGCGACCGCGGGGAGCGGCCCCGCGGCCGCCTCCCGGGTGCCCGCCGTGATCGCGGTGACGGCGGCGACCGCGGCGGGCGGACTCGCGGCGGCCCCCGGCTACACCTCGCCGTTCGGCGCCGGCGCGGTCCTGACGCTGTGGGCGGTGGGCGGCGTGGCGCTGGCCGTGTTCCTGAGCGGACGGCTGTCCCCGGCCGCCACGCTGCTCGCCGGTCTCCCGGCGGCGTTCGCCGGAGCGGTCGCGCTCGCCGTGTGGGCGCCGGGAGGGCACGGCGACCCGCTGACCGACACGCTGGCCGCGCTGCCCCGGGCGGGCAGCCGCTTCCTGGACGGAGCCCCACCGGTCCCGCTCACGGTGGACACCCTGCTGTTCCCGGCCCTGGCGGTGTGGCTGGGCGGTACGGCCGGCGTCCTGGCGTGGCGGTCCGGCCGCGCTCTCGGTGCCCTGGCGCCCGGGACGGTGCTGCTGGTCGGTGCCACCGCGACGAGCGGGACCACGGCCGTGTGGCCCGCCTGCCTGCTGGCGTGCTCGGCCGCGGTCCTGCTCGCCCTGCCTTCCGGAAGCGGAGCCGCGAAACCCGTCGTCGTCGGCGGGGCACGGGTCGAGGAGACGGGCGGTGACGCCGGGAGGCCGGGAAGCGCACGCCGCTGGACCGTCCGGGTGCTGGGCTGCGTCGCGGTCTGCGCCGCCGCCGCGGTGGTCGCGCCGGTCGCCCTCGCGGGATGGCGGGCGGAGCCCGTCGGACTGCGCGGCGGCGGGCCGCAGACCGCCGTGCAACCGGCGGCCAACCCCCTCGGCTACCTGTCGACGTGGGCGGCCAACCCCGACACCGTGCTGATGACGGTGCGCAGCAACCGGGTGAACCAGCTCCGGTGGGTGGCCCTGGCGGAGTTCACCGGGACCACCTGGCTGCCCGAGGGCCGGTACCGCGTCGCGGGGCGTCTGCTGCCGCCCCCCGACCCCGAGCCCCCCAACGCCACCCGGCAGGAGGCCACGGTGACGGTCGAGGAGCTGCCGGGCCCCTGGCTGCCCGTCATCGGTGCGCCGCGGTCGCTCGACGCCGCGGGAGCGGGCTTCGACGCGGAGTCGGGCACCGCCATCGCCGTCGACGGCGCGGCCTCGGGGGCGAGCTACACGGTGAGCGGCGACGTGGCGCGCTGGAGACCGGAGGAACTGGCCGGCCTGCGGCCGCCCACCGACCCCCGGTTCGACCGCTACCGCGTCCTGCCCGGGCCCACACCGCCGCAGGTCGACGTGATCGTCAGGCACGCGACGGCCGAAGGCACCCCCTACGAGCACGCGGTGCGCCTGGCCCGCTACCTGCGGACCAGCTACACCTTCGACCCGGGGGCGCCCGGCGGGCACGGCCTGGCCGACCTCGACCGGTTCCTGGTCGAACCGGGACAGCAGGGCGGCGGCGGCACCTCCGAGCAGTTCGCCAGCGCGTTCGCGGTGCTCGCCCGAGCCGCCGGGCTGCCGAGCCGGGTCGTCGTCGGGTTCGCCCCCGGCATGCGGGACGACGACGGCGACTTCACCGTCACCGCTGGCGACGCCATCGCCTGGGGCGAGGTCTACTTCGAGGGCGCGGGCTGGGTGCCCTTCGACGTCACCCCCGGGGGACGGGAGCCGGGCGGAGACCCGGAGGAGACGTCCGCGAGCGGAACCCCGGGCGCCGGAGCGGAGCCCGGGGCCGAACGGCCGGACGGGACGCCGCACGAGATCGCCGCCCCCGCGCCGGCCCCGGCCGCCGGAACGGCACCGGTCCGGACCGCGGCGGTGGCCCTGGGAGGCGTTGCCGCCGCGGCACTGCTCGTCGTCCTGCTGCGGACGGGCCGCTCCAGGCGGCGGTTGGCCGCGGGACGTCCGGAGGCCGACACGGTGCTGGACGCCTGGCGGGAGATCCGGGAGGCGCTGCGGCTGGCCGGGGTGCGACCCCGCCACGGAGCCACGGTGACCGAGGTGATCAGGGCGGCGGCGCAGGCGGACCCGACCGGCGAGGGGACACGGCGCCTGCGCTACCTGCACCGGTCCGTCAACGCGTTGGCCTTCGGGACGCCCGGGAGCGTCACGCCCCGGGGGGCGGAGCGCGCCGCGGAGGAGGTCCGCGCCTACGTGCGGGACCTGCGCGGGGGACAGGGCCGCCTCCGGAGGTGGAGTTGGTGGCTCGATCCGCGTCCGCTGTTCTGGCGGACACCGTAGAACTTCGGAGGGAGCACGATGACGGCCGGTGGGGACACCCCGGAAGTGCCGGGCTACCGGATCACCGGGATGCTGCGCTCGATGGAGGGGGCGGACCTGTTCCACGCCAGGGCGGAGCGGACCGGGGAGGCGGTGCTGATCCGCGTGGTGCGCGGCGCCCCGGACACGGAGGCGCCGTACTCGGTCGTCCGGGAGGAGGCGCCCGACTCCTACGCGGCGCTGCTGGAGCGCGAGGGCCGACTGGACGCGGACCACGTCGTGGCGGTCGGACTGGCGGTGGCCGCGGAACTGGAGCCCCTGCACGAGGCGGGCATGGTGCACAACTTCATCAGCCCCCGAACGCTGCTGCTGCGCGGTCCCGGAGCCGAACTCGCGGCCACCCGCGCCCCGGCGCTGGCCACGGGGGAGGCGTTCCCCCCGCTGGTCCTCGACCGGGACACCGTGGCGCACCTGCCGCCCGAGGCGTTCGACGGCGGCCGGGTCTCCCCGCGAGCGGACGTCTACCGCCTGGCGTCGACCCTGTGGACCCTGCTCGCGGGGCGCAGTCCCCACGCCGACGGGCCCGGACAGGAGGTCGACTTCGAGACCTACCGGGAGCGGGTGACCGGCCCGGGAGAGCCCGGCGCGCCCCGGGAGGACCTGCCGCCCGGGCTCGACCGGGTGCTGCGGGTCGCCATGTCGCGGGCACCGCGGGACCGCTATCCCGACGCCCGGGCGTTCGCCCGGGCGCTGGCCGCGGTCCGGGACGGCACCGTGGAGGACGACACGGCGACCCCCTCCGAACCGCGGCGTCGCGCACCGGAAATTCCGGAAGACCCGGAACGGCCGGAGGAGCGGGAGACGGCTTCGGGCCTTCCGGAGTCCGGGGCGGTGGAGTCCGCCCCGGAGGAGCCTGGGACGGTGGAGGCTGCTGCGGAGGGGGCCGGGGCGCTGGAGGATGCCCGGGTTCCTTCGGAGGCCGGGACGGTGGAGTCTGTCCTGGAGGGGGCCGGGCCCGAGGTGGTGGAGCCTGTCCCGGACCTTTCGAGGCCTGGGGCGGTGGAGTCCGCCCCGGAGGAGCCTGGGACGGTGGAGGCTGCTGCGGAGGGGGCCGGGGCGCTGGAGGATGCCCGGGTTCCTTCGGAGGCCGGGACGGTGGAGTCTGTCCTGGAGGGGGCCGGGCCCGAGGTGGTGGAGCCTGTCCCGGACCTTTCGAGGCCTGGGGCGGTGGAGTCCGTCCCGGAGGAGCCTGGGACGGTGGAGGCTGCTGCGGAGGGGGCCGGGGCGCTGGAGGATGCCCCGCTTCCCGCGGAGGCCGAGGCCGAGCCGGTCGGGTCTGTGGGATCGGTCGTCGGGGAGCCGGTTCGGGACGGCGCCCCGGCCGGTGCGGAGGAGACCGTTGCCGCGCCGGACTCCCCGGCACCGGTGGTTTCGGAGCAGTCGGCGCTCTCCCCCGGAACCGCCGAGACGCCCACCGGACCGGAACAGGAGGAGGGGAGCGTCCGGAGCGGTCCCGCGACCGACGGCGGCGCGGTTCCGGCCGACATCGCACCGCGGCCGGTCGCGTCGGTCGGGGAGGCCCGGGCCGCCCGGCCCCCCGAGCCCCGGGGAGCCGACGCCGACCACGCCGGCCCGTCCGGCGGCGAACCGTCGGCAGCGGCGCCGGACGGCGCAGGGACGTCCGCCGGAACCGACGTCCCGACGGCGGGCGACACAGAGCCCTCCCGTGGTTCCCCCGGGGCGGCCGGCCGTGTCGAGTTCGGCCGCATGCTGGTCACCGCGACGCTGGCGGCGAGCATCGTGATCGCCGTGGTCGGCGCGGTGGCGCTGGTCGCGGCCTGGTGGTTGGGGCCGGGAACGGCCGGGCAACAGGCCGTCGCACCTTCTGCGGGGGACGGGGCGCCCCCGGCCGCGTCACTGCTTCCGGACGCCTCCCGGAATCCGCGGTGGACGCCCACGGACGTGCGGATCGTCGCCGACACCCAGGACACCGTCACCCTGGCCTGGACCGACAACTCCCAGGGGCGGGCCTCCTACCACGTGGTGGGCGGCCCGGTCGGCGCGGCGCCGGGGACCGTGGCCGAGGGAGAGCCGATGACGACCCGGGTGGAGATCACCGGACTGAACCCGTCGTTCGACTACTGCTTCACCGTGGTGGCCGTCGTCAGCGTGGACGAGGTGGCTCCGTCCGAGAACGTGTGCACCGACCGCTTCAGGAGCGTCTGAGCGGCTGCCGCACCGCAGACGGGGGCGGGACCCGGCCGGGCCCGCCCCCGCGGACGTCCTGGTCCCCGGGACCGCCCCACTCCCGGGGCTACCTCCAGGCGGACCGGATCCTCGGCACGAGGGGGCGGCGGCCCGACTCCCGCTCGTCGGCCGTCGGCCCCGGCAGGATGTGCGGGTGATTGGGGCCGCCGCGTACTCCCAGGGAGCGCACGCGCCGCAGCAGGCACAGCCGCGTCTCGGTGTTCTCGGCCGCCTCGGCCTGCTCCGCCGCGTAGACGCGGAGCAGGCCGGTGAGCTGGTAGCGGTCGGCACCGATCGGGTCGATCAGCCGGGTGTCGGCCAGACGGCCCAGCGCGGCGGTCGCGGCGGTGGTGTCGCAGGCCAGCAGTGTCGACGCCACCGCCGCGTGGAACTCCCCGGCCCGGACCAGGCCGAGTCTGCGGAACAGCGCGGCGGCCCGCCGGTCGGTGGGGCTGTCGCTGGCGCACAGGGGGAGGTAGTCGGCCTCGATGCTGGCGCGCACCGAGCGGTCCCCGCAGCGCAGGGTGTCCAGTCTGTGGTGTTCGTCGCCGAGCAGTCTGGCGAAGGCGGACAGGGACCACTCGCGGCGGGTGAACAGTCGGGTGCCCGCGATCCACAGGGGCAGCGGCTGGTGGTCGCACAGCCGCGCGATCTGCTCCGCGGCCTCGGGTTCGGCGCGGACCCGTTCGGGGCCGCAGAGCGCGGCCAGCAGTTCGACCGCCTCGGGCGGCGGCAGCGGGCCGAGGCCGACGTGTCGGACGCCGTCCAGGGCGCTTCCCCGCATGCGGCTGGTGATCAGCGTCGCCGACTCCGGCCAGGGGGTGAGCAGCGGACGGACCTGCGCCTCGTCCACGGCGTTGTCCAGGACGACCAGCAGGCGACGTCGTTCGGTGAGTTCCCGGAACCGGTAGGCGCGCTCCTCGGGGTCGGCGGAGATCTCCTCGGCGGTCAGGCCGAGTCCGCGGAGCAGGCGGCCCAGAGCGTCGGCGGGGGAGCGGGGTCTGCTGCCGCTTCCGCCGCCGAGGTCGACGTAGAGCTGCCCGTCCGGATAGTGCTCGGTGAGCGAGGCGGCGGCCTTGAGGGCCAGCGCCGACTTGCCGCTGCCGCCGGAACCGTGCACGGCGACGACGGCGGGGTGTGCGCCGGGGTGCGCCCCGGGGCGCAGCGCCTGCTCCAGGACGTGCAGTTCGGCGGTCCTGCCCACGAACGTGGCGGGGGCGGCCGGGAGCAGTCGGGGCGCGGTGCGGCCCGGGGTGAGCCGGACGGTCGGCGGTTCCTGTTCCAGCAGCCGGGGGTCGCGGTGCAGGATGCCCTGCTGGAGCCGGACCAGTTCGGCGCCGGGTTCGATGCCGAGGTGTTCGCGCAGCGCGCGCCGCGCCGCCTGGTAGGTCTCCAGGGCCGCGGCCGGGGAGCCGGCGCGGTACAGCGCGAGCATCAGCAGGCCCCACATGCTCTCCCGCACGGGGGTGTCCGCCACCAGGCGGCGCAGGTCGCCGATGAGGCCCGGGTCGGAGCCGAGCATGAGCCGGGCGCGCATGAGGTCCTCGACGGCGCTGCACCGCTGTTCGTCGAGCGCTTCCAGACGGGGCGCGAGTTCGGGGGTGCGGGGGATCTCCTCGGCGGCGGCGCCCCGCCACAGGGCCAGGCCCGCGGTGAGCGCGGCCTCGGCCGCGGCGGGGTCCCCGTTGCGGAGGGCTTCGCGGCCGAGCCGCTGCTTCTCGGTGAAGACGGATGCGTCGAGTTCGTCGGGACGGACGCGGATCAGGTAGCCGGGGCGGCGGGCGACGATGCGTTCGGGGCCGGGGGAGAGGTGGAGGCGTTTGCGCAACCGGTTCACATAGGTGCGCAGGTTGGCCGTCGCGGACGGGGGAGGTGTGTCGTCCCACAGAGCGGCGGCCAGGCGGTGGAGGGGGACCACTCGGTTGGGCTGGAGGAGCAGCGCGGTCAGCAGGGTGCGTTGTTTGAGCGGGCCGAGGCAGAGATCGCTTCCGTCGTGGAGGACCTGCGTCGGACCGAGGAGACCGAATTCCAGTCCCATAGACCTTTCCGGAGAATCGTTCTTCGTCGTGAGAACAGGTGTCGGTGCGCCTCGGGTCGGGACGCTCAGCGGTGAGAAGTGGTCGAACCTCCTTTTGGGAGCGCTCCCATAGAGAGGGAGAACAGTTTCAGGTAGTAAATGTCACACTTTTTGGGCGAATCGTCCAGAGCAAAGTTCGCTCGGTGGGGCGCGGGGCGGAGGAACCGGAGGCGGGCCGTTCCCGCCGGCCCCGGGCGGCGGGAACGGAAAAAGGCCGGCGGCCCGGGAGACTCCCGGACCGCCGGCTCGAAGGGGCCTTGGACGACGGGCGAGGAGCCCGTCGCGGCCGGAAGGGCCCCGACGGGGCGGAACGGATCAGTGCCGTCCGGGGCCGTGTCCGTGGCCGGGACCATGATCGTGGCCGGGGCCGTGTCCGTGTCCGGGGCCGTGTCCGTGGCCGGGGCCGTGTCCGTGGCCGGGGCCGTGTCCGTGGCCGGGACCGTGGTGCTCCTCGCCCCGAGCCTCCTTCAGGGTCGACTGCAGGGCGAAGAAGGCGGGCTTGCGTTCGAAGTCCTCGGTCATGATCGTCGCCGCGCCCTCACCGGCGAAGAACACCGGGACCCAGGAGTACTTGTCGGTGAAGCCCCAGATCGTGAAGGAGTTGCAGCCCTCCACGGCCAGGCACGCCTCCAGCGCCTGCTGGTAGTAGTCGGCCTGCTGCTCCAGCTGCTCCTCGGTCGGTTCGCCGCTCTCCGGCAGGTCCATGCGCACGTCCAGTTCGGTGATGGCCGTGCTCAGGCCGAGCGCGTCGAACCTCTGCAGGTTCTCCTCCAGGTCGCCGGGGAAGCCGTACCGGGTGCTCAGGTGCCCCTGGGTGGAGAACCCGTGCACCGGCACGCCCTGGTCGAGCAGGTCCTGGATGAGCTCGTAGTAGGCGTCGCTCTTGGCGTTGACGCCATCCACGTTGTAGTCGTTGAAGAACAGCTCCGCTTCGGGGTCGGCCTCGTGCGCCCAGCGGAAGGCGTCGGCGATGATCTCCGGGCCGAGTTCGCGGATCCAGATGTTCTCCTGGGTGCGCAGGTTGCCCTGTTCGTCGAAGATCTCGTTGGCCACGTCCCACTGCTGGATCCGCCCGGCGTAGCGGCCGACGACGGTCATGATGTGGTCGTGCAGGATCTCGCGCAGCTCCTCGGGGGAGTAGTCGCCCTCCTCCAGCCAGGCCGGGTTCTGGCTGTGCCACAGCAGCGTGTGCCCGCGCACGACCTGGCCGTTGTGCTCGGCGAAGTCGACGATGGCGTCGGCCATCTCGAAGTCGTAGCGGTCCGGTTCGGGGTGGATGTACTCCCACTTCATCTGGTTCTCGGGGGAGACCGAACTGAACTGCTGGGCCAGGACCTTGCGGTACTTGTGGTCCGAGGTGAACGGGTCGGGGTAGTCCTGCTCCAGGTGGTGGCCGCCGCCCGCGACGGCGGTACCGACGAAGAAGCCCTCGGGGGCGGCCCAGCGCAGCCGGTCGAACCTGGCGTTGGAGTGGGGCGCGGCCTGGTGGTCGGGGGAGGGTCGCGCGATGGCGGGCGCCGCCATCAGCGGAAGGGACAGGACCGCCGCGGTGAGCGCGGCGGTGAAGGGGCGGAGGGGTTTCATCAGACTCCCAGCTTTGTTGCCGCTATTTTTCCGAAAACTTCCGGAATATTGTGACGAAGGACACTAGAGGGCAATGGGGCAGGTCGTCAATCCCCGCTCTCCGCTCCGGGGGCGTCCGCGGCCTTCGGCGCTCATACTCTGAGTAGGGACAGAGCAAAGAGGAGGATGCGTGGCCGAGACCCCGAGCCGATCCGTGACCATCTCCGCCATCGCGGCGGAAGCGGGCGTGTCCGCGCCGACGGTCTCACGTGTCCTCAACGGGCGGGGCGACGTGGCTCCCGAGACCCGCGAACGCATCGAGAACCTGCTGCGCGCCCGCGGCTACCGCCGCCGCGGCAGCCGGGCCGGCGGCGAACGGCGCGGGGGCGAGCGGATCGGCCTGTTCGACCTCGTCTTCAACGACCTGGACAGCCCGTGGGCGGTGGAGATCATCCGCGGCGTCGAGGACGCCGCCCACAGCATGGGCAGCGGCATCGCGGTGTCGGCCATCCACCGCCAGGCGAGTTCGACCCGGCAGTGGCTGCAGAACGTGCGCTCCCGAGCCAGCGACGGCGCCGTGCTGGTGACCACCGACCTGGACTCCGACCTCCGTACGGAACTGGACGAACTGCACATCCCCGTCGTGGTCATCGATCCGGTCGGCCTCTCCGACCTGACCGTGCCCACAATCGGCTGCACCAACTGGGCCGGCGGGCTCAGCGCCACCAGCCACCTGATCGACCTCGGCCACCGGCGCATCGCCTTCGTCGCCGGGCGGCCCGAACTGTGGTGCAGCCGCGCCCGTCTCGACGGCTACCGGGCCGGCATGGAGACCGCGGGGCTCGACGTCGACCCCGAGCTGGTGGTCCCCGGCCAGTTCGACTACGAGTCCGGCTTCCGTGCGGGCGAACGCCTCTTCGACCTGGCCGAGCCGCCGACCGCGGTGTTCGCGGCCAGCGACCAGATGGCCCTCGGCGTCTACGAGGCGCTGCGCCAGCGCGGCCTGCGGGTGCCCGACGACGTCAGCGTGGTCGGCTTCGACGACCTGCCGCAGGCGCGGTGGTCCTCGCCGCCGCTGACGACGGTGCGCCAGCCCTTGGACGACATGGGCCGACTCGCGGTGCGCACGCTGCGTCGGCTCATGGACAGCGAGGAGATCGAGAGCCCCCGGGTGGAGTTGGCCACCGAACTCGTCGTCCGCGACAGCACCGCTCCCTTACTCAGCGTGGCGAAGAAATGACGCTACGGTATACGTGTTCCCGTTGACGTCGGGGAACGGCTTTCTTCGGTGTCCCTTTGATGTTCCGGAAATTTTCCGGAAAACCCCTGTGGAGGGGCCCCGTGGCGACCATCCGTGGACGCTCCGAGAGGTGGAGCGGCCTCCTCGTCATCCTGCTCGCCGCCGGACTCGTACTCGGTACCGCGGCACCGGCGCAGGCCGAGGCCACCGCCGACATCGTCACCACGACCGGTCGGAGCGGTCAGACGGTGTCACTGACCTTCGACGACGGCCCCGATCCGGACGACACGCCCGCGCTGCTCTCCGTACTGCGTGAACATCGTGTCGAGGCGGTGTTCTGCCTGTGGGGCGAGCAGGTGCGGCAGCATCCCGACATCGTCCGGCAGATCGTGCGGCAGGGGCACACGCTGTGCAACCACTCGATGCACCACGACGACCTGGAGGACCGGCCAGTGGCGCAGATCCGGGCGGACCTGGTGGCGACCAACGCGGCGATCCGCGAGGCGGTGCCGGGAGCCGCCATCCCGTACTTCCGGGCGCCCTACGGCTCCTGGGGGCGAAGCCCCGAAGTGGCGGCCGAACTGGGGATGCAGCCGCTGGGGTGGACGATGGACATCGCCGACTGGGAGTCGCCGGGCACCGCCGAACTGGTCCGGCGCCTCAACGAGGGGGTCACCCCGGGGGCGGTGATCCTGCTGCACGACGGGCTCGGCGACCGCAGTCAGACGGTCCAGGCCGTGGACCAGGTCATCCCGCAGTGGAAGGCCCGGGGGTGGACCTTCACCCTCCCCGCCGGACCGGGACGGCACAGCGGCTCCGACCACCCCCGGAGGGGCTGACCGCGGTGACGCGCCGGTCCGGCGTCGGAGCACCGAGCGGGAGGCGGACCGCGGCGGTGACCGCCGGAGCCGGCCGGGGGAAGGGCGTCGGGGCAGCATTCACGGCCCCCGCGGCAGGACCACGACGGCGGCCGCGAGCGCGGTGACCGGCCCGACCGGGGGCACGGGGCGGTGGACGCGCTGCTCACGTCGGCCACGGCGGAGTACCACACGGTGACCGCGGACACGCCGCTTCCCGTGCCGGCGTGCAACATCCGGACGGGGGACCAGCAGGAAGAACATCCGGGGAGCGCTCTTCGCCGGAGGGGCCCGGACCGGTCGTCACGGGCCGGAACCTGTGCCACGGCTGCCGCCGGAGGTGCGGAGGAAGGGGCTCCCGCGAGTCGGCCGAGCGCACGTCCCCGTCGGGTGGAGCCGGGGGAGGGGCCCGGCGCGGCCCGAAGACGCGTTCGCCTCACGGTAAGTGTGCGCATATTGACAGGGAGGCGTGATTCTCCTTAGTTTCCCCTTAACTTCCGGAAATTTCCGAAAGTTTCGTGCCGTGTAAAGGAGAGCCGTGTGACCACGACCCCCAGAAGCTCCCGGACAGGGAGCCGCCTCCTCGCCACACTGTCCGCCCTCGCCCTCGGCTTCGTCTTCGGCATGGCCGCCCCGGCGCAGGCCGACGTCACCGCCGACATCGTCACCACGACCGGTCAGAGCGGGCAGACGGTGGCGCTGACCTTCGACGACGGCCCCGATCCGGACGACACGCCCGCGCTGCTCTCGGTGCTGAGCAGGCACCAGGTCAAGGCGGTGTTCTGCCTGTGGGGCGACCACGTGCGGCAGCATCCCGACATCGTCCGGCAGATCGTGCGGCAGGGGCACACGCTGTGCAACCACTCGATGCGCCACGACGACCTGGGCAACTGGTCGGCGGCGCAGATCCGGGCGGACCTGGTGGCGACCAACGCGGCGATCCGCGAGGCGGTGCCGGGAGCCGCCATCCCCTACTTCCGGGCGCCCTACGGCTCCTGGGGACAGTCGCCGCAGGTCGCAGCTGATCTGGGGATGCAGCCGCTGGGATGGGCGATGGACATCGCCGACTGGGAGCCGCCGGGCACCGCCGAACTGGTCCGGCGCCTCAACGACCGGGTCACTCCGGGCGCGGTGATCCTGCTGCACGACGGCGGCGGCGACCGCAGTCAGACGGTCCAGGCCGTGGACCAGGTCATCCCGCAGTGGAAGGCCCAGGGGTGGACCTTCACCCTCCCCGCCGGATCGGACTCCCCCGGTGACCCGGGCGAGGAGCCGGGTGACCCGGGTGAGGAGCCGGGTGGTCCGGGTGAGGAGCCGGGCGAGCCGGGTACGCCGGGTGGTCCCTGCGACGTGGACTACGCCGTGGTCAACGACTGGGGCAACGGCATGCAGGGCGCCCTGACCGTCACCAACACCGGGACCTCCCCGATCAGCAACTGGACCCTGCAGTTCACCCTGGCCAACGTGAACATCTCCAACGGCTGGAACGGCGACTGGACCCAGAACGGCTCCCAGATCACCGTGACCGCCCCCGCCTGGAACGCCACCCTCAACCCCGGTCAGAGCACCGAACTCGGCTTCGTCGCCGACAAGACCGGCAGCGTCTCCACCCCCACCCAGTTCACCCTCAACGGAGCCACCTGCTCCTGACGGTGACCTGACCACCTGAACACACCAACGGGGCCGCCGCAGCACACCTGCGGCGGCCCCGCCACACCGGAGAAACGACACACCGGACACCGGGGCCGGAAAAACCGAGAAGCCGCACCCGTGTGGTGCGCACGGCACGTGCGACCAACGGTGCGGCTTTCCTGGGTTCGCTCTGCTGCAGCCTGTCGAACTGCGGAGAGTCGGTGTCTTCAGTGTCCGAGGGGGGACTTGAACCCCCATGCCCTTAACGGGCACTAGCACCTCAAGCTAGCGCGTCTACCTATTCCGCCACCCGGACGGGGTGCTCTCGGCGGCTCGCCGCCGGACAAGGACAACCATAGCAAAACTCTGGCGTGGCCCGTACGTCGATGATCCGGGTCTGGCTGGCCGAATCCGCGGAACGGGCCTCGAAAAGACCGCGGGAACAGGTCGAATCGGCCCGGAGTCCAGCCCGGAGTACGGGACGATGGCGGGAAGACCCGAGCACGGAGAGGAACGGTGTGCGACCCATGACGGACCAGGACGGGATGAGCGCGGCCGAGGTCGAGGTGGTGGACCTGTGCCGGGAGCTCATCGCGATCGACACGTCCAACTACGGGGACCACTCGGGGCCGGGGGAACGGGCGGCCGCCGAGTACGTCGCCGCCAAACTCGACGAGGTCGGTCTGGAGACGACGATCTACGAGCCGCACCCCGGACGCAGCAGCCTGGTGGCGCGGATCGAGGGCACCGACCCGTCCCGGCCGCCGCTGCTGGTGCAGGGACACCTCGACGTCGTCCCCGCGGACGCGGCGGACTGGACCCACCACCCGTTCTCCGGCGAGATCGCCGACGGGTGCGTGTGGGGCCGGGGCGCGGTCGACATGAAGGACATGGACGCGATGATGCTGGCGGTGGTGCGCCAGCGGCTCCGCGAGGGGCGGCGACCGCCGCGCGACATCGTGCTCGCCTTCCTCGCCGACGAGGAGGCGGGAGGGACGTACGGCGCACACTGGCTGGTCGACAAGCACCCCGAACTGTTCGCCGACTGCACCGAGGCGATCAGCGAGGTCGGCGGATTCAGCGTCACGGTCGGTGAGAACCGGCGGCTGTACCTCATCGAGACCGCGGAGAAGGGCCTGGCATGGATGCGGCTGACCGCACGCGGCACCGCGGGCCACGGCTCGATGGTCAACGAGGACAACGCCGTCACCGAGTTGGCCGAGGCCGTCGCCCGGCTCGGCCGGCACCGGTTCCCGGTCCGGCTCACCCCCGCCGTACGGGGCTTCCTGGAGGAGGTGTGCGAGGCGTTCGGCCTGGAGTTCCGCGAGGACGACGTGGAGGCCACCGTGGCCCGGCTCGGTCCGGTCGCCAGCATGGTCGGCGCGACCCTGCGCAACTCGGTCAACCCCACGGTCCTGTCGGGCGGTTACAAGGCCAACGTCATCCCCGGTGAGGCCACCGCGCAGGTGGACGGCCGCTTCCTGCCCGGGCTGGAGGAGGAGTTCTTCGCCGAGATCGACCGGCTGCTGGGGCCGAAGGTCACCCGCGAGTTCATCCGCTACCTGCCCGCCGTGCAGACCGAGTTCACCGGCGGCATCGTCACCGCCATGACCGAGTCGCTGCTGGCCGAGGACCCGGGGGCCAAGGCGGTGCCGTACTGCATGTCCGGCGGCACCGACGCCAAGGCCTTCGCCGAACTGGGCATCCGCAACTTCGGCTTCGTGCCGCTGCGGCTGCCCCCGAACCTGGACTTCGCCGGCATGTTCCACGGAGTGGACGAACGGGTCCCCGTGGACGCCCTCCGGTTCGGGGTGCGTGTCCTGGACCGCTTCCTCGACCTCGCCTGAGCGGACGCCCCGGGGCCGCGTCGGCCGCGGCCCCGGGCCCGGTCGGGGACGGACACGCCCGGTTGCACGGTGAGATGAAGCTCTTACTCGGTGCTACCGTTACTTTGCGTTCGGAGAGTTGGCTCTCCGTGGTAGTGGTGGGATCCGTCCTGCTCAGCCGTCGTCTCTGAGGGGTTGTTCATGGTGTGCTCGGGTCGCGGACGACAGGGCGTGCCCGGTCGCGCGGTCCGCCGCGCCGGTCCTCCCGCTCCCGTCCGTCTCCCGGCCGTCGGCGCTGCGGCAGCGGCCGGAGGGCCGTGCGCCGGAGCCGGCGGGAGGCCCGCCGACGCCGCCTCCCCCGACGCCTCGAAGACGGCGGGAGAACCTGCCACGACCGCCGCCGCTCCTCCTCGGGACGGTGGTGTCTCCCCCTTCTCCGTCGGCCTCCCGGCGCATGGACCGCCACGGCGACGCCCCCGCAGCCGTCCCCACCTGATCAGCCGGTACGCGGCCGCACCCGCCCGGCACGGCACGCGAGCGGACGGTGCCCCCGCAGTCGGGTGACGCCCGGCGCCGCCGCGTCCGCCGAGACCAACTACTGCTCAGAGGGAGAACACCCATGCACGCACCCGTGCGGAACACGACCTTCGCCGCCCTGGTCACCGCGGGTCTCTTCGCGGTCGGTCCGGCGGCGCACGCCGACACGGTCTCCGACGACCACGGGCCGGTGGTCGGCGGGAACGAGTGGGAGCCCCTGGTCGGCACCTCGATCAGGGTCTGCGGTGACTCCATCGCGCTCCTGGAGCACTCGGCGGTCTGCTCCGCCGGAGCCCCGCCGGCCAGGGCGGGCGCGGAACGGCCCGTCCTGCCGGACGAGCCGGGGGAGGCCCCTCACCGGTGCGGAGCCGAGGAGCACTGTCCCATCCGGGACCGGGCCGCCGAGGAGGCCCCGGTCGCCGAGCAGCCCGAGGAGGCCGACAGCGCGGACGAGACCCCGGCCGAGCCGGTGGGGACCGCCGAGCCGGGGCCGGCGGCCGCGGAGGAGCAGCCGTCCGGGGAGGACGTGCCCTCCGGGGAGGGGGCAGTCGCCGCTGCGGCTCCCGAGGGGGTTCTTCCGCAGGAGCCCTCCGGGGCGCCGCGGATCCCGGAGCCGGTCGTGTACCCCGAGGTCCCGAAGACCGCCGCCTACGCGCTCACGGGCACCGGATCCCACGACGCCCCGCTGCTCACCGCGGGGGTCGCCACGGTCCTGCTGGGCGGGGTGGCGATCTACGTCGGATACGGTCTCGGCCGCAGCGACCGTCCGAACCTGTTCCGGTGACGGCGCGGCCGGGCGGCGGTGGACGGTGGAGCGCCGCGTCGCCGACCCGGCCCCGCACCGCCACGGAGGCGGCCTGTCCGCGCCCCGCCGCGGGAGCGCGGACAGGTCCCGGTATGTTTGTGTCTGAAATCACACCAGCCTTGGTTGTCGGATGATCCGGCGTCGTAGGGTGACACGGCGGCTGCCGTCCAGGTACACACGTACCCGGGCCAGCTCCCACCGGCCGTACTCGGCGTGTTCGGTCAGGGCCTGGCGGGCCGCGCTGCGCGAGGTGCCGCGCGGGAAGCGGAGTTCCTGGTATTCGTACTCAAGCATTGCGTTTATTCTGCGACTGCCGACGGGTGTTACGCCAGAGCGTTGACCCGCACGGACTGAGGACAGCGCTCCTCCCCCAGCAGGGGAGAGCCCGGACCGCGGCCCACCACGCGGGCCCGGATGTGCGAGAGGGCACCGGGCGGAGTCGGTTACCGTCGAAGTTTGGGCAACTGACACCGCGCGTCGCGGAGTGGACGCGTGAACGCGAGGCGAGACGTAGGGGAAGACGTGCCACCCAAGAAGGGCAGTGCCGGAGACGGCGTGAAGGACACCGCACGGGGCGGAGGAAACAAGCTCGTCATCGTCGAGTCGCCGGCGAAGGCCAAGACGATCGCGGGCTACCTCGGCCGCGGCTACGTCGTGGAGTCCAGCATCGGCCACATTCGGGACCTGCCGACCAAGGCCGCGGAGATCCCGGCCCGCTACAAGGACGAGCCGTGGGCGCGCCTGGGGGTGAACGTCGACCACGACTTCGAGCCCCTCTACGTCGTCAACGCCAACAAGAAGGCCCAGGTCAAGAAGCTCAAGGAGCTGCTGGCCCAGGCCGACGAACTGTACCTGGCCACCGATGAGGACCGCGAGGGCGAGGCGATCGCCTGGCACCTGCGCGAGGAGCTCAAGCCCAAGATCCCGGTCAAGCGCATGGTGTTCAACGAGATCACCAAGGACGCCATCCGCCATGCCGCCCAGCACACCCGCGACCTCAACCTGCGGCTGGTCGACGCCCAGGAGACCCGCCGCATCCTCGACCGGCTCTACGGCTACGAGGTCTCCCCGGTGCTGTGGAAGAAGGTCATGCCCAGCCTCTCGGCGGGCCGGGTGCAGTCCGTGGCGACCCGCCTGGTGGTCGAGCGGGAACGGGAGCGCATCGCGTTCACCGCGGCCGAGTACTGGGGGCTCAAGGCCGTCTTCGACGCGCCCGCCGGCCGGGACGGGGACGAGCCGACCGTCTTCCCGGCCACGCTGGCCGTCCTCGACGGCGCCCGTGTCGCCCAGGGGCGCGACTTCACCGCCCAGGGCACGCTGCGTTCCTCCCAGGGGGTGCGCCACCTCGACGAGGAGGCCGCCCGGGGGCTCGCCGCCCGCCTGAGCGGGGCCGACTACACGGTGCGCTCGGTGGAGCGCAAACCCTACCGGCGCTCCCCGTACGCACCGTTCCGCACCACCACCCTGCAGCAGGAGTCCTCGCGCAAGCTCGGCCTGTCGGCCAAGCAGACCATGCAGGTGGCGCAGCGGCTGTACGAGAACGGCTACATCACCTACATGCGCACCGACAGCACCACCCTGTCGGAGAGCGCGGTGGCGGCCGCCCGGGCGCAGGTCGCCAGCCTGTACGGCGACGCCTACCTGCCCGCCAAGCCGCGCAGCTACGCCAGCAAGGTCAAGAACGCCCAGGAGGCCCACGAGGCGATCCGCCCGGCGGGCGACACCTTCCGCACCCCCGCCGAGACGGGGCTGAGCGGAGTCGAGCTCCGCCTCTACGAACTCATCTGGAAGCGCACCGTCGCCTCCCAGATGAAGGACGCCGTCGGCGAGTCGGTGAGCGTCCGCGTCGAGGGCGTCTCCAGCGCCGGCGAGCACGCGGAGTTCTCCGCCACCGGAAAGATCATCACCTTCCACGGCTTCCTCAAGGCCTACGTGGAGGGCTCCGACGACCCGCAGGCCGAACTCGACGACCGGGAACGGCGGCTGCCGCCCCTGGCGGAGGGCGACCCGCTGCGGGCCGAGAGCGTCGAGGCCGAGGGGCACAGCACCCGCCCGCCCGCCCGCTACACCGAGGCGTCGCTCGTCAAGGAGCTGGAGGAGCGCGAGATCGGCCGTCCCTCCACCTACGCCACCATCATCGGCACCATCCTCGAACGCGGCTACGTGTTCAAGAAGGGGTCGGCGCTGGTGCCGTCGTTCCTGGCCTTCGCCGTGGTGCAGCTGCTGGAGCGGCACTTCGGCCACCTGGTCGACTACGACTTCACCGCGCGCATGGAGGACATGCTCGACGCCATCGCCCGCGGCGAGGCCGAACGGGTGCCGTGGCTGCGCCGGTTCTACTTCGGCAGCGACGGCGAGGCCGGGCTGAAGGAACTGGTCAGCGACCACCTCGGGGAGATCGACCCCAAGGAGATCAGCTCCTTCCCGCTGCCCGGCACCGACATCGTGCTGCGGGTCGGCCGCTACGGCCCCTACCTGGAGCGCAACGGCCAGCGGGTGAACGTGCCCGAGGACCTCGCCCCCGACGAGCTGACCAGGGAACGGGCCGAGGAGCTGTTCGCCCAGCCCAGCGGGGACCGCGAACTCGGCAAGGACCCGGAGACGGGGCGGACCATCGTGGCCAAGAGCGGCCGTTTCGGTCCCTACGTCACCGAGATCATCGAGGAGCCCGACCCTGCCGAGGCCGAGACCAGGGCGAAGGGGCGCCGCAAGACCGCCGCGCCCAAGCCGCGCACCGCGTCCCTGCTGAAGTCCATGTCGCTGGACACGGTCACCCTGGAGGACGCGCTGCGGCTGCTGTCGCTGCCGCGGGTGGTCGGGGAGATCGACGGCGAGCAGGTCACGGCACAGAACGGACGGTTCGGACCGTACCTGAAGAAGGGCAGCGACAGCCGCTCCCTGGAGACCGAGGAGCAGCTGTTCACGGTCACCATCGAGCAGGCCAGGGAGCTGTTCGCGCAGCCGAAGAAGCGGCGCAGCCGCGCCGCGGCGCCGCCGCTGCGGGAACTCGGCCCGGATCCGGAGACCGGCAGGCCCATGGTGATCAAGGAGGGCCGCTTCGGCCCCTACGTCACCGACGGGGAGAGCAACGCCTCCCTGCGCAAGGGCGACGACGTGGAGTCGATCACGGTGGAGCGCGCCGCCGAACTCCTGGCCGACCGCCGGGCCAAGGCCCCGGCGAAGAAGACGGCGTCCCGCACGACCGCGAAGAAGACCACGGCCAAGAAGACGACGACGAAGAGCACCGCCAAGAAGTCCTGAACGGCGGCCGCGCGGGGGAGGGCCGCGAACCGGGACCCTCCCCCGCGCGGGACCGGGCCCCGGCGGCCCCTCCCGGCCGCCGCCGGGGACGGCCGCGCCCGCCGCTCTGTGCGGACCGGGATCGCGTTTCTCGCCGGACCGGGTGCCCGAAGTCCGGGAGAGAGGCCGCGGCCGCGGAAGAAGCCGGAAAAAGATGTCCGAAAATACCGATAGCGGCCGATCCGTAAGCGTTGCATGATTCGTCCCCATCGCTACGCTGGTCGCCATGAGCAGACCCGCACCCCTCGGAGCGCCCGGCGAGGCGCGCACCGTTCTCGCGATCACGCCGTTCCGGCGGCTGTGGATCTCGCTGTCCCTGTCCAGCCTCGGTGACTGGCTGAGCCTGCTGGCCCTGATGTCCCTGGCCGCGATCCTCACCGAGGGCGAGGAAGCGGTGATCCAGTACTTCGCGGTGAGCGGAGTGGTGGTCCTCAAGGTGCTCCCCTCGGTGCTGCTCAGCCCCATCGCGGGGGTGCTGGCCGACCGCGTCGACCGCCGGCTCACCATGGTCGTCGGCGACGTCGTCCGCGGCCTGCTCTACCTCTCGATCCCCATCGTGGGCCGCCTGGACTGGCTGCTCATCGCCAACTTCCTGGCCGAGTGCGTGGCGCTGTTCTGGGCGCCCGCCAAGGACGCCACCGTGCCCAACCTGGTGCCCCGGCACCGGCTGGAGCAGGCCAACCAGCTCAGCCTGCTCACCACCTACGGTTCGGCCCCGGTGGCCGCGGGACTCTTCGCACTGCTGGCCTCCCTCAGCACGGTGCTGGGCGCCCTCTTCCCCGCGATGCGCGCCCCCGAGGCGGACATCGCCCTCTACATCAACGGCGTCACCTTCTTCGTCGCCGCAGCCGTCATCTGGCGCCTGCCCATTCCCGCTACCCGCACCGCCGACGGCCCCACCCGCCCGTCGGCGTTCCGCGCGTTCTGGGAGGGCCTGCGCTTCGTCGGAACCACCAGGCTGGTGCGCGGCCTGATGCTGGGCATGCTGGGCGCGTTCGCCGCGGGCGGCGCGGTCATCGGCGTGGCGCGGATCTACGTGACCCACCTCGGCGCGGGCAACGCCGGCTTCGGTGTGCTGTTCGGAGCGGTCTTCACCGGGATGGCGATCGGCATGCTCCTCGGCCCCCGCGTGCTGCGCGACCTCAGCCGCCGCCGCCTGTTCGGCCTGTCCCTGATCGGCGCCGGGGCGGCGCTGCTGCTGGTCGGACTGGTCAGCGACATGGTGCTGGCCGCGGTGCTCACCACGGTCCTGGGCGTCGGCGCGGGCATCGCCTGGGTGATCGGCCTGACCCTGCTGGGACAGGAGGTCGAGGACGAGATCCGCGGCCGCACCTTCGCGTTCCTGCACGTCATGGCCCGCGTGGTGCTGCTGGGGTCGGTCGCGGCGGCCCCGCTGCTCGCGGCCACGATGGGGGCCCGCACCCTCCGGGCGGGAGAACTGGCCTACGAGTTCCACGGCTCGGCCGGAGTGCTGCTGATCGCCGCGGTCCTGCTGATCCTGGTGTCGCTGGTGGCCTACTGGCAGATGAACGAGGGCCACGAGACCTCGCTGCTGGCCGAACTGAAGACCGTGCTGGGCGGCAGGGCGCCCGAGGACGACGGGGCCGAACGGCACAGCGGCCTGTTCGTGGTGCTGGAGGGCGGCGAGGGATCCGGCAAGTCCACCCAGGTCCGCGAGATCGCGGTGTGGCTGCGGGAGGAGGGCTTCGACGTGCTCACCACCCGCGAACCGGGAGCCACCAAACTGGGCATGCGGCTGCGCACGATGCTGCTGGACAAGGCGAACGCGGGCATGGCGGCGCGCACCGAGGCGCTGCTGTACGCGGCGGACCGGGCCGAGCACGTCGAGACGGTGATCCGGCCCGCGCTGGAACGCGGCGCGATCGTCGTCAGCGACCGCTACGTCGACTCCACCCTCGCCTACCAGGGCGCCGGACGGGAGCTCGACGCCGACGAGGTCGCCCAGCTCAACGACTGGGCCACCGGGCGGCTGGTGCCGGACCTGACCATCCTGCTGGACCTGCCCGTCGAGGAGGGGCTGCGGCGGCACTCCGACCGCCCCGCCGACCGGCTGGAGTCGGAGTCCCTGGAGTTCCACGAGCGGGTCCGCCGCGGCTTCCTGGAACTGGCTGACCGCGCCCCCGAACGCTACCTGGTGCTGGACGCCAGGGAGCCGCAGGAGGCCGTCACCAAGGCCATCCGGCGGCACCTGCGCCGGATGCTGCCCGACCCGGTCCCCGGCGACGCCGAGGAGATCACCGGGATGATCCCGATCATCAAGGAGTGACCGGCGGGGCGGCGCCGCCGGAGCACCGGGACCGGACCCGGCCTGGAACACGGCCCGGAGGAGCACCCCGCGGCGGACGGGCCGAACCCGCCCCGGCTGTCCGCGCGCCCTCCTATGCTGGGCGGTGATGAGCGTCTTCGACGACCTGGTGGGCCAGGACACGGTGATCCAGCAGCTGCGTTCCGCCGCGAGCGCGGCCGACCGCCTGCTCCGTGGCGGTGACGGCACGGGCATGACCCACGCGTGGCTGTTCACCGGACCGCCCGGATCGGGACGGTCGCGGGCGGCCTGGGCGTTCGCCGCCGCCCTGCAGTGCGACCACGGCGGCTGCGGCCACTGCCCCTCCTGCCACCAGGTGTCCGCCGGCACCCACCCCGACGTGCTGTACGTGCGTCCCAGCGGGCTCAGCTTCGGCGTGGAGCAGACCCGCGAGCTGGTCATGCGCGCCGCCTCCAGTCCCACCGGGGGCCGCTTCCGGGTGGTGCTGTTCGAGGACGCCGACCGCGCCACCGAGGCCGCCTCCAACGCCCTGCTCAAAGCGGTCGAGGAACCCGCCGCGCGCACGGTGTGGCTGCTGTGCACCCCCACCGCCGAGGACCTGCTCGTCACCATCCGCTCCCGCTGCCGTCTGGTGACGCTGCGCACCCCCAGCACCCGGGCGATCGTCGAGGCCCTGGTCGGCCGGGACGGCGTCGAGGAGGCCCGGGCCGTGGAGGCGGCGCGCGCCGCGGCCGGGCACCTGGAGCGTGCCCGCGCCCTGGCCACCGACGAGACGGCCCGCCGACGACGCGAGGAGGTCCTCGCCATCCCCGCCCGCCTCGACAGCCTCGGCGCCTGCGTGCAGGCCGCCGCGCGGCTGTACGAGATCGCCGAGGCCGAGGCCAAGGAGAGCACCGCGGCCCTGGACGAACAGGAGCGGGCCGATCTCAGGGCCGCGTTCGGCGAGGGCGCCACCGGCCGGGGCGTGGCCAAGGCCGTGCGGGGCGCCGCCGGAGCCCTCAAGGAACTGGAGGAGCGGCAGAAACGCCGCGCCACCCGGATCAAACGCGACGCCTACGACACCTTCCTGATGGACCTGGTCGCCTTCTACCGCGACGTGCTGGCCGTCCAGCTCGGCGCGTCGGTGGAGCTGGCCACCGGCGACCACGACGCCGACCTGCGCCGCGTCGCGCGCTCCAGCACCCCGGAGGCCACCCTGCGCCGCATCGACGCCGTCATGGAGTGCCGCCGCCGCATCAGCGCCAACGTCCACCCGCAGATCGCGATGGAGGCGATGACCGCGGCCCTGTACCTGGGCTGAGAGCTCAGCGCCCTGGTGCCGGCCGTCCGCCGGTCCTAGTCTGGCCCCTATGCCCATGATGATGGCGGTGACCTTCGAACGGTACGGACGGCTCCACTACCTCGACCCCGGGCGGACCACCCCCCGCGTGGGCGACAAGGTGCTCGTCCCCACCGACGGGGGCCCCGAGGTGGCCGAGTGCGTGTGGGCGCCGCAGTGGGTCAGCGAGGACGTCGAGGGACTCCCGGTGTGCCTGGGCATCGCCACCGAGGAGGACCTGGCCCGCGCCGAGCAGGCCCGACGCCGCCGCGCCGAGGCGCGCCGTACCGTCCGGCGGCTGGTCCGCGCGCACGGACTGGACATGAAGGTCGTCGGCGTCGACCACGCCGCGGGCAGCGACGTCTTCACCGTCTACTACACCTCGCCCTCGCGGGTGGACTTCCGCGCACTGCTGCGGGAGTTGAGCCGTACCCTGGGAGCGCGGGTACAGCTCACCAGGCTCTCCGCACGCGACGAGGCCCGCCTCCGCGGCGGCATCGGCTCGTGCGGACGCGACCTGTGCTGCGCCACCTTCCTCACCGGCTTCGAACCGGTGACCATGCGCATGGCCAGGGCGCAGAACCTGCCCCCCAACCCCATGCGGATCTCGGGGGCCTGCGGCAAGCTGATGTGCTGCCTGAGATACGAGCACGAGCTGTACCAGGAGTTCAGGGCGGACCTGCCCCGGGGAAGCCGGGTGCGCGTCCCCGACGGCGACGGGGTCGTCATCGGACACGACGTTCCGGCGGAGAGGGTCGTGGTCCGCCTCGACGCCACCGGGCGGCGCTGCTCGTGCGACCGCGCGGACGTCTGCGGTCCCAGACAGGCATACGAGAGCGCCCACCGGGGCGGGACGGAAAGAGCGGGAGCGAGTGGGAACGAAGGGCTGGAGCGGCGCGGTGCTGGCGGTGGCGCTGCTGGCGACGGGATGCGCTGAGACGGACCGCACCGAGGCGTCCGAGGCGCAGGACCCGCTGGCCGTCTTCTACGGGCAGGACATCGACTGGCAGGAGTGCGACGGCCGCTTCCAGTGCGGGACCTTCGAGGTCCCCATGGACTACGACGACCCGTCCGGACGGCGTCTGGAGATCGCGGTGAAGCGGCTGCCGGCCTCCGGGAACGACCGGATCGGCTCGCTGGTGGTCAACCCCGGCGGACCGGGCGGTTCCGGGCTGGACTACGTCAGCGCCGCCCCCGCCGCCTTCAGCCGGCAGGTACGCGAACGGTTCGACATCGTCGGCTTCGACCCGCGCGGCGTGGGACAGAGCTCCCCGGTGTACTGCATGGACAGCGCGGAGCTGGACGAGTTCCTCGGCTTCCAGCTGCAGAGCGCGGACGGCACCGGCGACCCCACCGCGGTCACCGACGCCAGCGTCGAGGAGTTCGTCCGGCTCAACCGCGACTTCGTCGAGGCGTGCCAGGAGCGCTCCGGCGAACTGATCCACCACGTGGGCACCGCCAACGTCGCCCGGGACCTGGACGTGCTGCGGGAGGTGCTCGGCGACGACGGACTCACCTACCTCGGCAAGTCCTACGGCACCTCCATCGGCGCCCACTACGCCGAGCTGTTCGGTGCCAACGTGCGGGCCCTGGTGCTGGACGGCGCGGTCACCCCGCACGGCGACCAGCTGGAGCTCAGCGTCGAACAGGCGGGCGGGTTCACCACGGCGCTGCACGCCTTCGTCGAGGACTGCCTGAGCCGACCCGACTGCCCCCTGGCGGACGGCGACGACGCCACCGTGGCGGACGGCGTCGCGCGGATCGCCGAACTGCTGGAGCGGGCCGCGGCCGAGCCGCTGGACAACCGGGTGGACGACCGCGAGGTCAACCGGACCCGCGTGGAACTGGGGGTGCTCGCCGCGCTGTACAGCGAGTCGTTCTGGCCCCAGGTGCGCGCCGGGCTCACCGAGGCGATCCACGACGGCGACGGCACCGTGCTGCTCCAGCTCGGCGACATGCTGTACAGCCGCGACAGTGGCGGGGTCTACGAGAACTCCCTGGCCGCGCTGATCGCGGTGAACTGCGCGGACCGCCCCGGTCCACGTGACGTCGCCGCCTACGAGGAGGCCGCGCGTACCGTCGGCCGGACGGCGCCGCTGTTCGGCCCCTCCCTGGCATGGGGAGCGCTCACCTGCGCCTACTGGCCCGAGGAGGCGCAGGAGGACGCGCTGTCCGAGATCGACGGCGACAGCGCGCCGCCCGTCCTGGTCGTGGGGACCACCCGTGACTCCGCCACCCCGTACGAGTGGGCCGAGGAGATGGCCGCGGCCCTGGACTCGGGCGTGCTGCTCACCTGGGAGGGGGACGGCCACACCGCCTACGGCTCGGATCCCTGCGTGGACGAGGAGGTCGACGCCTACCTGCTGGAGGGCGAGGTGCCCGAGGACGGGACCGTCTGCGCCCTCTGAGACGTCGGGGCGGGCAGGGCTCCGGACGCTGCCCCCAAAAGGGACAACTCCGGCGACTGGCTCGAACTAGTTAAAATCTGCCCAAAATTCATCCGGGGACGGGGGCACGGCCGGCGATCGGGGGAATGTCCGCCCCAGAAGCGGTGCGACGCAGGGGGAGGGACATGAAGCCGACGAGGAATCCCGCGACTCCGGCAACCACCGGGACGTCTCCGGCGCGACCGCCCGCGATCCCGGAGCAGACCGCGTTTCTCGACGCCTACCCCGACTACGTCGACACCGCCGTACTCGACCGGCTGCGGGCCACCGAATACCGGTACCTCGACGCCAGGAACCACCTCTACCTGGACTACACGGGGGGCGGACTGCCCGCCGAAGCACAGATCAGGGCGCACGCCGAACGGGTGGAGGGGGACTGCTTCGGCAACCCCCACTCGGCCAATCCGACCTCGACCGCCTCGACCGAACTGGTGGAGCAGGCCAGGGCCGCGGTGCTGCGGTTCTTCAACGCCTCCCCCGACGAGTACACGGCCGTCTTCACGCCCAACGCCACGGGCGCCTGCCGCCTGGTGGGGGAGGCGTACCCGTTCGAGCCGGGGACGCGGTTCGTGCAACTGGCCGACAACCACAACTCGGTGAACGGGATCCGCGAGTTCGCGCGGACCCGGGGAGCGCAGATCGACACGGTCGACCTGGCTCCCCCGGAGCTGCGCGCGGACGGGGCCGAGGTGCGCGCCTCGCTGGCCCGTCCCGTGCCCGAGACACTGCAGCCGTCCCACCCCGACGGCTCCGAGGCGCGCGCCGGACTGTTCGCCTACCCCGCGCAGAGCAACTTCTCCGGCGTCCAGCACCCGCTGGAGTGGATCGACCTCGCCCACCGGTACGGCTTCGACGTGCTGCTGGACGCGGCCGCCTACGCACCCGCCAACCGGATCGACCTCGCCGAGATCCACCCCGACTTCATGCCGGTGAGCTGGTACAAGCTGTTCGGCTATCCCACCGGACTGGGCTGCCTGGTGGCGCGCCGGGAGGCGTTGGCGCGGCTGCGGCGCCCCTGGTTCTCGGGCGGCACGATCCAGGCCGTCAGCGTGCTGGGTGACTGGTACCATCCGGCCGACGGCCCGGCGGCCTTCGAGGACGGCACCGTGAACTACCTGTCGATCCCCGACGTGGAGGTGGGCCTGCGCTGGCTGTCGGCGATCGGGATGGACACCGTGCGCACCAGGGTGCGATGTCTCACCGGATGGCTGGTGGAGCGCCTGGCCGCGGCCCGGCACGCCACCGGGACGCCGCTGGTGCGCATCTACGGGCCCACCACCACCGAGGCGCGCGGCGGCACGATCGCCTTCAACTTCCTCGACCCGGCGGGGCGGGTCGTCGACGAGCGCGTCGTGGCACGTGACGCCGCGCGGGCCAACATCTCCCTGCGCACCGGCTGTTTCTGCAACCCGGGGGCGGGGGAGGCGGCCTTCCGGCTGCACCGCGCGGACCTGCGGAAGCCGGAGCTGCGCACCGCCGCCACCCTGGACGAGGTGCTGGCCGCCATCGGCATGCCCACGGCCGGGGCGATCCGGGTCTCCGTCGGCCTGGTCAGCACCCTGGGAGACGTGTCGCGCTTCCTGGACTTCGCCCTCTCCACCTACCTGGACCGCTTCCCCGACACCGACGGCCTCCCGCCCCGCCTGGCCTGCTGACCCGACCGATACCGGTTTCGGGCACGCTCGGGGACACGCTAGACTGACAGCGCCTCGCTCCGAGGCGATGCCGCCTTAGCTCAGTCGGCCAGAGCGACGCACTCGTAATGCGTAGGTCGTGGGTTCGATTCCCACAGGCGGCTCCCAGGTCGAAGGGCCTCTCCCAGCGATGGGGGAGGCCCTTTGCTAACGCCCTTGCTAACACGCGCTCAGCCGTCGCCGTCGGCGAGCGCCTGGGCGAAGACCTCGGCCGCCGCCGTCTCGGCATCACGCACCACGTGCGCGTAGACCCGCAACGTGATCGCCGGATCGGCGTGGCCCAGCCGAGCCGCCACCACGTGAACCGGAACGCCCGCCATGAGCAGTGTGGTCGCGTGCAGGTGCCGCAGGTCGTGCAGCCGAGCAGGCGGAAGAGGGACGGCCGGAGCCGGACGGTCGGTCGGAGCGTTGTGCATCCTGATGAAGGTGCGGAACAGCCCGGTCACCGTGTCCGGGTAGACCGGCTCACCCCACGCCGTGGTGAACACGTAGCCGTCGGGATCGCCGCGCCACTCCTCACCCGCAGTCTCGGCCTCCTCACACTGCCGAACACGGTGCGCGCGCAGCACCCCCGCCGTCCCGGCGTCGATGGTCACCACCCGGGACCGCCCGCTCTTGGTGGTGCCCTCCACCCGGACCCCGCCGACCACCGCAGTGGACCCGGTGATGGTGATGCGCCCGCCGTCGAGATCGACGTCAGGCCACCGCAGGTGCAGCAGCTCACCCCGACGCGCCCCGGTGTAGGCCGCCAGGTGGAAGAACGCGAACAGGCGATGCCCGCGCGCCACCTCCAGGAAGGCCCGCAGTTGCGCCTTGGTCCAGACGTCGCCCACCTCCCGGTAGACGTCCCGAGGCCGCTTGGCCCGCTCCACGGGGTTGCTGGGTAGGAGTTGGTCGACTTCCACGGCGTCGCGGAACGCCTTGCGCAGCACGGCATGCAGGTGGGTCACCGTGCTCACCGCCAGCGGACGGCCGCCCTTGCCACCGCGAGCCCGCAGGTCCCGGTAGAGCTTGGTGAACGTGGACGGCCGCAGCGCCTGGACCTTCACCGACCCGATACGAGGCAGCACGTACAACCGGATGCAGTTGCGGTAGTCGTCGAGCGTACGCGGCTTGACCTCCATCGCGTGCCCGTCCAACCAGTCGGCGAGGTAGTCCGCCACGGTCAGGTCAGAACGTTCGATGTATTCGCCGCGTCGGGCTTTGACTCGTGCTTCGTCGCGGGCGGCTTTGGCTTCGTCTTCGGTGGCGAAGCCGCCGACCCACTTGGGTTTGCTCACTCCGGTTTCCGGGGCGGGGACGCGGATGACGTAGGACCAGGTCTTGCCGGACCACTTGCGTGAGACCAGGACGCGCCGGCCCGCATAGCCCAGGTGCTCACGCCGGTGCGCCTTGGAGGTGCAAAACCCCGGGCGCAGTCCTGGTTTGGCGTCTTTGGGTTGGATGCCGTAGCGCAGCCAGTTCGCACACCTCGGCGAACACGGCTCATAGCGCAACGCCTCCAGGAGGCGTTCGACGTGCTGTTCCTGCGCCACCGTCTGGACGGTGTGGCATTCGGCGATGTCCTTGGTCAGGTACTTGGCCAGGTAGCGGATGCACCGGTCGGCGTCGGGGGATCCGGCAAGCACGCCTTTGGCGTCGACTTGGGGGCCGAAGCGGACCACGTGCAGGGGTTGGGCGTGGGGGTCGGCGTCCAGGGCGTCGAGGGCTTGGTCCCAGGTGGGCAGGACTTCGCCCGTCTGTGGGTCGAGGTAGGAGCTGGTTGCTTCGTCCCAGACGGGAAGGTGGTCGCCGTCGAAGACCACCCGATCAGTCGGAGGCCACCACACCTGGTGGTAGGTGGCCGCCGCGATCTGCCGCAGCTCCGCACGCGGGATCGTGCCGCGGATCGCCATGTGCAGATGCGGAGCAAGACGCCGCTGCGGCTCCACGGTGGCGAAGTACTGCACCTCGAAACCCGCGACGCGGCGGAGGTTCTGCACGAACCGGTCCACCAGCTTGGAAAAGTGCAGGGCATCGCGTGCGGCCCGCCGGTAGTCGTAGGAGGCCGGGTCCACCGGTGTGCCGTCGGAGCGCACCCGCCCGTAGGAGTCACAGGTCAGCGTGACGAACAGCGACGGCCGAAACACCCTGCCGATGTCGGGGTCGGTGAAGGCCCGGCCCACGGTGCGGCGCACCATCGGACGCTTGGGCAACTCCGGGGCATCCTGCCGCCGCCGAGTGGAGCGCACCCGCCGAGGCCGAGACGCCGACGCCGAGGAGGGAGCGGGAGCGACCCGGCCGCGTAGCCCCGAGGCGGCGGTCTCTTCGTCAAGGTCCGCGATCGCCGCATCCAGTTCGGCCAGGGCCTCGGGGTCAGCGCCACGAGCGGCCAGCCGGTCGCGTTCAGCCGTGACCACGGCCCGTTGTTCCACCCAGGCCCGCTGCACCTCGGAGGGATCATCGGGAACCACGGCCGGTTCCTCGGCCAGGTGCCAGCCCTCCTCACACTGGGTGCGCCGCAGGGACCGCTTGCGCCGCGCACAGGCCGGGCAGCGGGATTCCAGCGTGGACCCGCAGGGGACGTCGATGACCTCGCTGGCCCCGGTGGTGGTGTCGATGCGCCGTAGGGCCACCGGGCGGATGCACACCCCGTGGTCGGCGGCGATCTGTTCGGCCACCACCCGCGCCAGAGGTTGGGCCAAACGTTCGGCGCGGGTGGTCTTGCCGGTCGGTGTGGGCATCTACGCGGCCCCTTCCACCACGCGCAGGGTCGCCGTCACCATCGAAGCCGCCAAGGAGTCCTGTTCGACCTCGGCCGCCATAGCGTCAATGTCGCCATCGGACACATACGCCGCCCGCACCCGTACCGGCATGGGCGAGCCCTCCAACCGGACGAACGCCACCCCAGGAAGGGCCGGATCGATCAGGTGAGCATTGGCGCCGCGGTCGCGTGCCCCCTCGCCGAGCACCATGTCGACCTGACTCGCTTCGTCCAGGCGCAGGGCGATCTTGTCAGGGAACAAGTTGCGCAGGTTCATGACCTCCTTGCGCGGATCCTGCAACGCCGCCAGGACGCAAAACCCCACCGAACGCCCCTGGGATGTGAGCGTGGCGATCGCGTTCTCCGCGCGACGCCGCACGTCCCGGTCGGGGTGGTAGGCGGTCAGGAACGCCACCTCATCCAACACCACCACCACGAACGGATCCTCGGTCGTGGGAGTGTGGGAGCGTCGGTGTCCGGCGTAGCGTTCGGCCCGGTTCTGCATCTCGGCCACCGCGTCTTCCAGCAGGGCCACCGCCGCTTCCCCCGTGTCGGCATACCGGGCGAACAGGGAGCGGCCGTAGGACAGTTCCATCCGCTTGGGATCCACCGCCCACACCTGCGCGGTTCCGTCTTCCAGGGCCGGAAGCATGGCGCGGATCGCCGACCAGATCACCGAGCCCTTACCCGAGCCGGTCACCCCCACCACCAGCACATGCGTGCCGTGCAACCTGAGCCGCCACGGTGTGCCGTCCTCCTGAAGCCCCACGGGCAGTGCGCCGAGGTCAGGGACGGCCGGAACGTCGAGCGCGGTAATCGGTTCGGCGAGGGTGTCCCAGCGGGGAAACTCCAAAACCACATCCCGCGGCCCCAGCACGGTCACCCGGCAGGAGGGCGCGCCGAACCCGTGCGCCAACTCGGCAACCCGGTTCTCGAAGTCCGCGGGAGTCGTGCCCGCCACCAGGCGCACGCGCACCCGGTCGGCCCACTCCGAACACGTCACCCGCCGAATCCTGGGAAGGTACTGGCGCTCTTGGTAGGTCTCAGCCAACCCCGCCACCACGAGCACCGGCTGCCACTGACGGGCATACACCCACCACCACCGCCAAGCGGCCAGCAGCCGCAGCCCCACCCACCGGCGAAACGAGGAAGGCCAGCGCCGCCACCACACCAACAACCCCACATCCACCAGCGACCAAGCCACCGCCACGACCACCCAGCCGAACCAGTGCCAGACGAGGAACGAGACAACAGCCGCCACCGTGGCGATGGGGAAGCGGAACGGCAGCCCCACCACCAGGACCACCAGTCGGGCCAGCCAGCGGGCCACGATCAACGCCACCGGCGTGGGCAGCACCGGCGTGGCGAACCGGAACGCCTGCGCCGGAACCGGCGTGGTCACCGACACCTGCTGGGCGGCCGGGCGAGGAGACCACCACATCAGCACCCACCCCCCGCCGAGTCGGCCAGGCGGGAGCGGGCCGCGTCGAGCTGGGCCCGGGCGATCGCCGCCACCTCCACCGCCTCGGGGTCGAAGGAGTGCACGGCGATCCGGGACAGCAGGTCCGCCTTGCGCTCGAAGAACACCACGTCCTCGGCCGGAGTCGACGGGACGCGGTTCGTGGAGCGTTCGCGGACCAGGGCCAGGAACTCGGAGATCTCCCGGGGGGAGACGGGAGGCGGCTGGTCAGCCATAATCAGACACACCTCTTCTGTGGTTCATCGGTTGGCAAGCCGAACGGAAATACGGAGGGGTTGAAGGGGCGGCTCGGTGTTGCAGCACCAGGCCGCCCCGCTTGCTTGTCAGGAGCTAGGCGGCGTCCTTGGCCGCACCACGGCGCGCACCAGCGCCGGGAGCCTTCAGGCCGCGCGCCCGCAGCGAGTAGGCCACCCGAGGGCGACGGCCGTTGTCGTCCACGTAGGGCATGACCGACATGCCCTCGAACTCCACCGGCCGGAACGGCAGCCCCGCCACCTCATCGGGCAGGGTCGGGCAGACCTCGGCCGCCACCTTGACCTTCACCGACTTGGCCTTGCCCCGCGCGTTGGGGTCGGCGTCGATCACCTCCACCGCCCACAACGGCAACCCGGTCTCCCGGTCCACCTCCGGCCGCTTGGTCTCGAAGTTCGTCACCGCCTCCACCCCCAACGCGAACGCCCCATGCGGAAACACCGTCCCAAACGCCACCGGCAACGCACCCTGAATCGCCATCAGGCCAAATCCCATCTATCAGAAACGAGAAGAACCACAACCTGATAGGTCAGGTTGTGGTTCGAGGGTAGGGGTGCGGACCTGATAGGTCAAGTTCGGATCAATGGTATTTCTGACAGGACTAGTGGAGTGGGTAGACGTCCCGAAGTTCGTGCCGATCGCCGGGAAGAACAGCGTCGATCATCTGAAGGGCCGTGCCGTCGACGTCGTGCCCCGTCACCACGATGTTGAGCACCGGAGCGCCGACCGCGATCTCCAACACCTGGGCTTCCTCTGGCGTGGCCGCACGGGCGATGGTGCGCTCCACCGCGTAGTCCAAGCGGATCTTTTTGCGTTCGAAGAGGTGACGGCGGATGCTCGGTCCCAGAGGTTCAGGGGAGGCGAACCGCGTACCGGAAGCCAGTTCCAGCGGAAACCAGGCGGAGACCAGCTCGGTTGGCCCGTCATCATCGCTGATCACATACTGACGTAGGAACGCCTTGGCCGGAGCGGGGAGGCTTAGCAGACCGGCCACCCTAGGAGGAGCCACTACGATCCCGGCTTGCAGTAGTTCGGCTGCCTGCTCTTCCTCAGAGCCCTCCAACAGTTCCAGGCCGGGGCGAGCCGACTCCTCGGCGACCTTGGGTTTGGTTGCGCGCACGTAGGAGCCCGAACCGGTCTGGGTGTAGATCAGCCCCTCATCCCGCAGCACGTTGAGGGCGTTGATCACCGTGGGCCGCGAGACCGCAAATTCCTCGCTCAACTTCCCTTCTGAGGGAAGAGCGTCCCCCGGCCGGTAGACCCCCGAGGCGATGCGTTCGCGGATGATCCGCGCCACCCGCTCGTACTTGCGCTCGCCGCCACCCATCGTCGTTTCCATCCCAGCTCAACCAACATGAACTATCAAGTGACACTGACAGGAGAACCTGTCACAGTCAACCGCCGTAGACGCTCCACAGCAGGTCGAGGACCTCCGCTGAGGTGCTGCTCATCGCTGCCAGTTGAGCGCGCAGCAGCACCGCATCCCCTGCCGTCACGGGTATGCCGTGGTAGACCGCCACCCACCCGCCCCCGCGGAGTGGGCGCACGATCGCACCGGAGAACTCCCGCTGCAACTCTTGGGCGACCAGTCCGCGCAGCCGCGCTATCGCCGCCTCCAGGTCGCCGCCCGTCACCGGAGGACCAACCGTGCCTGGAAGTAGCGCACCAGTTGGTAGGCCGCCTCGTGGGAGTCCGCGCACAGCGCCCGCCGGTAGAAGCCGTCCCGCAGCACGTAGGCCCCGTGTTCAGTGGCCGAGACCCACACCGGCCCCACATAGTCGGGATGCTCCACCCGCAGCTCACCCAGCACCGGAACGAAACGAGCACCAAGCCCCAGCCAGTCCAGACGGACCCGCAGCGCGTTGAGATACCCCGCCTGCCGTGTCGAAGCCGTCACGCCGCCGTCTCCCCGAACGAGGCAACCGTGAGCCGGCCCGATCCGGCACAGTCCCAGCACTCCTGCCGCTGGGGTTCCACGCGCAGCTCGGCCATGGTCGTCCGGTCGAAGCCTCGGCGCAGCCGCGTCCACCGCCATCCACGGCCCCGACAGGCCGTGCACGTCATGCTCGTGTCAGCATCCATGCCCTCAGGCTTTCGCGACCGACATCGCAAACCCATTCCCACGAGCTATCCCAAGTAGGGATAATGGCGGCTCCACCACCGTGAGAGGGGCCGCGATGGCTGGACGAGCACCAGAGCCGATCGCCATTCCCGTTTGGGCGTGGAAACGTGAAGAAATACGCCGTATCTTGCAGGAACGCGATATCGCAGGTTTGCTGAGGTTCGCTCAGCGCTACGGCGGTGCCAGCCAGACCAGGCTTGCCGCAGCCACCGGCATCGCCCAAGGCCGCATCAGCGAAATCCTCAACGGCCGCAAGCGCGTCACCTCCTTCGAGGTGGTCGAACGCATCGCCGACGGCCTGGGCATGCCCGACCAAGCCCGCATGCTGTTCGGTCTGGCCCCCCTGAACCTGGCCATCCTCACTGGGGATAGCACAGCAGCCACGGCCTCCACGGCCCAACTCTCCCCGCCTAGCGTGGAGGAGGAGGAGAAGGAGGACCGAGTGAAACGACGCCAGTTCATCAGCCTTGCCGGAGCAGGCATCGTCGCCACCGCCGGATCACTGACCGGCGCAGATCGTATCGCCGCCGCCCTCACCCGCTACACCACCTCGACCACGGCTCACGGCCCCAGTCTCACCATCGAGGCACTGACCAAGGCCGTGCGCTCAGCCAAGATCGGCTACCAGGCATGCCACTACGGCGCGGTGGCCCAACAGCTTCCCACCCTGCTGGACCGGCTCGCCGCCGCCACGGCCACCTTCACCGGCGACGACCTCCAAACCGCCTACATCCTCCAGGCCGAGGCGTACCACGTGGCGTCCAGCGTGCTGCTCAAGTCTGAGGAACGCGGACTGGCCTGGCTTGCCGCCGACCGCAGTATGCAGGCCGCCGAGCGCAGCGAGAACCCCACCACCATCGGGGCCAGCGCCCGCATTGTCACTCACACTCTGATGAAGGACCGCCACTACGGCCCGGCCACCGAACTCGCTACCAGTATGGCCGAACGCATCGACCACGACACCGCCGAACCGTCTCCGGACTCCCTGTCGGTCTACGGCGCACTGTTGTTGCGAGGAGCAGCAGCTGCCGCGAAGAACGAGGACCGCGCCCAGGCCCTCACTCTGCTGGACGAGGCCGAGGAGGCGGGTCGCCGACTCGGCGGAGACCACAACTACCAGTGGACCGCCTTCGGCCCCACCAATGTTCTCCTCCACCGGGTCACCATCGCCGTCGCCCTGGGTGACGCGGGCAGCGCCATCGACTATGCCCGCCAGGTCCGGTTGGACAACATCGACGTCACCGAACGCAAAGCCACCTTGTTCATCGACGCCGCCCGAGCCTACGCCCAGTGGAACAAACTGGACCGCGCCTACGAAGCGCTGATGACCGCCGAGCGGTTTGCCCCCGAGGAGCTGAGGACCCGCCCAGCCGTCCACCAACTCATCACCGACATCCATGCCCGCTCCACCGGCCACCTGCGCGCCAACATGACCGAACTCGCAGAGCGTGCCGGAATCGCCGCATGACCCAGCAGACCAAAACCCTCTACATCGTGGTGTGCGCCGCCGGCCCCGCCCCCGACGTCGGAATTCTCGTCGGCATGGCCCAGGAGGAAGGCTGGACCGTCCAGGTCATCGCCACCCCGGCCGCAGTCAGTTTCATCGACGTCGAGGCTCTGGAAAAGCAGACCGGCCGCCCAGTGCGCCACACCCACCGCAAACCCGGCCAACCCCGCTCCCCGAAGGCCGACGCCATCATCATCGCCCCGGCCACCTTCAACACCATCAACAAACTGGCCAACGGGATCGCCGACAACTATGCCCTTGATGTCGTGAACGAGGCAATTGGTCTTGGGCTCCCGGTCGCCATCCTGCCCTTCGTCAACTCTGCCTATGTCGCACGTAAGCCCTTCCAGAGGAGTGTAGAACTCCTTCGTCAGGAAGGTGTTCTGGTTCTCATTGGAACTGGGTTGTTTGAACCTCATAAAGCAAAGGGTGGAGAGGTGAAAATGGGGGAATTTCCCTGGAAGGAAGCATTGGCTCAGATCGATAGCACATCCTTTATGTGATTTTCTGTTCGATGTGGGTTTGGAACTTTGGTTGACTGATTTTTGGTGAATGTGGCATGCGGACGAGATTTTAATCTCGGGATTGCGCTTCTTTGTGGTGAGCTTTTTGGTGACTGGTATTGAAAGTGGAAACTTCAAACCCCTGAAAATCAGTGAAGATTTCGATCGGCTCGACGGGGAATAGATTGCCGAATCTGGCTGTATGGGATCAAGGCGTCGGCGCTGCGCGCCGTCGCGGCGTCTGGGGGTGGCCCCGGCTGCGGGCTGCCGCCCGGTCCGGGGCCACCCCCAGACGGCTCCTGGTTCCGCTTGCCGCAGGCGACCGCCCACCGGCCGTAGTCACCGAGCCGTGGTTCCTGGCGTCCTCGGTTCCCGTGGCACTCGATCGCGCGACTCTGCCCGTCTGTGGCTGAGCACTCCGGCGCGATCGAGCACCACGACCGAGGACCGTGGTCGCCCGCCGCTGTGGTTGCCGAAATCCCGGGTGGCGCAGGGCTGACCCGATCCCGCAGCGTCGCCGCCCCCGTGCTAACACGGCTGCTAACAACGGCTCCGAACAGGGCTGGACAGCTCCGAAATCATCGCCCTCCCTGAAAGGCGTCCACCCAGGTCAGACACCGTCTCCGGACATCCCTGGACTTTTCTCGCCAGACTCGTAATGCGTAGGTCGTGGGTTCGATTCCCACAGGCGGCTCCCAGGTCGAAGGGCCTCTCCCAGTCTCGGGAGAGGCCCTTCGCGCGTTCGGTGATCTTGTCCCCAGGGCCATTTCGGCGGCTTTCGGTGACCCTGGGGACAAGATCACGGTGGGCTGCTGCCTCAGGCGAGTCCGAAGAGGACCTCTTTCGCTTCGGGGCCGTCCTCGGAGTAGTGGAGCAGCACGGCGCCGGGGATGGCGGTGGCGGAGACGGCGGCTTCGGGATCGCTCAGCCGTTCGTCGGCCACGTCGATCACCACGGGTTCGCCGTCGTTCTCCCACTCCCAGGATTGGAACCACACCCGCACCCCCGGTTCCAGGGTGCTGTATCCGTGGCTGACCACGCCGTCGTCGACGAGCACCGGGTACACCGACCGGTTGACCCCCCGGGGGACGGACAGCGCGGCCAGGAGCTCCCCGGAGGAGTCCTCCCTGCGGTACTGGTTGTGCTCTGCGGAGTGGAGTGCGACCGACCCGTCCTCCAGAACCCCGATCACCTGCTCCTCCCACTCGCCGAGGAGTTCACCGTCGACCACGTCGAACACCCGGGTGAGGCCGTTCAGGGTCCGCATGGCCAGATGCCGGTCGGTGAGGGGGTCGTAACGGCGGTGGAGCACCCCCAGACCGGGGACGGAGGGGCCGAGGACCTCCTCGAAGCGCCACAGCTCCTCTCCCGTGAACAGGTCGCGGCCGAGCAGACCGGCGCCGTCCTCGTCGTCACCCCCGGTGCAGGAGAACCCCTCCAGGACCACTTCGCCGAGGACGACACTCGCGACGGTGTCGGTGTTGGGACCGTCCACCGCGGTGCACTCGGGGGGATCCTCCCGCACCCACAGGGCTTCGTCGGTCTCCAACGAGCGCCCCTCCAGCGCGGGAGCGTCGAAGGGGTCACGGAGGATCAGCACACCGTCGGACACGTTCCGCCCGAACGCCCCGTTGATCCCGCGCTCGTCGTCGGTCTCCTCGATCGCGACCTGCTTCACCACCTCCCCCGTGGACGGGGCGAGTTCGACCAGCAGCGCGCCGTCCTCGGGGTCCTCGACCTCCATGGCCAGGTAGTCGCCCCGGCGTGAGGCGTAGGCCGCACGGGCGTCCTCCCCGACGCGGTACTGCCACACCTCCTCGCCGGTGTCGCCCGCCAGCGCGACAAAGCCGTCGTCCAGCACCACGACCACGCCGACGGGCACCGCGACCGTGGCGACGAGCCGGACCCCTTCCGGCGCTTCCCAGTCCCAGACGACCTGCTCGATCCGCTGCGGCAGGGAGAGCTCGCGGGGATCGTCGTTCGTGGTGTGCCGGTGTCCGGAGAAGACACCGCAGCCGGCCGCCGACAGCACCACCGCGCCCACCGCCGCCGCCAACCGGACCCGTCTCCTCGCCCGCATCACGAAGCCACCGTCTCCCACCTGCCCCAAGCGGTCTCCAGGGTGGTCAGGAAGTTGTCGACCGCGCTCTTGGTGGTCCCCTGACCGTCGACCCACGGCAGTTCGTCGATGTAGTCGTACATGTTGGCCCGTGCGGCGCTCCGGCTCTCCCCGTTGATCTCCCACTCCTCGGGGTCGAGGGGGATGTAGCGGTCCTCCCCCTCGCCGATGACGGCACCCGGGTGGAGTTCCTCCAGGGCGTCCATGACCGCGGGGTCGTTGGCCGCCAGGGCACTGATGCAGAGGTGCTGCATGTCCTCCACCGCCATCCAGTTGCCCGCGGCGTCGGCGGTCCTACCGGCGGAGGAGTTGTCCGAGATCGTGAGAGCTTCCTTGGCCAGGAACTTCGCCACTTCGATGGTGACCGCCGACACGTTCCGGTCCGCGGCGAATCCGGCGATGGTGTCCACAACCGCGCCGCGCACCTTGTTCGCGTGGTTGACGGCCGCGGTGTTGTCGGCCGCCCGGCGCTCGCTCTCCTGCTCCAGGGCCACGTCGACGAGCCCGAGCAGAGAGCCGTAGGAGTCGGCGCCGCTGTGGTCGCGCTCCCCGTCGCCCAGGGCGAAGTTCCCCATGCTCTCCGCCCCGTAGTAGACGACCTCGTTGTAGGTCTTCTGCGCGGCGTCGGGGTCGCCCATGATGAGCTCGGTGAAGTACCGTCGGCCGTCCGGGCTCAGGTACACGCGGTTCTGCTCGTCGTCCCAGCGTGTGTCGTACTTCTCTTTGCGCTGTTCCTCGTTGACCGCATCGAGTCCTTCCGTGCTGGCGAAGACGTCCATGTAGGAGATGAAGATGTCGGACCAGGAGTCGGCGAGTTCCGGGTTGAGGTGGCCGGCGGCGACGTCGCGCCACGTGACGTCGTCGTCTCCGGTGACCTCGTGGCCGCTGGAGAACACGGCGTTCCTGAACTCCTCGTCCTCCATGCGCTCCACCAGCGCGGCGAGGGCTTCGGCGGACCGCTGCTGCTCGGGCGGGAGTTCCGGCCGGATCTCCGAGTTCTCGTCCACCGGCACACGGTCCTCGGGAGCGGCGGCGTCCTCGGCGATCCAGTCGGTCAGGCTGCGGACCGATGCGCCGCCGTCGTCCCAGTCCGCGGTGAACAGCGATGCCAGCGCGTGGTCGAGCATGTCCTCGGCGGATTCGTACGTCAGCTGCGGCAGGAACTCCCCGTCTTCGCCCCTGAGGTTGGGGTGGACGAAGTCGCCGGTGAGAATGGCGTGGTTCGCGTCCCTGTTCCGGGTCGCGGTCTCCAGGAGGACCCCCACGTCCTCCTGGCTCAGCCAGGCGTCGAAGTTTCCCTCCGAACCGCCCGCGTAGAGCCCCATGGAGAGTATGAGGGTGCTGGAGAACCCCTCGCCGCCCCGCAGGTCGGAATGGGCGTGGCGGAGGAGGTCCGCCAGCGCGCCCGCATCCTCGGACCATTCGTCGATCCGGTAGAGCTCGATGGAGTCCGGAGGCTGGAGCGCCGGACCCTCGGCCGCCCTGCGCACGCTTTCCGGCAGATCGCCGTAGCCGCCGCCGAGGCTGTGGTCGGACAGGGCGAGGAGGCCGTCCCCGAGCACGCCGAGCGCGTGCTCGCGCTCCTCGTCGCCCAGGTGGTCCTCCATCGCGGCGGGGAAGCCGAGCACGCCGTCACCGTTCGGGTTCTCCTCTTCGAGCCGGTTGTAGAAGGCCCGCAGGAAGTCCATCTCCTCGGGGCGGTAGGCCGTCTCCCCCTGCTGGGCCTGCATCGCGTTGGAGTTGATCATGCTCAGCATGAGCATGAGCTCGTGGTAGCGGTTGTCGACGGGTTTTCCCCGGACCAGTAGGCTCCCAGCTCCTCGGCCCACTCCTCGGCGTTCTCCGCGGTCAGTTCCTGACCGTCGATCAGCATCGTGTACTGGTTGGGGTCGAGGTTGTAGAAGGCCCAGGAGTTGATCCCCGCGTCGATGAGCGTCTGGACGTTCTCCTTGGTCGGCCCCTGCCGCAGCCGTTCGGCGACGTCCTCGGCGTTGTTCTCGAAGGCCCGGTAGTTGGCGCGTTCGCGCTCCTCCAGATCCGCCAGCTTCGCCACGACTTCGTCGTAGACGGAACGGCACTTGTTCTCGTCCCCGAACCAGCCGAGGCCCTCCCGTGCGGGGTAGGTGGCGGTGATGGTCTGGCCCTGGTACTTGTCGGGGATCTCGGACCGTTTCGTTCTCAGGAACTCCCACCATTCGGACAGTTGGGATGAGCGTTCTTTTTTGAAGTCCTCCACGTGCTGCGCCCACAGTTCGATCATGGAGGACGCGTAGACGATCGCCGTTCCGGCGTCCCGCCACAGTTGGAGTTCCTCGGCGGACTGGTCCCGGATATTCCAGGCCATGAGATCGGTGAACTGGGTCGCCGTGTTGTTGAACTCGGCGTCGAGGTCGTCCGCTCTGCCCAGGAGTCGGGCCTGGAGGATGTTCAGGTCCTCCGACCGGGCTCTGATCGTCTCGGGATTCGCGGTTGTGGTGCGGGGCAGGAAAGTGATGTCGAAGTAGGCCATCGCGCTCTGCTGTCGGAAGTGCTCGGGAGGAGAAAGGGGGCGGGGGTCAGAAGTTGATCCTCAGATCCATTCCCAGGTCCCAGGGGGTGTTGTAGTCCTCGGCGGACTCGTGGTCGTTCAGGGCGATTTCGGAGGCGCCCGCCTGGATGTTCTCCGCGAGCTGCAGACCGTGTTCCTGCACCTCGACGAGGGCCGGACCGTACTCCTCCCGGTACACCCGCAGCGCGGACGAGATCTCGTCCCTGTGGACGACGGTTTCCGCGTCCTCCATGATCAAATCGAACATGTCGGCCAGTCCCGCCATGGACTCGGCCAGGGCTCCGGCCAACTCGGCGCCCTCGTATCCCTCGATGGGATTTCCGCCGGCCTCGTCGGACATGCTGATCCTCTCTGTTCGGGGGAAGATCGTCCCAGGACGGAAAGACCGCGCCCTGAGTGTGGGGCCGGTGGGATTGTAACCACCTGTCGGTGACCGGGATTCCTGCGGCAGACCCGGAAATCCGGGAAGCCGCCACGGGATGCACGTGCGAACGCCCGGTCTTTTTCACCGCGAAGTCTGCGCGGCGCCGAAAAAAGGGGGCCGGTGGAATCCGCTCTTTCGGTCCGGCTGACCTGGTGGGATTGCGGGGATGGCGTGAATCGGCCACGCGTGCTGCGCACGGAGAAAAGGCCGCCGGGACGCTGCGTCCCGCAGGCGGGGAGAAGCGGATCCCTCCGCGGACCGTGGCCGATTCCGGCCACGTCAAGAATTCGAGAGGTGCGGACGGAAGCGGCTTCGGCCGTGCCGTGTCCGTTTTCACGTTCCGGAAGCCCGGGAGCGGTTGCGGAAAAGGGACACGTGCGGCGGAGAGGCCGTCAGGGCTCGGCGGGTTTTGCCGCCGGACTCGACGGCGGGGCTCTCGGAACCGGGTGCGGAGGCCGCGGGCCGGGCCCGGGACGTTGACCCGCGCCCGACCCGGGACCGGACGTCCGAACCCAGGTCAGCCCTGCGGCACCACCACCGCGCGGCCCTGGATCTTTCCGGCCTCCATGTGCTCGTACACCTGCGGCCCCTCCTCCAGGCCGTAGCGCTCCACGTGGACGTCGAGCACGCCCTGCCGGGCGAGCTCCACCAGTTCGATCAGCTCGGGGCGGGTCCCCCAGTAGCTGGTGCTCACGCGGGTGGCGTACGGCGGCGAGTCGAACGTCACCGGCAGCGTCCCCCCGCCGATGCCGACCACGTCGATGTCGGAGTCCATGCCCGCCATCTGCGCGGCGAGGTCCAGGGTGGCCTGTGCGCCCACGAAGTCGAACACCGCCTGGGCGCCCGCGCCGCCGGTGAGGTCGCGCACCGTGTCCACGGCCCCCGCGTCGGAGGGCAGCGCGTGGTGCGCGCCGCTGCGCAGTGCCAGCTCCCGGCTCTCCTCGCGGATGTCCAGGGCCACCACGGTGGCGGCGGACATCGCGCGCAGCAGCTGGATGCCGACGTGTCCCAGGCCGCCCGCGCCGATGACCACCGCGACGCTTCCCGGGCGGAGCTTGGCCAGGGAGCGCTTGATCGCGTGGTAGGGGGTGAGGCCGGCGTCGGTCAGCGGCACGGTCTTCACCGGGTCGAGGTCCCCGATCGGCACCACGTGCCGTTCGGAGTCCACCAGCAGGTACTCCGCCAGTGCGCCGGGGCGGCCCAGGCCCGGGGGCACGATGCCCAACCCCGCGGCGCGCGGACAGTAGTTCTCCCGGCCCAGCGCACAGGCGTGGCAGGTGCCGCAGCCCCACGGTCCGTAGACGATGACGGAGTCGCCCGCCGAGACGGCGTGCACGTCCTCCCCCACGGCCTCGACCACCCCGGCGCCCTCGTGGCCCAGGGTGAGCGGGAGCTGGTACGGGAAGTCCGCCGCATCCCACCCCATCACCGTCAGGTCGGAGTGACAGACCCCCGCCGCGGTGACCCGCAGCAGGATCTGTCCGGGGCCGGGCTCGGGCACGTCGACGTCGACGACCCGGGGCGGCTGGCCGATCTCCAGGTACTGCACGGCGCGCATGGTCTCCTCCTCCGTGGAACGGGTACGACACCGGGTCAGCTATCCCGCCGGGAGGACACCATGCGGCGGCCGGGGACGAGACGGCGCGAGGCCCGCCCGGGCTCCGGGCGGGCCTCGTCAGGCCGCTGCGGTCGGGGTCAGGCGGCCGGGGAGCGCTCCGCGATCCGGCGCCGCACCTCGTCCATGTCCAGCGCGCGGGCGTCGGCGATGAGCGCCTCCAACGCCTGCTCGGGCAGGGCGCCCGCCTGGGTGTACACGACCACGCCTTCCCGGATCACCATGAGGGTGGGGATGGAGGAGATCCGGAACGCGGCGGCGAGCTCCTGCTGGGACTCGGTGTCGACCTTGCCGAAGACGATGTCCTCGTGACGTCGGGAGACGCGCTCGTAGACCGGGGCGAACATGCGGCACGGACCGCACCACCCGGCCCAGAAGTCGACCAGCACCATGTCCGAGCCGGTCACGGTCTCGGTGAAGTTGTCCTTGGTCAGTTCGATCGTCGCCATCGCTGGTGCGGCTCCTTTCCTCTGGTACCCCTGGGGGTATCAGGGGCAACCGGTGCGCGTGTCGATTTGTTCCGACGCCCCGGGGCCAATCCGCGGAGGGCGGGGCCCCGGCGCTTAGTGTCGGACCATGAGCATGCTGCTGATGCTGGTCGCGTTGCTTGGGGCGGTCCTGGTGATGGCGGTCGGGATGGCGGTCGTGCGCTGGGGAGCGGAGTACCGGGGAGGACGGGCGTTCGACGCGGACGACGTGGACTCCCTGTCCGGGGCGGACGGCGTCGGCGGGTACTGGCCGCCTCCGGCGGAGTCCACCGGACAGGAGCCGGTGCTGCCGCCGCACGTCCTGGGCAGGGTGCGCGTCCTGCTGCGGGAGGGCCGGGAGGCCGAGGCTGTCGAGGCGGTCCGCGAGGCGACCGGTATGGACCTGTACCGGGCGAGGGAGGCGGTCGCCCTGGTCCGGCGGAACGCACAGGAGTGACCGGGGGCCCGGGGCCGGGGCCTTACCCGCACGGGGAACGGCCTGATGGTGGGGAGAGGGGCCCGGCTCCTCCTCGGGACCACGCCCGGGGGAACGGGTTCATGGGGACGGGGAGATCCTGAAGAAATCCGCGGCTCTTTTCGCATTTTGTGCGTGTTGGTTGCGGTGTGACTGCTGAGCCTTGTTTTTCTGATTCCACGCGATTTTCTGGTCTGTCTTCTAAGGTGGTGAGTGAGTAGGGAGGGCCGGTCCCTGTCCGTTCCATCGCGGTTGCATCTGGAATGTGTGCTTTCGTGTGGTGGCGGGAGAGGGCGTCGCGGTGAGTGGAGAGGCTGTGAGTATCCCCCAGGAGCAGCGGAGACCATTGCGGAAGACCCCTGCTGCGGCAGTGCGGACGACCTTCAGTGAGAAGCACATCGAGGCACTTCGGAAATCCGGTTTCCGGAAAACATGGCCAAAGGGGACAATCCTCATTCGTGAGGGTGAGCGTGCTGAAAGCGTCATCTTTCTGGAAAAGGGATTGGTCAAAACCACGGCGCAGGCACCCAACGGTTACACCAGCCTTCTCGCGATCAGAGGAGCAGGTGAGTTGATCGGGGAGGTGTCCTGCCTCGACGGCAGGAGGCGGTCCGCGACCGTCACCGCCATCCAGGACGTGGCTGGGATCGCCATCACCGCCGAGCGGTTCCTCACCCTTCTCAACAGCGACAGCGAACTGAGCTTCGCGGTCATGCGCACCATCAGCACCCGGCTGCGGCACTCCGACGGTCAACGTGTCGCCAGCGGGGCGCACACGGCGGGGATCCGTGTCGCCCGGGTCCTCCTCGACCTCGTCCTCCAGTACGGCGAACCAGCATCGGACTGGGGAGCCGACGTGCTGCAGGTGAACGTCACCCAGGCAGAACTCGCCGGAGCCGCCGGTACCTCCCGGGAGTCGGTGGTCCGTGCGCTCAGGGAGCTCACCCGCAGGGAGCTCGTCGCGACAGGACGGAAACGGATCGTCGTGCTGAACGTCCGGAAGCTCCACGCCTACGTGACCTGACAGCCGTGGTGCTCTGTGTCATTTGACCTGTTGCGGTCGGTGGACGCCCACTATTCATGGATTCCCCGGACCCCCGTCTACGGAGGAATCGATGGCCGCACTGGTCAAACCCCGTTACCACGCCATTCTGGCCGTTGACACCGAGAACTCCGGAGGACGCCCCGACTCCGTCAAGGCATGGCTGCGTCAGCGACTGTACGAGATCGTGGACACCGCGATGCGCGAGGCGGGGATCGACGCCTCCGCCGTCTCCCACCCCCAGGACCGCGGTGACGGAGCGATCTGGCTGTTGTCGGGCGACGTCCCCAAGACCGAGCTGACGTCCCGGTTCATCCACTACCTGCGTGTCGGGTTGCGCGCTTACGCCCAGGTCAGCAGTCCGCAGGCGGCCCTGCGGCTCCGCGTCGCACTGCACGCCGGCGAGGTCGCCCACGACGCCCACGGGTGGGTCGGCATCGACCTCGACACCGCTTGCCACCTGCTCGACCTTCCCGTGGTGCGAGAGGCCCTCGCCTCTTCTCCCGAAGCGGAACTGGTCCTGGCGGTCTCCGACACCTGGTACTCCAGCGTGGTCAACCGCAACCACCCGGAGATCGACGCCCGGGACTTCCGGCAGATCCCCTTCAGGGTCAAGGCCGTGGACACCACGGCCTGGGTCGCGCTGCCCGGCCACGGGCCGTCCGCGCCACGGGAGGAGACGCCCGCCGCACCGGAAGCCGTCCGTCCCGGTGGGACCGGAGGGGGAGACGGCGGAGACGAGAAGAGGAGCGGGGCCACCGTCAACACCGCCAACTTCAGCTCGTTCTCGGGAGCGATGATCCAGGCCCAGCAGGTGTACGGCGGCAACCACTACGAGAGCCACGGCCGGGGTGAGGGCCGGTGACCCAGGAGGAGCCCTCCGTCGCCGGACAGCCTCCGGGAGCGGGACAGCCACCCATCGAAGAGCAGAAAGAACAGAAAGAAAAAGAACAGAAAGAGCAGGAGAAGGCGCCTCCCGCGCCCGAAGAAGAACGGCCCGACATCAGGGAGTTGTGGGACGGCCTGACCGCGGTCGCCGCACAACCGGGCAACACCAGCAAACGCATCAGAACCGAACGCGACGCGTTGCGGGGCCTGTCTGCCCCCTTCGGTCAGGCCACGGTCACGGCCGGTCGGGCCTACGGCGGGGACCACTTCGAGTTCGTCGTGGGCGCTAGACCCGACCGTGTCACGTCGACCCAGGTGGCGGGCGACAAGTACGGGCAGATCACTCAGGCCTTCGTGACACCGTCCTGCTTCCCGGTGGTCGCAGAAGCCGCGCGTTCCCGGCCCGTTCTCCTGCTGCGGGGCAAGCCCGGCAGCGGCAAAGCCACGCTGGCGTTCCGTGTCCTCGTCAACGCCGGACTGCGATCGCTGTACGAGTTCGCTCCCGGAACGGCGCTGGGCGAGCTCGGCGAGGACGACTTCCAGCGGGAGACCGGTTACCTGCTGGCGGACCTGTCCCGCGGTCAGGCGGCCGAGCTCAACCGCTTCGAGGTACAGCGGCTCGCGGGAATCCTGGAGGCCAAGGGGTCCCGGCTGGTGGTCACGATGGGAGCCGAGGTCCGACTGGACGACCCCGGGATCGCCGCGGAAGCCGTCGAGGTGGACCAGTCGGTGGCCCCGCTGCAGGTTCTGGAAGCCCACCTGAGGTGGCGGCTCGGCACCGGCAGCGAGGGCCGGGTGGCGGAGTTCCTGTCCCACACCGACCGGATCAGGGACCTGGTGGGGGAGCAGGGGCCGCTCGCCCGGCTGGGACGCGCCGCGGACGCCGCGCTGCTCCTGGCGGAGGCCAAGGCCTCCGAGCCCGCGGCGAAGGTTCTCGAACAGGTCACCAGTCGGCTGGCGCTCCGGGAGACCAGCGAATTCGACCGGTGGTTCGAAGAACTGGGCGATCTCGACACCCAGTGCCTGGCCCTGGCCGTCGCCGTCTTCGGTGGGGAGACCTATGAGACCGTGGTCCGCCTAGCCCGGGAACTCCAGGACCTGATCCAGCTTCCCGAAAGCATCGACAACCCGGAAAAGCCCAGGTCGGCGCCGATCCGCTCCACCGCGGCCCGGAGGCTCGCGCTCCTGCACGCCGCACGCTTCGAGGAGCAGGGCACCGCACAGCACGGAGGAGTCCCCCGACGTGTGGTGCGCTACCTCGACCAGGAGATGGCCGCCAGGGTCCTCGTCACCGTCTGGGACGAGTACGACGAGATCCGCGTCCACCTCCCCGAGTGGTTGTACCGGTGCGTGGGGGAAGAACCGGCGACGGTCGCGATCCGGGCTGCCGTCGCCGTGGGAATACTCGCCGACCGGGCCTTCGACACGATGCGTACCTCGGTGCTGCAGCGCTGGGCCTCCCGTCGTCCCTCCCGGAACAAGCGGGAAGAGGTTTCGCGCAGGCACAGCGCGGTGGCGGCCGCCCTCCGCACCATGGCGGCCAATCCTCGACTCACCGAACAGGTGCGCGGCCTGGTCCAGGAGTGGGCCGGGAACGAAGAGAACCCGTTCCTCCAGGCCGCGGCAGCCCGATCGACCGTGGCTCTGGCGGCCCTGGGGGAGCAGGGGGCCGCGGAGATGTTCACCCTCCTGCACGAACTCGCCGGGACCGCGGAGTTCTACGTGGTCGACGCGATCCGAGCCGGTGTCGCCGACCTCGTCGAGGAAGCCGACCACCGCCGCGGCGACGTCATCACCCTTCTGAGGCACTGGGTCCACTCCTACGATCCGCAGCGCCGACTGGTCGGTGAGATCGCCTTCCTCTTCACCGCAGCGGACCTGGTCGCACCGGATCCGGGAGGTGGAACCGAGGAGTGGCCGCTGCTGCTGGCCATGAGCACGCGCGACCCGGTGTGTCGGAGGAACGTCGGAGCCCTGTGGGAGACCGTGCTCAACTCCGCCGACCTGTACGGGGAGGCCCAGAGCATCCTCACCGGGTGGGCGCAGAACGTGGACGCGAACCCCGCCGCACGACGGGCGCTGGCCCGACTCCTCCGGGACGCCGCCACCAAACCCCGCACCGTCAGAATCCTCCACTACCTCATCCGGAACTGGTTCGCCTCGGCCGAGCACCCCAGCCCCGAGAACACAGCACGTGAAGTCTTGTCTCTGCTTGACGGGAGGACGCTGCTCCGATGACGCACCCCCCCATGTCCAGGCCACTGGTCTACGGCCCTTTCAACGTCACCCTGCTCGAGGGCGGCCGCAATCCGCGCCCCGGAACGGCATTCGTCTTCTCCCTGGAGAACGGCGACACCGTTGTCCTGAACCGCAGGCTCTCCGCGTCGGAGCGGCTGCGCTACCGGTACCGCTACGAGGTGAACCTCAGTGACTGGGGGTTCACCTGGGACGACCAGTTCCCCAGCAGCACCGGGGGGTTCGACTTCCAGGTGCGGTTGTCCGTCGGTTGGCGTATCTGGGACCCCATCGAGGTCGTTCGGCGCAACATCATCGACGCGAGCCATGTCGAGGTGCGGTTGCGCGGTCACATCCAGACCGCCATGCGGCCGTGGGCGCTGGAGTTCGCGATCGAGGAGAGGGCCGACGCCGAGAAGGAGATGAACGCCCGCAGCCGCACACTCATCCAGCAAATGCCGTTCGGGATCGAAGTGACCGAGTGCCACGTGCGGCTCAGCCTGGACGAGGCGACAGAGACCCACCTGCAGCAGAAGCTCGGCCTGGAACGCACCTACGAGGAGCAGGAGCGCGTAGGACTCCTGGCGATTCAGGAAGCCAGGACGCAGCAGGGCCTCCAGACGATGAGGGACAACTACCAGAACGAGCAGGTCCGCCAGCGCTTCGAGAACCTGACGACCGCGGCTTCCAACGAAGAGACCGGCCTGCTCCGCTGGTCGATCGCGGAGAACCCGGGGCAGACTTTCGAGATTCTGCGGGAGTGGATGGATCGGGGAGAACGCACCCAGCAGCAGAAGATCGAGCTCGTCAAGGAACTGGTCGAAAAAGGACTCATCCAGCCGGCGGATGCGGACCCGATACTCCAGAAGCTCATGGAGGACACCCGTTCGCCCGGTGCCGGACTGCCGCCCGCTCAGCGGTCCGACGGGCCGGGTGCCCCCTCCGCGCTTCCCCCGGCGGTCTTCCTGCCTCCCAGCGAGACGGTGCAAGCGCAGTCGGAGGCACGGCCGGAGCCGCCGAGCGGAGCTGGCCAGGAAACGGCTGGTCAGCAGGGGCTGCCGCGGTTCGACACGGGGACGGGGGCACAGCACGCCTCTCCCGTGCCCGACGGTGTCGTGGGCTGGAAGTCGGTGGGGCGCAAGACGGCCCAGGAGGAACAGGATGACTGACCGACGGCCGAATCCCCCTGCCCCGTCCGTCGGGACGAGGTGGTGGAAGGAATGTCGGCGGTGGCTGGCGGCCCCGCACCACTCCGCGGCGCAAAGACAGCTCTTCCTGCAGCGAAGGCTCGGCATGCTGGTGGTGCTGGCACTGCTGATCGTGGTCTGCGGGCTGTACCTGCCCACGGCGGCGACGCCTTTCGTGGTTGCGGCGCTGCTGGCCGTGCTCGCCTGCGGGGTGGTGCTTCTGGCGGTTCCCGCCCTTCAAGGAGGCCACAGGAGCGAGGAGCGGACCGTGAGAGGTTCCCTGGAGGCCGCGGAGAAACCCGGCCGTCCCCGGACAGCCGGCGCAAGCCGTCCGGCAGGAAAACCAGAACGTCCCGCGCTCCTGCCCGGGCAGTCGGGACTTCCCGACTCCGGTGCAGAGCAGACGGAGGAGCGGGAGGCCGCACCGGAGGGGAGCGGAGAGCCCGCTGAGCAGAACGGGCAGGCAATCCCCGCCCCCCCGTTCTTCCGTCAGCGGTCCTCCCTCAGCGGCGAACCGTGGCGGCTGCCCGCCAGGCCCGCCCACTCGGGCCTGGCCGCCGACCAGGCCACCATCGGGGATCTGGAGGTACGGGGAGCCTCCGTCGTCGGACCGGGCCACCGAGTCGGCGGAACAGTCGGCAAACCACGCCAGGACGCTTACCGTCTCGGCTGTGACTCGGTCGGAGAACACGTCATCGCGGCACTGGCCGACGGCATGTCCGACAGCGAGCACTCCGATGCGGGAGCCGGGGTGGCCGTCGCGGCGCTGGTCGGCGCGTTCCGCAAGGAACTCGACCAGCGGGGATCAGTGGACTTCCTGGGAGCCGAGGAGGCGTTTCTCGCCGCTGCGAGGCAGATGTACAACGCTGCCCAGCAGCGTGGGTGGAACCCGGAGAACGACGTGCGGTCGGTGGCCTTGACCGCCGTCGTCCCCACTCGGGCCGGCGCCGACGGTTTCCGCAGGGTCCTGCTCTCGGGAATCGGGGACACGAGCGCGTGGAAGCTGTGCGGGGACAGGTGGACGCTCCTGCTGGGGGGCAAGGAGCACGGGTACGACGAGGGAAGGGTGCACCACTTCCTGCCGAACACCCCGCGGCAGGTCCGCACCACGGAGGTCTGGCTCCGCAACGGAGAGGTGCTGGTCCTCGCCACCGACGGTCTCGGCGACATACTGCGGGTCCCTTCCGCCGCCCACTGGTTCGCCGAGCAGTGGGCGGCCCCGGTCAGCGCACTCGGTCTGCTGTGGCAGGTCGGCTACGAGGAAGCCCAGTACAACGACGACCGGACGGCGGTCGTGCTGTGGACGCCCCGGACCGTGGAGACACGATGAAAGAGGTGAGGAGCTGGTCGGACAGCCCCTTCGACCGGGTGCTGTCGGCGCGGGACGTGTCGGCCAGAGGAGAGGTCCTGGGGCAGAACGGCGGCGAGTCCACCATCGTCTACGCACTCGCCACGCAGCCCGAGTGGCTGGTCAAGCTCTACAAACGTCCGCTGTCCCCCGCCCAGGCCTCCGTGCTGGACCAGGTCATCGCCCTGCCGGACCGGATGGGCGCGGCCGACCGGGCCGTCGTCGACCGCAGCGCGGCCTGGCCAGTGGCACGGGTGGTCGACGAGGACACGACCGTCGGCGTGGTCATGGCCAGGGCCCCGGCGTGCTTCACCATCGACCTCTGGTCGCCGCGCACGGGAAGGACGAGGAGGGCGCTGCTCACCGTCGACCACCTCGTCCAGGACGACAAGGCCATGAAACGCCAGGGGATCCCGGCCCCCGGGGAGGAGATCCGCGCGGCCGTGGTCATCCGGTACCTGCGTCTGGGGGCGGTGTTGAACCGCCACAACCTGGTCTACGGGGACTGGTCCTACAGCAACGGCCTGTGGGAACCCGGCCAGGGGCGGGTCTTCCTGATCGACATGGACTCCTGCGGTGTCGGGCGACGAGGGTGGATCCTGTCCAACAACTGGGACGATCCCCACTATCCGCGAGGGACCGACCTGGACGTCTACGCCGACCGTTACCGGATCGGACTGCTTGCGCTGCGCGGCCTCAGCGGCTGCCGGGACCAGGACCGGATCAGCACGAGCCTGGACCGGCTGCCGAAGCGGCTCCGCTCCTCGGAGTTCACCCGGCTGCTCGACCGGACTTTGCAGGAGAGCGAACCGGCCAGACGCCCCGAGGTGGCCGAGTTGCTGCAGGCCCTGGAAGAGCACTGGCCCGGCCTGGTCCCCGGCGAGGAGGGGCCCTTCCCTCCTGTGCTGGCCCCGGAGGCCAACGTCACGGGGTTCCGCACGGTCGGGACCTCCCGGAACGGCACCGGCCGGCGTGCAGTCAAGGGCGGTCCGCCCCGCGGGCCGATGGGTTCTGCGCCGCAGCCCACACCGTCTGTCACCGGCTTCGGTCGGACGGCGTCCCCGACATCCCGGAAGAGCAGGCGGGGGGCCGTCCACCCGGCGGTCGTGGTCGCGGCCGTCCTCGTGGCGCTCTGCCTCGCTCTGATCTTTCTCACCCCGCTGTTCTGAGATCTGTCCGCCCAGTCCGCCATTCGAAAGAAAGAGTCAGACATGGCTGTTGCCCCCTCGGTGGAAGGCCCGTTCAAGAAAGGGCTGCCGGTCTACGCCGTCCTCGACACCTCGGGGTCGATGGGGAGGTTCGAGGAGCTGCTCAACGAGACTCTGGAGTCCATCTATGAGGTGATCGACACCACGCCGCAGGTCAGGGAGTTCATTCACCTCTCGGTGGTGTCGTTCAACACGCAGCCGCACGTGGTCACGAACATGACCGAGTTCGACGACGTGACCACCCTTCCCACGGTCAGTTGCGCGGGCACCACCAATTTCGCTCCGCTGTTCCGGAAACTGCGGGACTGCATCGAGTCCGACGTCCCGGCACTCTCGGCGCGGGGGATCAAAGTGCTGCGGCCCGTGGTCTTCCTGCTCACCGACGGTATTCCGACCGACAGCGACGAACAGTGGACGAGGAGCCTCGACGCACTCCTCGATCCGTCCTGGCGGCCGCGGCCCAACATCATCTCCTACGGTTTCGGTGAGGCCCAGGCCGAGGTGCTGGGACGGGTCTCGACCGTCGCCGCCTACATCGCCGAACCGGGACAGGACAACGCCGGTGCGTTGAGTGAGGCGTTGACGAGCCTGCTCAACTCCATGGTCGCCTCGGCCAAGGCGCAGGAGCTCCAGGTCGCCGAAGAGGTCAAGGGATTCCGGTCGGTGCCGCTGGACTACGTGGACCTGTGATCCCCGGATCGTTTCGCGGTCGCGGGGGCGGCCGTGCAGTACTCCCTCCACCGATGGGGACGGGATCGGTGGAGGGACCCTAGTCCCCCGGCAGGACCTGTTCCAGTTCGGGGAAGGCCCGCAGGTAGCCGTCGAGCAGGCGGTGGGCGACGGCCACCGAGTCCACCAGCGGATGGGTGGCGAAGGCCCGCAGTGCGGCGGCGCGCGAACCGGTGCGCACGGCGTCGAGGACCTCGCGCTCCACCGCCTTGACCGTCCGCACCAGCGCGGCCTGGTGCGGTGCGAGCGGATCGACCGCCAGGGGGCGGGCCCCGGAGGCGTCGACCAGGCAGGGCACCTCCACCACCGCGTCGGCGTCCAGGTCGGGCAGGGCGCCCCGGTTGCGGACGTTGACGATCAACCGGGCGGGCTCGTCCCGGAGGATCGCCCGCATCACCGCCAGGGCCACCTGCTCGTAGCCGCCGCCGTCGAGGTCGGCCGCGTCGCGTTCCACCCCTCCGGCGGCGCGGCGGTTGTCGGCCATGTAGGTCTCCTCCCGCTCCCGCCGGGTCCGCTCCCACAAGTCGTGGGCCTCGTCGGGGCGCCGGGCGGCCGCCCGGTAGAACTCCCGCTGCTGTACCACCAGTTGCTCGCCGCGGGTGCGGCCGCCCTCGGAGAGGGTGCCCGCGACCGCCTCCCGGGCCTCCCGGGCCAGGTAGTAGTAGTGCAGGTACTCGTTGGGCAGCGCACCGAGGGCCCGCAGCCACGGCGCGCCGAACAGGCGGCCCTCCTCGAAGGAGGTCAGCGCGGCCTCGTCGGCGAGCAGGTCCGGAAGCCGATCCCGTCCGTCGGCGTACAGGCCGCGCAGCCAGCCGAGGTGGTTGAGGCCCGCGTAGTCGAGGTGGACGCGGGCCGGGTCCAGGCCGAGCGCCCGCGCCGCCCGGCGGCCCAGTCCCACCGGGGAGTCGCAGATCCCCACCACGCGGTCGCCCAGCACCCCCGTCATCGCCTCGGTGATCAGTCCCGCCGGATTGGTGAAGTTGACCACCCACGCGTCGGGGGCGAACCGCTCGACGAGCCGCGCGATCTCGACGGCTACCGGGACCGTGCGCAGCCCGTAGCTGATGCCGCCGGCGCCCACCGTCTCCTGGCCGAGCACCCCGGCGTCCAGGGCCACCCGCTCGTCGAGCACCCGGCCCGCCGTGCCGCCCACGCGGATCGCGGAGAAGACGACGGCGCAGCCGCGGAGCGCGTCGGCCAGGGTGTCGGCGACGCGCACGGTCAGCGGGGGCTCGCCGTACGCGGCCCGGTGCGCGTCGCGCTGGCGGTCCAGCACGGCGCGGATCGCGGCCAGGCGTTCGGGGGCGGTGTCGAACAGCACGACCTCGGTGACGGCCGGGTCCGGCCCCCGCGTGTCGGCCAGCAGCGCCCGGTGCACCAGCGGTACCCGGAAGCCGCCGCCGCCGAGGATGGTCAGTTGCACGTCGCCTCCTCTTCCGCCCGTCTCGGCCGCGCCCCACGGTAGCGCGCGTCGGCGGGGAGGGGGCCGGTTCCGGGGGAGTGCCGCGGCTCCCCGGCCCCGGAGGGCGGCAGGGCGCCGAGGTCACCGGGCAGAAGAGGTTAACCTACGGTTTGAGCACCAGACATGCAGGGAGCCGGTATGGCCACGGACGGAGAGACGGATCCCCGGGAACTGACGGCGGACTACGGGGAACTCGAATCCACTCCCCTCGTTGGGGAGCCGAAGGACGTGCTGGGGGAGAGCCGCGGGGGCGGGGGCCCCGCCATCGACCTGGCGTTGAGCGGGACCGTCTTCTTCGACATCGTGTTGACCGGACTGGCCTCGCCGCCCTCCAGCGGCACCGAGGTCAGCGCCCAGGGCATGGGCTCCTGTCCCGGCGGGGTGGCCAACATGGCGGTGGCCGCGTCCCGGCTGGGCCTGCGCACTGCGGTGGCGGCGGCGTTCGGTGAGGACGTCTACGGCGACTTCTGCTGGGAGACGCTGGCGACGCAGGAGCTGGTGGACCTCTCGGCGTCCCGGCGGATTCCCAACTGGCACTCCCCGTTCACGGTCTCGTTGGCCTACCGGGGGGACCGCAGCATGGTCACCCACGAGCACCCGTCCCCGATCCCGCTGCACGACATGGCCCGCGACCTGCCCCGGGCCAGAGCCGCCTTCGTCAGTCTGAGCAGCGACGGCGAGGTGCCGCAGTGGGCGCTGGAACAGGCCAAGGAGGGCACCCTGCTCTTCGCGGACGTGGGGTGGGACGACAGCCAACGGTGGTCCAGGTCGGTCCTGGAGCAGCTGCGGCACTGCCACGCGTTCATGCCCAACGCGATCGAGGCGATGTCGTACACCCGGACCGGCAGTCCGGCGCTGGCGGTGGCCGCGCTGGCCGAGTACGTGCCGGTCGCGGTGGTCACCGACGGCCCGCGGGGAGCGATCGCGATCGACCAGACCACCGGTGAGGAGGCCGAGGTCGAAGGCATCGTCATCGACGCGGTCGACACCACCGGCGCGGGCGACGTGTTCGGCGCCGGGTTCATCGTGGGCACCCTGGCCGGATGGCCCCTGGAGCGGCGGCTGCGGTTCGCCAACCTGTGCGCGGCGCTGTCGGTGCAGCACACCGGTGGTTCGCTGTCGGCTCCGGGGTGGGCCGACATCGCCGCGTGGTGGGGCCAGTTGTGCGCCTCCCGCCACGACGAGAACCGGGAGCGGCTGAGCCGCGAGTACCGTTTCCTGGGCGAGCTCGTCCCGCTGCCGTGGCTGCCCACCGCGCAGCGCCGGGCCAGTGCCACGATCGGTCTGCGGCCCTGACCGGCCGGCGGCGGGTCTCCGGCGGGGCCGTTACTGCGGGATCGTGACGCAGGCCAGCCGCTCCCCGGCGGTTCCGGCGAGGGCGGGAACGGTCTGGGTGCGTTCGGCGTGGATCACCACCGAGTTGGCCTCGCCCTCGCGGGGCTGCCAGGACACCGACGTCTGGGAGTGGGCGCGCCCCTCGGGGTCGGTGTGGAAGTCCAGCCAGGCTTCGTTCTGGGGGTTGGCGTAGTCGGGGTCGGGCGTGGACGGGTCGGGGGCGGGTTCGTGCTGGTAGTGCCCTCCCGCGTCCTCGGGGTCCGCGCCGCAGGGCTCGGTGTGCAGGTGGGCCCCGTAGTCGCGGTCGCCGATCAGCCCGCTGACGGTGATGGCGATGTCGGAGCCGGAGTTGATCGGGGTGATCGTGACCTCGACGGTGGCCCCCACGGGGACGTTCTGCTCGTCGTAGGTGACGGCGGACGCCCCCTCGCGCCAGGTCTCGAACTCCGCTTTGACCTGGTGGGAGGGGTCCGGCTCGGTTTCTTCGGCGGAGGATCCGCAGCCCGCCAACAGGAGCAGGGACAGGGCCACACCGGCGGTGGTCGACGGGGTGCGCATGGCTGGTGCCTCCTAGGAGGTGACAGAGTTCACGGGCTCGGCCGCATACATTACTCAAAGTGCCTGCGTGAATGCACTACGGCCGGGGGTCCTGTGGGCGAGTCTCCTCACGCGGGGCGGGAAAACGGGTGCGGAAGTCGAACGCCTGCTCGGTGGGGCCCTCCGCGCGGATCAGGTCGAGGCGTTCGCGCGCCTCGGTCAGGGTGGGGATGTGGCCGGCGGGCACCCACCACAGCACCAGGAAACGCTCGGCCAGCGGGACCATCCACTCGCGGCGGCGCAGCAGGTCCAGGTGGTCGCTGCGGTAGGTGAACTCCCACAGCGTCTCGACCGACTCCCACACCGAGAAGTTGATCAGCAGGTCGTCGCCGAAGAAGCGCTCGCCGGTGGCGTCGTTGCTCCCCTCGCAGCGGTAGCGCCACACGAATCCCGGACTGGCATCGGCCAGGGCGTTGATCGGGTCGAGCAGCGCGAAGAACTCCGCGACCTCCGGGGAGCCCTGGGGGGCCTTGAGGGTGCCGACGTTCAACTGGGCCAGGTGGTAACCGCTCATGGAGGGAGTCCACCACGCCTCTGTTTCTAAGTCAATAATTTTCGTTTTTAGAGATGGTGACGCAGCAGTGCCGCCCCCGCGGAGCCATGCGCGCGGTGAAGCCCTCCGCCTGCACGCCCGCGAGCAGGCCGCGCAGCAACTCCAGGTTCATCCCGCAGGCCAGCGGCGGAAAGTCGCGGGCGAGCGTGTGGAACGGACAGTTGCGCAACCGCAGCGTCTCCGGCTCCTCCTCGTCCGCCGCCGGTTCGTAGCCCAGCCGGGTCAGGACCTCGCAGAGCCCGTCCGCGTCGACGGGCCGTTCGACAGCGGCGGCGCCGCCCCTGCGCCTGCCCTCCGCGCGGGCCGCGGCGTGGAGGGACTCCTCGGCGCCCGAGTGCTGCACCGCCTCCGCCAGCAGGTGCGCCGCGGTCTCGTAGTCGCGCGGCGGCAGGTGCACGTTCACCTGGCGGTCGGCGCGCCGGTACAGCTTGGCGGGGCGCCCCGAGCCGGGCCCCTCGCGTCCGGAGAGCTTGCGCCGACTCGTCGTCAGCAGTCCCGCATCCACCAGTTTGTCGAGGTGGAAGGCTGCCAGGGTGCGCCGTATACCCACGGCGTCGGCGGCCTCGGCGCGGCTGGTCTCGCCCTCCCTGCTCACCACGTACTCGTAGAGTCGCCTACGCAGCGGGTCGGCCAGCGCGCCGACCGCGTCGATGTCAGCTTCGCCCATCTCCTCATTGTCGGACAGGAACCGTTGGCCGCGACGCGGCGAGTCCACCACGATGAAGGAAGACCCGCGCCGCCGCGGCCCCGGACGACGGGGAACCGCGGCGGCGCCGCACGGGGACACGGAGGACGGAATGGAACCGGACCGCAGGCACGCCCCCGCCACCGGAGAGCAGACGCTGACCGGCGTCGCGGCCAGTCCCGGAAGGGCCACCGGGCCGGTCGCGGTGCTGGCCCCGCCGCCTGCGCTGCCCGCAAGGCGCGCCGAGGTCGCCGACCCCGCGGCGGAGACCGCCCGTGCCCTGGACGCCCTGGAGCGCGTCGCCGGACTGCTGCGCGGACAGGCCGCCGCCCTCGACGGCGCGGCACGGGAGATCCTGGAGGCGCAGGCCCTCATGGCGGGCGACCCGCAGCTGGCCGCGGGGGTCGCCGAACGGGTCAGGGAGGGGGCCGCCGCGGAGTGGGCTGTGGACGAGGCCATCGCCTCCTACCAGGAACTGTTCCGCTCGGTCGGAGGCCCGCTGGCCGAACGCGCGGCCGACCTCGGCGACATCCGCAACCGGGCGCTGGCGCTGCTGCTGGGGCTTCCCCTGCCCCGGCCCCCCGCCCCCGGACACCCGTTCGTCCTGGTCGCCGAGGACCTCGCCCCCGCGGACACCGCCCGCCTGGACCCCGGGACCGTCCTGGCGATCGTCACCCGGTTCGGCGGTCCCACCGACCACACCGCGATCCTGGCCCGCTCCCTGGGCATCCCCGCGGTGGTCGCCTGCGCCGGGGCGCACCGGCTGTGCGACGGTGTTCCGGTCACGGTCGACGGCGACCGGGGCGAGGTCGTGGTGCGTCCCGCACCGGAGCGGCACGCCGCGGGACGACGGGCCCGCCCGGCCCGCACCGCCGCGGACGCCGCCGGGCCGGGCCGTACCGCGGACGGGCACGGGGTGGCGCTCCTGCTCAACCTGGGCGGGGAGGACCCGCAGCGCGCGGCGCGGTACGACAGCGAGGGCGTGGGACTGCTGCGCACCGAGTTCCTGTTCCTGGACCGCGCCGCCGAACCGACCCCCGAGGAGCAGTACGCCGTCTACACGCGGCTGTTCCGCGCCTTCGGCGACCGCACGGTGACCGTGCGCACCCTGGACGTGGGGGCGGACAAGCCGCTGGCCTTCGCCCCCCAGGAGGGCGAACCCAACCCGGCGCTGGGGATGCGGGGGTTCCGCACCGTGCGCGCCAGGCCCGGACTGCTGCGCCGCCAGCTCGCGGCGATCGCGCGGGCCGCCCGGGACACCGGGGCGCACGTCCGGGTGATGGCGCCGATGGTCGCCACCCCGCAGGAGGCCGCGGACTTCGCCGAGCTGGCCCGCGAGTCCGGTCTCGGCGAAGTCGGCGCGATGGTCGAGGTTCCCGCGGCGGCCCTGCTCGCCGACCGCGTCCTGCGGTGCGTGGACTTCGTGTCCGTCGGCACCAACGACCTCGCCCAGTACACCCTGGCGGCGGACCGCACCCGCAGCACCCTGTCCGACCTGCTGGACCCCTGGCAGCCCGCGGTACTGGACCTGGTCGGCCGGGTCGGTGCGGCGGGCCGGAGCCTGGGGCGGCCGGTGGGGGTGTGCGGGGAGGCCGCCGCCGACCCGCTGCTCGCCCTGGTGCTCGTGGGGCTCGGCGCCACCAGTCTGTCCATGTCCGCCTCCGCCCTGCCCGCGGTGCGCCGTGCGCTGGCCCGCCACAGCCTGCGGGACTGCCGCGAGCTCGCCGCCCTGGCGGTGGAGGCGGCCGGGCCGCGGCAGGCCCGCGCGGCCGTCAGCGACGCGGTCGGCTCCGCGGCCGCGGAGCCGTGAGCCGAGAGCGGCGGACGGCGGCTCCCGTGATTCCGGGGCCGCCGTCGAGAGGAGTGACACACAACCGAGAATGGTTGCTGAAAGTAGTTTATCAATTGCTCAGAGTATTTTTGTGGGGCGCGAAAAGACCGGGACACGGCGCAGTGCGGAAAACTCCGCCCCGCACGCCCAGGAACCGCACGGGACCCGCGGGTCCGGTCACGGACGACCGGCCCCGCGGGCCCGCCCGCGGACAGCGGTCGGTGCTGGAACGGCTCAGCCGGCCTGCCGGGTCACCAGCGCCTGCATGGCGGCGACCGCCGCCGCCACCGTCCGGTGCACCGGAAGCTGACGGTGCAGGCCCACCAGGCGGATCACCTTGGTGACCCGCTCGTTGGGCGCGGCGAGCGCGAGGCTGCCCCCACGCTCCCGCACCAGGTGGTAGGCGTTGATGATGGCATTGAGTCCGCTGGAGTCCATGAAGTCCAGCGCGGAGAAGTCGAGGATCAACCACGGTCCGTGCGCGTCGATCGCGGACTGCACCGCGGAACGCAGGTCACCCGCCGTGGCGATGTCGAGATCGCCCTCCACTGACACGATCACACTGCGGTTCTCGACCCGGGTGCTCACCCCAAGCCTGTACACGTTGTCACTCCTCCCAGCCTCACGAAGTCATGAGGGGTCCCCATCAGCGACCTCAGGCCATGTCACAGACCGGTTGCCCTCAGCGCGGTCCCTACTCGCGCCGATACTCCCGTCCCACGGTGTTCACCCGCACCGTGCGGCGGGGGCGCCTCTCCCCGATCCCCTGGTCGCTCGTAAGGCTTTGGACACACACGGTATTAGCCAAAACGCCAATCGGGAATGGCTGAGAGCAAGAAATTTTCATGTTACAGAGTGCAACCGGTCCGCAAACGGCGGAGCCGCGGGAGGAAAACAGGTCCCCGACCTCGTCAACCGTCCCGCGAGGCCTCCGTGAACGCGGAGAGCAGCCGGTCCGCGGCGAGCGTCGCGGTGATGGCGCCCGAGCGCACCTGCTCCTCCAGACGCGGGGCCAGCTCCCGCACCCGCGGGGCGGTGCGCAGGCTCTCCAACAGCCGGTCCCGGACCTGCGCCCACATCCAGTCCACCTGCTGGCGGCTGCGGAGCTCGGCCAGTTCGCCGGTCTCCTCCAGGGCCGCGCGGTGGGCCAGCACCTGCTCCCACACCTCGTCCAGGCCGGTGCCCTCCAACCCGCTGCAGGTGAGCACCGGCGGAGTCCACGACGGGGAGGCCGGCTGCAGCAGGTGCAGCGCGCGCGACAGCTCCCGGGCGGCCCTGCGGGCCTCCTGCTGGTGCGGACCGTCGGCCTTGTTGACCGCGACCACGTCCACCAGTTCCAGCACGCCCTTCTTGATGCCCTGGAGCTGGTCGCCGGTGCGCGCCAGGGTGAGGAACAGGAAGCAGTCCACCATCTCGGCCACCGTCACCTCGGACTGGCCGACCCCCACCGTCTCCACCAGCACCACGTCGAACCCGGCGGCCTCCATCAGGACCATCGTCTCGCGGGTGGCGCGGGCCACCCCGCCCAGGGTGCCGGCGGAGGGGGAGGGGCGCACGAACGCGTTCGGATCCGCCGACAGGCGCGCCATGCGGGTCTTGTCCCCCAGGATGCTGCCGCCGGTGCGGACCGAGGAGGGGTCCACCGCGAGCACCGCCACCCGGTGGCCCCGCCCGGTCAGCAGGCTGCCCAGCGAGTCGATGAACGTGGACTTGCCCACCCCCGGCACGCCGGTGACGCCCACCCGGTGCGCCTTCCCGCTGTGCGGCAGCAGCCGGACGAGCAGCTGCTGGGCCAGTTCGGCGTGGTCGGCGCGGCGCGACTCCACCAGGGTGATCGCCCGCGCCAGGGTGGGCCGGTGCCCGGCGAGCACGCCCTCGGCGTAGGCGTCGATGTCGATGGTTCTGCTCATGGCTCCTCGATGTTCCAGATCGGTCCGGTGCGGCGGGGACGGGGACGGAACGCGCGGGGACCCCGGACACGCCGGGATCCCCGCGCCCGTCGGACCGCTCAGTGCCCCAGCTGCTCGCGGAGCCGGTCGAGGAGTCCCAGCGCGGCCTCGGCGATGACGGTGCCCGGCGGGAAGATCGCCGTGGCGCCCGCCTCGTACAGGGCGTCGAAGTCGGCGGGCGGGATCACACCGCCCACCACGATCATGATGTCGGACCGGTCCAGCGCCGCCAGTTCCTCGCGCAGCGCGGGCACCAGCGTCAGGTGCCCGGCGGCCAGCGAGGACACGCCGACGATGTGCACGTCGGCCTCCACCGCCTGCGCGGCGACCTCGGCGGGCGTCTGGAACAGCGGGCCCACGTCGACGTCGAAACCGAGGTCGGCGAAGGCGGTCGCGATCACCTTCTGCCCCCGGTCGTGGCCGTCCTGGCCCATCTTGGCGACGAGGATGCGCGGACGGCGCCCCTCCGCCTCCTCGAACTCCGCGACCTTCGCGGCCACCTCGTCCATGGACACCCGTGCCGTCTCCGCGTTCTGCGCCTCGTCCCGGTACACACCCTGGATGGTACGGATCTGGCCGGAGTGCCGTCCGAACACCTTCTCCACGGCCTCGGAGATCTCCCCGACCGTGGCCTTGGCACGGGCCGCGTCCACCGCGTGGGCGAGCAGGTTGTTCTCCAGCGTCGCCCCGCTCGACGTCGCGGCCGCCGCGGCGGTGAGCCGCCGCAGCGCCTCCTGCACGGCGTCCTCGTCGCGCTCCTCGCGCAGCCGCCGCAGCTTCTCGATCTGCTCGGCGCGCACCCGGCTGTTGTCGACCTTGAGGACCTCGATCTCGTCCAGGGTGTCGGGCCGGTACTTGTTGACGCCGATCACCGGCTGGCGCCCGGAGTCGATGCGCGCCTGGGTGCGCGCCGCGGCCTCCTCGATGCGCATCTTGGGGATGCCCGCGTCGATGGCCTTGGCCATGCCCCCGGCCTCCTCGACCTCGCGGATGTGCCCCCAGGCGCGCACGGCCAGTTCGTGGGTGAGCCGCTCCACGAAGGAGCTGCCGCCCCACGGGTCGATGACGCGGGTGGTGCCGGACTCCTGCTGCAGCACGAGCTGGGTGTTGCGGGCGATGCGGGCGGAGAAGTCGGTGGGCAGCGCCAGCGCCTCGTCCAGCGCGTTGGTGTGCAGGGACTGGGTGTGGCCCTGGGTGGCGGCCATCGCCTCCACGCAGGTGCGCACCACGTTGTTGAACACGTCCTGCGCGGTCAGCGACCAGCCGGAGGTCTGCGAGTGCGTGCGCAGGCTCAGCGACTTGGGGTTGGCCGGGGAGAACTGCTTGACCAGCTTGGCCCAGAGCAGGCGGGCCGCGCGCAGCTTGGCGACCTCCATGAAGAAGTTCATGCCGATCGCCCAGAAGAACGACAGGCGCGGGGCGAAGGCGTCCACCTCCAGCCCGGCGTCCAGCCCGGCGCGGATGTACTCGACGCCGTCGGCCAGCGTGTAGGCCAGCTCCAGGTCCGCGGTGGCCCCCGCCTCCTGCATGTGGTAGCCGGAGATCGAGATGGAGTTGAACCGCGGCATCCGCTGCGAGGTGTAGGCGAAGATGTCGGAGATGATCCGCATCGACGGCTGCGGCGGGTAGATGTAGGTGTTGCGGACCATGAACTCCTTGAGGATGTCGTTCTGGATGGTCCCCGCCAGCTTCTCCGGCGCCACCCCCTGCTCCTCGGCGGCCACGATGTACAGCGCCATCACCGGCAGCACCGCGCCGTTCATGGTCATGGACACGCTCATGCGGTCCAGCGGGATGCCGTCGAACAGCTGCCGCATGTCGTAGATGGAGTCGATCGCCACCCCGGCCATGCCCACGTCGCCCTCCACCCGGGGGTGGTCGGAGTCGTAGCCGCGGTGGGTGGCCAGGTCGAACGCGACCGACAGGCCCTTCTGGCCGGCGGCCAGGTTGCGCCGGTAGAAGGCGTTGGACTCCTCGGCGGTGGAGAATCCCGCGTACTGGCGGATCGTCCACGGCTGGTTGACGTACATGGTCGGGTACGGGCCGCGCAGGAACGGCGCGAGCCCGGGATAGGTGTGGAGGAAGTCCAGGCCGTCGCGGTCGGCCCGGGTGTACAGCGGCTTGACGCCGATCCCCTCGGGGGTCTCCCACACCAGGGCGTCGGGGCCCTTGCCGGTGGCCTCGGCCAGGGCCTGACGCCACCGCTCGGCCTGCTCCGGACCGGAGGCCGCCACGGGGGTGCCCGCGGCGATCTCCGCGAAGTTCGGGATGTTCGCGCTCATCGGGCCGCTCCAAGGAAGTCGCTGAGGTCGGTCAACAGGGCCAGTGCGTCGCAGCCGGTGAACACGAAGCCGTCCACCCCGGCGGCGGAGAGGTCGTCGGAGGGCCTGCCGGCCAGCAGCACCCGTTCGGCGCCCGCCTCCCGCAGTGCGGCGACGGTGGCGGCGGCCTGTTCGGCGTAGACCCTGTCACTGGAGCACACGCAGGCGACGCGCGCCCCGCTGTCCCGGAACGCCGCCGCGGCCTCCTCGGGACCGGCCTCGCCGCCGCTGACCGGCTCGATGCCGCCCGCGCGGAACAGGTTCGCGGCGAAGGTCGCCCGCGCGGTGTGCACGGCGACCGGACCCAACGTGGCCAGGAAGACCCGGGGGCGCGCTCCCGTCGCGGCCAGGGTCGCGTCGGAGCGGTCCCGCAGCTCCTCGTACTCGGCGGCGTAGCGGCGCGCGGGCAGCGCGCTGGGGGCGTTCGACGCGGGCGCCGCGGGGGCGGGGGCCCGCTCCAGGACGGGCTCCTCCAGGTGGGGGAACTCGCTCACCCCGGTCAGCGGGTCGCGGCGGTGGGCCAGGTTGACGCGGCGCTCCTCCCACACAGCGTTGACCCGGTCGGCCACCAGACCCGAGGCCAGGGCCTCGGCCATGCCGCCGGCGGCCTCCAGCTCCTGGAAGAACTCCCAGCCGCGGCGGTACAGGTCGGCGGTGAGGCGCTCCACGTAGAAGGAGCCCCCGGCGGGGTCGATGACCCGGGCGACGTGCGACTCCTCCAGCAGCAGCGACTGGGTGTTGCGGGCGATACGGCGGGCCAGCGCGTCGGGCAGGCCCAGCGCCGAGTCGAAGGGGCGGACGGTGACCGCGTCCGCGCCGCCCACGCCTGCGGCGAAGCACGCCAGGGTGGTGCGCAGCATGTTCACGTACGGGTCGCGGCGCGTCATCATCGCCGCGGAGGTGACCACGTGCTGGCGCATGCCGCGGTGCTCCTCGGGCAGGCCGCAGACCTCGGCGACCCGGTTCCACATGGCGCGCGCGGCGCGCAGCTTGGCGATGGTGAGGAACTGGTCGGCACTGGCGGCGAAGCGGAACTCGACGCGTGCCGCGGCGTCGGCCAGGTCCAGGCCGGCCTCGGTCAGCGCGCGCAGGTAGGCCACGCCCGAGGCGACGGCGGCGCCCAGTTCCTGCGCCTCCGAACCGCCCGCCTCGTGCACGGGGGTGCCGTCGGCGACCACCAGGCGCAGGGCGGGGCGGGAGGCGGCGAGCCCGGCGGCGAAGCGCACGGCCGAGGCGACGTCGGCGCGCTCACCGGTGCGGGCGGCCAGCCCGAGCGGGTCGACGCCCAGGTTTCCGGAGACCGCGCTGTCCGGCAGGTCCCGGTCGGCGTACGCGGAGAGCAGGGCCGCCGCGGCGGCCTCGTAGTCGGCCCCGGCGTCCAGGGTGACCGGGGCCAGGTCCAGGTGGACGTCGGCGAGGACCTCGCCGATCCGGTCGACGGGCACTCCGGCCGCGCCCACGCCCAGCCAGATCGAGGTGACGCCGTTCTCCAGGTCCTCCAGCACGGCCCGACGCGCGGCCGCGGCGTCGGGGTGGGCGTGGTGCTGGCGCACGTCCCAGCCGTCGACGACCGCGCCCTGCGGCCGGGCCCCCCGGGTGAACGGCGCGATGCCGGGGAAACCGGACTCGATGTCGTCGCCGCTGTCGTACAGCGGCTGGATGACGATTCCGTCGTAGGTGGTGGTGGTCAGGAGGCTCTCGGGGGCGTCGGACGCCCCGTCGACGTCCGCTCCGCTCTTCCGCAGCACCCCTGCGACCAGGTCGCGCCACTGCTCCTTCGTCACCGAGGGGAACTCGGCGGCGAGGGGAAGGGCGCCGGTGGTCGTGGCTGTGTTCTCCGGCACGCTCATACTCCGAGATGGTAGAGAACGGCATTCGGTTTGGAGCGCACCAGGGTTGGGTGAAAGCGCACCTCAGCCACGCTCTGTGGGCGACGGTGACGGAGTGGCGGGGTCCGTCGGCGGGGTCTCGGGGGCGAAGACGAACCGCTGGCGGTCCTGCACGACGAGGGCGTGGCCGTCGTCGGTGACCGCCTCCACGTAGCCGGGCAGGTCGTCGGCGACGAGGTCCTTGGTCCCGGTTTCGAGCACCACCTGGGAGCCCCCGTCGTCGGCGCGGGTGTCGCCGTAGACGTACCCGGCCAGGGTGAAACGCGGCGAGATGGACCGCTCCGCGGCGTCGTCGAACGTCCACAGCGTCTCGCCCGAGGCCAGGTCCACGGCGACCACCGAGGTCGCGGCGTCGGCCTGCGGCACCAGCAGGACCCCGGCGGCGGCGTCCCAGACGGTGCCGGCGACCGGTGCGGTGGCGAACGCCCTGCCGAGGGGGTTGCTCCCCGGCTCGCGCAGCGTCCACAGCGTCTCCCCGTCGCGCAGGTCGTGCAGGGAGAGCAGGGAGGACTCCTCGGGACTGCTCCAGCGGAGCAGCACGGTCCGGCGGGGGCCGGCGGACTCCTCGGACTCCGCGTCGTCGGCGGGGGAGCCGGTCTCCTCCTCGGGCAGCGGGTAGAAGCCGACCAGACGCGGCCGGGGAGCGGACAGTGCCCGGCCGTCCTCGGCGGCCACGGAGTCGCCGGAGACGCTCCACAGCAGCGCCGCCCCGTCGGACAGGTCGCGGGCCTGCAGCAGCCCGGCGCCGTCGTCCAGCAGCACCACGTCGTCGTGCGCGCCCACCGGGACCCCCAGGTGCGCGGCCGCCTCCTCGCCCTCGTCGTCGGACTCCTCGTCGTCCGCCGGGTCCTCCGCGTCGGTCTCCGCGGGGGCGGTGAACTCGTACGCCCACTCGACGCCGTCCGCCGCGGGGTCGCGGACCACGAACTCGCCGTACGGCTCGGCCGCGGTCCAGCCGGCGGGGGCGCGCACGACCAGTCCGTTGAGGTAGCTCTCCCGGGGGTCGGAACCGCTCCACACCGGCTCGCCGGCCGAGTCCACGACGGTGCGGGTGACGCGGTCGCCCTCGCGCGTGCTCACCTCGAACACGTCCGCGCCGCTCCGGTCCTGGGTGAACCGTTCGATGCTCGACTCCCCCCGCCACAGGACGGAGCCGTCGGCGGCGTCCTGCAGCAGGTGCCGCTCCTCGCTGTTGGAGCTGATGAGGAAGGCATCGCCGACCGCGTGGACGCGCACTCCCCGGGGGTCGCCCAGGATCTCCTGGCCGGGCTCCTGGGAGCCGTGCAGGTACCGCAGCGGCGTCTCGGCCAGACCGGGCGGGACCTCGCCCCGGTAGACCGTGGGGGTCGGCCGCGGAGTGGACGGCGCCGGTTCCCCGGGAGCGTCGCCGTCCGTGCAGGACACCGCGGCGGCCAGCAGGACCGCCCCGGTCACCAGCCGCAAGGTGCCTCGACGCCCGCTGCGCATGTTGCTCCCACTCCCTCGGCCGGAACGCCTGTGCCACGATCCTAGAACCCGTCTCGACGGCGGACACCCGGGCCGTCCAAGTCGTTACCCGGAGTATTCACGGGATTGGGTGCCCGACGGGTGAGGCGGCTGGGGCTAGGCTCCGGACCATGAAGATCTACCAAAGCGAGTTGCGTTCTTTGGAGGGCGAGCCGTTCCGACTGCCGCAGGACCAACTGCTGCTGATCGTCAACGTCGCCTCCAAGTGCGGTCTCACCCCCCAGTACAGCGGACTGGAGAGGCTCCAGGAAGCGTACGCCTACCGGGGGTTCTCCGTGATCGGGGTGCCCTGCAACCAGTTCGCCGGGCAGGAGCCGGGGGACGCCGGGGAGATCCGGCTCTTCTGCGCCACCACCTACGGCATCAGCTTCCCCATGCTGGAGAAGATGGAGGTCAACGGACCCGGCCGGCACCCCCTGTACGCCGAGCTGACCAAGACCCGCGACTCCCAGGGGGTGGCGGGGGACGTCCAGTGGAACTTCGAGAAGTTCCTCGTCGCCCCCGGCGGAAAGGTGCTGCACCGCTTCCGGCCCCGGGTGGAGCCCGAGGACCCCGAGATCATCAGCGCGATCGAGGAGAACCTGCCGAACTGACCACCGGCTCCGGCGCGGCCCGTCGGGGACGCGCCGGGCGGAGAGGGCCGGCGCGGGTCAGGGCTCGCGCCACGGGCCGTCGCGGAGGTCGAACCAGCCGACCCTCCCCGCCAGCGCGTGGTCGATGCGGCGCATGATGCGGCCCGGCATCGGAGGCAGTCCGGCGTAGTCGAACCAGCGCACCTCCAGGGACTCGTCGTCGTTGACGCGGGCCTCGCCCGAGACCGGACGGCAGCGGAAGGTGAGGTCGAGGATCTGCACCCGGTCCCCGTTCGGGTAGGTGTGGGGTTCCTCCATGACCGCGCTGACCAGCACCTCGGGGTGGACGCGGAGCCCGGTCTCCTCCTCCAGTTCGCGCACCAGCGTGGCGGCGGGCTGCTCGCCGGGCTCCACGAGGCCGCCGGGGGTGCACCAGCGCCCGTCGTCGGCGCGCCGGTGCAGCAGGATGCGCCCGTCCGGGGCGACGACCACCGCCGTCACTCCGACCAGGGGCAGCAGTCCGTGTCCCACGTGCTCGCGCAGCCGCAGGACGAATGGGGGTGTCGGCATGGCACCGACCCTACAGAGCCCCGGCGGCGTGCGGCGCGGCGCGTACGATCGGGAGCGGTATGAGAACGATCAGACGCGGCGGCGAGCACCAGATCGACATCAAGAAGTCCCGGTTCATCTGCGCGCTGGCCCGGGTGGCGGACGAGGACGAGGCGCGGGCGTTCATCGCGGAGCGGCGCAGACTGCACTGGAACGCCACCCACAACTGCACCGCCTACGTGCTGGGCGAGGACGGCGGGGTGCAGCGGTCCAGCGACGACGGGGAGCCCGCGGGGACGGCGGGGGTGCCCATGCTGGAGGTGCTGCGCCACCGCGGACTCACCGACACCGTCGCGGTGGTGACCCGCTACTTCGGCGGGATCAAGCTCGGCGCGGGCGGACTGATCCGGGCCTACGGCAGCGCGGTGTCCGCGGCGGTCGACGCGGTGGGGGTCCTGGAGCGGCGCTCGCTGCCGGTGATGACGGTGCTGGCCGACTACCAGCAGGCCGGGCGGCTGGAGAGCGACCTGCGGGAGTCGCCGCACCGGGTGCTGGACGTGCGCTACGGCGCCGATGTCGAGGTGGACGTCGCGCTGGACGGGACCGACCCGGCGGAGTTCGCGGCGTGGGTCGCCGAGATCACCGCCGGGCAGGCCCTCTGCGAACCGCAGGGGGTGACGACCGTGGAGGTCGAGGTGGGCGCGGACGGGACCGCGCGGTGACCGGTCAGTGCCACAGACGCCGCATCGTCCAGTGGTTGGTCGCGGTGTCCAGCACGATGTCGGCGATACCGGGGTGGCCGTGGTCGGACTCGGCCGCCACCCGGACCAGTCGCACCTCGGCGGAGGCGGCGGGGTCGGCGTCGCGCCAGGTGCCGATGACCCGGCGCACCCGGTAGAGGGTGCCGCGCCAGGAGAACAGGGCGGGGGCGTCGCCGGTGGTGGAACGGACGTCGATCTGTTCGTTGTAGAGACTCACCCGCGCACCCTATCGAACACAGGTTCGGATCCGGGGTGTCCGCGGCGGCGCGTCGGGGGCTCACCCTAGTACGAAAAGCCGCGCCGTTCACCCCGGCTGCTTCGGGCGCTCGGTTACCGCAGGGTCACCGATATCGTCGGAAACCGCCGTCCCGGAAGCCGGGGAGTTGACATACTGGCCGGTATGTCGGGTGGCTTATGCTGGGGAACGTGCATAGCCGGGGAGCGACGGCGCCGCAGACGCGCGGTGAACGCGAGAGGCAGGGGAACATGACGCAGTCAACCGAGTCCAGGGCGGTCTCCCCCTCCGTGCCGGACCGCCTCCTGACCGAGGCCACCCGCCTGTTCGCCCAGCGCGGTTTCGACCGGGTCTCGGTCCAGGAGCTGGTCGAGGCCGCCGGGGTCACCAAGGGGGCGATGTACCACTACTTCACCTCCAAGGACGACCTGCTCTTCGCGGTCTACCAGCGCGTCCTGAACCTGCAGATGAGCCGGCTCGCCCAGATCGTCGAGGGCGGGGGAGACGTGACCGAGCGCCTGCACGCGGCGGCCGTCGACGTCGTCCACACCACCGTGGACAACCTCGACGACATGGTCATCTTCTTCCGCTCGTTGCACATGCTCTCCCCCGGACGCCAGCGTGAGGTGCGCAGGGAGCGCCGCAGGTACCACGAACTGTTCCGGTCGCTGGTCGAGGAAGGAATGCGCGAGGGCGTCTTCCACGACAAGATCCCGGCGGATATCGTGGTCAACTACTTCTTCGGCTCGATCCACCACCTGAGCATGTGGTACCGGGCCGACGGCGAGTTGAGCGGCCCCCAGCTGGGTGTCTACTACGCCGACCTGCTCCTGGCGAGCCTGCGGAAGGGCTGACCGGCGCCGCGGGCCGGCTCAGTGCAGTCCGTAGCGCTCCAGTTCGTCGGCGATCTCGTCGAGGAAGGCGTCCACCTCCGTCTCCACGTAGCCGGAGCGCAGCCGGGTGCTGGAGAAGCGGGCTTCCCGCACCTGGGAGGCGGTCAGCGGGGTGTCGGTGGGCCTGCCCTCCACCAGTGCGGCGATGGTCGCCTCGGCGAGGTCGAGGAAGGCGTCCACCTCCTCCTCCGCGTAGCCGACCCGGAGCCGGGTGGTGTTGAAGCCCTTGTTGCGGATGTCCTCGGGGCGCATGCGGGGGGTGACGGGTTCGCGGGGGCGGGGCGCGGCGGCCCGGCGGAAGTACTCGGCACTGTGCTTGCCGGTCCGCAACTGCTGTGAGTACAGGCCGAGCTCCCGCAGGGTCTCGGCGACCTCGTCGAGGAAGGCGTCCACCTCCTCCTCGTCGTAGCCCGGCCGCATCACGGTGGTCCGGAACTGGGACCGCATCACGTCCGAGGCGGTGATGATCTTCGAGGGGCGGGTGCCCTGTTCGAGTGCCCGCAGGGTCTCCTCCACCCTGCGCAGCAGGGCGTCGACGTCCTCTTGGACGTATCCCAGGCGCAGGCGCGAGGTGCTGAACCGCTTGTCGCGCACATCACTGGATGTCAGTGGCATAGCAACATTGTGCAGACTGAGAGTGAGGGGCACCATACACGGGGAAAGCGGAGTGTCCAGAAGGACAGGCGTTTTCGGGAGTCCCGCACCTGCACGGGACACCGGGGCCGCGGGGTCACCGGCGGCCGGAGTCCTCCAGGAACCGGGTCAGGCCCGCGGCGATCCCCTCGGCGGCGAGTGCGCGCCACTCCGGGTCGGTGAGCTTCTCCGCGTCCACGGGGTCGCGCATGTTGCCGACCTCCAGGAAGACCTTGGGCACGGTGGACAGGTTCAGCCCGCCCAGGTCGGTGCGGACGTCGATGCCCTCCTCCCCGAGATAGTCGGAGTAGGGGTGGTCGGTCACCGCGTGGAACTCGTCCCGCAGGGCCTCGCCCAGGGCGTAGGAGGACTCCAGGATGGGCTCGGTGAACCCGGGGACCTCTCCGGGAACGATCACGTGGAAGCCCCGGGAGCCCGGGGCGGCCCCGTCGGCGTGGATGGAGACTGCCGCGTCGGCCTGCGCCTCGTTGCCGATGGCGGCGCGCTCGTCGATGCACGGGCCGACGCCGTCGTCGCTGTCGCGGGTCAGGACCACGGTCGCGCCCGCCTCCTCCAGACGGTCGCGCACCAGCAGCGACAGGTCCCAGTTGAACTCGTGTTCGTCGTAGCCCCCCTCGGTCCGGGCGCCCACCGTGTCGCACTCCTTGGTGGTGGGGCCGGCCGGGACGGGACGGCCGATCCGCTCGGGGGCGTCGGCGTTGCCGCCGTTGTGGCCGGGGTCGAGGACCACGACCCTGCCGGACAGGGGCAGCGGAGCGGAGGGCGACGGGGACACGGCGGAACCGCCGCCCGGTCCGGGCAGCGGCGGGGCCGCGGTCTCGCCGATGGCGGGACGGGCGTCCGGTGGGGGGGACCAGCACGCGGTGGCCAGCAGCACTCCGGCGGCGGCTGCGAGCAGTCGGACGGAGCGGGGGGAGGCGAACGGGCGGGCGGTGATACTTCCTCCGAAAACGGGTTGTCTCGACGGCGGGACGGGCACGGCCGGAAAGGACCGCAACCAACCTATGCCACGTCGGTCGCACCGGGTGCGGTACGGCGAGCGGGGAGGGAAGGGAACCCTCACCCCGCCGCGTGTGGGGGGCCCCGGCACAGGGAACAGAAAACCAGTGGAATGCGTCATATCGCAAGAGGCGCCCGGAACCCCTCCGGGCGCACCGACCCCGTGTCGAGGTGGAGGAATGCGCAAGTCCAACCGCGCCGCAGCCGGCGCTGCCGCCTGGAAGATGGTCTACGACAACACCCAGCAGGGGAAGCCGTCCGTCGCGGCTCGCGTCAAGGCTCTCCCGCGCATGCTGGGAGCCCGGATGCGCGGGCAGTACCAGGAGCTGTCCACCTCGAAGATCGTGCTGTTCCTGGTTGCCCTGGCCTACGTCGTCTCCCCCATCGACCTCGTTCCCGAGCTGTTCATCCCGATCTTCGGGGTCGCCGACGACGTGGGCATCGTGGTCTGGCTGACCGCCGCGCTGCTGGGGGAGACCGAGCGCTTCCTCCACTGGGAGCGGATCGGGGCCGACCACATCGAGGGGGAAGTGGTGTCCTGAACCGCGGGCGGGCCGGGGTGTCGGACACGCCGGGGGGTGGGCCGCCGATGCGGCCCACCCCCCGGGTTTCTTCGGGTGTCGGGCGTCCCCCCGCCGTCCCGCCGAACCGGTGCGGGCGAGGGAGGCTACTCGCTGCGCTGGCTGGGAATGCCGGCCAGGAGAGCGCGGACCTCGGTCTCCCGGTAGCGGCGGTGGCCGCCGAGGGTGCGGATCGAAGTCAGCTTTCCTGCCTTCGCCCAGCGGGTGACGGTCTTGGGGTCCACGCGGAACATGGTGGCGACCTCGGCAGGGGTCAACAGGGGCTCCGCCTCGGGCGTGCGAGTTGACATGTGTACGGCCTCTCCTCCCGGATCTGTGTGTTGATCCTTGAGACTTTCAATCCTGGCGCTTGGTCCGGATGTCCAATATTTCCCTGAGGTCTATATTGGCATCACCCGAGGTGATTGTGCGACCACTTAGCGCGACTTTGTCAAATGGGACCGCAAAGTCGCACATGTAGCGCGTCACGCTGAGTGATTCTAGCGATACGTTTAGTGGCATGTGGCGTATTCGGTCAAAACTTCATTCTCGGGCTGGGGTTTTCGCGATCCGGCGGACCGAAAGTGCGGTGGCAGCGTGCCCTCAAACGGGGTGCCCCCCGCTGTGAAGTACGGTTCCGGATCGGTGGTCCGACCCCTCCTGCCCGTGTAGATCGGGTTGTCAACGTGCGAGCCGACGGTGACCACCGGCTCGTGCGGACGGCTCAGATCCCCTGTGGAACAGGGCTTCCGGGCATCCGTGGTGCACTCTGTAACGGTACCAACACAGTCTATATCGTTACCTATTGGATGGTATGCCCATTTTCGGTAAGGATGATGTCAATTGAGTGACTCGTCCTGGCCTATCCCGCATCTACCCGTCCAAAAACCGAAAACACATCCGCAGAAACCTGGTCGACCAGGTTTGACGGCCCGGGGCAGGGCCCCGGAAGCCCCTGCGCAGGGCCGTCGCAGGCGGATGGACACGCAAACCCGGGAGGCGCGGCTTCAGTTGGCGTGACGCAGCGCACGGACCGCCTCCCAGCGTTTCCGCAGCCGCAGGCGCATCGCCGCCGCCAGCTCCGGGCGCCCCTGCTCCACGGCGGCGAGCGCGGTACGGACCTCCGCGACCGATTGGTCCGACCGCAGTGCGGTGTCGTCGAGCAGCAGGACCAGACCGCCGTAGTCGAGCTCCAGGAGGGCCCGCGGGTGCGCCACCGCCTGCACCCACTCCTCCAGGCGCTCCAGGGCGTACAGGAGCGAGGAACCCGCCGGGGAGCACCCGCTCACCAGCCGGACGGCCCGAGCCAGGCGGGGAAGCGCGTCAGCGGCCCGGGTGACGTAGAGCAGCGTGCGGACCGGCGCCCGCTCCGGGGCGGGCAGGGCGGTCCCGCAGTGCGGGCACGCCCCGCACGGCGGGGCGTTCGGGAGCGGCTCCGCACCGCTGCACTCCAGGGTGAGGTGCCGTTCCTCCGGGGTGAAGGGCACGAACCAGGCGAGCGGCACCTCCCAGGTGCTCGTCAGGATCTGGGAGCGGGTGCGTCCGGTGCGGTCGCGCCACCGCTCGAAGTCACGCTGGGCCTCCTGGGCCACCAGGTCGGGAAGGAACGCCTGGCGCAGTCGCCGCGAGGTCGTGGCACGCAGCGTCGAGAGGGCGAGCCAGCAGCGCAGCCGGGTCTGCCAGGGGCAGACGAACAGCTCGTCGCCGACCCGGCGCACGTAGGCGTCGCCGCTCTCCGACAGGGGGGCGGCCAGCGGCGGGTCGTGGAGCAGCCGCCGGAGGCTCTCCGCGTGCTCGGCCGCCATCGCCTCGCCCCGCCCGCGGCAGCGCGGCGAGTCCGCGTACGCCTTCCAGTACGCCCGCTCGCGACGGGGGAAGGCCGCGAGCGGCTGGTAGAGACGGAGGTAGGCGGTATAGGGGAGCACGCTCGCATAGTGGCACAGAACAGTCGCGGAGCGCGGGGTTTTGGTTCCAGACGTCGGTTGATTTCGGTCAGTAGTTTTGAGACCCTGCCCCCGAGGGGGAGACCAAGCTCACAGGACGCTTCGACCGAGGTCGGATGGGAACCCCCGGTCGCGGCACTCCGCCCCTGGGAGGACGGTGGACGGGGCGCACCCCCGAGGTTTCCGCACGACGGATTCCGGGGATTTTACGCTCCGAAACCTCCTCCTCCGTCGGTGTGACGGAGACGGCACAGCCGGTTGGACGTGGGCGGCGTGGGCAGGTCGCCTCTGAACGGGGTACGGTTGTATCCGTACGTAAAGCTGGTGCCTGTCGTCAGTGCGGTGAGAGCCGCCAGCCCGGCATCGCGGTTTTGCTAGTGAACTGGGGTTTGCGAGAACCCAATCGTTGAGGGGGTCGAGCCAATGGGGCGCGGCCGAGCCAAGGCCAAGCAGCAGAAGGTCGCCCGGCGGTTGAAGTACAGCACCGGTAACACAGACCTTGATCGGCTTCGGGCAGAGCTGGGTGTCGGTGGGGGTGCGTCGAAGTCTTCGGATTCACCGGACGACACGTACCGTGACCCTTACGATGACCTGATCGAACGCTACGCGGACTACGCGGAGAAGTACCCGGGCGGCGACGACTCCGATTCGGAACGTCGCTGATCCGTGGTCCTCACCGTCGACCGGAGCATGTGAACCGCACGGAACCGGGCCCTGTCTCCCGGGTACCGCGCGGCCCTCGAACGAATCGAGCGACTCCGACCGACGGGGACCGGTCTGCCGAAGCAGGAAGCTGAACATCTGAACAGGGTCGAAACCCGGGGCTGTCTCAGTGACGAGAAGCCCCGGTTTCGCATGTCCGCTAAGGGTGCTCCCCGGTGAGGGTCGCCCGACCCGAGCCGGGGACCACCGACCCGAGGACCCAGGACGGCACGTTCCGCTCCGCGAGCACCGCCAGGGCGCGCTCCGCGGAGTCCGCGGCGACGACCGCCACCATCCCCACGCCCATGTTGAACGTGGACTCCATGTCCTCCCGGGAGACCCGGCCGTGTTCGGCGAGGAAACCGAAGACCGGATCGGGGGTCCAGGTGGCGCGGTCCAGCACGGCGTCGACCGTGTCGGGCAGCGAACGGGCCAGGTTGGCGGCCAGGCCGCCGCCGGTGATGTGCGCGAACGCGTGCACCTCGACGGAGTCGACGAGCGCCAGGCAGTCCTTGGCGTAGATCCTGGTCGGGGTGAGCAGGACCTCACCGAGCACCCCGCCCAGTTCGGGGACCTCGGCCCGCAGGTCGAGCCCGGCGTCGGCGACGATACGCCGGATCAGCGAGTAGCCGTTGGAGTGCGGCCCCGACGAGGCCATCGCGATGACCACGTCGCCCGCGCGGACCCGGTCGGGGCCGAGGATCGCGTCGGCCTCCACGACACCGGTGCCCGCACCGGCCAGGTCGTACTCGTCCGGCCCCATCGCGCCGGGGTGTTCGGCGGTCTCCCCGCCGATCAGCGCGCACCCCGCCTGGTGGCAGCCCTCGGCGATGCCGCCGACGATCTCGGCGATCCGCTCGGGGACCACCGAGCCGCAGGCGATGTAGTCGGTCAGGAACAGCGGTTCGGCCCCGCTGACCACGAGGTCGTCCACGACCATCGCGACCAGGTCGATGCCGATCGTGTCGTGCCGGTCCAGTTCCTGGGCCAGCATGACCTTGGTGCCGACGCCGTCGGTGGAGGTGGCCAGCACCGGCGCGGTGTACTTGGCGACGTCGAGCCGGAACAGCCCGGAGAAGCCGCTGGCGTCGGAAACGATTTCGGGCCTGTGGGTACGCGCCACGTGCCGCTTCATCAGTTCCACCGCGCGCTCGCCGGCGGCGATGTCGACCCCGGCGGCGGCGTAGGCGGTGGTGGCACCCTCTGACACGAAAGAAACCTCTTCTGTGCTGGTCGGATTGTTGCGCGACGGTCGCCGCGCAACGGGGGACGGCTGGGAAGGGAGTGGCGGCTAGGTGCGCTTGGGCGCACCGCAGGACTTTTCCAGCAGGTACTTGCCGCGGGAGTCCTCGTCGACCTCGACCGGGTAGACGCCGTCGAAGCAGGCCCGGCACAGCCGGTTCTTCTCGACCCGGGTGGCCGCGACCAGTTCGTCCAGGTCGATGAAGCCGAGCGAGTCCGCGTCGATGGACCGGCGGATCTCCTCGACGGAGAGGTTGCCCGCGATCAGCTCGGCCTTGGTGGCGAAGTCGATGCCGTAGTAGCAGGGCCACATGACGGGCGGGCTGGAGATGCGGACGTGCACCTCGGCTGCGCCCGCCTCACGCAGCATCCGCACGAGGGCGCGCTGGGTGTTGCCGCGCACGATCGAGTCGTCCACCACCACCAGGCGCTTGCCCTCGATGACCTCGCGCAGCGGGTTCAGCTTGAGGCGGATGCCGAGCTGGCGCAGCGTCTGGCTGGGCTGGATGAAGGTGCGTCCCACGTAGGAGTTCTTCACCAGGCCCTGGGCGAACGGGATGCCGCTGCCCTCGGCGTAGCCCACGGCGGCCGGGGTGCCCGACTCCGGAACCGGGATGACGATGTCGGCGTCGGCCGGATGCTGCCTGGCGAGCCGGCGCCCCACCTCGACACGGGTGCTGTTGACGTTGCTCCCGGCGATGGTGGTGTCGGGGCGGGCCAGGTAGACGTACTCGAACAGGCAGCCCTTCGGCTCGGCCGGGGCGAAGCGCCGGGAGACCACGCCGTCGGCGTTGATGAGCAGCAGTTCTCCGGGTTCCACCTCGCGCACCAGGTGGGCGCCGACGATGTCCAGGGCCGCGGTCTCGCTGGCGACCACCCAGCCGCTGTCCAGCCGGCCCAGCACCAGCGGGCGGATGCCCTGCGGGTCGCGGGCGGCGTACAGGGTGTGCTCGTCCATGAAGACCAGCGAGAAGGCGCCCTTGGCCTTGGGCAGCACCTCCAGGGCGGCCTCTTCGGTGGTGCGGTGGGGGCCGGCGGCCAGCAGGCTGGTCAGCACCTCGGTGTCCGTCGTCGCGGTCAGGCGGTCCGACGGCAGCAGCGCCGCGAGTTCCGGGGTGTTGATGAGGTTGCCGTTGTGGCCGAGGGCCAGGCCGCCTTCACGCGCGCTGAAGAAGGTGGGTTGGGCGTTCTCCCACACGGGGGAGCCGGTGGTGGAGTAGCGGCAGTGGCCGATCGCCAGGTGCCCCTTGAGGGAGTCCAGGGTCACCTCGTTGAAGACCTGGGAGACCAGCCCCATGTCCTTGTAGACGACGATGCGTCCGCCGTCGCTGAGGGCGATGCCCGCGGACTCCTGGCCCCGGTGCTGGAGCGCGTAGAGGCCGAAGTAGGTCAGTTTGCTTACTTCTTCGCCGGGAGCCCAGACCCCGAACACTCCACAGGCGTCCTGCGGTCCGCGTTCCAGGGGATCGATGTCCAGGCTGAGACGGCCGTCGGGTTGCGACACGTGGTCCAGCTTAGTGGCTGTCCGCGGGGTCGGAGGCACGCGGGGGCGTTCCGTCCGGGCGGGGCCACAGCGGCAGCACCGCGGACAGGTCGGCGCGTACGCCGCTGGCCGAGACGCGGTGGGAGGCGACCGAGTCCGCCCAGGTGACTTCTCCCACAACCAGCGCGGTCCAGGTCAGCGGGTCGGTCTCGACCACGCCCGGCGGGGTGCCGCGGGTGTGGCGGGGGCCCGCCAGGCACTGCACGGCGCCGTACGGGGGGACCCGGACCTCCAGGGCCTGGCCGGGGTGGCGGGCGGCGAGTTCGGCGAGGGTCGCGCGCACCACGGCCCTGACGGCCGGGCGGTGCGGTGTCAGGCCGCCGCGGTGGGCGCGCAGCAGGGCCCGGGCGCAGGCCGACAGGACCGGCTCCGGCAGATCGGGACCGGAGTAGGGCGGGGCGCCGAGGGCGGCGAGCTGTTCGTCGAGGGCGGAGCGCAGTGCGGCGTGCCGGCGCTGTGCCGCGGTGGGTCTGGGGGCCATCGGAAGATCACGGTTTCAGAACGATTGTCACTCCGCGCAACCGCGGGCGACGGTGGGCAAGTCAACAGTTTGGCCGACGAAAGGAAGCGGTGGTGGCTTGTACGTTAATCTTGTGTTTCGTGGTGATGGCGAGCCGGTGAAGAGCCGGCGGAGTACAGCGTTCTCCTCCGGTTCGGGTCTCGTTCACGCACGATATCCCTGAGGAACGGTCAGTACGTCGACCTGCCGCGACCCCTCCCCGCCAGAGGGGGGCGGTTAGGATGGGATTGCTCCACTACGTCGGCATTCTGGCGGACGCCGGGGTAGCTGTAACTGAACATCGAGTGACGCACCCCGCGTCGCGGACGGCGGGGTGCGGTGCGGTCGCGCCCAAGAGGGACTTCCGCGGGACAGGGCCCGAAAGCCCAGAGGACACGAGCCTTACCGCACTCATGGGAGAAAGATGTGCGTCTTCGCCTGACACCGCGCGATGACAGCTACTACGAGATGTTCGCCGATTTCGCGAACAACCTGGTCCTGGCCTCGCGGCTGCTGGTGGAACTCATCAGCGAGGACGCCGACCGAGAGACCATCGCCGAGAAGATGCGCCAGTGCGAGCAGGCGGGGGACGAACGCGCCCACGCGATCATGCGCCGGCTCAACGCGAGCTTCGTCACCCCCTTCGACCGCGAGGACATCTACCGGCTCGCCTCCAGCCTGGACAACGTCATGGACGCGCTGGAGGCCGCCGTGGACTTCATCGGGCTCTACCAGCTGGACCGGCTCCCCAAAGGCATCATCGACCAGGTCGGAATCCTGGAGCGCGCCGCCGAACTGACCGCGGAGGCCATGCCGCGGCTGCGGTCCATGCGCAACCTCTCCGGCTACTGGGTCGAGATCAACCGGTTGGAGAACCAGGCCGACCAGGTCTACCGGCGACTACTGGCCCACCTGTTCAGCGGCGAGTACGACGCGCTGACGGTCCTCAAACTCAAGGACGTCGTGGACCAGCTGGAAGCCGCGGCCGACGCCTTCGAACACGTGGCCAACACCGTCGAGAGCATCGCGGTCAAGGAAGCCTGACCCCCTCCCCTCCCCGAATCAGGAACACCTCTGCCGTGCTCCTCGAATCCGCCCTGCTCGCAGTGGTCGTGGCGGCTCTGGTCTTCGCGTTCACCAACGGCCTCCACGACGCCGCACACACCATCGTCACCTCCATCGCGTCCAGGGCCCTCACCCCCTGGGCCGCGATCCCCCTGGCCGCGCTGATGACCCTGCTGGGGGCCTTCCTCGGCGAAGGCGTGGCCCGCACCATCGGACAGGACCTCATCGACCCCATCCAGGGCGGCGACGGCCTCGCCGTGCTGTTCGCGGCGCTGTGCGGCGCGGCCGTCTGGAACCTCTTCGCCTGGTACCGGGGCATGCCCTCCTCTGCCTCGCACGCGCTCGTCGGCGGGATGATCGGCGCGGCGATGGCCTCCGCGGGAGAGGTGCGGTGGGGCGGCGTCCTCACCAGCTTCCTGCTCCCCATGCTGGTGGCCCCGCTGCTGGGCTGGCTGCTGGGCTACCTGATCATGCTGGGAATCCTGTGGCTCTTCCGGCACACCAGCCCCCGTTCGGTCAACCGGGGCTTCAAGCTCGCCCAGAGCGTGTCGGCGGCGACGCTGGCGCTGGGCAACGGCCTCCAGGACGCCCAGAAGACCATGGGCATCGTCGTCCTGGCCCTGGTCACCGTCGGCCACCAGAGCGACTACGCCGTTCCGAGCTGGGTGGTGGTCAGCTCCGCGGCGGCGATCTCGCTGGGCACCGCCACCGGCGGTTGGCGGATCATGCGCACCCTGGGGCGGCGGGTGAGCCGCATCGACCCGGCCCGGGGGTTCGCGGTGGAGGCGGCCGTCTCGGCCATCATGGGCCTCACCTCACTGGTCTGGCACGCTCCGGTCTCCAGCACGCACACCACCACCTCGGCCATCGTCGGCGCGGGCACCGCCCGGAGACTGGCGGAGGTGCGCTGGGCGGTGTTCGCCAGCATCGTGAAGTTCTGGCTGCTGACCGTCCCCGCGGCGGCGGTGGTCTCCGCCTGCGTCTACGGACTGGTGCGGCTGGTCTTCTGAGTCCCGGACCGGTGCTGCGACGCTCCTGACGCCGGGGGAGAGGCCGGAGGGGCCCAGAGGCGGCGGACGGTCTCGGCGAGGTGGACACGTCGCTGTTCGGGATCCGGGGAGCCGAGGAGCATGCGGTTCAACTGCGGCAGTGCCTGCCAGCTGGCGGCGAGAGCGATGACGCCGAGCAGGAGGTGGGCCGTGTCGTCGGGGTCCCGGCCCAGCGCGGCGGAGAGTTCACGCACCTTCTGCCGGTAGCGCCGGGTGCGCTGGTCCTCCCCGGGAACGGGCCGGTCGGCGCGTTCCAGGCCTTCCCAGTACAGCAGGCGCGCCAGGTGCGGGTGTCCCTGGTGGTAGTCGAAGACGTCGACGACGTAGGAGGCGAACTCCTCCGGGGTGGCGGCACGCAGCGGTACCGCGTCGACCAGACGGTCGAGTTCTGCCAGGAGTACCGCGTCGAACAGCGACTCCTTGTTGCCGAAGTACTGGTAGATGCGCTCCTTGTTGACCCCGGCCCGAGCCGCGATCCGGTCGACGCGCGCGCCGGACAGCCCGTGTGCGGAGAATTCCGCGACCGCGGCTTCGAGCAGCAGCGCCCGCGTGCGTTCGGTGTCCCAGGCCATGAACGCATGGTAGTGCGGCTCCGGTGGCGGGCGAGGTCGCGCGGACGGCCCCGGCGGCCACGACTCCAACCATCTGGTTGCTTTTTTCCGTCCCGGGTGCCTAGGCTGACCGCATTTCCAACTAAATAGTTGGAACAGTGGCGGCGCGAATCCCGTGCCGTGCTCACAGACGCCAGGAAGAAGGAATCAGTCGTGTCCCTGGTCCACGCGGTCCCGCCCCGGTGTGCGCCCTTCGTGCCGACCCTGCTCGTGATCTCGGCCACGGCCCTGCTCGTGGTCAGCCAGTTCTATGTCGTCATCCCCGTCTTCGACCAGCTCGCCGCGGCCTGGTCAACCGATCAGCGGACGGTGACCTGGACACAGACCGTGTTCGGGTTCGGCTACTCCGCGGGCTTCCTGCTGTGGGGGTGGGCCGCCGACCGGTACGGCGTCCGCAGGACCGTCGTCCTCGGAGTCTCCGCGACAGCGGTGACGACCCTGCTGGTCGCGTTCGCTCCCGGGGTGGGATGGGCGCTGGCCCTCAGGACGCTCCAGGGCGTCAGCGCGGCGACGTTCGCCCCGGCGGCCTTCGCCTATCTGGGCACCCGCCTGGCACCCCACCGCAGGGCTGTGGCCCTGACCACGCTGACCAGTTCGTTCTTCGCCGCTTCCATCGTCGGACAGGTGGCCGCCCAGGCGGTCGGCGGCGCCGACCGCTGGCCGTGGATCTTCCACGCCTCGGGAGCCGCCTTCGCGGTGGCGGCGCTCGCCCTGGCTCTGGTGCTGCTTCCGGAACCGTCGGCGCCGGACTCCGAGGCGCCGCCTCCCAGCCCGCTGGGCGCGATGGGCCCGCTGGTCGCCAAGGCGCCGGTCCTGCTCCTGCTCCTGGCCGTCTCGACCATCATGAGCAGCTTCGTCGCGGTCTACACCGCCGTCGAACTGTCCGGTGCGGTCGTTGATCCCGACCAGCTGCTCCTGTTGCGTGCGAGCGGGCTGCCCGCCATGGTCCTGGTTCCCCTTCTCACCCCCCTGCTCGTCCGGGTACCGCCCGTGGCGCGGGGGGTCGCCGCGCTGGCGGGCTCCGCGGCCGCCACCGCGGGGATCGCCGCGGCTCCGGAGACGCCGTACGTCCTCGGAACGCTGCTCTTCGTCCTCGTGGTCACCGTCGGAACGGCCGCGCCCAGCATGGTGGAGGCCGTCATGGTGCACGCCGTCCGGACGCCCGGAGCCGGAACGGCGCTGTACGTCTTCACCCTGTTCCTGGGAGCGAGTCTGGGGCCCCAGATCAGCGCCCTGGTCGGCTACGACCTGACCGCGACAGCCCTTGCCGCGTCCGGTGTCCTCGGGGCCGGCGCAGCGTGTGCCGTGGCGTCGCACGCCCTGACCCGCGGGCGGAGGCGGACCGGCGACTGAGCGGACGCGCCCCACGGACGGCCGCGGCCCGCCTGGAGACCAGGCGGGCCGCGGCCGTCCGTGGGAACCGGTCTAGCCGAAACGTCCGGTGATGTAGTTCTCGGTCTCCTTCTTCTCCGGCTTGGTGAAGATCTTGTTCGTCTCGCCCATCTCGATGAGCTTGCCGGGCTTGCCGGTGCCCGCCAGGTTGAAGAACGCCGTCACGTCGCTGACCCGGGCGGCCTGCTGCATGTTGTGGGTGACGATGACGATCGTGTAGTTCTCCTTCAGCTTGGAGATCAGGTCCTCGATCGCCAGCGTCGAGATCGGGTCCAGTGCCGAGCAGGGCTCGTCCATGAGCAGCACGCTGGGCTCCACCGCGATGGCGCGGGCGATGCACAGGCGCTGCTGCTGACCGCCGGACAGGCCCGCGCCGGGACGGTCGAGGCGGTCCTTGACCTCCTCCCACAGGTTCGCGCCGCGCAGGGAGCGCTCCACCAGGTCGTCGGCCTCGGACTTGCGCAGCCGCTGGTTGTTGAGCTTGGCGCCGGCGATGACGTTGTCGTAGATGGACATGGTCGGGAACGGGTTGGGGCGCTGGAAGACCATGCCGACCTCGCGGCGCACCGCCACCGGGTCCACGTCCGGCGAGTAGATGTCCTGGTCGTCCAGGAGGACCTTGCCTTCCACCCGGGCCCCGGGGGTGACCTCGTGCATCCGGTTCAGGGTGCGCAGGAAGGTGGACTTGCCGCAGCCGGAGGAGCCGATGAAGGCGGTGACCGACCGGGGTTCGATGGTCATCGAGACGTCCTCGACGGCGAGGAAGTCACCGTAGTAGACGTGCAGTCCGGAGACGTCGATTCGCTTGGCCACTGTGTTTCCTAAAGACCGTGGTTGGTTGGTACTGGGGCGGGCTGTGGGAGGTCAGCGCGTCTTCGGAGCGAAGAAGCGCGAAACCAGGCGGGCGGCGAGGAACAGCAGCATCACGATGATGATCAGGGTCAGCGCGCCGGCCCAGGCACGCTCGTAGTTGATGGCGCCGCCCATGCGGACCTGCGAGTAGATGAACACCGGCAGGCTCATCATCTGCCCCTCGAAGAGGTTGGCGTTGATGGCGACGGCCGAGGAGCCCGCGGTGAGGATGAGCGGCGCGGTCTCGCCGATGACCCGGGCCAGCGCCAGCATCACACCGGTGGTGATGCCCGCGATGGCGGTCGGCAGGACCACCTTGACCACCGTCAGCCACTTGGGGACGCCCAGGGCGTAGGAGGCCTCCCGCAGTTCGTTGGGCACCAGGCGCAGCATCTCCTCGCAGGAGCGCACCACGACCGGGATCATCAGGACCGACAGCGAGATCGCACCGGCCGCGCCGTTGGTCTTGCCCGGGCCGAACAGCAGGATCCACAGTGCCACCACGAACAGGCCGGCCACGATGGACGGGATGCCGGTCATGACGTCCACGAAGAACGTGATGGCCCGCTTGAGCCGTCCCTTGCCGTACTCGACCAGGTAGATGGCGGTCATCAGGCCGATGGGCACCGAGATCAGCGCGGCCATGAGCGTCATCAGCAGGGTGCCGAGGATCGCGTGGTAGGCGCCGCCCGCGTCCATGCTCGGGGTGACGCCGTTCATGGAGACGGTCAGGAAGTAGCCGTCCAGCCGGACCAGGCCCGCGGAGAGCACCGTCCACAGCAGGGACACCAGCGGCACCATGGCGATGCCGAAGCAGACGTAGACGACAGCGGTGACCAGGCGGTCCTTGGCCTTGCGGCCGTTCTCGACGATGGCCGAGGCCACGGTGACGACGACCGTGTAGCCCAGGGCGGTGACGATCGCCCACAGCGCCGGGTTCCACCCGCCGGTCAGGTACAGCAGGCCCGCGGTGACCAGGGCGACGCCGACGAGCAGCACCGGCGGGAAGAGGGTGGGCAGCGTCTTGCCGCCGAGGGAGGACGTGAGCGGTCGGGGCGGCACGGTCTTCTCCGGAGCGGACAGTTTCGTGGCGGACATTTACGCGAACTCCTTGCGGCGGGAGACGACGAAGCGGGCCGCCATGTTCACGATCAGGGTGATGGCGAAGAGGACCAGGCCGGCCGCGATCAGCGCGGAGACGCCGTAGCCGGTGGCCTCGGGGTACTGCAGGGCGATGTGCGCGGCGATCGTCTGGTTGCCGCTCTGCAGCAGGAACCAGGAGATGACCAGGGAAGGCGACAGGATCATGGCCACCGCCATGGTCTCGCCCAGTGCCCGGCCCAGGCCGAGCATCGCGCCGCCGATGATGCCGGGGCGGCCGAAGGGCAGCACCGCCATGCGGATCATCTCCCAGCGGGTGGCGCCCAGCGCCAGGGCGGCCTCCCGGTGCGACTGGGGGACCTGGAGGAACACGTCGCGGGTCATGGCGGTGATGATCGGCAGGATCATGACCGCCAGCACGATGCCCGCGCTGAGCATGGTGCGTCCGGTCGTGGAGACCGGGCCGGCGAACAGCGGGATCCAGCCGAAGTAGGTCTCCAGCCAGCCGTAGAACGGCGTCAGGTGGACGACGAGCCAGCCGATGCCCCACAGGCCGTAGACGACGCTGGGGATCGCCGCGAGCAGGTCCACCAGGTAGCCCAGGACCGCGGCGATGCGGCGGGGTGCGTAGAAGACGATGAACAGGGCGATGCCGATCGCCACCGGAGTGGCCAGGACGAGGGCGATCGCCGCGGCCAGCACCGTGCCGAAGGCCAGGGCGGCCACGCCGAAGGCGGGCTCGTCACGGGTGTTGGCGTCCCACTCGGAGGTGGTGAGGAAGTTCGCGGTGTTCGCGGTCAGGGAGTCGAGGGACTGCAGGAGCAGGAAGGCGGCGACACCGGCCAGGATCGCCAGGATCAGGATCCCTGAACCCTGGGCTCCACCGGCGAAGAGGACGTCGCCGATGCGGCGTTTGCCCCGTGGTGCTCGGGCCGCCGTGGACGGGTCCGTGGTGGTCATGGTGAGACTCCGGTCAGATGATGCGGGTGTGTACCCGGCGGAAGCAGCGTCCGCACTCGACGCGGCTCCCGCCGGGCGAGGGCAGGGCCCGTGACATTGTGGCGTTCGCCCCCGACCAGAACGGAAGGAGCCCGGGTGTCGTTCCGGAGCTACCCGGAAACGAGGGGAAAATCTCTGCTCGGGGCGGGGGAGGAGACTGTCCGCGCGACGGTGCGCCACCGCTGCGGTGCGGAGCGTGTCCGGAACGCCCGGGATGGGGAGGGCGGGCAACGCAGCCAAGGGCGGGGCCCACAGCGGTCTGTGGAACCCCACCCTCGGTGCGGCAGGAGCGGAGTGGATCAGCTCGCAACCCGGATCTGGTCCAGCACGTTCTGGATCTTCTCGCGGGTGGCGTCGGAGAGCGGCGCGGAGCCGGCCTCGTCGGCAGCGGCCTGCTGGCCCTGCTCGCTGATGACGTAGCCGATGAAGCTCTTCACGAGGTCGGCCTCGGCCTGCTCGGCGTACTCCAGGCACACGATCTCGTAGCTGACGAGCACGATCGGGTAGACGCCGGACTCGTCGGTGGCGTAGTCGAGCGTGACGGCCAGGTCGTTCTCGGAGTTGCCCTCGCGAGGCTGGGCGGAGTCGACGATGGCGGCGGCGGCCTCCGGGCTGTACGGGACGAACTCGTCGCCGACGCCGACGGCCACGGTGCCGAAGTCGGCGGCGTGCGAGGCGTCGACGTAGCCGATGGTGCCCGTGCCGCCCTGGACGGCGGAGACGACACCGGAGGAGCCCTGGGCGGCCTCGACCGGGGCGATCGGCCAGTCGCCGCTGACCTCGTGCGGCCAGTTGTCGGGGGCGGCCTCGGACAGGTACTGCACGAAGTTCTCGGTGGTGCCGGACTCGTCGGAGCGGTTCACCGGGACGATGTCGGCGTCGGGCAGTTCGACGTCGGGGTTGTCAGCGGCGATCGCCTCGTCGTTCCACTTGGTGATCTTCTGGTTGAAGATGTCGGCGATCACCTCGGGGCGCAGGTTCAGCGAGTCGATGCCGTCGAGGTTGAAGATGACGGCGATCGGGCTGATGTAGCCGGGGAGGTGGACGACCTCGGAGCCGCAGCGTTCGGTGGCCTGCTCGGTCTCCTCCTCGTCCATGGCCGAGTCGGAGCCGGCGAAGGACACGGCTCCCTCGATGAACTGGGAGCGGCCGGCGCCGGAACCCACCGAGTCGTAGTTGACGGTGGTGTCCGCGCAGGCACCGGTGTAGGCGGCCACCCACGCCGCCATCGCGTTCTCCTGCGAGCTGGCGCCGGCGCCGGCCAGGGTGCCACCGCCCTGCACGCAGTCGACGCTGCCCGCGCTCGCGCCGCTGTTCTCTTCGGGGGCGACTGCCTGGTCACTGCCGCAGGCGGAGAGCGCGAGGGCGCCGGCGAGGGCCGCGCCCGCGATCGTGCCATACCTAGAGAGCTTCACAGCCCGGGTGTCCTTCCTCTGGCTTACTCACCATTCGTGCGGGGAACGGTCGGCGCTCCCGCCGAAAGCCAAGGTAGGGAGCGGAGGTGGCCAGTCGTACCAAAGAAGGTGAACGAGCAGTGAACGTCAGCATGAGGGACGCTGAAAGTACGTCATCCCCACAGTGGAGTTTGAGTGAACGAGGTGAGTTTTGAGGCTTTTGTCCCTAATTGACCTGCAGTGACGTCATAGAGTAGGGCGATTGGCTACCGAACGTGCACGCCCCGCTCACCCGCCCGCGCGGCCGTACATGACGTCGCTCTCCCACAGCTCGAAGCCGAGCGAGCGGTACAGCCGCACCGCGGGACGGTTCTCCTCGTCCACGTACAGCAGCACCCACGGCAGCCCCCGGTCCCGCAGGTGGCGCAGCCCGACCAGGGTCAGCGCCCGCCCCAGGCCGCTGCCCTGCCAGGCGGGGTCGACCCCCACCACGTAGACCTCGCCCACCGGCTCCCCGTCGGTCAGCCCCGCCCCGTCGGCGTGCACCTTGGTCCAGTGGTAGCCGGCGATCCGGCCGCTGCGCGGATCGGCCGCGACGAAGAAGCCAGCCGGGTCGAACCACTCCTCCTGCGCGCGCTGGCGCAGGTCGTCCAGGGTGATACCGCCCTGCTCGGGGTGGTCGGCGAAGGCGCGGGCATTGGTGCGCAGCCACTCCCGCTCGTCGGAGCCCACCCGGAACGTCCGGATCTCCAGGTTCTCGGCGACCTCGGGGGACAGGCGGGGCTCGGGCAGTTCCGGCGCGGCGGACGAGTCCGTGGCGCGCAGCGGCAGCCGCATCTTCCACAGGGCCCGCATCCGCTCCAGACCCGCCGAAGCGGCCAGAGCCCGGGCGGCCTCCAGATCGCCGTGCGCCCACACCCGCAGGCCGCGTGCGCTGGCGTTGGCGAACAGGTCGTCCAGCAGCCGCAGCCCCAGCCCGCGCCGCCGCCACGACGGCGCGACCGCCAACTCCGCCGAGTCCGGCTCCCCCGTGGAGACCTCGGCGAAGGCGAAGCCGCCGAGGGTCGCCTCGCGGCCGGTCCCGACGTACGCCAGGTGGAAGCGCGCCCGGCCGAGGGCCCCGTGCCGGACCCGCAGCAGGGTCTGCTCCGACAACGCTTCGACACCGTCCGCCTCCCGCACGGCCTCGGCCAGGGCGAGCACCGCCGCGACCTGTTCGGAGTCCAGCGTGTCAGTGGTGAGGATGTGGCTCATGGGACGAGCCTACTGACCCGCCCGCACGGTTCCGGTGCTCAGTTCCTGCGCCGCCGGCCGACGTAGGCGTGCCTGACACGCACCCGCCGGACCGGGCCCAGGGGAGTGGCCAGCACCAGCAGGAGCATCAGGACCAGCAGGAGGACGAAGGGGGTGAGGAGGGGGTCGACCCGCTCCTCCTCCTGGGCGACCGTCGCGGCGCCGTCCCCCTGGTTCTCCTCGCCCGGTGTGATCAGCGGGAGTTCGGCGTACTCGTCGGTCGGAGCGGACAGTTCCGGCAGGTCGGCCGCTCCGGTCGGCAGTGGAGCCGGAGACGGGCTGCCGACGGTCCCCGGAGCGCCGGTGGACACCGGGCTGTGCGGAGCCGGAGAGCTCGCGGACGACGGGGGGCGGGGGGAGGCCGGAGGGCGCGTGGACGCCGAAGGGCGGGTGGACGCCGGCTGCTCCGTCGAGGGGGAGGGGGTGGACGGCGGGGAGCTCTGGGCCGGGTCGGGCGTTCTCGTGGGGGTCACCGTGGGGGACGGGGACGACGGCGGCGTCGGGGTCGGCTGGAGCACCGTCACCCAGGCGCTGACCGTGGCCGTTCCCGTGACCTCCGCGGCGGGGCAGGGGTCCTCGCCCGGGGCCGTCCCGGAGGGCACCGGAGCGGAGGTCGTCGGGAGCGTGAGGTCGGACGGGACGGGGGACGGGGGCTCCGACGCCCCGCACGGAGCCGGGTAGGAGTAGGTGACCTCGACCTCGACCAGGATCCGGGACTCCCCGGGGTCCTTCGCCAGGTCTCCGGTGACCTCGGCCTCCGCGGCCTCCCCCGCCTCCAGGACGTCGGGCAGGTCGGTGACGGCGAGCTCCGCCAGGTCGGGCGATCCGGCCGTGGCGGTCGCCTCGGTGATGACGACCTCGGCGGAGTCGAGGGTGTTGTGGATCGACAGGGGCAGGGAGAACGAGGCGCCCGGTTCGGCGGTGCGGCTGTCCAGCCCCAGGCGGAGCGTGGCGTCGGCGGAGGCGGGCAGTGTGGGGACCAGGACGCAACCGATGAAGGCCGCGCCCAGCGGGACTGCGAGCCACGCACGCCGCGGTGTCCGGGACGCGCGCGTGTCCACCCCAGGGGGCATGGGACGGTCCTCCTCGAATCCGAGTCGCGTGCTGTCGACCGTGGACCTGTCCGGCCGGCTGGAAAGCCGCGTGCGACCGGGCCGTGGAACGGCCGGTCGCACGGAGGTCCGGTATGCACCATCCTAGGTCTTTCGGGCGCGGAATACGACCTCTGGGTGGCGGTCCGATAACGGAGTGTCGGCGTTCGGGGCGCGGCCCCCGGCGGCCCGTCGCCGCGGGGTCAGACCCTGTGCCGGGCCAGCGGCGGCTCCGCCTCCTCCGGCCGCGCCGCCGCGCGGTCGTCGGCGGCCCGGGACGCGGAGTCCGCGACGGGGTCCATGACGAAGCGGTAGCCGACGTTGCGCACGGTCCCGATCAGGGACTCGTACTCGGTGCCGAGCTTGGCGCGCAGCCGCCGCACGTGCACGTCGATCGTGCGGGTGCCGCCGAAGTAGTCGTACCCCCACACCTCCTGGAGCAGTTGGGCGCGGGTGAAGACCCGGCCGGGGTGCTGGGCGAGGAACTTCAGGAGCTCGAACTCCTTGAAGGTGAGGTCGAGGATGCGGCCGCGCAGCCGGGCCGTGTAGGTGGCCTCGTCGATGACCAGGTCGCCGCGGCGGATCTCGTCGGGGTCGTCGGCGGCGCTGTCGGCCTGGCCGACCGACAGCCGCAGCCGCGCCTCAACCTCGGCCGGACCGGCGGTGGTGAGCAGGAAGTCGGTCACCTGCCAGTCGGGGGTCAGCGCGGCGACGCCCCCCTCGGTGAGGACGGCGATGAGCGGGCAGTCCAGGCCCGTGGTGTGCAGCAGGCGGCACAGGTTCCGTGCCGCGGCGAGATCGGTGCGGGCGTCCACCAGGATCGCGTCCACCGGCAGGCCGGCCGCGCGGTCGTGTCCGGGGGTCAGCAGGGCGCTCGCCTCGGCGGGCGCGATGCGCACCGAGTGCAGGAGCAGCCCCAGGGCGGGCAGGATCTGATCGGACGGCTCGTTGGAGTTGGTCAGTAGCAGAAGGTGGCTCATGTGCCTCTTCCCGTCACCCGCGAACGGCGTGTACGAAGGCCCCATTGCCCCCGACGAGAATGCTTAGTGGAAAAATCGCCTCCGAGTAAACACAAGGATAATCCGTTGAGGCCTCACGGGACCATCAGGTACTGGGCCGCGGCCAAGGCCGCCGCCGGCCGCGCCGAAGAGACCTACGCCGCAGGGACACTGGACGACCTGCTCGAACAGGTCCGCCGAAAATACGAGGGAAACGCCACACTGCTGAGCGTTCTGAAGCGTTCGTCGTTTTTGGTGAACTCCACTCCGGTGGGCGCGCTGCCCCACGGCGAGATTGTTCTGGAACCCGGATGGACCGTGGAGGTCCTCCCGCCCTTCGCAGGCGGATGATTCGCCGGGGCCGGGAGACCGGAGGGACAGGAGGAGGGGAAAGGCGCCATGTCGGACCGCATCGAGAAGAGTGATAATCCTCACGTGGTCACCATGTTGGGGAAACCGGGGTGCCACCTGTGCGAGGAGGCGCTCGCCGTCATCGCGCGGGTCTGCGCCGAGGTGGGCGCCCGCTACGAGGTCCGCGACCTCACCGTGGCCGACGAGGCGGAGCAGGAGGAGTACTGGGACAAGATCCCGGTCACCTTCGTCGACGGCAGGCAGCACGACTTCTGGCGGGTGGACGAGCGCCGACTGCGCGCCGCGCTGACCGGGGCCCGGTGACCGCGCCGGCGCAGGCCCCGGACGCGCGGAGGCAGGAGGAGGGCCGTGTCGGCCGACGCGGCCCGGGGGCGGGGCGCCCTGCCCCCGCCCCGGACGGGGCCCGCACCGGGGAACGTGTCCGCGTGTGACACTCGGCCCCACTTTGTGCGCGCTTTCACAAGGGCGTAACCTGAGGGCAAATTCTTTCCGGTCGGTTACGTGGCGGACATCACGGGGTTTCCCCGAAACCGGTCCGCGCGCCGACCAGGAGAGGGCCCACAACGCCGATGTCGCCCAGGAGCGCGCACCTGTGACCAGCCGTCCGTCACGGCCTCGGGATAGGGGTATCCCGGAGGCGACAGTCGCCAGACTCCCGTTGTACCTGCGTGCGCTGCAGGCACTGAGTGAACGGGGAACACCCACGGTATCGTCCGGGGAGCTGGCCGCGGCGACGGGGGTCAACTCCGCCAAGCTCCGCAAGGACCTCTCCCACCTGGGGTCCTACGGGACCCGCGGAGTGGGCTACGACGTCGAGTACCTCATCTACCAGATCTCCCGTGAGCTTGGTCTCACCCAGGACTGGTCCGTGGCCATCATCGGCGTGGGCAACCTGGGCCGCGCACTGGCCAACTACGGAGGCTTCGGGACCCGCGGGTTCCGGATCGCGGCACTGCTGGACGAAGCCCCCGAAGTGGTGGGGTCCCGCGTGGCCGGGCTGACCGTACGGCATATTGACAACCTGGAGGACGTTGTCAGCGATGAGAACGTCTCGATCGGAGTGATCGCCACTCCGGCGAAGGCCGCTCAGGGGGTGTGCGACCGGTTCGTCGCGGCCGGCGTCACCAGCATCCTGAACTTCGCCCCGGTGGTACTCAATGTGCCCGACCACGTCGATGTGCGTAAGGTCGACCTGTCCATCGAACTCCAGATCCTGGCCTTCCACGAGCAGCGCAAGTCCGCGGGCCGCCGGGGACCGGACTGGATGGACGTTCTGGAGGTCTGAGTCGACCGGTCACCGGGGCGGCGGGGCGGCGGGCGTCCGACGGACGCGCGTGAGGAAGGGAGCGTCGCGAAGAAGATGGTTGCATTGGAGTGCGGATGAGTGTCCTCGCCCTGGGCGTGAGCCACCGGAGTTCGCCCGTGGCGCTGCTTGAGCGCATGGCGCTGAGCGGTGAGGTCCGTCTCAAGCTCATGGCGGAGATGGTCAACACCCCCGCCGTGAACGAGGCGATGGTGGTCTCCACCTGCAACCGCACCGAGGTCTACGCCGACGTCGAGCAGTTCCACCCGGGAGTGGCCGCCATCTGCGAGCTGCTCTCCGACTACACCGGTGTTTCCCTGGACGAACTCACCCGGCACTGCTACGTGCACTACGAGGAGCGCGCCGTCCAGCACCTGTTCTCCGTCGCCTGCGGGCTGGACTCCATGGTCGTGGGCGAGGGGCAGATCCTCGGCCAGGTGCGCAACGCGCTCAAGGACGCCCAGTACGTCGGCACCCTCGGCCGGGTCCTCAACGACCTCGGCCAGCGCGCCCTGCGCGTCGGCAAGCGCGCGCACACCGAGACCCGCCTCGACCAGGCCGGGGCCAGCATGGTCAGCTTCGGCCTGACCGTCGCCGGACGGTACCTGCCCGCCGCGGCCGACCCCCGGGACCGAACCGCCCCCGCCGCCTGCCCCGTCGACGGCGACCTCGCCGAGGAGGTCACCGCCGCGCTGCCCGCCCCGCAGGCCCTCACCGGCCGCCGGGTCATGGTGCTGGGCGCGGGGTCCATGAGCGCGCTGTCGGCCAACACCGTCGCCCGGCAGGGCGCCGGCCTGGTCCTCGTCGCCAACCGCACCCCCGAACGCGCCGAACGGCTGGCCGAGTGCCTCACCGAGGGGTACGAGTCGGTGCGCAGCCGCGCCGTGCCGTTCGAGGAGGCCGCCGCCCACCTCGCCGACGTCGACCTGGTCATCTCCTGCACCGGAGCCCAGGGCGTCGTGCTCACCGCGGAGGAGGTGGCCGCCGCCGGCGACCGCACCGCCCGCCCCCTGGTCTTCCTGGACCTGGCGCTGCCGCACGACATCGACAAGGCCGTACGCGACCTGCCCGGCGTTTACCTCGTCGGCATCGAGGACCTGCGCGAGGCCGCGGAGGACACCGACGCGGCCGGACAGGTCGCCGACCTCGCCGCGGTGCGCGACATCGTCGCCGAGGAGGTGGCCGAGTACCAGGCGGTCCGCAGCGCCGAGCGCGTCGCCCCCACCGTGGTCGCCCTGCGCAGCAAGGCCCAGTTGGTGGTGGAGAGCGAACTGGAGCGCCTGAACGGGCGGCTGCCCGGCATCGACGACCGCACCCGCGCCGAGATCACCCGCACTGTGCGCCGGGTCGTCGACAAACTGCTGCACCAACCCACTGTGCGGGTCAAACAGTTGGCGACCGGCCCCGACGGGGCCGTCTACGCCGAAGCCCTGCGCGAACTGTTCGACCTCGACCCGGCAATCCCCGACGCGGTCGTCAAGCCCGGCGCCGCGCTCGGTGAGGAGAGATGACATGTCCACCACACCGGCCAGGCTCGGCACCCGCCGCAGCACCATGGCCACCAGCCAGTCCCAGAGGGTCGCCGAGACCCTCACCGAACGCACCGGGGTCCCGGTCGAACTGGTCCTCATCACCAGCTTCGGCGACGTCACCCGCGCCCAGCTGACCCAGTTGGGCGGCACCGGCGTCTTCGTCAGCGCGCTGCGCGACGCCCTGCTCGCCGGGGAGGTGGAGTTCGCCGTCCACTCCCTCAAGGACCTGCCCACCGCCCCCACCGACGGCATCGTGCTCGCCGCCGTGACCGAACGCGACGACCCCCGGGACGCCCTGTGCGCCCGCGACGGGCTGAAGTTCGCCGACCTGCCGCCCGGCTCCACCGTCGGCACCGGCTCGCCGCGCCGCGTCGCCCAGCTCGCGGCGCTCCGCCCCGACCTGCGCTACGTGCCGATCCGCGGCAACGCCGAGACCCGCCTGGGCAAGGTCTCCTCCGGCGAACTCGACGCGGTCGTGCTGGCCTACGCGGGACTGGACCGGGTAGGCCGCCTCGACGACGTCACCGACGTGTTCGAGGTCGAACAGGTCCTCCCCGCCCCCGGCCAGGGCGCACTCGCCGTGGAGTGCCGCACCGCCGACGCCGAGGGCGCCCTGAGCTACCTCGGCGCGGTCGACCACACCCCCACCCGGGCCGCGGTCACCGCCGAGCGCGTCATCCTGGCGGAACTGGAGGCCGGATGCGCCGCCCCGGTCGGCGCCTACGCCGAGTTCGTGGCCGACGACCGCCTCCGCCTGCGTGCCGCGGTCGTCGCCACCGACGGAAGCCAGGCCGTGCGCGCCGAGCAGACGGTCACCGTCACCGAGTTTCCCGACGCGGTCCAGGCGGCCGCCGCACTCGGCCACCAACTCGCCCACGAGATGATCCGGCGGGGGGCCGATCAGATCGTGGCCGACGCCGCGACGGGAAGAGGAGAGATCTGACCAGCGCGTCCCACACGCTGGACCCAGGGACGCGGACAGGTGAGAAGAGGAGCGAAGTGAACCCGCAGACTGAGACCCCGGCGACCGGGGCCGAGGAAGCCGCCAAGCCCGCAGCCGGCCACATCGCGCTGGTCGGTGCCGGGCCGGGCGACGCCGACCTGCTGACGCTGCGGGGCGCCGCGCTGCTGGGGCAGGCCGACGTCGTCCTCACGTTCCGCGAGTTCGGACCGCTCGCCCGGCACCGGGAGGGGCTGCTGCGCCACTGCCGTCCGGACGTGGAGGTCGTCGGCCCCGACGAGTACGGGGACAAGGGAGACGCGTTCGCGGTCGCCAAGGCGGCCCAGGGACTGCGCGTGGTCCGGCTCTACGCCGGTGACCCGCTGCTGGCCTGCCGGGGCGCCGACCTGGCCGAGGCCGCCCGCGACGCGGGCATCGAGTTCGAGATCGCACCGGGGCTCCCCGCGATCACCGCGGTTCCCGCCTACGCGGGGACCGAGCTGATGCCCGCCGGCACCAACGAGCTCCGGGTGCTCGACGCCGCCGACACCGACGTGGACTGGGTCAACGCCGCGCAGAGCAAGGCCACCCTGGTCGTGATGTTCCCCGACGCGCCCAGCGAGGACGACCCGGAGGCGAAGGGACCCGGCCTCGACCGGATCTGCAAGACCCTCATCGCGGGCGGCCGTCCCGACACCACCCCGGTCACGGTGACCCGGATGGGGACGACCACCCAGCAGACCACCGTCACCTCCACCCTGGCCCGCCTGGCCGCCGACCTGAAGGCCTCCGACGCCAAGGGCCACACGGTTCCCCGCCCGTCCCTGATGATCATCGGGGAGGGGGCGCAACGCCAGCGGAAGCTCTCCTGGTTCGAGACCAAGCCGCTGTTCGGCTGGCGGGTCCTGGTACCGCGCACCCGCGAGCAGGCCGCGGCCCTCTCCGACCAGCTGCGCGGCTACGGGGCGGTGCCCGAGGAGGTCCCCACCATCTCGGTGGAGCCGCCGCGCACCCCGCAGCAGATGGAGCGGGCGGTCCGCGGCCTGGTCACCGGCCGCTACCAGTGGGTGGCCTTCACCTCCGTCAACGCGGTCAAGGCCATCCGCGAGCGTCTGGAGGACTACGGTCTGGACGCGCGCGCCTTCGCCGGGGTGAAGGTCGCCGCGGTGGGGGAGCAGACCGCCGCCGCGCTGCAGGCGTTCGGCATCCACCCCGACCTGCAGCCGCCCGAGGACAAGCAGTCCGGAGCGGGCCTGGTCGAGGTGTGGCCGCCCTACGACGCCGAGATCGACCCGATCGAGCGGGTGCTGCTGCCGCGCGCCGACATCGCCACCGAGGTCCTCTCCGAGGGCCTGGTCAAACTCGGCTGGGAGATCGACGACGTCACCGCCTACCGCACCGTGCGCGCCGCGCCCCCGCCCGCGCCCATCCGCGAGGCCATCAAGGGCGGCGGGTTCGACGCGGTGCTGTTCACCTCCTCCTCCACGGTCCGCAACCTCGTCGGCATCGCGGGCAAACCGCACGCCACCACGGTGATCGCCGTGATCGGGCCGGAGACCGCCAAGACCGCCGAGGAGTTCGGGCTGCGCGTGGACGTGCGCGCGCCGAAGGCGTCGGTGGTGGCGCTGGCCGAGGCGCTCGCGGAGTTCGGCGCGGCCCAGCGGCAGGCCGCGATCGAGGCGGGCAAGCCGGTGCTGCGCCCCAGCCAGAAGCGCCGGGGCCGCCGCCGCAAGACCATGCTGTGACACAGGACAGGAGAGGATCCGCATGACGGCCCGTTTCCCGCTGGCCCGGCCGCGGCGACTGCGCGCCACGCCCGCGATGCGGCGGCTGGTCGCGGAGACGCGCGTCCGGCCGGAAGAGCTCATTCTGCCGATGTTCGTCAAGGAGGGCATCGACGCGCCGCAGGAGATCGGCTCCATGCCGGGCGTCCACCAGCACACCCTGGACAGCCTGCGCAAGAGCGCCGAGGAGGCGGTCGGGGCCGGGGTCGGCGGGATCATGCTGTTCGGCGTGCCCGCGGCCAAGGACGAGCGCGGCTCCTCCGCCGACGACCCCGACGGGATCGTGCAGGTGGCGCTGCGAAAGCTCGCCGCGGACCTCGGCGACGAGGTCGTGCTGATGACCGATCTGTGTCTGGACGAGTACACTTCGCACGGACACTGCGGACTGCTCACCGACACGGGCGAGGTCGACAACGACGCCACCCTGGAGCGCTACGCCTCCGCCGCGGTGGCCCAGGCCGCGGCCGGGGCGGCCGTGGTCGCCCCCAGCGGCATGATGGACGGCCAGGTGGGGGCGATCCGCGCCGCACTGGACGGGGCCGGGTACACCGGTGTCGCGATCCTCGCCTATGCCGCCAAGTACGCCTCGGCGTTCTACGGCCCGTTCCGCGACGCGGCCGAGTGCGCGCCGCAGTTCGGCGACCGCTCCAGCTACCAGCAGGATCCCGCCAACGCCCGGGAGGCGCTGCGCGAGGTCGAGCTGGACCTGGCCGAAGGGGCTGACATGGTGATGGTCAAACCGGGACTGGCCTACCTGGACATCGTGGCCAGGGTGGCCGAGGCCGTCTCCGTGCCCGTCTCCGCCTACCAGGTCAGCGGCGAGTACGCGATGGTCGAGGCGGCGGCCCGGAACGGCTGGCTGGAACGGGAACGGGTGATTCTGGAGACCCTCACCTCCTACCGGAGGGCGGGCGCCGGACAGATCCTCACCTACTGGGCGACCGAGGCAGCGCGTCTGCTGCGGTAGCCGGGAACCACTAGAGCACTCCCCGGCGGCCCGGACGGGTGTCGGGGAGCAGAACAGCCCCGACACCCGCGGGCCCCGCGCCACGGGCCCCCGCGCCGGATGTCGGCGGCCGACACTGAGAGTGATGGGGGATTCATGGTCGGTGTGTTGGGCGGCAGACGCAGGCGCCGCCGTCAGAAACCAGCTGCCATGATCGACGCCGCACTGGAGTACGCGGCACTCGGGTGGCCGGTGTGTCGGGGAGCCCACCCCGACCGGGAAGGGCCCCGTGCGTGCACCTGCGACCGGCTGGGCTGCCCCGCGCCGGGCGCACACCCGACGAGCGCGGCGTGGGCGATGGAGGCCAGCACCGACCCCGACGTCATCAGACGCTGGTGGACCGCGGTCCCGGAGGCCAACATCATCCTGCCGACCGGACGCGTCTTCGACGTCTTCGACGTGCCCGCGAGCGCCGGGGTGATGGCCATGGCCCAGATGGACCGCGCGGGGCTGCGCCTCGGGCCGGTGGCGGCCCTGGAGTCCCAGCGCTACCTGTTCTTCGTGGCCACCCGTTCACCCATCGACGAGGACGAGTGGTGGTCCTGCCGCCTGGACTGCTTCCCCGAGACGGTCGAGGACACACCGGGCCTGCGCTGGCACTGCCGGGACAGCTACGTGCCCGCGCCGCCGTCGCTGCTGCCGTCGGGGCGCACCGCCGACTGGATCCGCTCGCCCTTCGGGGGCGACGGACCGGTCCACCTGCCCGACCCGATCGCGGTGCTGAGCATCCTGGCCGACGTGTGCGGAGCCGCGTCCTGACCGGTCAGGCGGGCCGCCAGGTGGTGAGGTGGTCCTCGCTGAGGCCGTGGCGTTCCCGGTGTTCGGCGAGCCAGCGGGCGACCCGCTCGACGGTGCCGCCGTCGTGCCACCGGCGGAGCCACGGCAGGAGTTCGAGCACCCCGGCGAGCAGTGGAACGACCTGTTCCCGGGGCCGCTCCTCGGCGGTGCGGGCCGCGACGAGGCCGATGAGGGCCTCGGCCCGCTGCGCGTGGTCCCAGCCGGCCCAGCCCAGCACGATCGCGGGACCGTCCGGCGGTTCCGTCCCCGGATAGGACAGGAACCGCTCCCGGGGCAGGTCGAGCCGGCCGCGGTTGGCCCAGTACGACGGCTCGCGGAAGTCCGCGGAGGTGTACCTGGGCGGCAGCGGGATGTCCAGGCGCCGTCCGGTGCGGTCCTCCTCCTGCTGCAGGTCCCACACCTTTTGCCACCGCGCGTACTTGCGCAGCCCCGACGGCCGGTAGCGGTACGCGGCCAGGAAGGGGACGTGCTGGTCGGCGACGAGCTGTTCGAGCACCTCGACCAGGTCCGCGCCGGGGCGTCCCAGGTGCTCGGCGGCGTACCACTCGGCCACCGCGGTCACGTCGTCCCCGCCGGGCGCGCGGACCAGGGCCTCGGCCAGTTCGGTGAGGGACAGGGGGCGGGGGACGCCCTCCCGCCCCGGGGCGGAGGCGAACCACAGGCCGGGCTGCTCGCAGCGGTCCAGCAGCCAGGACCGCAGCGCGGCGGCCTGGCGGACCTCCCAGGGCTCGCACTGCCAGCGGCGTTTGTACTCGGGGCGCTCCACCAGGGCCAGGTCGCGGTGCTTCTCGATGAGGTCGATGCGGGCCTGCACGGTCCGGCGGTACTCCTCCGGCCAGTGGCGGGGGAGTTCGGTGACGGGGGCGGCGCCGTGCCGGGCGAACCAGTCGGTCGTGGAGTCGCCGACCGCGATCCGGCGGGCCAGGACGATCTCGAAGGCGCGCTCGCCCGGGGCGATCCCGGGCACCTTCTCGGGGTCGGGGGAGAGCACGGCGGCGGCCTCGGCGTCGGAGAGCAGCCCGTAGAGGCCGTACACCTGCCAGTCCAGCTCCTCCTGCAGCGCGACCATCCGGCGGCGGACCGACTCGGCGGACTCCCGGGCCTCGGCCAGGGCGCGCCGGGAGGGCACGTCCCGGGCCACGACGGCGGCGGGTTCGTGGGCGGCGGCCCGGCGGGCCAGGGAGTCCAGGGTGCGGCCGGGTTCGAGCGGCAGGTGGGCGGGCAGGGGGAGGTCCCGCAGCCTGACCGGGGCGAACTGGTAGCGCTCCGCCCACGCCTCCTCCCGGGAGGCCCGTCCCGCCCCGCCGCTCGCGCCCTGGTTCACCTGCTTGAGCCAGAAGCACACCGCGGCGGAGTTCAGCACCCCCAGCAGCCGCAGGTGGTCCTCCTCGGTGGCCCCCTCCGGGAGCCGCAGCACCGGGGCGCTCCGCCGGAACACCGTCCCGTCCCGGTCCAGCACGAAGTGGTTGTGCGTGGCGGTCTCCGCGCAGGCGATGACGAGCGGGGCGCGGTGCCGGTCGGTGCGGGACACCGCGTACCCGTACCAGGCCGGGCCGTGGTCGCGGGAGGCGCTCTCGGAGCCGGTGCGGTCGCGCAGGAGGGTCCGGTAGGCCCAGAGGAAGCGCTCCGCCTCGGGGGAGAGTGCCGCGGTGGGCGGCTCGCCGGAGTACGGCCACAGCGAGGCGACCGGGGCGACGATCCGGAAGTCCCGGACGGCGTCGCCGTCGGCTGACGGACGCCGGTGCTCCGGGCCGATCCGGGCGCGCTCCAGGACGTCCTCGCCCACCGCGTGGACGCCGTCCTCGCGGAACGGCGCGTCGGGTCCGATCTCGGCGACGAGGTCGCCGAGGCGTTCCGGGGCGTTCTCCAGGCGCCGGTGCAGTTCGTCGGCGCCGTCGCCGCTGAGCGACCAGGGGTGGGCGATGCGCAGGTCGCGGTCGCCGTTGCGGACGCTCACCCAGGAGGTCTCGATACCGGGGCGGTGGATGTTCTCCACGATGGAGCGCCACACGACGCCCTGGGCCGGGTCCTCGGGCGGGGCGGGTTCCCCGCGTACCCCCAGGACCTCGCGGATCGGGTCCCCCCATCCCTGGGTGGTGTTGCGGCCGACGAGGACGACGGTCGGGGTGGTGCGGCCGGGGAGGAACACGCCGGAGGTGTCGACGACGTGGGTGAGTTTCACCTTCCGGCCGAAGAAGTCCTCGACGAGCCGTCGGCCGAACTCGCGTCTCAGCAGCGAGTGGGCGGTGAGCTGCCCCGAGAAGCCCGCGTGTTCGCGGGTGGCCAGCCGGAAGATCCGCTGGGCGAACGGCACCGACAGCGGGTACGTGCCCGAGCAGGCGTCGTAGACGGAGCGGTAGTTGGCGTTCTCCTGCCGGTCCCGGACGGCGGTGTGGGGCGGGCTGGTCACCACCACGTGGTAGCTGTCCCGGCCCAGCAGGTCCACCCGCCGGACGTGGTCGTGGACGTCCTCGGTGGTGTAGGTGAACACCCGCCGGTCGGCGGGGGACAGGTCGTCGGTGGCGGTCTGGGCGTCCCGGCCGTGCAGCAGCGAGTCGCCCACCGCGACGTGGACGGGGAAGTCCGGGGCCTGGTCCAGGCGGCGCGCGCCGGTCTCCCGCAGGACGGCGACGAGCAGGCGGAACCGGGCGATACTGGCCGCGAACGGGTTCTTGTCGCAGCCGTGCACCGAGTTCAGGGCCTTGCGGACGAGTTCCCAGCGGTCGGCGTCGGGCCCCGCGCAGGCGCGGTGCCGGGCGAGGAGGCGGGTGAACAACCCGAGGAGGAACTCGCCGCTGCCGCAGGCGGGATCGACGGTCCGCAGTCCCCTGTGGCGCCAGACGACCTCGCCCGAGCCGGTGCGCACCTCCAGGTCGGGCTCCAGACCGAACTCCTCGACCGCCGGCTCCAGGGTGAGGTCGAGCAGGAGGTCCACGACGAAGTCCGGGGTGTGCAGCAGGGCGTAGGCCTTGCGGGCGGGCTCGCTCACCTCCTGGTACAGGTCGGCGAGGAAGCGGGTGTCCAGGTCGGGGTCGGTGAGGTCGTACGCCGGCGCCCCGTCGGGGCCGCGGCGCCAGAACTCCAGCAGGGCCCTGGCCGCCTCGGCGCCGGGGGTGAGCCGCCACAGCGGGTTGTAGGAGCGGTTGAACAGCCCTTCGGTGGTGCGGTGGCACTTGGCGAGGTGGACGAAGGCGGAGACCAGCCAGTCGCGGTCGTCGAGATTGGGCGTGGTGGCGAAGAAGGCCCGCTGCCGGGCCTCCGCCGTCTGCAGCCGGTCTCCGGGACCGGCGATCCAGGGCTGCTCGATCAGCCCGTTGTCCTCGCAGAACCGGACGAACAGCGTGCCCAGCACCCAGGCCGCCGCCGCCTGGGTGACCCGCTCCTCCCGCCAGGTCCGGTAGGCGGCGGCGGTGCGCTGCGCCTCGCGGGCCTCGCGGTACTCCGCCTCCAGGGCGGCTGCGAACTCGTCCTCCTCGCTACGGGCGCGGAGGTCCTCCTCCAGCAGCGTGACCTGTCGACGCAGTCCCGCCAGTAGCTCACCTCGGTCTTTGTGGCCGGCCACCGCGCCTCCTCAATCCGCTCCGGCTCTCCGGGGCTCACGCGTCTCTCATCCTGCCAGGAGCCGACCCGTCATCAGGGCCAGAATGCGAGATCCGGCCCCAGGTGACGCTACTGTCGACCAGAGTGGGGCAGCCGGGGGCGAATCCGGCCGCCGGAAGGCCCGCGGACCCGGGGCGAAGGTGGGCGGTGCGGGGAAAATCGCGAATCGACCCACGCTTCCGTCTCGGCGGAGTAACATTCTGAAGCAAGGCACTCACCGAGCGTTGACTGTGCTGCTCATGGACCTGTGTTCGGGGGCGCGGAGCGTTCGGCGGCGGCGGCCGTCCCCTGCGGCTGCGGCGGTCGTGTGGGTGCCCCCGGACTCGGGTGGGCGGGCGTCCCCGGCACGTCCCGTCCACCCGTTGCAGACGGGCCGCGTCCCGGCGTACCAGGGGGAGATGGAAAAAAGGGGGGCACGTCGGGACGCGGCCTCCACCGGCGCCAGCCGGTGCCCGTCAGGGAGGGGCGGCGGCTGTTTCCACAACGGCGCACCGTTGCGGAAACAGCCGCCGCCCGCCCCGGGAGCCGCTTCAGCCCAGCGGCAGTTCCCGCCCGCTCACCACGATCCCGTCCTCGTCGCTGTACAGCCAGGCGCCCGGGGTGAACACCACCTGGCCGAAGGCGACCGGACCGTCCACCACTCCCGCGCCCGCCTTGGCGGACTTGCGGGGGTTGGAGCCCAGCGCCTTGACCCCCAGCGACAGCGCGGCCAGCTCGGCGACGTCGCGCACCGCGCCGTTGATCACCACGCCCGCCCAGCCGTTGCGTTCCGCGGCCCCGGCGATCATGTCGCCCATCAGCGCCGACCGCAGCGAGCCGCCGCCGTCCACCACCAGGACCCGGCCCTCCCCGGGCTGGTTGAGGACTTCCTTGACCAGGGCGTTGTCCTCGTGGCACTTGACGGTCCGGATCCGGCCGAAGAAGGTCCGGACTCCGCCGAACTGACGGAACTGGGTCTCACAGCTGGCGAGTTCGTCGCCGTGGGCGTCGATCAGGTCGGCGGTGGTGAAGGTCTCGGACATCGCGGTCCCTTCCGTGGTCGTCGGTGTGGGCGGCCGGGCCCCGTGCGGAGGAAGCCCGGGAAGCGCGGACGCGCCCCAAGTTACCCACCGGTTCACCGCGTCCGGCGAACCGGGCGGCGCCATCGGACCGCGGCCCGGGAACAGGAGCGGGCCGACGGCTGACAGACTGAAGGGGTGGCTACTCATCAGACATCGCATGAGCTGTTCGAACGTGCCCGAGCCGTGATCCCCGGCGGGGTGAACTCCCCGGTCCGGGCGTTCCAGGCGGTCGGCGGCACACCTCCGTTCATGGTGTCGGGCAAGGGCGCCTACCTCACCGACGCCGACGGGAACACCTACGTGGACCTCATCTGCTCGTGGGGGCCGCTGATCCTGGGACACGCGCACCCGGCCGTCGTCGAGGCACTGGCCCAGACGGCCTCCCGGGGGACCTCCTACGGTGCGCCGACCGCCGCCGAGGTGGAGCTGGCCGAGGAGATCGTGGCGCGCACCCCGGTGGAGAAGGTGCGGCTGGTCAACTCCGGCACCGAGGCCACCATGTCCGCGATCCGGCTGGCCCGCGGCGCCACCGGCCGCGCCAAGGTGGTCAAGTTCGCGGGCAACTACCACGGTCACGTAGACGCGCTGCTGGCCGCCGCCGGATCGGGGGTGGCCACGTTCGCCCTGCCCAACTCGCCGGGAGTCACCGGGGCCAGCGCCGCCGACACGATCGTGCTGCCCTACAACGACATCGCCGCCGTCGAGGCGGCCTTCGCCGAGTCCGGGGACGAGATCGCCTGCGTCATCGCCGAAGCCTGCCCCGCCAACATGGGCGTGGTACCGCCGCGGGACGGGTTCAACGCCGCGCTGCGCGAGATCACCGCGCGGCACGGCGCGCTGCTCATCCTCGACGAGGTCCTCACCGGTTTCCGGGTGAGCCCGTCGGGCTGGTTCGGTCTGGAGGGCGTCACCCCCGACCTGATGACCTTCGGCAAGGTCATGGGCGGCGGGCTGCCCGCGGCCGCGTTCGGCGGCCGGGCCGACATCATGGACCAGCTCAGCCCCAGCGGCCCCGTCTACCAGGCGGGCACGCTGTCGGGCAACCCGCTGGCCACCGCCGCCGGGCTGGCCACGCTGCGCAACGCCACGCCGGAGGTCTACGCGCACATCGACGCCGCCGCCGCGCGGGTCTCCGCGGCCGTGAGCGAGGCGCTGACCGCCGAGGGGGTGCCGCACCGCATCCAACACGGCGGCAACCTGTTCACGGTCTTCTTCACCGACGCCGAGGTCGTCGACTTCGACGGCGCCCGCGCGCAGAACACCGCGCAGTTCGCGGCGTTCTTCACCGCGATGCTGGAGCAGGGCGTCTACCTGCCGCCCGCGGCGTTCGAGGCGTGGTTCTTCTCGGCCGCGCACGACGACGCCGCGCTGGACCGGGTCGTCTCCGCCCTGCCCGCCGCGGCCAAGGCGGCCGCCCAGGCGGCCTAGACCGCCGGCGACCACGCCGCGGCGGCCCGCAGGGACTCCGCTTCCGGGACCGCCGCGGCGACACGGACGCTCCCGGCCTGCCGGTGCAGAGCCCGTTCGTGACGGAGCGGCGCCCGATCCTGCCCGGGGAGGAGCGCGCCACGCGACCGCCGGGCACGGACCGGTGGGCGCGTGGCGCGCCGGCGCAGGCCGCCGGGGCCGTCGTGCCGCGGTGCCGCCGAGGCGCGGCGGGGGTACCCTTCACCCGGGGGTGGCGGCGGTTCCGGTGCGGCCCCGCCAGGTACGGCGCCTCTCCACCGGGCGGCGCCGCGAGTCGCGCCGCCGTCCCACGGCGCGGGCCGTGGCAGGGGGCCCTGCAGAGGGCGGCCGATACGGTGGGGGCACGCGGACGGTCCACCTCCGCCCCGGTTCCGTCACGGTGCGGACCGGGCCAGGAACGAGCGAGAAGGAAGCGGTCCGGCGCCATGTCCACGACCACCGTCATCCACCTGCTGCGACACGGCGAGGTGCACAACCCCGAGGGCATCCTCTACGGGCGGCTGCCCGACTTCCACCTCAGCGAGCGGGGACGCCGGATGGCCGAACTCGCGGCGGAGTGGTTCTCCGGACGCGACATCGCGGTGCTGTACTCCTCGCCGCTGGAGCGGGCGCAGGAGACCGCGGAACCGGTCGCCGCCGGCTTCGGCCTCCAGATCAACCTGGACGAGCGGCTGGTGGAGGCGGCCAACCACTTCCAGGGCCGGCCCTTCACCTCCCGCTCGATCGCCGACCCGCGCACCTGGAGCAAGCTGTACAACCCGTTCATGCCCTCCTGGGGCGAGCCGTACCGCGCGATCGTGCGGCGCATGAGCGAGGTGATCCGCCACGTGCGCAAGGAGGCGTGGGGGCGGGAGGCCGTGTGCGTCAGCCACCAGCTTCCGATCTGGATCACCCGGCGCGCCGCCGAACGGCAGCGCCTGTGGCACCGGCCGGACCGGCGCCAGTGCAACCTGGCCAGCGTCACCTCGCTGACCTTCGAGGAGGAGCAGCTCGTCGCCGTCTCCTACGCGGAACCGGCCGCCTCCCTGTACCCCGGCAGCTCCTCGGTGCCGGGAGCCTGAACGGTGCGGCGGCACCGCGCGTGACGTCGCCGCGTTCGTTCCGCGGGGGGAGAGGGTACGCTAGCTTTTTGTGCACCGCCTCGGTCGGGGCGGCTCACCCGGTGTCAGGCCGCACGTCACGTGCCGCCGCACCCGCCCGGACGGCGGACCGGTCCCCTGTCCCGCGTCGCGCCGCCCTGTCTTCGCTGTTCCGTGAAACCGAGGTGATCCCGTGGGTTCGGTCGTCAAGAAGCGCCGCAAGCGCATGGCCAAGAAGAAGCACCGCAAACTGCTGAAGAAGACCCGTATCGCACGCCGTAACAAGAAGTAGGCCCGCCTCTCCGCGGACGTCGTGCGCATCCGACCGTCCCGGAAGGGCGTGGTGGGGGTGGGCGATGCGGAGGAGAGTCTCTCCGCCGCCATCCCAGCCCGTCGAAGGAGTGTCGATATGGCCCGCGTCGTGCTTGTCACCGGGGTCTCCGGTTATCTGGGGGCCCGGGTCGCCGCGGCTCTGCAGGACCATCCCGAGGTCGAACGGGTCGTCGGCGTCGATTCGGTGACGCCCGAGCACTCACTGGGGCGGGCCGAGTTCGTCCGGGTCGGACTGCACGACGACAGCGTCGCCGCGGCCGTCCAGGACTCGGGAGCCGACACCGTCCTGCATCTCCGGTTGACCGTCGCGCCGGCGGCGGGCGGCCGGGGGCGGGGCGCGGGGAACAGCGTCCTGGGCACCATGCAGGTGCTGACGGCCTGCCAGCGGTCCGATACCGTGCGCAGGCTCGTCGTGCGTTCCACGACCGCGGTCCGCGACTGCGCCCACGAGGCGGGGCAGGCGGCCCGGGAGGCGGCCGGGGCCCGGGAACGGAAGGCGGCGCGGGCCCACCTGAGGGAGGCCGCCGAGGCCGCCAAGGCGGAGCGCTACGTGCGCGGCCTCGCCCGCCGCCGGCCCGACCTGTCCATCGCCGTGCTGCGCTTCGCCGATCTCGTGGGGCCGTCGGTGGACTCCCCGTTGACCCGGTACCTGGGACGGCGGCTGGTGCCGGTGCTCCGCGGTCACGACCCCCGGATGCAGTTCCTCCACGAGGACGACGGGGTCGAGGTCATCCGGCGGATGGCGCTCGTCGACCGGGACGGCGTCTTCGACGTGGCCGCCCCCGGGGCGGTCCCGCTGTCGCACTGCCTGCGCCGGGCCGGGCGGTCCGTGGTGCTGCCGGTGCCCGCGCCGGGGCTGCGGGTGCTCGGCAGCCTGGTCGGCCGCGGAAGGGCCGGCTACTCCCCGGAACTGCTGCGGCAGTGGGGGGCGTCCCGGCTGCTGGACTGCAACGAGGTGCAGCGGGTGCTCGACTGGGCGCCGACCTACACCTCCCAGGAGGCCTTCGACAGCTACGTGGCCGGATACGCGCCGCGTGCGGTCTCCCGGGCGCGCCGACGGCGTCGCCCCCTGCGCAGCGCCTGAGCGCCGAGTCCCGAGAACGGCGCCGGGACGGGCCGCTGCCGCGGTTCTCCGCTCAGCCGTGCCTGCGGCGCCGGAGCAGCCCCACCAGGGCGCCGCCCGCCACCGCGCCGATCATGGCGGAGGGCAGCCCGACGGTCAGTGCGGTGCGGTGCCTGCGGAAGTCGTGGACCGGCCAGCCGTGCGCGTGGGCGTGCCGTTGCAGGTTGTCGTCGGGGTTGACCGCGTTGGGGTGGCCCACCAGGGACAGCAGCGGCAGGTCGTTGTAGGAGTCGCTGTAGGCGGTGCAGCGGGCGAGGTCGAGCCCCTCCAGTTCGGCGAGTGCGCGGACCGCCTCGGCCTTGGCGGGGCCGTGCAGCAGGTCGCCCACCAGGCGCCCGGTGTACACCCCGTCCACGGATTCGGCGACCGTGCCCAGCGCGCCGGTGAGTCCGAGACGGCGTTTGATGATGTCGGCGAGTTCCACCGGGGTCGCGGTGACCAGCCAGACCCGCTGTCCGGAGTCGAGGTGGCGGTGCACCAGTCGCCGGGCCCCCTCCCAGATCCGGTCGGCCATGGTCTCGTCGTAGATCTCCTCGCACAGGGAGACCAGGTCGGCGACCTTGTGTCCGGCCACGAACGCCAGGGCCGCCTCGCGTGCGGCGTTGATGTGGTGGCGGCGCTCCGAGCCGCTGATCCGGAAGACCAGCTGCCCCCAGCCGAAGCGGAGGAGGTCGCGGGTGGTGAACAGGTTGCGCGCGGCCAGGCCGCGGGCGAAGTGGTAGATCGACGCGCCGCGCATGAGTGTGTTGTCCACGTCGAAGAAGGCGGCGGTGCTGCGGGGGTCGGTGCGCCCGTCGGGGGCGTGCACGTCCAGCGTGCGGGGGGAGAGGCTGGTGGCTGCCGTGGCGGAGGCCGCTCCGGTGGGTGCGGTACGGCCGTGGCCACGGTCTCGGAGACGGCTCCACATGGAACCGAGCCTACGGCCCGGGATGCCGTGTGGGTCACGTGCAGGGAGTACGAAGCCAGGGCTAGTGAGGTAAGTCACACATACCTGTCAAAAATGACCGATATGCCAGAATGACCCCGTTCCTGGGTTGGTTTGTTCCGGGAGCGAATGCGCGTTCCGTCCGGAAAGTGCAGCATCATTGTCGAGATGGTCGAGGTAGGACTTGCATTCGTCTGCGCCCTGGTGGCCTGGAGTGCCACCGCGGCGCTCAGCGTGCGCGCGTACCGGCGCCCGGGCATCGCCGTCACCGCCTGGGTGGTGGCCGCGACAGCGACCGCGATCGCGCTCAGCGCGGCCTTCCCCGCGGCACTGCTGGACTTCTCCAACGCGACCTTCCGGCTGCTCCAGATCGGCATCGGCCTGCTGGGGCCGCTGTTCCTGGGCTGGGGCGCCGTCGAGTACGCGGTGGAGTCGCCGAGAGGGCGCTTCGGAACCCGCCTGGTGGTCACCACGCTGACCATCGTCCCGCTGGTGGTCCTCACCATGGACCGGCTGCGCGGCCGCTACGACACCGGCTATCCGGCCGCCTCCGAGCACTACGACGTCGTCCCGATGGCCGTCCTGGCCCTCGTGCACCTGTTCGTCCTGGCGGCACTGGTCGCCGCAGCGGTCGCGGCGGCGCGGCGCCTGTCTGGGGCCCCGGAACGGGGGCAGCGCGAACTGGGCGTCCTGGGACTGGTGGCGCTGGCGGCGCTGCTGGAGATCCTGGTCAGCAGGTTCGGCCTGGGAATCCTCGGCCAGCTCATGATGCTCGGCGCGGTGGCCGCGCTGTGGGGCGCGGTGCTCCGGGCGGGCGCGCCGCCGCGACGCGGCGGGCGTCGTCGGGGCGGGAACCGCGACGAGGACGACTTCTTCGAGGACGACCTCGACGACCTCGATGATCTCGACGAGCTCGACGAGGAAGAAGAGGAGGAACCGGTGCGGCGCAGGCGACGCAGGGCCGACCACGACGACTTCGACGAGGCTCCGGTGCGGGGCAGACGGCGCAGGGCCGCCCCCGACGACTTCGACGACCCGGAACCCGAACCGCGTCCCAGAGCCTCCCGGCTCCAGGGCGTCATCACCATCTACACGGTCAAGGAGGGCCACGAGGACCTCTTCGACGACTGCGTGGACGAGGCGGTCGACGAGGTCGCCCGGCAGGAGCCCGACACCCTCCTGTACGCCTGCCACACCGTGCCCAGCTCCCCGCAGCAGCGCATCGTCTACGCCATCTACCGCGACCGGCTGGCCTACGAGGAGCACGAACAGCAGCCGCACGTGATCGACTTCGTACGGCGCTCCGCCCGGCACATCGTGGCCACCAACGTCATCGAACTCTCCCTGTCCGGGGCGGCGGCCGCGGACAGCCTGCCCGACATGCTGATGCCGCGGTGAGGCGGCCCGGACGCGGCGTCCAGGCCCCGGTCCTGTGGGGTTCCTCAAAGTTCACTGGGATACTCCACCGCAGACTGAGGCCAATCGGACGATTGCAGTAATCTCCTAGCGATACCCGCGTCCGGTGCGCTCGAAGCGCGGCGCGGCTCGCCGAATCTACGGAGTGTGCTGGAAGCCCGATGAGAAAGTTCCTCGTCCTCCTGATTTTCCTGCTGGTTCTGCTGGCAGCCGCCGACAGGGGGGCGCACTACGCGGCGGAGAGCGAGATCGCCAAGCGGATCTCCCAGCAGTACGAGATGGCAGCCGAACCGGAGGTCACCATCGGGGGCTTTCCGTTCCTCAACCAGGCCATCGGCGGGGAGTACCAGGAGATCCACGTGGTCACCGGCGCGATGACCATCGAGGAGGTGCAGGTCGACCGGGTCGACGTGACGCTGACCGAGGTCAGCGCCCCCTTCGCCGACCTGCTGACGGAGCCCAGCGTGGTGGCCGGGGGAGTCGAGGGCACGGTGCTGCTCCCCTACAGCGAACTGCAGAAGCGGCTGCCCGAGGGCGTGGTGATCGAGGCCGCGAACGGAGCGCCCCGCATCTCCGGAGACCTCGCCTACCAGGGGTTCAGCGTCTCCCTCTCCAGTGACTTCCAGATCGAGGTGAACGGCGACGAGCTCACGGTCATCCCGAGCGGCATCGAACTGAGCGAGGAACTGGTGCCGGTGAGCACGGTGGAGAGCATGCTCACGCTCACCATGAAACTGCCCCGGCTGCCCTTCGACCTGCAGGTGACCGGCGTCGAACTCCTGCCCAACGGCATCCAGGCAACCGCCGTGGGCAGCGACGTGCAGATCGTCGGCTCCCCCGAGGCCTAGCCCGCCGCAGACCGGACCGCACAGGGCCGCTCCGTCCCGACGGAACGGCCCTGTTCTTCCGTCCTGTGAAACAGGACACCCGTGACAATCGGATGCCGAGCACGTAACATCGTCTCCGTGACTCTCCTGACAGATGCGCTCCTGACGAAGCGACGCGCCGTCGACTTCTGCCGTGTCGCCACGGCGCTCTGTCACGCTGCCCGTTAGAGCGAGACCGCTCACGGCCGTGCGGCCGTTCCCCGCCGCTCCCTTCCCCTCTTCGCCACGCACGGAGACGACTGCCCCGACCGGGGCCCCGTCCCGATGCCCGTGCCACGCACCCGCTCCGACACGACGGAAAGCACCTGCCACGAGTGCGCCCCGGACGACGACGTTCCGTCCCGGCAGATTCGCACGCTGTGCCAGAACGGTAGAACACACAACAAGGAGGTTCCCCATGAGCCGCTCCGACGTCCTCGTGGACGCCGACTGGGTGGAGGCTCACCTGGATGACCCTGAGGTCGTGATCGTCGAGGTCGACGAGGACACCTCGGCCTACGACAAGGGACACATCCGCAACGCGATCAAGATCGACTGGAAGAAGGACCTCCAGGACCCGGTCCGGCGCGACTTCGTGGACAAGGCCGGCTTCGAGGCGCTGCTGTCCGAGCGCGGCATCGCCAACGACCACACCGTGGTGCTCTACGGCGGCAACAACAACTGGTTCGCCGCCTACGCCTACTGGTACTTCAAGCTCTACGGCCACGAGAAGGTGCGCCTGCTCGACGGCGGCCGCAAGAAGTGGGAGCTGGACTCCCGCGAGCTGGTCACGGAGGTCCCGCAGCGGCCGCGGACCACCTACACCGCCAAGGAGCAGGACACCTCCATCCGCGCCTTCCGCGACGAGGTCGTCGCGGCGATCGGCAACAAGGCCCTCGTCGACGTCCGCTCCCCCGACGAGTTCACCGGCAAGCTGCTGGCCCCCGCGCACCTGCCGCAGGAGGTCTCCCAGGTCCCCGGCCACATCCCGACCGCGCGCAACATCCCGTGGGCCAAGGTCGCCAACGAGGACGGCACCTTCAAGTCCGACGAGGAGCTGCGCAAGCTGTACGAGGAGGCCGGGGTCGACCTGGACAAGGAGATCATCGCCTACTGCCGGATCGGTGAGCGCTCCTCCATCGCGTGGTTCGCGCTGCACGAGCTCCTCGGCATCCCGAACGTGAAGAACTACGACGGCTCCTGGACCGAGTACGGCTCGCTGATCGGCGTTCCGGTGGAACTGGGGGAGGCCAAGTGAGCACCTGCGGAGCTCCGGTCGGGGGCGTGGCCCTCGCCGACGTCGACGCGGGCAACCAGGCGGTCGTCCAGGGCACGGTGACCCGGGACGGCCAGCCGCTCGCCAGTGCCTACGTGCGTCTGCTCAGCGCCTCCGACGACTTCGTCGGAGAGGTCGTGACCGGTGAGGAGGGCACCTTCCGCTTCTTCGCCGCCGACGGCGAGTGGAAGATCCGGGTGCTGGCCTCCAAGGGCTTCACCGCCGAGTACACGGTGAACGCCGAGACCGGGAAGGTCGTCGACCTCCAGGTCCAGGCCTAGGACGCGTCCGGCCGCCGTACGCGGCCGTCCACCGGTGGCGACGGGAGCACCTCCCGTCGCCACCGGCGTCTTCGGGGACACCGGACCACCGCGGAAGAAATCGTTGTCCCCGACGGGGGCGGCGGCTCCTACCGGTGAGAGCGCGACCACGGCGCACCGGGAAGGAGCCCCGATGACCCCCGACCTCCCCCTCCGGCGGACCTCCCAGGCCGCAGCCGCCCGCAGCACCGGGAGGAAACCGACACCGCGGCGCCGCTGTCCCGATGCACGGGACTATGCCGTCAACGACAGCGGGGCTAGGCTCTTGGCCATGCGTGACGCAGACATCGTGCACGCGATCGCGAAGAACGAGCGGGACGGGCTGAGCGCGGCGTACCGGGCCTACGCCGACCGCCTCTACGACTACAGCCTGAGGATGCTTGACGACGCCGAGGCCGCCGCCGACACGGTGCACGACGTCTTCCTCATCGCGCGTGAGCGGATCACCCAGTTGCGCAACCCCGACGCGTTGCGTCCCTGGCTGTACGCGATCGCGCGCTCCCAGTGCCACCGCGTGCTCCGCAGCCGCCACCGGTACGCCTCCCTCGACGAGGCGGCGGAGCTGAGCGACGAGACCCTCGGCCCTCCCGAGGCCGGTGTCCACCGGGAGGAGACGCGCGTCCTCGTCCACGAGGCCATGAGCGGGCTCAACCCGCGTGAGCGGGAGGTCATCCACCTCACCCTGCGCCACCAGCTCGACGGGCCCGGACTGGCCGCGGTCCTGGGAGTCAGCGTTCGACAGGCCAACGCGGTGGCGGCCACCGCGCGCGCCCAACTCGAACGCTCCATCGGCGCGCTGCTGGTGGCCCGTGCCCGGGGACGGGAGTGCGCGGCGCTGCGCACCCTGCTCCGGGACTGGGACGGCCGGCTCAGCCCGCTGTGGCGCAAACGGATCAACCGGCACCTGGCCACGTGCGAGAACTGCGCGCGGGAACGCGCCGCCCTGGTGGCTCCCGCGTCGCTGCTGAGCCTCCTGCCCGTCGCCGCGGCACCGGCCTTCCTGCACGACCAACTGCTGGCCAACGCCTTCGACCCGGAACTCGTCGCCCACCACGCCGAGTTCGCGGACCGGGCCGGCCCCTACCGCGCCGACGGATTCCCGAAGCGCAGCGACGGCGACGCCGCCGGCTCCCCCGGTTCCCGGCCGCGGCTCTCCACGGCGGTGACGCTGGCCGCCGCACTGCTGGCCCTGGCCGTGGCCGGATGGGCCGCGCTGCCGCTGCTGTCGGAGGTGGTGGCGGGAGGCAACGAGGTCGATGCGGCCCCCGTGGTCTCCCTGGAACCCGTCGCCCCCCGGCCCAGCGGCTCCGCCCCGCAGGGCACGGCCGGAACCGGGACGCCTCCCGCGGACGCCCCCTCCCCCGGCGGGACCGGAACCGCCGCGCCGAGTCCCACGCCCCCCGGCCCTGCCGACACCCCGGAGGCAGAGCAGCCCGACGCGGACGGCAGCGAGCCGTCCACGGCTCCGCTGGCCCTCTCCGCCCACGCACAGGACGTCACCGCCGAGGAGTGTCCCCCCGTCTGGACGCTGGCGGTCACCGCCCGGGTCCAGGGGGAGGCGACCGCGGTGACCCTGGACGTCACCGGGCCCTCCGGCACCCAGCAGACCGCCATGTCCCCCGGCAACACCCCGGGGGAGTGGTACGCCAGCGTCAGCGGTCTTCCCCCGGACACCTCGGTGGCCTGGACGGTCACGGCCGGTGCGGCCGACGGCTCCACCGCGGTCAGCAGCGGAAAGGCCTACCGTGCGGGATGCGGGGAGACGCCGGGCTGACCCCGGCGGCCGAGTCGGCGGGAGGTTTTGAGCAAACTCGTGACACCGGGGCCACGAATTGGCCACAATCGTGTCTATCGCCCGAGGACTGACCGGTCTGTCCCCTCGTGGCCGGTGGGAGGTTTGAGCGGTGCCCGACGACCGATCGGAACGCAAACGGCCGGGCAGGCCCTTTCTCGGCTGGCGTTACGAGACCCTGGTCCCCCCGCCGGGACCGCCGCCGCGCCGTCCCACCCCTGACGAGCGCGTCGACCCCGACGAACAGTGGGAGCAGGCCAAACTCCGGTCGGAGGCGGAGACCAACCGGCCGCTGCTGTTCGGACTGTGCCTGCTCGTCCTCATCGGCACGGTCCTGCTCCTGCTGACCATGCTCGGGGTGATGCCGCTGCTGCTCGCCGTCCTCGGCTGCCTGGCCTGTCTGGTCGTGGCGTTCCCGGTGCTGCTCATCCTCGTGCAGAGCCGCAGCGACATGGGGGAGATGCTGGCCCGGGAACGCACCCGACGGGTCTCGGAGCAGGAGCGGAGGGAGCGGGAGCTCCGGGAGCGGCAGGAGGAGCACGCCGCCCGGTACACCGAGTGGCAGCACCGCAAACGCGTCTACGAGGCCCAGCCCCGGTGGCACGCCGTGGAGATCCCCGAGGACGTCCACCGGGTCACCGTCGTGGGCGGAACCGAGGCGGGCTGGTCCGCGCTGCTCACCACGCTCGGGGCCGCCCTGATCAAGGACGGCGGCGACCTCACCGTCGTGGACCTGTCGGGACGCGCGGCCGCCGGGCAGTTCGTCGCGCTCACCCAGCGCTGCGGGCTCATCCCCCGGGTGTGGGTGCTGCCCGCGGACCTGCCCCGGGTGAAGATCGGCGCCAACCTCAACACCCGGCGCCGCGCCGCGATCCTCGCCGCCACGGCCCAGGCGGTCGAGTCCGGCGGGGACGCCGACGCCGACCGGGCCGTCCTGGAGCGGATCTTCACGGTGCTGGGCGGCGACACCGAGATCGTGCGGGTCGTCGCCGCCCTCGGCCTGGTCGGTCTGCCGGGGGAGGACGACGCCCGGGGCGATCCGGCCCTGCTCCTGCTGACCCGCGGGGAGCGCGAGAAGCTGCGCGAGGTGTTCGCCGACGACCCCGCCGCCGTGGCACGGGCCGCCGCGCTGCGGCGTGCGCTGCTGCCCTTCGAGGGCCTGGGCAGCCGGGCCGAACGGGAACCCTACGCCCAGGTGAAGATCATCGCCACCGACCGCAGCGCCGGGGAGTTCGCCGAACGCGCCTACGGCACCTACACCGTCGAGGCGCTCAGCACCCTGCTGGACCTGCGGGCCGCGCGGAACGGACCGGGGCGGCCGTGGGCGCGCATGATCGTGCTGTGCGGTGCCGACGCGCTGCCGGAGTGGGCGGTGCGCCGCCTGACCGAGGCGGCCGCGCGCCTGGCCACCGGGGTGGTGCTGCTGTACCGGAGGGCGGGGGAGAACGCCCTGGCCCAACTGCGTTGCGAGGGGACCCTCCCCGTCATCATGCGCCAGCCCGACGCCGACTCGGCCGAGGCCGCAGCGGGCTTCCTCGGCGCCGTCCGACCGGGGCGCATGCACCCGCTCACCGAGATCGTCGGTGCGGCGCTGGACGGCACCACCGCCGACAGCTACGCCACCGACACCTCCGAACAGGTCACCGCGGCCGCTCCGGTCCGCTACGCCGCCAAGTCGATCGCGCCGCTCACCCTGGTCCGGCACATCCGTGCGGCCACGGCCTGGGGGAAGGCCACCAGTCAGGCGGCCGAACAGGACACGCTGTCGGCCGACGACCACACGGACCGGCTCAGCACCCAGAAGTTCGACGTCTACGGTCTGCAGCGGCTGCCGCACACCGCCGTGGTCGTCCCCGGGGCGGGGGAGGCGCCGATGGTCGCCGACGCCAATCCCGGCATCCTCGCCCTGCCCACCGCGACCCTGCAGACCGCCGCGGAGGCGGAGCCCCCGGCCGCGGAGGCGGAGTCCCCGGCCGCGGAGGTGGAAGCCAACATCGGCCCGCCCCCCGAGCGACTGGACTGGCGGCGGCCGGTGGGGTGAGCCGGGCGCCGCCGGCGTCCGTGCGCGGCAGCGGTCCGCGGTGGACAGGGACCCGACCACGTGAACAGCGTGATGTCGGGCAAATGGGGACAGAAAGAGTGAATTCTGTATCCGGTCGTTGTGGCGGCGGTGGGGCACAAGCGCGTGTTAACCGGGTGCTCCGGAAATATGAAGAAGGCGAGACCCGAGGCGTCGTGACGGTTTACGCCCCCGGCGGGGCAATAGGCTTGGGTCACCGCCTGCAACGAAGGCGTCGTGCACTCTCTTCCATCGAACGTTGTGGGGATCAATGAGCGAACTTCCCTTGCGTGCCCAGCTCGCTGCCGCGCTGGGTAGGGGCGCGGCCTCGTTGTCCCGGGCCACCGGGCGCGGCGACGGCTCGGTCATCGGGGGGCGAATCGCGCTCAAGGTCGAACCGAACCTGCTCGCCGAACTCGCCCGCGGACGCCGGATCGCCCTGGTCAGCGCCACCAACGGAAAAACCACCACGACCAGACTGATCTCCTCGGCACTGCGTGAGATCGGCGAGATCGCCACCAACGAGCACGGTGCGAACATGCCGACCGGCCACATCACCGCACTGTCCAACAACCCCAGGGCGCGCATCGGCGTCCTGGAGACCGACGAGAAGTACCTGCCGCAGGTGCTCCGTGAGACCAACGCCGTCGTGGTCGTGCTGATGAACCTGAGCCGCGACCAGATGGACCGCGCCTCCGAGATCAACCTGCTGGCCAAGAAGTGGCGGGAGGCCCTGGCCGCCAGCCAGGCGCACGTCGTCGCCAACGCCGACGACCCGCTGGTCGCCTGGGCCGGGCTCGGCGCGCCCCACGCGACCTGGGTGGCGGCCGGTCAGCGGTGGAAGGAGGACTCGTGGTGCTGCCCCGAGTGCGGCGGCCACCTCAAACGGGACCCCGACCCGCACTGGGAGTGCCCCGAATGCGGGCTGAGCCGGCCGCACACCACCTGGTCGCTGGACAACGCCACCGACACGGTCACCGACCCCGAGGGGAAGGAGCACAGGCTCCAGCTGCGGCTGCCGGGGGACGCCAACCGGTCCAACGCAGTGATCGCCCTGGCCACGGCCGCCGCCTACGGGCTCCGTCCCGAGCAGGTGCTGCCCCGCCTGCAGGAGATCGAGTCGGTCGCCGGACGCTACACCTCGATCGTCACCCAGGGGATCGAGGTCAGGCTGCTGCTGGCGAAGAACCCCGCCGGATGGCTGGAGTCGTTCGCGGTCCTGGACCCGCCCCGGGTGCCGGTCATCCTCTCGGTGAACGCGCAGATCCCCGACGGCCGCGACACCTCCTGGCTGTGGGACGTGGACTACACGGTGCTGCGGGGGCGCCGCGTGTTCGTGATGGGGGAGCGCCGCACCGACCTCGCGCTGCGCCTGGAGACCGACGAGGTGGACTTCGAGGTCGCCGACAGCGTCGACCAGGTCCTCACCCGCCTCAAGGCGGAGCGGCCCGACATCACCAAGGTCGACGTGATCTCCAACTACACCGCTTTCCAGCAGATCCGCGCGGCCTACGGACGAGTCCAGTAGAGGGGGACCCCATGAGTGACACCAGCAGCACCCTGCGGATCGTGTGGATCTACCCCGACCTGCTCAGCACCTACGGAGACCGGGGCAACGTGCTGATCCTGCGGCGCCGCGCGGAACTGCGCGGCATCCCCACCGAGGTCGTGCACGTCCACTCCAGCGACCCGGTTCCCGCGGAGGGCGACATCTACCTGCTCGGCGGCGGCGAGGACCGGCCGCAGATCCTCGCGGCGCAGCGGCTGCGCGCCGACGGCGGACTCAAGCAGGCGGCCGAGCGGGGAGCCGCGGTCTTCGCGGTCTGCGCCGGCTACCAGATCATCGGTGAGACCTACGGCGACGACGCGGCCAACCCGCTGCCCGGCGTCGGCATCCTCGACGTGCGCAGCAGCCGGGGCCCGAGCCGGGCGGTCGGGGAGATCGTCGCGGACGTCGACCCGGCGCTGGGCGTGGGACGGATCACCGGCTTCGAGAACCATCAGGGCCGCACCGCGATCGGTCCCTCGGCCAAGCCCCTGTCGACCGCGGTCCGGGGCGTCGGCAACGACGGCGTCACCGAGGGGGCCTACCAGGGGCAGGTGCTCGGCACCTACCTGCACGGTCCGGCCCTGCCGCGCAACCCGGCCCTCGCCGACCTGCTGCTGCGCTGGCGGGTGGGCGACATCCCGCCGCTGCCGCCGTCCTGGGGGGAGCGGCTGCACGAGGAGCGCCTGGCCGCCGTGCTGTGACCGACACGGGGGGGGGCCGTGCCGCCGCGGCCGCGGCGGCACGGCCCCCCCGTCGTGTGGGCTCAGCGGACGTGTCAGGCCGGCGGCACACCCCAGACCAGCGTGCCGCCGAGGAAGGCGGTCACCGCCGGATTGGCGGCCCAGTCGGTGTTGTCGCCACGGCTGTAGTCGTCGCTCTCGTCGAAGTTCGCCCAGGTCGACGCGTGGATGCGGCCCTGGATCTCGGTGGTCGCGCCGGGCGCCAGGCTGCCGGCGAGGGTGAGCGCCAGGTAGGTGTCGGCGCCCGGGGCCGACAGCGAACCGAAGGAGGCGCTGACGTTGGAGCAGTCCACCTGGGCCCAGTCGCAGGCGTACTGCGGGGCGCCGCCGGACTCGTTGCTGAAGTAGTACCGGATCTCCACGTCGGACAGGTCGACGGTGCTGCTTCCGGTGTTGACCAGCCGCAGTCCGGGAGCGATCTGGCTGTCGGTGGCGGAGGCGCTGTTGTTGCGGTAGTGGACCTCGACCTCACCCGCGGGCGGGTCGGCCGGGTCGGTCGGATCCGTGGGCGGGTCGGTGGGGTCCGTGGGCGGGTCGGTGGGGTCGCCGGAGCCGCCGCCGTAGTACTGGTTCAGCGACAGGCCGGTGGTGGAGCCCGCGCCGCCCAGCGGGACCTCGTGGTCCAGGCCGATGAACCGGCCGTTGCCGTCCTGCCACAGCGCGGCCTCAAGGAACGCGTACTTCTCCTCGTCCCAGGTCACCCAGTCGTATCCGAGCAGGCCGCCGGTGTCGCCGGAGTTGGGGTTGAGCGCCCAGAAGGTGTGGTGCAGCCGCTCCTCGATGATGAGGGAGCGCAGCGCCTCCATCCACTTCTCGTTGTCGCCCCCGTCGAGGAAGCCGCCCCACTCGCCGATGAGCAGCGGCGCGGTGCCGTCCTCGTGGATGTAGAGCCAGTTGGGCCGCCAGACGTCCGTGGTCAGGGTCTGCTTGTTCCACTCGCCCTCGAACCAGTCCTGCTGGAACACGGCGGGCCCGTAGTCGTGCGGCGAGTAGACCAGCTGGTCCTGGTGGGCGCCCAGGTCGACGGGGTGGTCGGCGACACCGCGCAGGTTGCCGCCCCACCAGGTGGAGTGGTAGTCCCGGCCGTCGGTGGAGGACCAGTCCTGCCCGTCCTTGGGGTAGATCTCGATGCCCTCGCACAGGATGAGCATGTTCGGGTTGATGGCGAGGATGCGGTTGCCCGCCGTTTCGCAGACGTGCTTGAAGTTGTCGACGTCGGTGGAGTCGTCCCACTTGGCCCGGGGGCTCTCGTCGGCCTTGCCGTGGGGTTCGTTCTTGATGTCGGCGGCGACGATGGTGTCGTTGTTCTTGTAGCGCTCGGTGACCCACTCCCAGGCGGCGTAGAAGTCCTCGGAGGTGATGTCGCCCTTGTACCAGACCGGGTAGAAGTGGCCGGAGTTGTCGGCCTCCGCGCTGTGCACGTCGAGCATGACCTTGAGGCCGTACTCCTCGCACAACTGCAGCCAGTAGTCGAAGACTTCGAGGTTGCTCATCCCCGTCAGTTCGGGGTTGACGTACTCGTTGACTCCGCTCGGCGCCTCCTGGCCGTCCCGCCACTCCAGGAGCAGCTGGGTGCTGATGGGGACGCGCACGATGTTGATGCCGCGCTCGGCCATCGCCCGGGTGACGTCCTCGATGTTGGCGGCCCACAGCCCGTGGAAGACCCGCTCGCTGGTGTTGAAGCCGAACCAGTTGGCTCCGGTGAGCCACACCTCGTTGCCGGCGGCGTCCACGATCCTGTTGCCGTCGGTGTGCAGCCAGTCGCCGCCGGCGGCGAGGGCGGCTGGGGAGGAGGTCAGGGGGATGAGCGCGGTCGCTCCGAGCGCGACCGCGGCCGCGCCGGCGCGCAGCCGGCTCATCAGGGGGGTCAGTCTGCCCACTGCCGGTGTCCTTTCGGGGGAACACGCCCGGACGGGCGTGGTTGGGGACCAGAGGGGCCTGGGAACGCTCCCAAGCAAGGGGCCGGAACGGTGACAGGAGAAGATCGGGATGCTCGTTCATCGGTCGCCACACCTGTGGCGCGGATCACCATAAAACACGGAAAACGCACAAGTCAAAGATCAGTCACCCAGAGTGACCGAAGTGGGGTGGGGCGGCGGAAGCCGCCGAGCGGCTCCCCCGGTGGGACGGAAGCGGTCCGTGCACCGCCGTCCGGTCAGCGGCGCAGCTCGGGGAAAGCGGTGAGCAGCGCCTGTCCCAGGTCGGAGACGCCCACGGTGCTGATGCCCTCCACCTGGACCGGATCGTCGGCGTCGGCGGGCACGATCGCGGTGGTGAACCCCAGCCGCTGCGCTTCCAGGAGCCGCCGCTGCAGGCCGCTGACCACGCGCACGTCGCCGGCCAGCCCCACCTCGCCGATGGCGACCATCCCCCGGGGCAGCGCCAGGTCGGTGTGCGACCCCGCCAGCGCCAGGGCCAGCGCCAGGTCCACCGACGGCTCCACCAGCCGGACCCCGCCGACCGTGGAGGTGTAGACGTCGGCCGCGCCCATCCGCAGGTTGACCCGCTTCTCCAGCACCGCCAGCACCATCGCGACCCGGGCCGAGTCCAGCCCCGAGGTGGCACGGCGCGGCTGCGGCAGCGCGGTCGGCGCCACCAGCGCCTGCACCTCGGCGATCAGGGGACGCCGTCCCTCGACGGTGACCGTGACGCAGGTCCCCGGGACCGGCTCGGTGCGGCGGGTGAGGAACAGGCCGCTCGGATCGGGCAGGCCCACGATGCCGGAGTCGGTGAGCTCGAAGCAGCCGATCTCGTCGGTGGGGCCGTACCGGTTCTTCACCGCGCGCAGCATGCGCAACTGCGAGTGCCGGTCCCCCTCGAACTGCAGTACCACGTCCACCAGGTGCTCCAGCACCCGCGGCCCCGCGATGGAGCCGTCCTTGGTGACGTGTCCGACCAGGACGGTGGCGATGTTGCGCTCCTTGGCCAACCGGATCAGACCGGCGGCGACCTCGCGCACCTGGGTGACTCCCCCCGGGACGCCCGGGACGTCGGGCGCGCTCATGGTCTGCACCGAGTCGACGACCAGCAGCCGGGGCGCCACCTCGTCGACGTGCCCGGCCAGCGCGGCCAGCGAGGTCTCCGCCGCCAGGTAGAGCTTGGGCGCCAGCGCGCCCACCCGCTCGGCCCGCAGCCGCACCTGCCCCGCCGACTCCTCGCCCGTCACGTACAGCACCGGACCCAGCGCGGCGTAGCGCGCGGCCACCTCCAGCAGCAGGGTGGACTTGCCCACCCCGGGCTCGCCGGCGAGCAGCAGGACCCCGCCGGGCACCACCCCGCCGCCCAGCACCCGGTCGAGCTCCGCCAGGCCGGTCGGCGACGCCTGCGCGGCCTCCACGTCGATCTCGGCGATGGGGCGCGCGGGCGTCCCCGACCGGACCGGGGTCACCCCGCCCGCCACCGGTGCCGAGACCTCTTCCACGGTGCCCCACGACTGGCAGTCGCCGCAGCGGCCCACCCACTTCGGAGCGGTCCACCCGCACTCGGTACACCGGAACGTCCGCTTCGCTGCCCTCGCCATACCTGCACGCTAGCGCCTGCCGGGGACAGCCGGGACGGACGGGGCGGGACCGCGGGAGAACAGGGAGCGATTTTCCGGCGGCGGACCGGAACCAGACGGCGGTGTGCGCTGTCGCATAGAGACGAGAACACGATTCGGGAGAGTCCAGCCTCCGCCCCCGGAGGAAACACCGTACCCCCACCGCACCACGAGTCCTGCACACCGGCGCCTACGGGACCCTCACGTTCCTGTGGCGCTCCTGACGGAGGAGGTGGCCGTGCCCCGGTCAGTACCCCCGCCACCAGAGGTTCACCGCGTGGTCGACCTCCGGGCCCCGGTGCCCGTCGACGATCCCCCGGGCCGGGCCCGGGGGGAACTCGATGCGCGCCACGGCCTCGAAGTCCGCGCGGCTCTCGAACCACCGGCCCGTGTCCACCGACCGCCGGGTGAACCCGCGACCGCTCCGGAAGCGCTCGACCGCCGACGGGCCGTGGGACGGCAGCGACCGGCGGAACCAGCCGCCGAAGGCGCTGCGGGCGGCGCCGTTGTCGATGACGAACGCCGCTCCGCCGCGCCGCATCACCCGGTCCGCTTCGACCAGCCCCGGCTCGCAGCCGGGACCGAAGAAGGACGCCCACCGCGCGTGCGTCACGTCCACCGAGGCGTCGGCGGCCGGAAGCCGCTGCGCCACCCCGGTGTGTACGGTGGCGTCGGGCAGCGTCCGCACGCGCGCCCGAGCCGCCTCGGCGAGCCGCTGCGGCTCCACCCCGGTCACCCACCGCGCCTCGACGGCGAAGCGCGGCAGGTGGAAACCGGTACCGCAGCCGGTGTCCAGGACGTGCGCCCCGGTCCGGGGCCGGATCCCGCGCATCGCCTCCTCGATCCGGCCCCCGGGGGCGGCGGCGCGGTTCTCCGCCTCGTAGGTGCACGGAGCGCTCCAGACGTCGGGGCCGGGAATCGCCCCGGTGAGCTTTTTGTTCCCCGGAATGACCCTCACGACGACGCGGGGACGCCCGCCTCGGTCTGGCGAGCACGGCGCGCCGCCCCCCACGGGCCACTCGTGCGGCAGGGAATTTCGTCACGACAGCACGTATGGTGGTTCAAGTGAACGCTATCCAGGTTCCAGACGCCCCCGTCGTCCTCTCGACGGCGTCGGTGTACCCGGAGAAGACCCCGGCGGCCTTCGAGATCGCCGCCAAACTCGGCTACGACGGCATCGAGGTCATGGTCACCTCGGACCCGGTCAGCCAGGACGTCGACATGCTCCGCCGCCTGTCGGACTACCACCAGGTCCCCATCACCGCGATCCACTCCCCGTGCCTGATCTTCACCCAGCGGGTGTGGGGCCGCGATCCCTGGGTCAAGCTCGTCAAGTCCAAGGAGATGGCCGAAGCGCTGGGCGCCACGACCGTCGTGGTGCACCCTGCCTTCAAGTGGCAGCGCGAGTACGCCAAGGACTTCGAGAAGGGCATCCAGCGGATGCAGGACGAGACCGACGTCGTCTTCGCCGTCGAGAACATGTACCAGGTGCGCATGCGGGGCAGGGAGGTCGTCCCCTACGCACCCAGCTGGAACCCGCTGGACCGCGACTACCCCGACGTCACCCTGGACCTCTCGCACACCGCCATGTCGCAGTCGGACGCCATGGACATGGCGCGTCGGCTCGGCGACCGCCTCTCCCACGTGCACCTCGCGGACGGCGTCGGCGGGGGCAACCTCGACGAGCACCTGATCCCCGGCCGGGGCAACCAGCCCTGCGCGGAACTCCTGGAGTACCTCGCCGACCGCGACTACCGGGGCCAGATCGTGCTGGAGGTCAACACCCGCAAGTCCGACCGCGAGGGACGGCTGACCGAACTGGCCGAGGCGCTGGCGTTCACCCGGCTGCACTTCGCGCGGAGCGCGCGGCACACGGCCGAGCCGGAACGCGAGCGGATCGTGGTGCACTCGGCGGCCTCCGCCGCCCCCCGGGTGTTCTCGGTCGGCGGCGACGGCACGGTCAGCGGCACGGACTGACGGACACGGGAACGACAACGGACAGGACGGGACGGGGTGGCTCGGACCGGACGGCGCCCGGGAGCGACGCGCACCCGCGAGGAGATCCTGCGGGCGGCGCGCCTGGACTTCGCCGAGAAGGGGTACGACGGCGCCTCGGTGCGCGGCATCGCCCGGCGCGCCGGGGTGGACCCCGCCCTGGTGCACCACTACTTCGGCACCAAGGACCAGGTGTTCGTCGCGGCGATGGAGATCCCCTACGACCCCGGCGAACTGCTGGAGCGGATCATGCTCGACCCGGAGCACGACCCCGCCGAGGCGGTGGTCCGCACCTTCCTGCGGGTCTGGGACGACGAGCACGGCCGGGCGCCCTTCGTCGCCCTGCTCCGCTCGGCCATGACCAGCGAGCGGGCCGCGGACGTCCTGCGCGGCTTCATGACCGACGTCCTCGCCCGGCAGATCGCGCCCAAGATCGGGGTGGAGCCGCTGCGGGCCGGCCTGATCGCCTCCCAGCTGTTCGGCATGGTCCTGGTGCGCAGCGTGATCCGCGCCGAACCGCTGGCCTCGGCCGACCCGGAGCAGGTCGTGGCCCACTACGCCCCGGCCGTCCGCCTGGTCATGGGAGAACGGCGGTGATCCGGACGGCGGGGTGGGAGCACCGGCCGCGTCCCGCTACCGTCGGGACCGTCGGAGCAGACGTCGGAAGGGTGTGACCGCATGATCGCGATCATCGGGGCGGGCCGGATGGGCGAGGCCCTGCTCGCCGGAATCCTCAACACCGGGCAGGACCCGGCCGGGGTCCTCGTCAGCGAGGCGCGCCGGGAACGCGCGGAGGAGCTGCGCGACCGCTACGGGGTCGCCGCCGTGTCCGCGGTCGAGGCCGCCTCCCGCGCCGAGACGCTGCTCCTCGCGATCAAACCGCAGGACATGGTCGAGGCGCTGAACGAGATCGCCGCGGCGCTGCCGCCCGGACGCCTGGTCGTCTCCGTCGCGGCCGGGATCACCACGGCCGTGCTGGAGAAGCACCTCCCCCCCGAGACCGCCGTGGTGCGGGCCATGCCCAACACCCCCGCCCTGGTCGGCCAGGGGATGACCGCGCTCGCCGCCGGAGCGCGCGCCTCCGAGGAGCACCTGGCGCGCGCCGAGGCCCTGCTCCGCTCGGTCGGCGAGGTGCTGCGCGTCCCGGAGCGGCACCTGGACGCCGTCACCGCGCTGTCCGGCAGCGGACCGGCCTACTTCTACCTCGTCGCCGAGGCGATGATCGAGGCCGGTGTGCTCATGGGGCTGCCGCGGCCGACCGCCGAGCGGCTGGTCGCGCAGACCGCGGCGGGCTCCGCGGCGATGCTGCGCGACTCCGGCGAGCACCCCGTCCTGCTGCGCGAGGCCGTCACCTCGCCCGGCGGGACCACCGCCGCCGCGCTGCGGGAGCTGGAACGCCACGGGGTGCGCAGCGCCCTGACCGACGCGGTCGAGGCCGCGCGCAGACGGAGCGCCGAACTGTCCGAGGGCTGAGCCGGCCCGGGCGGACGGGGCGATCCCCGCGAACCCGGGCGTTTCCCGTCAACTAATGTGGTGTGGAACACCGCCACTGACGGGAGGGCGTATGGCCTGTTCGCTGCGTATCGCATGGGACGACGGGCTGGTCGGCTACAACTTCGGGCCGCAGCACCCGCTCGCGCCCGTCCGGGTCGAGCTGACGATGGACCTCTGCCGCCGGCTCGGGGTCTTCGACGCGCCCGGCGTCTCCTTCGCGCCGGTCGAGCCGGCTGACGAGGCGCTGCTGGAACTCGTCCACGACCGCGACTACATCGCCGCCGTCAAGCGGGCCGGACAGACCCTCCAACCCGACGAGACCTACTCCCTGGGGACCCTCGACAACCCGGTCTTCGCCAACATGCACGAGGCGTCCGCGCTGATCGCGGGCGCCTCCGTGGCGGCGGCGCGCGCGGTGTGGACCGGGGAGGCCGAGCACGGGGCGAACATCGCGGGCGGCCTGCACCACGCCATGCCCAAGAAGGCGTGGGGCTTCTGCGTGTACAACGACGCGGCGGTGGCCATCGCCTGGCTGCTGGAGCAGGGCGCCAAGCGGGTCGCCTACGTCGACGTGGACGTCCACCACGGCGACGGGGTGCAGGAGATGTTCTACAACGACCCCCGGGTGCTGACCATCAGCCTGCACGAGTCCCCGCTGACGCTGTTTCCCGGCACCGGCTACCCGGAGGAGATCGGCGGCCCCGACGCCGAGGGGTACGCGGTCAACGTGGCGCTGCCCGCGGGCACCAACGACGCCATGTGGCTGCGTGCCTTCCACGCCGTCGTGCCGCCGCTGCTGCGCGAGTTCCAGCCGGAGGTGCTGGTCACCCAGCAGGGCTGCGACACCCACACGCTCGACCCGCTGGCCAACCTGACGCTCAGCCTGGACGGGCAGCGCCGCACCTACGAGGCCCTGCACGAACTGGCCAAGGAGACCGCCGCGGGGCGCTGGGTGCTGCTCGGCGGCGGCGGATACGAACTCGTGCAGGTGGTGCCGCGGGCCTGGAGCCACCTGCTGGCGCAGGCGGCGGGCCGTCCGATCGACCCCGACAGCCGCACCCCCGACGAGTGGCACGAGTTCGTCAAGCAGCGCACCGGCGAGGTCGCCCCCCTGCACATGACCGACGGGCGGAAGGCCGACTACACCCCGTTCGAGGCGGGCTTCGACCCGGCGGACGCGGTGGACCGCGCGATTCGGGCCACCCGCACGGCGGTGTTCCCCTGCCACGGCATCGACCCGATGCTGTGACGGGCCCCGCCAGCGGACGTCGGGCCGGGGAAGAGTTCGCCACCGTGTGAACGGGGTACGACATCGCCGGGATGATCCGCAATTGTCGGAATACTGGCATTGGTGAGAAACAAGGGGGTCCTACCCGTGACGCCGCCCTCCCGCGCGGAGCTCATCGACCACCTCGTGCGCACCGGCATCGCCGGTCAGGTCAACACCCCGAGACAGAACAACCTCAAGCACTACCGGCGGCTGGTCCAGGGAGACCCCTACCACCAGTTCGGACTGACCTTCTCCCGGGAGTGGACGTTCTCCGACGTCCTCGCGCTCATGTCCAAACGCTGCGGCGTCGTCGCGGACGAGAGCTACCTGTGGGGGATCGACACCATCGACCCCGACCGCACCGTGGACGCCCTGGAGACGGTGGCCGACCGGCTGGCCAGGGCCGCGCGCGACCGTGAGCGCGTCATGGTCGCCACGGGGCACCCCAAGAACCTGGGCGAGCTCTACCGGACCTGGAAGGACCTGCTCGCCGGGCACGGGTGCGAGGTGGTCACCGCCGCCGCCGGATACTCCTACGACGTCTCCGGGGAGTACCCCCCGACCCGCCGCATCCTGGTCTGGCGCGACGAGGTGGGCATGGTGGTGGACGGCAACGACCCCAGGCACAGCCACCACCCCTTCGCGATGCGCGCGGCACTGGCCCGCCTGACGGAGGAGGGCACACCGTGGCCGCAGTTGGTCATCGCCGACCACGGCTTCGCGGGCGCGGCGGGCGAGGCCGGAGTGGCGACCGTCGGTTTCGCCGACAGTAACGATCCTGCGCTCTTCCTGGGAGAACACGAAGGAAAACTTCACGTCACGGTGCCCCTCGACGACGGATACCAACCTGACGACTACCGTCCGCTTTCGGACTACGTGATTCATCGGGCCGGACTGGTCTGAAAACCGTTTCCGGGTCCCGGCCACCGGTCCGCCGGACGAAAAACGCAGCTCACGACGGGGCCGTCCCGGTGCCTGGGCCTCGTACCCATGTCTCAAACCTCCGCCGCCGCCTGCCGTCCCGCCGCCGGGCGGCGGGCGAAAACCGCTCTTCTCATGACGTGACCCGGGATTTACTCTGAGAACAGACGGATCGGAAGTTGTCGGGTGAGACACGAGCGCGACCGGGCGCGGCGTGGGAGGCCGGTACGCGAGGCAGGCAGGGACGCGGGCGCACGTCCGGGAAAGAGAGCGTCAGGACATGAGCGGGAGCAAGGGTTCGCTGGGAGAGGTGAGGTTCCTGACCGTGGCCGAGGTGGCCGCGATCATGCGGGTCTCCAAGATGACGGTCTACCGAATGGTGCACTCCGGGACGCTGCCGGCCATCCGGGTGGGGCGCTCCTACCGGGTGCCGGAGCGGGCCGTGCACGACTACCTCCGCGAGGCGTTCGTCCAGGCGGGCTGAGCCACGGATGCTCGGGGGCGGTGCGGGGCATCGCCCCTGCGTGCTCCTGCGGACGGTACCCACGGGCCCCCGACGTGGCCTCCCGGGCGTCTACTACACTTCGTCGTTGTTGATGCTTTCTCCACCGCATCCCGCTGACGAGGTTCTTCCGCGATGCCCTTCACCAGTCCAGGCCCCCGAGTGCGCGCTGCCGTGCTGCGCGGTGTCGCCGCCGTGGCGGTTCTGGCCGCCCTGGTCGGCTGCGCCGGAAAGGTCGACACCGGAGCGGCCAGCGAGGACGACCGCTACATCTCGGGAGACGGATCCAGCACCCTGTTCCCCGCCGCGGAACGGGAACCGGCCCCCCGGGTCGAGGGCGAGACACTGGACGGCGATCCGGTCAGCCTCGCCGACTACTCCGGCGACGTCGTGGTGGTGAACTTCTGGGCCAGCTGGTGCGCGCCGTGCCGGGCCGAGACCCCGGTCCTCAACGAGGTCAGCGCCGAGCACGCGGACGAGGGGGTGCGCTTCCTCGGCGTCAACATCAAGGACAACCTCACCTCCGCGCAGGCGTTCGAACGCAACAACGAGGTCGGCTACCCGAGCCTGTACGACCAGCCGGGCGAGATCCCGCAGGCGTTCCGCGACACCGTCCCGCCGCAGGCCATCCCCAGCACGCTGGTCATCGACCGGCAGGGCCGCATCGCCGCCCGGGTCATCGGCGCCACCGACTACCGGGAGCTCACCGACCTGGTCGGCACGGTCGCCGCCGAGGACGCTGATTCCCCGTGATCGCCGAAACCGTCCTCTCCGGCTCCCTCCTCCTCGCCGTCCCGCTGGCCACGGCCGCCGGCCTGGTCTCCTTCCTGTCCCCGTGCGTGCTGCCGCTCGTGCCCGGGTACCTGTCCTACGTGACCGGACTGACCGGGGCCGACATCGCCGCGCACAGCCGCGGCGAGGTCCGCACCGACGCGGGCGACGGCACCGCGAAGGTCACCACGGTCGACGACCTCATGGTCTCCCGGCGGTGGACCATGCTCGTCGGGAGCCTGCTGTTCATCGCGGGCTTCAGCGCGGTCTTCGTGTCCGTCGGGGTGTTCGTCGGCGGCGTCGGCGGACTGCTGCTCGACCACTCCGAGGCCATCACCCGTGTCCTCGGCGCGGTGACCGTCGTGCTGGGGCTGGCGTTCATGGGGCTCGTCCCCGGCTTCAACCGCGAGTTCCGCATCCACCGGCTGCCCGGCGCCGGCCTGGCCGGGGCCCCGCTGCTGGGCGTGCTGTTCGGTCTGGGCTGGACCCCGTGCATCGGGCCGACCCTGGCGGCCGTGCAGTCCCTGGCCTTCATGGAGGGCAGCGTCGCCCGGGGGGCGCTGCTGTCGCTGAGCTACTGCCTGGGCCTGGGACTGCCGTTCGTCCTGGCCTCCCTGCTCTACCGCCGGGCCCTGGGCGCCTTCGACTGGGTCAAGCGCCACTACCGGCTCGTCACCGCCGTGGGCGGCGCGATGCTGGTCGTGGTGGGACTGCTCCTGGTCACCGGTCTGTGGACCGGTGTCACCGCCGTCATGCAGGGCTGGACCGCGAACTTCACAACGGTGATCTAGCAGTGACCTCAAGCCGACCGAGCACGGTGACCGAACCGCCCAGGACCGAGCCCTCCGCGCCCGCGCTCTCCCCTCTGGGGTGGGCGCGCTGGGCCTGGCGCGTGCTGACCTCCATGCGCACCGCGCTCGTCCTGCTGTTCCTGCTCGCCCTGGGGGCGATCCCGGGGTCGCTGCTGCCCCAGCGCGCAGTCAGCGTCGAACAGGTCCAGAACTACTACCTGGAGAACCCCGACCTCGCTCCGGTCCTGGACCGGCTCTTCCTGTTCGACGTCTACGCCTCGCCCTGGTACTCGGCGATCTACCTGCTGCTGTTCATCTCGCTGGCGGGGTGCGTGCTGCCGCGGGCCGCGGCCCACTACCGGCTGATGCGCGCCCGGCCGCCGAGGACGCCGCGCCGTCTCGACCGGATGCCGTACTCGGCGACCCTTGAGGTCGACGCCGCTCCCGAACAGGTGCTGGCCGAGGCCCGGGAGCTGCTCAAGGGGCACCGGATCGCCGACCACGGCGACTCGCTGTCGGCCGAGACCGGCTACCTGCGCGAGACCGGCAACGTCGTCTTCCACCTGTCGCTGCTGGGGCTGCTGGTGTCGCTGGCGTGCGGCTCCTTCTTCGGCTACCGGGGCAACATGCTCCTCGTCGAGGGGGACGCGTTCGCCAACACGCTGACCTCCTACGACGCCTTCCATCCGGGCACCGCGGTGGATCCGGCCGCCATCCAGCCGTTCTGGATGCGGCTCGACGACTTCGAGGCCTCCTTCGTCGAGGACGGCGGCATGACCGGCCAGGCCGAGAGCTACCGCGCCGACGTCACCTACCGGGAGAGCCCCGAGGAGCCGGAGCGGACCCACGTCCTGGCGGTCAACCACCCGCTCCGGGTGGACGGCGCGCAGGTCTACCTGCTGGGCCACGGCTACGCCCCGACCTTCCGGGTCACCGACGCCGACGGGCGGGTGGTCTTCGACCAGGCGGTGCCGTTCCTGGACCGAGGGGACGGCAACTTCACCTCCGACGGAGTGGTGAAGGTGCCCGACATCGCCCCCGAACAGCTCGGCTTCACCGGTGTGTTCCTCCCGTCGGCGGCCACCGACGACAGCGGCGACCTCGTCTCGGACTTCCCGGACGCGCGCAACCCGATGGTGGTGCTCAAGGGCTTCGTCGGCGACCTGGGCCTGGACAGCGGCAACCCCCAGTCGGTGTACCAGCTGCACACCCAGCGGATGGAGGAGGTGGGGGACTCCCCGCCGCTGGCCGTGGGCGACAGCTGGGAGCTGCCCGACGGCGCCACCATCGAGTTCACCGGCTACCGCGACTACATCAGTCTCCAGGTCACCAGTGACCCCGCCCGGCCCTACGCGCTGGCCAGCGCGGTCGCGGCGGTGCTGGGACTGCTGTGCACCCTGTTCGTGCAGCCCCGGCGGACATGGATCCGCGCCCGCCGGGGAGAGGACGGACGGACCGTGGTCGAGGTCGGAGGACTCGTCAAGACCGGGGGGACCGCACCCCTGCGGCGGTTCCACGAGCTGACCACCCAGTTGAACCGGCGACTGCGGCGGTCAGACCGCCAGGCAGACATGGAGAAGGAGTAAGCGGTGCATGTTCTCGCTGCGGACGGCGCGGTCGATCCCGCGCTGTCAGACCTCAGCGACAATCTGGTCCTCTGGATGATCGTGGTCTACGCGGTCGCCCTGTTCCTCTTCGTGTTCGAAGCGGCCTACGGGCGCCGTGAGTCCCTGAAGGGCACCCGTCTGGTCGCGGTCGGCGCGGAGGACGGGGAGAGCGGCGACGGCGTGCGGGTGAACCTGCGCGAGCGGGAGCCCGAGGCCAAGGCGTCCCGGCATTTCCTCGGCAAGGTCGGCATGGCCGTGACGGTCGTGGGCCTGCTGCTCAACCTGGCCCAGATCGTCACCCGCGGCCTGGCGGCGGACCGCTGGCCGTGGGGCAACATGTTCGAGTTCGTCATCGCGATCTGCCTGTGCGGGGTGGCGGCGTTCCTGTTCGCGGCCCTCCGCTACCGGGCCCACTACCTCGGCGCGTTCGTGCTGGTGCCGGTGCTGCTGCTGCTCGGTATCGCGGTCCGCTGGCTGTACTCGGAGAGCGGACCGGTGGTCCCGGCGCTGGACTCCTACTGGATCGCCATCCACGTCTCCGCGCTGATCCTGGCCACCGGCGCGTTCATGGTCTCGGGATCGGCGACCATCACCTACCTGGTGGCCCACCGTACCGAAGCCAGGAAGGCCCTGGGGGAGCAGGTCAGCGCCATCGCCGCCAAGCTGCCCAGCGCCGAACTGCTGGACCGGGTCGCGCACCGCATGATCGTGCTGGCCTTCCCGCTGTGGACCTTCGGTGTCATCGCCGGGGCGATCTGGGCGGACGAGGCGTGGGGCCGCTACTGGGGCTGGGACCCCAAGGAGGTGTGGTCCTTCATCACCTGGGTCGTCTACGCCGCGTACCTGCACGCCCGTGCCACGGCGGGCTGGCAGGGCAAGAAGGCCGCGTGGATCAGCCTGATCGGCTTCGGCTGCCTGCTGTTCAACTTCTTTGGGGTGAACTACCTGTTCAGCGGGCTGCACAGCTACGCCTGACCGGCGCTGCCCCGTTCCCGGCCGGGCCTCCGGACGCGTGCCGGGGCCGACCCGGGCGGATGCTGATCGGCCCGGGACGGGGTCCTGCCGGCACCGGACGGCCCCCTCCGAGGCCGCGTCGACGCCGTCGTCCCCTCCGGGCCCCGGCCCGGGGGACGCAGACACCCGTGCGGGGTGTTCGACCGGGAAGCCCCGGCCCCGAACACCCCGCACGGGCGTGAGACGGGCAGTTGACCTTCTGTGCCGCGACGCCCCCGGAATCCTCCGGCTCGGGGGGCGGGCCTGCGCTGTGCCTGCGTGCTCACTCCTCCGGGTTGATGCGCTTGTCGAGCCGCCGAAGGAACTCGGGGTCGTCGTCCGGACCGAGCGGGCGGCTGCGCCCGGACGGCCGGTGAAAGTCCGAGGGGTCCAGATGGTCGGCGGAGGAGACCGGCACCGAGGAGGAGACCGCCGTGTCGGAACGCGTGTGGGGACGTCCGAGGAAGAGCCACAGCAGCGGGCCGACCACCGCGAACAGCACGATGATGAGCAGCCAGAGCACCTTGGGAAGGGTGCGGACTTCCTCAGCGGGGCAGGTGAGCGCGTCGAAGAACGCGTACACCCAGAGCACGATTGTGAGCAGCGTAATCAGGCCACCGAGCCAAACCATGTCTTCCAGCCTATCCGGGGTGTGACCTGGATGTGCGGGTGTGGAACACCACGGAACGAGACCGGTACCGTCCGGGGAACGCCGCGGATCCGCGCAGCTCAGTGCGAGGGTTCGGGGGTCTCCCCGTGCAGCAGGGCGCGGACTTCAGACTCCCGGAAGCGGCGGTGCCCCCCGGGCGTGCGGATGCTGCTGATCCGTCCGGAGGCGGCCCACCGGGTGACCGTCTTGGGATCGACTCGGAAGAGGGAGGCCACCTCTCCCGGGGTCAGCAAGCGTTCAGTCGTTCTCTCCACCTTCACCATCCCCCTTCACACCCGACCCGGACGTGGTACAGGCGTTTGATCCCCTAGTGTGCATGAGTTGGGCTGTTTCCTCCCTAGTTTTCGGAAAGATGCGGGGCAACGTAGGCGGGCGCGGGCAGATGTGACCGGAACGTGATATCCGTCTCAGAAGACTTCCGGGCACTGTCCCGGAACGGGGCGGCGGCGACCGGTGCGCCTCTCCCGGAGGGGCCGCGCTCGCCCCGTCGAAACCGCCCCTTAGGCTGTGAAGAGGGACGATGCCCTGCCACGGGCCGTGTGCGAGCCCCGGGACCAGGCGGCTGCACGCCATGCCCGGGCCCGGTCCGCGGCATGTGCGCCACCGTCCCGGTCATCGGTCGATCCGCCCGTTGTGAGGCAGTTCCATGCGCAACTTCATCGCTTATACCGCGGCCCGCGTGTTGCTCTTCGCGATCGCTCTCGGCGTGGTGTACCTGCTCGGCGCCCGGGAGGTGCTCGCGGTCCTCCTCGCTCTGGTGATCAGCGGGCTGGTGAGTTTCGTGCTGCTGTCCAGACAGCGCGACGCGCTGTCCGCCTCACTGGTGCGCGGCGCGGGGCGGATGCGCAGCATGGGGCAGCGGCTCGACGCGGGCGCCGCCAAGGAGGACCACCTCCAGCAGGCTCCGGCCGAGGGGCCCGCGTCCGCCGAAGCGGAACGGGGCGCGGCCGAACAGCGCTCGTGACCCGGCTGCGGCCCGGGGACGGGGCGGGGCGGGCGCGGCGCACCCTCTAGGCTGTGCACCATGATCCGTGCCGAACTGGACAAGGACCCCCGGGACGTCGCCGCGATGTTCGACACCATCGCGGGCCGTTACGACCTGCTCAACAGCGTCCTCTCGTTGGGACGGGAGCGCCACTGGCGCCGGGCCGTCGTCAACGCGGTCGACGCCTACAGCGGGGAACTGGTGCTCGACCTCGCGGCCGGAACCGGGACCTCCTCGGAGTCCTTCGCCCGCCGCGGAGCGCGGGTCATCGCCTGCGACTTCTCGCTCGGCATGCTCCGGATCGGCGCCGAACGCCGGGGCGGAGCCTCCCGCAGGGGCGTCACCGTGGTGGCGGGGGACGCGCTGGCCCTGCCGTTCGCGGACGAGACCTTCGACGCCGTCACCATCTCCTTCGGGCTGCGCAACGTCAGCGACGTGGACCGGGCGCTGGCGGAGCTGCGGCGGGTCACCAAGGTCGGCGGGCGCCTGGTCATCTGTGAGTTCAGCCACCTTCCGGTGCGGACGCTGGACCGCATCCTGGGCAAAGGACTGGAGGTCGGCCTGCCGCTCGTGGCGCGCGGCCTCAGCGACAACCCCGACGCCTACGCCTACCTGTCGGAGTCCATCGGCGCCTGGCCCGACCAGCCCGCGCTCGCCCGGCGGATCCAGGCGGCCGGATGGTCCCGGGTGGCCTGGCGCAACCTCACCTTCGGGGTGGTGGCGCTGCACCGCGCCTACCGGGAGGGCTGAACCGGGCGGTGCGGACACGTCCGGCTGCCTCCGCGTCCGCAGGGGCGCGGAGGCAGCCGGGTTGGCGTCCGGGAGCGGGAGGATCGGACCGGCTGCTCTCGGTGAGGAGTTCTGGGGGCGACTGTTCCGGTTTGGGGCTGTTTGGGCGTTTTGTCGGGACCGTGGTCCCATAACAGGCAAAACGGTCAATTCTTCCTTCGTTTCCCTTCACCTGGTTTTTAAACCCCTAGGTCGCGGGGGCCGGCCCCAAACCCCGCCAAGGACGACCTGGGGTCGCTCGCGGGTCGCAGAAGGTCTAGACTTCGACTTGAAGACCTTGTGAAGCACTTCACAAGGGGGCGAGTCATATTTCCTTTTTTGGACAGCCACAACACTCGATCCCCCGTGTGGAACCACGCCGAGCAGTCAGGACCATCCGTGAGCCAGACAGCACCGATCCCAGCCGTAGCCACCACGACCCCGCAGGACGAGGCAGACGTCATCGTCGTCGGAGCGGGTCCGGCGGGGAGCACGGCCGCCTACTACCTGGCCACCGCCGGTCTCGACGTCCTGCTGCTGGAGAAGACCGCCTTCCCGCGCGAGAAGGTCTGCGGAGACGGACTCACCCCGCGTGCCGTCAAGCAGCTCGTCGCCATGGGCGTCCCGGTGGAGGAGGAGGGCTGGATCCGCAACCGCGGCCTGCGGATCATCGGCGGCGGCGTCCGGCTCGAACTGCCCTGGCCCGACCTCGCCGAGTACCCCGACTACGGCCTGGTCCGCACCCGCCGCGACTTCGACCAGACCCTGGCCCGGCACGCGGTCAAGTCCGGTGTCCGGCTGCTGGAGCGCACCAACGTCACCGCGCCCCTCATCGACGAGCGCAGCAACCGCGTCGTCGGGGTCAGCGCCAGGGACGCCGAGGGCCGCACCCGCCACTTCCGCGCCCCCCTCGTCCTGGCGGCCGACGGCAACTCCTCGCGCCTGTCGATCGCGCTGGGGATCCGCAAGCGCGACGACCGCCCGATGGGCGTGGCGGTGCGCACCTACTTCACCAGCCCCCGGCACGACGACGACTACCTGGAGTCCTGGCTGGAGCTCTGGGACAACAGCGACGGCAAGGAGGTGCTGCTCCCCGGCTACGGCTGGATCTTCGGGGTCGGCGACGGCACCAGCAACGTGGGGCTGGGCATCCTCAACTCCACTGCCTCCTTCCAGAAGGTCGACTACCGCAAACTGCTGCGGCGCTGGACCCGGAGCATGCCCGAGGAGTGGGGCTTCACCGAGGAGAACCAGCAGGGCCCGGTCCGCGGCGCCGCCCTGCCCATGGGCTTCAACCGGACCCCGCACTACGCCCGCGGCCTGATGCTGGTCGGCGACGCGGGAGGCATGGTCAACCCCTTCAACGGCGAGGGCATCGCCTACGCGATGGAGGCCGGCCGGATCGCCGCCGACGTGGCCGTCCAGGCGCTGAGCCGCCCGACCCAGCAGGCCCGCGAACGCACCCTGCTGCGCTACCCGGAGATCCTCCGGGACACCTACGGCGGCTACTACACGCTGGGGCGCTACTTCGTGAAGATGATCGGCAACCCCGCGTTCATGAAGTACGCCACCAAGTACGGACTCCCGCGGCCCCTCCTGATGCGCTTCACCCTCAAGATGCTGGCCAACCTCACCGACCCCAGCCACGGCGACGCGATGGACCGGCTGATCAACGGCCTGTCCAGAATCGCGCCGGCCGCGTGAGACAACTCAGGAGACCCATCTCGCGAGAACGGCAGGACATGAACCTCTTTCGCGTACAACCCAGAGGGAGCGGCTAGCCGATGGAGCTGTACACCCCCATCTTCGTACTCGGCGGTATCGGCGCCGCCTTCGTGATCGTCTCGATGGTCGTCGGAGCGATCGCCGGGCCCAAGCGCTACAACCGCACCAAACTCCAGGCCTACGAGTGCGGCATCGACCCCACTCCGCAGCCTGTGGGCGGCGGTCGGTTCACGGTCAAGTACTACCTGACGGCGATGCTGTTCATCGTCTTCGACATCGAGGTCATCTTCCTGGTGCCCTGGGCGGTGCACCTCGACGCGCTCGGGATCTTCGGCCTGGTCGTGATGATCCTGTTCCTCGTCAACGTCTCGATCGCCTACGTCTACGAGTGGCGTCGCGGCGGCCTCGAATGGGACTGATCCGCATGACCGACCCGCATCCGATCCCCAGTCGTCCCACTGAGATCGCAGAACCGGAAAGGGGGTTCGCCTGATGGGTCTCGAAGAGAAGCTGCCCAGTGGAGTCCTGCTCACCACGGTCGAACAGATCGTCGGTTTCGTCCGCAAGACCTCCATGTGGCCCGCGACCTTCGGTCTGGCCTGCTGCGCCATCGAGATGATGGCGGTCGGCGGCCCGCGTTACGACATCGCACGCTTCGGCATGGAGCGCTTCTCGGCCACGCCGCGCCAGGCCGACCTGATGATCGTGGCCGGACGCGTGAGCCAGAAGATGGCTCCGGTCCTGCGCACGATCTACGACCAGATGGCGGAGCCCAAGTGGGTCATCGCCATGGGCGTGTGCGCGTCCAGCGGCGGCATGTTCAACAACTACGCCATCGTCCAGGGCGTCGACCACATCGTTCCGGTGGACATCTACCTCCCCGGTTGTCCGCCGCGCCCCGAGATGCTGCTGGACGCCATCCTCAAGCTGCACGACAAGGTCCAGAACACCAAGCTCGGCGTGCACCGCGACCGTGAGATCGAGGAACTGGAGCAGCGGCGCCTGCGGGCGCTGCCGCTGATCCAGCAGACGGAGGAAGCCGCCCGATGACCTCCAACGAGCACCAAGGTAAGCCTAACCTACCAGAAAAGGACAATCTCCCCGCGGAGCAGGGGCAGCAGCGCCTCAACGCGCCGATCGCCCGCACGGGCATGTTCGGCGCCAGGACCTCGGGAGACACCTCCGGCTACGGAGGGCTGCGCGTCTACCGTCCCGCGCCCACCGCGTCCGAGCGCCCCTACAGCGACCCCGACGACCCGCGCACCGCCTACTTCGACGAGGTCGCCGACGCGCTGGAACGCTCCCTCAAGGAGGTCGGGACGTCCTACGACACCGCGATCAAGCGCGTCGTCGTGGACCGCGGCGAGATCACCTTCCACGTCCAGCGCGAGCACCTGGTCGAGGTGGCCTCCCGGCTGCGCGACGACCCGGCGCTCCGCTTCGAACTGTGCCTGGGGGTCAACGGCGTCCACTACCCCGACGACACCGGCAACGAGCTGCACGCCGTCTACGAGCTGCGCTCCATCACGCACAACCGCGAGATCCGGCTTGAGGTGACCTGCCCCGACGCCGATCCGCACATCCCCTCGATCGTGGGCGTCTACCCCACCAACAACTGGCACGAGCGGGAGGCCTGGGACTTCTTCGGAATCGTCTTCGACGGCCACCCCGCCCTCACCCGTATCCAGATGCCCGACGACTGGCACGGCCACCCCCAGCGCAAGGACTACCCGCTGGGCGGAATTCCGGTCGAGTACCGCGGGGCCACGATCCCCCCGCCGGACCAGCGGAGGTCGTACGCATGACCACTCCAACCGAGACCTACGTCGACGCCTCCGGAGGCGACTGGGACGAGGTGGTCGCCGCGGCCCGGGAGGGCCAGCCCGACCGTCTCGTCGTCAACATGGGCCCCCAGCACCCCTCCACGCACGGGGTGCTCCGGCTCATCCTCACCCTCGACGGCGAGACCGTCACCGAGGCCCGGGTCGGTATCGGCTACCTGCACACCGGCATCGAGAAGAACATGGAGTACCGGACGTGGACGCAGGGCACCACGTTCGTGACCCGCATGGACTACCTCACGCCGCTGTTCAACGAGACCGCCTACTGCCTGGCCGTCGAGAAACTGCTCGGCATCACCGACCGCATCCCCGAGCGCGCCAACGTCATCCGCGTGATGATGATGGAGCTCAACCGGATCTCCTCGCACTTCGTCGCGATGGCCACGTTCGGCATGGAGCTGGGCGCGACGACGGTCATGACCAGCGGGTTCCGGGAACGCGAGATGGTCCTGGACATCTTCGAGATGGTCACCGGCCTGCGCATGAACCACGCCTACGTCCGCCCCGGCGGCGTGGCCCAGGACCTTCCCCCGGGCACCGTCGGGAAGGTACGCGAACTGCTCACCGAGATGCCCAAGCGGCTGACGGACCTGCGCAAGCTCCTCGACGCCAACCCCGTCTACCTGGCGCGCACCCGTGACGTCGCCTACCTCGACGTCACCGGATGCCTGGCGCTGGGCGTCACCGGACCGATCCTGCGCGCCGCCGGCCTGCCCTGGGACCTGCGCAAGGCCAAGCCCTACTGCGGCTACGAGAACTACGAGTTCGACGTCCCGGTCTCCGACGGAGCCGACGTCTACGCCCGCTACCGGGTGCGCATGGCCGAGATCGAGGAGAGCCTCAAGATCATCGAACAGTGCCTGGACAAGCTCAAGCCGGGCCCGGTGATGATCGAGGACGCCAAGATCGGCTGGCCCGCCCAGCTCGCCCTCGGCCCCGACGGCCTGGGCAACGCGCCCTCCCACATCGCCCACATCATGGGCGGCGGCGGTTCCATGGAAGCCCTCATCCACCACTTCAAGCTCGTCACCGAAGGCTTCCGGGTGCCCCCGGGCCAGGCGTACGCGGCGGTGGAGAGCGCCAAGGGCGAACTCGGCTGCCACGCGGTCAGCGACGGCGGCCCCCGCCCCTACCGGGTGCACTTCCGGGACCCCTCGTTCACCAACCTCCAGGCCGTGGCGGCCATGTGCGAGGGCGGCACCGTCGCCGACGTCGTCGCCGCCGTGGCCAGCATCGACCCCGTGATGGGAGGCGTCGACCGATGAGTACGCCCCAGACTCCCGACAACCCCGGCGTCTTCACCGGGGAGAACCGCGCCCGCCTTGAGCTGGACGCCAAGGAGATCATCTCCCGCTACCCCAAGGCGCGCTCGGCGCTGCTGCCGCTGCTGCACCTGGTGCAGTCGGAGGAGGGCTACGTCAGCAACGACGGCATCGCCTTCTGCGCCGACCAGCTCGGCCTCACCGCCGCCGAGGTCACCGCGGTGGCCACGTTCTACACGATGTACAAGCGCCGCCCCGTCGGCGAGTACCACGTGGGCGTGTGCACCAACCCGCTGTGCGCGGTGATGGGCGGCGACGAGATCTTCGCCACGCTCAAGGAGCACCTGGGCGTGGAGAACGACGAGACCACCGAGGACGGCAAGATCTCCCTGGAGCACCTGGAGTGCAACGCCGCCTGCGACTTCGCTCCGGTGGTCATGGTCAACTGGGAGTTCTTCGACAACCAGACCCCCGAGTCGGCCAAGAAGCTCGTCGACGACCTGCGCCTGGGCAAGGACGTCAAGCCGACCCGCGGCCCCGACCGCCTGTGCACCTGGAAGCAGGCCTCCCGGGTGCTGGCCGGATTCGACGACGGCCGCGCCGCCGAGGGCCCGCAGGCCGGAGAAGCCTCCCTGGCCGGACTCCGGCTGGCCCGCGAACGCGGCTGGCAGGCACCCGACCCGGCGGCCTCGGCCGCCCCGGCCGACGAGGAGGGGACCAAGTGACCACGCTGACCCCGGTGCTGTCCCGCAACTGGGACCGCGCCGACTCCTTCACCCTCGCCGCCTACCGGGACGGCGGCGGGTACGAAGCCCTGCGCAAGGCCCTGACCATGCAGCCCGACGCCATCGTCGACCTCGTCAAGGCGTCCGGGCTGCGCGGCCGCGGCGGCGCGGGCTTCCCCACCGGGATGAAGTGGGGCTTCCTGCCCAAGGACAACCCCAAGCCGCGCTACCTCGTCGTCAACGCCGACGAGTCCGAGCCCGGCACCTGCAAGGACATCCCGCTGATGCTGGCCAACCCGCACGTGCTGATCGAGGGCGTCGCGATCGCCTCCTACGCGATCAACAGCAACCAGGCCTTCATCTACGTGCGCGGCGAGGTCCTGCACGTCATCCGGCGGCTGCGGCACGCCGTCGCCGAGGCCTACGAGGCCGGACTGCTCGGCAAGGACATCCTGGGCAGCGGCTTCGACCTCGACGTGGTCGTGCACGCCGGGGCGGGCGCCTACATCTGCGGCGAGGAGACCGCCCTGCTGGACTCCCTGGAGGGCTACCGGGGCCAGCCCCGCCTCAAGCCGCCGTTCCCCGCCGTGGCGGGCCTGTACGCCTCGCCGACCGTGGTCAACAACGTCGAGTCCATCGCCAGTGTGCCCAGCATCGTCGCCAACGGCGCCGACTGGTTCAGCTCCATGGGCACCGAGAAGTCCGCCGGATTCGGCTTCTTCTCCCTGTCCGGCCACGTCGAGAAGCCCGGACAGTACGAGGCCCCGCTCGGGGTGACGCTGCGCGAACTGCTCGACATGGCCGGCGGCATCCGCAACGGACACCGGCTCAAGTTCTGGACCCCCGGGGGCTCCTCCACCCCGATCTTCACCGAGGAGCACCTGGACATCCCGCTGGACTTCGAGTCCGTCGGCTCGGCCGGGTCCATGCTGGGTACCCGGGCCCTGCAGATCTTCGACGAGACCACCTCCGTGGTCCGCGTGGTGCGCGGCTGGATCGAGTTCTACGCGCACGAGTCCTGCGGCAAGTGCACGCCGTGCCGCGAGGGCAACTCCTGGATGGTCCAGGTGCTGCGCCGCATCGAGGCCGGAAAGGGCACCCAGGAGGACGTCGACACGCTGCTCGACATCTGCGACAACCTGCTCGGGCGCTCCTTCTGCGCGCTCGGGGACGGTGCGACCAGCCCGGTGACCTCGGCGATCAAGTACTTCCGGGAGGAGTTCATCGCGGGCACCCACACCCCCGCGTGGGAGCTGTTCCCGTATCAGCGCACCACTCGCTGGGCGAACGAGTCCGTGGAAGAGGACGCCTGATGACAGTCACGACCAACACCTCCGCGGGCGGGTCCCCCGCGGTGCCGCCGGAGGACCTCGTCACCGTCACCATCGACGGATTCGAGATCCAGGTCCCCAAGGGCACCCTGCTGATCCGCGCGGCCGAGCTGCTCGGCATCCAGATCCCGCGGTTCTGCGACCACCCGCTGCTCGACCCGGTCGGCGCCTGCCGCCAGTGCCTGGTGGAGATCCCCGACATGGGCAACGGGCGCGGCATGCCCAAGCCACAGGCCTCCTGCACCATCACCGTCATGGACGGCATGGTCGTCAAGACCCAGCTGACCTCGCCGGTGGCGGAGAAGGCCCAGCGCGGCATCATGGAGTTCCTGCTCGTCAACCACCCGCTGGACTGCCCGGTCTGCGACAAGGGCGGCGAGTGCCCGCTGCAGAACCAGGCGATGTCGCACGGGCAGGGCGAGAGCCGCTTCGTCGACGTCAAGCGGACCTTCCCCAAGCCGATCCCGCTGTCCACGCAGGTGCTGCTGGACCGGGAGCGCTGCATCCAGTGCGCCCGCTGCACCCGCTTCTCCGCGCAGATCGCCGGCGACCCGTTCATCGAACTGATGGAACGCGGTGCCCAGGAGCAGGTGGGCATCGCCGAGGGGCAGCCCTTCCAGTCCTACTTCTCCGGCAACACCGTGCAGATCTGCCCGGTCGGCGCGCTCACCGGAGCCGCCTACCGGTTCCGCTCCCGCCCCTTCGACCTGGTGTCCACGCCCAGCGTCTGCGAACACTGCGCCTCCGGCTGCGCGCAGCGCACCGACCACCGGCGAGGCAAGGTCACCCGGCGGCTGGCCGGCGACGACCCGCAGGTCAACGAGGAGTGGAACTGCGACAAGGGCCGGTGGGCGTTCACCTACGCCACCCAGCCCGACCGGCTCAGGCACCCGCTGGTGCGCGACGAGGACAGCCGCGCCCTGGAGGTCGCCTCCTGGCCCGAGGCGCTGTCCGTCGCGGCCCGCGGCCTGGCCGCCGCCCGCGGCCGGGTGGGCGTGCTCACCGGCGGCCGGCTCACCCTGGAGGACGCCTACGCCTACGCCAAGTTCGCCAGGATCGCGCTGCGCACCAACGACATCGACTTCCGCGCCCGCCCCCACTCCGCGGAGGAGGCCGAGTTCCTCGCCGCCCGGGTCGCCGGACACGGCATCGAGGTCTCCTACAGCGACCTGGAGAAGGCGCCCGCGGTCCTGCTCGCCGGATTCGAACCGGAGGACGAGTCGCCCATCGTCTTCCTGCGGCTGCGCAAGGCCGTCCGCAGGAACGGCACCCGGGTGTTCTCCGTCGCGCCCTACACCAGCCGGGGCCTGGCCAAGACCGACGGGACCCTGATCCCCACCGTCCCCGGCGGTGAGGCGAGCGCCCTGGCCTCGCTGGGCACCGTCGCCCCCGAGGCGCTGGAGGCGCTGCGCGACCCGGGCGCGGTCATCCTGGTCGGGGAACGCCTCGCCGAGGCCCCCGGGGCCCTGTCGGCCGCGGCCCACCTCGCCGACACCACCGGGGCCCGCCTGGCCTGGGTGCCGCGCCGCGCCGGAGACCGGGGCGCCATCGAGGCCGGAGCGCTGCCGAACCTGCTGCCGGTGGGCCGACCGGTCACCGACGCGGTGGCGCGCGCCGAGGTCGCCCGGGCCTGGTCGGTCGCGGACCTGCCCGCCGCCGAGGGCCGCGACACCGCGGGCATCCTCGCCGCGGCCGCGGCCGGACAGCTCGACGCCCTGGTCGTCGCGGGTGTCGACCTGGACGACCTGCCCGACCCACAGGCGGCGCGGGCCGCGCTGGCGAAGGTGCCGTTCATCGTCAGCCTGGAGCTGCGGGCCAGCAACGTCACCGACCGGGCCGACGTGGTGTTCCCGGTAGCCGCCGTCGCCGAGAAGTCCGGCACGTTCGTCGACTGGGAGGGCCGGGGCCGTCCCTTCGGCACCGCGCTGAAGGTGCCCGGGGCCATGTCCGACCTGCGGGTGCTGGCGGCGATCGCCGACGAGATGGACGTCCACCTGGGACTGCCCGACGCGGCCGCCGCCCGCCGCGAACTCGCCGAACTGGGCGCCTGGCGGGGAACCCCGCTGCCCACCCCGGTGGCCCGCCCCGCCGAGGCCCCCGTCCCCGAGGCCGGCCAGGCGGTCCTGGCCACCTGGGACCAGCTGCTCGGCCGGGGACGGATGCAGGACGGCGAACCCCACCTGGCCGGGACCGCCCGCCCCGCCGTCGCCCGCCTCTCGGCCGCCACCGCCGCCGAGATCGGCCTCGCCGACGGCCAGACGCTGCGGGTCGAGGGCCCGGCCGGAGCGGTGCGCGTCCCGGCCGCCGTCACCGAGATGCCGGACCGCGTGGTGTGGCTGCCGACCAACGCGGCGGGCTGCGCCGTCCGACGCGACCTCGGCGCGAGCACGGGGACCGTGGTGTCCCTGGCCGTGGACGACGGCACGCCCGTCGAGACCGCGACGAGTGCTGGGAGTGAGAAGTGACACCGACGACCGTCAGCGCGGCGGCTCTGAACGCCGAACCGGGGCTGGACGCCTTCGGCACCGATCCCTGGTGGATCATCCTGATCAAGGCCCTGGCCGTGTTCGTCTTCCTCATGCTGTGCGTGCTGATGATGATCATGGCCGACCGCAAGGTCATGGGCCGCATGCAGCAGCGCCACGGCCCCAACCGGTTCGGCCCGTGGGGCCTGCTGCAGTCCCTGGCCGACGGCGTGAAGCTGTCGCTCAAGGAAGACCTCATCCCGCGCACCGTCGACAGGGCCGTCTACATCGCGGCGCCGATGATCGCCGCGATCCCGGCCTTCATCGCCTTCTCGGTGATCCCGGTGGGCCCCGAGGTCACCATGTTCGGCGTGCAGACCCGACTGCAGCTCACCGACCTGCCGGTGGCGGTCCTGCTGGTGCTGGCCACCGCCTCCATCGGCGTCTACGGCATCGTGCTCGCCGGGTGGTCCTCGCGCTCGCCGTACCCCCTGCTGGGTGGTCTGCGCGCGTCGGCCCAGGTGATCAGCTACGAGATCGCGATGGGGCTGTCCTTCGTGGCGGTCTTCATCTACGCGGGCACGCTCAGCACCTCGGGGATCGTCGAGGCCCAGCAGAGCGTCTGGTTCGCGGTCATCCTGTTCCCGTCCTTCGTGATCTACCTGATCACGATGATCGGTGAGACCAACCGGCTGCCCTTCGACCTCGCCGAGGGCGAGGGCGAACTCGTCGGCGGGTTCATGACCGAGTACTCCTCGATGAAGTTCACCATGTTCTTCCTCGCCGAGTACGTCAACATGGTCACCGTCGCGGCGATGAGCGTCACGCTGTTCCTCGGCGGCTACCTCGCCCCGCCGCCGATCACCGCCTTCTGGCCGGGCGCCAACGAGGGCTGGTGGCCCGCGCTGTGGTGGCTCATCAAGTTCGTCTGCGTGATGTTCCTGTTCATCTGGGCGCGCGGCTCCCTGCCCCGGGTCCGCTACGACCAGCTCATGCAGCTCGGCTGGAAGATCCTCATCCCCGTGCAGCTGGTCTGGATCACCGCGGTCGCCGTCATCCGGGTGCTCAACAACGAGAACTACCCCGGCTACGTCACCGCGGCCGTCATCGTCACGTTCGGCCTGCTGATCTTCGTCGGACTGTGGGCCTGGGGCCGTGCCGCGGCCCGGGCCAGGGCACAGGAGGCGGCCGAACACGAGGCCGAACTGCGGGCCCGCCGCGAGAACCCGATGTACGGGGGCTTCCCCGTGCCGCCCATGACCGCTCCGCACTACGGCAGCAGCGTGGCCGCGGAGAACCCCCGTTTCCAGCCGACCTCGGCCCCCAAGCGTGAGGAGGTTTCCGGTGCTTGAGTGGCTCAATCCCGTCAAGGGGTTCGGCGTCACCTTCCACACGATGTTCAAGAAGGTGCCGACCGTCGAGTACCCCGAGGTCAAGGCGCCCACCATGCCCCGCTTCCACGGCCGCCACCAGCTCAACCGCTGGCCCGACGGCCTGGAGAAGTGCATCGGCTGCGAGCTGTGCGCCTGGGCCTGCCCCGCCGACGCCATCTACGTCGAAGGCGGCGACAACACCGAGGAGGAGCGCTACTCCCCGGGCGAACGCTACGGGCGCGTCTACCAGATCAACTACCTGCGCTGCATCCTGTGCGGGCTGTGCATCGAGGCGTGCCCCACCCGGGCGCTCACCATGACCAACGAGTACGAGCTCGCCGACGACAACCGCGAGAGCCTCATCTACACCAAGGAGCAGCTGCTCGCCCCGCTGCTGGAGGGGATGGAGGCGCCGCCGCACCCCATGCGGCTCGGTGAGACCGAGGAAGACTACTACCGGCTCGGACGCGACGACACCGCGGCGGCCCGCGCCGACGAGCAGAACAGCGAGGCTGTTCAGTGAACACCGTCCCGCTTCAGACAACGGCCGTCGCCGCCGCCATCGGCGGCGGCGAGGCCGCGACCTTCTACGTCCTGGGCGCCGTCGTGGTACTCGCCGCGCTCGGTGTGGTCTTCAGCCGCAGGGCCGTCTACTCCGCGGTCATGATGGCCGTGGTGATGATCGGCCTCGCCGTCTTCTACGGGATCAACGAGGCGCCGTTCCTGATGGTCGTGCAGATCGTCGTCTACACCGGCGCCGTGCTGATGCTCTTCCTGTTCGTCCTCATGCTGGTGGGCGTCAGCTCCTCCGACTCCCTGGTGGAGACGATCCGGGGACAGCGGCTGCTGACCGCGGTCATCGCGCTGTGCTTCCTGGTTCCGCTGGTCAGCGGGCTGGGCGCCATCGTGGCGGGTGAGCCCGTCGGCCTGGCCGCCGGGGTCGCCGCCGCGGGCGGCAGCATCCCGTGGATCGCCAGCGAGGTCATCTACCGCTACGTCATCGCCTTCGAGGCGACCGGGGCCCTGCTCATCACCGCGGTCCTCGGCGCCCTGGTGCTGGCCCACGCCGCCCGCACCAAGAAGCGGCGCACCCAGCGGCAGATGTCGCAGGACCGCATCCGCGGCGACCACCCGGCGCCGCTGCCCGCTCCCGGCACCTACGCCCGGCACAACGCCATCGACATGCCGGCGCTGCTGCCCGACGGCTCGGTCTCCAAACTCTCGCTCAACCCGGTGCTGGCCGCGCGCAACCCCGAGGAGCAGCGCGGTGTTCCAGAGGACATGAGGTACTCGATCGGCGCGGCGCCCGAACGGGGCGACCGGTCGGACGCACAGGACTCCGACGGTGACGGACAACGGGAGGACGAGGGCTCGTGGACCCGATGAACTACATCGTGCTCGCGGCGATCGTGTTCACCATCGGCGCCGTGGGCGTCCTGGTGCGGCGCAACGCGATCATCGTGTTCATGTGCGTCGAGCTGATGCTCAACGCCTGCAACCTCGCCTTCGTCGCCTTTGCCCGGATGCACGGCGGCATCGAGGGCCAGGTCATCGCCTTCTTCGTGATGGTGGTCGCGGCCGCCGAGGTCGTGGTGGGCCTGGCCATCATCATGCAGATCTTCCGAACCCGCAGGTCCGCGTCGATCGACGACGCCAACCTGCTCAAGAACTAGGGCGGGGGCACGACGACGATGACGTCCACGCTGGCCGCCGACGTGCACGCGGCCACCACCGCGGCCGACGGCGGCGTACTCTCCTACGCCTGGCTCATGATCGCCCTCCCCCTGCTGGGCGCGGCCGTCCTGCTGCTGGGCGGCAGGCGCACCAACGCCTGGGGGCACTGGCTCGCCATCGCGGCAGCGCTGGCCAGCTTCGTCTGGGCGGTGCTGAGCCTGGGACAGCTCCTGGGGCGCGCCCCGGAGGAGCGCAGTGTCACGGTCCAGGTCTACCAGTGGATCCAGGCCGGCGACTTCGACATCGGCCTGAGCCTGCTCGTCGATCCGCTGTCGATCACCTTCGCACTGCTCATCACCGGTGTGGGATCGCTGATCCACATCTACTCGGTGGGCTACATGGCGGACGACGAGAACCGGCGGCGCTTCTTCGCCTACCTCAACCTGTTCGTCGCGGCCATGCTGGTGCTGGTCCTCGCCGACAACTACGCGGTGCTGTTCCTCGGTTGGGAGGGCGTCGGCCTGGCCTCCTACCTGCTGATCGGCTTCTGGCAGCACAAGCCGGCGGCGGCGGTCGCGGCCAAGAAGGCGTTCCTGATCAACCGGGTCGGCGACATCGGCCTGCTGATCTCGATCATGCTGCTGTTCACGACCTTCGGCACGGTCGCCTTCCACCCCGTGTTCGGCGCGGTCGACGGGGCCGGCCAGGGGGTCATGACCGCCGTGGGCCTGCTGTTGCTGCTGGGCGCGTGCGGCAAGTCCGCGCAGCTCCCCCTCCAGGCGTGGCTGCTCGACGCGATGGAGGGCCCCACCCCGGTGTCGGCGCTCATCCACGCCGCCACCATGGTCACCGCGGGTGTCTACCTGATCGTGCGGTCCGGCCCGATCTTCGAGGCCGCGCCCACCGCGCAGCTGGTGGTCACCATCGTCGGCGCGGCCACCCTGCTCGCCGGAGCGATCATCGGGTGCGCCAAGGACGACATCAAGAAGGCGCTGGCCGGCTCCACCATGAGCCAGATCGGCTACATGACGCTGGCCGCGGGCCTGGGCCCGATCGGCTACGCCGCCGCCATCGCCCACCTGGTCACGCACGGCTTCTTCAAGGCCGGGCTGTTCCTGGGGGCCGGATCGGTCATGCACGCCATGAACGACGAGGTGGACATGCGCCGCTACGGCGGACTGCGCACGGCCATGCCGATCACCTTCGCCACCTTCGGGGTGGGCTACCTCGCCATCATCGGGGTGCCGTTCCTGTCCGGCTGGTGGACCAAGGAGGGCATCATCCAGGCGGCCTTCGACTCCGGCGGCCTCACCGGCCAGATCCTGGGCTGGGTCACCGTGCTGGGCGCCGGACTCACCGCCTTCTACATGTCGCGGATCATGTTCCTCACCTTCTTCGGTGAGAAGCGCTGGGCCGACGGCGCCCACCCGCACGAGTCCCCGACCACCATGACGGTCCCGATGATCATCCTGGCCGTCGGGTCGGCGGCGCTGGGCGCGGTCCTGGTGGTCAACTACACCCTCGGCCACTTCCTCGCCCCCGTCGTGGGCGCCCCGTCGCACGAGTTCGACCTGGTCCACATGCTGACCAGCCCGTACTCGCTGGCCGCGCTGGCGCTCATGGTCGTCGGGGTGGCGTACGCGTGGCTGCGCTACGCCCGCGGCGAGGTCCCGGTCACGGCGCCCAAGGGCAACTTCGTCACCGTCGCCGCCCGGGAGGAGCTGTACGGCAACGCCATCAACGAGGGCCTGTTCATGCGGCCCGGCCAGCAGCTCACCAAGGCCGCCGTCGCCTTCGACGACCACGCCGTGGACGGCATCGTCAACGGGGTCGCGCGCTCGGTCCGCGCAGCCTCGGAGAACCTGCGTCTGGTCCAGACCGGGTTCGCCCGCAGCTACGCGCTGACCATGCTCTTCGGCGCGGCCGTCGTCGTGGTCACCACGTTGGGAGTGAGCTTTGCGTAGGCACACCGTCTCCCACCGCCGCACACCGGACCAGCAGGTGAGGATCTGAACCAATGACCATCCCCTGGCTGACACTCGCGATCGCGCTGCCCGCCCTGGGCTCGCTGATCGTGGCACTCATCCCACGCGAGCGGGTGGAACTCGCCAAGCGGGTCACCCTGGCCTGCACGCTGGTCGTGCTCGCCGTCGTCGGCGCGATGGCGCTGAACTTCGACCCGGGCGGCGCCCGCCTGCAGTTCACCGAGGTCCACCCGTGGATCGCACGCTTCGGCGTGCACTACGCGGTGGGCGTGGACGGCATCGCGCTGACCCTGATCGTCCTGTCCGCGCTGCTCGTGCCGCTGGTCGTGCTGGCGGCCTGGAAGGAGCAGGAGGAGACCGCGGACCGCGGCAAGGGCTACTTCGCCCTCATCCTGCTGCTTGAGGCGATGATGATCGGGGTCTTCGCCGCCACCGACGTCTTCCTCTTCTACGTCCTGTTCGAGGCCATGCTGATCCCGGTCTACTTCATGATCGGGCGGTACGGCCGCGGGGAGGACCGCCGCCGCGCCGCGGTGAAGTTCCTGCTCTACAGCCTCCTGGGCGGGCTGCTCATGCTGGTCTCGGTGATCGGCGTGTACGCCTACAGCGCCCAGGCGGGCAACGGCACCTTCCTGTGGAGCGAACTGGTCGGCCCCGAGGGGCTGCTCTCCGGGGTCGACACCACCGCGGCCCGCTGGCTGTTCCTCGGGTTCTTCGTGGCCTTCGCCATCAAGGCCCCGATGTGGCCGGTGCACACCTGGCTGCCCACCGCCGCGGGAAGCTCCCGGCCCGGCACCGCCGTGCTGCTGGTGGGCGTGCTCGACAAGGTCGGCACCTACGGCATGCTGCGGTACTGCCTGGAGCTGTTCCCCGAGGCCGCCAAGTGGTTCGTCTGGCCGGTGGTGGTGCTCAGCCTGGTCAGCATCATCTACGGCGCGGTCGTGGCGATCGGGCAGAGCGACATGCTCCGCCTCATCGCCTACACCTCGGTGTCCCACTTCGGCTTCATCACGCTGGGCATCTTCGCGATGACCTCGCAGGGGCAGTCGGGCGCCGCGCTGTACATGGTCAACCACGGCTTCTCCACCGGGGCGCTCTTCCTCATCGTGGGCTTCCTCATCGCCCGCAACAACGGGTCCGCGCAGATCGCCGACTACGGCGGCCTGCAGAAGACGGCCCCGGTGCTCGCCGGGACCTTCCTGGTGGCCGGACTGTCCAGCCTGGCGCTTCCGGGACTCTCCCCGTTCGTCAGCGAGTTCCTGGTGTTCGTCGGCACCTTCACGGTCCTGCCGGTGCCCGCGGTCATCGCCACCGTCGGCGTGGTCCTGGCCGCCCTCTACATCCTGTGGATGTACCAGCGCACCATGACCGGACCGCTCCGGGAGAAGCTGGCCGGGGTCACGGACCTCTCCGGTCGCGAACTGTGGGCCGTGGGCCCGCTCGTCGCCGTGATCATCCTCTTCGGGGTCTTCCCCCAGCCGCTGCTGGACGTGATCAACCCCGCGGTGGAGCAGACCATGCAGCAGATCGACGTCAGCGACCCCGCTCCGGCGGTGGGTGTTGACCAGGCCGGCGGCCAGGAAGGAGCAGACGAATGATTCCGCTGAGCCTGTCGGAGGCCGAGGCCCCGACAGTCATCACCCGGGCCCCCGACCTCGACTACGGGCTGCTGTCACCGCTGCTGGTGGTCTTCGCGGTCGGCGTCGTCGGTGTGCTCGTCGAGGCGTTCGTGCCCGTGCGGCACCGCCGCCTCACCCAGCTGGTCCTGGCCCTGCTCGGCATCGGCGCGGCCTTCGTGCTGACCGTCCTGCAGGTGGGGATGCTGCCGGCGGACGGCGCCGGCCTCACCCTGGCCTTCGCCACGGTGGTGGTGGACCGGCCCGCCCTGTTCTTCCAGGGCGTCATCCTGGTGCTGGCACTGGCCAGCCTGCTGCTCATCGCCGAGAACCGGGACGGGGAGAGCGCCTTCACCGCGCAGGCCGCCGCGGTTCCCGGCAGCGAGGAGGAGCGCGCGCACATCCTCGCCGGGACCCAGCACACCGAGGTCTACCCGCTGGTGATGTTCGCGGTGCTGGGCATGCAGCTGTTCACCGCCGCCAACGACTTCCTCACCATGTTCATCGCCCTGGAGGTGATGAGCCTCCCGCTGTACCTGCTGTGCGGGCTGGCGCGGCGCCGCCGCCTGTTCTCCCAGGAGGCCGCGCTCAAGTACTTCCTGCTGGGCGCTTTCTCCTCGGCGTTCTTCCTGTTCGGAATCGCCATGGTGTACGGCTACGCGGGCTCGGTGAACTTCGCCGCCGTCAACCAGGCGGGCAGCACGGGAGGACTGATCGACGGCGGCGAGCCGCTGCTGCTCATCGGTATCGCGATGATCGGTGTGGGCCTGCTGTTCAAGGTGGGCACGGTGCCCTTCCACAACTGGAAGCCCGACGTGTACCAGGGGGCTCCCACTCCGATCACCGCGTTGATGGCCTCCGGCACCCTGGTCGCCGCCTTCGGCGCCCTGCTGCGGGTGTTCTACGTCGCCTTCGGCGCGTCGGTGGAGCAGTGGCGGCCGATGCTGTGGGTCGTGGCGATCCTCACCATGGTGCTCGCCGCGGTGATCGCGGTGACCCAGCGCGACATCAAGCGGCTGCTGGCCTACTCCTCGGTGGTGCACGCGGGCTTCATCCTGACCGCGGTCGTGGCGGCCAGCGCCGACGGCCTGGCCGGAGCCATGTTCTACCTGGCCGCCTACGGTTTCACCACGGTGGGCGCGTTCGCGATCGTCACCCTGGTGCGCAACGCCGAGGGCGGTGCCGAGGCGGGCGACCTGACGCAGTGGGCAGGACTGGGGCGCACCTCCCCGTTCCTCGCCGCTTCGCTCGGCCTGTTCCTGCTCGCCTTCGCCGGTATCCCGCTGACCAGTGGGTTCATCGGCAAGTTCGCCGTGTTCGAGGCGGCGGTGGCGGCCGGGGCGACCCCGCTGGTGGTCGTGGGCGTGCTCAGCAGCGCGGTGACCGCGTTCTTCTACGTGCGCATCATCGTGCTGATGTTCTTCGCCGAACCCGCCGAGAGCGCCCCCCGGGTGCTCAAGCCGGGGGCCCTCACCGGAACCGTCGTGGGAGTCGGGGTCGCGGCGACCCTGCTCCTGGGGATCGTCCCCGGCCCGGTGCTGGACCACCTGGTTCCGCAGCCGCCGACGGAGTCGACCGGTGCGGCCGGATCGGAGGGGACCGTCGCCGACGGACTCTTCGTTCGGTGATCAGGGAAAAACCGATACCCGCTTTGGCCGTTGAGACGGTGTCGGATAACTTCTGAATCAGTCTGTGTTCGTTTCGGGAGCGCGCGGTACTTCGCTTCGTGGAGTATCGCGCGCCCTGCTGACAGGTGGAGCTTCAGGTGAGCGGTGCTGTCCCGAGCGGGTTTCTGACGCTGCCGAGTATTGACGAAGCGCTCGCCCGGGAGGTCCAGGCGGAGCTGGAGCAGGTCGAGAAGGTGCTCCGCGACACGGTGGCGGAGAGCGACCCGCTGCTGAACGAGGCCGCCGCGCACCTGCTGTCGGCCGGGGGGAAGCGGTTCCGCGCCACCCTGGTACTGCTCGCCGCGCGTTTCGGCGAGGCGGGCAACCCCGACCTCGTTCCGGCCGCCGCGGTGGTCGAGCTGACCCACGTGGCCACCCTGTACCACGACGACGTGATGGACGAGGCCGAGCTGCGTCGGGGCGGCCCCAGCGCCAACCGGCGCTGGGGGAACACGATCGCGATCCTGACCGGCGACTACGTGTTCGCGCGGGCCTCGGAGATCCTGGCGGACCTGGGCACCGAGGCGGTCCGGCTGCAGGCGCAGACCTTCGGCCGCCTGGTGCGCGGGCAGATCCTGGAGACCGCCGGCCCCCGCGCGGGCGTCGACCCGATGGAGCACTACCTCACTGTCATCGCGGACAAGACGGCGTCGCTGATCGCCTCCTCGGCCCGCTTCGGCGCCCTGTTCGGCAACGCCACTCCCGAGGTGGTCGAGACGGTCACGCGGGCCGGTGACGCGCTGGGCATGGCCTTCCAGCTGTCCGACGACATCCTGGACGTGGCCAGCGAGACCGACCAGTCCGGCAAGACCCCCGGCACCGACCTGCGCGAGGGGGTGCTGACCCTGCCGATGCTGTACGCGCTGCGGGGCACCGAACCCGAGCACGCGCGGCTGCGCTCCCTGCTGGGACGTCCGCTGGACGACGACGAGACCGCGGAGGCGCTGGCCCTGCTGCGCGCCCACCCGGCCATGGAGCAGGCGCGGGCGGACCTGGACTCCTGGGCCGACCGGGCCCGGGCGGAACTGGCCACCCTGCCGGACTGCCCGGCCAGGGACGCCTTCCTCGCGCTCTGCGACTACGTGGTGGGGCGCAGCGGCTGATCCCGGCGGTTCCCCGGCCGGTCATGCCGTGCCCTTTTCTGGTTATATGTCGGGCAATAGTGCGGTCACTCCGGGGTCGTCCGGGTAGCCGACTCCCTGAACTGCCGTGATGCCGGTTCGGCAGCGCGGCGAGCAGTCGCTGAGGCGGCAGAGACCAAGGGAGTTGATTCGCATGGCACCCCGGATCGGAATCCAGGAGCTGATCGGGCACAAGCTGATCGACCAGGACGGCAACAACGTCGGCAAGATCGGACAGGTCTACCGTGACGACCAGACCCACCAGCCGACATGGGTGACGGTCCAGACCGGCCTCTTCGGCAACCAGGAAAGCTTCGTCCCGCTGGCCGGGGCTGAGATCACCGACCAGGACCTGCGTGTTCCCTTCTCCAAGAGCCTGATCAAGGACTCGCCCCGGTTCGAGGCCGGCGGCCACCTCTCCCCCGAGCAGGAAGCCCAGCTCTACCGGCACTACGGGGTGCAGCCGACGATCCCGGGACCGCGCGACGCGGCCGGGGACGTCTCCACCGAGGAGCGCGGCCGCACGGCGGAGCACGAGGCCAGGACGCAGGAACCGGGGACGATGCCCCGCGAGGGGGAAGAAGCGTCCATGACCCGCTCCGAGGAGCAGGCCAGGGTAGGCGTGGAGCGGACCGAGAGCGGACGGGCGCACGTGCGCAAGACCGTGGAGAGCGAGCCGTTCGAACAGGACGTCCCGGTCCGCAAGGAGGAGCTGCGCATCGAGCGCGAGCCAGTGACCGGGGAGGAGCGGAGCGCCGGCACGAGCCGGATCGGGGAGCAGGAGGAGGAGATCACCCTGCACGAGGAGCGTGCGGTGATCGGCAAGGAAGAGGTCCCCGTGGAGAAGGTGCGCATCTCCAAGGAGGAGGTCACCGGAACCGAGCGGGTGAGAGGGGAACTCCGCAAGGAGCGCATCGAGATCGACGAGGAGGACGAGGGCCCGGGGGAGTCCCGCCGCAACCGCTGAGACGCCCGTCGGCACGTGCTGGAGGGCGGCCTGTCCGCGGTGACCGCGGACAGGCCGCCCTCCGCGCGCCTCAGCCGGTCTCGGCCGTGGACCCGGAGACGGGGGCCGACGCCGGACGGGGCGTCCGGCGGGCCTGGCGGAGCATGTCCACGACGAACACGGTGAGCGCCGCCCACACCACGGCGAACCCGATCCACCGACCGGTCGACAGCTCCTCCTCGAAGACCAGCCACGCGATCAGGAAGTGCATCACCGGCACGGTGAACTGCAGCAGCCCGACCAGGGTGAGCGGGATGCGGTGGGCCGCCGCGCCGAACAGCATCAGCGGCACCGCGGTGGCCACCCCGCTGCCGACCAGCAGCAGCGAATGGACGGGGGAGACGGAGAGGAAGGTCCCCGAGCCCGCGGCCTCCGTGACGAGCACGCCGCCCAGCGCGGGCAGGATCATGATCGCGGTCTCGGCGGTCAGGCTCTCCACCCCGTCCAGCCGCACGAACTTCTTCAGCACGCCGTAGGCGGCGAAGGAGAAGGCCATGGCCAGTGCCAGCCAGGGCAGGGAGCCGTAGTCGACGGTCAGCACGGCCACCGCGAGCCCGCCGAGGGCGACCGCCGCCCACTGCGGGGCGCGTAGCCGCTCCCTGAAGACGAGCGTGCCCAGCGCCACGCTCACCAGCGGGTTGACGAAGTAGGCGAGCGCGGACTGCAGGGTGTGCCCGGTGGTCACCGCGACGATGAAGAACCCCCAGTTCGCGGAGATCAGCACGGCCGAGGCGGCGAGCAGCAGCAGACGCCGCGGACTGCGCAGCACCTCGCGCACCCACCGCCAGTTCCGCTGGACCAGCAGCACCGCCAGCGTCACGGCCAATGACCAGATCATCCGATGTAGGAGGACTTCGAAGGCGCTGGCGGGCGGGCTGAAAAGCGGCCAGTAGAGCGGGAGGAAACCCCATAAGAAGTACGCGCTCGCGCCGTAGAGCACGCCTCTGTTGAGATCAGACACAAAGGTCAGACTATGAGAAAAGCCGCCGATCGCGAGGGGTGTGCGGTCCTGCGGTCCCCGGCGGCCGTTGGACGGCGCGGATAGCCTGAAACCATGTTCGGCTTCATGAAGACGACGATGGTCGACCGGGACAGGGCGCTGCCCGGTCGCGACACCCCGATGCCGGTCCCCGAACGCCACGAGGTCCTGCACACCCCGCTGGCCCCGCCCTACCCCGAAGGCGCCCAGATCGCCGAGTTCGGCATGGGCTGCTTCTGGGGCGTGGAACGCACCTTCTGGCGGCTGGGCGCCGAGAACGGCATCATCACCACGGCCGTCGGCTACGCGGGCGGCTACACCCCCAACCCCACCTACGAGGAGGTCTGCAGCGGCCTCACCGGCCACACCGAGGCCGTACGGGTGGTCTTCGACCCCGACCGCATCTCCTACACCGACCTGCTCAAGGTCTTCTGGGAGGGCCACGACCCCACCCAGGGCATGCGCCAGGGCAACGACGTGGGAACCCAGTACCGCTCGATGATCCTCTACCACGACGAGGCGCAGCGCGCCGCCGCCGAGGCCAGCCGCGACGCCTTCCAGCCGGTCCTGACCCGGATGGGGTACGGCCCCATCACCACCGAGATCGCCCCGGCCACCCCGTTCTACTTCGCCGAGCCCTACCACCAGCAGTACCTGTCGGACGCCAAGAACCCCAACGGCTACTGCGGCGTGGGCGGTACCGGCGCGACCTGCCCGATCGGAGTCGCCCGCACCGGGGGATGACCCCGCGGGCCGCGGGAGCCCCGTCCGCCGCTCCATTGCCGTCGGAGGGGCCGGCGGCCGGACGTCCACAGCCGAACCGGGACGCGGGCCGGAGCCTTCCGCCCCGGCCCGCGCGCAGCAGCGGCGTGGACCGGTCCGGGAAACCGGGAGGACCGCTCAGGCGACGCGCACCGGAGTGCGGGTCACCGCCGCCCGGGCGGCGGCCAGGGCGCTGGCGACCGACACCTCACCGAGCAGCCCCGGGGCGGCCACCTGGTCCCCGGCCAGGTAGACGCCGTCGCCCCGGTCGATGGCGGGCCGGTCCCGCCAGGTGTACCCGGGCAGGTCCAGCGCGCCGCTGCGGCCCGCCATCATCTGGTCGCGCCGCCAGGTCAGGCGGTGCCGCCAGTCGGGCAGCACGGTGTCGACCAGCCGCTCCAGCCGGGCGGTGGCCGACTGGCGGGACTCCCCCGGACGCGCGGGCAGCTGCGCCTGGAACAGGGTCTCGCCGGGAGGCGCGGCGGAGGGGTCCACGGCGGAGTTCTGCTCCAGGAAACCCCCCTCGTCCAGGTCGAAGACGAGGAACGGGTCGCCCTCACGGCCGCGCAGGGCCAGGTCCACCAGCAGGGACCTGCCGCTCTCCCAGCGCAGTGAATCGTCCCCCAGCAGCGTGCGGGCCGCGTCCAGGGAGGTGGCCACGATGGTCGGCCCGCCGAAGTCGACCCGGTCGACGCGGGTCCCGGTCACGATGCGCACGCCCAGGCCGCGCGCGTGCTCGGCCATCCGGTCCACCAGCGCCTGCCACCCCCCGACGGGGTAGCCGGCGGCCGGCCGGGGAGCGGTGAGCCGGACGAAGCGTTCCCAGGCGAACGCCGCCGACAGCCGTCCCGGATCGGAGTCGAAGGTGACCACGCCCAGCATCCCGGCCACCGCGCGGACCCCCTCGACACCGAACCGTTCGGCCCCCCACGAGGCGAGGTCGCGGTCCACCGGGGCCGGCAGCCCGCGCCGGAGGACCGCCCGCAGCAGCGGCAGCGGCGGCCGCCGGGTGGACCTCCCGCCCACCCGGAACCTCGTCCGGGACAGCTCCCGCAGCCCGGGCCGGGCCAGCGGCCCGACCAGTCCCCGCTTCGCCAGCCAGGCGAAGGGCGCGCCGTCGCGGTACAGGGCGTGCGGCCCGTCGTTGGCGACGTAGGGTGCGGCGGTGGAACGCGCCCGGCCGCCCAGCGACCGGTGCGCCTCGTACAGGGTGACCTCGGCGCCGCGCTCGGCACCTGCGATGGCGGCGGTGAGCCCGGCGAGCCCGCCGCCGATGACAGTGATGGTGTTCATGTCACCGGGACGGATCGGGCAGCCGCAGATGTGACATCTTCTCCGGGTTGGTGATGAGGTAGACCGTCTGGACGCGCCCGTCCACGACGACGGGGGACACCACGGAGACCGGGCGGCCCGAGACCGTGACCACCACCGCCGGCCCGCCGTTGACCTCCGCCACCGAGACGGCGAGCGCGTCCGGGGCCGCGCCGAACGGCTCCAGCAGCCGGTGCAGGTTCCGCTCGCTGGCGACCCCGAGGAAGAACCGGGCGACCCGGTCCGCTCCGGTGATCACCCGCAGCGGGGCCTTGGCCCGGCCGCCGCTGTCGCTGACCAGGGTGACGTCGCGGGCGAGCAGCCCGGTCAGGCCCTCCAGGTCGCCGTCGAGACAGGCGGCGGCGAACCGCTCGGTGAGCTGCCGCCGCCGCGTCCGGTCCACCTCGAACCGGGGCCTGCGGTCCCGGACGTGGTCGCGGGCCCGTCGCGCCAACTGGCGGACGGCCGCCTCGGAGCGGCCCACGGCCCGCGCGATCTCCGCGTACGGCAGGGCGAACGCCTCCCGCAGCACGAACACCGCGCGTTCCAGCGGTGAGAGCGTCTCCAGCACCACCAGCAGCGCCAACTCCACCGATTCGGCGAGTTCGGCGCGTTCGGCCAGGTCTCCCTCGGTACTGACCGGTTCGGGCAGCCACGGCCCCACGTACGTCTCCCGGCGCGCCGCCGCCTGCCGCAGCCGGTCGATCGCCAGCCGGGAGACCACCCTGATCAGGTAGGCGCGGGGCTCGGCCACGTCCGCGAGCGACACTCCGGACCAGCGCAACCACGCCTCCTGCACGACGTCCTCGGCGTCGGCGGCGCTGCCCAGGATCCGGTAGGCCACCCCGGTGAGGAGGCCGCGGTGTTCTTCGAAGATCTCAGCGTTCACATCTGTCAGGACGTGTGCGGCGGCCGCGGGTGTGACACGCCGGCCCGACACGCGCGCCGCAGCCTCCCCGGCGGTGCCGGAGCCGGGTGGTTCACTCGGGGCATGAGCCGCCCGCTCCTCCCGTCCCGGTCACCGGCCCGAGAAACACCGTGCCCGGAAGGGGGCGCCCGTAACGGGGAGGGAAGCGGATGAGCGCGCTCACGCCGGGCGACCTCCCGTTCCGCCAGCGGGCGGCGGCGTTCGCCCGGGCCGCGCTGGGCGTCCTCGTCGCGGACACGGCGCTGCTGGTCGCCTACGTCGTCGTGCCGGTCGACCCGCAGCGCGGTGTGGCCGCGCCGCTGCTGCGCCTGGGCGGCATGCTCGCGGTCTTCACCGTCGTCGTGGTCTGGCAGGTGTACGCCGTCTCCCGGGCCAGGTACCCCGGGATCCGGGGCATGGCGGCGGCCGGGGTCGTGGTCCCGCTGTTCCTCATCGCCTTCGCGACCGTCTACCACCTGCAGTCCTTCGTGGCTGCCGACGCCTTCTCCGAACCGCTCAGCAGGCTCGACGCGCTGTACTTCGCCGTCACGGTGTTCACCACGGTCGGCTTCGGCGACATCGTCCCGGTGTCCCCGGTGGCCCGTGTCATCGTGACGGTGCAGATGCTGCTCAACCTGGTGGTGCTGGGCGGCGTGCTGCAGCTGCTGTTCGACACCGCCAGGAGCGCCCGGCAGGCCCGGGACGAGCGGGACACCGGGGAGCGGCCCCCGCCCGCCTGACGTGCGGGCGGAGACCGGGTCAGGACGCGGACGCGTCGAGCGCCCGCTGGACGTAGGCGATCATGTCGGGTGTGGGACCGCCGTACTGTGCGGCGATGTCCTCGCTGTGGTCCTGGTACATCCGGTACAGCGAGTCGCGGACCCCCTCGTCGCCGCCGTGGAACATGCCGACCAGCTCCATCCAGCGCCCGGCCAGCGCCCGCACCTTCGGGTCGGCCGGGTCGGTGCCGGCCTCCATCTCGGCCCGCACCTGCGCGATGAGCCGCGGCCACTCGGCCTCGACCGAGGCGATCACCTCCTCGCCGAGCTCCTGGCGGCGCCGCTCCAGGTAGGCGAGCTGCTCCTCGGAGTAGTAGTTGCGGATGGTCTCTTCCACCTTGGTCACCTCTTCCATCAGACCGAGGAGGTCGTCGGGGCGCAGCCCGCGCGCCGTGCGGGCGGTGGCCACCAGGGCGGTGAGCCGGTCCCGCAGCGAGCGGAGCGCGGCCAGCTGCCGGTCCACGTGCGACAGGTGGTCGCGCAGCAGGTCGACCAGGGCGACGTCCCCGGACAGGGCCGTGCCGACCTCTTCCAGGGACAGCCCCAGGTCACGCAGCGCCAGCACCTGGTAGAGCCGTCGCACGTCGGCCTCGTCGTAGAGCCGGTGCCCCGCCGGGCTGCGGGACGCCGGCCGCAGCACCCCCACGTGCTCGTAGTGGTGCAGCGTCCGCACGGTCAACCCGGTCAGCCGGGCCAGTTCGCCGACCTTCCAGAGCCGTCCGCCGTGCTCGCGCATCCGCTCTCCTCCTCGTAGCGCCCCGTTCGGGGGCGACGGGAACGACGCTAGGACCTGACGCGGCGTCAGGTGCAAGTCGCGGTCCACAGCAGGTCCCCTGCCCCGGTCCGCCTCCCGGCACGGGGCTAGGCTGCGGGGAGCAGATCGGTTCCGACACGGAGACGGGAATGCCGGAGAGCTACGCGGCCAACGCCGCCGCCAGGCGGATCGGACTGGGACCGGACCACGTCGAGGTCCGGTACGACAGCCCCGAACTGGTGGTGCTGCGGGAGACCCGCCTGGGCCGCACCAGAGCCGTGCCGCGGCGGCCCCTGCGGCGGCTGCCCGAGGCCGCGGCCGAACTCCTCGCGTCGGGGCCCGGGATCGTCGAGGACCCCTTCGGCACGCTCCCCGCTCCCCGGGTCGCCGGGGCCACCACGGTGCGCCTGCCGGTCATGGCCCGCTCCCCCGGAGCGGTTCCGCCCGCGCCGCGCAAGGCCGACCTGGAGATCACGCGGGTGACGGACCGGGAGGAGCTGGCGGCGGCCGAGGGCGTCATCGTGCACGGCCTCGCCCGCCCCGACCTGTGGTCCTCCGCCCCGGGACGGCTGCTCCCGCCGCACGCCCTCACCGTTCCCGGACTGCGGGTGTGGCTGGCGCGCCGACAGCGCGTCCCGGCCGCGGCCTGCTACACCTACGACGACGGCGCCACGGTGGGCGTCTACGCGGTGACCACCCTGCCCGAGCAGCGGGGGCGGGGGATCGCCGGACTGCTGCTGGCCCGGGCGCTCGCCGACCACGGCGACCGCCGCGCGGTGCTGGCCACCACGGCGGCGGGAGTCCCGGCCTGCCGGACCCTCGGCTTCACCGAGGTGTCCGAGGCCCGCTGGCACCTGTGGCGGTGACGGCTCCGCCCGTCACGCCCCCGGGCCGGTCAGGTCCAACGCCATGAGCACGTCGTCCACGTAACGCCCCTCCAGGTGGAACAGCCCCCGCAGCACGCCCTCCGTCTCGTACCCCGCCGAGCGGTACAGCGCGATCGCCCTCGGGTTGCTGGACAGCACGCGCAGGAGCAGTGTGCGGGCGCCGCGGCGGATGGCCAGGTCACGGGCTCCGTACAGCAGGGCGCGTCCCACCCCGCGCCCCTGGGCGGCCGGGGCCACGGCCAACGCCTTGAGCTCCTGCACGTGTGCGGCGCTGGACAGCGGCAGGTGGGGCGCCACCCGGGCGTAGCCCGCCACGTCGCCGTCGAGTTCGGCGACCAGTACGTCAGCGGGGCTGCACGAGGCGAAGAACGGTCGGTCGGGGGAGAACCGGGGAGCGGGGGTGACCGCGGGCGACCAGGTCTCGGCGTCGATCCGGGCGAGTGCGGGGCCGTCCTCGGCCGCCGCCGGACGCAGGACGGGGGCGGGTCCGGACACGGGGGCTCCTGCGGTCAGGGAAGGGGGCGGACACGGCGGCGTCCGCGCGGCCGGGCCCCGGCGGACTCCGGTGCAGTGGGACAGCCCGCTGCACCGCCCGCGGAGGTCACCACTGCTGCTGGCCGTAGCCGGGGTAGGGCTGCTGGCCGTAGCCCTGCTGGCCGTAGCCGGGGTAGGGCTGCTGGCCGTAGCCGGGGTAGGGCTGCTGGCCGTAGCCCTGCTGCGGGTCGTACTGCTGCCCCTGGGGGTACTGGTAGTTGGCGTACGGGTCCTGCTGCTGGTAGGGCTGCTGTTGGCCGGTGTGCGGCTGCTGCTGTCCGGTGTGCGGCTGTTCCGCCTCGGCCTTGTTCCCCTCGGACTTCTTCTCGGCCGCCTCGTCGGGGGCGGGGCGGAAGATGCACAGCTGGGCGGGTTCGCCGTTGCCGTCCTGGGTGTAGGAGATCTGCTCCAGCCGCCACCCGGCCTCCTCGATGCCCTCAAGGATGCGGGTCAGTCCCGGACGGACGCTGCTGGAGGGTTCGTCATAGGTGTTGACGCGCAGCTGGACCACGAACATGCGCCGTTTCTGCTGCGCCGCCACCTTGGCGTGCTCGACGACGGTGCTGTCCCTCACGACCTGTGTGACGCTCATCTGTAACCGTCCCCATCTGCCCTTGACGAGCGCTGTCGAACGCTGCTGTCATTCGCGCCCGCCGCGGAGAAGACCTGCGGGCCGTCTTCCCATGATGCCCTCTTCGTCCTTTGAGAGCCACCGCGGGGCGGAGGAGTTCGCGCGAAACGGCGTGTGCGTCCCCCGCCCCGCACGCCCTAGGCGCCCACGGCGGCCACCGCGTCGCGGATCGGGGTGTCCCCACCGACCAGTTCCAGGACGTGCCCGACGGTGGCGGGCGCGTCGAGCAGGGCCACGAGCACCGCCGCCACGTCGTCCCGGGGAACCGGCCCCCGCTCCACCCGGTGGGCGAGCCGGACCCTCCCCGTGCCCGGATCGTCGGTCAACCGACCCGGACGCAGGATCGTCCAGTCCAGTTGCTCGCTGCGTCCCCGCAGGTCGTCGTCTGCGGCCTTCTTCGCGTTGACGTAGGCCGCCCACACCGGGTCGGCGTCGGGGGCGGGCCCCTCGTCCACCCCGATCGCCGAGACCATGAGGAAGCGGCGCACCCCGGCCAGGGAGGCCGCGTCGGCCGTCAGGACGGCCGCGGCGCGGTCCACGGTCTCCTTGCGCGCGGCTCCGCTGCCGGGACCGGCTCCGGCGGCGAACACGACGGCGTCCGCACCCATGATCTTCTCGGTCAACTGGGTGACGGTCGTCGACTCCAGGTCGACGACCACCGGTTCGGCGCCGACCGCGCGCAGGTCGTCGGCGTGGTCGGGATTGCGGATGAGACCCACGGGCGTGTCGCCGCGTTCGGCCAGCAGCCGTTCCAGTCGCAGGGCGATCTTGCCGTGTCCTCCGGCGATGACGATACGCATGGTCGAAAGGCTAGTACCCGGCCCCGCCGCGGCGGGGCCGGGACACCCGGTGCGGCGGGGCGGGTCCGGACACGCGCGTGGGCGCGCACCCGGTGCGGTGCGCGCCCACGGCTCTGCCGGCGGTTCCGCCGCTAGTCGATGGTCCAGGTGTCGTTGCCGGCGAGGAGCGCGGCGAGGTCGCCGTCTCCCTGCCGGGCCCGGGCCTGGTCGATCTGCTCGTTCATGGCCGTGTCGTAGGTCGGCGCGTCCACGGCGCGGAACACGCCGATGGGCACGTGCTCGAACGCCGGCTCGTCCAGCCGGGACAGCGCGAACGCGTAGGACGGGTCGGCGCGGTGGGCGTCGTGCACCACCAGGCGGTCCTCGCCCGCCCCGGCGAGGTCGGTGACGGTGAGCTGACCGTAGTCGCCGAAGACCACGCCCCGGTCCTCGCCCACCTTCAGGGGCTGGCCGTGCTCCAGGCGCAGCACCCGCATGTCCCGCTCGCCGGGCTCCTTGACGGGGGCGAAGGCGTCGTCGTTGAAGATCGGGCAGTTCTGGTAGATCTCCACGAAGGAGGAGCCCGGATGGTCGGCGGCCGCCCGCAGCACCTCGGTCAGGTGCTTGCGGTCGGAGTCCACGGTACGCGCCACGAACGTCGCCCCGGCGCCCAGCGCCAGCGACACCGGGTTGAACGGGGTGTCCAGCGAGCCCATCGGCGAGGACTTCGTGATCTTGCCCGCCTCGGAGGTGGGCGAGTACTGGCCCTTGGTCAACCCGTAGATCCGGTTGTTGAACATCAGGATGTTCAGGTTGACGTTGCGGCGCAGCGCGTGGATGAGGTGGTTGCCGCCGATCGACAGCGCGTCGCCGTCCCCGGTGATCACCCACACGCTCAGGTCCGGACGCGAGGCGGCCAGCCCGGTGGCGATGGCCGGGGCGCGCCCGTGGATCGAGTGCATGCCGTAGGTGGACAGGTAGTAGGGGAACCGGGACGAGCAGCCGATACCGGAGATGACCACGATGTTCTCCCGCGGCACTCCCAGCTCGGGCAGGAACCCCTGGAAGGCCGAGAGGATGGCGTAGTCACCGCACCCGGGGCACCAACGCACCTCCTGGTCGGACTTGAAGTCCTTCATCTTGTAGGTGGTGTCGCTGCGCGGCACCAGGCTCAGACCGCGGAACGCGGCCCCGTTGTTCTCACTCGGCACGGTCGATGACCTCCTGCAACACACCCGCCAGCTCTTCGGACTTGAACGGCAGGCCACGCACCTTGGTGTAGCTGACGACGTCGACCAGGAAGCGGCCGCGCAGCAGCAGGGCCAGCTGACCCATGTTGATCTCGGGGACCACCACCCGCTCGTAGCGGCCCAGCACCTCCTCCAGGTTGGCCGGGAACGGGTTGAGGTAGCGCAGGTGGGCGTGGGCCACCTTGGCCCCGGACTGGCGGACCTGGCGCACGGCGGTGGCGATCGACCCGTAGGTGCCGCCCCAGCCCAGCGCCAGCACCCTGGCGTCGCCGGTGGGGTCGTCCACCTCCAGCGGCTCGATGTCGCGCGCGATGCCGTCGACCTTGGCCTGGCGGGTACGCACCATCAGGTCGTGGTTGGCCGGGGAGTAGGAGATCTCACCGGTCCGGTCGCTCTTCTCGATACCGCCGACGCGGTGCTCCAGCCCCGGTGTGCCCGGCACCGCCCAGGGGCGGGACAGCGTCTCGGGGTCGCGCAGGTACGGCAGGAACTTCCCGTCGTCGCCGTTGGGCTCGCGGGCGAAGTCCACCTCCAGGCTCGGCAGGTCCGAGAGGTCGGGGATCCGCCACGGCTCCGAGCCGTTGGCCAGGTAGCCGTCGGACAGCACGATGACGGGCGTCCGGTACTTGGTGGCGATCCGGGCGGCCTCGACCGCGATCATGAAGCAGTCCGAGGGCGAACGCGGCGCCAGCACCGGCAGCGGCGACTCGCCGTTGCGGCCGAACATCGCCATGAGCAGGTCGGCCTGTTCGGTCTTGGTCGGCAGGCCCGTGGACGGCCCGCCCCGCTGCACGTCGATGATCACCAGCGGCAGCTCGGTCATCACCGCCAGGCCGATCGTCTCGGCCTTCAGCGCCATGCCGGGACCCGAGGTGGTGGTCACGCCCAGCGCGCCGCCGAAGGACGCGCCCAGCGCGGCGCCCACGCCGGCGATCTCGTCCTCGGCCTGGAACGTGCGCACGCCGAACTGCTTGTGCTTGGACAGCTCGTGCAGGATGTCGGAGGCCGGGGTGATCGGGTAGGAGCCGAGGAACAGCGGCAGCCCGCTCAGCTTCGAGGCGGCGATCAGCCCGTAGGACAGGGCCAGGTTGCCGGTGATGTTGCGGTACCGGCCGGCGGGCAGCGGGGCCGGTTTGACCTCGTAGGAGACCGCGAAGTCCTCGGTGGTCTCACCGAAGTTCCAGCCCGCCTTGAACGCCGCGATGTTGGCGTTCATGATCTCGGGCTTCTTCGCGAACTTGGTCTGCAGGAACTTCAGGGTGCCCTCGGTGGGACGGTTGTACATCCACGACAGCAGCCCCAGGGCGAACATGTTCTTGGCGCGCTCGGCGTCCTTCTTGGTGATGTCGAAGGACTCCAGCGCCTTGACCGTCAACGAGGTCAGCGGCACCGGGCTGACCTTGTAGTCGGCCAGCGACCCGTCCTCCAACGGGTTGGCCGCGTAGCCGACCTTGGCCAGCGCGCGCTTGGTGAACTCGTCAGTGTTGACGATGATGGTCGCGCCCTTGGGCACGTCCTCCAGGTTCGCCTTCAGCGCGGCCGGGTTCATCGCGACGAGCACGTTGGGCGCGTCGCCGGGGGTCATGATGTCGTGGTCGGCGAAGTGCAGCTGGAAGCTGGACACGCCGGGCAGCGTGCCGGCCGGGGCGCGGATCTCCGCCGGGAAGTTCGGCAGCGTGGACAGGTCGTTGCCGAACGACGCGGTCTCCTGGGTGAACCGGTCGCCGGTCAGCTGCATGCCGTCGCCGGAGTCCCCGGCGAAGCGGATGATGACACGGTCGAGTTGTTGGATCTCTTTGGGCACTGAGATCGCCGACCTCCTAAAGAAGTCGCCACGCTGGAGTGGCGGCTTGGGGTTGCCTCAGTCTCACCGTGGCGAGGGGTGGCTGGTTCGTCACGGCTCAGTCGCTGTTCCGGGGTGGTGTTCACCCTGGTACGGCGGCCGGCGGTCGTGCCGTGGCCGCACTCGCCTCCAGGCTTCGTTGCAGAAGCCTACGCGTAACCCGGAACGGGGACATGTCGAAAAGGGTTGTTTGGGGGGTTGCGGGCCGGGCGGGCGACACCCTCCCGGACCGCGGTTCCGGTGTCAGAAGCGACACAGACCGCCGTTGATCCGGAGCAGGTCCACGTGCCACCGCCGGACCAGGGCGCACCCGCTGCTGGAGCGACGAGTAGTGAAGATCACAGCCAAACTATAGATGATCATAGTTTGCGTGCGCTGGGCGGGGGTGGGACGGAGAGACGTGGACTTCCCCGCCTGTCCCGGGGAACGCCGGAGCCGGGTCCGGACGTTGGTCACGGTGTACCGACCGGGCAGGTGGACAGGGCCATACGGGCATGGAGGGGAGTGGGCGTGCGGCACAACGCGTTCCGCGCGGCGGCGCTCGTGGTCGGTCTCTCCATACTTCTCATCATCCTGGGCTGGGTGTGCGGAGGGATCACCGGGGTCAAGCTGGGGCTGGTCGTCGTCACCGCCGTCAACGGCCTCATCTACCTCTTCGGCGACACCATGACCCTGCGGGCGATGCACGCCCGCCCGGTCAGCGAGATCGAACAGCCCGAGCTGTACCGGATCGTCCGGGAGCTCGCCACCGACGCGCGCCAGCCCATGCCCCGGCTGTACCTGTCGCCGACCCGGGCCCCCAACGCCTTCACCACCGGCTGGAGCCGCCGGCGCGCCGCCCTGTGCTGCACCACCGGGCTGCTCTCCCTCCTCGACGAGCGCGAACTGCGCGGCGTCATCGCGCACGAACTCACCCACCTGCGCAGGGGCGACACCGTCGTGGGCACGGTCGCCGCGATGCTCGCGCTGAGCATCACGTCCCTCACCGCGCTGTCCCTGCTGCTGCCGCTGGCCGACTCCGAGGACGAGGACGGCCAGGGCCTGCTGGAGGGGCTGCTCTTCCTCGCGGTCGGCCCCGTCGCCGCGGCGGTCGTCCGGGCCGCGGTCGGCCGCGTGCGCGAGTTCGAGGCGGACGAGGCCGCCGCCCGCCTCACCGGGGACCCCACCGGCCTGGCCAACGCCCTGCACCGGATCGAGGTCACGGCCCGCACCCACCCGCTGCCCGCCCACCGGGGGCTGCTCACCTCGGGGCACCTGATGATCGCCCATCCCTTCGCCGGCCAGCGGGCGGGCCGGCTCTTCGCCGTCCACCCGCCCACCCCGGAGCGCATCCACCGCCTCCAGGCTTTGGCGAGGCGGTGGAACCACGACTGACCGGGGGCGGGGCGCCCCGGCAGAGAAGAGCCGGAACGCCCCGCAAGCCGGCAACGGCGGGATCCCGTCCGCTCCGCACGGCGGCGCGGGGCGGACGACTAGCGGAAGTTGACGAACTGCAGCGCCACGTCCAGGTCGCTTTTCTTCAGCATGGCGATGACCGCCTGGAGGTCGTCCTTCTTCTTGGAGCTGACCCGCAGCTCGTCGCCCTGGATCTGCGCCTTGACGCCCTTGGGGAACTCGTCCCGGATCATCTTGGAGATCTTCTTGGCGGTCTCGGTGCTGATCCCCTCCTTGAGGGCGATCGGCAGGCGGTACTCCTTGCCCGACGCCTTCGGTGTGTCGGGGGCGTCCAGGACCTTCAGCGAGACACCGCGTTTGACCAGCTTGTCCTTGAACACGTCGAGCGCGGCCTTGGCGCGCTCCTCGGAGGTGGACTTGATCTCCACCGCCTGCTCACCAGCCCAGGAGATGGTCGTGCCGGTCCCCTTGAAGTCGAAACGCTGGGACAGCTCCCGGCCGGCCTGGTTGACCGCGTTGTCCACCTCCTGCCGGTCGAGTTTGGAGACGATGTCGAAGCTGGATTCGGCAGCCACGTCTGCTCGCACCCCCAAGTTCCTGGGCCGGGGACGCTTGTCCGGCCGATGGATGGCGATCGGTCCGCGGCCGGGGTGGTGGCACGCCACGGCCCCGGCCGCGGCAGTGACAGAGCTTAGCCCGCGGCCTCGGGGAACACCGTGGGACGCGGGGAGCCGATATCCGATTTCGTCTCTGGGCCGCCGTCCGCTATTCTCATTCATGCGCGAAGCCGAACGGCGGGCGCAACACCAGGCAGGTTGCCCGAGCGGCCAAAGGGAGCAGACTGTAAATCTGCCGGCTCAGCCTACGTAGGTTCGAACCCTACACCTGCCACATCGCGAGAAGCGGCCTCTCCTTCCCGGGGAGGCCGCTTCGCCGTGTTCGACCGCCGAGCGGTGCGGGGTCCGCACCCGGGACCGCGGCCCGAGGGCCCGCTCCGCCGCCGCGCCCGACCGGATCACGGGCTTCACGAAGAGATGACCCCGGTTTGGGTTACCCCTGGGCACTCCCGGACGCAGGCTGACCAGAGAGGGAACCAACAGGAACCCGACGGGAGGCAGCCGTGACTTTCCAGGAAGAACTCAGCAGCGCCATCGAACACCGCGACGTCGACGCGATCCTCTCCAGGTTCGACGACGAGGCCGACTACGTGTTCGTCGACCAGACCCGGGAGCCGGGCGAACCGTTGGCGGTGCACGGCCGCGACGCCATAGGCCGGTCCCTGCACGACGTCTTCGACCAGGGCATCCGGCACGAGGTCGAGGAGTTCGTCGTCCAGGGCGACCACGCCGCCTACGTCCAGCGGTGCACCTACCCGGACAGCTCCCAGGACCTGATCATGTCCATGCTCGACCTGCACAGCGGCAGGATCGCGCGGCAGTACAGCATCCGGATCCGGGAGGAGGCCGTGCCCGCCGCGCCGACCCGGACCCAGAAGCGCTCCTTCGCCGAGGCGGACGAGGTCCGCACCTTCGAGAAGGGCCGCGTGGAGCTGCTCCGCGTCGACGGCAGCGACGTCTCCCGAGCGGTCTTCGAACCGGGCTGGCGCTGGTCGCAGCACGTCAAGCCGATCGCCGGCACCGACCTGTGCACCTACACCCACTTCTGCTACATCCTCTCCGGCACCCTCCACGTCCGGATGGCGGACGGCAGCGAGTTCGAGGCCGCGAAGGGCGAGACGATCCGCATCGCGCCGAACCACGACGCGTGGGTGGTCGGCGACGAGGCCGTGACCCTCCTCGACTGGGAGGCTTCGGGGAACTACGCCAGGTCCCGGGGCTGACCGGGGAGCGGCGGGGTCCGGCGGCTCACCGGGCGGGCCGCGCCCCCGGAGTCCCGCCCCCGGTGAATCGGTGGATCACAATCAGGATTTCGGACAGGAGCGAGCCAGATCTCAGTGGATTCGGGAGGCAACGGGACCGGGATGTCTCTAGTCTGCTGAGGTGTGGGTGACTCAGTGATCCGGCAGTCGGCGGACCGACGTGCGGAGACGTCGCACGGCCGCGCCGCCGTGCTCAGACTGGCCTCCTGGTTCGAGCAGGCCGACGCCGCCACCGCGCACCGGCTCTACACCGCCGCGTTCGCGCTCCACCCCGCCAGGCACCTCGGCGGAAGCACCGAGGAGACCGTCGCGGCGGCGGCCAGCTGGTGGGACACCCCGGCCGCCGACACCTCGGCGGTGCGGCCCGCGCGCCGCGGTGTGCTCGCCCCGGCCGAGGACCACAGCGCACAGCAGGCACGGCTCCGCGACACTGCCGAGGCCGCGGCCCACTGGCGGCGCTCCGCCGCGGAGGAGGTCCGGTCCCTGCTGACCGACCTGACCCCCCGCACCGGCCGGCTCGCCATGTCCGAGGCCGCGCTGGGCGTGCTCATGGAGCTCCTCACCCGGGCGCTCGGCAGCGGGGACGCCACCGCCGCCCCGGTCAGCGCGGGCGACCTCGAACTCGACATTCGTCTGCACGTGCGCCACGATTCCGGTGCCGCCCTCGTCCTCGGCGAGGACGGCGGCGACCTCACCCTCACCGGACTGCGGCTGCGCGCCACCCCCTACGCCCAGACCGACCCGGACCGGGACGGCTCCGGTCAGGAGGCCGACGCCGTGGCGCCCACCGGCACGCCCCCGGAGGAGACGGCGGCCCCGGCGGCCGGGAACGCCCCGGACGGCGCCGACAGCCCCGAGGCGTAGCGGCCGCCCCGCCCGCCCCGCAAGCACGCCCAACGCACCAGTCAGGAAGGTGACGCCAGACCGTGGCCGCAAAGGAGGACATCGCGCTCACCATCGAGCGTCAGGCCGCGGCCCGCCGACTTCTGGCGGACCCGCTCATCACCGCGCACAGCCACCCCGAGGACTTCGCGCTCGTCCAGGCCCACTCCGACTGGCTCATCCGGCGGTTCCAGCGGGTCCTCGGCTACGAACTGGTCGTCGCCGACGACCACGCCAGACTGGTGAAGACCGGGCTGGTGCGCACCGTCACCACCCCGCTGCTCCGCACCAGCGGAGCGCCGTTCACCCCCCGCGCCTACACCTACCTGACCCTGACCCTGGCGGCCCTCGCCGAGACGGCCCCGCACACCACCGTCGCCGAGCTCGCCGCCGGGGTCCGCGACGCGGCCCGCGACGCCGGACTGGCCCTCGACCCCGAGGCGCGCCTGGGAGAGCGGCGGGCTTTCGTCGCCGGGCTCACCAGGCTCGTCGACTGGGGGGCGCTCACCGAGACCGACGGCAGCCTGGCCGACTACGCCGCGGACGGAACCCACCGGGTCGCCCTGGCCGTCAACCACGGAATCGCGGCGCACGTGCTCGCCCGCGCACCGCACTCCACCACGACCCCGGAGGACTTCGTCGCCCTGGCCCAGCACGACTCCGTGTCCGCCGACGAGCACGCCGTGGAGCTCACCCTGCGCCGTCTCCTCGCCGAGACCGCCGTCGTCTACCGGGCGGAGCTCGGCGACGCCCACCGCGCCCGGCTGGCCGGACACCAGTGGCGCGCCGCGGCGGAGCTCGCCGAGCTGCTCGGCTGCGAGACGGAGGTCCGGGCCGAGGGCGTGGCCCTGATCATGCCGGGCGAGACGGCGGCCGACGCCCGGGGCGTGGCCCAGCCCGCCACCTTCCCCGGCACCGGTCCGGTCGGCCAGGCCGCCCTCACCCTGCTGTCCCGTCTGGCCACCATGCTCGCCCCGTCGCAGTCCAGCCACACGGTCCCGATCCCGGCCGACCTTCTCGACGCCGAACTCGCCGCCGTCGTCGACGACGCCCGGCAGTGGTCGCGCACCGCCCTCAGCCACGTGCCCGACCCCGACGACCTCGCCGAACGCGTCCTGTTCCGGCTCCGCGACAGCCGCCTGCTGGACCGGACCGCCGCGGATGCCGCAGAGCGGCTGACCGAGGGGTGGCGGCTGCTCGCGGCCGCCGCGCGCTACCGCGACTCCGCCTTCGCCCGGAGCGGCGCCGAATGAGCGGAACGGATGAGAGCCTCCCGGACATCTCTCCCGTCCGGGACAATGGCACCACCCCGGGCACACCGACCGTCCGGCGCGGCGGGCACCAGGACGAGCGGTACGGAGCGGAGGACGGCCGATGAGACAGGACACCACCCTCCCCAAGCGCTACCGGCTCGAACGCGCCGGAATCCACAACGTCTGGCAGTACGACGACCACGTCTTCGAGTTCGCCGACGGACGCCTGCTGCTGCGCGGACGCAACGGGGCGGGCAAGTCCAAGGCGCTGGAGATGCTGCTGCCCTTCCTCCTCGACGGGGACGCCCGCCGCCTCGACACCACCGGCACCAGCCGCACCAGCCTGCGCTGGCTGATGCTGGAGGGGCGCACCACCACCGAGACCGGCGGCGCCGCCACCGCTGAGGCCGACACCTCCCTGGGCTACCTGTGGGTCGAGTTCGTCCGCCGCGGCGAGGAGGGCCGGCCGTGCCGGCGCACCCTCGGCGCCGCCGTCATCGCCGTCCCCGACCAGCCCGAGGCGCGCGCGGTGTTCTTCGTCACCGACCGCCGCGTCGGCGACGACCTCGTCCTCGTCGACGGCGGCCGTCCGCTGTCCGTGGAGCGCCTGCGCGCCGCCGTCGGCCCCGACAACTGCTACGACACCGCGCTCGGCTACCGCACCAGGGTCATGCGCGACCTGTTCGGCCTCGACGACCCCGTGCGGTACCGCAACCTCATCCACCTGCTCTACCGGCTGCGCCGTCCCACCGTCGGCGACCGCCTCGAAGCGGGGGAACTCGCCTCCGTGCTCTCCGAGGCGCTGCCGCCCATGGACGACACCGTCCTCGACGAGGTCGCCCGCAACATCACCGACCTGGAGAGCGCCCGCGCCCGCCTGGCCGCGCTGCGCACCGCACACGAGCACGCCACCGAGTTCCTCGGCCACTACCGCGGCTACCTGCACGGAGCCCTGCGCCAGCAGGCCGGGGCCGTGCGCGCCCAGATCACCGCCTTCGAGGAGCGCGACGCCGAACTCGCCCGGCTGGAGTCCGAACTCGACTCCCTGGTCTCCGCGGAGAGCAGCATCCAGGAGGAACGCGACCGCCTGCGCCGCAGCCGCGACACCGCGAAGTCCGACGCCGCGACCCTGAGCGCCAGCGCCGCGCACCCGGGGAACGGGCCCACCGAGGGGGAACGCGAGGCCCGCTACGCCGCCGTGGCGGCCTACATCCGCGCCGCCGAGGCCGCCTGGGTCGCCGGCGAGTACGCCCGCTCCGCGGAGTCCCAGGCCCACCACCGGATCGACCGCGACAGCGCGGCCATCGAACGCGGCATCGGCGGCCTGCGCCGGCTCCACCTCGGCCTGCGCGACACCGCGCGCGCCTCCGGGATCGACCCCGCCGTCCTCGGCGAGGTCCCGCAGCCGGTCCGGGTCACCCTCGCCGCGCGGGAGAACACCACCCAGGTCAACCTCGAAGGGCTGGAGCAGGCCGTCGAACGCCCGCCCGTGCTCGGCATCGAGGTCGCCGCGCTGCGCCGGCGGCTCGCCGAACTCCACGACCGCCTCGGACGCGCCGACGCGGTCGCGGCCGAACGCGAGGCCGTCGCCGAGGACCTGTACCGGCGCGCCCTGGAACTGGAGTCGGCCGAGCGCCGTGAGGCCGACCTCACCAGTGAGGCCGAGTGGGCCGACAGCCACGTCGAACGCGCCCGCGAACGCGAGCGCGCCGCCATCGAGAAGGTCCGCGAGGCCAGCGCCGACTACGCCGCCGACGTGCGCGATTGGTGCAACGCCCTGCGGGCCGCGGTGCCCGACGCCGACCTCGACGCGGCGCTGGACGCCCTGGAGCAGAGCGTGGAGCCCCCGCTCGACGACGACTTCCGCGTCCTCCCCGCGCACCTGCCCGGGACCGTGGCGCGCGACGCCCACGCCGTCGTCGAACCGCTGCTGGAACGGGTGCGCGCGGCCCGGGACGCGGCCCTGGGCGAGGAACGCGACCTCGCAGCCGAACTCGACGAACTCGCCGAACGCCGCGCGGACGAGACCGCGCCCGTCACCGCGCCCCGCCCGGCCTGGGCCACCGCGCAGCGCGACCCCGACGCCGGGGTCCCCCTCTACCTGGCGGTCGACTTCGCCGACCACCTCTCCGCGGAGGAGCGCGCCGGACTCGAAGCGGCCCTGGAGGCGTCCGGCCTCCTGTCCGGACTCATCACCCCCGAGGGCACGGTCGTCGACCACAGCACCCACGACCTGCTGCTCAGCCCGGTCGAACCGCTGAGCGGGCGCACCCTCAACGACGTCCTGGTCCCGGTCGAGACCGCCAGCTCCGCGAAGGTCGACCGGGACGCCGTCGTGGCCCTCCTCGCCTCCGTCCGCCTGCACGACGGCGAGGAGCCCCAGACGCAGTCCGAACCCTCCTGGTTCCACAGCGCCTCCGACCCCCGCGGCGGCTCGGAGAACCACGTCTCCCTCGACGGGCGCTGGCGGCTCGGCGTCGCCCAGGGCTGCCACCGCAAGGCCGCCGCCGAGTACATCGGCGAGGAGGCCCGCACCCAGGCCCTGGAACGCCACCGGGCCAAGGCGGAGCGGCGCATCGAGATGGCCGAGGCGCTGCTCGCCGAAGCCCAGGAACGCCGGGCCGGAATCGACAACCGCCACGAGAGCCTGCTGCGGATCAACCGGTCGGTGCCCTCGGGCGCCGGCCTCACCGCGGCCTGGGCCGTCCTGGACGACGCCCGCGCCTGGCTGGCCGCGGCCGTGCGCGACCACGCCGCGGCCCGCAGCGCCGCCGACGCCGCGCGCACCACCGCGCTCGCCCACCGCGCCGCCCTCGCCGAGCTGGCCCTGGAGCACCGTCTGCCCGCCCACGACAAGGAGCTCGCCCGGATCCGCGGCTCCCTGGGGGCGCTGCGCGTCCAGATCGCCGCGGCCCACCGGGACCTGGAGATCCTCGCCGGGCGCCTGGAGGACTACCGCAGGCACGTCGCCGACTGGAAGCGCGCCCGCGAGGCCCGGGTCGTGGCCGAGGACGCGGCCGGAGCCGCCATCAACGACATGATCACGGTCCGGCGCGAGACCGAGTTGACCGACCGCGCCGGCGCCGCCGACCCGGCCCAGATCGAGAGCGCCATCGAGCAGGTGCGCGGCCGTGCCCACGCGGCCGACGAGGCGCTGCCCGCCCTCGAACGGGAGGCCCAGCGCGCCCGTGACGAACGGGTCGCCGTGGAGACCCGGCACGGCGCCGCCACCGTCGAGCGGGCCGAACAGGCCCGCCGCGCACTGGCCGCCGGAGCCCGGCTGCGGGCCATGCTCGCCACCCCGGCCGGGGAGGTCGACCGGGGGCTGCTGGCCGCGGCGGGGCTCACCGACCTCGCCGCCGCGGACGGACCGGTCGCCGCCTACGACGCGGCGGAGTCCGACCCCGAGCGCAGCGACGACCTCACCAAGCGCATCCAGGTCCTCGACGCCCTGGTCACCGCGGTCGAGTCCGGGCTCGACGAGGCCGCGGCGGACGTCGACGACAGCGGGATCCTGCGCGGCCACGAGGAACTGCACCGCGGTCTGGCCGCGGCCCCCGCCGTCGGAGCCCGCACCGAACTCACCGAGCCCGCGGGGGTGAAGCGGGTCACCGTCCACGACGACCACGGCGGGCACGACATCGTCGACTACGTCGAGCGGCTGCGGGAGGAGATCGCCGCGGCAGAGGAGACCGCGGCGGTGCGGGAGGAGGAGGCCTACGAGCGGCACCTCCTCGGCGAACTCGCCGGCCACCTGTCCCGCCAGATCACCGAGGCCCGGGAGCTCATCGACGCGATGAACAGCGTCCTGGGCGAGGTCACCACCTCCCAGGGGCTGGGGGTCCGGCTGGAGTGGCGGCTCGCCCCCGACGCCGACGAGGACATCCACGCGGTGGTGCGGCTGCTGAACCGCCCCGCCGAGAAGCGCACCCGGGTCGAGACCACCCGGCTGCGCGACGCCCTGCGCCGCTGCATCGAGGCGATCCGCCGCCTCGACCCCACGGTCACCGGCGGGGCGCAGTTGCGCGCCGCGCTGGACTACCGGTCCTGGTTCGCCTTCACCGTCTACGTCACCGACGCCGCCCACCCCGAGCGTGAGCGCCGCCTCACCCACCGCACCGCCCTCAGCCAGGGGGAGCAGCGGGTCATCGCCTATCTGGTGCTGTTCGCCGCGGCGGCGGCCCAGTTCAGCGCGCTGGCGCTGGACGCGCCGCAGACTCCCCGGCTCATCCTGCTCGACGATGCCTTCGCCAAGGTCGACGAGCCCACCCACGGCCGCCTCCTCGGCATGCTCGTGGAACTGGACCTCGACTTCGTCCTCACCTCCGAGCGCGTCTGGGGATGCTTCCCGAGCGTTCCCCGGCTCAACATCTACGAATGCCTGCGCGATCCGGCCGAACCCGGGATCGCCACCCTGCACTTCACCTGGGACGGCAACCGGCGTCGTCTCAATGGAGTGTGACAAAGGCCACTTCTTCCGCAGGGCGGGGTGGCGGAGACGGGTCGAGCCGGTGCGGGGCGGACACCTTCCGCCCCCTCCGGCCGGCGCGGTCGGACTCACGGGACCGGTGTGCAATTCGCCCCATCTGTCCTAATCTGCAAAGGCGAGGCCACGAACGGAGCAGTGTTGTGACGACGGTGACGACCTCCCAGGCCGGATTCCCCGCAGAACCCTCCAAGCAGCGGTCGGGCTCCTCCCCGGCCGGAGCCCTGGGGGAGCGGTTGGCCCGGTCGCCGCTGGGGCCCGCGGCGCGCCAGTGGGTGCTCGCGGCCGTCCACAGCGAGGACGCACTGGCCGCCTGCGCCCGCGGGGAACAGGTCGACCTGCGACTCCCGGACACCGAACCGGTCCCGCCCGCGCGGCACCCCCGGCGCTGCTACCTCAGCCGGGTCCGCGTCCAGGGCTTCCGCGGCATCGGCCGCGCCGCCACCCTCGAATTCCCGCCCGGCCCCGGCCTGACCGTGATCGTCGGCCGCAACGGTTCCGGGAAGTCCAGTTTCGCCGAGGCGGTCGAGGCCGCGCTGACCGGACGCAACCTCCGCTGGGACGGAATGCCCGCGGCCTGGCGCGACGGATGGCGCAACCTCCACTTCGACGATGTGACCGAGATCACCGTAGAACTTCGGCGGACGGGGGAGGAGGGGGCCACCCGGGTCACCCGGCTCTGGACCGGCGACAGCGTCCGCTCCGCCCGGGGGGAGGTCGTCCTGCCCACGGGCGAGGTCGGCAGCCTGGCCAGCCTCGGCTGGGGCGAGGACCTCGCCCGGTACCGGCCCTTCCTCTCCTACGACGAGCTGGGACGCACGGTCACCGGGCGCTCGGCCGAGCTGTACGACACACTGACCACCCTGCTGGGCCTGAGCGAGCTCACCGAGATCGAACGCCGCCTGGCCAAGGCGTGCGACCGGCTCGCCAAGACCGCCCAACGCCCCGCCCGCGACCTGCCCTACCTGCTGGACCAGCTGCGCGCCAGCGCCGATCCGCGGGCCAGGACCGCCGTCGAACTGCTCACCGCGCCCTCCCTCGACCTCGACCGGCTCGCCGCCGTCGCCGCGGACAACGGGCCCGCCGACCCCGCCCAGCAGGTCGTGCTGCGCCGACTGCGCCGCATGGCGGTGCCCGAGCGGTCCCTCATCACCGACGTGGTCAGCGAGCTGCGCGGAGCCGCGATGGAGATCGCGATGACCGCGGGCACCAAGGGGGACCGGGCGCGCGGCGTGATCGAACTGCTGCGCCAGGCCCTCGACCACCACGAACGGCATCCCGCCGAGACCGACTGCCCCGCCTGCGGCGCCCACAACGCGCTGGGACCGGCCTGGGCGAGCCGAGCCCGCGCCGAGATCACCCGGCTGGAGCCCGTCGCCGCGAGCACCGCGGCCGCCCACCAGCGCGCCGAGGCGGCCCGTGACCAGGCGCGGTTCCTGATGGCGCCGCCCCCCTCGTGGCTGCCGCCGGACAGCGAGCTGGGGCGGATCTGGGCCGACTGGGCGGCCGGTGCGGAGATCACCGATCTGACGGAGCTGGCCGAGCACATCGAGACCGTCGGCCGGCGGCTGCGCTCGGCCGCGATCGCCGCGCGCCGGGCCGCCACCGAGCGCCTCGCCGACCCCACCGACGGCTGGGCCGGACTCGCCGAGCAGCTGGGGGCCTGGCTGGAGGACGCCCGCGAGGCGCTCACCGCGCACCGGCGGCTGGAACCGGCCCGCCAGGCTCTCGACTGGCTCTCCTCGGTGGCCCGCGAGATGCGGGCCGAACGGCTGGACCCGCTGGCCGCCCAGGCGGAGCAGGTGTGGGCCCGGCTGCGCCAGGAACGGCACATCGACCTGGCGGCGCTGCGCCTGGTCGGCAGGGGGGCGCAGCGCCGGGTCGCGGTCGACGTCAGCGTGGAGGGCGCCGACGGGCCGGACAGCGCGCCCGGGCTGCTCAGCCAGGGCGAGTTCCAGGCCCTCGCGCTCTCCATCTGCCTGCCGCGCACCCTGGTGCCCGGCAACCCGTTCGGTTTCCTGCTGCTGGACGACCCCGTCCAGGCGATGGACACCGAGACCGTGGAGGGGCTGGCCGCGGTGCTGGCCGAGGTGGGGCGCCACCGCCAGCTCGTCGTCTTCACCCACGACACCCGCCTGCCGGACGCGCTGCACCGGCTCGGCCTTCCGGCGGCCATCCGGACCATCCAGCGCGACGCCATGTCCAACGTCTGGGTGGCGGACTGAGCGGACCGGGGCCGCCCGGAGGTTTCGAGTTGGCAGAGCACCCCGGAAGGGATGTATATTCGAGTCAACGCGAAGGGCGGAACCCCGAGAGGGGGGAAGCCGGAGGAGCGTGCCCCTTTAGCTCAGTCGGCAGAGCGTCTCCATGGTAAGGAGAAGGTCTACGGTTCGATTCCGTAAAGGGGCTCCACCACTTGATTGAGATCCGATCCACTCAGGTGGTCGGTCGGCGGCAAGGTCAGCCGTCGGTCCACTCGGGTTCCGGTATCATCGCAGATGGACCGGTTTCCCGGTTCCAGGCGGAGTAGCTCAGTCGGTAGAGCAAGCGGCTCATAATCGCTGTGTCGTCGGTTCAAGTCCGGCCTCCGCTACTACCTGCGAGACTCCCTGGTACACCGGGGTTTCCGCGGGTTTTTTCAGTGTCCGTTGTTGCTCAGTGAGAAAGGCACTCCAACGTGGCTGCCACCGACGTGAGGCCGAAGATCACCCTGGCCTGCCAGGAGTGCAAGCACCGTAACTACATCACGCGCAAGAACCGTCGGAACACCCCCGACCGCCTTGAGCTGAAGAAGTACTGCCCGAACTGCCGCACGCATCGGGAGCACAAGGAAACCCGCTAGGCCGACACTCCGCAGACCGCCGGTCCCAGAGACGAGCGGAGCGGCCCGCCAGCGGTCGTGGTGGATTTCCCAGATTCCGACCGGACACGGTCTGGACTTCCCGGTAGCCCAGTGAGCACTTCCGCTCACTGGGCTACCGGTGTGTTGGGCCTGTTACGGCCGTCGCGCACGACCCGGCATGATGAGACCCACACGGTGTGGAAAGGACGTCGATGGCGATCAACCGCGACTATCTGGGACGGGTGTACGAACTTCCCGAGCCCTACGAGGTGACCCGCGTCAAGATCCGCGAGTTCGCGGACGCGATCTCGGACCCCAACCCGCTCTACCGCGATCCGGCCCGGGCCAAGGAGGCCGGATACGCCGACGTCATCGCACCCCCCACCTTCCCCATCATCCTGGGCATGGAGGGCGCGGGACAGGCCATCGCCGACCCCGAACTGGGACTGGACTTCTCCCGGGTCGTCCACGGGGACCAGCGGTTCCGCTACAGCCGCCCCCTCCAGGCCGGAGACCTGGTGACCTGCCGGACCACGATCACCGACATCAAGGCGCTGGGCGGGAACGAGCTGCTGACCCTGGACAGCGAGATCGCCACCACGGCCGGGGAGCACGTCGTCACCTCGGTCAACATGCTCGTCGTCCGCGGTACCGCACTGGCCGAGAAGTGAGTGAGGAGCAGCCCAGATGACCACTGTCCGGTACGCCGACGTCGAGGTGGGCACCGAACTGCCCGAGCAGACCTACCCGGTACGCCGCGCCGACCTGGTCCGCTACGCCGGGGCCTCCGGCGACTTCAACCCGATCCACTGGAGTGACCGGGTCGCCCGCGAAGTCGGGCTGCCCGGCGTGATCGCGCACGGCATGTTCACCATGGCCCAGGCCGGCCGGCTGATCACCGACTGGGTCGGCGATCCCGGCGCGGTCGTGGAGTACGGGGTCCGCTTCTCCGCGCCCGTGGTCGTCCCCGACGACGAGCAGGGGACCGAGATCGTGGTCGGCGGGACCGTCACCAAGAAGCTCGACGACAACCAGGTCGTCGTCGCCATCACGGCCCGCTCCGCCGGCACCAGGGTCCTGGCGCGCTCCACCGCAGTGGTGCGACTGGCCTGACCGTCCGGCTTCCCGCGCCGCCCCGCCGCCGCGGCGCGGGAGATTCCGCTCCCACACCACCGAAAGGCGCCACCGTGTCCACCGCTTTCGCCCGCAACGTGCCGCTCGCCGAGTACACCACCCTCGGGCTCGGCGGTCCCGCCACGCTCTTTCGGACCGCGACCAGCACCGAGGAACTGGTCGAGGCCGTCCGCGAGGTCGACCGCGCCGGCGGCCCGCTGCTGGTGCTGGGCGGCGGCAGCAACCTGGTCGTGGCCGACGAGGGGTTCGCGGGCACGGTCGTCTACGTGGACTCCTCCGACCTCTCCTGCGCCGACGCCGACGGCGACACCGTGCGCGTGCGGGCGGACGCCGGGGTCGAGTGGGACCCGTTCGTCGCGCGCTGCGTGGACGAGGGACTGTCCGGGATCGAGTGCCTCTCCGGCATCCCCGGCAGGGTCGGCTCCACCCCCATCCAGAACGTCGGGGCCTACGGCCAGGACGTCAGCCAGACCATCGTCGAGGTCACGGTCTACGACCGCGAGTCGGGCCGCACCAGGGTCCTGCCCGCCGCCGAGTGCGGCTTCGCCTACCGCGACAGCGTCTTCAAGGGCCGTGACCGCTACGTGGTGTGCGAGGTGGTCTTCGAACTGACCCGGTCCAAACTGAGCCGCCCGATCCGCTACGCCGAACTGGCCCGCACCCTGGGCGTGCGGCAGGGCGACTGCGTGCCGCTGGCCGACGCCCGCGAGGCCGTGCTGGCGCTGCGCCGCGGCAAGGGCATGGTCGTCGACCCGGAGGACCCGGACAGCCGCAGCGCCGGCTCCTTCTTCACCAACCCGATCCTGTCCGCCGAGGAGTTCGCCGAGTTCACCCGGCGGGCCGAGGCCCTCCTCGGCCCCGGCACGGCCCCGCCCGCCTACCCCGACGCGGACGGCCGGGTGAAGACCTCGGCGGCCTGGCTGATCGAGCACGCGGGCTTCCCCAAGGGGTACGGCAGCGGTCCGGCGCGCATCTCCACCAAGCACACCCTCGCCCTGACCAACCGGGGCGGCGCCACCACCGCCGACCTGCTGGCCCTGGCCCGTGAGGTGCGCGCGGGCGTGGCCCGGGCCTTCGGGATCACCCTGGTCAACGAACCCGTCATGGTGGGCGTCGCCCTCTGACCACGCTGCGGCCACCGGTACGCGCCGGCCGCGCCGGGGACACGGGCCCGCGCCCCCGCGGTGGGGCGCCCCGCCTCCCGGGCCGGACCGCCCGAATCCCGGCGGTCCCGGGGAGCCCGGCGCCCGCAACAAAAAAATGAGGCGCAGCGAACTTGTTTATTTGCTTCGGGGTCGCGCAGAAATAGCCATTCCAATGAATTGCCACCCCGTATTTCCTTCACTACGGTGGAAGCCGTCGAGGGGGAGTAGTCCTCAATCCGTGTGATCGACACGCTGGCCCGTGTCCAGAACGGGCCCGGTCGCACGAGCCACCGTTCACCAGGCGGACGAGACCTTCGACCCGGTGGAATTCTTCGGGTCGAAGAGCGGCGTCCGTCTTTCTTCTGCCCGAAAAAAGGAACGAAGGGCGGAAATTCGATGACCTTTCTCGGTGCTCTCGGGGTGAGTACCGGAGCCGTTTTCGTCGCCGAAATGGGAGACAAGACCCAGTTGGTGGCGATGTCGTTGGCCAGCCGCTACCGGGTGGGGACCGTCCTGCTCGGCATCGCCGTGGCCACCGTGGCCGTCCACGGCCTCAGCGTCCTGCTGGCCGAGATCCTGGGCGCGGCGCTGCCCGGGGACTGGATCTCGCTCGTCGCCGGACTGGCCTTCCTCGGATTCGGGGCCTGGACGCTGCGCGGCGACGAACTCACCGAGGCCGACGAGCGGCGCGCCGCGGTCCGCCGCGCGGGGCCGGTGTTCCTGACCGTGGCCACGGTCTTCTTCCTCGCCGAACTCGGCGACAAGACCATGCTCGCCACCGTCGCCGTCGGCGCGGACCACGCCGGGACCCCCCTGTCCTGGCTGGCGGTGTGGATCGGCTCCACCGCGGGCATGGTCGCGGCCGACGCCCTGGGGATCGCCCTGGGCATGCTGCTGGGGAAGAAGCTGCCCGAACGCGTCATCCGGATCGGTGCGGCCGCCCTGTTCTTCGTGGCCGGTCTCGTCATGGTCTGGCAGGGGCTCGGCGAACTGCTGGGGTGAGAAGCCTCCCGCGCCCGCGGACGGGCCCGTCGGCACCAGGGGTCAGACCACCGGTTCCGGGGCCGCCAGCCAGGCGTCCACCCCCGCCAGCAGCTCCTTCTTCCGGGTCTCGGGAGCCCCCGAGGCGCGGATGGACATCCGGGCCAGTTCGGCCAGTTCCGGATCGGAGAAGCCGAACACCTCGCGGGCGATCCGGTACTGCTCGGCCAGGCGGGGACCGAACAGCAGCGGGTCGTCGGCGCCCAGCGCGATCGGCACCCCCGCGTCGAACAGCCGGCGCAGCGGCACCTCGTGGAGGTCGTCGACCACCCCCAGGCCCACGTTGGAGGTCGGACACACCTCCAGGGTCACCCCCTGCGCGGCCAGCCGGTCCACCAGGGCGGGGTCCTCGACCGCGCGCACGCCGTGCCCGACGCGGTCGGCCGCCAGCAGGTCCAGGCACTCCCGGACGCTGCGCGGCCCGCTCAGCTCCCCGCCGTGCGGGGCGGACAGCAGGTCGGCGCGGCGCGCGATCCGGAACGCGCCCTCGAAGTCCAGGGCCCGCCCCCGCCGCTCGTCGTTGTTCAACCCGAACGACACGACGCCGCGCCCCGCGTACTGCACGGCCAGACGGGCCAGTGTCTTGGCGTCCAGCGGGTGCCTGGTCCGGTTGGCGGCCACCATCACGCCGATGCCCACCCCGGTGGCGGTCTCCGCCACCCGGGCGGCGTCCAGGATCAGTTCCAGCGTCGCGGTCAGACCACCGAAGCGCGACGCGTAGCCGCTGGGGTCCACCTGGATCTCCAGCCACCCCGTGCCGGCGTCACGCTCGTCCTCGGCGGTCTCCAGCAGCAGCCGGTACAGGTCCTCGGGGGTCTGCAGCACCGAACGGGCGATGTCGTAGAGCCGCTGGAACCGGAACCACCCCCGCTCGTCGGTGGCCCGCAGCCTCGGCGGCCACTCCTCGACCAGCGCGTGCGGCAGGTGCACCCCCCGCGCGGCGGCCAGCTCCACGAGCGTGGCGTGCCGCATCGAACCGGTGAAGTGCAGGTGCAGATGAGCTTTGGGAAGTCGGTCGATCGGACGTCTCATGACACAAGGGTGCCGCAAAGTGCTCCCCGACGCCGCCCGTTGGCCGGAAAGCCGTCCGGCGGGCGGCACGGGCGGTGCGGCCGGGCGCTCCGCGGTCTCCGGCCCCCGCGGAGCGCCCGGCGGAGGTCAGTTGGCCTCGCTCAGCAGCTTGGCGATGCGCCCCACGCCCTCGGCCAGGTCCGCGTCGCCCAGCGCGTAGGACAGCCGCAGGTAGCCCGGGGTGCCGAACGCCTCGCCCGGGACCACCGCCACCTCGGCGTGCTCCAGGATCAGCGCGGCCAGTTCCCCGGAGCTCTGCGGGCGCTGGCCGCGGATCTCCCTGCCGAGGAGCTCCTTGACCGACGGGTAGGCGTAGAACGCGCCCTGCGGCTCGGGGCACAGCACGCCCGGGATCTCGTTGAGCATCCGCACGATGGTCTGCCGGCGGCGGTCGAAGGCCCGCTTCATCTCCTCCACCGCCGACAGGTCGCCGGAGACGGCGGCCAGCGCCGCGGCCTGCGAGACGTTGGCCACGTTGGAGGTGGCGTGCGACTGGAGGTTGGCCGCGGCCTTGACCACGTCCGCGGGGCCGATGATCCAGCCGACCCGCCAGCCGGTCATGGCGTAGGTCTTGGCCACGCCGTTGACCACCACGGTGCGGTCGGCCAGTTCGGGGACTTCCACGGGCATCGAGGAGAACCGGGCGTCGCCGTAGACCAGGTGCTCGTAGATCTCGTCGGTGAGCACCCACAGGTCGTGCTCGGCGGCCCAGCGTCCGATCTCGCGGACCTGCTCGGGCGGGTACACCGCGCCGGTGGGGTTGGACGGCGAGACGAACACCAGCAGCTTGGTGCGCTCGGTGCGGGCCGCCTCCAACTGCTCGACGGTGGCCAGGTAGCCGGTGGACTCGTCGGTGACCACGTAGACCGGGACCCCGCCGGCGAGCTTGATCGACTCGGGGTAGGTGGTCCAGTACGGCGCGATCACGATGACCTCGTCGCCCGGGTCGAGCAGGGCGGCGAACGCCTCGTAGATCGCCTGCTTGCCGCCGTTGGTGACCAGGACCTGGTTCGGCTCCACCCGGTAGCCGGAGTCGCGCAGCGTCTTGGCCGCGATCGCCTCCTTGAGCTCGGGCAGTCCTCCGGCCGGGGTGTAGCGGTGGAAGCGGGGTTCGCGGCAGGCGGCCACCGCGGCCTCCACGATGTAGTCGGGTGTGGGGAAGTCGGGCTCCCCGGCCCCGAACCCGATGACGGGACGTCCGGCGGCCTTCATGGCCTTGGCCTTGGCGTCCACCGCCAGGGTCGCGGACTCGGAGATACCGCCGATGCGTGCGGAGATACGAGGTCGCTCAGTCATGGGTCCATCGTTCCATGAGCCCTGCGGGGGTTCCATGCGTCGGTCGACCGGTCGGAGGGGACGAAGGTCGCGGAGCGTGGCCCGCCGATACTCCGTGTTCACCAGTGACGATGCGATCCGGGTTGGATCCGGCCGCGGATTGGCATAGACTCTGGCAACCGATGGCCGGTTCGCAACGGATGACCGCGTACCGTCGTGGTCGTGCGGTTCGATCACCGGCTATCGTGTAACCAGGCACGGCCAAGGGCAGTGGCTCAATTGGTAGAGCACCGGTCTCCAAAACCGGCGGTTGGGGGTTCGAGTCCCTCCTGCCCTGCAAGCGAGACTCTGACAGCAGAGTGTCCCGATCCCTAAGGACCCGAGGTGACACAGACTGACACGGACGCCAAGCCCGAGGAGCGGAAGCGTCGTACCGGTCCGGTGACCTTCACCAAGCAGGTCGTCGCCGAACTCCGCAAGGTCCGTTGGCCAACCCAGCGCGAACTCGTCACCTACACCATCGTGGTCATCGTGTTCGTCCTGGTCATGATCGGCTACGTCTCCCTCGTGAACTTCGGCTTCGGTGAAGGCGTCACCTGGCTCTACGGCCTGGTGGGTCCCGCAGCCTGATTCGGCACACCCGAGGTCGGCACGGTCAGAAAGGTCTCATCGCCTCCGATGAGACCATAAGCTGACAGTGCTGGCCTCTTGTGTTTTCAGAAGCCAGCAGTGAGCGCTTATCCGACGAGAGAAAGAGCAGCCGTGTCCGAGTCCCCACTGACCTCTGACGACCTCCCCAACGAGGAGCGGGATCAGTCGTCGGCGGAAGAGACCGGTCCGCGTGCCGAGCAGGCGGAAGCTGCTGAGGCTGCCGACGAGGTCGAGGGCCAGGAGAGCGACGCCTCCGAGGACCAGGCTCCCGAGCTCGACCCGGTCGAGGAATTCAAAGCCGAACTCCGGTTGCTGCCCGGCGAGTGGTACGTCGTCCACACCTATGCGGGCTACGAGAACCGGGTGAAGGCCAACCTTGAGAGCCGCACGCAGTCCCTCAACATGGAGGAGTACATCTTCCAGGTCGAGGTGCCCACGCAGGAGGTCACGGAGGTCAAGAGCGGCAAGCGGCAGCAGGTCACCGAGAAGGTGCTGCCCGGCTATGTCCTGGTTCGCATGGACCTCACCGACGAGTCCTGGGCGGCCGTCCGCCACACGCCCGGCGTCACCGGCTTCGTGGGCCTGTCCAACCGCCCCGCCCCGCTGAGCCTCCAGGAGGTCGCGGAGCTGTTGGCGCCCGAGCCCGAGGTCGAGGAGGAGCAGGCCGGGAAGAAGGAGGCCGAGCCCCGCGGCGACGTCGAGTACGAGATCGGCGAGTCCGTCACCGTCATGGACGGCCCCTTCGCCACGCTGCCCGCCACGGTCAGCGAGATCAACCCCGACACCCAGAAGCTCAAGGTGCTGGTGTCGATCTTCGGCCGGGAGACCCCGGTGGAACTGGCGTTCAACCAGGTCTCCAAGATCTGAACGGCCTGACGGTCGCTTAGACTTGACGGGTCCGCCGTCGCGGACCCGTCCCGCCCCGTCCCACGGGGCCGGCGCGCGGCCGGCACGGTCCCGACGGTCGCGCACGCCCCCGCCGGCACGGGGGCGCTGCACCATCCCGGCTGTCCCCGTCACCGGGGCGGCCGTGTGCCCCGCCACACACGCGGGGCGCGGGGCCACGATCAATCGCGATTGAAGACAAGGACCCGAAATGCCTCCGAAGAAGAAGCTCGCGGCTCTGGTGAAGGTCCAGCTTCCCGCTGGCCAGGCCACCCCGGCGCCGCCCGTCGGTACCGCACTCGGTCCGCACGGCGTCAACATCATGGACTTCTGCAAGCAGTACAACGCTGCCACGGAGTCCCAGCGCGGCAACGTCATCCCCGTAGAGATCTCCATCTACGAGGACCGCACCTTCAGCTTCGTCACCAAGACGCCTCCGGCGCCCACGCTGATCCTCAAGGCCGCCGGCCTGGAGAAGGGCGCCTCCGACCCGAGCCGCAGCGTCGCCGGCTCCATCACCCGCGACCAGGTCCGCGAGATCGCGCAGACCAAGCTTCCCGACCTGAACACCGACAGCCTGGAAGCCGCCGAGAAGATCGTCGCCGGCACCGCCCGCTCCATGGGCATCGAGGTCAAGTAGTCGGGCACCGCCGTCCGGCGTTCCCTTCCCTTTTCCTTCCGTGGCAGGGTCAGGCGCTGGCCCACACCACAAACCTTTCACCAGGAGTACTCGTGAAGCGCAGCAAGGGCTACCGCAAGGCAGCCGAGCAGATCGACCGCACCCGGCTCTACACGCCGGCCGAGGCCATGAGGCTGGCCAAGGAGACCAGCAGCACCAAGTTCGACGCGACCGTCGAGGTCGCCATGCGTCTGGGCGTCGACCCGCGCAAGGCCGACCAGATGGTGCGCGGCACCGTCAACCTGCCGCACGGCACCGGTAAGACCGCCCGGGTCCTGGTCTTCGCCACCGGTGAGCGTGCCGAGCAGGCCCGGGCCGCGGGCGCCGACTACGTGGGCGACGACGACCTGGTCGAGCAGATCCAGCAGGGCTTCCTCGACTTCGACGCGGTCGTGGCCACCCCCGACCTGATGGGCAAGATCGGTCGGCTGGGCCGGGTGCTCGGTCCGCGCGGTCTCATGCCCAACCCGAAGACCGGCACGGTCACCATGGACGTGGCCAAGGCCGTCTCCGACATCAAGGGCGGCAAGATCGAGTTCCGCGTCGACCGTCACGGCAACCTCCACTTCATCGTCGGCAAGGTCTCCTTCGACGAGGACAAGCTGGTGGAGAACTACACCGCCGCCCTGGACGAGGTGCTGCGGCTCAAGCCGTCCGCCGCGAAGGGCCGCTACATCAAGAAGATCACCCTGACCACCACGATGGGCCCCGGCATCCCGGTGGACCCGAACGTCGTGCGCGCGGCCGCTCCCGCCGCCTGACGTCCAGACGCAGCACGCGCTCACGGGCGCTCCCCGGTCCCCCGGGGAGCGCCCGCCTGTTTCCGGAGGCGGTTCCCGTGCCCGGAACGGAGCCAGGAACGCTCGGAAAACGTCACTAGGGTGGGACAGAATCCTCCGAAATCGGCCGAAGAGCTGAGAACGACTGGAAAGACAGCAGATGTTGCGTGAGTTTGGCGTTGCCCTCGCCGCTGGAGCGGTGGCTTTGACGTTGACGGCCTGCGGCGGAGCGGAGGAGGCGCCGGAACCGGACACCCAGGAGGCCTCGACGGACTCCGCCGGTTCCGAGAGCATCTTCGACCGGATCCGGAACCTGGTGGAGGACACCCAGCAGGTGGACAGCTACCGGGCCAGGGTCACCGGGACCTCGGAGGGTGAGCCGCTGGACATGGAGATCGCCTACGTGTCCTCTCCCGAGCCCACCATGGAGATGGTGATGGACACCCCCGAGGGGGCGATGACCATCCTGGTCCGCGGCAGCGAGATGCTGATGGGCAGCGCAGAGGAGGGCTGGCTGCGCCTGGACGCGGGCGAGGAGGTCATTCCGCAGGGGAGCATGCAGGACCCCTTCGAGGAACTGGACCACCTGCTCGCCAGCGACGACGTCCAGGAGGAGGGGACCGAGGAGATCAACGGTGTCCCCACCACCAGGTACACCGGAACCTACAGTGTCGAGGAGGCCGGCCTCAGGGAGGTGCCCTTCACCCTGTGGGTGCGTGAGGACGGGCTGCCGCAGCGCTACCGGTTCACGGGCTTCGAGGGCGCGGAGATGACGATGGACTTCCTGGAGTTCAACTCCGAGGTCTCCGTCGAGTTCCCCTCCGATGACCAGATCCTGGACCTGTCGGACCTCGAAGCGCTCCAGGGCCTCGGAGAGCTAGCGGGCGCGGGGGCCTGACCCGGTGGCCGGGCCGGGCGGACGGTTCTCGTTCGACTCGGCCCCGGTTATCGCCTAGCATTGGCAACTGCCGAAGACCGCTGGTCGTCACCCGTCGGGTGACCTAAGGTCCCGTACATGTCGGGCGGCCCGCGCAGGTTGCTGTGAGCTTCTGGACCCGTGCCGTGTTCTGCCAGGCCCGAGGTCCTGGGCCCCGTGCGCTTGCGCCGGGGCTTTTTCTGTCGCAACCGCGCTGCCCGCCGCACGGGGACCTCGACCGGTGTTCACCGTTGGAAGGAGTCCCATGCCGAGGCCGGATAAGGCAGCGGCGGTCGCCGAACTCAAGGAGGAATTCCAGAGTTCGAGCGGTGCCGTGCTGACCGAATACCGCGGGCTCACTGTCGCGCAGCTCACCCAGCTGCGCCGCAGCCTCGGCCAGAACGCGCGTTTCCGCGTGGCGAAGAACACGCTGACCAAGATCGCGGCCAGGGAGGCCGGCGTGACGGACAGCGAGATCCTCGACCTGCTCAAGGGCCCCTCCGCCATCGCCTTCGTCAAGGGCGACGTGGTGGAGGCCGCCAAGGGGCTGCGTGACTTCGCCAAGGAGAACGCGCAGCTGGTGATCAAGGGCGGTGTCATCGACGGCAAGCCGATGACGCCCGAGGAGATCACCAAGCTGGCCGACCTTGAGTCCCGTGAGGTGCTCCTCTCGAAGCTCGCCGGTGCTTTCAAGGCCAAGCAGAGCCAGGCTGCCGCCGTGTTCCAGGCGCTGCCGTCCAAGGCTGTGCGCCTCGCCCAGGCGCTGGCGGACAAGCGAGCGGAGTCCCAGTAGAACCGCGGCCTTCCCGGAGACGGCGAAGGCCCCGCACAACCCGTCCGTGGTCGGCGCGGTACGCGTCGGCGTTGCAGGCTCGGTGTCGCGTCACAGGGCGCGGACGCCGGTAGAGAAAGAGAGATCGCAACCATGGCGAAGCTCAGCAACGAGGAGCTGCTCAGCGCGTTCGAGGAGATGACCCTCCTGGAGCTCTCCGAGTTCGTCAAGCTGTTCGAGGAGAAGTTCGACGTCACCGCCGCCGCCCCGGCCGCGGTCGTCGCCGCCGCTCCCGGCGGTGGCGGTGGCGAGGCCGCCGCCGAGGAGGAGAAGGACGAGTTCGACGTCATCCTCGAAGCCGCCGGCGACAAGAAGATCCAGGTCATCAAGGAGGTCCGGGGCCTCACCAGCCTGGGCCTGAAGGACGCCAAGGACCTGGTCGACGGCGCCCCCAAGCCGGTGCTGGAGGGCGTCAACAAGGAGACCGCGGAGAAGGCCAAGGCCGCCCTGGAGGGTGCCGGCGCCACCGTGACCCTGAAGTAGTCCGTCCGGACTGCACGAGGGCGGCTGTCCCCCGGGGGCGGCCGCCCTCCGCTTTCCCCGCCCCGGTGGAGCGGCGGGAGGCGGGAACGGGGCGCACAGGGGCGTCCGGTGCCGGGCTCGGCGGGGAAAGTGACCCGGAATTGAAAATTCCTTGGCAGAGGCGTGAACTTTTCTTCCTTCCCCGATGTTGGTTAGCTCACACCTGCCAGGCCCTGTGTATCCTCTCACTCTGCCGGAACTGGCCGGAATGCCCTCTCTGGGCTTGACGAATCGGCCTTCAGCAGCGATGCTGCGAGATGTCTTGGGCAATCTTGGGGCACACTGTTGGACAGCGGTGTAGTGTTCGGCTACACTGCCCTTTTGCGCTGCCCTTTGACGTTTCCTTGTGGAGAGTCCGTGTACACGGGCTGATCCTCGCCGACCAGCCCGGTCCGCACGGCCCTCGCAAACCGTAGACCCACCCCTGTCCGGTGGTTCTTCGGCTTTTGGAGCGTCCGGCGTGCGCGCGCATCAACCGCCACAAGCCTTCGGAAGGACCCCTGTTGGCAGCCTCGCGCATCGCCTCCGCTAACGCCCTTGGTCCGAACCGCGTTTCCTTCGCTCGCATCAAGGAACCACTTGAGGTCCCGAACCTCCTCGCCCTGCAGACCGAGTCCTTCGACTGGCTGCTCGGCAACGAGAAGTGGCGTGCCCGAGTCGAAGCGGCCCGTAACGCCGGCCGTAAGGACATTCCGGAGCAGTCCGGCCTGGAAGAGATCTTTGAGGAGATCAGTCCGATCGAGGACTTCTCGGGCACGATGTCGCTGTCGTTCCGCGACCATCGGTTCGAGCCGCCCAAGTACTCCGAAGAGGAGTGCAAGGACAAGGACATGACCTACTCCGCCCCGATGTTCGTCACGGCGGAGTTCATCAACAACGACACCGGTGAGATCAAGAGCCAGACGGTGTTCATGGGCGACTTCCCGCTCATGACCGCCAAGGGCACGTTCATCATCAACGGCACCGAGCGTGTCGTCGTCTCCCAGCTTGTCCGCTCTCCCGGCGTGTACTTCGACAGCCAGATCGACAAGTCCTCCGACAAGGACCTCTACGGGTGCAAGATCATCCCGTCGCGGGGCGCCTGGCTGGAGTTCGAGATCGACAAGCGCGACTTCGTCGGTGTCCGCATCGACCGCAAGCGCAAGCAGGGTGTCACCGTCCTGCTCAAGGCGCTGGGCTGGACCACCGACCAGATCCTGGAGCGCTTCGGCCAGTACGAGTCCATCCGCAACACGCTGGAGAAGGACCCCACCGCCGGGACCGACGACGCGCTGCTGGACATCTACCGCAAACTCCGTCCGGGTGAGCCGCCCACGAAGGAGTCCGCGCAGACCCTGCTGGAGAACCTCTACTTCAACCCCAAGCGCTACGACCTCGCCAAGGTCGGCCGCTACAAGATCAACAAGAAGCTGGGGCTGGAGACCGACATCACCCAGGGGACGCTCACCGAAGAGGACATCGTCGCCACGGTCGACTACCTCGTCCGGCTGCACGCCGGCGAGAAGGAGCTGGAGCGCCCCCACGGCACGTTCCCGATCGAGGTCGACGACATCGACCACTTCGGCAACCGCCGCCTGCGCACCGTCGGCGAGCTCATCCAGAACCAGGTCCGCCTGGGACTGGCCCGTATGGAGCGCGTCGTGCGCGAGCGCATGACCACCCAGGACGTCGAGGCGATCACGCCGCAGACCCTGATCAACATCCGGCCGGTCGTCGCCTCCATCCGGGAGTTCTTCGGCACCAGCCAGCTCTCCCAGTTCATGGACCAGACCAACCCGCTGGCCGGACTCACCCACAAGCGCCGCCTCTCGGCGCTGGGCCCGGGCGGTCTGTCCCGTGAGCGGGCCGGCTTCGAGGTCCGCGACGTGCACCCGTCGCACTACGGCCGCATGTGCCCGATCGAGACGCCCGAAGGCCCGAACATCGGTCTGATCGGTTCGCTCGCGGCCTACGGCCGGATCAACTCCTTCGGCTTCGTCGAGACCCCCTACCGCAAGGTGGTCGACGGTCGGATCACCGACGAGGTCGTCTACCTCACCGCCGACGAGGAGGACCGGTACGTCATCGCCCAGGCGAACACCCCGGTCAACGCCGACGGCACCTTCACCGAGTCCCGGGTGCTGGCGCGCCGCAAGGGCGGGGAGTTCGAGTCCGTCGCCGCCGACGAGGTCCACTACATGGACATCTCGCCGCGGCAGATGGTGTCGGTCGCCACCGCCATGATCCCGTTCCTGGAGCACGACGACGCCAACCGCGCGCTCATGGGCTCCAACATGCAGCGGCAGGCGGTTCCGCTGCTGCGCGCCGAGGCCCCGCTCGTGGGCACCGGCATGGAGTACCGCGCGGCCACCGACGCCGGCGACGTGATCCTGGCCGAGAAGTCCGGTGTCGTCGAGGACGTCACCGCCGACTACATCACCGTCCTGGCCGACGACGGCACCCGCAAGACCTACCGGGTGCACAAGTTCAAGCGCACCAACCAGGGCACCTGCTTCAACCAGCGGCCCATCGTCGACGAGGGCCAGCGGGTCGAGGAGGGCCAGGTGCTGGCCGACGGCCCGTCCACCGAGCACGGTGAGATGGCGCTGGGCAAGAACCTCCTCGTGGCGTACATGTCGTGGGAGGGCCACAACTACGAGGACGCCATCGTGCTGTCCCAGCGTGTGGTCCAGGACGACGTGCTGTCCTCGATCCACATCGAGGAGCACGAGGTCGACGCCCGCGACACCAAGCTGGGCCCCGAGGAGATCACCCGCGAGATCCCCAACGTCAGCGAGGAGGTCCTCGCCGACCTGGACGAGCGCGGCATCATCCGCATCGGCGCCGAGGTCGTCGACGGCGACATCCTGGTCGGCAAGGTCACCCCCAAGGGTGAGACCGAGCTGACCCCGGAGGAGCGTCTGCTGCGCGCGATCTTCGGTGAGAAGGCGCGTGAGGTCCGCGACACCTCCCTCAAGGTGCCCCACGGCGAGTCCGGCAAGGTCATCGGCGTGCGCGTGTTCAGCCGCGAGGACGGCGACGAGCTTCCTCCCGGCGTGAACGAACTGGTCCGCGTATACGTCGCCCAGAAGCGCAAGATCACCGACGGCGACAAGCTCGCCGGCCGGCACGGCAACAAGGGCGTCATCGCCAAGATCCTGCCCCAGGAGGACATGCCGTTCCTGGAGGACGGCACCCCGGTCGACATCATCCTCAACCCGCTGGGCGTGCCCGGCCGCATGAACGTCGGCCAGATCCTGGAGATACACCTGGGATGGCTCGCCCGGCACGGATGGAAGATCGAGGGGGACGACGCCGACTGGAAGCGCAGGCTCCGCGAGATCGGAGCGCACGAGGCCCCGCCGAACACCAAGGTCGCCACTCCCGTCTTCGACGGTGTGCGCGAGGACGAGATCGGTGGTCTGCTGTCCTCCGTGCTGCCCGACCAGGACGGCGACGTCCTGGTCAACGAGTTCGGCAAGGCCAAGCTGTTCGACGGGCGCACCGGTGAGCCGTTCAAGGAGCCGGTCGCGGTCGGCTACACCTACTTCCTGAAGCTGCACCACCTGGTGGACGACAAGATCCACGCCCGTTCCACGGGCCCGTACTCGATGATCACCCAGCAGCCGCTGGGTGGTAAGGCGCAGTTCGGCGGTCAGCGCTTCGGTGAGATGGAGGTGTGGGCGCTTGAGGCCTACGGCGCCGCCTACGCCCTGCAGGAACTGCTCACCATCAAGTCCGACGACGTCACCGGCCGCGTCAAGGTCTACGAGGCCATCGTCAAGGGCGAGAACATTCCCGAGCCCGGCATCCCCGAGTCCTTCAAGGTGCTCATCAAGGAGATGCAGTCGCTCTGCCTCAACGTGGAGGTGCTCTCCAGCGACGGTATGTCGATCGAGATGCGCGACAGCGACGAGGACGTTTTCCGTGCGGCGGAAGAACTGGGTATCGACCTTGGTCGGCGCGAGCCGAGCAGTGTCGAAGAGGTCTGATTCCGCAATCCAAGAGCAGGGGACGAATTAAGTGCTCGACGCCAACTTCTTCGACGAGCTCCGGATTGGCCTCGCCACCGCTGACGACATCCGCCAGTGGTCGCACGGCGAGGTCAAGAAGCCGGAAACCATCAACTACCGGACCCTCAAGCCGGAGAAGGACGGGCTCTTCTGCGAGAAGATCTTCGGTCCGACCCGGGACTGGGAGTGCTACTGCGGTAAGTACAAGCGCGTCCGCTTCAAGGGCATCATCTGCGAGCGCTGCGGTGTCGAGGTCACCCGGGCCAAGGTCCGGCGCGAGCGGATGGGCCACATCGAGCTGGCCGCGCCCGTGACCCACATCTGGTACTTCAAGGGCGTGCCCAGCCGGCTGGGATACCTGCTCGACCTGGCCCCGAAGGACCTGGAGAAGGTCATCTACTTCGCGGCCTACATGGTCACCTGGGTGGACACCGAGGCCCGCGAGCGCGACCTGCCGTCCCTGGAAGCCCGGATCTCCGTCGAACGGCAGCACCTGGAGCAGCGTCGCGACTCTGCGGTGGAGGAACGCCACCGCAAGCTCGAAGCCGACCTGGCCGAGCTGGAGGAGCAGGGCGCCAAGGGCGACGCGCGCCGCAAGGTGCGCGAGGCCGCCGAGCGGGAGATGCGGCAGATCCGCGACCGCGCCCAGCGGGAGATCGACCGCCTCGAAGAGGTCTGGAACCGCTTCAAGACCCTCAAGGTCCAGGACCTCGAAGGCGACGAGCTGCTCTACCGCGAGATGCGGGACCGCTTCGGCAAGTACTTCCGCGGCGGCATGGGCGCCCAGGCGATCAAGGAGCGGCTGGCCAACTTCGACCTGGAGGCCGAGGCGGAGAAGCTCCGCGAGACCATCCGCACCGGCAAGGGCCAGAAGAAGGCCCGCGCCCTCAAGCGGCTCAAGGTCGTCTCGGCGTTCCTCAACACCCGCAACAGCCCGATGGGCATGGTGCTGGACTGCGTTCCGGTGATCCCGCCGGACCTGCGTCCGATGGTGCAGCTCGACGGTGGCCGCTTCGCCACCTCCGACCTGAACGACCTGTACCGCCGGGTGATCAACCGCAACAACCGGCTCAAGCGGCTTCTCGACCTCGGTGCGCCCGAGATCATCGTCAACAACGAGAAGCGCATGCTCCAGGAGGCCGTCGACGCGCTGTTCGACAACGGCCGCCGCGGCCGTCCGGTCACCGGCCCGGGCAACCGCCCGCTCAAGTCGCTGTCCGACATGCTCAAGGGCAAGCAGGGGCGGTTCCGCCAGAACTTGCTGGGCAAGCGCGTCGACTACTCCGGCCGTTCGGTCATCGTGGTCGGCCCGCAGCTCAAGCTGCACCAGTGCGGCCTGCCCAAGCAGATGGCGCTGGAGCTGTTCAAGCCGTTCGTGATGAAGCGCCTGGTCGACCTGAACCACGCGCAGAACATCAAGAGCGCCAAGCGCATGGTCGAGCGCTCCCGCCCGGTGGTGTGGGACGTGCTCGAAGAGGTCATCGCCGAGCACCCGGTGCTGCTCAACCGTGCGCCGACCCTGCACCGCCTGGGCATCCAGGCCTTCGAGCCGCAGTTGGTCGAAGGCAAGGCCATCCAGATCCACCCGCTCGTGTGCACCGCGTTCAACGCGGACTTCGACGGCGACCAGATGGCGGTCCACCTGCCGCTGTCGGCGGAGGCCCAGGCCGAGGCGCGCATCCTGATGCTCGCCACGAACAACATCCTGAAGCCCTCCGACGGCAAGCCGGTCACCATGCCCACCCAGGACATGGTCATCGGCCTGTACTACCTGACCTCCCTCAAGGAGGGAGCGAAGGGAGAGGGTCGGGCGTTCAGCAGCCCCGGCGAGGCCATCATGGCCTACGACCTGGGTGAACTCGACCTGCAGGCGAGGATCAAGCTGCGTGTCGAGGGCGACACCGTGCCGCCGGAGGACTGGGAGGCCCCCGAGGGCTACCAGCCGGGCCAGCCGTACGTGCTGGAGACCACCCTCGGCCGGTACCTGTTCAACGAGACCACGCCCGAGGACTACCCGTTCGTCAACCAGCAGATGGGCAAGAAGCAGCTGTCCGCTCTGGTGACCGAACTGGCCGAGCGGTACCCCAAGATCCAGGTGGCCACCACGCTGGACGCCCTCAAGGACGCCGGGTACCACTGGGCCACCCGCTCGGGTCTGACCATCAGCATCAGCGACGTGGTCCCGCCGCCGAACAAGCACAAGATCCTCGACGCCTACGAGAAGGAAGCCGAGAAGATCCAGCGCCAGTACGAGCGCGGTCTGATCAGCGACGAGGAGCGCCGCCAGGACCTGACCGACATCTGGACCAAGGCCACCAACGAGGTCGCCCGGGACATGGAGGAGAACTCTCCCGCCGACAACACGGTGTGGATGATGGTCAACTCCGGTGCCCGCGGTAACCCCATGCAGGTCCGCCAGATCGCCGGTATCCGCGGACTGGTGTCCAACACCAAGGGCGAGACGATCCCGCGTCCGATCAAGTCTTCCTACCGCGAGGGCCTGTCGGTGCTGGAGTACTTCATCTCCACCCACGGTCAGCGCAAGGGTCTGGCGGACACGGCGCTGCGCACCGCCGACTCCGGGTACCTCACCCGGCGTCTGGTGGACGTCGCCCAGGACGTCATCGTCCGCGAGGTCGACTGCGGCACCGACCGCTCCCTGTGGCAGGAGATCGGCGAGCGGCGCCCCGACGGGACCGTCGTGCGCAAGCACAACGTCGAGAACACCGGTTTCGGCCGGACGCTCGCGGAGGACGTCGTCGTCGACGGCGAGGTCATCGCGACCAAGCTGAGCGACACGACCGAGGCCCTGATCGACAAGCTGGTCGCGGCGGGCGTCACCCGGGTGCGGGTGCGCAGTTCGCTGGTGTGCGAGGCCAAGGTGGGCGTGTGCAGCACCTGCTACGGCCGCTCCCTGGCCACCGGCAAGCCGGTCGACGTCGGCGAAGCCATCGGCATCATCGCCGCGCAGTCCATCGGTGAGCCCGGTACCCAGCTGACCATGCGGACCTTCCACATGGGCGGTTCGGCGGGTCAGGACATCACCCACGGTCTGCCGCGTGTCCAGGAGCTGTTCGAGGCCCGCATCCCCAAGGGTGTGGCCCCGATCAGCGAGGTGGAGGGCCGCATCCGGATCGAGGAGACCGAGAAGAGCCGTAAAATCATCCTCATCCCGGATGACGGCTCGGACGAGATCGCCTACCCGGTCCCCATGCGGGCTCCGCTGCTGGTCCAGGAGGGGCAGCACGTCGACGTCGGCCAGAAGCTCATCCAGGGCGCCGTCAACCCGCACGAGGTCCTGCGGATCCTCGGTCCGCGCGCGGTGCAGCAGCACCTCGTCTCCGAGGTCCAGGAGGTCTACAAGTCGCAGGGTGTCTCGATCCACGACAAGCACATCGAGATCATCGTGCGGCAGATGCTCAAGCGGGTGAACGTCCTGGAGTCCGGCGACACCAAGCTGCTTCCGGGCGAGATGGTCGAGCGTCCCAAGTTCGAGGCGATCAACCGTCAGGTCGTGGCCGAAGGCGGCCAGCCCGCCTCGGCCCGTCCCGTCCTCCTCGGGATCACCAAGGCGTCTCTGGCGACGGAGTCGTGGCTGTCCGCGGCCTCCTTCCAGGAGACCACCCGGGTGCTCACCGAGAACGCGATCCACGGCAAGAGCGACCCGCTGCTCGGTCTCAAGGAGAACGTCATCATCGGTAAGCTCATCCCGGCCGGTACCGGTATGCCGCAGTACCGCAACATCCGGGTCGAGCCCACCGAGGAGGCCAAGGCCTCGATGTACTCGGTGTCCTCCTACGAGGAGCCCAGCGAGTACACGTTCGGCCAGGGATCGGGGGAGGCCGTCCCGCTGGAGGACTACGATTTCGGGCCCTACAACAGGTGACCCGGAAGCGATCGGTGACGTCTGGCTGAACTGAGCGACGGCGGTAGTGCATCTCGAAACGGGCAGCACTACCGCCGTCCGTCGTTACCGGTTGACATACTCACTCTGGGAGAATCTGTTGAGCGCGCAAATGCGGTCGGGAGATCAAGGACAGTGACCGAACACGGGGGAGCGCCGGACCGACCAGGCGGCGGACAGGAGCAGTCGCAGCAGCAGACGAGTTCCTGGTTCCAGCCCAGCAGCGAGCGGTACCGGACTCAGGCGGAGTACCGAGATCCCTACGAGGAGCAGCAGAAGGACCAGGACGACCCCGCGGGCACGGGGTTGTCGGACCACCGCGAGGCGCTGTCGAGCCCGCGCTACCCGAACAGTGGTGGCTACCCGGGGCTCGGGGGATACGGCGGCGGTGTTCCGGGAATGGCCGAACCGTATCCTTCGGCGTTGAGCGGTTCCGGACCGTCCGGAGGCGCGGGGACGCCGTCACCGGCCAACGACTACCCCTTCGACCTGCCACCGCGCGACCTCGCACGCTCCCACCGAGAGGGCGGGGAGAGCAGAACCGGGTACGCCGCTTCGGACGGCGACGACGACCCCGGTCCGGGACCCGCCTACGACCTCTCCTCCCGTTCCTACCGCCCCGAAGAGCTGTACCCCTCCGAACCCCCCGGCACCGCCCGTCCGACCTCGCCCGCGGGAGCCGAGACGGCCGTGCCGTCCACACAGGGCGCCACCTACCGGTTGGACGAGCCGCTGCCGGAGGAATCGTCGGCGTCGGCGGGGGCGTCGGGGTACGACTTCGGGCTGTCGTCGTCCTCCGGTGCGCGCACGACCGACGAATCCCCGGCGGCGGGGACGTGGAATATCGACACGGGAAGCGAACGGGGCGCCACCTACCGGTTGGACGAGCCGCTGCCGGAGGAGCCGGCGGCGTCGGCGGGGGCGTCGGGGTACGACTTCGGGCTGTCGTCGTCCTCCGGTGCGCGCACGGCCGACGAATCCCCGGCGACAGGGGCACTGCCGGAGTGGGCCGCCGAGGGGTGGTCCCCGAGCAGCCCGGACAGCGCCTCCACCGGCTACTCCGGCGGCACCGGGGCGTCCCGCACGGCTGCCCCGGCCGACACCGACGACACGGCGACCGAGCAGAGCTTCGAGGCTGCGGGCGGTCGAACCCACCAACCGCCCGACCCCACCAGCGTCTACCGCATTCCCACCGGGGACAGTCCGCAGTCGCCGCTCGATCCGAGCCGGCTGGTGCCGCCCTACCGGCAGCAGTCCGGCCCCGACCACCCCGAGCGGAGTGACCGGGACGTGGAGTCGGCCGGTTCCGGCGGCGACGGCTCTTCCGCTGCTTCCGGATTCGCGACCCCGGATCGGGGGGAGTCGTGGGAGCCGCGCACGCCGGTGGACTCCTCGCTGCTCGGCGGTGAGGCCGGGTGGGGAGGCTCCTCGGCTGCGGGGGCCGACTCCGGTCAGGAGGGCGCTGCTGCCTCGGTCGACCACGGGTTCTCGGATCGGGGGGAGTCGTGGGAGCCGCGCACGCCGGTGGACTCCTCAGCGGGCGACTCGCTGGGGACCGGAAGCGGGAACACCTGGGTGTTCAGCCAGGACGACCCGCGGCTGCCGGAGAGCGTGCGGGAGGGCGCTGCTTCCTCGGTCGACCACGGGTTCTCGGATCGGGGGGAGTCGTGGGAGCCGCGCACGCCGGTGGACTCCTCAGCGGGCGACTCGCTGGGGACCGGAAGCGGGAACACCTGGGTGTTCAGCCAGGACGACCCGCGGCTGCCGGAGAGCGTGCGGGAGAGCACGGAACGGACCGCCGCTTGGTCGACCGACACCACCTCCTCCCCGACGGCCCAGTCCGATCCGGAGTCGACCTCGACCTGGGATGCGTTGCGGACGACGGACTTCGCTTCCCGGGAGGCCGAGGACGACGACCGGTGGAGTGGGCGCGGCGGGGATCCGCTTGGCGAGTCTGCTGATCCGGAGTCGACCTCGACCTGGGATGCGTTGCGGACGACGGACTTCGCTTCCCGGGAGGCCGAGGACGACGACCGGTGGAGTGGGCGCGGCGGGGATCCGCTCGGCGAGCCGACCGAGACGGTCCAGCCCGCACCGCCCAACGAGGGAGGGACCCCGGAGACACCGGCGTCGGCGTCCGCGGACCCGCTGCTGGCGATCGCCAACGAACAGAGTCGCGCCCGTGCCAGGGAACTGGCCTCCCAGAGCGAGCTCGACAACTGGAACCTGGCGGAAGGAATCGTCAAGGAGAACACCGGAGCGGTTCCCCTGCCGCCCGACCTCAGCGAGGAGGCCCTGGGGAGCGACCACCGCGCCGGCGATGCCCCCCGCTACGACGAACTGGGGTACGACGGACGCCGGGACTCCGGATACGACGACCACGCTGACGACGGTTACGGGGACGACGGGCGTTTCGACCGGGACGCCGACGACCGGACGCCGCTCGGGGACGAGTCGGACGCCGACGCCTACGACAGCGGCTGGCGCGGGGCGGACCACAGCCCCCACGACGAGGACCGGGGAGACGCTCCGGACGACGACGAGTACTATGACGACGTCGACGACCGGTACCGTCCCGAACCGGTCCGCGGCGGAGCCCCCCGGGCCTCGCGGAGGAAGGACAAGATCGCCCAGGAGTTCCCCGGCTTCACCGAGCCCCTCGGGGGAACGTCCGCCGACTACCCCGGGTACGACAACATCGACGTGTGGCCCGAGACCGAGGGGCTGGCCACCGCGACGCTGTGGCTCGGCATCTTCTCCCTGCTGCCGGGGATCGGTCTGCTCCCCGCGGTCATCGCGTTGGTCCTCGGCCCCAAGGCCAGGAGGAACATCCGCACCTCCCGCGGCCAGCTTGAGGGGGAGCAGCTGGTCAAGGCGGGCACGGTGCTCGCCGTGATCGGGATCGTGGTGAGCGTGCTCACAGTGGTCGGATACCTGCTGCTGTTCTGAGTCCTCTGCGGACCCGGACCCCGGCGTCGGTGGAGGGGAGGGTTTGCCAAGAATTCGCCGACGCCGGGGGAAAGCGTGCCCGGATGGGCTGGAAAATCAACGCGACCACTCTTGACACGCCGTACACTATGAGAAGACCTACGGCAGCATGAGGCTGCGAAGTGCGGACGCCGGACGAGGTCACCCTGATTTTGACCGGGTGATCTCGGTTCGGTAGTCTCCAACTTCGTGCCCGTGAGTCTACGGGTCACACGTGTGCGCTTTTTGTGTCTGTCCCTGTTCATGCGGGCGACGGGGAGAGCGGCGCGTGACACCTCCTCCCATGACAATCGACCACTGGTCGGGCGTATTCGCTCCACTGTGCTTGGAAACCGGGGCGACACGCCCGAGCGCGTGGGTCGGGGGGAACGGGAAATCCAGCAGGTCATAGCGCATCCATCGGCTATGGAACCGGCGTAGGTCAAGAGGGAAGACGGAGACGCGGTGCCCACGATTCAGCAGCTGGTCCGTAAGGGCCGCAAGACCAAGGTTTCGAAGAACAAGACCCCGGCGCTCAAGGGGAGCCCTCAGCGTCGCGGCGTGTGCACACGGGTCTACACGACCACGCCGAAGAAGCCGAACTCTGCGCTGCGGAAGGTGGCTCGTGTCCGGCTGAGCAGCCAGATCGAGGTCACCGCCTACATCCCCGGTGTCGGCCACAACCTCCAGGAGCACTCCATCGTGCTCGTCCGCGGTGGCCGTGTGAAGGACCTGCCGGGCGTGCGCTACCGCATCGTCCGCGGTGCGCTCGACACGCAGGGCGTTCGCAACCGCAAGCAGGCTCGTAGCCGCTACGGCGCCAAGAAGGAGAAGTAAATGCCGCGCAAGGGTCCGGCGCCGAAGCGCCAGCTGATCACCGACCCGGTCTACGGATCGCCGCTGGTCACCGCACTCATCAACAAGGTGCTGCTGGACGGCAAGCGTTCCCTGGCCCAGTCGATCGTCTACAACGCCCTTGAGGGCGCCAGGGAGAAGACCGGGCAGGACCCGCTGGTGATCCTCAAGCGGGCCCTCGACAACGTCAAGCCCACCCTTGAGGTGCGCAGCCGCCGCGTCGGCGGTGCCACCTACCAGGTGCCGGTCGAGGTTCGCGCGTCGCGCAGCACCACGCTGGCGCTGCGCTGGCTGGTGCAGTACGCCCGCCAGCGCCGCGAGAAGAGCATGACCGAGCGCCTCATGAACGAGCTGGTCGACGCCAGCAACGGTCTTGGCGCCGCTGTCAAGCGACGTGAGGACACCCACAAGATGGCGGAGTCCAACAAGGCCTTCGCTCACTACCGCTGGTAACCCCCGCGGGTTTGCCACACGAGAGACCGAGAGAAGACGAGCCACATGGCTACCACTGCTCTTGACCTTGCCAAGGTCCGCAACATCGGGATCATGGCGCACATCGACGCGGGCAAGACCACGACGACCGAGCGAATCCTCTTCTACACCGGTGTCAACTACAAGCTCGGCGAGACCCACGAGGGCTCGGCGACGATGGACTGGATGAAAGAGGAGCAGGAGCGCGGCATCACGATCACGTCCGCCGCGACCACCTGTCGCTGGAACGACACCACGATCAACATCATCGACACGCCCGGCCACGTCGACTTCACCATCGAGGTCGAGCGGTCGCTGCGTGTTCTTGACGGTGCGGTCACCGTGTTCGACGGCAAGGAGGGCGTCGAGCCCCAGTCGGAGCAGGTGTGGCGCCAAGCCGACCGGTACAACGTGCCGCGGATCTGCTTTGTCAACAAGATGGACAAGATCGGCGCGGAGTTCCAGCGCTGCGTCGACATGATCCGTGACCGTCTCGGCGCCAACCCGCTGCCCATCCAGCTGCCGATCGGCGCCGAGTCCGACTTCAAGGGCGTCATCGACCTCGTCCGCATGAAGGCCTACGTCTGGAGCGACGAGGCCGCCAAGGGCGAGATGTACGAGACCGTCGAGATCCCCGACACGCACGCCGACGCCGCGCGCGAGGGTCACGAGCGGCTCGTCGAGATCCTGGCCGAGGCCGACGACGAGATCATGGAGCTGTACCTGGAGGGCCAGGAGCCCACCGTGGAGCAGCTCGTCCCGGCCATCCGCCGCGCCACGATCGCCGGCACCGCTGTCCCGGTCCTGTGCGGCACGGCTTTCAAGAACAAGGGCGTACAGCCCCTCCTGGACGCGATCGTCGCCTACCTGCCGTCGCCACTGGACGTCGAGGCGATCGAGGGCCACGACCCCAAGGACCAGTCCGAGGAGGCCACGCTCCAGCGCAAGCCCAGCGAAGAGGAGCCGCTGGCCGCCCTGGCGTTCAAGATCATGAGCGACCCGCACCTGGGCAAGCTGACCTACCTGCGCGTCTACTCCGGGGTGCTGGAGAGCGGCACGCAGGTCCTCAACAGCCTCAAGGGCCGCAAGGAGCGGATCGGCAAGATCTACCGGATGCACGCCAACAAGCGTGAGGAGATCTCGCGGGTGGGCGCCGGTGACATCGTCGCGGTGATGGGTCTGAAGGACACCACCACGGGCGAGACGCTGTGCGACCCCGCGAACCCGATCGTCCTGGAGTCGATGACCTTCCCGGCGCCCGTCATCGAGGTCGCCATCGAGCCCAAGACCAAGAGCGACCAGGAGAAGCTCAGCACCGCGATCCAGCGCCTCGCGGAGGAGGACCCCTCCTTCCGGGTGGCCACCGACGAGGAGACCGGGCAGACCGTCATCTCCGGCATGGGCGAGCTGCACCTTGAGGTGCTCGTCAACCGCATGCGCGAAGAGTTCAAGGTCGAGGCCAACATCGGCAAGCCCCAGGTGGCCTACCGCGAGACCATCCGCCGCAAGGTCGAGAAGGTCGAGTACACCCACAAGAAGCAGACGGGTGGCTCCGGCCAGTACGGCCGTGTGATCATCGACCTCGAACCGCTCGCGATCGACGGTGACGGTGACGGAGCGGGCTACGAGTTCGTCAACAACATCACCGGTGGCCGTATCCCGCGGGAGTACATCCCGTCGGTCGACGCCGGTTGCCAGGAGGCCGCCCAGTTCGGTGTCCTCGCCGGATACCCGCTGGTCGGGATCAAGGTGACCCTCCAGGACGGCGCCTACCACGAAGTCGACTCCTCCGAGCTCGCCTTCAAGGTCGCCGGTTCCATGGCCTTCAAGGAGGCGGCCAGCAAGGCCAAGCCGGTTCTCCTGGAGCCGGTCATGTCGGTCGAGGTCACCACGCCCGAGGAGTACATGGGCGATGTGATCGGTGACCTGAACAGCCGGCGCGGTCAGATCCAGTCCATGGAGGAGCGTGCCGGGGCTCGTGTCGTCAAGGCACTCGTTCCGCTGTCGGAGATGTTCGGCTACGTGGGCGACCTGCGCGGCCGTACCCAGGGTCGGGCCAACTACACGATGGTGTTCCACTCCTACGCGGAGGTCCCCTCCAACGTCTCGCAGGAGATCGTTGCGAAGGCCCGCGGCGAATAGCCACGACACCTCACCTGTCCAGCTAAGCAACCTGTACGTCTAGGAGAAATCCAGTGGCGAAGGCCAAGTTCGAGCGGACCAAGCCGCACGTCAACATCGGCACCATCGGTCACATCGACCACGGTAAGACCACGCTGACCGCGGCGATCACCAAGGTCCTGCACGACCGGTACCCGGACCTCAACCCGTTCACGCCCTTCGAGAACATCGACAAGGCTCCCGAGGAGCGCGAGCGCGGTATCACCATCTCCATCTCGCACGTGGAGTACCAGACCGAGAGCCGCCACTACGCGCACGTGGACTGCCCCGGTCACGCGGACTACGTGAAGAACATGATCACCGGTGCCGCCCAGATGGACGGCGCGATCCTGGTGGTCGCCGCCACCGACGGCCCGATGCCGCAGACCAAGGAGCACGTGCTCCTGGCCCGCCAGGTCGGCGTCCCCTACATCGTCGTGGCTCTGAACAAGTCCGACATGGTGGACGACGAGGAGATCTTCGAGCTGGTCGAGCTCGAGGTCCGCGACCTGCTCAACGAGTACGAGTTCCCGGGCGACGAGGTCCCCGTGGTCCGCGTCTCCGCGCTGAAGGCCCTGGAGGGCGACGCCGAGTGGGGCCAGAAGATCCTGGAGCTCATGCAGGCCGTCGACGAGACCATCCCCGAGCCGCAGCGTGACGTCGACAAGCCGTTCCTGATGCCGATCGAGGACGTCTTCTCGATCACCGGTCGCGGCACCGTCGTGACCGGCCGCATCGAGCGCGGTGTCATCAACGTCAACGACACCGTCGACATCGTCGGCATCAAGGACGAGAAGGTCACCACCACCGTCACCGGTGTGGAGATGTTCCGCAAGCTGCTCGACCAGGGCCAGGCCGGTGACAACGTCGGTCTGCTGCTGCGCGGCATCAAGCGCGAGGAGGTGGAGCGCGGCCAGGTCGTCATCAAGCCCGGCACCACCACCCCGCACACCGAGTTCGAGGCGCAGGTCGTCATCCTCTCCAAGGACGAGGGTGGCCGCCACACGCCCTTCTTCAACAACTACCGCCCGCAGTTCTACTTCCGCACCACGGACGTCACCGGCGTCGTCACGCTGCCCGAGGGCACCGAGATGGTCATGCCCGGTGACAACACCGCGATGACCGTCCAGCTCATCCAGCCGGTCGCGATGGAAGAGGGTCTGAAGTTCGCCATCCGCGAGGGTGGTCGGACCGTGGGCGCGGGCCGCGTCACCAAGATCATCAAGTAGCACGACCGTTGTCGGGCGGTCGGGTCCGTCAGTGACTCGGCCGCCCGACACCATGAAGGACGTCATCCGGCTCTTACGGTGATGCCACCTCATCAGGGGACAGCCCTGCAGCAGTTTCTCAGGTGAATAGAGCCTCAACCGGGAGTTCCTCCGGAGCGCACTGGCCCTTCACGGCGCCGCGCCTCTAGGACACTGAAGCGAAGGACGAAAAGGCCACCATGGCGGGACAGAAGATCCGCATTCGGCTCAAGGCCTATGACCACGAGGTCATCGACAGTTCGGCACGCAGCATCGTCGAGACTGTGACGAGGACCGGCGCGCAGGTCGCGGGCCCGGTGCCGTTGCCGACGGAGAAGAACGTTTACTGCGTCATCCGGTCGCCGCACAAGTACAAGGACTCGCGTGAGCACTTCGAGATGCGCACGCACAAGCGGCTGATCGACATCATCGACCCGACGCCGAAGACCGTCGACTCGCTCATGCGGCTCGACCTTCCGGCCGGCGTCGACATCGAGATCAAGCTCTGAAGGACGCTGAAGACATGACGACCAAGCAGATCAAGGGAGTTCTGGGCGAAAAGCTCGGCATGACCCAGGTCTTCGACGAGTCCGGCAAAGTCGTGCCGGTGACGGTTCTGAAGGCCGGTCCGGCTGTCGTGACTCGCGTCCGCACCCCGGAGACCGACGGATACTCGGCGATCCAGCTCGGCTACGGCCAGATCAACCCGCGCAAGGTGAACAAGCCGCTCGGCGACTACCTGCGCAAGCACAACCTCACCCCGCGCCGCCACTACGTCGAGGTGCGCACCGCCGACGCCAGCGAGTACACGCTGGGCCAGGAGATCACCGCCGACGTGTTCGAGGCCGGCCAGAAGGTCGACGTCACCGGCAAGACCAAGGGCAAGGGGTACTCCGGTGTCATGAAGCGCCACGGCTTCGGCGGCCTCAGCGCCTCTCACGGCACCCAGCGCAAGCACCGTTCGCCCGGTTCCATCGGTGGCTGTGCCACCCCGGGCCGTGTCTTCAAGGGCCTGCGGATGGCCGGCCGTATGGGTAACGCGCGCCGGACCGTGCAGAACCTCACCGTGCACTCGGTCGACGCCGAGAAGGGCCTCCTCCTGGTCAAGGGTGCGGTTCCCGGCCCCAACGGCGGCCTGGTTCTCGTCCGCACCGCCGTGAAGGGGGTCAAGTAAGCCATGGCGACCATCGAGGTCAAGGACCGCGAGGGCGCGGCCAAGGGAAGCGTCGAGCTCCCCGACGAGATCTTCGCCCAGAAGGTCAACATTCCGCTGATGCACCAGGTCGTGGTCGCCCAGGAGGCCGCGGGCCGCCAGGGCACGCACTCCACCAAGACCCGGGGCGAGGTCCGCGGCGGAGGCAAGAAGCCGTACCGCCAGAAGGGCACCGGCCGGGCCCGCCAGGGCTCCATCCGCGCGCCGCAGTTCACCGGCGGCGGCACGGTGCACGGCCCCAAGCCGCGCGACTACAGCCAGCGGACGCCCAAGAAGATGAAGGCCGCCGCCCTGCGCGGAGCCCTCAGCAACCGGGCGCAGAACGGACGTATCCACGTCATCAGCGAATTCATCGCCGAGGACGTCACCACCAAGCGCACCCAGACCGCGCTGAAGGCGCTGCGCGCGATCACCGACTCCGACAAGGTGCTGGTGGTCCTCGCGCGCGACGACGAGCACAACCGGCTCGCGCTGCGGAACCTGCCCGAGGTGCACATCCTCGACGCCGACCAGGTCAACACCTACGACGTGCTCTACGCCGACGACATCGTGTTCACCGAAGCCGGTTACCAGGAGTTCCTGGCCCACGCCAAGGGCGACAGGACCGCGGTGTCTCAGGAGGACGACCAGTGAGGATCCCCGACCCTCGGGACATCATCATCAAGCCGGTGATTTCCGAGAAGAGCTACGGACTGCTGGACCAGAACAAGTACACCTTCCTGGTCCGTCCGGAGGCCAACAAGACCCAGATCAAGATGGCGGTGGAGCAGATCTTCGACGTGAAGGTCACCTCCGTCAACACGATCAACCGGAAGGGCAAGCGCAAGCGCACCCGGTTCGGCTACGGCAAGCGGCCCGACACCAAGCGCGCGATCGTGAGCCTGAAGGACGGCGACCGGATCGACATCTTCGGCGTCTGATCCCGCCGCCGTGCCGTTTCATCTCCAGTAACCACGTAAGGAATGCACGAAAAAGATGGGCATTCGAAAGCACAAGCCGACGAGCCCGGGACGCCGCGGGTCGAGCGTGAGCGACTTCGCCGAGATCACGCGTTCGACCCCGGAGAAGTCCCTGGTCCGTCCGCTGCACTCCAAAGGCGGGCGTAACGGCCACGGTCGCATCACTGCCCGCCACCAGGGCGGCGGTCACAAGCGCGCCTACCGGGTGATCGACTTCCGCCGCCACGACAAGGACGGCATTCCGGCGAAGGTCGCCCACATCGAGTACGACCCGAACCGCACCGCGCGGATCGCGCTGCTCCACTACGTGGACGGCGAGAAGCGGTACATCCTGGCGCCCGCCGGCCTCAAGCAGGGCGACCGGGTCGAGAACGGCCCCGGGGCCGACATCAAGCCGGGCAACTGCCTGCCGCTGCGCAACATCCCCACGGGTACGTTCGTGCACGCAGTGGAGCTCAAGCCGGGCGGTGGCGCCAAGCTGGGACGCTCGGCCGGGACCTCGATCCAGCTGCTCGCCAAGGAAGGCGCCTACGCGACGCTGCGCATGCCCTCGGGCGAGATGCGCCAGGTCGAGGTCGCCTGCCGGGCCACCGTGGGACAGGTCGGCAACGCCGAGCAGTCCAACATCAGCTGGGGCAAGGCCGGCCGCATGCGGTGGAAGGGCAAGCGCCCGAGCGTCCGCGGTGTGGCGATGAACCCGATCGACCACCCGCACGGTGGTGGTGAGGGCAAGTCCTCCGGCGGCCGCCACCCGGTCAGCCCGTGGGGCAAGTCCGAGGGCCGCACCCGTACGAAGGGCAAGGCCAGCGACCGGCTCATCGTGCGTCGGCGCAGCAGGAAGAAGCGGTAAGGAGCGCGACTGATGCCACGTAGCCTGAAGAAGGGCCCCTTCGTCGACGACCACCTCATGAAAAAGGTGGAGGAGCAGAACGAGAAGGGCACCAAGAACGTCATCAAGACGTGGTCCCGTCGTTCCATGGTCGTCCCCGAGATGATCGGGCACACCATCGCCGTGCACGACGGCCGCAAGCACGTGCCCGTGTTCATCTCCGAAGCGATGATCGGTCACAAGCTCGGCGAGTTCGCTCCCACGCGCACTTTCCGCAGCCACGTCAAGGAGGACCGCCGCAGCCGCCGCTAGCGGGTGTCCGGTCAGTTAAGAAGCACAGGGCCCCACGGTGGTGGGGGTGATTTCCGTGAGCGAGGGAAAAGCGATGGGAACGAGGGCACAAGCGCGGTTCGTCCGCGTCACGCCCCGAAAGGCCCGCCGTGTGGTGGACCTTATTCGCGGGCTGCCCGCTGACGAGGCTCAGGCGGTGCTCCGGTTCGCACCCCAGGCGGCAAGTGAACCGGTGGGCAAGGTGCTCGCGAGCGCCATCGCCAATGCCGAGCACAACGACAAGTTGGACCGTGAAACGCTGGTCGTCAGCCGCGCCTGGGTGGACGAAGGACCGACTCTGAAGCGCATCCGGCCGCGGGGCTTCGGTCGCGCCTTCCGAGTCACCAAGCGGACGAGCCACATCACCGTGGTGGTCGAGCCGCGTGACACCGTGGGCGCCTCGTCGGCCAAGACGAAGGAAAGGACCCGATAGTGGGACAGAAGGTCAACCCGCACGGGTTCCGCCTCGGAGTGACCACCGACTTCAAGAGCCGGTGGTTCGCAGACAAGCTGTACAAGGACTACGTCAAGGAAGACGTGGCCATCCGCCGGATGCTGACCCGCGGCATGGAGCGCGCCGGGATCTCCAAGGTCGAGATCGAGCGCACCCGTGAGCGTGTCCGCGTCGACGTCCACACCGCCCGGCCCGGCATCGTCATCGGCCGTCGCGGTGCGGAGGCCGACCGCATCCGCGCCAACCTCGAAAAGCTGACCAAGAAGCAGGTTCAGCTGAACATCCTCGAGGTCAAGAACCCCGAGATCGACGCCCAGCTCGTCGCCCAGGGGGTCGCGGAGCAGCTGTCGAGCCGAGTCGCGTTCCGCCGTGCCATGCGCAAGGCCATCCAGAGCGCGATGAAGAGCGGGGCCAAGGGCATCCGCATCCAGTGCGGCGGCCGTCTCGGCGGCGCCGAGATGTCGCGCTCGGAGTTCTACCGCGAAGGCCGGGTGCCGCTGCACACGCTGCGCGCCGACATCGACTACGGCTTCTTCGAAGCGCGTACCACCTTCGGCCGCATCGGTGTGAAGGTCTGGATCTACAAGGGCGAGGCGCCCGTCACCCGCGCCGAGCGCGAGGCCGCCCAGGCCGCGCAGCGCGCGGCCGGCGGTCAGCGTCGCGAGCGTCCGGGACGCCGTCGCCGTGGCGGCGGTGGCGGTGGCGGCGGCCAGCAGCAGCAGGCCGAGAAGGCGACCGCCCAGGCGACTGAGGCCCCCAAGGCCGAGAAGTCCGGGAACGAGGAGAGCTGACGATGCTCATTCCCCGCAAGGTCAAGCACCGCAAGCAGCACCACCCCAGCCTCCGGGGACGTGCCAAGGGCGGTACCAGCGTCCACTTCGGTGAGTACGGCATCCAGGCTCTTGAGGCCGCCTATGTCACCAACCGGCAGATCGAGGCGGCGCGTATCGCGATGACCCGCCACATCCGCCGTGGTGGCAAGGTCTGGATCAACATCTTCCCGGACCGTCCGCTGACCAAGAAGCCCGCCGAGACCCGCATGGGTTCCGGTAAGGGATCCCCGGAGTGGTGGGTCGCTCCGGTCAAGCCCGGACGGGTGATGTTCGAGCTGGCGGGTGTGCCCGAGCCCGTGGCGAAGGAAGCTCTTCGCCGGGCGATGCACAAACTGCCGATGAAGTGCAAGTTCGTGAAGCGAGAGGCGGGGGAGTAATGGCCAAGTCCCTCACCGCCGCCGAGCTGCGCGGCTACTCCGTCGAGGAGTTGACCGGCAAGCTCAAGGAGGCGAAGGAAGAGCTGTTCAACCTCCGTTTTCAGGCCGCCACCGGGCAGCTGGACAACAACAGCCGGTTGCGCACTGTGAAGCGTGAGATCGCGCGGATCTACACGGTGCTGCGCGAGCACGAGCTGGGCATCATGCCGCTGGCTGCCGAGGAGTCGGCTGACAAGGCGAAGGAAGCAGCCGAATGAGTGAGAAGACCACGGCGCAGGAGCGTAACTACCGCAAGACGCGCGAGGGTTACGTCGTCAGCGACAAGATGAACAAGACTGTCGTCGTCGAGGTGGAGGACCGCGTCAAGCACCCGCTGTACGGCAAGGTCATCCGCCGGACCACGAAGTACAAGGCCCACGACGAGGCGAACATCGCCGGTGTCGGCGACCGGGTCCGCCTGATGGAGACCCGACCGCTGTCCGCGACCAAGCGCTGGCGCGTCGTGGAGATCCTGGAGAAGGCCAAGTAAGGGATCGCCGCGGTGATCCCTGACCCGCCGCGGCGACCGGTTGGTGGAGACCGGTCGCCGCGGCGGGGCGGACCAGCTAGCCAGCGCGGGTGGTGAACCCGCGCGCACATATCAGGAGCAGACGTGATTCAGCAGGAGTCGCGACTCAAGGTCGCCGACAACACGGGTGCGAAGGAGATCCTGACCATCCGTGTCCTCGGCGGCTCGGGCAGGCGCTACGCGGGCATCGGGGACACGATCGTGGCGACCGTCAAGGACGCCCTGCCCGGCGCGGGTGTCAAGAAGGGCGATGTCGTCAAGGCCGTTGTCGTGCGCACCACCAAGGAGCGCCGTCGGCCCGACGGCTCCTACATCCGCTTCGATGAGAACGCCGCCGTGCTCATCAAGGACGGTGGGGATCCGCGGGGGACCCGTATCTTCGGCCCGGTCGGCCGCGAGCTGCGGGACAAGAAGTTCATGCGCATCATTTCGCTGGCGCCGGAGGTGCTCTAGGCGATGAAGATCAAGAAGGACGACGAGGTCATCGTCATCGCCGGCAAGGACAAGGGTGCCACTGGGAAGGTCAAGAAGGCCCTTCCCAGGGAGCAGCGCGTCATCGTCGAGGGCGTCAACCTCATCAAGAAGCACAAGAAGGCGAACCAGGCGGGTGGCCAGCAGGGTGAGGTCGTCACCCTGGAAGCGCCGATCCACGTGAGCAACGTCGCGCTCCTTGAGGACGGCAAGCCCACCCGGGTCGGCTACCGCTTCAAGGAAGACGGAACCAAGGTTCGGATCTCCCGCCGTACCGGTAAGGAAATCTGATGACGGTCACGAACGAGATCGCCGCCCCGCCGATTCCGCGGCTCAAGCAGAAGTACCGGGAGGAGATCGTCCCGGCCCTGCGTGAAGAGTTCGGCATCAAGAACATCATGCAGGTGCCCGGACTGACCAAGATCGTGGTCAACATGGGTGTCGGGGACGCCGCCCGGGACGCCAAGCTCATCCAGGGCGCGATCGCCGACCTGGCCGCGATCACCGGACAGAAGCCCAAGATCAACCGGGCCAAGAAGTCCATCGCGCAGTTCAAGCTGCGCGAGGGGCAGCCCATCGGCGCCAGCGTGACGCTGCGCGGCGACCGGATGTGGGAGTTCCTGGACCGACTGCTCTCCCTGGCGCTTCCGCGCATCCGCGACTTCCGTGGGCTCTCGCCCAAGCAGTTCGACGGTAACGGGAACTACACCTTCGGTCTGACCGAGCAGGTCATGTTCCACGAGATCGACCCGGACAAGATCGACCGGCAGCGCGGCATGGACATCACGGTCGTCACCTCGGCGACCAACGATGAGGAGGGGCGCAGCCTGCTCAGGTTGCTCGGGTTCCCCTTCAAGGAAGCGTAGGGGAGTGTAGGGATGGCCAAGAAGGCGCTGATCGCCAAGGCGAACCGGAAGCCCAAGTTCCAGGTTCGCGCGTATACTCGATGCTCGCGGTGCGGCCGCCCGCGTGCTGTCTTCCGGAAGTTCGGCCTGTGCCGCATCTGCTTCCGCGAGATGGCGCACCGCGGCGAACTGCCGGGCATCACCAAGTCCAGCTGGTAACGAGCGAGCTCGTCGGGTCGGCCTTCTGGCCGGCCCCCGGCAGGCAGGCGGAGGGTGCACACCCGCTGCCGGACACGTGTTCCCAACCGACCAGGGCATCAAGCGGGATGTCAGCCCGCCCGATGCCCATGACCACGCGGCAGGTCCCCGGTCAGCCCGCACAGCGGGGAGCGGACTCGAAGGGGAGAGTTCCGCCCTCGGGGAAACCGCAGCGAGGAAGGGCCAATCGGCCATGACGATGACCGACCCGATCGCAGACATGCTCACACGTCTGCGCAACGCGAACGCGGCATACCACGACACCGTGAGCATGCCGTATTCGAAGATCAAGGCGCACATCGCCGAGATCCTCCAGAAGGAGGGCTACGTCCAGAGCTGGCGTACCGAAGACGCCCCGGTGGGCAAGAACCTGGTGGTGACCCTCAAGTACGGGCCCACCCGTGAGCGCTCCATCGCCGGCATCCGCCGAGTGTCCAAGCCCGGTCTCCGGGTCTACGCGAAGAAGGACAACCTTCCGCGGGTCCTGGGCGGACTTGGTGTGGCCATCATTTCGACGTCCAGCGGCCTGATGACGGACAAGCAGGCCAAGAAGAACGGCGTGGGCGGCGAAGTCCTCGCCTACGTCTGGTAAAGGGAGAGATTTCAGCATGTCGCGTATTGGCCGACTGCCGATCTCGGTCCCCAAGGGCGTCGAAGTCACCATCGACGGGCAAGACGTCAAAGTCAAGGGGCCGAAGGGCGAACTGAAGCACACCGTGGCCCAGTCGATCACGGTCACCCTGGAAGACGGTCAGGTCAAGGTGTCGCGTGCGGACGACAAGCCCGAGACGCGCTCCCTGCACGGTCTCACCCGTTCGCTGATCGCCAACCTGATCGAGGGCACCTCCAAGGGGTACTCCAAGACCCTGGAGATCTCGGGTGTGGGCTACCGCGTCCAGGCCAAGGGATCGAACCTGGAGTTCTCCCTGGGCTACAGCCACCCCGTCATCGTGGAGCCGCCGGAGGGCATCACGTTCCGGGTGGAGAAGCCGACCCTGCTGCACGTCGAGGGGATCGACAAGCAGAAGGTGGGACAGGTGGCCGCGGACATCCGCAACCTGCGCAAGCCTGACCCCTACAAGGCGAAGGGCATCCGCTACCAGGGCGAGAGAATCCGCCGCAAGGCCGGAAAGGCTGGTAAGTAAGCATGACGAAGAGGTCGTCGCTTACCCGCAAGGGCACTTCCGCGCGCGCGGCCGCCCGGGCGCGCCGCCACCTGCGGGTCCGCAAGAAGGTTCGGGGTACGCCGGAGCGTCCGCGCCTGGTCGTCACCCGCTCCCTCAAGCACATCGTCGCGCAGATCGTGGACGACACCAAGGGTGTGACCCTGGCGTCCGCCTCCACGCTGGATGCCTCCATCCGCGGCGAAGAGGGCAAGAAGACCGAGAAGTCGCACCTGACGGGCAAGCTGCTCGCCGAGCGTGCGAAGGCCGCCGGGATCACCGCTGTGGTCTTCGACCGGAGCGGCTACCGCTACCACGGCCGTGTCGCGGCGCTGGCTGACGGCGCACGCGAGGGCGGCCTGGAGTTCTAGTGATGACTCCTGACAACCGCAGTTCCAACGACGGGAAGAGGAACCACTGATGGCTGCAGCTCCGCGGCGCGGCGCCGGTGGCGAGCGGCGTTCCGGCCGTGATGATCGCCGCGGCGGTTCCGCTGACAAGGGCGTCTCCTACATCGAGCGGGTCGTGAAGATCAACCGGGTCGCCAAGGTCGTCAAGGGCGGCCGGCGGTTCAGCTTCACCGCTCTGGTCGTCGTCGGCGACGGCAACGGCATGGTCGGCGTCGGATACGGCAAGGCCAAGGAAGTGCCCGCGGCGATCGCCAAGGGTGTCGAGGAAGCCAAGAAGAACTTCTTCAAGGTCCCCCGGATCCAGGGCACCATCGTGCACCAGGTCCAGGGCGAGGACGCTGCCGGCGTCGTCCTGCTCCGCCCGGCCGCTCCCGGTACCGGTGTGATCGCCGGTGGTCCGGTGCGTGCCGTGCTGGAGTGCGCCGGCATCCACGACGTCCTCACCAAGTCGCTCGGGTCGTCCAACCCGATCAACATCGTGCACGCGACGGTGACCGCTCTGAAGAGCCTCAACCGTCCCGAGGAGATCGCCGCCCGGCGCGGCCTGCCGCTGGAAGACGTCGTTCCGGCGCCCATGCTGCGCGCCCGCGCGGAAGCCAAGGCGGGGGTGTAGGCCATGGCGAAGCTGAAGATCACGCAGGTCCGGTCCACGATCGGCGGCAAGCGTAAGCAGCGCGCCACGCTCGACTCCCTCGGCCTGGGGCGGATCGGCAAGTCGGTCGTCCGTGAGGACCGTCCCGAGGTCCGCGGACAGATCAGCGTTGTCGCGCACCTCGTCACTGTCGAGGAGGTCAGCTGATGAGCGAGAGCCACTCCCCGAGCGAGTTGCTCAAGATCCACCACCTGCGTCCGGCCCCGGGCGCGAACAAGGCCAAGACCCGCAAGGGCCGTGGCGAGGCGTCCAAGGGCAAGACCGCCGGTCGCGGTACCAAGGGCACCAAGGCGCGCAGCACGGTCCCGGTCGGCTTCGAGGGCGGCCAGATGCCGCTCATCCGCCGGGTCCCCAAGCTGAAGGGCTTCAGCAACTCCCGGTTCAAGACCGTCTACCAGGTCGTGAACCTGGACCGGCTGAGCGAGCTGTACCCCGAGGGCGGCGAGGTCACCGTCGAGAGCCTGGTCGCCAAGGGCGCGGTGCGCAAGAACCAGCCCGTCAAGGTGCTGGGCACCGGCGAGATCTCGGTTCCGGTGCAGGTGAGCGCGAACGCGTTCTCCAGCTCCGCCAAGGAGAAGATCCTTGCGGCTGGCGGTAGCGTCACCGAGATTTAGGGGGCATCCCCGGGTGCTGTGGGGGCGTTCATCGGTCATGCCCATTAGATTGGGGAGACCGGTGGACGCCCCTGTCCGTTTTGGGGGGGTTCCTTGGTACGGTGTGCCACCGAGTGTGTTCTTATTGTGAACTTGGTGGTCCACACCAATTGTTGAATGGCTGCTAATGTGCCATCTGCTTGACCCGACTGGGCTCGGGCTGCTCTGGCCGGAGCCAACGATTACGACGATCCAGGATCGGCCGCGATGTCTCGAATCGGCTGCGCCGTCGACGCCTGGCAGGAGGAGACGTGCTAGGTGCGTTCGTCCGTGCGTTCCGCACGCCTGAACTACGTAACAAACTGCTGTTCACGCTGTTCATTCTGACGATCTTCCGGCTCGGCGCCGTCATCCCCGCACCGGGGATCGACAGCGTCGCCATCCAGAAGTGTGTCCAGCAGACAGCCGAGACCGGTGCCTCGAACGTCTATTCGCTGATCAACCTGTTCAGCGGTGGAGCGCTGCTGCAACTGGCCGTCTTCGCGCTGGGCATCATGCCGTACATCACCGCGAGCATCATCCTCAACCTGCTCACCGTGGTGGTGCCGCGGCTGGAGGCGCTGAAGAAGGAGGGGCAGGCCGGACAGGGCAAGATCACACAGTACACCCGTTACCTGACCATCGCCCTGGCGGTCCTGCAGTCCACCAGCATCATCGCGATGGCCCGGACCGGGCAGCTGTTCCAGGGCACCAACTGCTACCCCGAGCAGTACATGCCCTTCCTCGGCACCTCCCACGAGCTGCCCGTCCTGATCATGATCGTGTTCGTGATGACCGCGGGCACCTGCGTCATCATGTGGTTCGGCGAGCTGATCACCGAGCGGGGCGTCGGCAACGGCATGTCGCTGCTGATCTTCACCCAGATCATCGCGGAGTTCCCCGCCGGCATGATGCGGATCTGGAGCGAGCAGCCGGCCTGGGTCTTCGCGCTGATCTGCGTGGCGGGCCTGGTGCTCATCGCCGGTGTGGTCTTCATCGAGCAGGCCCAGCGGCGCATCCCCGTGCAGTACGCCAAGCGCATGGTGGGCCGCCGGATGTACGGGGGCAGCTCCACCTACATTCCGCTGAAGGTGAACCAGGCCGGTGTCATCCCGGTCATCTTCGCCTCCTCCCTGCTGTACCTGCCGACCCTGGTCGTCGGGCTGATGGGAGCGGAGTCGGACAACAAGGTGGTGGACTTCCTCAACACCTACTTCAACCCGATGGGCAACCACCCGGTCTACCTGGCCACCTTCTTCCTCCTGATCGTCGGCTTCGCGTTCTTCTACGTGGCCATTACCTTCAACCCCGCTGAAGTGGCCGACAACATGAAGAAGTACGGTGGGTTCATCCCGAGTATTCGTCCGGGACGTCCGACCGCCGAGTACCTGGACTACGTCCTCACCCGGCTGACGACGCCCGGTGCGCTGTACCTGGGTGTGATCGCGCTGCTGCCGATGGTGGCCCTGGGGACCTCCGGGGCTGCGGCGAACTTCCCGTTCGGCGGCGTCAGCATCCTGATCATGGTCGGTGTCGGGCTGGACACGGTGAAGCAGATCGAGAGTCACCTCCAGCAGAGAAACTACGAAGGTTTTCTGCGATAGATGCGCGTTGTACTGGTGGGACCTCCTGGGGCCGGAAAAGGCACCCAGGCCCAGATCTTGGCGTCCGAGTTGTCGATTCCGAAGGTGTCCACCGGGGACATCTTCCGTGCCAACGTCAGCGGTGGCACAGAGTTGGGTAAACAGGCCCAGGCCTACATGGACCGCGGCGACCTCGTCCCCGACGAGATCACCAACGCCATGGTGAAGGACCGGCTGGCGGAGGAGGACGCCCGCGAGGGCTTCCTCCTGGACGGCTTCCCGCGCAACCTCGCGCAGGCGGAGACGTTGGACGTCATGCTCGGTGAGCTGGGCGTCAAACTCGACGTCGTCCTGGAACTCGTCGTCGACGAGGAGGAGGTGGTCCGGCGGCTCGCCGAGCGCGCCCGGATCGACAACCGCAGTGACGACAACGAGGAGACGATCCGGCACCGGCTGGTCGTCTACCGGGAGCAGACCGCTCCGCTGGTCTCCTTCTACGAGCAGCGGGGCCTGCTGGTGAAGGTGGACGCGGTCGGCCCCATCGAGGAGGTCACCCAGCGGGCCATGACAGCGCTGAAGAGCAGAGCCTGATGTTGCGCAAGGGGCGGAACAAGATCCAGCTGAAGTCTCCGGCCGAGATCGAGAAGATGCGGGCCGCGGGTCGGGTCGTGGCCCGCACTCTCGACCTGCTGCGTGCGTCGGTGCGTCCGGGGATCAGCACCCTGGAACTGGACGCCATCGCCGAACGCAGCATCCGGGAGGCGGGGGCCGTGCCGTCCTTCAAGGGCTACCACGGCTTCACCGGCTCCATCTGCGCCTCCGTCAACGAGGAGGTGGTGCACGGGATTCCGCGGGCGGACAAGGTGCTCGCGGACGGGGACATCATCTCCATCGACTGCGGTGCCATCCTCGACGGCTGGCACGGCGACTCCGCCATCACCGTCGCGGTGGGATCGGTCGCCGAGGAGGACCGTACCGTGATGGAGGTGTGCGAGGAGGCGATGTGGCAGGGCATCGCCCAGATGCGTCCGGGCAACCGGCTCGGCGACATCGGGCAGGCCATCGAGGCCTACATCGTCTCCCGGGGCCGGTACGGCAACGTCCGCGAGTACGGCGGCCACGGCATCGGCACCGAGATGCACATGGAGCCGCACGTGCTCAACTACGCGCAGACCAGTCGGGGCATGCGCCTGGTCGAGGGCATGTGCCTGGCGATCGAACCCATGGTCAACCTCGGTACCCGCCACGTCCACGTGCTGGAGGACGGCTGGACCGTGGTCACCCGGGACGGCCGCCGGTCGGCGCACTTCGAGCACTCGGTGGCGGTCACGGCCGACGGTCCGCTGGTGCTCACCGCCCGTGAGGAGAACCGGGAGAAGATCGCCTCGCTCGGGTTCCCCGACCCCGGCTTCTGACCCCGTTCTCCACGATTCCGTGCGGGCCGCCCGACCACCGGGCGGCCCGCGGAATTTTCCGCCCCCGTCCTTTGGCCTTCTCCTCCGCGGGACCGTACCGTGGAAGCGGTGGACCGGTGACCGGAGAAGGAGGTGCGGTGTCGGAGTCCAGTCCGCACGTCAGGGCTTCCGACGCGGATCGGGAGCGCGTCGCCGAGCGGTTGCGGGAGCACTTCACGCAGGGGCGGCTGGACGACGACGAACTCGCCGAGCGGATGGAGGCGGCCTACCGCGCCCGGACCCGGGGCGAGCTGGCCGTGCTCACCGAGGACCTGCCCGGCCGTGATCTGGCGGACCTGCCCGGTCTGGTGGCCGGCGCCCTGCCGCGCACCCGCGAGTCGGCGCTGCCCGCGGTGCTCGGCCCCTGGCTGCTCGGAGGCGGGGTGAACACGCTCCTCCTGGCCGTCGCGACGACCTTCCTCGTCGCCCTCGGCGCGGACGCCGTGTGGTACGCCGCGGCGGTCGCCCTGTGGGGCGCGGTCATGGGCCTCGTCGCACTGTGGGTTCGACGGACGCGTCAGGGGTAGGGGCACAGTCGAGTACACCGCGGCCCGGGGACGGCAGGACGAAGACAACCACGGGAGCGGGTAGACTGGTGGTGCCCACACTCGGGTTGTTGGGTCAGGCTGCCTCCATTAGCGTCTGCGGTCCAAGTGACGTAGAATAGTGCAGTTGACCTGATTTTCAGTGATCAATTCTCATGACCGGGGCGCCGGATCACACCACACTCGGAGAGATCCGCACCCGTAGTCCCCGTGTCCACGGGGCCGATTTCCAGAAGCGTGGAGGATATGGCTAAGAAAGACGGCGCCATCGAGATTGAGGGCTCCGTTATCGAGTCCCTACCCAACGCTATGTTCCGAGTGGAGCTCGACAACGGGCACAAGGTGCTGGCTCACATCAGCGGCAAGATGCGGATGCACTACATCCGTATTCTTCCCGACGACCGAGTTGTTGTGGAGCTGAGCCCGTACGACCTCACGCGCGGGCGCATCGTTTACCGCTACAAGTAGCCTCTCCGCCCGCGTCCACCGTTTTGCGGTCGGCGCAGGTGGACCCAGGACCCGGAGCGACCATGAAGGTTAAGCCGAGCGTCAAGAAGATCTGCGCGAAGTGCCGAGTGATCCGCCGTCACGGCAAGATCATGGTGATCTGCGAGGACCCGCGGCACAAGCAGCGTCAGGGCTAGTCCCGCTTCTCGACGCCGAGAACCCCGCCGGTCACGGCCCACGCGCCGTACCGGCGGAGCACTGTCAAGAAATCCCGTTCCCATCCCGGGGGCCCGCCGTGCCCCGGGACCACCCCCGGTCGGAGGCCGGGGCCTCGTCGTTGGGCGGCGAGAGGGCACGGGCACGGGAAAGACCTCCGCGAAACAGAAGGAGTACGCCCCGATGGCGCGCATCGCCGGCGTCGACCTCCCCCGCGAGAAGCGGGTGGAGGTCGCTCTCACATACGTCTACGGCATCGGCCGTACCCGCGCGGCCGAGACCCTGGCCAACACCGGGGTCAACCCCGACACCCGCGTCCACCAGCTGACCGAGGAAGAGCTGGTCAAGCTGCGCGAGTGGATCGACGCCAACTACAAGGTCGAGGGCGACCTGCGCCGCGAGGTCGCGGCCGACATCCGTCGCAAGATCGAGATCGGCAGCTACCAGGGCATCCGGCACCGCCGCGGTCTGCCGGTCCGTGGCCAGCGCACGCAGACCAACGCGCGGACCCGCAAGGGCAAGAAGAAGACCGTGGCCGGCAAGAAGAAGGCCGGTAAGAAGTAGTCCGTCCGGGCCCCGTCGTTCGGGCCCGTACCAGCAACGGATCGATGATCTTGGGAGTAGGGAATGCCGCCTAAGAGCCGTCAGGGCGCCGCGCGCAAGGTGCGCCGCAAAGAGAAGAAGAACGTTGTCCACGGACACGCGCACATCAAGAGCACCTTCAACAACACGATCGTGAGCATCACCGACCCGACCGGCGCGGTGATCTCGTGGGCCAGCTCCGGCCAGGTCGGGTTCAAGGGGTCGCGCAAGTCCACCCCGTTCGCCGCGCAGATGGCGGCGGAGGCCGCCGCGCGCCGCGCCCAGGAGCACGGGGTGCGCAAGGTCGACGTCTTCGTCAAGGGTCCGGGCTCGGGCCGGGAGACCGCGATCCGCTCGCTGCAGGCGACCGGGCTTGAGGTCGGCTCGATCCAGGACGTCACGCCGGTCCCGCACAACGGCTGCCGTCCGCCGAAGCGGCGCCGGGTCTGACCCGCGTCTCACACACTGCCGGCGCCGCCTCTGCCGCCTGACAGCGGGCGGAGGGGCGGACCGGGCAGTCGCACAGTTGTGGCCCCGCAGGCCGCGGGGCCGTCCAGTGGCCGTCATATAGCGGGCGGCCGTGGGAAAGGAAGAAACGGACCATGCTGATCGCTCAGCGTCCCACCCTGACCGAGGAGTCGATCTCCGAGTTCCGCTCCAAGTTCGTCATCGAACCCCTGGAGCCGGGATTCGGCTACACCATCGGGAACTCGCTGCGCCGTACCCTGCTGTCGTCCATCCCCGGTGCCGCTGTCACCAGCATCCGCATCGAGGGCGTCGAGCACGAGTTCACCACCGTGCCCGGCATCAAGGAGGACGTCACCGAGATGATCCTGAACCTCAAGGGTCTCGTGGTGAGCTCCGAGCACGACGAGCCGGTGCTGATGTACCTGCGCAAGCAGGGCCCGGGAGTGGTCACCGCCGCTGACATCGCTCCGCCCGCCGGGGTCGAGGTGCACAATCCCGACCTGCACATCGCGACCCTGAACGGCAAGGGCAAGCTGGAGATGGAGATGACGGTCGAGCGCGGCCGCGGCTACGTCTCCGCCGCCCAGAACAAGCAGCCCGGTCAGGAGATCGGCCGGATCCCGATCGACTCGATCTACTCCCCGGTCATGCGGGTCACCTACAAGGTCGAGGCGACCCGAGTCGAGCAGCGCACCGACTTCGACCGCCTCATCCTGGACGTCTGGACCAAGCCGGCCATCCGGCCCCGGGACGCGGTGGCGAGCGCGGGCAAGACCCTGGTGGAGCTGTTCGGGCTGGCCCGGGAGCTCAACGTCGACGCCGAGGGCATCGACATGGGCCCCTCTCCCACGGACGCCGCGCTGGCCGCGGACCTGGCACTGCCCATCGAGGACCTCAACCTCACGGTCCGCTCCTACAACTGCCTCAAGCGCGAAGGCATCCACACCGTCGGCGAACTCGTCGCCCGCTCCGAGCAGGACCTCCTGGACATTCGCAACTTCGGTGCGAAGTCAATAGAGGAAGTCAAGCAGAAGCTGACCGACATGGGGCTCTCCCTGAAGGACTCCCCGCCCGGATTCGACCCGGGGAGCGCGGCCGACTCCTACGGTTCCGACGACGACCAGTCCTACGTCGAGACCGAGCAGTACTAAGCCCACAGACCTTGGTCGACCCGGTCGCCACGGGGCCGGGTCGGCCGCACACGAGGAGAACGACACATGCCCACGCCAACCAAGGGGCCTCGGCTGGGCGCCGGCCCGGCGCACGAGCGGCTCATGCTGGCGAATCTGGCGACCTCGCTGTTCCGGCACGGTCGCATCAAGACCACGGAGGCCAAGGCCAAGCGCCTGCGCCCCTACGCCGAGAAGCTGATCACCCTCGGCAAGCGCGGTGACCTGCACGCCCGCCGCCAGGTGCTGACCAAGATCACGGACAAGTCCATCGTGCACGAGCTGTTCACCGAGATCGGCCCGCGCTACGAGAACCGCAACGGCGGTTACACCCGGATCACCAAGATCGGTCCGCGCAAGGGCGACAACGCGCCGATGGCCGTGATCGAGCTGGTCGAGGCGCTGAGCGCGCCCGCCGCGGCGAGCAGCAAGAGCGCCCAGGCCGAAGAGGCGAAGGCCGAGCAGCCCGCGGCCGAGGCCGGAGACCAGCCCGCCGAGGGCGCCACCTCCGCGCAGACCGCCGAGGCCGCCGACACCTCCCAGGCCGAGGGATCGGCGGAGGACAAGTAGCGCCGAGCCCGCCACGCGTGTGGTCGTGAGTGCCCGGTCCCGACCAGGGACCGGGCACTCGTCGTCATTGGAGACAGCAGAAGTGACGGAAGAGAACCTGACCCGGCTGAGGTTGGACCTCTCCTACGACGGAACCGACTTCTCCGGCTGGGCCGAACAGCCGGACAGGCGCACCGTCCAGGGGGAGCTCCAGGCCGCGCTGGCCCGGGTGCTGCGGCTGCCCGCTCCGCAGCTGACGGTGGCGGGCCGCACCGACGCGGGGGTCCACGCCCGGGGCCAGGTGGCCCACCTGGACGTGCCGACGGCGGTGTGGGAGGCCGAGGGGGAGCGGCTGCTGCGTCGCCTGGCGGGGGTGCTGCCCCCCGACGTCCGGGTGAACGCGGTGGCTGTGGCCCCCGCGGGCTTCGACGCGCGTTTCTCCCCGCTGTTCCGCCGCTACGTCTACCGGGTGAGCGACGCGCCCGGCGGAGTGGACCCGCTGCGCCGCCGCGACGTCCTGTGGCACCGCCGCCCCCTCGACGTGGCCCGGATGAACGAGGCGGCGGCCGCGCTCCTGGGCGAGCACGACTTCGCCGCCTACTGCCGCAGGCGGGAGGGGGCCTCCACGGTCCGGGAACTGCAACGGGTGGAGTGGGTCCGGGAGGGCGAGTACCTCTGCGCCGGCACGGTGCAGGCCGACGCGTTCTGCCACAACATGGTGCGTGCCCTGGTGGGCGCGCTGCTGGCGGTCGGGGACGGCCGCCGCGCCCCGGACTGGCCCGCCCGGGTGCTGCACGCCGGGGTGCGGGACTCCGCCGTGCACGTGGTGCCCCCGCACGGCCTCACCCTGGAGGAGGTGCGCTACCCCCCGGAGGAGGAGCTGGCCGCACGCGCCGCGGCGACCCGCAGGTTCCGTGTCCTGGAACGCGCGGAGGAGTGAGAACGGTGCGGAACGCGAAACCGCGGCGCCCCACCCGGGTCTCCCGGGGGCGCCGCGGTTTCGCGTTCCGCGCGGCTCAGTGCGCGGCCCGCTCCCCCAGGGGGGACAGGGCGACGTCGACGAAGTACTCGCTGATTTCCGCCAGTTCCGACTCCTCGCCCTGCGGGGTGCGGCCGTCGGCGTTGGCGGCGAGGGAGAAGACCACGTAGCGGCCCCAGACGGCACTGGAGGCGTGACCGCCCGCGATGTCCATCCGCTCGGCTCCGCTGCCCTCCTGGCCGGCGAGCCCGGCGAACCACAGCGTGCCCGCGGGGTCCTGCGCCTCGGCCGCGGCCCGCGCACCGTCGGAGTCGGCCATCGCCGCCACGCCGACGGTGACGGCGCGGGTGCCGTCCTCGTTCGCGTAGGTGGCCCGCACCACCTGGCGGCACTCGTTGTCGTCGAGCACCGTGGCGTAGTCGCCGTGCGCGGTGGTCTCGCACTTGTCGGTGTCGTCGGTCAGCAGGAGGGTGAAGGTCTCGCCGTTCACCTCGACGGTCTCCTCGGCGAAGAGTTCCCCGGCCTTGAGCGGTTCGGGGTCGGTGGACTCGTCGGCGACCAGGGAGACGTCGTAGCCCCCGGGCGGGGCGGGCTCCGCGGAGTCGCCCCCGGAGGCGAGCAGGAACGCGCCGCCGCCGGCGACCAGCAGCAGGGCGACGAAGCCCGCGCCGACGAGCAGGGTCCGGGAGCTGACGGGGAGGGACCGTGCGGAGCCGCGGCGCCGCCGGTCGCCCGCGTAGTCCTCGTACTCGGACAGGTCCATCTCCGCGGTGCTGGCCGAGGAGTCCTGGGCGGGCACCTCGTCGCGGAACATCGGCAGGCCGCCGAACATGTCGTCGGCCGGAGCCGCCTGGCGGGACGCGGCGTCAGCCGGGGGCATCGCCTGGGTGGCCGCCGCGTCCACCGGAGGCACGACCTGGGTCGCGTCGTCGGCGACGGGCGGCACCACCTGGGTGGCGTCCTCCACACCGGGAACCGCACTCCCCGGGGGGACCACCCGTCCCTGGAGCGGCTGCTCCGAGGCGTGCGGCGCCGGGGGGAACGGGGCGCCGGGCGGAGGCGTGGGCGGCTGGCCCGGGGCGGGCTGGGGTCCCGAGGGGGCGGCGCCGGGCGGCGGGGGCAGTGGCGGACGTGCGTCCTGGCCGGTCTGTGTGGGGTTGTGCAGGGGCGGTTGGGCGCCGCTGGGGGTGTTCCAGGCGCCGGGGCCCTGTTGGGGGCCGGAGGGGGCGGCGCCGGGCGGCAGCGGGGCGGGCGCGGGCGGTCGCGGCCCGGTGGGCGCGGACTGCTGGTGGGGGCCGGGGCCCGGCGGCATGCCCTGGTGCGGTGCGGGGCCGGGCGGAGGCATGGGCGGCTGGCCCGGGGCGGGCTGGGGTCCCGAGGGGGCGGCGCCGGGCGGCGGGGGCAGTGGCGGACGTGCGTCCTGGCCGGTCTGTGTGGGGTTGTGCAGGGGCGGTTGGGCGCCGCTGGGGGTGTTCCAGGCGCCGGGGCCCTGTTGGGGGCCGGAGGGGGCGGCGCCGGGCGGCAGCGGGGCGGGCGCGGGCGGTCGCGGCCCGGTGGGCGCGGACTGCTGGTGGGGGCCGGGGCCCGGCGGCATGCCCTGGTGCGGTGCGGGGCCGGGCGGAGGCATGGGCGGCTGGCCCGGGGCGGGCTGGGGTCCCGGTGCAGACAGCGGCGGATGCGCGGCGGGCGGCATCGGCCCCGGCTGGGACGGGGGACCCGGCGGGGTGGGGGGAGCGGACCGCGGAGCCTGCGCGGTCTCGTCCGCGCCCTGGTTCGGGGGCACGGGGGGAACCGGTGGCCCGAAGGGGGCGGGGCCGTCGGTGGGCTCGTTCGGATGCGGTGCGATGGGAGACTCCGGATGCTGTCCTGGGGCGGGGAGCGGAGCCGCGAACGACCCGTCCCCGCCGCGTGCTTCGTCACGAATTCCGTGTTCTCGCCTGCTCAGAATCGGTCGCGAAGCCGCGAGCCGGACCAGGGGGGCGAAACAGTCCTGTCGGAGCGTCGCACGTTCGGGCGGACACACCGCCAGGGGGCGAAGAAACGGGAGAGCGGTGACGGGTCTTCCCCGGCCACGCGCTATCCTCGTTTGGTAAGGCGGTGGCGACACTGCCGGCACCATCCTAGTCAGTGCTTTGCGCAGTGGACCGTTCCACCGTCCGGTTCCCCTGTGGTAGAGCCACTGACCTCGAAAGACGCGCGGTGGTGTGATCGACCCGGCGGGTCGGGACCGGTGGCAGTGCAAAAGCACTCGGCGGTCAAGGCATAATGAGAGTGGAGTAATCGCGCATCGCGCATGGGTGCTGGTCGCCCCATGACACGAACACAGTGGTCATGGGCGCTTTGACCGGTGGCCTGTGCGCGGGTTACGATTCTCTGTCGTTGTGCGTTGAGTTGCCGTGGGTACCCACCAGACCTCGTTGGGCGCCGATCACGCATCACTGTCTGCGCACTCAAACCTACCGAAGGGACTCCCGGGGGACCGGGTGCTTTTCGGGCCAGTAATACGAGTTCCCCGTCTCCGCAGGCGGAGACGGACACCGCCGACTGAGAAGGCAATACGATCGTGCGCACATTCAGCCCCAAGCCCAGCGATGTCCAGCGTCAGTGGCACGTCATCGACGCCTCCGATGTCGTGCTCGGGAGGCTGGCCAGCCACGTCGCCGTGCTGCTTCGCGGTAAGCACAAGCCTTACTACGCGCCTCACATCGACACCGGTGACTACGTGATCGTCGTGAACGCCGACAAGGTGGCGCTGACCGGCAAGAAGCTGGAGCAGAAGCGGGCCTACCGTCACTCCGGCTACCCCGGTGGCCTGCGTTCCGTCCCCTACAGCGACCTGATGGCCAAGCAGCCGGCCCGCGCTGTGGAGAAGGCGATCAAGGGCATGCTGCCGAAGAACTCTCTCGGCCGCCAGATGGCCAAGAAGCTCAAGGTGTACGCCGGGCCGGAGCACCCGCACCAGGCCCAGCAGCCGGTGCCGTTCGAGATCACCAAGATCGAGCAGCCCGCGTAGGCCTTCGCGAGACTAAGGAAGTACGAGGAGAACCGTGGTCGAGCCCACCGGCATCGAAGACGTTCAGGAATACGACGAGAACTCCGAGGAGTTCCCGGCCGAGTACACCACCGAGAGCCCCGAGGTGGTCGGCGAGGCGTACGTTCCGACCGCTTCCGGCCCCGCTCTGGGAACCGGGCGGCGCAAGACCGCTGTCGCGCGCGTCCGTGTCGTCCCCGGCAGCGGTGAGTGGAAGATCAACGGCAAGGCGCTCGAAGCCTACTTCCCGGACAAGGTGCACCAGCAGCTGGTCAAGGAGCCCCTGGTTGCGCTGGGATTCGAGGGCGCCTACGACGTCTTCGCCCGCCTGAACGGCGGTGGCACCAGCGGCCAGGCCGGTGCGCTCCGTCACGGCCTCGCCCGCGCGCTCGCCGCCATGGACCCCGAGCACAACCGCCCGGTGCTGAAGAAGGCCGGATACCTCACCCGGGACGCCCGTGAGGTCGAGCGGAAGAAGGCCGGTCTCAAGAAGGCCCGCAAGGCGCCGCAGTACTCCAAGCGGTAACCCGCTTCGGTGGCCGTGTCGTACGACGCGGCCGCGACTGGACGTGTCCCTGGAGGACAGGTCCCAGGCCCGCCCGGCACTCGTCAGGAGGACGAGTGGCCAGAGCGGGCCACAGTCGTTTTTGTCGACGCTCTGCGCGCTCGGCCGCCGCATACTGGTTCTCATGGCGACTACCAGCGCCATCACTGGGACGAAACGGAGCGATTGGTTCGTGACACGGCTGTTTGGCACTGACGGAGTCCGCGGGCTCGCGGGACGCGACCTCACCGCTGGACTGGCACTGGAGCTCGCGATCGCGGCGGCGGAGGTCCTACCGGAGCGGGGCTCCACCGACGGAAGACCCCTCGCGGTGGTCGGCCGCGATCCGCGCGCCTCCGGCGAGTTCCTGGAGGCGGCCGTGGTCGCGGGACTGGCCAGTGCGGGAGTGGACGTGGTCCGGCTCGGTGTGCTGCCCACCCCGGCCGTGGCGTTCCTCACGGGCGAACTGGGCGCGGACTTCGGCGTCATGCTCTCGGCCAGCCACAACCCGGCCCCGGACAACGGCATCAAGTTCTTCGCGCGCGGCGGCCACAAACTGTCCGACGAGGTCGAGGACGAGATCGAGCGGCGGCTGGGCCGTCCGGCCGCCGGAGCGACCGGCACGGACGTGGGCCGGGTGACCGACGCCTCCGACGGCGCCGAACGCTACATCGACCACCTGGTGGGCTCCCTGCCCCACCGGTTGGACGGTCTGAAGGTGGTCGTGGACTGCGCCAACGGCGCCGCGGTGGGGATCGCCCCGGAGGCGCTGCGCCGTGCGGGAGCCGAGGTCGTCGCGATCGGCAACAGCCCCGACGGGTTCAACATCAACGAGGGCTGCGGGTCGACCCACCTGGACGCGTTGCGCGCGGCGGTGCTGGAGCACGGCGCCGACGCGGGCATCGCGCACGACGGGGACGCCGACCGCTGCCTGGCGGTGGCCGCCGACGGCTCCGTCATCGACGGCGACCAGATCATGGCGATCCTGGCGTTGGAGCTGCACGAGGCGGACGCGCTGAACGAGGACACCCTCGTGGTCACCGTCATGTCCAACCTGGGGCTCAAACTCGCCATGAAGGAGGCCGGCATCACCCTGGTCGAGACCCCGGTCGGGGACCGCTACGTCCTGGAGGCGATGCGGGCCGGCTCGTACTCGCTGGGCGGGGAGCAGTCCGGCCACGTCATCCTGCTGAGCCACGCCACCACCGGCGACGGTCTGCTGACCGGGATGCACCTGCTCGCCGCGGTCAACCGCAGGGGAGTGGCGCTGGCGGAGCTGGCCAAGGTCATGAACCGGCTGCCGCAGGTACTGGTGAACGTGCGCGGCGTGGACAAGACCAGGGTCGCCACCTCGGAGCGGATCGCCACCGAGGTGGCCGAGGCCGAGGCGGAACTCGGCGACAGCGGCCGGGTGCTGCTGCGTCCCAGCGGCACCGAGCCGATGGTGCGGGTGATGGTGGAGGCCCCGTCCCACGACCGCGCCCAGAGCGTCGCAGACCGGTTGGCCGAGGTCGTCCGGGCCGAGTTGGGCTAGTCGCCGGCGGCGAGCGGGACGGCGGCGCGGAGGCGGCGTCGAGGAGGCCGCCACGGCGGGCCGGACCGGTGCCGCCTTCGACGGACCGGTTCCCGAACCGGGCGGAGCGGTGGCGTGCACTGGTCGACGCCCCGCGGAGCGGGAGCACCGGCCGCCTCCACGGTGCGGCGGACGGACACTCGCGGCCCTGGGCCGAGCAGGTGCGGCGGGGGGGGGTATCCCGGCCGGGATACCCCTCCCCGCCGCACCAGGACGGTGCTCAGGGGCGGGACCGGGACGCCGCTCGCCTCGACCGTGCGTCCGAGCGGGGCCTGTGCGGGGTCCGTCCGTGGTCCCGTCCGCCCCGAGGACACCGGTCCGGGACGGGCGGCTTCTTCCATGTTCCGGGGGGCGTCCCGGACACCGGGAACGCGTCCGCCTCCTCCGCTTCCGGAAGCCTCGTCCGCGCCCTGCGGTGTGCACATTCCAGGGAAAAGGTCGTACCAATCACCCGGGCGGCGTCCGCGTCGCAGAAGAATTCCGGGGAGGGCGACCGGAGGTGGAATTCTTCGGCCCGTGCCGTGTGATTGCGGAAAAGGACGGACGCCGTGTTCCCCGCGGTCCGGCAGGAGGCCGCGCGGACTGCTCCGCCGGCAGTGCGGACGCTCTTGGGCCTGTACCCGGAGGTCGGAGCACCGCGTCCGGAGCGGCCGCGGTGCCGAGAAAAACCCCCAGCCGTTTTTCCTCCGCTCCGTGACCGGAGTTTCCCCAGCACATTCGCGGATGGTCGGGCAGCCCCGGGAATCCCACTCTGGACAGGCGGGCGGACGCGGTGGTAAAGGTATTCGAAAACGTCGTGAAAAACACGGGAAAAATGCTCGGAGAATCCCGGAGTTCTGTCCGGGCCGGGTGAACGACCACCCAGGAAGCGAGGGACCGTCCATGACCGGACCCGCGGGACCCCCCTCCCGCCCCGAACCTCCCTCCGCTCCCCGGCGCGGCCCGACCCCGAGGACCGACTGGGCCGGGCTCAGAGCCGACCTGCGGGACGCCGTCCCCGACGCCACCGCGGCACTGGTCATCACAGCCGTGATCTTCGTGGTGCTCTACGCCCGCATCGACGCGGGAAGCTCGCCGACTCTCCAGGTGATGCCGTTCCTCGCCGACGCGGACCGGTACTGGATGTACTGGCTGTGCCAGGCGTTCGGCTGGTCGGCGCTGCTGTGGGCCTGGGTGACGGTCATGCTCGGACTCCTCCGCTCCAGCGCCCGGCCGCGCTGGATGCCGGTCGGCCACGCCCGTGTCGAACGCTGGCACCGCACGACCAGCCTCACCACGATCGCGCTGATGTTCGCCCACGCGTTCATGTTCTTCGCCGAACTGGTCCGCGAGAACGAGGACGGACTGGGCTGGGGTGCGCTGCTGCTCTCCGCGTTCGTCGACGTGTTCGTGCCGGGCGGGTACTCCAGCGGCACCGGACGGGTGGCGATCCTGATCGGGTTGATCGCGCTGTACCTGTCGATTCCGCTCGGACTCGCCTACTACTTCCGGTTCCGGAGCGGATCGCGGCTGTGGCGGGCGCTGCACCGGTTCATCATCGTGGTCTACGCGCTGAGCGTGTGGCACACCCTGCTCTACGGCACCAACGTCTGGTTCGACGGGTGGTTCCGCACCGTCGTGTGGCTGCTCCAACTGCCCGTCGCGGCGCTGTTCCTCATCCGCCTGCTGACTCCCGCGCGGCCGAGCGAACGGCTGCGGCTGCGCGACCCGGAGGCGCGCCCCCGGCCGCTCGTCGCCGCGGCCCGACTGGGCGGGCGGATCGCCGTCGCGGTCTGCACCGTGGTCCTGCTGGGCGTCGTGATCACCGGACACGACGGGGGGCGGACCCCCGGAGCGGAGACCGGCGAGCTGCTCGTGGGGCCGCGCGAGGTCTGGATGGGGCTCGCGCTGCTGCTCACGGTCATCGCGGTCGTGGTCGGTGTGGTCCGCCGTGACGGGCGGGCCGCGCCGGCCGCGACCGACGGGTGAACGGCGCACACCGGAGCGGCCGCGGACAGAGGTGAGGGGCCGGCTTCCCGCGGAAGCGGCCCCCCGAACACGTCCGGCGACGCTACTCCACCGTCACGCTCTTGGCCAGGTTGCGTGGCTGGTCCACGTCGTTTCCCTTGGCCAGGGCCAGTTCGCAGGCGAACACCTGCAGCGGGACGGTCGCCACGATCGGCTGGAGCAGGGTGGGCACCGCGGGGATCTCGATCAGCGTGTCGGAGTAGGGGCGCACACTGTCGTCGCCCTCCTCCGCGATCACGATGGTCCGCGCGCCCCGCGCCCGGATCTCCTGGATGTTGGAGACGATCTTGTCGTGCAGCACGCTGCGCCCCTCCCGGGAGGGGACCACGACCACCACCGGCAGGCCGTCCTCGATGAGCGCGATGGGGCCGTGCTTCAGCTCGCCCGCCGCGAACGCCTCGGCGTGCATGTAGGCCAGCTCCTTGAGCTTGAGGGCGCCCTCCATGGCCACCGGGTAGCCCACGTGCCGGCCCAGGAACAGCACGGTCTTGGCGTCGGCGAGGGAACGGGCCAGCTCACGGACCGGTTCCACGGTCTGCAGGACCTTGTCGACCTGCTCGGGCATGCGGGCCAGCTGTCCGATGATCGTGTTGATCTCGTCGCCGAACTTCAGTCCGCGCACCTGGGCGAGGTAGAGGCCGACCAGGTAGCAGGCGACCAGCTGGGTCAGGAAGGTCTTGGTGGCGGCCACGCCGACCTCGGGGCCCGCGTGCGTGTACAGCACGCCGTCGGACTCCCGGGGGATCGTGGAGCCGTTCACGTTGCAGATGGCCAGCACCCGGGACTGCTGCTCCCGGGCGTAGCGCAGCGCCATCAGGGTGTCCATGCTCTCCCCGGACTGGGAGATGGCGATGACCAGGGTCTGGCGGTCCAGGATCGGGTCGCGGTAGCGGAACTCGCTGGCGACCTCGACCTCGCACGGGATGCGGCACCAGTGCTCGATCGCGTACTTGGCGATCAGACCCGCGTGGTAGGAGGTGCCGCAGGCGATGATGACGATCTTGGAGATCTCGCGCAGCTCGTGGGGAGCCAGCCGCATCTCGTCCAGGGTGAGGGTGCCGTCCACGGCGACACGGCCCAGGAGGGTGTCGGCGACCGCGCGCGGCTGCTCGACGATCTCCTTGAGCATGAAGTACTCGTAACCGCCCTTCTCGGCGGCGGAGGCGTCCCAGTCCACGTGGTACTCGCGTACCGGGGCGGGGGCGCCGTCGTAGTCGGTGACCGTGATCGAGTCGGCGCGCAGCTCGACCACCTGGTCCTGGCCCAGTTCGATGGCGTCCCGGGTGTGGGCGATGAACGCGGCCACGTCGCTGGCGAGGAAGTTCTCCCCGTCGCCGCGGCCGACCACCAGCGGGGAGTTGCGGCGCGCGGCCACCACCAGGTCGGGGGCGTCCTCCGAGATCGCGACCAGGGTGAAGGCGCCCTCCAGACGGCGGCAGACCGAACGCATCGCCGCGCCCAGGTCGTTGTCGCCGCGCTCCGCGAGCTCCTCGCTGAGCAGGTGGGCGACGACCTCGGTGTCGGTCTCGGACCGGAACTTGCAGCCGCGCTCCTCCAGCTCCACCCGCAACTGCGCGAAGTTCTCGATGATGCCGTTGTGGATGACCGCCACGCGGTTCGCGTTGTCGACGTGGGGGTGGGCGTTGCTGTCGGTGGGCGCACCGTGTGTGGCCCAGCGGGTGTGGCCGATGCCGATCCCGTCGGCGGAGCGCGGGTTCTCCTCCAGCGCGGCCCGCAGGTTCGCCAGCTTGCCGGCCCGCTTCTCCGTCTGGAGTTTGCCGTCACTGAGAACTGCGACTCCGGCGGAGTCGTATCCCCGGTACTCAAGCCTGGCCAGACCCTCGACGACGACTTCCAGCGCCGGTTTCGGCCCGACGTAGCCAACGATTCCACACATGAGCGTCAGAGTAACCAAAAAAGGGGTCGGAGGAGAGGCGCCACGGTCTGGTCCAATCCCGATTTTCGCAGGTAACGGTATAGACCAGTGGTCCGGACGCACTATTTGACGCAGGTGGGGACCCTACGGTTCACTCCGGGACGCTCCGGGGAAAAGTCTGGCTTCTCACACAGGAATTCCTCCGGCCGAGCCGTCTCCCGTCGACTACCGCAACCAGGGAAGACGGCGCACCAGCGGAGTCCTCCGCCACGCCCGGCCGAGCCCCCACACCTCGTCCGAACCGTCCACGGCCAGTCCGAAGCCCAGCAGGACCAGGATCAGGTGGAGGTTGACGAACAGCATCGGCAGATCGGGCAGCCGGGCCAGCGCGGACAGGACCAGCACCAGCGCGTTGCCGACCGCGGCGGCGCGCAGCGCGGCGCCCAGGGTGAAGGCCGCGGCCAGCAGGAGGACGAAGAGCATCAGGGACAGGTCGAGCAGGGGGTGGCCGGCCACGGGCTGGACGAGGTCCGCGGCGGGGGAGTCCAGGTTGATCAGGGACCACCGGAGCGGGCTGTTGCCGGTCAACCAGGCGCGGTCGGGCGGGGCGTACCAGCCCAGGCCGAAGGTCAGGTCCAGGAAGATCCACAGATAGCCCAGTCCCAGGTTGATGCGGAGCAGCGCCCACACGACCGGGCCGGCGCTCCTGTGTGGGCGCGGGGTGCGGACCGGGGCCTGCCGGGAGTTGACACGGGCGACGGACATGAGTGTTTCCACTCCTCCGGAACGGACGCGGCGGACGGTGGGGGCGGATGTCATCTGAGAACAACCGTTCCGTACCGTCGGATAGTTCGCCGCTGCGGTCTTTTGGGGTGCTCTGGAGGAGGGTTTTGGGGTAGCCCCGGGAGAGTTGCGAGCTCGGCCGGGTGCCCGGGAGGAGCGAAGGGGGCAGGGCGCCCGCTGGATCCGAATCCCGTTCGTCTAGGGTGGGCAGACGTGTCTCATGCGACGAAGAACGGCTTCCAGACGCCGTACGTGGAACTCGACCGCCAGGCGTGGGCCGAGTTGCGGGCCGCGACCCCGCTGTCGCTGACCGAAGCGGAACTGGAGAAACTGCGGGGGACCGCGGACCCCACCTCACTGGACGAGGTCCGGGACGTGTACCTGCCGCTGTCCCGGCTGCTCAACCTGTACGTCAAGGCGACCAGGCAGCGTCACGCGGCGGTGCGCGGCTTCCTCGGGGAGAGCGACCGCCCCACCCCCTTCATCATCGGAGTGGCCGGAAGCGTGGCCGTCGGCAAGTCCACCACGGCCAGGCTGCTGCGGACACTGCTGGCCCAGTGGCCCGACCACCCCAACGTCGAACTGGTCAGCACCGACAACTTCCTGTACCCCAACGCGGTGCTGCAGGAGCGCGGGATCATGAACCGCAAGGGGTTCCCCGAGAGCTACGACCGGCGCGCGCTGCTCCGGTTCGTCTCGGAGATGAAGGCCGGCGCCGACGCGATGGAGATCCCCGTCTACTCGCACCTGGCCTACGACATCCTGCCCGGGCGGACGCAGGTCGTGCGCCGGCCCGACATCCTCATCGTCGAGGGCATCAACGTGCTCCAGCCGCCTCCCGCGGGGCGGCTGGCGCTGGTCGACTTCTTCGACTTCTCCCTCTACGTGGACGCCCGGGTGGAGCACATCCGGTCCTGGTACCTGGACCGGTTCCTGGAACTGCGCCGCACCGCGTTCGAGGACCCGCGTTCCTACTTCCACGCGATGGCCACCTCCGTGTCCGAGGAGGAGGCCAAGGAGTTCGCGATGACCACGTGGCGCACCATCAACGAGGTCAACCTGGTGGAGAACATCATCCCCACCCGGCCGCGCGCGACCCTGGTCCTCTACAAGGGGGAGGACCACCGGGTCCGCAGGGTCCGCCTGCGCAAGACCTGAGTTCAGGAGCCCCTGGCGTGGTGTCCGGTGGGGCCCAGGCAGTCGACGAAGGGGCCGTCGGGCGCGAACAGCCGCTCCAGGGCGGGGTCCAGGTGGTCGCGGTGCCAGAGCCCCGGTCCGGACGGCCCGGACAGCGCGGTGTCGGTGAGCTCCAGGTAGGCCAGCCGCACCGCGTGCAGCCTCCCCACCGCCTCGTGGTGCTCCCACCAGGTGGGGCACCAGCGGGTCACCGGACCCGCGTAGACCGGGATCAGGAAGTCGTTCACCCAGGAGACGAGAGCGGCGAGCTCCCCCCGGTACTCCTCCCGGGACAGGTTGAAGATGAACTGCGACGAGGGCTGCCGCTCCTGCGGCCGCGGCGGCGCGGCGGTCGCGATCTCGCTGAGTTGGGTCTGCAGCCGGATGACGTCCGCGCCGAGCTTGTGCATGGCGTTCTGCAGGAGGGAGACGCGGTCGGTCAAGCCGGAATCGGTGGTGACACGGTCGTCGGTGTAGGTCATGGGAGCGTTCCGTGCTGCTTTTCGATGGATGACGACTGATCTTTCGCGCTGGGAGAAGTAAACCAGGACAGGTGGACGGCACCGGCAGGCGGATGGGTGGCCGTGTGGGGGCCGTCACAGCGCGCCGTCCGGTGGTCTTCGCCACCATGATCGCACCGGACCCCGGGTACACCGTGCGCGCACTCGGAAGCCGACCGACAGGGGGACCTATGCGCACCGCACACACCGTGGAGACCGTCCGGACGGCCGAGCACGCGCTGATGGCGCGGCTCCCCGACGGCACGCTGATGCGCCGGGCGGCCTTCGGGCTGGCCGCGGTCTGCGTGCGGATCCTGCCCCGGGTGTCGGGGGCGCGGGTGGTGCTGCTGGTCGGCAGCGGCGACAACGGCGGCGACGCGCTCTTCGCAGGGGCCGAGCTGGCGCGGCGCGGCGCGGCGGTGACGGCGGTCGCCGCGGGACGCTCCCCGCATCCGCGGGGGCTGGCCGCGCTGCGCGCCGCCGGAGGCCGCACCGCGGCGGTGGCGGAGGCCGCGGCCCTCGTCGCCGCCGCGGACCTGGTCGTGGACGGGCTCGTGGGGATCGGCGTGCGCGGGGCGCTGCGCGAACCGCACGCCGGCCTGGCCGCGCTGACCGAGTCCACGGACGCCGCCGTGGTCGCCGTGGACCTGCCCAGCGGGGTCGACGCCGACACCGGCGCGGTTCCCGGGGCCAGCGTGCGGGCCGACGTCACCGTCACCTTCGGCACCCACAAGCCGGGGCTGTTCGTCGACCCGGGGGCGGGGCGCGCCGGGGTGGTGGAGTTCGTGGACATCGGACTGGCCCCGGAGCTGCCCGCCCCGGACGTGGTCGCCCCGCAGGCCGACGACGTCGCCGCGCTGCTGCCGCGCCCGGCGGCCGAGACCGACAAGTACCGGCGGGGCGTGCTGGCCCTGGCCGCGGGCAGCGACCGCTACCGGGGGGCCGCGGTGCTCGCGGCGGGGGGAGCGCTGCGCACCGGCGTGGGCATGCTGCGCTACGCGGGCCAGCCGGAGGTGGCGCGCGAGGTGGTCGCCCGCTGGCCGGAGACGGTCGCCTCGGTCCTGGATCCGACGGACCCGGTAGCGAGCCTGCCGAAACGGGTGGCGGCGTGGGTGGTCGGGCCGGGACGCGGACTGCACCCCACGGCCGCGGCGGAGCTGGAGGCGGTGCTGGCCACCGGGGAGCCGGTGCTGGTGGACGCCGACGCCCTCACCCTGCTGGCGCGCGCCCCGGAACTGGTGCGCGAGCGCGACGCGCCCACCCTGCTGACCCCGCACGCGGGGGAGCTGGCCCGGCTGCTGCCGGGGACCGAGCGCGCCGACATCGAGGCCAACCGGTTGGTGCACGTGCGGCGGGCCGCCGCCGAGTACGGCTGCACCGTGCTGCTGAAGGGCTCCACGACGCTGGTCGCCGAACCGGACGGGCCGGTGGCGGCCAACCCGACCGGCACGCCGCTGCTGGCCGCCGCCGGCAGCGGGGACGTGCTGGCGGGGATGGTCGGGGCGCTGCTGGCGACCGGTCTGGCGCCGTGGGAGGCCGCGGTGTGCGGCGCCTACCTGCACGGCCTGGCCGCCCGCCTGGCCCACGACGGCGCGCCGATCAGCGCCTCCGACCTGTTCGACGCCGTCCCGCGGGCGATCGCGGCGGTCACCACCCGTGCCGGGACGTGAAGGCGCTGACGATCATGTCCCCGGTGCCATCGGCATGGCCGATCCTGGCCCTGAGGACGTGGTCGCCGGGTTCTCGGGGGAACCGGGCGCGCCCCGGGCGCATCCCACCTTCCGGGCCGCCCGTGCGGCACCGACCGGACACGACGGAAGGAGAGACCGTGGGGCGCAGTACCGGAACCACCTCCCCGCCGGCCCAGGCGGAAGCATCCCCGGAGGGCGGCGCGGCCCGCCGCCGGTGGCGGCTGCCGAGCGTGCTCGCGTGGCTGCTGCTGACCCCCTGGGCACTGTGGGCGCTGCTGCGCGGCTTCGGCCTGGACGGGGGATTCCCGCTGGCCGCGGCCGTGACCCTCACCCCCTACACGGCGGTCACGGTGGTCCTGCCCCTGGTCGCCGCCCTGCTGACCCGGCGCTGGCGGCCGGTGGCCGCCGCCGTGGCCCTCACCGCCGTCTTCGCCGCCTTCCTGGTGCCGCGCGCCCTGGCCGACGCCCCGCCCGACCCCGTCCCCGCCGGGCCGCGGCTGCGGGTGCTCACCCTCAACCTGGGCCTGGGCGGAGCGGACGCGCACACCGTCGTGGAACTGGTCCGCACCACCGGAACGGACCTGCTCAGCCTCCAGGAGCTCACCCCCGACGCGGCCGCCGCCCTCACCGCCGAGGGACTCGACGAACTGCTGCCGCACGCCGTGGCCGACCCCGGTCCCGGCGGCACCGGCGGCGGCCTGTACTCCCGCCACCCGCTCACCGAACGGCCCGGACCCGCCGGTCACCTGCCCGCGATGCCGTGGGCGGACGTCGAGGTCGCCGGCGCGCCCGCCGTGGAGGCCGTCTCCGTCCACCCGTTCCCGCCGACGGGGACGCCCAGGACCCGGAACTGGACCGCCTACCTGGAGGACCTGCCGCCGGCCGACCCCGACGGCGCGGTCCGCATCCTGGCCGGGGACTTCAACGCCACCCACGACCACTCCGTCTTCCGGGAGCTGCTCGACTCCGGCTACACCGACGCGGCGGACGCCGTCGGCAACGGACTGGCCCCCACCTGGTCGCCCCGGGACGGAGTACCGGGCCTGACCCTCGACCACGTCCTGGTGGACACACGCGTCCGGATCACGCGGACCAGCCTCCACCGCGTCCCCGGCAGCGACCACCGCGCCCTGCTGGCCGAACTGGTCCTACCAGCGGCCTGAATCCGGCGGACCCCGTCCGGCCCGCGGTACCGCGCGACGGCGCGCCCCGTTCACCCCCGGCGCGGCACCGCGTTCCCGAGCGCCTTGAAAAGGGGTGGATTCGTCGCGATAACGTAAGCATTTCGCCGGATCGCTCCGGCATGACGGGTTGTGCCAGCACACCGGACACGGGAAAACGAGGCCATGGACCAGCAGGCCATGCTCACGCGCGATCTGGTACTGCGGATCTGCGCCACCGCCACCGAGTTCGACTCCGACTGGATCGGACTCGACCGCAAGGTCGTGGCGCCGTTCACCGCACCGCGCGACACCTCCCTGATCGAGCGGATCACCGCCGCCGCGGCGGCGATGGGCGTGGAGCACGTGCTGATCTGCCGCACCCGGCCCGAGCACGCCTACGAACCCGTCACCCAGGTGCGGGCGGCCACCCCGTCCCTGATCGGGGTCATCCGCGGCTGGGGCGACGAACCCACGGACTTCCTGGTCTGCCTGGAGGACTTCTCCGCCGCGGTCCTGGTCACCGCGGACGAACTGACCGTGGCCGCCGGACCCGCCGACTACGTGGCCGCCCTCGTCGGAGCCGACATCGGCCGGGCCCGCGCCGAGTTCGCCGGGACCGCGCGCGACCGCAGGGACCCCGAACTGCTGGAGGCCGCCGCCCACTACGGCTGCCTGGACCGCGACGACCGGTCCGGCCAGCCTTCCCGCCCCCGCCGCGACCTGGCCGAACGCCTCACCGACCGGGCCGGGGCGGTCCGCGACCGCACCCCCCGGCTCGCCGCCGGGACGCGGGCGCTGCGGGGGGCGTGGGGCTGGGCGATGGTCCTCGTCCTCGTCCCCGCGTCGCTGTTCGTCCCCGGCCTCCCCGGGACGCTGGCCGTCGCCGCGCTGACGGTGTGGCTGCTCGCCCAACTCGCCTGGCTGGCCCGCTCGCGCACGCTCAGCTTCGCCGCGCTGCTGCGGCTGACCGCCCTCGGCGCGCTGACCACCTGGCCCGTCGCACTCGCGGAACTGGGCGTGGCCGCGGCGCTGCGCCTCGACCCGACCGACCCGCTCGCCTACGCCTACCTCGCGGTCCCGGTCGAGGAGATCGCCAAGTTCACCCCGCTCCTGCTGCTCTGGCTGGCGGCACGGCACCGCGTGCGGCGTTTCACGGCCGTGGACCACCTGCTGGCCGCGGCGGCCTGCGGCGCGGGCTTCCAGCTCGTGGAGGCCGTCACCCCCCTCCTGGTGTTCGGTGAGATGCCCGCCCACCTGCTGCCGCAGGGCGGACCGTTCACGCTGCTGCCCGGCTGGCTGGAGATCCCCGGCTCGGGGATCCGCTTCTCCGGCCACGCCGTCACCACCGGCCTGGTCGGCGCCGCGGTCGGACTGGCCGTGGTGGGCCGGGGCCTGTACGGGGCCAAGCTGTGGCTGCTGCCGCCGCTCGCGCTCGGCGCGGCCGCGCTGGAGCACCTCAACCACAACGCGCTGCTGGCGGGTCTGGAACCCACCGCGCTCACCACGGTGGTCTTCACGCTCTACGGCAACGGCACGGCGACCCGCTGGCTGCTGCTGGCCCTGCTGGTCTGCGCGGTCCTGCTGGACCACCGGATGTTCCGGTTCGCCGCGCAGAGCACACCGCCCCCGCCGGGAACCGCCCCGCTGCGCGGGCTCGTCGCCCGCGCCCACGGCCGCGCGGTGTGGCGCCGCTGCCACCTGCCCGGGGACATCGCCCCCCTGTTCCGCGGCGTCGCCCTGGCCTGGGCGCGGTTCCCGGTGACCCTCACCCAGGCGGCGTCGGCGATCCTGCACGAGTTCGCGGTGCAGCTCGCGGCGGCCAGCCGGGGACCGGCGACGCTCTGCGCGGCCTGGCGTTTCCTGCGCCGCCGCCGGGAGCACGCCGCGGGCGCGGCTCGCGCCGCACAGCGGCCGCGGCGGCGCGGGCCCGACCGTGCGGCACTCGCCGCGGAGGCGCACGACCTGGCCGGACGGCTCGGCCTGGCCGCCGCGGCGACCCTGGCCGCGGCGGCCGCCGCAGGCGTGGCGACCGCCCCGTTCGGCGCCGTCGAGGGCGAGCCGGGCGGAGCCTACGCGGCCGTCACCGTCACCGTCCTGACCGACTGGTTCACCGCGCTTCCCGCCACCGCCGCCGCCTGGACGCTGGTCGGCACGCTGGCCCTGGCCTCGCTGCTGGTGAGCGGCTGGGCCGTGCCCCGCGACCAGCCGAGCCCGCGCCACTTCCTCCGCACGCCCAGCGCCGCCCTCGGCGCGGTCCTGGGCACGGCCGCCCCCGGACAGCTCCCTTACCTGGCGGTGGGACTGCTCGGCCTGCTGCTGCCGAAGAGCACCGACCGGCTCCTCACCCGCTCCGGTTGAGCGCCCCGCCGCGGTTTTGGGCCCCGGCCCCTCCACAGGAGGTCGCAGGTGACGACGGTGAACACCCGATTTCGTGCCAGACTTGCAGACATGTCTTCTTTCGCCGAGGCCAGGATCGACCTGGACGCCATCAGCGGCAACATCGCCCTGCTCGCCGAACGGGCGGCGGGCGCGCTGGTCATGGGCGTGGTCAAAGCGGACGGTTACGGACACGGCATGATCCCCGCCGCACGGGCCGCACTCGCCGGAGGGGCGACCTGGCTGGGCACCGCGTTCATCGCCGAGGCGCTGCGCCTGCGCGCCGCCGGGATCGACGCGCCCGTCCTGGCCTGGCTGGTGCCGCCCGGCGAACCCCTCACCGAGGCGATCGACGCCGGGATCGACATCGGCATCGGCTCCGTGTGGGTCGTCGAGGAGGTCATCGACGCGGCCCGGCGCGCCCGCCGCGCCGCCCGCGTGCAGCTCAAAGCCGACACCGGCCTGAACCGCGGCGGCATCGGCCCCGCCGACTGGCCGGACGCGGTCGCCGCCCTGGCCCGCGCCGAAGCCGCCGGACTGGTCACGGTCACCGGCGTGTTCTCCCACCTCGCCTGCGCCGACACCCCCGGACACCCCGCCACCGACGCGCAACTGGAGGCCTTCCACCGGGCGCTGGCCGTCGCCGACAAGGCCGGGCTGCGCCCCGAGGTCCGGCACATCGCCAACTCCGCGGCCGTGCTCACCCGCCCCGACGCCCGATTCGACCTGGTGCGCCCCGGGATCGCCTCCTACGGGCTCTCTCCCATCCCCGACCTGGCCGTGCCGGGACTGCGCCCCGCCATGACGCTGAGCGCCGCCCTCGTCGGCTGCAAGCGCACCGTCGCCGGAAGCGGCGTCTCCTACGGGTACCGCTACGTCACCGACCGCGAGACCAACCTGGCGCTGGTCCCCCTCGGCTACGGCGACGGCGTACCGCGCGCCGCCACCAACCGCGGCCCCGTGTTCGTGGCGGGCCGCCGCCGCACCATCGCGGGAACCGTGTGCATGGACCAGTTCGTCGTGGACATCGGCGAGGACACGGTCGCCCCCGGCGACCGCGCGATCCTGTTCGGCCCCGGCGACCACGGCGAACCCACCGCCCAGGACTGGGCGGACGCCCTGGACACCATCTCCTACGAGATCGTCACCCGCATCGGGCAGCGCGTGCCGCGCACCTACACCGGCGCCGTGCGCTGAGCGCGCCGCGCGGGCGTCCGGCGCGCTCCCCGCAGTGCCTACCCTGGTGCTTGTACGGCGGATGCCCGCCGCCTCCCTCCGAGCCGCGAGCCGAACGGACATGACCGACACCGCATCGACCGACACCACCACCGTCACCGTCGCCACCGACACCGCGATGCGCGCCCTGGGCGGCGCGGTCGCGGCCGAGACGCGCGCCGGGGACCTGGTCCTGCTGTCCGGGCCGCTGGGCGCGGGCAAGACCACCTTCACCCAGGGCCTCGCCCGGGGGCTGCGCGTCCGCGGCCCCGTCACCTCGCCCACCTTCGCGATCGCCCGCACCCACCCCAGCCTCGTCGGCGGCCCCGACCTGGTGCACGTCGACGCCTACCGGCTCGGCGGCCCCGACGAACTCGACGACCTCGACCTGGAGGCGGGGATGGCGGAGGCGGTCACCGTCATCGAGTGGGGCACGGGCGTGGCGGAGTGGCTCAACGACGACCGCCTGGAGATCAGCATCGACCGGCACGCCGACGACACCCGGACGGTGCGGATCCGCCGGGTGGGGGACCGCTGGCGCGGCACGCTGGCCGCACTCACCGCAGACGAACTCGAATAGGCTGGTCGACCGTGCTGCTTCTGGCTTTTGACACCGCCACCCCCGCCGTCACCACGGCGCTGTGCGAGCCCGGCTCCGACGGCGTGCGGGTGCGCGCCGCCTGCTCCTCCGTGGACGCCCGGCGCCACGGCGAACTGCTCACCCCCCAGATCCGCTCCGTCGTCGCCGAGGCCGGCGCCGCGCTCGCCGACGTCACCCACGTCGCCGTGGGGATCGGCCCGGGCCCCTACACGGGGCTACGGGTGGGGCTGGCCACCGCGCACGCCCTCGCCGAGGCCTTGGGCGTGCCGTGCGTGGGCGTGGCCACCCTGGACGCCCTGGCGTGGACGTCGGGACGCACCACCCCGTTCGTCGCCGCCACCGACGCCCGCCGCAGGGAGGTGTTCTGGGCGCGCTACGCCGACCGCGCCACCCGGATCGGGGACATCGCCGTGGACCGGCCCGCCGACGTCGACACCGGGGGACTGCCGGTCCTCGGCCACGGGGCCCGGCTGTACGCCGACGTCTTCGGCCAGGACCCCGGGGCGGCCGAACCGCTGTACCCGTCGGCCGCCGCGCTCGGGGAGCTCGCCGTGCGCGCCCTGCTGGACGGCGCCGAACTGCCCGAGCCGCGCCCGCTGTACCTGCGCCGCCCCGACGCCCAGGTGCCCGGGGCGCCCAAGAAGGTGCGCCAGCCCACCGCGGCCGAGCTGGAGCGGACCCGATGAGCCCCGTGCTGCGCCCGATGACCGTCGGCGACGTCGACGAGGTCATGAAGCTGGAGCGGGAGCTGTTTCCCGCCGACGCCTGGACCGAGGGGATGCTGCGCGACGAACTCGCCCAGCCCGACCGCCACTACCTGGTCGCCCAGGACGCCGACGGGTCGCTCGTCGGATACGCGGGGCTGCGCGCGGTGCCGCCGGAGGGCGACGTGCAGACGATGGCCGTGGCCCCCGACCGGTGGGGGCAGGGGATCGGCCGCGCCCTGCTCACGGCGCTGCTGGAGGAGGCGCGCCGCCGCGGCGTCAGCGCCGTGTTCCTGGAGGTGCGGTCGGACAACCCGCGCGCCCAGGAGCTGTACCGACGGTTCGGGTTCGAGGAGATCGGGATGCGCCCCGACTACTACGCCGGCGCGGACGCCGTCGTCATGCGCCGCCTGGAACCCCTTGAGGAAGAGCGATGACCACTGCCGGCCAGCCCCCCCTGATCATGGGGATCGAGAGTTCCTGCGACGAGACCGGGGTCGCCTTCGTGCGCGGCTGCGAGCTGCTCGCCGACGAGGTCGCCTCCAGCGTCGACCAGCACGCCCGGTTCGGCGGTGTGGTGCCCGAGGTCGCCAGCCGCGCGCACCTGGAGGCGATGACGCCCACCGTGCGCCGGGCCGCCGAACGCGCCGGCGTCCGGCTGTCCGACGTGGACGCGATCGCGGTCACCGCCGGCCCCGGACTGGCGGGGGCGCTGCTGGTGGGCCTGTCGGCGGCCAAGGCCTACGCGCTGGCCCTGGACAAACCGCTGTACGGGGTGAACCACCTGGTCGGCCACGTCGCCGTGGACCAGTTGGAGCACGGCCCGCTGCCCAAACCGGTGGTGGCGCTGCTGGTGTCCGGCGGGCACACGTCGCTGCTGCTGGTGCGGGACCTGGCCACGGACGTCCGCCTGCTCGGCGAGACCGTGGACGACGCCGCGGGCGAGGCCTACGACAAGGTGGCGCGCCTGCTCGGCCTGCCCTACCCGGGAGGGCCGCAGATCGACCGGGCGGCCCGCGACGGCGACGGCCGCGCGATCCACTTCCCGCGCGGCAAGTGGGGCGACGGCACCTACAACTTCTCCTTCTCCGGGTTGAAGACGGCGGTGGCCCGCTGGGTGGAGGACGCCGAACGGCAGGGGCACGCGGTCGGCGTGCCGGACGTGGCCGCGGCCTTCCAGGAGGCGGTCGCCGACGTGCTGACCCGCAAGGCCGTGGACGCGTGCCGGGAGCACGGCGTGCGGCACCTGGTGATCAGCGGCGGGGTGGCCGCCAACTCGCGGCTGCGCGCGCTGGCCGAGAAGCGGTGCGCCTCGGCGGGCATCCAGGTGCGGGTGCCCCGGCCCCGGCTGTGCACCGACAACGGCGCGATGATCGCGGCCCTGGGCGCGGAGGTCGTGGCCGCGGGACTGCCGCCGTCCCCGCTGGACCTGGCCGTCGACACCTCGCTGCCGGTGAGCAGCGTGCTGGCGGGCTGAGGAGAACACCGGTTTCGCTGCGAGCCCCCTTCTCTGTGTGTTGCAATTTTCCTATCATTGCAACACGCGGAGAGGTAGAAGTGTGCTCTTCGACTCCATCGAATGGGACGAGGACAATCTCGACCATGCGACACGTCGGCTGACACGTGAGGAGATCGAGCAGGTCTTGTTCAACTCGGATCGGTGGAAACGTCATCCCGAGATCCTTGGTCGTTTCATCGTCGTCTCCTTCACCGACGGAGGGAGAAAAGCGGTGGTGGTGGTCCACTACGACCGGGGACGGGACCGTGTCCGTCCGATCACGGCTTGGGAGGTGTGATGACTGTGGACAACGACCCGACCGAGGGCATGAGCGAGGCCCAACTCGCGGAGTACTACGACACCCACCGTGACCTCGCTGACTTCGAGGGCGGTGAGGAGGTCGCCGTCACCCGCAAACCCGAGCGGACAGGCCGGTGCATCACGCTGTCGATCCGGCTGTCGGACTCGGAGATGCGGATGCTGGAGGAAGCCGCGAAACGGGCGGGGATGAAGGTCACCGCCTTTGTACGGCAGGCGGCTCTGGTCGCCGCGGACGACTCGGGCACGGTGCTCAACCGGGACCAGCTTCTCCGTGCCATCCGGAGCCTGGAACGGGACCTGGACGCCGTGCGCAGGGTCGCGGCAGCCTGATGCCGCTGCGGCGGGGCAACCGGCTGACGATCCGGTGAGAAGACGGCGAGGGGCCGGTCCGTACGGACCGGCCCCTCGTGCTGTTCCCCGGTGCCGGGGCTACTCGTCGTCCTCGTCGTCGAAGCCGCCGGAGCGCCGCTTCTTGCCGTCGCGGCCGGGCCGCAGCAGGGCCTCGGCCAGGGCGAGCATGGTCTCCTCCAGGGCGGCCAGGCGCTTGGTGATGTCGTCGTGCGACGTCTCCACGGCCTCGCTGATGGTCTCCTCGAACTCGTGCCGGTCGGGGCGGGCGCGCAGCTCGCTCAGCAGCGGGTCGAAGCCCTCGTCGAGCTTGCGGTCCAGCGAGTCGAGGCGGTCGCCGTGGTCGATGACCGGACGCTCCACCAGTTCGGTCAGGCGCCGGTGCACCTCGCTGACCTCCAGGGAGGCGGGCAGCTGGGACAGGCGCTGGTTGACCGCCTCCAGCCGGTCGTCGATCGCCTCCAGGCGGCCGTCGACCCCCTCGAAGTGGCCGTTGACGCCCTCGAACTTGCCCTCCACGCCGGTGACCCGGCCGTCGAGGCCGTCCAGGCGGCCGTTGAGCCCGTCGATCTTGCCGTCGATGCCCTCGAAGCTGCCGTCGAAGCGGCCCTCGAAGGTGTCGAAGCGGCTGCCGAGGCTGCCCAGACCGTGCTCGAACCTGCCGGTCAGCGACTCGTGCTGGGTCTCCAACCGGGTGGTGACGGCGGTCAGGTGGGCGTCGACCCGCTCCGCCAGCTCACGCTCGTGCTGGTCGAGACGCTCGTCCACGGCGGTGCGGTGCTCCGTGAACTGCTCGGCCAGGGCGGTGCCGCGTTCCTCGACGGTCGTGCCGAGCGCGCGGACGTCCTCCGCCACGGCCGACCGCAGCTCCTCGACGCGGGCGGTGAGCCGCTCCGCCAGGGCGGCGGAGTCCCCCTTGGCCTCGGTGCGGGCCTCGGTGATCGCGGCGGCCAGTTCCGCGGCGGCCGTCGCGGCCGCGGAACGGCTCTCGTCAAGGGCGGAGCGCAGGGCCTCGGCGGTCTCGCCGAGCCGGGCCAGCAGCGCCTCGTGCAGCTCGTCGTCGCGCTCCCGCAGCTCCGCGTGCTGGGCGGCGAACTGCTCGGACAGCTCCACGCGGTTCCTGCGCAGCTGCTCGCGCATCTCGCCGAGCTGCTCGCCGGTGGTGCCGCCCAGCGCCACGACCGCGCTGTTGACGTCGGCGATCGCGGCGGTGGCCTCGGCGTGGTTCTCGTCGGCCTGCGTGGTCAGGAACTCCACGCTCTGCGAGAGGGTGCCGCTCAGGGTCTCGCGCTGCTCGTTCAGGGCGGTGGTGAGGCTGGTGTGGTGCTCGGCGCTCTCCTGGCTCAGGGAGGCGGCGGTGTCGGTGATGCGCTGTTCGAGCTGGGTGCGGGTCTCGTCCAGGGTCTCGCGCTGTTCGTCCAGGCGTGCGGTGAGGGTCTCGCGCTGCTCGTTCAGGGCGGTGGTGAGGCTGGTGTGGTGCTCGGCGCTCTCCTGGCTCAGGGAGGCGGCGGTGTCGGTGATGCGCTGTTCGAGCTGGGTGCGGGTCTCGTCCAGGGTCTCGCGCTGTTCGTCCAGGCGTGCGGTGAGGGTCTCGCGCTGCTCGTTCAGGGCGGTGGTGAGGCTGGTGTGGTGCTCGGCGCTCTCCTGGCTCAGGGAGGCGGCGGTGTCGGTGATGCGCTGTTCGAGCTGGGTGCGGGTCTCGTCCAGGGTCTCGCGCTGTTCGTCCAGGCGTGCGGTGAGGGTCTCGCGCTGCTCGTTCAGGGCGGTGGTGAGGCTGGTGTGGTGCTCGGCGCTCTCCTGGCTCAGGGAGGCGGCGGTGTCGGTGATGCGCTGTTCGAGCTGGGTGCGGGTCTCGTCCAGGGTCTCGCGCTGTTCGTCCAGGCGTGCGGTGAGGGTCTCGCGCTGCTCGTTCAGGGCGGTGGTGAGGCTGGTGTGGTGCTCGGCGGCCTTCTGGCTCAGGGAGGCGGCGGTGTCGGTGATGCGCTGTTCGAGCTGGGTGCGGGTCTCGTCCAGGGTCTCGCGCTGTTCGTCCAGGCGTGCGGTGAGGGTCTCGCGCTGCTCGTTCAGGGCGGTGGTGAGGCTGGTGTGGTGCTCGGCGGCCTTCTGGCTCAGGGAGGCGGCGGTGTCGGTGATGCGCTGTTCGAGCTGGGTGCGGGTCTCGCTCAGGGCGTCGCGCTGCTCCTCCAGGGTGGAGGCGAGACGCTGCTCCAGGCGCTCACCGACCGACTCCACCGCGTTCTCCAGGGTCGCGGCCCGGGTGCTCAGCGACTCGATGGCCTCGTCGATACGGGACAGGCGCAGGTCGACGGCGCTGGCCAGGCCCTCCAGCCGCTCGTGGAGCACGGCGGTCTGCTCCGCGGTGCGCGCGGCGGTGTCGGCGAGTTCGGCCAACCGGTTCAGCGCGTTCTCCAGGCCGTCCGTGAGTCCGGTGACGTCCGAACGCAGCGGAGCCATCTCGGACAGCGGCCTGACCCGCACCCCCACCTGTTCGATGTGTTCGGCGAGTGTCTCGGCCCACTCGGGGGGACGGGTGGACAGTTCCTCGACGCGGCCCTGGACCGCGGTGACGCTCTCGGACAGGGCGGCCAGTTCCCGTTCCCGGAACTCACGCAGCAGCCACTCCATGCCCTCCAGCCGCTGGCGCATCTCCTCGGTGATCGCACCCTGCGATTTCTGCTCCGAGAGATGCTCCTGGGCGGCTCGGGAGAGCAGCTCCCGCATGCGATCAGAGATCCCGGCCTGACCTCCCCCGTTGAGGAAGTTGTGGTTGGTCTGTTCCACCGAGGTGCTCCTTTGGATATGGCGCTTCCCCGTCGTCGGCTACTTCCGGACGGGGAGTCCCGCGAGGTCCGGCGGCGCCGCGAGGACCCACCGAGGCGGCCAACCGGAATCGGACGCCTACGCTGCGTAGGGGGTGTCGTTGAGGAAGGCCCGCACGGGCGGGCCGAAACCGGCCGCCGTACCAGTCGCGAGTTGAGGGGGAAACATTCAGCGCGGTCAGTCTAACGACACGGGAGCCGTTGTCCCATGAGACCGCGGAAGAACCGTACGTACCGTTATGTACGGCGGCGGGAGAGCAGGCGTCACCGGCACGGGCGGCCCCGGGCGCGGCTCACTTCCGGCCGCCGCCGGAGTCCGGGGTGACCTCGGCGCACAGCAGGCAGTACGGCCGCGAGCCGAAGCGGGTCAGCACCACCACCGCCGACTCCGGGCCGCTCAGCCGCAGGTCGCGGCGGAGCCGTTCCACGTCGACCGCGGAGCCCCGCTTCTTGATCGTCACGGTTCCCACGCCCCGTTCCCGCAGTGCGGCCCGCAGCCGCTTCAGGGAGAAGGGCATGACCTCGCGCACCTCGTAGACCTGGCACAGCGGGGTGCGCACCAGGGAGTCGGAGGTGAGGTAGGCGATCGCCGGGTCGAGGAGGGCGCCGTCCACGGCCGCCGCGGCCTCGGCGACCAGGTGCGAGCGGACCACCGCGCCGTCGGGTTCGTACAGGTAGCGCAGGGGCCGCGACACCGGGGGCGCGGCCAGGCCGCGGCCGGTCAGCGTGGTGACCTCCACCTCGCCGGTGTCGGGCCGGGTCCGCAGCAGGGTGGCCCGTCGGGGCGCGACGCCCTCGGCGAGCGTCCCGAACCACAGCGCGGTCTCCTTGACCTCCCGGTCCACCGAGATCCACTCGGCCGCCGCCCCCTCGGGGATCGACTCGTGCGGCAGTCCCGGGGCGGCCTTGACGCATCCGGCGGGGGCGCCGCGGGCCAGTTCCACGACCGTGTCCCAGGCGGGGGAGTAGGCGCGCGGGTCGAAGACCCGTCCGTGCCGGCCGCGCCGCGCCGGGTCGCAGAACACCGCGGCGTACTCCGCGGTGCGGACCTCGGTGGCGTCGCCGAGGCGCACCCGGGCCCGCCCGGCCAGGCCCGCGGCCGCGATGTTGGCCTCGGCCACGGCGACGGTGAGCGGATCCTGGTCGACGCCCTCCACCGGCAGTCCCGCTCCGGCCAGGGCGAGCAGGTCGGCGCCGATCCCGCAGCACAGGTCGGCCACCGGCGCGGCGTCGCGGTCGACCCGTTCGGCGACGCGGCGCGCCCGGTGGGCCGCCAGGGGGGCCCGGGTGGCCTGTTCCAGGCCGTCGGGGGTGTAGAAGAGGCGTTCGGCGAGCGGACCGAACTTCTCCCGGGCGCGGGCGCGCAGCCGGACCTGGGTCAGGACCGCGTTGACCAGATCGGCGGCCGCGTCGCGGGGGGTCCCGGTCAGCGCCGGGTGGCGGCGCAGCCGGTCGGCGGCCCGCAGCGGGTCGGCCGCCGACTCGCCCGGGGAGACCTCGTCGAGCAGACGGCGTCCCACCGGGGTGAGCAGCGCCCGAAACCCTGCCAACTGCCTGTTCGTCACTTCCGCGTTCCCCCGTGACCTGTTGTTTGACGACCCGGATGCGCCCTACTACTGTTTCGTATTGGCACTCTCAAGGGTAGAGTGCTAACCACGACGAGGTTGGTCTGGCACCCGCGACGGCAGGCCGCCGTGGTCGTCCCTTTTGTCTGCATGCCATTCATCGTTCAGAAATTCTGAAGGGGGAGGTCACACCGTGTCGACCGCCACCAAGATCGTGCTCAAGCCGCTTGAGGACCGCGTCGTCGTCCAGCCTCTGGAGGCCGAGCAGACCACCGCGTCCGGTCTGGTCATCCCGGACACCGCCAAGGAGAAGCCCCAGGAGGGCAAGGTCCTGGCCGTGGGCCCGGGCCGCTGGGACGACGAGGGCGACAAGCGCATCCCGCTGGACGTCAAGGAGGGCGACATCGTCCTCTACAGCAAGTACGGCGGCACCGAGGTCAAGTACGACGGTGAGGAGTACCTGGTGCTCTCCGCTCGCGACCTGCTCGCGATCGTCGAGAAGTAAGCCCCGGAACATCCTTCCGAGCAAGGTGTGACAGCGCGCGGGCGGGACCACCCGCCCGCGCGCTTTCCGTGTCGTCGCGCCGTGCCGTCCGGCACGGCGCGCCAGCCGCAGTCGATCTCTGCACAACCCGAGGAAGTCCAATGCCCAAGATCCTGGAATTCGAGGAGTCCGCGCGGCACGCGCTGGAGCGCGGTGTCAACCACCTCGCCGACGCGGTCAAGGTGACGCTCGGCCCCAAGGGCCGCAACGTGGTCATCGACAAGAAGTTCGGCGCCCCGACCATCACCAACGACGGCGTCACCGTCGCGCGTGAGGTGGAGCTGGAGGACCCCTACGAGAACCTGGGCGCCCAGCTCGTCAAGGAGGTCGCCACCAAGACCAACGACGCCGCCGGCGACGGCACCACCACCGCCACCGTGCTCGCCCAGGCCCTGGTCCGCGAGGGCCTGCGCAGCGTCGCCGCGGGCGCCTCGCCCGTCCTGCTGAAGAGGGGCATCGACGCCGCCGCGCGCGCCGTCTCCGAGACTCTGCTGTCCCAGGCCCGCGAGATCGGGGAGCGCGCCGACATCGCCTACGTGGCCACCAACTCTGCCCAGGACCAGCAGATCGGCGAACTGATCGCCGAGGCCTTCGACAAGGTCGGCAAGGACGGCGTCATCACCGTCGAGGAGTCCCAGACCTTCGGCATGGACCTGGAGTTCACCGAGGGCCTCCAGTTCGACAAGGGCTACATCTCGCCCTACTTCGTCACCGACGGCGACCGCCAGGAGGCGGTGCTGGAGGACGCGCTGGTCCTCATCCACCAGGGCAAGATCAGCAACCTCAACGAGCTGCTGCCGCTGCTGGAGAAGGTCGTCCAGACCAAGAAGCCGCTGCTCATCATCGCCGAGGACGTCGAGGGCGACGCGCTGGGCGCGCTCGTGCTCAACAAGATCCGCGGCGCCCTGGCCGTCGCCGCGGTCAAGGCCCCCGGCTTCGGCGAGCGCCGCAAGGCCATGCTCCAGGACATCGCGATCCTCACCGGCGGCCAGGTCATCGCCGAGGAGGTCGGCCTCACCCTGGAGAACGCCGAGACCGACGTGCTCGGCCGGGCCCGCCGGATCACCGTCACCAAGGACACCACCACCATCGTGGACGGCGCCGGCGAGCAGGCCGAGGTCAACGACCGCATCGCCCAGATCCGCAAGGAGATCGAGGCCAGCGACTCCGACTGGGACCGGGAGAAGCTCCAGGAGCGGCTGGCCAAGCTCGCGGGCGGCGTGTGCGTGCTGCGGGTGGGCGCGGCCACCGAGGTCGAGCTCAAGGAGCGGAAGCACCGCCTGGAGGACGCCATCTCCGCGACCCGCGCGGCCGTGGAGGAGGGCATCATCGCCGGCGGCGGCTCCTCCCTGGTGCACGCCGCCAAGTCCCTGGACGGCGACCTGGACCTCACCGGTGACGAGGCCGTCGGCGTGGCGATCGTGCGCCGCGCGCTGAGCGAGCCCGCGCGCTGGATCGCGATCAACGCCGGCGCCGAGGGCTCCGTGGTCGCCGCCAAGATCGCCGAGATGGAGCCCGGCCAGGGCTACAACGCGGCGACCGGCGAGTACGGCGACCTGGCCGCGCAGGGCATCATCGACCCGGTCAAGGTCACCCGCTCCGCGGTGCAGAACGCCGCGTCCATCGCCGGGATGCTGCTGACCACCGAGGCGCTGGTCGTGGACAAGCCCGAGGAGGAAGAGGAGGCCGCGGGCGGCCACGGCCACGCCCACTGACCCCGTTCCGCCGACCGCGGACGGAGGCGGGCTCCTACCACGCGTGTCCCGGGTCCACGCCCGGGACACGCGTGGCGTCTCGCGAGAATAGTCCTGAATGTAACCATTCTGTTGCCCTGAATCGGGACGAGTGAGTCTCCGCCAGTGGGCATCATTCGATATGTGAGGGATCTACGCGTCGCGGGGGGCACGCCACTGGTTCGCAGGTACGCCGCCCGCTCGCGGGCGGACGACGCAGAGCTCAACCACCTCACCTCGCTGGCGGTCCAAGGCGACGACGGCGCGGTGGACTCGCTGATCCGCGAGGTACGACCCATGGTGGTGCGCTACTGCCGTGCCCGGCTGTCCCGCGTCTCCGGTTACACCCACGACTTCGACGACGTGGCCCAGGAGGTCTGCATCGCCCTGCTGTCCGCGCTGCCGCGCTACCGGGACATGGGGCGTCCGTTCGCCTCCTTCGTCTTCGGGATCGCGGCGCACAAGGTCGCCGACGCCCTGCGCGGCTGCACCCGCGCGGACGTGCCCACCGACTCGGTGCCCGACCACCCCGACGAGTCGCCCGGGCCCGAGGAGTCCGCGGTGCGCATCGTCGAGGCCGAACAGGCCCGGGAACTGCTCAGCGAACTGCCCGAGCAGCAGCGCCGCCTGCTGTCCCTGCGGGTGATCGCGGGGCTGTCCGCGGACGAGACCGGGCACGCCCTGGGCATGTCGCCCGGCGCGGTCCGGGTCGCCCAGCACCGGGCCCTGGCCCGGCTGCGGCGCGCCGCCACGGCCAACCGGCTGCGCTGACCGCCTCCCCGGGAGGCTGTGAGCGGCCCGACGCCCTCCACCGGCCACGGCGAGTGGCCGACGCGCCCTAGGATGAAACAGGGAAGCTGTCGCTCGGTTGGAAGGTGTCATGTCGCTCAAGCCAACAGGAGGCCAGGAGGAGTTCGAGAAGGTGCTCCCTCCCGGGCTCACCTACGACGATGTCCTGCTGGTGCCCGCCTACTCCGATCTCCAGCCCGGCGAGACGGACACCACCACCCGGCTCACCCGCACCATCACCCTGCGCATCCCGCTGGTCTCCGCGGCGATGGACACCGTGACCGAGGCGCGGATGGCCGTGGCGATCGCCCGGCAGGGCGGGGTCGGGGTCCTGCACCGCAATCTCTCCATCGAGGACCAGGCCGCCCAGGTCGACCTGGTCAAGCGCTCCGAAGCCGGGATGATCACCCACCCGGTGACCTGCCGCCCCGAGGACACCCTCGCCGACGTCGAGCGGCTCAGCGCGCACTACCGGATCTCCGGGGCCCCGGTCGTCGACTCCGACGGACGCCTCGTCGGCATCGTCACCAACCGGGACATGCGGTTCGAGGAGGACCGCACCCGCCTGGTCCGCGACGTCATGACCCCCATGCCGCTGGTGACCGCGCCGGTGGGCGTCTCCCGCGAGGAGGCGTTCGCGCTGCTGCGGGAGAACAAGATCGAGAAGCTTCCGCTCGTCGACGGGCAGGGACGGCTGCGCGGCCTGATCACCGTCAAGGACTTCACCAAGAGCGAGCAGTTCCCCGACGCCACCAAGGACGCCGAGGGCCGGCTCGTCGTGGGCGCCGCGGTCGGCGTCGGCCCCGAGGCCGAGCGGCGTGCCCGGGCCCTGGTCGAGGCCGGGGTGGACTTCCTCGTGGTGGACACCGCGCACGGGCACTCCGCCGGTGTGCTGGAGATGGTCGCCAAGCTCAAGGCCAACACCCGGGTGGACGTCGTCGGGGGCAACATCGCCACCCGCGCGGCGGCCCAGGCCCTCGTCGACGCCGGGGCCGACGCGGTCAAGGTGGGCGTGGGACCGGGGTCCATCTGCACCACCCGGGTGGTCGCGGGCGTGGGCGCGCCCCAGGTCACCGCGATCCTGGAGGCAGCCAAGGCGGCCGTGCCCGCGGGGGTGCCGGTCATCGCCGACGGCGGGCTCCAGTACTCCGGGGACATCGCCAAGGCCGTCGTCGCGGGCGCCAGCACCGTGATGGTCGGCAGCCTGCTGGCCGGTGTCGAGGAGAGCCCCGGGGAACTCGTCTTCATCAACGGCAAGCAGTACAAGACCTACCGGGGCATGGGCTCGCTCGGCGCGATGCGCGGCCGCTCCTACTCCAAGGACCGCTACTCCCAGGCCGACGTGGCCACCGAGGACAAGCTCATCCCCGAGGGCATCGAGGGCCGCGTCCCCTACCGGGGGCCGCTGGCCACGGTGGCGCACCAGCTCGTCGGAGGACTGCGCCAGTCCATGTGGTACGCGGGCGTGCGCACCCTGGACGAACTGCGGGAACGCGGCCAGCTGATGCAGATCACCACCGCCGGTCTCAAGGAGAGCCACCCGCACGACGTCCAGATGATGGTCGAGGCGCCCAACTACCAGGCGCGCAGCTGACCCGCCCGCGTGCCGCGCGCGCGGGCGCGCGGACGGCGCGGCGGTAGACTCGCCGCCGGTGGTCATCGCCGGTCGACCGCGTCGGCACTCGACGGCCCCGACCGAAGACCCCGCCGTCGGGCGGGACGGCTCCACGGACTGCAGAGGAGAGCACAGCGTTGGCTCAGGTTGAGATCGGGCTGGGCAAGGCCGGACGGCGGGCGTACGAGCTCGACGAGATCGGGATCGTGCCCGCACGACGCACCCGGGACCCCGAGGAGGTCTCCATCGCGTGGCAGATCGACGCCTACCGCTTCGACACGCCGCTGATGGTGAGCCCCATGGATAGCGTGGTCTCGCCGAAGACCGCCGTGGCCATCGGTGAGCTGGGCGGTCTGGGGGTGCTCGACCTGGAGGGGCTGTGGACCCGCTACGAGGACCCCGAGCCGCTGCTCGCCGAGATCCGCGAGCTCGACGACGCCACGGCCACCCGCAGGCTCCAGGAGATCTACGCCGAGCCGATCAAGGAGGAGCTGATCGGCCGCCGCATCGAGGAGGTCCGCCAGGCCGGGGTGGTCACCGCGGCCCGCCTCTCCCCGCAGCGCACCGCCCAGTACCACAAGGCCGTGATCGACGCGGGTGTGGACATCTTCGTGATCCGCGGCACCACGGTCTCCGCCGAGCACGTCTCCGGCCGCGCCGAGCCGCTCAACCTCAAGCAGTTCATCTACGACCTCGACGTCCCCGTGGTGGTCGGGGGCTGCGCCACCTACACCGCGGCCCTGCACCTGATGCGCACCGGAGCGGCGGGCGTGCTCGTCGGCTTCGGCGGCGGCTCGGGCCACACCACCCGCAGCGTGCTGGGGGTCGCGGTGCCCATGGCCAGCGCGATCGGTGACGTCGCGGCGGCCCGGCGCGACTACCTCGACGAATCCGGCGGCCGTTACGTGCACGTCATCGCCGACGGCGGCATGACCCGCAGCGGCGACATCGCCAAGGCGCTGGCGTGCGGCGCGGACGCGGTCATGGTCGGCTCCCCGCTGGCGCGCGCCACCGAGGCCCCCGGAGGCGGCTACCACTGGGGCAGCGAGGCGCACCACCACGCGCTGCCGCGCGGCGAGCGGGTGGACGTCGGCACGATCGGCACCCTGGAGGCGATCCTGCACGGCCCGGCCTCCACCAGCGACGGGTCGATGAACCTCATGGGCGCGCTGCGCCGCACCATGGCGACCGCCGGGTACACCGACCTGAAGGAGTTCCAGCGGGTCGAGGTCGTGGTGGCGCCGAACTGAGCGCCCCCGGCCGCACGCCCTCTCCCGACAGGAATCCACAACGCCCCCGCTCCGCGAGACGGGGGCGTTGTCGTGTCCGGAACCTCCCAGGAGTGGCTTGACGTGACGGACTATCGTGATTTTTCCGGCAAACCCGCTGTTCGGGAGAGAGAAGGCCGAGTACGTTTCTCCCTTGGCCTTCCGTGTGTCTGACAGACAGAGAGTGGGGGTTCTGGTGGCCGAGACGCTCTCCAACGTCCCGACAGAGTCGGTCCCCGGCGCGGTCCCCGCGTCCGGGCCCGCGGTCGGCCGGCGTTCCCTGGCCGCGGCGGGCGCCGCGATGGTCGCGGCGGTGGGAGTCACCGGCGGAGTCCTCGGCGTGGTGGCGCTCACCGCACAGTCCGCCGCACCGCCGGCGCTGCCCCCGGGCCCCAACGAGCTGGGCGGGAGCGTGTCCACCGTCACCGGAGCGGACGCCGGAGCGCCCGCGGGGGCCGAGGAGTTCCCGGACGCCAGGCCGCTGCCCGCCGAGAGCCCCGCGGCGGTCCCGGAGATCGACCCCGGATGGCTGGACCGGGTCTCGGACGGCACCGGGATCCCCCGCCGCGCGCTCCAGGCGTACGCGGCCGCGCAGCTGCGGCTCCTGGAGGAGCAACCGGAGTGCCAGGTCTCCTGGCCGACCCTGGCCGCGATCGGAGAGGTGGAGTCCAGGCACGGCACGTACGCGGGCGGCGAACTCGCCCGCGACGGGACCACCACCGTCCGGGTGATCGGCATCCCCCTCGACGGCACCCGCGGGACCGCCGCGATCCGCGACACCGACGGGGGACGGCTCGACGGCGACCCCGAGTGGGACCGGGCCGTCGGCCCCATGCAGTTCATCCCCACCACGTGGGAGATCTGGGGGACCTCCGCCGACGGCGGCGAACCCGACCCCCACGACATCGACGACGCCGCCCTCAGCGCCGCCCGCTACCTGTGCGCGGACAACCGGGTGCTGACCACCTCGCAGGGCTGGTGGGCGGCGGTCCTCGCGTACAACCGGTCGGAGGAGTACGGACAGCGGGTCCTCGCCATCGCCGCCGACTACGTCGACGCCATAAGCTGACCGTCCCCGCGTGGGGTACAGACCGTGGCGAATCACCCGTTATAGCCTGAGCGCAGGACAGACCTCACACGGAGAGCCACCCGCTCCACGCGCCGCGCGCCGCGCGGCTTCCCGCGAGAGGAGGGAAGCGGGGTCCGCCGCGTCCGCCCGCGACCCGGGGGACGGGACACCGCGAACCAGATGACGGCAGCACGGCTGGGACCGGAAGAACGGGGCGCCGCCCTCGACCACATGGCCGACAACGAACTCGACGTGCTGGTCGTGGGCGGAGGCATCGTCGGCGCGGGCGTCGCCCTGGACGCGGTGTCGCGCGGCCTGTCGGTCGGCCTCGTCGAGGCCCGCGACTTCGCCTCGGGGACCTCCAGCAGGTCCAGCAAACTCATCCACGGCGGCCTGCGCTACCTGGAGCAGTTGGACTTCGCCCTGGTGCGCGAGGCGCTGACCGAGCGGGGGCTGCTGCTCGGCCGCATCGCCCCCCACCTGGTGCGCCCCGTCCCGTTCCTGTTCCCGCTGCGCCACCACTGGGAGCGGCCCTACGTCGGCGCGGGCGTGGCCCTCTACGACACGCTCGCCCTGGCCTCCACGCACACCCGGGGCCTGCCCGGCCACCGCCACCTCACCCGCGGCGGGGCGCTGCGGATCTTCCCCGCGCTGCGCCGGGACGCCCTGGTGGGCGCCGTACGGTACTGGGACGCCCAGGTCGACGACGCCCGCTACGTGGTGACGGTGCTGCGCACGGCCGCCACCTACGGCGCGCACATCGCCTCGCGGACGCAGGCCGTGGGCTTCCTGCGGGAGGGCGAGCACGTCACCGGCGCCCGCGTGGTCGACCTGGAGAGCGGCAGGGAGTTCCCGGTCCGCGCCAAACAGGTCGTCAACGCCGCCGGGGTGTGGACCGACGACATCCAGCAGATGGTGGGCGGGCGCGGCCAGATCCACGTGCGCGCCTCCAAGGGCGTGCACCTGGTGGTGCCCCGGGACCGCATCCAGGCGTCCTCGGGGCTGATCCTGCGCACCGAGAAGAGCGTGCTGTTCGTCATCCCCTGGGGACGGCACTGGATCATCGGGACCACCGACACCGCGTGGGACCTGGACAAGGCGCACCCCGCGGCCAGCCGCACCGACATCGACTACGTGCTCGACCACGTCAACTCGGTCCTGAAGACCCCGCTGACCAGGGACGACGTCGAGGGGGTGTATGCCGGGCTGCGGCCGCTGCTGTCCGGGGAGTCCGACGAGACCTCCAAACTCTCCCGCGAGCACACCGTGGCGCACCCGGTGCCCGGCCTGGTGCTCATCGCGGGCGGCAAGTACACCACCTACCGTGTCATGGCCAAGGACGCCGTGGACGCCGTCGCGCACGGCCTCGGCGGGGGAGTGCCCGCATCGGTGACCGACCGGCTGCCGTTGGTGGGCGCCGACGGGTACGCCGCCCTGTGGAACCAGCGCCGGACCCTGGCCCGCCGGACCGGGCTGCACGTCTCCCGGATCCAGCACCTGCTGCGCCGCTACGGCTCCCTCGTCCACGAGGTGCTGGACCTGGTCGCCGAGCAGCCGGAGCTGGGACGGCCGCTCACCGGGGCCGACGACTACCTGCGCGCCGAGGTCGTGCATGCGGTCCGCTGCGAGGGCGCCCGCCACCTCGACGACGTGCTGAGCCGGCGCACCCACGTCTCCATCGAGACCTGGGACCGCGGCCTGGCCGCCGCCGAGGAGGCCGCCGGCCTGATGGCCGGGCCGCTCGGCTGGGACGACGAACAGCTCGCCCGCGAGGTGGAGTACTACCGCAAGCGCATCGAAGCCGAACGCGCCGCGCAGGAACAGGACAGCGACCACGAGGCCGACGCGGTGCAGCACGGCGCCCCCGACATCGTGCCGCAGGCGGCCGCGGCACGGGTCTGAGGTCCCGCCCCGCCGGCGAGAGAGGATGAGGACGGTGACGCGGGTCCTCGACGTTTCCGCGGCGGGCCTGGTGCTGCTCGTGGGCGTCTCGGGGGCGGGCAAGTCCACCTTCGCCGCCCGCCGCTTCCGCCCCACCCAGGTGGTCAGCTCCGACCACTGCCGGGCGCTGGTCAGCGACGACGAGAACGACCAGTCCGCCACCGACGACGCCTTCCACCTGCTCCACACCATCGTCGACCGGCGGCTGCGGCGCGGCCTGCTCACCGTGGTCGACGCCACCAACCTGCACCCGCACCCCCGCCAGGAGCTGCGGCGCATCGCCCGGGACCACGACCTGCCGTGCGTCGCGATCGTCCTGGACACCCCGCCCGACCTGATCCGGGAACGCACCCGCAACCGGGCCGACCGCGTCCTCGACGACGACGTCACCACCCGCCAGCTGCGCGACCTGCGGCGTACCCTGCGCCGCCTGGACCGGGAGGGGTTCCGCGCCGTCCACGTGCTGCGCGGCCCCGAGGAGGCCGACACCGCGGTCGTGCGGCCGGTGCCCCTCCGCTGCGACCGCCGTGAGCTGCGCGGCCCCTTCGACGTCATCGGCGACGTGCACGGCTGCCGCGCCGAACTGGAGGCGCTGCTCCACCGGCTCGGCTACCGGCTGCGGCGCGACGAGCGGGGGCGTGCGACCGGGGCGCACTACCCCGGCCGCACCGCGGTGTTCGTCGGCGACCTGGTGGACCGGGGACCCGACTCGCCGGGGGTGCTGCGCCTGGTCATGGGCATGGTCGCCGACGGCGACGCGCTGTGCGTGGCGGGCAACCACGAGAACCGGCTGGTGCGGGCACTGCGGGGCAGGGGGACGCGGCTGGCGCATGGACTGCGGGAGACCCTGGAGCAGCTCGCCGCCGAACCCGCCGAGTTCCGGGACCGGGTCCTCGCCTTCTGCGCGGACCTGGTCGACCACTACGTGCTGGACGGAGGGAACCTCGTGGTGGCGCACGCCGGCCTGAAGGAGGAGTACCACGGCCGGGACTCCGGACGGGTGCGCGCCTTCGCGCTGTACGGCGAGACCACGGGCGAGGTCGACCGCTACGGCCGGCCCGTGCGCCTGCCCTGGGCCAGGAACTACCGGGGGCGGGCGGCCGTCGTCCACGGCCACGTGCCCACCACCCGCGTGGAGTGGGTCAACAACACGCTCTGCGTGGACACCGGCTGCGTGTTCGGCGGACGGCTCACGGCGCTGCGCTACCCGGAGCGGGAGGTCGTCGACGTGCCGGCGGAGCGGGTCTGGTACGAGCCGGCCGGACCGCTCGGCACCGGGTAGTGCGGCACGTACCCCGCGGGGAGTGGAGACACCACCCCGGGTCTGCCAGGTAGCGCGATTGAGTGTCCCGACCCCCGAGGGGAGGATCGATACCGCAAGCCGGTCGGGCGACAGGACGGGGACAGCGGTGCAGCAGCGGACGAGGTGGGTGGGAGCGGGGGCGGCCACGGTCGCGGCCCTGGCGCTCACCGGATGCGACATGGACGTGGACTTCGAGGGCAATGTCACCGAGGAGACCCGCACCGACTCCTACGCACGGGCGGAGGTGCTCGAACTGACCAACCAGGACGGCGCCACCACCGTCGTGGGCGGCGACGTCTCCGAGATCAAGGTGGAACGCTTCCTGCGCTACACCGGCGACACGCCGCCGGAGGAGACGGTCACCGAACAGGACGGGACCCTGGCGATCACCGCCGGGGACTGCGGGAGCCGGATCGCCCTGGGGATCGCGTGGTGTGACATCGACTACGTCGTCACCGTTCCCGAGGGGACCGCGGTCTCGGTGGGCAGCGCGGACGGAGCCATCACCGTCGACGACACCGGAGGCGAGGTGACGGTCGTCACCACCGACGGAGAGGTCGTCGTCACCGGGACGGTGGAGAAGCTGGACGCCACCACCCGGGACGGGGTGCTGACCCTCGACCAGGTGGAGGCGGACACGGTCACCGCCGAGACCGTCGACGGCAGGATCGAGGCCACCGGCGGAGCAGCGGAAACCGTCGCGCTCGCCAACCGCGACGGCCGGGTCAGGGTCGACGGGACGGAGTTCGGCGAGCTGGACGTCGACAGCGGCGACGGGACGGTCGAGATCACCGCGGCCACCGCGTTCGACCGCGTCGACGTGAAGGCCCGGGACGGCGGTGTCACGGTGCTCACCCCGCCGGGCGCAGGCCCCTACGCGGTCACCACCTCCACCGGCGACGGTGCCGTCGACGTCTCGGTTCCGCAGGACACCGACGCCGGGCCGGTGATCAGGGTCACGACCGTCGACGGAGCCATCACCGTCGGGGAGGCCTGAGGGGCGCGCCACGGCGCTCCCCCCGCCTGCGGCCCGCCTATGCTGGTGAGGCCGCACCGTCACTGCGGTCTGCCACGTGAATCCGGGTGTGACCATGAACGTACTGCTCACCGGCGGAGCCGGGTACATCGGAACGCACGTCGCCGTCGAGCTGCTGGAGAGCGGCCACGGGGTGGTCGTCGTCGACAACCTGAGCAACAGCCGCGCGGAGGCGGTCCGCCGGGTGGAACGCATCACCGGCCGTTCCGTTGCCTGCTACATCGGCGACTGCGCCGACCGGGCGCTGCTGGAGCGGGTCTTCGCCGAGCACCGGATCGACGCGGCCGTGCACTGCGCCGGGTTGAAGGCGGTGGGCGAGTCCACGGAGCGGCCGCTGCTGTACTACCGCAACAACCTCGACGCGCTGCTGACCCTGTGCGAGACCATGAGCGCCCACGGGGTGCGCTCCCTGGTGTTCAGCTCTTCGGCGACCGTCTACGGCGACCCCGAGCGGGTGCCCATCCCGGAGGACGCGCCGCTGAGCGCCACCAACCCCTACGGGGCCACCAAGCTGTTCGCCGAGCGCGTCCTCGCCGACCTGGCCGCGGCCGCTCCCGACTGGCGGATCATCGCGCTGCGCTACTTCAACCCGGTGGGAGCCCACCCCAGCGGGCTGATCGGGGAGGACCCCAACGGGGTGCCGAACAACCTCTTCCCCTACATCGCGCAGGTCGCGGCCGGACGCCGGGAGAAAGTGCTGGTCTACGGCGACGACTACGACACGCCCGACGGCACCGGCGTGCGCGACTACCTGCACGTGGTGGACCTGGCGCGGGGGCACGTGGCCGCCCTGGAACGGCTGGGCGACGCCTACGGCATGCGCGCCTACAACCTCGGCAGCGGCCACGGCGTGTCGGTGCTGGAGGCCATCGCCGCCTTCGAACGGGCCAGCGGCAGGCCGATCCCGCGCCAGGTGGTGGCCCGCCGTCCCGGCGACATCGCGGTCTGCTACGCCGACCCGTCGGCCGCCCACCGGGACCTGGGCTGGAAGACCACCCTCACCCTCGACGAGGCCTGCGCCGACACGTGGCGCTGGCAGTCGGCCAACCCGAACGGATTCGCGGGCTGAACTCCCGGTCCGCACCGGCGCCCCTGCTCCCGCCGCCGTGAGGGCGCCGGGACACGGACCCGGGCCGGGGGAGCCCGACCCGGGAACGGAGGGGAGCCCCGTGCTCTCTCCGTGCTCACCCGGTCGGGCTGTGCGCCGGCGGACGGCCGGCCGGGTGCGCCGCTGTGCGGACGGTGTCCGGGGCCGCGGCGGGGTCGGACCCGCCCAGGAGCAGCAACTCCACGGTGATGGTCCGCAGCGCGGCGTCGGTGCCGACCGTGGGGTCGGTGAAGCCGGTGGTGCACCGCTCCAGCTTCAGCAGCGGCTCCAGCACCCCGCTCGCCGTGGGCGCGGACGTCGTCCGGACGGCTGCCGGGGGCGTGCGCAGCCGGAACCGGGGCAGAGCTGGGCGGCGTCTCCGACAGCGCTCATGACTCCTTCTCCTCCGGTCCGGGCGGGCACACCCTCGTGACGCGGCGCAGAGGCTGTTTCCGGCCGTCCGGATTCGACGGAGCGGGGTGCACCCGGCGCCGATGCTTTCCCCACGGACACCTGATCGTGGCACAGGCGGGCGGATCCCCGGTGCGCCAACCCGTTCGGTGGATCTCGTTGCGCGTCTCCCCACTCTTTTCCCGGAGTACCTCCTCCGGTGGCCCGCACCCTTCCCCCGCTGTCCGGGAACCCTCATGGTCCGGTTGCTGTCGGGGCGCACACTGCGGCAGCGACGGAGGCGGTTCTTCCCGGTCGGCCGCCCGGGGACGGGCGGGGCCGGTCACCGGCGTTCCGGCGTGCGGACGTGTTCGGGGCGCAGGCCGTACATCATGGTCCGGCCGAGTGTGGCGCCCAGCACCCGGCCCGCCACTCTGCTCCAGGCGCCGTCGGAGAGCAGGCGGGCGGCCGCGGGAGGCAGGGCGACCCGGCCGTCCAACGCCCGTTCGATCAGCTGGCGCTGGATGACGCGCTGCACGAGCTGGGTGCCCCGGGTGGGCAGCTCCCGGCGGCGCTGCACCCGTTCCACCAGGGCGGGGTTGAACGTCCGGGTGAAGCGCTCGGGGTCGGCCTGCGCCCGGTACAGCGGGTCGGCCAGCAGGTTGGCGGCGGCCACCGCGTCCTGGACCGCCAGGTTGATGCCCACCCCGCCGATCGGGCTCATGGTGTGCGCGGCGTCGCCGACGCACAGCAGCCCCGGCACCGACCAGCGGGGCAGCCGGTCCAGGCCGACCTCCAGGAACGCCACCTGGTCCCAGGAGTCCAGTGCGGCGGCCCGGTCGGCCAGGAACGGCAGCAGTTCCGCGAGGCCCTCGCGGAGCGGCGCCAGGCCGCGGCGGCGCAGCTCCGTGTGGCCGCCCTTGCGCACGAGGTAGGCGACCTGCCAGTAGTCGCCGCGGTCGATCCCCACGGACATGCCCCGCTCCCCGATCCGTCCGACGAGCCCGTGGGGGTCGCCCGCGACGCGGGGCAGGCGCAGCCACAGCACGTCCATCGGTGCGCCCAGGTCGATCGGGACCAGGCCGGCGGCCTCGCGCAGGACCGAGCGGCGGCCGTCGGCGGCCACGGTGAGCACGGCCCGCAGTTCGTGCTCGCCGTCGGCGTCGCGGTAGCGCACGCCGCGCACCGCCCCGTTCTCCCGGACGAGGCCGTACGCGGGGGACCGCAGCAGCAGGCGGAAGGTCGGATAGCGCGCGGCGTGCTCGGCGAGCAGGTTCAGGAAGTCCCACTGGGGGACCAGCGCGACGCGCTTGTGCGGGCCGGGGATGTCGGCCAGGCGCACGCCCACGAGCCGCTGCCCGGACACCTCGATCCCGATCTGCTCCACGTCGCGGTGCGGCAGGGCGTCGAACTCCCGGAGCAGGCCGAGCTCGTCGAGCAGGGTCAGGGTGGAGGGGTGCACGGTGTCGCCGCGGAAGTCGCGCAGGAAGTCGCCGTGCTTCTCCAGCACGGTGACGTGGACTCCGGCGCGGGCGAGCAGCAGGCCGAGCATGATCCCGGCGGGCCCGCCGCCGACGATCGCGCAGGTGGTGGTGGAGGAGGTCGGCGGTCGCGTCATGGCGGACTCCCGAGTCCGAGGAAATTCATCGCATAATGAATTTAACGCCCCGGGGTACCGGCCGTCCAGGTGCTGCGCGCCGCGGGCGTGTTCTTTGCCATTACTGGTGAGTAGCAGAGCGGTGCCGGGTCGCCTAAGCTGCCGGTTATGGAGACTGTGACGACCACCACAGCAGTGCGTTCCGCTCCACCGGGCGACGAGCTGGTCCGACGACTGACCCGACACGTGGTGAGCACATCCGGCAGGACCGCCGTCACCACCGCCCCCTTCACCGGAGAACCCCTCGCCGAACTCCCCCAGTCCTCGGCCCGGGACGTCGCCGAGGCGTTCCGCCGCGCCCGCGCCGCCCAGCACAGGTGGGCCCAGCAGCCGCCGCGCCAGCGGGTCGCCCCCTTCCTGCGCTTCCACGACCTGCTCCTGGACCGGCAGAAAGAGATCCTGGACATCCTGCAGTGGGAGACCGGCAAGGCCCGCCGCCACGCCTTCGAGGAGGTCTGCGACGCCGCCCTGGGCACCCTCCACTACGCGCGCCACGCCCCCCGCCTGCTGCGCAGCCGACGGGTCGGCGGCGCGATCCCGCTGGCCACCCGGACCGTGGTGAACCACCAGCCCAAAGGCGTCGTCAGCGTCATCACCCCGTGGAACTACCCGCTGACCCTGCCCGTCGCCGACGCCGTACCCGCCCTCCTGGCCGGCAACGCCGTCGTCGCCAAACCCGACACCCAGACCGCGCTCAGCGCCCTGTGGGCCATCGACCTGCTGGTCGAGGCGGGACTGCCGCAGGACCTGTGGCTGGTCGTCCTGGGCGAGCCCGCCGAGATCGGCGACCCGCTGGTCGACGAGGCCGACTACGTGGCCTTCACCGGCTCCTCCGACACCGGGGCCCGCATCGCCCAGCGCGCCGCGTCCCGACTCGTCGGCTGCTCCGCGGAACTCGGCGGCAAGAACCCGATGATCGTGTGCGCCGACGCCGACCTGGACCGGACCGTCCGCGGCGCGCTGACCGCCTGCTTCAGCAACTCCGGCCAGCTGTGCATCTCCGCGGAACGCCTCTACGTGCACGACTCCGTCCACGACGAGTTCGTCGAGAGGTTCGCGGAGGCGACGCGGAACATGCGGCTGGGCGCGGACCTGGACTACTCCGCGGACATGGGGTCGCTCACCTACCGGCGCCAGCTCGACCGGGTCGTCGAGCACGTGGAGGAGGCCCGCGCCAAGGGCGCCACCGTACTGGCCGGAGGCCGCCCCCGTCCCGACCTCGGCCCGCTGTTCTACGAGCCCACCGTGCTCACCGGCGTCGAGGAGTCCATGACGGTGTGCACCGAGGAGACCTTCGGACCGGTCGTCTCCGTCTACCGGTTCGCGACCGAGGACGAGGCGGTCGAACGCGCCAACGACACCCCCTACGGCCTCAACGCCAGCGTGTGGACGCGGGACGTGGCCCGCGGACGCCGCATCGCCGAACAGCTCAGGGCCGGAACGGTCAACATCAACGAGGGCTACGGCGCCGCGTTCGCCAGCTACGGAGCCCCCATGGGCGGCATGAAGCGCTCCGGCCTGGGACGGCGGCATGGCGAAGAGGGCCTGCTGCGCTACACCGAGGCGCAGACCGTCGCCAGCCAGCACCTCGTCGGCCTCAGCGGTCCCCCCGGCATGTCCGCCGAGACCCTGGCCCGGGTGATGACCGCCGGAGCCCGGCTGATGCGGACGCTGCGCATCCGCTGACCGGTGACCTTCCGCACACCGCGGTCGGCCGTCCGGCCGCGGAGGGGCGGAGACCGGGCGGACCGCCGACTCCCCCCGCCCGGTCCCCGCCCCTCCGGCGCGGTTTCGGGGCCCGCGTTCCCACTAGACTGGCGGTCATCCCGTCTCCTGTCTGCTGGAAGGCCGTTACGTGTCCGTTGCCGGTGCTCCCGACAGCACGTTCGACACCGTCCTCGTCGTGGACTTCGGCGCGCAGTACGCGCAGTTGATCGCGCGCCGGGTGCGCGAATGCCACGTCTACAGCGAGATCGTGCCCTCGACCATGCCGGTCGAGGAGATGCTCGCCAAGAACCCCAAGGCCGTCATCCTGTCCGGCGGCCCCTCCTCGGTGTACGCCGACGGAGCCCCGAAGGCGCCCGAGGGCCTGTTCGAGACGGGGGTGCCCACCCTCGGCATCTGCTACGGCTTCCAGGTCATGGCGCAGACCCTCGGCGGCACCGTCGAGCGGACGGGCAGGTCGGAGTACGGACGCACCGAGATCGAACTGTCCGTCGACAGCCTCCTGTTCCACACCCTGCCGCAGCAGCAGACGGTGTGGATGTCGCACGGCGACGCCGTGTCCCGGGCCCCCGACGGGTTCCGGGTCACCGGCCGGACCCCGGGGGCCCCGGTGGCCGCGATGGAGAACCCCGAACGCGGACTCTTCGGCGTCCAGTTCCACCCCGAGGTGCTGCACACCGAGCACGGCCAGGCCGTCCTGCGGCACTTCCTGTACGAGGCCGCGGGCTGCCGTCCCACCTGGACGATGGTCAACATCGTCGAGGAGCAGGTCGAACGCATCCGCGCCCAGATCGGCAGCAAGCGGGTCATCTGCGGGCTGAGTGGCGGCGTCGACTCCGCGGTGGCCGGAGCGCTCGTGCAAAGAGCCGTCGGCGACCAGCTGACCTGCGTCTTCGTCGACCACGGACTGCTGCGCAAGGGCGAGGCCGAGCAGGTGGAGAAGGACTTCGTCGCCGCCACCGGCGCCACCCTGAAGGTCGTGGACGCCCAGGAGCGCTTCCTCAACGCGCTGGCCGGGGTCACCGACCCCGAGACCAAGCGCAAGATCATCGGCCGCGAGTTCATCCGCGTCTTCGAACAGGCGGCCCGCGAGGTCGTCGCCGCGGCCGGAGACGGCGACGAGGCCGTCGAGTTCCTGGTCCAGGGCACCCTCTACCCCGACGTGGTGGAGTCCGGCGGCGGCCCCGGCACCGCCAACATCAAGTCGCACCACAACGTCGGCGGCCTCCCCGACGACCTGCGCTTCACCCTGGTGGAGCCGCTGCGGGAACTGTTCAAGGACGAGGTCCGCAAGGTCGGTGAGGAGTTGGGCCTGCCCGCCGAGATGGTGTGGCGGCAGCCGTTCCCCGGCCCCGGCCTGGCCATCCGCATCGTCGGCGAGGTCACCGCCGAGCGGCTGGCGATCCTGCGCGAGGCCGACGCCATCGCCCGCGAGGAGCTGACCCGGGCCGGCCTCGACCGCGACATCTGGCAGTGCCCCGTGGTGCTGCTCGCGGACGTGCGCTCGGTGGGCGTGCAGGGCGATGGCCGCACCTACGGACACCCGGTGGTGCTGCGCCCGGTCACCAGCGAGGACGCCATGACCGCCGACTGGGCGCGGGTCCCCTACGACGTGCTCGCCACCATCTCCAACCGCATCACCAACGAGGTGCGCGAGATCAACCGCGTCACCCTCGACGTCACCAGCAAGCCGCCGGGCACCATCGAGTGGGAGTGACCTCCCGGAACGGGTGGGGGCCGTCCCGGTCGGGACGGCCCCCACCCGTTCCGCGGCCCCGCGGGGGCCGGGTCAGGGACCGCCGTTCGCGGCCAGGTCCTCGGAGGAGGGGGTCTCGATGGTCACCGGATCCCCGAAGGACTCGAACCGCAGGACGTGCTCGGCCAGGTCCGTGGTGTACTCCAGCCGCAGGGGGTAGCCGTCCGCGTCGAGGACCAGTTCGAAGACGGTGCCCGCGGTGATGTCCTCACCGCTGCGGCTCACGAAGCCGTCCTCGGCGAAGGTGCCCGAGTACAGGGTGCCCGGCACCCCGTCCTCCCGGACCTCGCCCTCCACCGCCAGGTCGGGCGCCTCGGCGGCGGCGCGCAGCGGCTGGACGAACGCCTCGACGGTGTAGCGGTCGGGGTCGTGGGGGTCGGGGCGGTCCGGATCCTGCGCGGGGTCCGGAGGCGGGTTCCGGGTCCACACGTCGTCGACGAAGTCGTGGACGTACAGGTCGCCGCCGATGTTCTGGTAGGTCGGCGCCCCGCCGTCGGCGGACGTGGCCTGCTGGAAGACCGGTTCGGGCTCGGCGGTGTAGGTGTAGGCGAAGACGGCCGAGCCCAGTGCGGCGTGCATCTCCACCTGCTCGTCGGTGGCGTCCGGATACCACTGGCGGATCGCCTCCTCCGTCGGCCGGTACTCCTGGACCGCCTGGAACGACTCCGCCGCCGCCACCAGGTCGGCGGCCCGCGACACCGGGGCCGACGGCGCGTCGGGTGAGGCCGAGGCCGCCGGGGAGCTCTCCGGGGAGGCCGTCCCGCCGGGGCCGCCGAGGGCGTCCACGGCGAGGTAGCCGCCGGTGACGGCGGCGGCCGTGCCGATCACCGCGGCGGCGGCGAACACCGCGACCTTCCCGGCTCCGGCCGCGGCGGCAGCGGTACCGGCACCCGCACCCGCCATCCCGGCTCCGCCCGCGAGCGCGCTCCCGGCCCCGGCCAGCCCGGTCCCGGCCGCGCCCGCCGCACCGACTCCGGCGGCCCCCGGGCCCGCCGCGATCCCGGCGCCCGCGATCCCCGCGCCGACCGCGCCCGTTCCCGCGGCCATGCTGGAGGTGGCCAGCCCGGTGGCGGAGAGCGCCGCGACCCACAGCGCGGGACGGTGCCAACTCGCGTCGATGCCGCGCCACCGCTCCCCGAGACGCAGCCGCAGCCGGGCGGCGAGGGACGGCGCCGACTCCAGGGCGATCTCCTCCTCGGCGTCGCCCATGAGCGCCATGACCTCGCGGAACGCCGCTTCGGCGGTGGGGCGGACAGCGGGATCCTTGGCCAGGGCGCGCTCCAGGAGCGGCAGCAGCACCTCGGGGACGCCGTCCAGGTCGGCGGGCGCGTTCCGGGTGCGTTCGGCGAGTTCGGCGGGGGTCCCCGAACCGAACGGGTGCCGGCCGGTGGCGGCGAACGCTACCATCTCGGCCCAGGAGAACATGTCGGAGGCGGGCGTGGGCGGCTGCCGGTCGTAGCGTTCCGGGCTCACCCAGCCCGGCGAACCGTACACCGTTCCGTCGAAGGCCTCGGTGACGTGCCGGGCGATACCGAAGTCCAGCACCTTGGGCCCCTCGGGGGCGAGGATGACGTTGCCGGGCTTGAGGTCGCAGTGCACGACCCCGGCGTCGTGGATGGCGGCCAGCGACTCCGCGGTTCCGGCCGCGAACGCCAGCAGCATCTCCTCGGACAGCGGACCGTGCTGCCGGACGTGCCGGTGCAGGGTCGGTCCGGGCACGAAGTCGGTGGCCACCCAGGGCTGGGGGGCGGTGGCGTCGGCGGCGTGGACCGCGGCCGTGCACACGCCGCCGACCTGGCGCATCAGCGCGACCTCGCGCGCGAACCGGGCCCGGAAGTCGGGGTCGTCGGCGAAGCGGGCGTGCACCACCTTGACCGCTGTGCACCGGTCCTGCGCGTCGAGGGCGCCGAAGACCGTGCCCATGCCGCCCTGGCCGAGACGCCCCACCACCCGGTAGGGGCCGATCAGCGCGGGGTCGCCCGGTTGCAGCGGGCGCAGTTCCGGGGGCAGCGGGGGAGCGGGAGGGGGAGGGGCAGCGGTCATCCTGGGCTCGCAACGTTCGACGACAGGGCCGGAGAGTGTTGTGCCGGATCACCCTAGCCCGCTGCGGAGACGGCCCACGGCACGAGGGAGGGGGAAAGGGCGCCGGGGACCCCGGCCGGCGGGCGGCACCGGAAAGGCGCTCCGGCGCGCAGCGGCCACCGCCGCACCTCGGGCGGTTCCGCCTTCCGACACGGGCCCCCGCCCCACCGTCCCGGGGAGGGCGCGGACTCAGTCCGCCGCGTCCGCGTAGTCCGCGCGACTGTACATCTCGTACTCCCCCTCCTCCCCGACCATGCACGTCACGTCGATGAAGTCGTCGCGCTTCCCGATCAGCGCGACGGTGACGTAGTCGGGTTCGGGGGCGGTGACCGGGGAGAGCAGGTAGGTCATCGACGACTCGGCGCCGTGCTTCTCCGGGATGTGGTTGCGGATCTGGACGGGTTCGGCGGGGAACTCGCTCCAGTCGACCTGCCGGCACGTGCGTTCCATCAGCACCCGGCTGTTCGGACTGACCAGCGCCTCCGCGGGGGAGTCGCAGTAGTCCAACTGCGTCGAGCAGTCGCCCGCCCGGTTCAGGGTGGCGTTCCGACCGTTGGTCTTCTCGGCGGTCAGGCTGCCGGGGCGCGCCCCGAAGTTCTCCCGCAGCTCCCTGGTGCTCAGCACCTGCACGAACGGATCGTCGCTGTTGTTGGACAGCGCCACGGCCACCTGGTCGTACGAGCCGGGCACGTTCTCCCAGACGAGCCGGGACACCGCGACGGAGGTCTTCCGCAGCCTGCCGGCGCCGTGGACGTCGTAGAGGTGCAGCGAGACGTAGACGGTGTGCTCGCCGTCGAACTCACCGACCCCCAGGAACGGTTCCTGCTCGTAGCGCGACTCGATGGCCCGGTGCACGGCCGCCAGGTCGCTGATCCGGGTGGGGCGCGACTCCAGGACGAGAACCAGCGTCACCGCGACCACCACCAGCGCGACACCGCCCGCGACCAGTCCGACGATCAGCCCGGTGCGGCGGCGCGGCGGGGGCGTCCCGAACCCCGCGGGGGCGTACGGCGGCGGAGCGCCCGGGAACGGCCCGCCCGTCCACGGGGGCCGGCCGGGTGGGGACCCTCCTGAGGGAGGAGTGTGCTGCGGACCACCCCCGTAGGGGTTGTGCTGCGGCTCCACGGCGACTCCAAACAGAAGCGGGGACAGGCTGTACCAGCCTAGAAGACGGCCTCATCGGGGATGGTTCCCCAGTGGCGGGGAGAAGAGCGGAGGTGCGGCCGGATCCACACCGAACCGAGGCGGGACGGTGACCCGCGCGCCGTTCCGGGGCGGCAACCGCGGCACCCGACGCTCCATCCCTCCCGGACGTCCCGCCCGTATCCGCGGGAAGGTCACACCTCCGCGGCGGCGATCAGCGCCCGACCGGCCAGCACCCGGGCCAGGCCGCGCTGCCGGTCCTGGTCGCCGACGGCGTCGGGCGGCACGACGTCCGCGTCGACGGCCCGCGCCGCCGCACGCACCGGAGCGGCCCGGGCGGGAAGCCCCGCGCACGCGGCCTCCACCGCCGAGGCCCGCAGCGGGGTCGGCCCCAGGTTGCCCAGCACCACCCGGGCCGCGGCGATGTGCCCGTCCACCAGCCGCACCCCCGCGGCGGCCCCCGCGACCGCCCACGACCTCCCGTCCGAGGGGAACCTCTCGTAGTGGAACGACCAGCCGGGCCACCGGGGCACACGCAGACCGGTCACCACCTCGTTCGGACCGATCGCGGCGGCTCCCGCGCCCACGAAGAAGCGCGCCGCCGGGACACCGCGTTCCCCCTCGGGGCCCGCGACACGGCACTCCGCGCCCAGGGCCACCGCCACCGCGGGCAGGTCGAAGACCGGATCGGCGTGCGCCAGCGCCCCGCCCACGGTTCCGCGGCGCCGCACCGCGGGGTCGGCGACCGCCGCCGCGGCCTGTGCCAGCAGCGGAGCGTGCGCGCGTACCAGCGGGTCGCACGCCACCTCGTGGTGGGTGGACAGCGCGCCGATCCACAGCGCGTCGCCCTCGTCGCGCACCCCGTGCAGCTCCGCCACCCCGCCCAGATCCACCAGCACGTCCGGGAGGACCCGGCGCGACCGCAGCAGCGGCAGCAGGCTCTGGCCGCCCGCCAGCACCCGCCCCTCCGCGCTGTCGTCCAGCACCCGGACCGCCTCGGCGACGTCGCGTGCCCGCACGTACTCGAACTCCGGCGGCAGCACGCCGCTGTCCCCCCTCATCCGACCTCCCGGACACCGGTCTGCCGAGTCCCCCAGACCCCCAGGGAGTCCGCGGCCGCACGCACCGCGCGCACGACGTCGGCGTCGTCCCCGCAGCGGCACCGGACGCCCGCCAGCCCCTCATGGATCTCCTGTTCGGAGGGGTCGGGACGGTTCCGCAGCAGGTCCGTCGCCGCCACGACCAGCCCCGGCAGGCACCGCGCGCACCGCTGGGCGTGCCGCCGCAACGCACGGGCGAGGGGCCGCGCCACGAGGTCGTCCGCCAGCCCCTCGACGGTGGTGACCGCGCACCCGTCGGCCTGGACCGCCAGCATCAGGCAGCTCTTGACGGCCGCCCCGTCCACCAGCACGGTGCACCCACCGCACTCCGCCGTCTCGCACTCCGGGGGCACGACGCCGCCACCGCCCACCCGTTCCCGCAGGTACCGGGCGAGCGGCAGCCACGCCTCCACCTCGTCGTCGTGGCGCACGCCGTCGACGGTGACACCGATGTCGGGCAACGGACCCCCTCCCACTCCGCGGCGGCGAATCCGCGTCCACCTGCGGTTTCGCGCGCACGTCGGCATGATCGTCACAGTGCGCACGACCCTAGACGAACCAGTTGCGGCGACGGCGGGGAGCGGAGCGGACGCACGATGTCTTTCCCCCGGCACAGCAGAAACTTTGCGCCGCCCCGCGGCGGTTCAGGAGGAGCGCCGGTCCGGCCGGTCGCGCGACCGCACCAGGGCGCGGACCACCCCGACCAGCCCCAGACCGATGGCGAGGACCGGCAGCACCCACAGCACGTTGACCTCCCACGCGGTGGTGCCGCTGACCACGAACGCCAGTCCCAGCAGCACGAACAGCAACCCCGCGACCAGCGAGGCCCAGTCGGCGCTACGCCGCGACATGCCACACCTCCAGATCTCCCGCGTAGGAATCCAGGACGAGGTTCAGCGTCGGCGCCTCCGACACCGCCTCTTCCGCTGCCCCGTCCCCACCGGAACCCGACACCGGCTCCAGGGTGTCGTGCAGGGCCAGCCCGACCCCCAACTGCGACACCCTGTCGGCGAGGGCGACCCGGCCGAACCCGGCCCGGCCGTGGACCACGGCGCGCGTCGAGTCGGGAACGAGGACGTCCAGCGACCCGAAGCCGACCCGTACGCGCACCGTCACCTCCTGCCCCGGTTCCAGGGGCAGTGCGGTCAGGTCCAGGCGGGCCTGGCCGACCCCCAACTCGAACGGTTCCCGCACCTCGGAGACCGCCGCCGGACGCCACCTCGCGTCACCGAACCGCAACTGCGTCAGGTCCGTCGTCGTCGCGGCCACGGCCAGCACCGTCACCAGCGCGGCGACCGGAGCCACCCCGCGCGGGTTCCCCGCCCACGTGCCGACGACGAGCACCACACCGCACACCGTGATGACCCCGCCCAGGTAGAGCGGAGCGGCCTGCGGCGACAGCAGGGCGCCCACCGACACCCCGCCGGCGTGCACGAACACCACCGCGGTCAGCGCCGCCACGATCCAGGCCGAGACGCCGAGCAGGCTCACCCCCCGCCGCGGGGAGGGCCGCGCCGCGGCGTCGTCCCGGTCCTTCGGCCGCGGCGGCCGCTCCCGGTCCTCGCCGGAGTCCTCGTCCTCCTCGTCGTCGGGGTCCGGGGCCTCCCGTGCGGCGCTCTGCCGAGCCACCACCGCCAGGTCGATCGGCCCGCTCGGGGCCGCGGCCCAGGGCTGCGCCGGGTTGTAGTAGGCGGGGTCCGGCTCGGAACCGGGAGCGTTCGGCGGCGGTTCCCGCTTCGTCAACCACTCCGGCAACTGCCGGGCGACCCGGGACAGGTCCACCCCCCGGTTGTGCGCGATCAGTCCCCCCAGGACCAGCGGGACCGCCAGTACCAGCGTCGTCCACCCGAACCCGCCGATCAGGTTGAACGCCGTCCCCAGGGCCAGTCCGCCGCCGAGCAGCGCCAGCACGGCCTCGCCGCTCAGCCGCCGGTTCAGCAGCTGTTCGAGCAGGGCGGGGCCGCCGCGTGCGTCACGCATCAGCAGCCACGCGAAGGCGTACAGCCACAGTCCGGTCCCCCCGCCCAACGCGGTCACCGCGAACGCGGTACGCCACACCACCGGGTCGATCCCGGTGTGCCGTCCCAGTCCCGCGGCCACGCCGGTGATCACGCCGGCGGCGTCGTCCCGACGCAGCTCGCGTTCCGCGGCCCCGGCCGCCGGGGACGTGTCCGCCGCGGCGGACTCCGGCGCCCTCGCCTCATCCCTCGGCTCGCCATCCACCATGGGTCCATGGTCGCCCGTCCGCTTCTCCGCTTCCCATCGGGGAGTTCCCTGACCCCACCCTGAACTCCCGCACCACGGGACCGGGGCACTCCCCGATGCGGACCCCTCCCGATGCCGGGCATGCTGGAAGGAGCCACACGAATGCGAGGAGACGGTGACCGCGACGACAGAAGAGACACCGCGGCTGTACCGGGGGAGGGACGACCGGCTGCTGGGCGGGGTCTGCTCCGGGCTGGCCCGCCACCTCGGCATCGACCCGGTCGTGGCGAGGCTGGCGCTGCTCGCGCTGTCCGTGGGCGGCGTCGGGATCGCCGTCTACCTCACCCTGCTGCTGGTCGTCCCGGTCGAACCCGAGACCGAGGAGGAGCCCTCCCCCGACGGGGCGGAGCGCACCCGCCGCAGGGGCCGCGACATCAGCCAGATGCTGGCCTACATCGCGCTGGCCACCGGCCTGGGGCTGCTCTTCCTGCTCTTCGGCGGCGTCCTCGACCCGCTGCTGTGGTTCCTGGTCTTCGGCGCGCTCGGCGGCACCATCCTGTGGCAGCAGGCCAACCCCGCCGAACGCGACGAATGGGTCGCCTCCACGGCCCTGCGCGGCAAGGGCTGGGTCCGCACCGGGGCGGGCGTCCTGCTCGTCATCGTCGGCGTCATCGGCTTCCTCGCCTTCCAGCAGCAGCTCCACGAGGCACGCGCGGGCCTCACCTTCGCACTCACCCTGCTGGCCGGGATCGCGCTGATCGTCGCCCCCTGGATCATCGGCCTGGTGCGGGAACGGGACCGGGAGCGCCGGGAGCGCATCCGCAGCCAGGAACGCGCCGAACTGGCCGCGCACATCCACGACTCCGTGCTGCACACGCTCACCCTCATCCAGCGCCGCGCCGACGACCCGCGCGAGGTCCAGCGGCTGGCCCGGGTCCAGGAACGGGCGCTGCGCAGCTGGCTCTACCAGCGCCGTACCGACGACGAGACCACCGTCTCGCCGGCCCTGGAGCGGGTGGCCGCCGAGGTGGAGGAGGCCCACGGCGTGCCCATCGAAGTGGTCTGCGTGGGCGACTGCCCGCTCGACGACGAGCTGCGCGCCACCCTGCAGGCGGCCCGGGAAGCCATGGTGAACGCCGCCAAGTACGCGGGAGCGGACACGATCTCGGTGTTCTGCGAGGTCGAACCGGAGGAGGTGCTCGTCTTCGTCCGCGACCGCGGTACCGGGTTCGACCTGGACGCCGTGCCGGCCGACCGGATGGGCGTGCGCGGCTCGATCATCGGCCGCATGGAACGCCACGGCGGACACGCCCGCGTCCGCACCGCGCCGGGCGAGGGGACGGAGGTCCAGCTGCGCATGCCCCGCGGCCCCCAGACCCGTTAGCTCCCGGGCCGCTCGGTGACGGCCGGTGAACGGACGGAAAACGGCCCCGTCCGATGGCGGACGCCGGGTTCCCCGCCGGGGAGGAGGCGGGTAGAGTCCACGACGTGGGAGAAGAGAACACCTTCGCCAGTGGCCGTATCCCGCGGGTCGTGATCGTCGACGACCACCGGCTGTTCCGCAGCGGTGTACGCGGCGAGCTCGGTGACGCCGTCGAGGTCGTCGGGGAGGCCGGTGACGTCGACGGAGCGGTGCACGTCATCAGTGAACAGCGTCCCGACCTGGTCCTGCTCGACGTCCACCTGCCCGGCGGGGGAGGCGTCGAGGTGCTCCGCCGGGTCCTGCCGAAACACCCCGAGATCCGCTTCCTCGCCCTGTCGGTCTCCGACGCCGCCGAGGACGTCATCGGCGTGGTGCGCGGCGGCGCCCGCGGCTACGTCACCAAGACCATCTCCGGCAAGGAGCTCGCCGACGCGATCGTGCGCGTGGCCGACGGCGACGCCGTGTTCTCCCCCCGGCTGGCCGGCTTCGTCCTCGACGCCTTCGCGGCCACCGACGCGCCCCCCGTGGACCCCGAACTCGACCGCCTCACCCAGCGGGAACGCGAGGTGCTGCGGCTGATCGCGCGCGGCTACGCCTACAAGGAAGTCGCCCGGGAGCTGTTCATCTCGGTCAAGACCGTGGAGACCCACGTGTCCTCGGTGCTGCGCAAGCTCCAGCTGTCCAACCGGCACGAGCTGAGCCGCTGGGCCACCGCCCGCAAGCTCGTCTGAGGCGGCTCAGGCCAACGCCCGCAGCATGCGGGCGAGGAACTCGGGGACGTCCACCGCGGTGGGCAGCACGACCGGGGCACGGGACCTGGACTCCGGCCTCGTCCGCAGGTCCGCGACGGTCATGCCGCGGGTGTGGGTGCCGGTCAGCTCCACCTGCACCGGGAGGGTCACCGACTCCGTCACCAGCGCGGGGTCGAGCAGCACCGCCGCGGCCAGGGGGTCGTGCATCGCACACGCGCGCTGCCCCAGGAACGACGTGTACCAGTCCACGTAGTAGGTGAGGAACCGGTGCGCGTACCGGGCGCGTTCGCCCTCCATCCCCGCCAGTTCCTCCAGCCACGACTCCGTCGCCAGGGCGCGCATGGTGACGTCCAGGGCCACCAGGGTCAGGTCGAAGCCCGCGCCCAGCACGGCTTCGGCCGCCTCGGGGTCGTTGTTGACGTTGGCCTCGGCCCACGGTGTGACATTGCCCGGGACCCGCACCGCGCCGCCCATCACCACGACGCGGTCCACCAGTTGCGGCAGCTGCGGCTCCAGGGCCAGGGCCAGGGCCAGGTTGGTGAGCGGACCGAGTGCCAGGACGCTGATCTGCCCGGGAGCGGAGCGGGCCAGGCGCACCAGCGCCTCGGCCGCGGACTCGGAGACGTCGATCCGCTCGGCGGCGGGCACCTCGATGCCGCCGAGCCCGTTGGCGCCGTGGACGTGCGCGGCCAGCCGGGGCTGCTGCACCAGGGGACGGGCCGCTCCCGCCGAGACCGGGACGTCCGGCCTGCCGAACAGCCGCAGCAGGCGCACCGCGTTGTCCGTGGTGGTCTCCACGGCCGCGTTGCCGTAGACCGTCCCCACGCCCACGATCTCGACACTGCTGTCCGCCGCCAGGTAGGCCAGCGCCAACGCGTCGTCGATCCCGGGGTCGCAGTCGATGAACACCCGCACCGAAATCCTCCACAGCCGTCGCTTCCGCAGGTTCCGGCCCAGACTAGCCGCGGGAGGCCCGCACCCCCGCCCACCCGCGTCTACCCTTGGTGGGGTGTCCTCCCAAGAGCAGCTTCTCGAAGGTCTCAACGAGCCCCAGCGCGCCGCCGTGCTCCACCAGGGCGGTCCGCTGCTGATCGTCGCCGGGGCGGGGTCGGGCAAGACCCGCGTCCTCACCCACCGCATCGCGTACCTGCTGGCCGAACGGGGGGTCCGCCCCGGCGAGGTGCTCGCGATCACCTTCACCAACAAGGCCGCGGCGGAGATGAGGGAGCGCATCGAACGGCTGCTCGGCGAGCGCACGGCCAACGCGATGTGGGTGATGACCTTCCACTCGGCGTGCGTGCGCATCCTGCGCCGCGAGGCCGGACGCCTGGGGTACCCGAGCAGTTTCACCATCTACGACTCCGCCGACTCCCGGAGGCTGATGCAGCTGGTCTGCCGGGAACTCGACCTGGACCCCAAGCGCTTCCCGCCCAAGTCGTTCTCCGCACAGGTGTCGAACCTCAAGAACGAACTGGTGGACTACGACACCTTCGCCGACCGGGCCGCCAACGAGCAGGAGCGCGTCCTCGCCGAGGCGTACAAGCTCTACCAGCAGCGCCTGTACGAGGCGGGCGCGATGGACTTCGACGACCTGATCATGGTCACCGTCCACCTGCTGCAGATATTCCCGGAGGTCACCGAGCACTACCGGCGGCGGTTCCGGCACCTGCTGGTGGACGAGTACCAGGACACCAACCACGCCCAGTACGCGCTGGTGCGGGAACTCGTGGGGGAGGCCGACCCCGCGACGCCCGGGCCGGAGCTGTGCGTGGTGGGCGACGCCGACCAGTCCATCTACGCCTTCCGCGGGGCCACGATCCGCAACATCCTGGAGTTCGAGCGCGACTATCCGCAGGCCACGACCATCCTGCTGGAGCAGAACTACCGCTCCACCCAGAACATCCTCAACGCGGCCAACGCCGTCATCGAACGCAACGCGGAGCGCCGCCCCAAGAACCTGTGGTCGGCGCGGGGGGAGGGGCCGCCCATCGTCGGCTACGTCGCCGACAACGAGCACGACGAGGCGGCGTTCGTCGTCCGGGAGATCGACTCCCTCACCGACGCGGGCGCCTGCGCCCCCGGCGACGTCGCGGTGTTCTACCGGACCAACGCCCAGTCCCGGGTGCTGGAGGAGGTGTTCGTCCGCACCGGGCTGCCGTACCGGATCGTCGGCGGGGTGCGGTTCTACGAGCGCAAGGAGATCCGCGACATCCTCGCCTACCTGCGGGTGCTGGCCAACCCCGAGGACACGGTGAGCCTGCGCCGGATTCTGAACGTGCCCAAGCGGGGCATCGGCGACCGGGCCGAGGCGGTGATCGAGATGTTCGCCGCCCGGGAGCGGATCACCTTCGCCCAGGCCCTGCGCCGCGCGGACGAGGCGCCGGGGATCGCGACCCGCTCCCTCAAGGCGATCAAGGAGTTCGTCGCCCTCCTGGAGGAACTGGAGGCGCTGGTCGCCACGAGCAGTCCGGCCGAGATGGTCGAGGCGGTGCTGGAACGCACCGGCTACCTGAACGAACTCGTCAACTCCAAGGACATCCAGGATGAGAGCCGGGTGGAGAACCTGGAGGAGTTCGTCGGGGTCGCCCGCGAGTTCGAGGCGTCCTTCGACGCCGTGGCCGTCGACGACGACACCGCGGAGGCGGGGGACGGCGCCGCCGAGCCCACCCTGGTGGACTTCCTGGAGCAGATCTCCCTCATCGCCGACGCCGACCAGGTCCCCGACGCCGACGAACAGGGCGGGGCGGTCACCCTCATGACCCTGCACTCGGCCAAGGGCCTGGAGTTTCCCGTGGTCTTCCTGACCGGCCTGGAGGACGGGGTCTTCCCGCACCTGCGGACGCTCGGCGACCGGTCGGCGCTGGAGGAGGAGCGGCGGCTGGCCTACGTGGGCATCACCCGGGCACAGGAGCGGCTCTACCTGAGCCGGGCCGCGGTGCGCAGCTCCTGGGGGGCGCCGGCCTACAACCCCGCGTCACGGTTCCTGGACGAGATCCCCGCGGAGCTGGTGACCTGGCGTCGCGAGGAGTCCTCGATGGAGTCGCTGAGGCGGTCCGCCTCCCCCGCCCGTGGCGCGGCGGCCCGCAGGCCGGAGCGCCGGGTGCCGTCGCTGCGCCCCGGGGACAAGGTCAACCACGACTCGTTCGGGCTGGGCACGGTGCTCCTGGTCGACGGGACCGGGGACCGCACCAAGATCCGTGTCGACTTCGGCGCGGACGTCGGGGAGAAGGACCTCATGGTCAGGTTCGCGCCGATCGAGAAGCTCTGAGCTGGTCCGGACCGGGGACGGCGGCGCCTCGCGGCCCCCGTCCCGCGTCGATTCGCCAAGCGGGCGGAGGTCGGCTAAAGTCTTGCGACGTCGCCGGGATCCGGAGGTCTTCCGGAGCGAGGCGGCCGGATCCAGAGGATGTGCGAAGCGGTCTGCGGAGCGGGTATTCTGGATCTTGGACCGAGCGAGACGGACACGGCGGAAGCCGCGGCCGGGCCGGTCCTCCCACTCCGAGCCGGATGGTCCGAGCACTTCGGACAGGCGCTAGAGTGGAAACACCCCAGAGCGAACCGGCAGGTGCCGGTGGGACTCTGGGAACCAAGCGGAGATGCCGTGGCTGGGGAAGAGCTCCCGGGTGGGGGTTTGTAGACGGTCGGCGGTTGTTTCTTGAGAACTCAACAGCGCGTGTTTGTTTCTTTACAGCCGAGTTTGTGTTGTTTTGGCTCCTTCCATCCCTCGTGTGGGGGGTGGGGGTTCCTTTGATCGGCACCCTTGGGGTGTCGGGCTTGGGTTGAGCCTCTCTTGATAGGTGTGCCGCTTCCGCACCCCCGGTGGGGTGTGGGGGTTGGTGTTTAGGCCTTTGATGGAGAGTTTGATCCTGGCTCAGGACGAACGCTGGCGGCGTGCTTAACACATGCAAGTCGAGCGGTAAGGCCCCTTCGGGGGTACACGAGCGGCGAACGGGTGAGTAACACGTGAGTAACCTGCCCCTGACTCTGGGATAAGCCCGGGAAACCGGGTCTAATACCGGATACGACTTCTCACTGCATGGTGGGGGGTGGAAAGGTTTGTTCCGGTTGGGGATGGGCTCGCGGCCTATCAGCTTGTTGGTGGGGTGATGGCCTACCAAGGCGATGACGGGTAGCCGGCCTGAGAGGGCGACCGGCCACACTGGGACTGAGACACGGCCCAGACTCCTGCGGGAGGCAGCAGTGGGGAATATTGCGCAATGGGCGGAAGCCTGACGCAGCGACGCCGCGTGGGGGATGACGGCCTTCGGGTTGTAAACCTCTTTTACCACTCACGAAGGCTCCCAGTGTTCTGGGGGTTGACGGTAGGTGGTGAATAAGGACCGGCTAACTACGTGCCAGCAGCCGCGGTAATACGTAGGGTCCGAGCGTTGTCCGGAATTATTGGGCGTAAAGAGCTCGTAGGCGGCCTGTCGCGTCTGCTGTGAAAGTCCGGGGCTTAACTTCGGGTGTGCAGTGGATACGGGCAGGCTTGAGGTAGGTAGGGGAGACTGGAATTCCTGGTGTAGCGGTGAAATGCGCAGATATCAGGAGGAACACCGGTGGCGAAGGCGGGTCTCTGGGCCTTACCTGACGCTGAGGAGCGAAAGCGTGGGGAGCGAACAGGATTAGATACCCTGGTAGTCCACGCCGTAAACGTTGGGCGCTAGGTGTGGGGACTTTCCACGGTTTCCGTGCCGTAGCTAACGCATTAAGCGCCCCGCCTGGGGAGTACGGCCGCAAGGCTAAAACTCAAAGGAATTGACGGGGGCCCGCACAAGCGGCGGAGCATGTTGCTTAATTCGACGCAACGCGAAGAACCTTACCAAGGTTTGACATCACCGGTAATCCTCCAGAGATGGGGGGTCCTTCGGGGATCGGTGACAGGTGGTGCATGGCTGTCGTCAGCTCGTGTCGTGAGATGTTGGGTTAAGTCCCGCAACGAGCGCAACCCCTGTTCCATGTTGCCAGCACGTGATGGTGGGGACTCATGGGAGACTGCCGGGGTCAACTCGGAGGAAGGTGGGGACGACGTCAAGTCATCATGCCCCTTATGTCTTGGGCTGCAAACATGCTACAATGGCCGGTACAGAGGGCGTGCGATGTCGTGAGGCGGAGCGAATCTCTTAAAGCCGGTCTCAGTTCGGATTGGGGTCTGCAACTCGACCCCATGAAGGTGGAGTCGCTAGTAATCGCGGATCAGCAACGCCGCGGTGAATACGTTCCCGGGCCTTGTACACACCGCCCGTCACGTCACGAAAGTCGGCAACACCCGAAACGCGTGGCCTAACCCCTCGGGGAGGGAGCGTGTGAAGGTGGGGCTGGTGATTGGGACGAAGTCGTAACAAGGTAGCCGTACCGGAAGGTGCGGCTGGATCACCTCCTTTCTAAGGAGCTTGTGGTGCCGACCGGATTGTCGTGGGTCGGCGAGCTCGACAGTGGAACCCGCTTCCGTGCCTCGTCTGGGGTGTGGGGGTGTGGTACTCGGCGTGTGGAGGAACAGACTTGCCTCGTTGGTCGGCCTTCTTGTGGGGGTTGGGTGGCGGGGGCGCGCTGTTGGGTGTCTGAGGGAGCAACCGTTCCTCTGCGCCGGTGTCCTGTGGTGGGGTGTTGCCTCGTGTGTGGGGTGGGGCCTTGCTGGTGGGGCTGGGTGTGGGGGGTGGGTGTTTCCGCGGGTGCCATCCCGGCGAACTCCGGGCCTGCTGGTCCTCCTGCTGTTGTGGGAGGGGGTGGGTTGGGTGGTGGTCGGGTGTGTGGCTGGTTGTTTGATTTGTGGATAGTGTGCGCGAGCATCTTGTTTCTGTGGTGGCCAAGCGAGTGTGGCATACGGTGGATGCCTTGGCACCAGGCGCCGATGAAGGACGTGGGAGGCCGCGATAGTCCACGGGGAGTTGTCAACCGAGCGGTGATCCGTGGGTGTCCGAATGGGGAAACCTGGCGTGCGTGATGGCACGTCGCCGCTGTCTGAATGTATAGGGCAGTTGGTGGTGACGCGGGGAAGTGAAACATCTCAGTACCCGTAGGAAGAGAAAACAATAGTGATTCCCTGAGTAGTGGTGAGCGAAAGGGGAGGATGGCTAAACCGCGTGCGTGGTAAAGACGGCAGTCGTTGCGTGTGTGGGGTTGTGGGGCGTGTCCGGTTCCATCTGCCGGTGGGACGCGGTGATGGCTCGGCTAGTCGAAACCGGTGGGAAACGGTACCGTAGTGGGTGAGAGTCCCGTAGGCGAAGGCTGGGTCTAGTCGTGGGGCGCGTGCCCGAGTAGCGCGGAGCTCGAGGAATTCCGTGTGAATCTGGCAGGACCACCTGCTAAGCCTGAATACGTCCTGGTGACCGATAGTGGACGAGTACCGTGAGGGAAAGGTGAAAAGTGCCCCGGTGAGGGGTTGTGAAAGAGTACCTGAAACCGTGTGCTGTCAAGCCGTCAGAGCCTGTCTTTTGGGGTGGGTGATGGCGTGCCTTTTGCAGAATGAGCCTGCGAGTCATGGTGTGTGGCGAGGTTAACCCGGGTGGGGGAGCCGTAGCGAAAGCGAGTCTGAAGAGGGCGTTGAGTCGCATGCTGTGGACCCGAAGCGGGGTGATCTACCCATGTCCAGGGTGAAGCGGGGGTAAGACCTCGTGGAGGCCCGAACCCACCAGGGTTGAAAACCTGGGGGATGAGGTGTGGGTAGGGGTGAAAGGCCAATCAAACTCCGTGATAGCTGGTTCTCCCCGAAATGCATTTAGGTGCAGCGTCGCGTGTGCTTGCCGGAGGTAGAGCGACTGGTTGGCTGATGGGCCCGACAAGGTTACTGAGGTCAGCTAAACTCCGAATGCCGGTGAAGTTGAGCGCGGCAGTGAGACTACGGGGGATAAGCTTCGTGGTCGAGAGGGAAACAGCCCAGATCATCGGCTAAGGCCCCTAAGCGTGTGCTAAGTGGAAAAGGTTGTGGAGTTGCTGTGACAGCCAGGAGGTTGGCTTAGAAGCAGCCATCCTTGAAAGAGTGCGTAATAGCTCACTGGTCGAGTGATTGTGCGCCGATAATGTAGCGGGGCTTAAGCACACCGCCGAAGCCGTGGATGCCGGTGCCTCTGTGGGGGTGTCGGTGTGGTAGGGGAGCGTCCTGCGTGGGGTGAAGCTGCGGAGTGATCCTGTGGTGGACTGCGTGGGAGTGAGAATGCAGGCATGAGTAGCGTTACCGGTGTGAGAAACACCGGCGCCGATTGACTAAGGGTTCCTGGGGCAGGTTAATCCGCCCAGGGTGAGTCGGGGCCTAAGGCGAGGCCGACAGGCGTAGTCGATGGATAACGGGTTGATATTCCCGTACCCGTCCGCATGCGCCCAGTACCGAGGCTTCTGATGCTAACCACCACCGGCTGGTGCAGTGCCTTCGGGTGTTGTGGCTGGTCGGCGTGGGATCCGAGGGGGTAGTAGGTAAGTGATGGGGTGACGCAGGGGGGTAGCTCTACCGGGCGGTGGTTGTCCCGGGTCAAGCGTGTAGCCTGGAGCATAGGTAAATCCGTGTTCCGTGACGGGTGAGGCGTGATGTCGAGGCGTTGAGCCGAAGTGAGTGATCCCGTGCTGCCGAGAAAAGCCTCTAGCGAGTGTGTGGACGGCCCGTACCCGAAACCGACGCAGGTGGTCTGGTAGAGAATACCGAGGCGTTCGGGTGAACCATGGTTAAGGAACTCGGCAAATTGTCCCCGTAACTTTGGGAGAAGGGGAGCCCTGTCTGGTGATGGACTTCGCGTCCGGAGCTGGGTGGGGTCGCAGAGGCCAGGGGGAAGCGACTGTTTACTAAAAACACAGGTCCGTGCGAAGTCGTAAGACGCGGTATACGGACTGACGCCTGCCCGGTGCCGGAACGTTAAGAGGACTGGTTAGGTGGGTTTCGGCCTGCCGACGCTGGGAATCTAAGCGCCGGTAAACGGCGGTGGTAACTATAACCATCCTAAGGTAGCGAAATTCCTTGTCGGGTAAGTTCCGACCTGCACGAATGGCGTAACGACTTCCCCGCTGTCTCAACCGTGGGCCCGGTGAAATTGCACTACGAGTAAAGATGCTCGTTTCGCGCAGCAGGACGGAAAGACCCCGGGACCTTCACTATAGCTTGACATTGGTGTTTGGGATGGCTTGTGTAGGATAGGTGGGAGCCGGTGAAGCTCGGACGCCAGTTCGGGTGGAGGCGTTGGTGAAATACCACTCTGGCTGTTTCGGGCATCTAACCTGGGACCGTGATCCGGTTCGGGGACAGTGTCTGGTGGGTAGTTTAACTGGGGCGGTTGCCTCCTAAAGGGTAACGGAGGCGCCCAAAGGTTCCCTCAGCCTGGTTGGCAATCAGGTGGTGAGTGTAAGTGCACAAGGGAGCTTGACTGTGAGACGGACGTGTCGAGCAGGTGCGAAAGCAGGGACTAGTGATCCGGCGTCGGCGTGTGGAAGCGGCGTCGCTCAACGGCTAAAAGGTACCCCGGGGATAACAGGCTGATCTTCCCCAAGAGTCCGTATCGACGGGATGGTTTGGCACCTCGATGTCGGCTCGTCGCATCCTGGGGCTGGAGTTGGTCCCAAGGGTTGGGCTGTTCGCCCATTAAAGCGGCACGCGAGCTGGGTTTAGAACGTCGTGAGACAGTTCGGTCCCTATCCGCTGCGCGCGTTGGAGACTTGAGAAGGGCTGTCCCTAGTACGAGAGGACCGGGATGGACGAACCTCTGGTGTGCCAGTTGTTCCGCCAGGAGCATGGCTGGTTGGCTACGTTCGGGAGAGATAACCGCTGAAAGCATCTAAGCGGGAAGCTTGCTTCGAGATGAGGTCTCCTGCCACCGTGAGTGGGTAAGGCTCCCCAGAGATGATGGGGTTGATAGGCCGGATGTGGAAGCCTTGTGAGGGGTGGAGCTGACCGGTACTAATCGGCCGAGGGCTTGTCCACCGCAGATACAAGGTGTTCGCGCACACGAATCCATGAGTAGGTTTCCCTGCTCGTCCCCCGTGTGGGGGGTGGGTGTGGGGTGAGGGTTACGGCGGTCATAGCGGGCGGGGTCCACCCGGTCCCTTTCCGAACCCGGTCGTTAAGCCGTCCAGCGCCGATGGTACTGCCCTGTGGTGGGGTGGGAGAGTAGGTCGCCGCCGTACACACACATTGAAAAGGGAGAGGATGTCCGAGAGGCATTCTCTCCCTTTTGCTTTTCCGAAGAAATGGGGCCACCCGGTCGGGTGGCCCCATTTCTGTTGGAGAGAGAAATGACACACTCCCTGGCCGGGGGCTCCGACGAGAATCAGGGAGCGCTGTGCCTGCGCAGGTAGTCCAGGTAGAGCGGACGCAACGCCTCGCGGAGCTGCTGGTCCCCCTCGCGTTCCGCGACCAGTTGGCTGAACAGCACCGACAGCTTGGTCGCTCCAGTCCTGCCCGCCTCCGGACGGCCCGCGACCGCCTCGGCACCCGGAATGTGCTCCACCAACCGCCACAGATAGCCGACGTCCCAGCGCCTCCGGGCCAGCGCCACCGCCCTCTCCCGCAGTTCCTCGGTCGCCAACCGCTCGAAGTCCTCGCTCATGCCGCCCCACTACCCGACCGGAGCCGGCCCGTGCCCCCGCGGGGAAAGCGCCCGGACCGTGGCGAGCAGGACGGAACGGAGCAACCGGTGCGCAAGGGGATAGGCTCTTGCTCCTGTGACCACAGGTACCCCTTACCGGGACGCCTCGCGGAGGCGCCCCGCTCAGCCGGACCGGTAGCGCATGGACGTCGAGATCGTCGCGTTGCTCATGGCTGCGGCAGTCGCCGCCGGATGGATCGACGCCGTCGTGGGCGGCGGCGGACTGCTCATGCTTCCCGCCCTGCTCGTGGCCTTCCCGACCACGCCGGTGGCCGCGGTGCTCGGCACCAACAAGCTGACCGCGATCTTCGGCACCTGCTCGGCGGCCATCACCTACGCCCGCGGGGTCAAGTCCGAGGCCCGGGTGGTGTGGCCGGCGGCCGGACTGGCCCTCCTCGGTGCGGGCTGCGGAGCAGCGCTCGCCGGAGCGGTGTCCTCCGCGGCGCTGCGCCCCATCATCATGGTGGTGCTGTTGGCCGTCGCGCTCTTCGTGGTCCTGCGCCCCGCGGTGGGGCGGTTCGCCGAACCGAGGCTGCGCACCCCCGCCCGCATGGCCGTCGCGGTACTGGTGGCGGGCCTGGGAATCGGCTGCTACGACGGCCTCATCGGACCGGGCACAGGAACCTTCCTGATCATCGCGCTGACCTCGATCATCGGCCTGGACTTCGTCACCGCCTCGGCGTCCGCCAAGATCATCAACACGGCCACCAACCTCGGCGCCGTCATCGTCTTCGCCGCCAACGGCGACGTGATGTGGCTGATCGGACTGGGGCTGGCGGTGTGCAACATCGTCGGAGCGCAGGTGGGGGCGCGCATGGCGCTGCGCCGCGGAACGGGGTTCGTGCGCGGTGTGCTGCTGGTGGTCGTGGTGCTCCTGGTAGTCCGGCTCGGCATCGACCAGTTCGCCTGAACACCGGACCCGTTCGGAGCCAGAGTGAAGAAGCTCACAGCGCAGCAGAGCCGACCTGTGAATCTTGTGTAACCCGTCACACGGGTTATCGGCGCAGAGTGGGGAATAACGGACGAACGGCCGGTTCTGGGAGGTCACGCCACTGGTCATCGGCAACCCGGTGTCGGTTGCCGGGAGGCGGGCTGGATAAGCTTCCGCATGGTGCGGATGGCTTGTACGAGCATATTTCCAACGCGGCGCACCCCGGAGAGGTTCCCGCGTTGAGGAACGACCTCCGCAGAACACCCAGCCAGCGAGTCACAAGGACGGACCCTCGTGGACCTGTTCGAATACCAGGCGAAGGCACTCTTCGCGGAATATGGGGTCCCGGTACCCCAGGGGAAGGTGGCGAGCACGCCCGAGGAGGTGCGTGCCATCGCCGAAGAGTTCGCGGCCGCGGGCAAGTCCCGTGTCGTGGTCAAGGCCCAGGTCAAGACCGGAGGCCGGGGCAAGGCGGGCGGTGTCAAGGTGGCCGACGGCCCCGAGGACGCGGTCGCCAAGGCCGAGCAGATCCTCGGTATGGACATCAAGGGCCACACCGTCCACCGGGTCCTCGTCGAAGAGGCCAGCGACATCGCCGAGGAGTACTACTTCTCCTTCCTGCTGGACCGCGCGAACCGCTCCTTCCTCTCCATCTGCTCCGCCGAGGGCGGCATGGAGATCGAAGAGGTCGCGGCGACCAACCCCGAGGCTGTTGCGAAGGTCTCCATCGACCCCCTCAAGGGCGCCCCCGCCGACGTCGCCGCCGACATCGTCGCCCAGGGCAAGCTCCCCGAGGCCGCCGCCCAGGGCGCCGTCGAGGTGATCACCAAGCTGTGGGACGTCTTCGTCGGCAAGGACGCGACCCTCGTCGAGGTCAACCCGCTCATCCTCACCAAGGACGGCCGTGTGGTCGCCCTCGACGGCAAGGTGACGCTGGACGACAACGCCGAGTTCCGGCAGGACCTGGCGTCGCTGGCCTCCGCCGCCGAAGGCGACCCGCTGGAGGTCAAGGCCAAGGAGAAGGGCCTCAACTACGTCAAGCTCGACGGTGAGGTCGGCATCATCGGCAACGGCGCCGGACTCGTCATGTCCACCCTGGACGTCGTCGCCTACGCCGGCGAGCAGTACGGCGGCGTCAAGCCCGCCAACTTCCTCGACATCGGCGGCGGCGCGTCCGCCGAGGTCATGGCCAACGGCCTGGAGATCATCCTCGGCGACCCCGCGGTCAAGAGCGTCTTCGTCAACGTCTTCGGCGGCATCACCGCCTGCGACGCGGTCGCCAACGGCATCGTGCAGGCGCTCGAACTGCTGGAGTCCAGGGGCGAGGACGTGACCAAGCCGCTGGTGGTGCGCCTGGACGGCAACAACGCCGAGCTCGGCCGCTCGATCCTCAACGACCGTAACCACCCGGCGGTCCGCCAGGTGGACACCATGGACGGCGCCGCCGCACAGGCCGCCGAACTGGCCGCGAAGTAAGCGCGGGGGGACTGAACGACATGGCTATCTTCCTGACCAAGGACAGCAAGGTCCTCGTCCAGGGCATGACCGGCTCCGAGGGCACCAAGCACACCCGCCGCATGCTCGCGGCGGGTACCAACATCGTCGGTGGCGTCAACCCGCGCAAGGCCGGCCAGAGCGTCGACTTCGACGGCACCCAGGTCCCCGTGTTCGGTTCGGTGGCCGAGGGCATCAAGGCCACCGGCGCCGACGTCACCGTGATCTTCGTGCCGCCGAAGTTCGCCAAGGACGCCGTCATCGAGGCGATCGACGCCGAGATCGGCCTGGCGGTCGTCATCACCGAAGGCATCCCGGTGCACGACACCGCCACCTTCTGGGCGCACGCGTGCAGCAAGGGCAACAAGACCCGCATCATCGGCCCGAACTGCCCCGGCCTCATCTCGCCCGGACAGTCCAACGCCGGCATCATCCCGGCCGACATCACGAAGCCGGGCCGCATCGGACTGGTGTCCAAGTCCGGCACGCTCACCTACCAGATGATGTACGAGCTGCGGGACATCGGCTTCTCCACCTGCGTGGGCATCGGCGGCGACCCGATCATCGGCACCACGCACATCGACGCGCTCGCCGCGTTCGAGGCCGACCCCGACACCGACGCGATCGTGATGATCGGTGAGATCGGCGGTGACGCCGAGGAGCGGGCCGCCGAGTACATCAAGCAGCACGTGACCAAGCCCGTCGTGGGCTACGTCGCGGGCTTCACCGCCCCCGAGGGCAAGACGATGGGCCACGCCGGCGCCATCGTCTCCGGTTCCTCCGGAACCGCCGCCGCCAAGAAGGAAGCCCTTGAGGCCGTCGGCGTCAAGGTGGGCAAGACGCCCAGCGAGACCGCGAAGCTGGCGCGCGCCCTGTTCTGACGGACCCGACCGGCCCCCGGAACCAGAGGGAGGCCCTGCCGCGGTACGGCGACCGCGGCAGGGCCTCCGCCGTTCCACGCCGGCCTCCCCGCGGGGACACGCCCTACCACACGGGGCCTTTCCGGCGAGTTCCGACACGCCAGCCGGAAATAGGTCCCCCCGGGGCGCGCGCCTGGGAGCATGGAGGGGTGAGCGCGCCTCCAGGACCGTCCAAGCGCCGGAACCCGCCCGGCGGTGGCAGACCCCGCAGACCCCGCAGACCCGACCGCCCCGGCGGCCGCCCGGCGACCGCCCCCGGACCGGTCGGCCACGGCGGACAGACCCGTCCGCTGTACGCGTCGGGCGGAATCGGAGCGGCGTCGGCCGCCTCGATCGGCCTGGCCACGCTCACCACCCTCACCCTCGCCGGCTGGATCGCCGCTCCCCCCGCCACGTTCAGCGACGACATCGTCGACGTGTTCCGGATGGCGGTCCGCATGTGGCTGGTCGGACACCACGTCGAACTCGCCACCTCCCACGGCCGGCTGGGACTGTTCCCCATCGGCCTGCTCGTGCTGCCGGGCCTGCTGCTGTACCACTCCGGACGGCGCCTGGCCCGCGTCTGCGTGCTGCCCCGCCTCAGGCACGCCTTCCAGGCGGCGCTCGCCCTGGCCGGCCCCTACGCGGCCATCGCCGGCACCCTGGCGCTGGCCGGGCGGGACGACACGGTCCAGCCCAGCATGTCCCAGGCGCTGGTCACCGCTTTCCTGCTCGCGTTCACCGCCGGCGGGCTGGGCGCGCTGCGGCAGCTGCTCAAAGACCGCCGGATTCCGTGGCGCGGGCTCCTGCGACTCATGCCCCTGCGGCTGCGCGTGCTCCTGGCGGGCCTCTTCAGCGCGTCGGCGGTCCTCGTGCTGACGGGCGCGCTGCTGTTCCTCGCCGGACTGATCGCCGGCCTCGGGGACGCGGTCGCCACCACCCGGCAGCTCGCGCCCGGTGCGGTCGGCGGTGTCCTGCTGCTCGTCATCCAACTGCTGTACCTGCCCAACGCGATCGTCTTCGGCGTCTCCTACGCGGTGGGAACGGGCTTCGCCTTCGGCGCGGACACGGTCGTGGCGCCCACCGGGGTGGCGCTGGGGCCGCTGCCGGAGCTCCCGATGCTGGCCGCGCTGCCCGACAACGGGCCCGCGCCGGTGCTGTCCCTGGCGGCGCTGGCCGCGCCGTTCCTCGCCGGGGCCGTCGGCGGCTGGCGCACCCTGCGCGACGCGCCGGTACCGGTCAACGAGGCCGCTCCGCTGTGGGGTTTCGCGTGCGGGGTGGGCACGGGAGCGCTGTGGGCCGGGCTCGCGGCCCTGGCCGGAGGCCCTCTGGGCGCGAACCGGCTGGCCGAGGTCGGCCCCTCCCCCTGGCAGGTGGGGGTGGTCGCGGCCCTGGAGGTGGGGGTGAGCGCCGCGGTCGCCGCGTGGGTCGTCAACTGGCGGCACCTCCGGGACGCGGCCGCGGGCGACGGCGCCGGCCGGGAGGGCGTACGGCAGCGGAGGGACGACGAGGCGCCGCGGCCCGGTCCGCGGCGCCCGGTCCGGCGGCCGCGTCTGTCGGGCTCCCGGTGGGGCGGGCTCCGGAGAGGGGGCGGGGAGGACGACTCCGAGGATTTGTACGGCGTCACCTACGAGGCTGACGCGGATCCTCCGGACCGTTCGGACCCGGCGCGGGACTAGGGGTTGGCCCGGCCGTTCTCCAGCAGGTCACGCACCCACGGCTGGTCGGGGAAACGGTCGCCGACCGCGTCGAAGTAGGCGTCGTCGCACTTCTCCTGGGCGCTGACCGTGTGGGCGCGGGCGGTGCACTCGCCGTAGGCCCTGAGTTCGTCGGAGAACACCGCCAGGGCCGCGGTCAACAGCAGCGCCCACAGGATTCCGATGACGCCGACGACGATGCTGGCGACCGAACCGGGCGCCTGTGTTCCCTGGGCACGGGCCTTCCTGCGGGCGCGGGCTCCCTGGACGATGCCGAGCACGGAGAGGGCGGCGCTGTAGGGGAGGAGCAGCAGGCCGGCGAAAGAGAACATGAGCCCCCACAGGCCGCCGCGTTCGACCGTCACTTCGTGTCTTCCGGGCTGCGGCGCCGATGGCTCACCGTTCACAGGGGCTCCTCAACTCGACCGTGGGGTGGTGGAACTAGCGTCTCCCTAGACGCTACAGGGTTGCTGGGACCGAGGGCCGCCCACGCTCTCCCTCGCCATCGGGCCCCGGCTTCTCCGACGGTGCCGCATGGCGGGATAGGCTGACCCCAGCACGGGTTGTTCACCCTGCGGCGCCCTGTCGGTCACAGGGCGGACCCATACCCTGGACGGCGTGTGGTCGCGTCGTGCCCGGGGCCGGGGGCCCGCGGTCCCCGCGTCGTCCGCACACAGGGAGGAAGCACACTGTCGGTGCGAGTAGTCGTCCTCATCTCGGGCACGGGAAGCAACATGGCGGCCCTGCTCGACGCGGCGGCGGACCCGGCCTACGGCGCCACGGTCGTCGCGGTCGGAGCCGACCGCGCGGCCGCCGGTCTGGCCCGCGCCGAACAGGCGGGAGTGCCCACTTTCGTGGTTCCCTTCTCGGAGTACCCGGACCGGGACGAGTGGAACCGCGCGCTCGCCGCGCGCATCGCGGAGTTCGCCCCGGACCTGGTGGTCTCCGCCGGGTTCATGCGCATTCTCGGCCGTGAGGTGCTTCGGGAGAACACGGTCGTCAACATTCATCCGGCGCTGCTGCCCGCGTTCCCCGGAGCGCACGCGGTACGCGACGCGCTGGACTACGGGGTCAGGGTCACCGGCGCGACCGCGCACTTCGTGGACGAGGGCGTGGACACCGGGCCGGTGATCGAACAGGTCGTGGTGCGGGTCGAGGACGGTGACGACGTCGCCACGCTGCACGAGCGCATCAAGACGGTGGAACGCCGCATGCTCGTGGACGTCGTGGGCAGGCTCGCCCGCCACGGCTGGGCCCTGAACGGTCGACAGGTGAAGCTGGGCGGTGCGCCCGGTACGGACGTGACAGAGGAGAACCGGTGACACAGCAGGCCATCCGGCGTGCGCTGATCAGTGTTTACGACAAGACCGGGGTGGAGGAGCTGGGCCTCGGGCTCGCCGAGGCGGGGGTGGAGATCGTCTCCACCGGTTCCACGGCCTCCCGGCTGGCCGAGGCCGGGGTCGAGGTCACCCCGGTCGAGGACGTCACCGGCTTCCCCGAGTGCTTCGAGGGCCGGGTCAAGACCCTGCACCCGAAGGTGCACGCGGGGCTGCTGGCCGACCGCACCAAGGCCGACCACCGCGCCCAGCTCGACGAACTCGGTATCGCCCCGTTCGACCTGGTCGTCGTCAACCTCTACCCGTTCGCCGACACGGTGGCGTCGGGCGCCTCCCCCCAGGAGTGCATCGAGAAGATCGACATCGGCGGTCCCGCGATGGTGCGTGCCGCGGCGAAGAACCACGCGAGCGTCGCGGTGGTCGTGGACCCGGCCCGCTACGACGAGGTGCTGGAGGCGGTGCGGGACGGCGGTTTCACGCTGGAGCAGCGCAAGCGGCTGGCCGCGGCGGCCTATGCCCACACCGCGAGCTACGACGCCGCGGTGGCCGGCTGGTTCGCGTCGACCTACGCTCCCGACGAGGTGGCGGAGCAGGCGGGCTGGCCCGAGTTCACCGCGGTCACCTACACGCGGCAGACGACGCTGCGCTACGGCGAGAACCCGCACCAGGGCGCGGCGCTGTACCGGTCCGCGGACCCGGCGGACCGGGGGCTGGCCGGGGCGCGGCAGCTGCACGGCAAGGAGATGTCGTACAACAACTACGTGGACGGCGACGCCGCGCTGCGCGCCGCCTACGACTTCGCCGACCCGTGCGTGGCGATCATCAAGCACGCCAACCCGTGCGGGATCGCGGTGGGTGCGAGCATCGCCGAGGCGCACCGCAAGGCGCACGCCTGCGACCCGGTGTCGGCCTTCGGCGGGGTGATCGCCGCCAACCGTGTCGTGGACGAGGCCATGGCCGCTCAGGTCGCCGAGGTGTTCACCGAGGTCGTGGCGGCTCCCGGGTTCACTCCCGAGGCCGTGGAGATCCTCACCCGCAAGAAGAACATCCGCCTGCTGGAGGTGGCTGAGCCGGACCGCGCGGCACGCCCGGAGCTGCGGCAGATCAGCGGAGGGCTGCTGATGCAGGCGGCCGACCTGGTCGACGCGCCCGGCGACGACCCCGCCGCCTGGCAGCTGCGGGCCGGCCGGGCCGCCGACGAGGCGACGCTGGCGGACCTGGCGTTCGCCTGGCGCGCGGTGCGGGCGGTGAAGTCCAACGCGATCCTGCTGGCCGCCGACCGCGCCACGGTGGGCGTGGGTATGGGCCAGGTCAACCGGGTGGACTCGGCCCGGCTGGCGGTCACCCGCGCCGGGGACCGGGCCAAGGGCTCGGTGGCCGCGAGCGACGCCTTCTTCCCGTTCCCGGACGGGCTGGAGGTGCTGATCGAGGCGGGTGTGCGGGCCGTCGTGCAGCCGGGCGGCTCGGTGCGGGACGAGGAGGTCATCGCCGCGGCCGAGCGCGCCGGGGTGACCCTGTACTTCACCGGGACCCGGCATTTCTTCCACTGATCCGGCTCAGCGTTGACCGCGAGGCCCGCTCGGCCTCGCCGAGGAGAGAGGCACCACGGTGACAGCACAGGTGTTGGACGGAAAGGCGACCGCCGCGGCGATCCGGGCGGAACTGAAGGAGCGGGTGGCGGCGCTGCGGGCCCGCGGGGTCGTGCCGGGGCTCGGCACGGTCCTGGTGGGCGACGACCCGGGCAGCCACTCCTACGTGCGCGGGAAGCACCGCGACTGCGCCGAGGTGGGGATCGCCAGCATCCGCAAGGACCTGCCCGCGGACGCCACGCAGGCCGACGTGGAGGCCGCGGTGGCCGAACTCAACGCCGACCCCGCGTGCACCGGTTACATCGTGCAGCTTCCCCTGCCCAAGGGGCTGGACGAGAACCGGGTGCTGGGGCTGATCGACCCGGACAAGGACGCCGACGGGCTCCAGCCGTCCAACCTGGGCAAGCTGGTGCTCATGGAGGAGGCGCCGCTGCCGTGCACGCCGCGCGGCATCGTGGAGCTGCTGAACCGCTACGGTGTGCCGCTCAGGGGCGCCGAGGTGGTCGTGGTCGGACGCGGGGTGACCGTGGGCCGGCCGCTGGGGCTGCTGCTGACCCGCCGGGCGGAGAACGCGACGGTGACGCTGTGCCACACCGGGACCCGCGACCTGGCCGAGCACACGCGTCGCGCCGACATCGTGGTGGCCGCGGCCGGTGTTCCCGGACTCATCACCGCGGACATGGTGCGTCCCGGGGCGACCGTGCTCGACGTGGGGGTCTCCCGGACCGAGCAGGGCCTGGTCGGCGACGTCGCCCCGGACGTGGCGGAGGTGGCCGGGTACGTGTCCCCCAACCCGGGCGGGGTGGGACCGATGACCCGCGCGATGCTGCTGGTGAACGTGGTCGAGGCGGCCGAGCGGTCGCTGTCCTGAGCCGGTTCCGGCGAGAGGCCGCGGGCGGCGGCCTCTCGCCGGACGGTCAGCTCGCCCGGCGCTGCCGTTCGGAGGGCGGCACGGGGCGCACCAGTCCCAGGGCCACGACCTCGTTGGCCAGGCGGGTGCGGCGGTTGACCCCCTCGGCGATGCGGAACTTCTGGTAGAGGCGGAGCAGGTGCTGTTTGACCGCCGCTTCGGTGACCACGAGGTCCTCCGCGATCTGCCGTGCGGTCGCGGGAGCGACGAACGCGTCGTCGGACAGGGCGGGACGGCACAGTGAGGTCAGGACGTCGACCTCGCGGCGGGTGAGCTCGGGGGCGCCGCCCCGGCGCAGTTCCACCTCGGGACGGAGGTCCTCCTGCGGCAGGCCGCCGACCGTGCAGCGGGCGGCTCCGAAACTGATGACGTCGCCTTCGTTGAGGACCCGGCGGGCGATGGGGCGGCCGTTGACCCGGGTGCCGTTGCGGGACAGGCCCATGTCGACGACGTAGACGTACGGGCCGCGGCGGACGAGCTCGGCGTGCAGCTGCGAGACGCTCGGATCGGAGAGGACGATGTCGGTGCCCCTGCCGCGTCCGACCGTGGTCACCTCGGCGGTCAGGGGGTGGACCTCGCCGCTCTCCTCGACCCGTATGTGGGGGCCGTCCACGGTGGTTCCTCCTGTGGTGGAGCGCGACCGGTGCGGATGGTGGCGACGGGGGAAGGCGGGGGGTGTCGCGCCGGTTCCGGCACGGCTGGATGCCGTCGATTGAGTGGGATTCATAGGGGTTGTCCTCGCTCGCCCGTGGCACTCATCTCATGTCTGGTTACCCGCGAGGTAGGACTTCTATGCCCTTACCAATCAGTAGGGCAGAACTTTGGGGAGATTGACGACATTTCGGCGAGAATGGGACGGTAGGCCGAAGAGTTTTCGGCAGACCGATTCGACCGCCGCTCGTCGGGGACGGTCAATAGAATGAAGGCCACGTGTGGCCAACGGCGGGACAGAGCCGCCGGGACGGCGACGCGGGGCGCTCCCGCGGAGCGCTTCCGGCCGCGCGCACGTGCGGCCGGAGCCCGTCGTGCCGCGGCGGGCCTCGTTGCCCCGGCCGGTCTCCGGGGCGGGTATGCGCGAGCGTGAGGTGTGCGGTGAGCCAGGAAACGGTGGAGGCGGCGGGGCGGTCGGACACGCCACAGCCCACGGGCGAGAACGAGCCGGTCGGGAAAGAGGGCGCGGACCCGGCCGCCGAGGAGGGTCCGGGCTGGCTGGACCAGGTTCCCTACCTGCTGGTGCTCGCCACGATGGGCGCGGGCATCGTGGTGGTCGCCGCGGCCTACTTCAAGCGGGGTCCGGCCATCATCGCCGGCTCCCTGCTGCTGGGCGCGGTCCTGCGGGCGGTCCTGCCCACCGAGCGGGTGGGCATGCTGGCGGTCCGCCGCAGGTGGGTGGACGTGGCCACACTCGTCACGCTCGCGGTGCTCCTCATCGTGCTGGCCTGGGTGGCCCCGCAGCTGTGACCGTTTTCCGCGACTAATAAGCTTGATATCGAGATACCGCAGAGTCATAACAGACCGGAGTGCCCCCAGACAGGCGCGACGTCCCGGAACCGTCCGGGAGCGGGCCGAACGGGGCGCTCCCGCGGCGATCAATGAGCCGCGGGCAGGGACGCCGTGACACGGCGCCGTGTCCGCGGTCCGGCCACACGCCACACGAAGGGACAGCCACGAGCCATGGCCAAGATCAAGGTTGAGAACCCCGTAGTGGAGCTCGACGGCGACGAGATGACCAGGATCATCTGGTCCTTCATCAAGGAACGGCTGATCCTGCCGTACCTCGACATCGACCTCAAGTACTACGACCTGGGCATCGAGGAGCGCGACCGCACCGACGACCAGGTGACGATCGACGCGGCCCACGCCATCAAGAAGTACGGCGTCGGCGTCAAGTGCGCGACCATCACCCCCGACGAGGCCCGGGTCGAGGAGTTCGGTCTCAAGAAGATGTGGCGGTCGCCCAACGGCACCATCCGCAACATCCTCGGCGGCGTGGTCTTCCGCGAGCCGATCATCTGCTCCAACGTGCCGCGGCTGGTCCCCGGCTGGACCAAGCCGATCATCATCGGCCGCCACGCCCACGGCGACCAGTACAAGGCCTCCGACTTCAAGGTCCCCGGCCCCGGCACGGTCACCATCACCTACACCCCGGAGGACGGCGGCGAGCCCATCGAGATGGAGGTCGCCAAGTTCCCCGAGGGCGGCGGCGTCGCCCTCGGCATGTACAACTACCGCAAGTCCATCGAGGACTTCGCGCGGGCCAGCTTCAACTACGGCCTCGACCGCAACTACCCGGTGTACATGTCTACCAAGAACACCATCCTCAAGGCCTACGACGGCATGTTCAAGGACGTGTTCGCCGAGATCTACGAGAACGAGTTCAAGGAGAAGTTCGAGAAGGCCGGACTGACCTACGAGCACCGGCTGATCGACGACATGGTCGCCGCCGCGCTCAAGTGGGAGGGCGGCTACGTCTGGGCCTGCAAGAACTACGACGGCGACGTGCAGTCCGACACGGTCGCGCAGGGCTTCGGCTCGCTGGGCCTGATGACCTCGGTGCTGCGCACCGCCGACGGCCGGACCGTGGAGGCCGAGGCCGCGCACGGCACGGTCACCCGCCACTACCGCCAGCACCAGCAGGGCAAGCCCACCTCCACCAACCCGATCGCGTCCATCTTCGCGTGGACCCGCGGTCTGGAGCACCGGGGCAAGCTCGACAACACCCCGGCGGTCATCGAGTTCGCCACCACCCTGGAGGACGTCGTCATCAAGACCGTCGAGGGCGGCCAGATGACCAAGGACCTGGCGATCCTGATCAGCCCCGACCAGGAGTGGCTGACCACCGAGCAGTTCCTCGCCGCGCTCGACGAGAACCTGCAGAAGCGCCTGGCCTGACGCCGTCGGCGGACCCGGGGCCGCAGTCGGCCCGCACGGGAGGGAGGCCCGGCCCCGGAGTCCGCCCGTTCGTCCCGGTCTGCCGGGCCGGGGTTTGCCCACTCTTGACAAGAGTCCGCCGGTGCTCTTTACCCGGCGGCCCCTAGTGTTGAAGACACGCAGGGAACAACAGACTTTTCTCCGAAGACGACGTGGCCCGTCGTGCAGCCGCTGGGGGGTAGGCGCACGACGCGGAGCGTCACCAGGGAGGCCCCGCAGCCGTCACGGCGCGGGGCCTCTTTCTGGTCGTGGTCCGCCGGGGCGGATCAGTCCTGCATCGCCGATTCCGGGATCGGCTCGCCCTCGCGCATGGCCGAGAACATCTCCTCCGCCCGGGCCTCGTCCCACAGCACCACCGAGCCGACCTCCAGGGTCGGGGTGGAGCCGACGGGGACCGCCGTCGTGGCCGGGGAGTCCCGCATGGCCATCGCCATCCACGCCAGATCCGCCAGGCTGTCGCCCTCGTCCACGGTGAACGTCTCGGTGCCGTTGAGCACCAGGGGGACCGAACGGAACGGGTTGAGCAGGGTGCCGGGAGCGGTGGCCTGCCCGACCAGGGCGCTGAAGAACTCGCGCTGCCGCTGGATGCGGTCCAGGTCGGCGCGCGGCGTCGCCCGGGTGCGCACGTAGCCCAGGGCGGTCGGACCGTCCATCACCTGGCAGCCCGCCTCGATGTCCAGTCCGGCCTTGGGGTCCTCCATCGCCTCCTCGGGGCACAGCTCCACACCGCCCACGGCGTCCACGATGTCGACGAAGCCGGCGAACCCGATCTCCACGTAGTGGTCGATGCGCACCCCGCTGGCCTGCTCGAAGGTCTGCACCAGGGTGGCGGGCCCGCCGCCCAGCGCCTCGGCGTAGGCCGCGTTGATCTTGTTGGCCCCGATGCCGGGGATGTCCACGTAGGAGTCGCGGGGCACGCTGACGACGGCGGGCCTGCCGTCGTCGGGCACGTACAGGACCATGATCGTGTCGGTGCGCTTGCCCTCGGCCCTGCCGGTGCGCAACTCGTCCATGTCCTCTTCGCTGAGGCCCTCGCGGCTGTCGGAGCCGACGATCAGGTAGGTGGTGCCCGGCTGCTTCTCGGGACGGCCCTCGTAGTCGACCAGCGCCTCCACGCGCCGCAGTCGGGAGTTGGCCCAGAAGTAGCCGACCGTCGGGAGCAGGACCAGCAGCACCAGGAGGATGACCGCGACGTTCCGGCGGCGTCGGGCGCGGCGTTCGCGTTCCCGGCGCTCCCGCCCGGTCCCGTCACGGCCCCGGTCCCGGGAGGGGCGGTGCGGCGGGGCGCCGTCGCCGGCCCGCGGCATCCGGCGGGTCGCGGACCCCTCCGACGCGGAGCGTGCGGACGGTTCCGGCCGGTAGAGGCTGTCGATCCGGTCGGGGATGCCGCCGTCGGGGTTGCGTCGGAACACCCCGGTCCGGTCCTGACCCCCCGACGGTCCGCCGGGGGCGCGGTCGTTCGTGTTCGGTCTGTCAGCCATCGTGTCGATCGCCTCTTCGTTCGCGGCGGTCCGCCTGGTTCACGTCCTTTTGGACGTGCCACATGCTAGGAGGGTTCAGGGTCGGGACGCCGTTTCCCGCCGCCGGTTCAGCGCAGCCTGCGGGCGCCCTGCGCGGGCTCGGCGACGCCCAGGAGCGGCGGGGGCCAGCGGCGCGCGGTGAAGGCCGCGCGGATTCCCGCGCCCACCGGATCCACCCGTTCGGCGGGGACCAGGGCGACGGCACGGCGGCCGGAACCGGCCATCCGGGCGCCCCGGGCGCCCCGGCGCACGGCCGTGTCCGCGGCGGTGTCGAGGCGCGGGCAGGCCGTTGCGAAGGCGTCCCGCAGTGACAGGTGCGCGGTGCTGAGCGCCGGTCCCATCTCCTCGGCCGCCCCCGCGTGCAGCAGGCCGACCACCGCGTTGACCCGGTGCGTCTCGGTGACGGCGTGCCGTACCCGTTGGCGCAGCACCGCGTCGTCCAACGCGGCCAGCGCCTCCGCCAGGTCGGTCACCTCCCGCAGGGAGGACACGCCCAGGGCGGCGGCGGCGCGGGCGTATTCGGCCCGCCGGTCGGCGGCGAGCCGTTCCGGCAGCGTGGTCGCGGCGTCCACGACCAGCAGACGCAGGCCCGCCGCGCCCAGCGGCAGCGGCAGTGAACGGCCCCGACCGGTCCCTCCGTCCAGCAGGAACGCGTGGTCGGCCGCGGCGCGCAGCGCGGTGTCGGGGACGGCGTCGGCGGTGTCGGGGGCGATGCGGTCGGCCAGGAGGTCCCGGGCGGTGCGGGCCAGGGCGGTCCGGTCCGCGGCGGCGTCCGCGCCCCGGTGGAGTTCGGTGGCGGCCAGCAGCACCGCGCAGGCGGCGGTGAGGGCCGGGGCGGCGTCGAAGGGGCCGAGGTCGAGCATGACCCGCAGTCCGTTTCCGGCGTGCTCCGGCGCGGACAGCACCGCGGGCACGGCCGCCGCCCAGTCGGGGACGCGGCGGGGCGGGCGGCGTGCGGTGAACCGGACGGCGCGGGCGGGGGAGCGGGTGGTGCGGACCTCCACGGCCGCCCCGTCGGCGGGGGCGAGCGCGGCCGCCGCCCCCCAGGGCAGGGCGACCGACAGCACCCGCGCGTCGGCACCGCCGAAGTGGTCGCCGAGCAGGGGAACGGTGGCCGGGGACCACCACACCCCGGCCGGGGCCGTGCCGTAGGCGGAGCGGAAGGCCGCCTCCGCCCGGTCCGCGGCCCGCGACGCCGCGACGGCGCTCTCGTCCACCGGGGTTTCCCTGCGGGCGGACCCGAACAGCCTCACGATGCCCTTCCTCTCGGGGAGTCGACGCGGCGACACACGCGGCGCGGGGCGGACACGCAGGTCACGGGGGACCGCGGACGGCGTGGGCGCCGGCTCCCACTGTAGGGGGCGGGCGGAACCGTCTGCTGCGGGGGGACAGGCGCCTCCACTGGGTAGAGAAACCGAATGACGCGCGTGGCGGAACTCTCCGCCGGAGTGTGACGGAGGCATTACGTGTTGGTCACTTCGGGGCCGTTTCCGTGTTCCTTCGGTAGCGTGGTGAATGGCGACGTGTTGCGGCGCTCGGTACCAGCCGGCCGCACCCGACGACTGTCACCGCGGGCCGTGTCCCGACCGGATCGGTCCCGGGACGGCAGCCCGGGGCAACGGGGCGGCACGGCCCAGAAGCACACTCCGTCGCTTTTCCGCGAGTCCGGTGAGATCTCCGCGTTTTCCGACCGGAGGGGACGGCCCCCCGCCGGTCCCGCGACCCGGTGTCTCGCGGTCCGCCACGTGCGTCGGCGATCAGCAGGGAGCGGAACGGCTATGCGGTGCATGCGGGGCATCCAAGGCGGTGTCCGGTGTGCCGCGCGGCCGGAGCGGTCCTGGTCCGGACGGCGCGGAGGGTGGACATGACCATCGAATTCAACTCCTCGAAGCGAGCCACCCTCGGGGTGGAATGGGAACTGCAACTGGTGGACCGGGACAGCGGTCACCTGCGCCAGGAGGCCCAGGAGGTCCTCGGGGAGCTGCCCGACCTGAGCGGGGGCGAGAACAACCCCCCGCTGCGGCACGAACTCATGCAGAGCACGATCGAGGTGGTCACGGGCATCTGCGAGACCGTCGAGGAGGCGCGGGAGGACCTCTCCGCCACCGTCGAACGGCTCACCCGGGCCACGGACCGCCGCGGGGTCGACCTGGCCTGCGCGGGCACCCACCCGATGGACGACTGGCGCGACCAGACGTTCGCCCCGGGGCAGCGCTACGGCGAGCTGGTCGAGCAGATGCAGTGGCTGGCGCGCCGCATCCTCACCTTCGGCGTCCACGTGCACGTCGGGGTGACCGACCAGGACAAGGTCGTCCCGATCGTCAACGCGCTCTCCAACTACCTGCCGCACTTCCTCGCGCTGACCGCCTCCAGCCCTTTCTGGAGCGGGCACGACACCGGTCTGGCATCCAGCCGTTCCATCGTCTTCGGCGCGCTGCCCACGGCGGGGCCGCCGCCGCGGCTGGCGCACTGGGGCGCTTTCGAGGAGTACATGGACACCCTGCTGCGCGCGGGCACCATCTCCAGCATCAAGGAGGTGTGGTGGGACATCCGGCCGCACCCGGAGTTCGGCACGGTCGAGATCCGGATGTTCGACGGGATTCCCACCGTGCGCGAGGTCGGGATGGCGGCGGCGCTGTCGCAGAGCCTGGTGCAGCTGTTCGAGCAGCAGCTCGACCGGGGATACCGGTTGCCCAGTCCGTCGAGTTGGGTGGTCAACGACAACAAGTGGCGGGCCACCCGGTACGGGTTGGACGCCCGCATCATCACCGACGAGCGCGGGAGCACCGTTCCCCTCCGCGACGACCTGTACGAACTGCTGCGCGAGCTGCGGCCGGTGGCCGAGCGCCTGGGGTGTGCCGAGGACCTCGACGTCGTCGCCGACATCCTGGAGCACGGCGCCTCCTACGAGCGGCAGCGGGCCATCGTCCGGCAGGGAGGCACGCTCAACGACGTGGTCGACGCGTTGACCGGGGAGTTTCGGGCCGGAGCGCCCGCGGTCGGGTCGGGTCGTGGTCGAACAGATCCGTCGAGAAATGGGGGTCCCTCGCATGCAGGGGCGTGACCTGCGGGAGCAGTTGGCCGTATTCCTGGCGCGCCGGGAACGGGAGTTCGTCGAGTTCCGCCGTGATCTCCACCGGCATCCCGAACTCGCCTTCGCCGAGCACCGGACGACGCAGCGGATCGAGGAGCGGCTCACCGAAGCCGGGCTCAAACCGCTGCGTCTTCCCCAGGGGACCGGGTTGATCTGCGACATCGGCGCGGGCGGCGGTCCCCTGGTGGCCTTGCGCGCCGACATCGACGCGCTGCCGCTCAACGACGAGAAGGACGTTTCCTACTGCTCCACGGTGCCGGGTGCCGCGCACGCCTGCGGGCACGACGTGCACACCACGGTCGTGCTGGCCGCCGGCCTGTTCCTGGCGCAGCAGGAGCGGGCCGGCGCGCTGCCCGGCCGGGTCCGGCTGCTCTTCCAACCCGCCGAGGAGCTTCCGGGAGGCGCCCGCGAGGTCATCAACGCGGGCGGACTGGAGGGCGTGGACCGGATCTTCGCGCTGCACTGCGATCCGCGGCTGCCCGTGGGACAGGTGGGGCTGCGCTCCGGGCCGATCACCGCGGCCTGCGACCAGCTGCTGGTCCGCCTGTCGGGGCCCGGGGGGCACACCGCTCGGCCGCACCTGACCGCGGACCTGGTCTACGCCCTGGGCAGGATCGTCACCGAACTGCCCGCCGCGCTGTCGCGGCGGGTGGACCCGCGGGCCGGACTCAGCCTGGTGTGGGGCCGGATCAGCGCGGGCTCGGCGCCCAACGCCATCCCCGACGACGGGGTCGTCGAGGGCACGGTGCGCTGCCTGGACGACGAGGCCTGGCACTCGGCCCCCGACCTGGTCAAGGAGCTGCTGGAGTCGGTGGCCGCCGCCTACGGGGTGCGGGCCGAGCTGGACTACCGCAGGGGGGTGCCGCCCACCGTGAACGAGTCGGGCAGCGTGGAGATCCTGCGCGACGCCTGCGTCCAGGTGCTGGGGCCGCAGGCGGTGGCGGCCACCCCGCAGAGCCTGGGGGGCGAGGACTTCGCCTGGTACCTGGAGAGCACCCCGGGCGCGTACGCGCGGCTGGGGACGCACTGGGCCGACCCCGACCGTCCCATGCTCGACCTGCACCGCGGCACCTTCGACGTGGACGAGGCCGCCATCGGCGTGGGGGTGCAGCTCATGGCCGCGACCGCGCTGACCGCGTTGCGGGCGGAGCAGCGGGGCGACCTCGACGGCGAGACGGAGGTGGCCTGACCCGCGGCCGGACGCGCCGGCGGCCGCGGCGCCGGTTGCCGGGGGTGGGACCCGTTCCGGTGGCATGCTGGCCCCATGACGAGCCACAGGCCGACCCTGGAGCAGATCCGCCGCGCCCCCAAGGTGCTGCTGCACGACCATCTCGACGGCGGGCTGCGGCCGCGCACGGTCGTCGAGCTCGCCGACGCCGTCGGCTACCCGGACCTGCCCGCGGACGATCCGGAGGAGCTCGGCGCCTGGTTCACCGCGGCGGCCGCCTCCGGTCCGCTCGAACGCTACCTGGAGACCTTCCGGCACACGGTCGCGGTGATGCAGACCCGGGAGGCGCTGGAGCGGGTCGCCGCCGAGTGCGCCGAGGACCTGGCCGCCGACGGGGTCGTCTACGCCGAGGTGCGCTACGCCCCCGAACAGCACCTGGTGGCGGGGCTGCGGTTGGAGGAGGTCGTCGAGGCGGTCCAGGCGGGCTTCGCGGAGGGCTGCCGCAGGGCCGCCGCGCGCGGCGCGGAGATCCGGGTGGGCACGCTGCTGACCGCGATGCGGCACGCGGCGCGGTCCCGGGAGATCGCCGAGCTCGCCGTGCGCTACCGGGACGACGGGGTGGTCGGGTTCGACATCGCCGGAGCCGAGGCGGGGCATCCGCCCACCAGGCACCTGGACGCGTTCGAGTACCTGCGGCGGGAGAACGCGCACTTCACGATCCACGCGGGGGAGGCGTTCGGACTGCCGTCGATCTGGGAGGCGCTGCAGTGGTGCGGCGCCGACCGGCTGGGGCACGGGGTGCGCATCGTCGACGACATCGAGGCGGACGACGGCGCCCGCGGCGGGGCGCGGCTGGGACGGCTCGCCGCCTACGTGCGGGACAAGCGCATTCCGCTGGAGATGTGTCCGAGTTCGAACGTGCAGACCGGGGCGGCCTCCTCCATCGCGGCCCACCCGATCGGGCTGCTGCGCCGGCTGCGTTTCCGGGTCACGGTCAACACCGACAACCGGCTGCTGGGGGGGATTACGCTGTCTGACGAGTTCGCCGCGCTGGTGGACGCGTTCGACTACGACTGGGACGATCTGGAGTGGTTCACGGTGAACGCGATGAAATCGGCCTTCGCGCCGTTCGACGAGCGCCTGGCGCTCATCAACGGCCGGATCAAGCCGGGGTTCGCCCAGCTCAAGTGGGAAGTACGGTGACCACCTTCCGGCAGCCCGTCTCGCACGTCCTGGGATGGGCCTGGGTGGTGCTCTCGGTGTTCCTGCTCGTCGACCTGGTGGTGCGGGGGAGCGATGTCCGCGCGGTGGTCTCCGGTGCGGTGCTGCTGGTCACCGTGGGGGCCGCCTACGTGCTGGGGGTGCGCCCCAAGGTCGTGACGACCGAGGAGGGGGTGCGCCTGGTCAACCCGCTGCGCGAGGTCTTCGTGCCCTGGTCCGCCTTCACCTGGGCCGACGTCACCGACGTGCTGCGGGTGCACGCCGGCGACCGGGTGTTCCGCTCCTGGTCGATGCGGGAGAGCAAACGCGCCGAGGTGCGGCAGAACCTGCGCCGGCTCAACGGTTTCGGGCAGGAGCGCGACGATCCGCGGCAGATGCGCCCCGCGGAGCGGGTGGCGTGGGCGCTGCGGTCGGAGGCGGAGCGGCGCAGGGCCCGTTCCGGGAGCGGGGACGCCTCGTCGGTGCCGACGGTGGTGTGGTCGCCCGACGCGGTGGCGGCGCTGGCCGTCCCGGTGGCGCTGTGTCTGGGATCGCTGGTGGTGATGTGACCGGACCCGCACTTGACCAGACCGACAGTGTAAGTTAGGTTAGGCATGCCTAAAGAGGTCGGGGGGTTGTGGTGCGCGGACCGCAGCCGACCCGGTGCCCTCGGGTGGAACGCGGGTCACCCGAGAGCGGTGAGCATGCCCCGGCGCGGGTCGCGTGGACCAGCGCCGGGGATGCGCAGCGTCACGAACCGTCGGCCACGGCACCGGCGCGGACCATCTCGACCCCGGGATGCTGCTCGCCACGCCGCGTCCGGTGCCGGTCGGCGGGTTCGGAACCCACCTCCTCGGGAGGGGGCGGGCGTGTGCCGCGCACCGTGCGGACGCGGCTCCTCCGTCCCGGGAATCCTCCGCCGTCAGCCCGGCTCGCACGGCCGGGAACGCAGGTCGAGCACGTAGTCGGCGGGTGCCCCGGCCTTCTCCGCCGCGGTGGCGAGCAGATCCAGGTACCGGGCGGTGGGCAGCCCGCCCTCGTAGTCGTTGAGGACGTGGGTCCACGCGGTGACCTCCCCGTCCAGCAGGGTGGTGACCCGCACCTTGATGCGCGAGTAGACGCCGAGGTCGCCGCCCTCCCAGCCGTCCAGCTCCTGCAGATCCCATTCGGCGATGTCGTAGAGCGCCACGAACACGCTGGAACCGGCGTCCTCCACCACGGTGGCCAGCGCACCCTCCCCCTGGGAGCGGCCGCCGCCGAAGGTCAGTCTCCAGCCCTGCAGCCAACCGGTGTTCCACAGCGGCGAGTGCGGCGCGCGTTCGGCCATCCGGTCCGGATCGAGATTGGTGGCGTATGCGGCGTATAGGGGCACGCGGGCCATGCTACGGCTTTCGGGGCCGCCGCGCTTTCCGAATCGCCGCCTTCGGCATGCGCGACAATGGAGACACCGACCAGTAGGCGACACCGGCGCCCGTGGCCCACCCGGCCGGGGCGTGTCCACCACGAGGACCTCGCGGCCGAAGGATGTTGAAGGAGTGGATGGAACGTGACGAAGGTCGTCATCATCGGAGGCGGACCCGGAGGCTACGAGGCGGCCCTCGTCGCTGCACAACTGGGGGCGGACGTCACGGTCATCGAACGCGACGGCATCGGCGGCGCCTCCGTGCTCACCGACTGCGTGCCCTCCAAGACGCTGATCGCCACCTCGGTCCGCACCTCCTACGTCAAGGAGGCCGCGACGCTGGGCATCATCGTCGGCAACGAGCCCGAGGACAAGGACCTGGTCCGGGTGGAGCTCAAAACCGTCAACGCCCGGGTCAAACGGCTGGCGCAGGCCCAGTCCGTCGACACCGCGACCCGGTTGCGCACCGAGGGCGTGGAGATCATCACCGGTGAGGCCAGGCTGGTCGACCCGCACATCGTCGCCGTCGGCGACCAGCGCATCCGCGCCGACGTGGTGCTCATCGCCACCGGGGCGCACCCGCGCGAGCTGCCCACCGCCCGCCCCGACGGCGAACGCATCCTCACCTGGCGGCAGCTGTACGACCTCAACGAACTCCCGGAGAAGCTCATCGTGGTCGGCTCCGGTGTGACCGGTGCCGAGTTCGCCAACGCCTACCAGGCGCTCGGCTCCGACGTGACCCTCGTCTCCTCCCGCGACCGCGTCATGCCCACCCAGGACGCCGACGCCGCCCGCGTGCTGGAGGACGTCTTCGCCCGCCGGGGCATGACGGTGCTCGGCAACTCCCGGGCCGAGTCGGTGACCCGCACCGACGACGGCGTGCTCGTGCGGCTCGCCGACGGCCGCGCGGTCGAGGGCAGCCACTGCCTCATGACGGTCGGCATGATCCCCAACACCGCCAACCTCGGCCTGGAGGAGGCCGGGGTGCGGCTGGACGAGCGGGGCTTCGTCCAGGTGGACCGGGTGTCGCGGACCTCCACTCCGGGGGTGTACGCGGCCGGGGACTGCACGGGCGTCAACATGCTCGCCTCGGTGGCGGCCATGCAGGGCCGTATCGCGATGTGGCACGCCCTCGGCGAGGCGGTGGCCCCGCTGAAGCTGTCCACCGTCGCCTCCACCGTGTTCACCCACCCCGAGCTGGCGGCGGTCGGCGTCACCGAGGACGACGTGGTGTCCGGCCGCGTCGACGGCCGCATCGTGAAACTGCCGCTGGACACCAACCCGCGCGCCAAGATGCACGGCACCAAGGACGGTTTCGTCAAGCTGATCTGCCGCCAGCACACCGGCATCGTGCTGGGCGGGGTCATCGTCGGTCCGCGGGCCAGCGAACTGATCCTCGGCGTTTCCCTGGCGGTGCAGCAGCGGCTCACCGTCGACGACGTCGCGCACACCTTCGCGGTCTACCCGTCGCTGTCGGGCAGCGTCACCGAGGCCGCCCGCTCCCTCATGCAGGGCTCGCCCGAGTAGGCGGCCGGCCGCCCGCGCCGGTGGCCGCCACGACACGGGAGGGGGTCCCGGCCGCTCGGGCCGGGACCCCCTCGTGCTGTCCTGTTGCGCCTGGGAACCGTCGGTCAGAAGTCGCCGAAACCGCCGAAGTCGCCTCCGTCGAACCCGCCGCCGCCGAAGTCGCCGAAACCGCCTCCGTCGCCGCCGAAGTCGCCGAAGCCGCCCCCGTCGCCGCCGTAGTCGCCCATCCCGGCGCCCAGCATGCCGGCTCCCATCATCGAGCCCATCATGTTGCCGAGCATCATTCCGGTGAACATGCCCATCATCATGTCCATGCCGAAGTAGCCGCCCGCGTAGGGGGCGTAGGCCGGACCGGCGTCGTAGTAGGGCACCCGGCGCCCGCCGGCCTCGACCATGCGCACGTCGGGGTGCGCGCCGGACAGGACGTCGTTGGCGCACGCGCGGCAGACCGGGACCGACCGGGGGGTGCCGCCGGGAGGAGCCCAGTCGACGTCCCGCACGGACGGGCCGTGCTGCGGGTTGAAGAAGCAGGGGGCGCGGCGCTCCGGCACCGGGTCGCCCGCCAGGCGCGCCCGGGTGGCGGTCATGTAGTAGCGGCCGTCCTCCAGGGCGTTGGTGACCCGCTGGATCTCGTCGGCCCGCCGGATGGTCTCCAGTTCGGCCTTGGCCCGGTCGTAGGAGTTCATCGCGTTGGTGTAGTCGGTCCGGGTGGCCTCGTCGGCCGCGCCGAGGTCGAGGTCGAGGCGCGCGATGTCCTCGCCGAGCCGCACGACGTCCTCGGTGACCGTCTTCTTGACCTCCTCCAGCTCGCGGGCCTCCCGGGCCTCGCGGTTCTTCTTCGAGCGGTAGAGGAAGAACCCGGTGCCGGCGATCGCGAGGACGAACAGGCCCAGCAGGACCATGCCGAACACCCCGGAGGCCGCTGCGGCGTCGGCCTGGGACTCGGCCTCGTTGGCGAAGGCCACGGCGGCGTCGGGCACGGTGCTCATCCGCTGGGCGGCACTCTCGGCCGCGGCCACGTCGGAGGGGCTGAGCACGGTGGAGTCGGCCGCGGTGGTGTCGCCGACGAAGACCAGGTAGGAGCCGTCGCCGACGTCCTGCTGCACGTCGGCCATGAAGGAGCCGAGCTCGGCCTGAGAGGTGAACTCGCCCTCGGGGACCACCACGAAGTAGACGGGGGTGTCGACGTTCTCCGCGGCCTGGCTCATCAGGTCGGCGTCACTGGCGGAGACGTCGGTGACATCGGGGTCGACGTAGACATGGGAGCTGTTCAGCGCGTCGGCGACCTCGCCCGCGCTGGGTTCCGCGCTCGCGGGCGCGGCTGCCACGACAAGGGCGGCCGCCGTGGCGAGCGTTGTGATTGCCAGTCGGCGCAACATGATCTGTTCCTCTCGCCTCTCTCACCTGTGTAGACGAACGGGACGGGGGCATCGGTTCCCGTCCGTGCGGGGCCGTGTCCGGCCCCGGGCCGCCGGGGTGTCGTGGAGGGATCCGTACCCGGCGGCGGCCCGCACACCCCGTTCCGGCGGAAGGTTGTCATGGGAATTCGGGTGTCCGCCGTCGGACGGGCACCGGGCGGTGCCGTACGGCAGCGGGGACGGCGCGGTGCGCCCGCGCTCCGGGAGGGCCGGGAGGTGCGGGGGTGGTGTCCCGACCGTTCCCCGGCCGGATGGGACGTGAGCGCGGCCGGGCCGTGGCCAGAAATGGCCGGAACCGGCTTTGTCGGGTCTATTCACAGTGCTGTCGGAGCGTCACTAATATGAGTCTGCTCCTCCGACGGTGTCGGGAGGTGGAATGTTCTTTCCGGGCGGCCCCGGAGAGTGTCGGGAACGGGTTTCCGCACAAACGCCGGGGGTCGGATCTGGAGTGCTGCCCGGGGCCCGTGCTCGGACGGGAAAAGCGAAAGGTGAAACGGTGGGCGTTCCATTCACACTGGGCGGAGGTGCACGGCACCACCGGTGTCCTGCGGCCGCCGAGTACGGGGCGTTTTCCGGTTCGGGAGGTGTCGGTGACGACTCGGGTCGGTGAGGCGGAGCCCTTCGGGAGCACGCCCGCGTCGGCGGGGAGCCGGCGCGCTTCTCCCCGGCCGCTCCCCGGAGAGGCGTCCGGTCTGCTCTCCGTCGACGGACGACTCGGGGCACGGGGTGGTCCCGCGCGTCGGCGGACTTCGGTACCGAACAGCCGGAAGGACTGAGGATGCCCCCCATCGGACCTCTGCTCAACGCCCTGGGCCTCTCCGGAAGCGTGGTCGCCACGGGAGTCGTCGTCGTGGTCGCTCTGGCGGTGGCTTCAGCGGGCTGGAAGCTCCGCCTCAAGCAGCGGGACAAGATGCTCAGGACGTTCTACGAGACGGGAGAGGTGCCTCAGAAGAGGGGGCTGCTGCGTTTCTGGAGGAAGACTCCCAGGACCTCGCTCCCCGGGGTGCAGGGACCGCTTCCCGTCCCCCTCACCATCGACGATCTGCGGACCGGGAAGGCCTTCGAACCGAACACGTTCGTTCCGACGAGGGTGGAGGAGGAGTTCAACAGACTGGTCGCCCAGCAGAAGGCGGCGCTTGAGGGGACGAACATCCTCCTCCAGAAGAGCAAGGCCGAGAAGGCGGATCTGTCCCGCCGGAAGGACGCGCTCGACCGGGAGAGCGGACCGTTCGAGGAGAACACGGAGAGGGCCGCGAACCTCTCCAAGGAGGCATCCGCCAACGAGGCGCGGTTGCGGAGTCTCGAAACCGAGTTGAGGGGGCTGCAGACGGCTCTCGCTGCGATCATCAAGGATGATCCGAGGGCGCAGGAGTTCACGGAAGCGTGGAAGAAGGACATCCGCGAGGAACTGCAGGGGGACGAAACGAAGTTCTCGGTCACCGAGGCCCTGAAGCGCGCCCGGCAGCGGCAGCAGGGCGGGACCAGAAGGCCCAGGAGGTCCCAGCAGAAGCAGGACCCGAAGCAGGGCCGGGGGCGGTGACTGTGACAGGAGGTGGAGCCGTGGCGGCGTCCGGAATCTTCTTCGGTCTGGGGTGGTCGAAATCTACTGGGTAGCTCTCCTGGCCTCCGGGGTCTTCCTCGTGCACCTCGTGCTCCATTTTCTCCTCTTCAGGTCGGGGATCTACTGGGATCCGGACTCGACGACCAACTCACCGTCCGCAGTGTCGAGGATTGCCGCGGACGTCGAGCTGAACGCGCTCCGGGCCCGAATGAAAATCGAAGGAAGGGAGTCGGAGCTCCGGGCGGGACGAGCCATGCACGGAGACGCTCGGGAAAGAGCCTCCCTGCTGGCGGACGCGCGGACCGCGCTCTCCCGCGTCGCCCCCGGGGAACGCAGGGTCCGCGCCGAGGGAGGCGAAAGGAGAGCGGAGAGCATGAGGATGCTCTCCCGTTTCAGATCGGACCTGCTGATCCTCGTGTGCCTCGGTATCGGACTCGCACTGCTGGCCGCCGGTGCCGAGTGAAACGGTTCACGGCTTGCGTTGAGGGGACCCCTTGGACGCTCTACTGAATCTTCTGCTCTCCTACCTCTCCGGTTTCACGGGGGTGGGTGGGGCGGCCTTCGCCGTCTCGTCCGGCCTCGCGGGACTCCTGACCTGGTTCAACATCAGGAAGGCGAACCAGGAGGCGGCCGAGACGGCGGAGAAGAGGAGGCAGGAGACGGAGAAGAGAACGAGTTCCGTTCTCACCAACCTGAAGGACGCGGGCAGGTTCCTGACGGGGGAGCCTAGTTCCCAGGAAAAGGAGATCGACAACCAGCTCCTGAATCTGGAGGCGGAAAAGGACTCCCTGCAACACGAGATCGACAGCTTCAACTCCACTCTCCAGCTGAAGCACATCGAAGGGGTCAGCCCCCACTACTTCCAGACGAGGGCGTCGATCAGCAACGCGCAGTCGCTCCTGAGCATCATCAAGACCCATCTCCTCGCCATCCGGGAGAGTCAGGAGGTCCTCTCCTACGTCGGCAGGCTCGACGAGAACGGGAGGCTCGTCGACAAGGACGAGCTCGACCCGATCGCGGCGGAGAGGCTGGAACACGTCCTCAGCAGGGTCGAGGAGGTGACTTCCAGCTCGTTCATGGTGAACGAGAGCAGGATCCTCCAGGAACTGGAGGAACGTCTTGAGAGGATCAGGAACGAGACGGAGAGGCTGAAAGGGATCGTCAACAGCGGGTCGGCGGGGCCCGGTCAGACGGGGACACCGTCAACGAGGGCGCTGCCGACAGCGGGGAGCACCCCGGATGTCCCCGGCCAGCTCCGACTCCCCCTCGGGGGCCGGAGCACCTCTCAGCAACCCGTGAGACCGGCGCAGCAGACGCGGTCGCAGCAGCCGCAGCGGAGGAGACGCGGCAGGACATGACGGGCGACTGGACACCACCATCGTCCTCGACGACAGGGGAGAAACCGGCATGTGGTTGATCGTCTTCGCCGTGGTCCTGACCGGAGCGGCGTGGACCGCCGTCCGTGTCTACGGCGGGTTGCTGCAGGTGACCACGGTCAGCACCAAATGGGTCGCGCGCAACCGCGTCGAACTGCGCGGATCGCGCGCGCTCCTCGACCTCCTGGAGAGGAAGGAGGCGCTGCTCGCGGAAGGGGCCGCCGCCGTGGAGCGCGGAGACGAGGCCGCGCGTGCCCGGGTCCTGGCGGAAATGGACGGGGTGAACCGGGAGATCGACCGACTGGAGTCGGAGCAGCCGGCGCTCCTGGCCACGGAGGAGGCCAGGGAGGAGAGGTTGATGCTGCTGCTGCACGTGGTCGAACTGGGCTTCGGGGCCCTCAGCCTGGCCGGGGTCGGCTACGCCCTGTGGTTCGTCGTCGCCCAGGCTTCCTGATGCTCCCCGCCCCCGCCGGTCACCGCGCCGCGCCGGAGTCCCCGCGCAGCACCCGGGCCACCAAGTCGTCGTGGAGGGTGCCGTACCCGGTGGCGGCCCACACACTGCGTTCCGGCGGAAGGTCGTAGTAGGGAACCCGACGCCCGTCGTCGAGGACGGCGGGCAGCGCCTCCGGCTGCCGGTGCTTGCGGAGCGCGGTGGCGCAGTCGCCGCAGGCCCACACGGTGACCCTGCGGCGGGTGCCGAGCCCGCGCCACGGCGTGGTGGAGGTGCGGGTGCCGTGCAGCGGGTCGAAGAAGCAGTGCCGTACCGGGCGGGGCGTCGACCGCGCGGCGACCGCCTGGTCGACGTGGGCGTCGCACAGGTCGAGCAGGACCAGGGCCCCGGCCAGGTCGGGCAGGTCGGCGGCGGCGTCCAGGACCTTGCCCGCGGCCAGGTGCGCGTCCAGGGCCTGCTGGAGGGCGGCCCGCGCCGCGTCGGAGTCGGGCACGGTGAGCGCGGCCAGCCGCTTTCCGGTCGCGGTGAGCCGCGCACCGAGATCCCGGCGCATCCGCTCCTGCCCCGCGGCGTCGATGGAGTCGAAGACGGTGTGCGCGAGCGGCCGCGGGTGGGCGCGGCGGGACCGCGCGGCCACGAGGGAGAGCACGACCACGGCGGCGAGCACAGCGGTTCCGGCGATCCAGGGCCACGCCGACGGCGCGGCGCCCCAGGCGGAGGGCGGCGGGGGCTCGCGCTCGGCGCTGATCCGCTCGTACTCCTCCACGGCGCGGCCGCCGGCGATCAGGTCGACGGCGTGGTCGAGCCGCCGGGCCAGGGAGGCCCCCTGCGACTCCGGTGCGATGTTGACCGTCAGCGCCGCGTAGAAGGCGTCGTCGCCCGCCGACGGTCCCTCGCCGTGCAGCCACAGGTCGTTGTCCTCCAGGACCAGGTAGGAGGCCGAACCGCCCAGGCGGTCGCTGACCGCGCCCACGAGCTGGGCGGGGTCGCCGTCCCACGCGTCGCCCCGGACCAGGGGAACGACGACGACGTAGATCTCCTCGCCGGTCGCGGCGATGCGTTCCGCCAGTGCGGCCTGCGCGTCCTCGTCCAGCAGCGAGCGCAGTGACGGGTCCACGTAGACCGGCTGCTCCCGCAGCGCGGCGGCGATCGTCTCGGCGGGGCTCGGCCCGGCGGGGTCGGTCTGGGCGTGTGCGGCGCCCCCCGGCCACAGCAGCCAGAGCAGGAGGGCGGTGACCAGCGCGGCCGCGCGGCGTTCAGTCGACATCGATCTCCTTGAGCACGGTCCGGGCCAGTTCGGGGACGGTGCGTCCGTAGCCGGTCCGGGTCCACAGGTTGGCGTGGGCGGTGTGGGGTTCGCCCGCCAGACGCAGCGGGGGAGGCGGCACGGTCCGGCCCGCGCAGCGGGCGCAGCGGCCGTCGGCGCTCCGGCCGGCGGATCCGCGGAGCGGGGCGCTGCCGGGCAGGGGGGCTCCGTGCAGCGGGTTGACGGAGCAGGCGCCGGGGGAGCGGGACAGGCCGTCGGCGGCGAGGGCCGCGCGGCCCTCCCGGGCCAGCACGATCGCGCCCACCAGGTCGTGGTCGGTGGCGGCCGGATCCGCGGCGAGCAGTCCGGCGGCGTCGAAGGCCCGCGCGGCGCGGTCCCGGCCGGGCTGCGCGGCGGCCGCCGCCTCCAGCTCCGCGGTGAGGCGGTCCAGTTCGCGGCGGAGGATCCGGTGCAGTCGGGCACGGCTGGGCCGGGAGGGGGCGCGCCGCGCCCGCAGCGGCGCCGGCAGGGAACGCCGCTCGGTGTCGCGGTGGGCGCGGCGGGTGCGCCGTCCGGAGGCCGCGGCGCGCCCGGCCCGCCCCAGCCCCAGGGCCAGGGGGAACAGCAGCAGGCCGAGGAGGGGGCCGACGACGAGCAGGCCGGGCCAGAAGTCCCCGGAGAAGCGGTCGGCGACGGTCGGTTGGTACTCCGTCCGGTGGTCCCGGAACTCCACCGCGGAGGGGGTGGGGCTGGCCGGGGCGCCGGGAGGGGCGGTGCGCACCGCCGCCAGGAGGTCCAGGAGTTCGTCCGCCCCCTCGGCGAAGACGGGGGAGCGGGGCAGGTCCCCGTCGTCGACGGGCACGTCGACGACGATGTGGGAGAAGCGGTAGGAGCCGCTGTGCAGCCACGACGAGTTCAGGTGCACGTACACCCCGCCTTCGCCGAGGACGTGGTGGACCGCGTGCAGCAGGACCTCCTCGTCGCCCGCGGACTCGTCCGTGGGGAGCGAGGGCACGACGACGACGTAGACGGGCACGGGCTGGTCGGCCAGCGCCTCGCGGACCGCCTCGGCCTCCTCCCGCGGCAGCAGGGAGACGGCGCTGGGGTCGACGAAGAGCGGGTCCTCGCGCAGCCCGGCGACGATCCGCTCCACGCGGGTGGTGTCGGCCACGTACGGCGGTTCCGGGAGGAGTTCGGCCGCGGCCGCGGGGGGCGCGCCCAGCAGGAGGACGGCTGCGAGCAGGGCGCGGCGGAGTGTGCGCAGGACCCTCACCGCCGCCGCCCTCCCCTCGGGCGGGCGGGCCGTCGCCGCAGGCGGTGCCAGACGGTCAGGACGACCAGGGTGGCCGTCGCGCCCAGGGTCGTGCCGAGGGCGAACGCCTGGTTGCGGACTCCGTAGGAGGTGTCCGGGGACAGGGCTTCGCGGAGCCGCTCGATCGGGCTGGGGCCGCCGAACGGGGACCACTGCCCGGCGTCCCACCGGTCCCGGCTCTCCGCCAGGCGCTGGGCGGCCTCCCCCGAGGCGAGGTTGTCCACGAACCGGTCGACCACGACCGTGAGGGGGGTGTCGTGCTCCAGGGAGAGGAGCACCTCCAGGGCGGCCTCGGAGGCGGGGACGTCGACCCCGTAGGCGACCGCGCTGATGTCGGAGCCCCGGTACTCCGCGAGCAGGTACACCCCGTCCTCGCCGAGGCGGTCGTGGACGGCGGCGAGGAAGCCCTCGTCGAGGACGTCGCCGCCCACCACGGTGGGCAGCACCACCACGTAGACGGGGTGGTCGAGGCGGGAGACCGCGTCGTGCAGGTGGGCGCGGGTCTGCGCCAGGTCCAGGGCTCCCGCGTAGTGGTCGCTGACGTAGACCGGGTCCTCGGCGAGCTGCGCGGCCACGTGGGACGGATAGCTGGCGGGCCACTCCGCCGCGGAGGCGGAGGGAGGGGAGAGGGCCGCGAGGAGGGTCGCCCCCACGGCCAGGCAGCGCCAGAAGAGCATGGGGACAGCCTAGAGGTGCTGGTCGGGGAGAATTCTCCCGGGGCGCGGCTGCTCGTCCCGGGGGACGGTCGTCCGGGAACGCGGCGGGGCGGACCGCCCCGAGTGGACGGTCCGCCCCGCCGGTGCGTCGCGCCGTTGTCGGCGCCGCGCCCTAGGCGTCCTTGATCTCGCAGATCACCGCGCCGTTGCCGACGGTCTCGCCCGCGCTCACCGCCAGGCCGGTGACGGTGCCCGCCTTGTGCGCGGTGAGCGGCTGCTCCATCTTCATGGCCTCGATGACGACGACGGTGTCGCCCTCGGCGACCTCCTGGCCGTCGGAGGCCACGACCTTGACGACGGTGCCCTGCATCGGGCTGACCAGGGCGTCGCCGCTGACCGCCGCCGCGGACTTCTTCCGGGAGCCGCGCTTGCCGGACTTCTTCGTGCTCGGGGCCGCGGCCAGGTCGGCGCCCAGGCCGGCGGGCAGCACGACCTCGACCCGCTTGCCGCCGACCTCGACGGTGACCCGCTCCCGCTCCGCGGCCTCGGCCTGCTCCACCTCGCCCTGGAACGGTTCGATGACTCCGTCGAACTCGGTCTCGATCCAGCGGGTGTGCACGCTGAACGGCTGGGTGTCGTCGGCCGGGGCGAACGCCGGGTGGGAGACCACCGCCTGGTGGAACGGGATGACGGTGGGCATGCCGCCGACCTCGAACTCGGCGAGGGCGCGGCGGGACCGCTCCAGGGCCTCGGTGCGGGTGCGGCCGGTCACGATGAGCTTGGCCACCATCGAGTCGAACGCCTGCGGCACGGTGAAGCCGGGCTCGCAGCCGGTGTCGACGCGCACGCCGGGGCCTCCGGGCAGCCGCATCGAGGTGATGGTGCCGGGGGCGGGCATGAAGTTGCGCCCGGCGTCCTCGGCGTTGATGCGGAACTCGAAGGAGTGGCCGCGCAGCACCGGGTCGTCGTAGCCCAGCTCCTCGCCGTCGGCGATGCGGAACATCTCCCGCACCAGGTCGATCCCGGCGACCTCCTCGGTGACCGGGTGCTCCACCTGCAGGCGGGTGTTGACCTCCAGGAAGGAGATGGTGCCGTCGGCGCCGACCAGGAACTCGCAGGTGCCCGCGCCCACGTAGCCGGCCTCGCGCAGGATCGCCTTGGAGGAGGAGTACAGCAGTTCCACCTGCTCGTCGGTGAGGAACGGCGCGGGGGCCTCCTCCACCAGCTTCTGGTGGCGGCGCTGCAGCGAGCAGTCGCGGGTGGAGACCACCACGACATTGCCGTGCGTGTCGGCCAGGCACTGGGTCTCCACGTGCCGGGGCCGGTCCAGGTAGCGTTCCACGAAGCACTCGCCGCGGCCGAACGCGGTGACGGCCTCGCGCACCGCCGACTCGTAGAGGTCGGGGATCTCCTCCATGGTGCGGGCGACCTTCAGGCCGCGTCCGCCGCCGCCGAAGGCGGCCTTGATCGCGATGGGCAGGCCGTGCTCGGAGGCGAAGGCCAGCACCTCGTCGACGCCCGACACGGGGTCGGGGGTGCCCGCCACCAGGGGCGCGCCGACCTTCTGCGCGATGTGGCGGGCCTGGACCTTGTCGCCCAGGGCGGTGATCGCGGCGGGCGGCGGGCCGATCCAGGTCAGCCCGGCGTCGATGACGGCCTGGGCGAAGTCGGCGTTCTCAGCGAGGAAGCCGTAGCCGGGGTGGACCGCGTCCGCGCCGGACTCGGCCGCGATGGCCAGGATCTTGTCGACGTTGAGGTAGCTGTCGGCGGGGGTCTGCCCGCCCAGGGCGTAGGCCTCGTCGGCGACCTTGACGTGCAGCGCGTCGACGTCGGGTTCGGCGTAGATCGCGACGCTGCCGAGGCCCGCGTCGCGGCAGGCGCGTGCCACCCGGACGGCGATCTCGCCCCGGTTGGCGATGAGAACTTTACGCACGGTCGAACATTCCTCCTGGAGGGGCATCGGCCGTTCGGCGCCGATGCCGTGGGCGGGTCTGAGGGCGGCGGGCCCGCTGCGGCTCGGGAGGCGGACCCGGGGCCGGGCGGATCATCCCGGGTGGAAACTGCGGCGCCAGGAGTGCGGTCCCGGGCGCGGCGGGACTCCCAGCAGCCGGGCGCGGTCGCGCCAGCCCGAAGGGGCGGCGGGGGCCGCGGCCCGGGCGCGCGCGGCCTGGACGGCCCGCGCGCGGGCCGTCAGGACCGCGACGAGCGCCGCGATCTCCTCGTGGCTGAGTTCGCCCCGCACGACCTGCAGGAAGGGGGCGGGGCCGGGGTGGGTTCGGTCGCTGGCCATCAGAGTGGGATATTCCCGTGCTTCTTGGGCGGGAGCTGCTTGCGCTTGCCGCGCAGCGCGCGCAGCGCCTTGATGACGGAGGTGCGGGTCTCCGAGGGCATGATGACGCCGTCGACGTAGCCGCGCTCGGCGGCGCTGTACGGGTTGAGCAGCGTGTCCTCGTACTCGGTGATGAGCTGTGCGCGGGTGGCCTCGACGTCCTCGGCGGCGGCCAGGGTGCGCCGGTGCAGGATGTTGACCGCGCCCTGGGCTCCCATCACCGCGATCTGCGCGGTCGGCCAGGCCAGGTTGATGTCGGCGCCCAGGTGCTTGGAGCCCATGACGTCGTAGGCGCCGCCGAACGCCTTGCGGGTGATAACGGTCACCAGCGGGACGGTCGCCTCGGCGTAGGCGTAGAGCAGTTTAGCGCCGCGCCGGATGATGCCGTTGAACTCCTGGTCGGTTCCGGGCAGGAAGCCGGGGACGTCCACCAGGGTGAGCACGGGGACGTTGAAGGCGTCGCAGGTGCGGACGAACCGCGCGGCCTTCTCGGAGGCGTCGATGTCCAGGCAGCCCGCGAAGTTCATCGGCTGGTTGGCGACGATGCCCACCGGGTGGCCCTCCACCCGCCCGTAGCCCACGATGATGTTCGGCGCGAACAGCTCGTGGACCTCCAGGAACTCGCCGTCGTCGACGATGTGCTCGATGACCTGGTGCATGTCGTAGGGCTGGTTCGCCGAGTCCGGGATGAAGGTGTCCAGCTCCAGGTCGCTCTCGGTGACCTCCAGGTCCACCGGGGTCGGCTCGACCGGGGGGTCCTCCAGGTTGTTGGAGGGCAGGTAGGACAGCAGTGTCCGGACGTACTCCAGGGCGTCGTTCTCGTCCGCGGCCATGTAGTGGGCCACACCCGACTTGGTGTTGTGGGTGCGCGCGCCGCCCAGTTCCTCCATGGTGACGTCCTCGCCGGTGACCGTCTTGATGACGTCGGGGCCGGTGATGAACATCTGGGAGGTCTGGTCGACCATCACGATGAAGTCGGTGAGCGCGGGCGAGTAGACGTGGCCGCCCGCCGCCGCTCCCATGACCAGCGAGATCTGCGGGATGACGCCGGAGGCGTGGGTGTTGCGCTTGAAGATCTCGGCGTAGAGGCCCAGCGCCACCACGCCCTCCTGGATGCGGGCGCCGCCGCCCTCGTTGATGCCGATCACCGGGCAGCCGGTCTTGAGGGCGTGGTCGAGGACCTTGACGATCTTCTCGCCGTAGACCTCGCCGAGAGAGCCGCCGAAGACGGTGACGTCCTGGCTGAACACCGCGACGGGGCGGCCGTCGATGGTGCCGTAGCCGGTCACGACGCCGTCGCTGTAGGGGCGGTTCTTCTCCAAGCCGAAGTTGGTGGACCGGTGGCGCGCGAAGGCGTCGAACTCCACGAAGGAGCCCGGGTCGAGGAGGGCGTCGATGCGCTCGCGAGCGGTCATCTTGCCCTTGGCGTGCTGTTTCTCTACGGCTCGTTCGGATCCCGCGTGGACCGCCTCGTAGCGGCGGCGCTGCAGGTCCGCGAGTTTGCCCGCGGTGGTGCGGATGTCGATCTGTTCCGCGGGCAGCGGTTCAGGGGCTTGGGTCGCCATAAGGCCTCAGAGTATTAGTACGGGTTCTCGTTCAGACGGGCGGAGATGGGTTACCCGACGGTAAAAACCGCGGTCGGGTCACTGACCAGGCACGTTCTGTCCACAGTGGACGATTTTGATGATAACAGTTCTCATGTTTGGCGTTCGAGTCGCCCACGCTGGGCAACCGAAGGGATACCCCTTCTTTCAAGTGGAGTAGACCAATCTGGGTATCGTCTGTGCCATGACACGCGACAGCGCCCGCCAGGAGATGCCCGACCAGCTTCGCGGCGACGTCCGCCTGCTCGGCGAGATGCTCGGTACCGTGCTCGCCGAGAGCGGCGGCCGAGACCTGCTCGACGACGTGGAACGGCTCCGCCGAGCCGTCATCGGAGCCCGCGAGGGGACGGTCGAGGGCAAGGAGATCACCGAGCTCGTCGCCTCGTGGCCACTGGAGCGCGCCAAACAGGTGGCGCGCGCCTTCACCGTCTACTTCCACCTGGTCAACCTGGCCGAGGAGCACCACCGCATCCGTTCCCTGCGGGAACGCGACGACGCCGCCAACCCGCAGCGCGAGTCGCTGGCCGCCGCGGTGCGCTCCATCCGCGAGGACGCGGGCGAGGAACGGCTGCGGGAACTCGTCGCGGGAATGGAGTTCCACCCGGTCCTGACCGCCCACCCCACCGAAGCGCGCCGCCGCGCCGTCTCCACCGCCATCCAGCGCATCAGCGTCCAGCTCGAACAGCTGCGCGCGGCCCACCGGGGCAGCGGGGCCGAGGCCGAGGCGCGCCGCAGGCTGCTGGAGCAGATCGACCTGCTATGGCGAACCTCACAGCTCCGCTACACGAAGATGGACCCGCTCGACGAGGTGCGCACCGCCATGGCCGCCTTCGACGAGACCATCTTCCGGGTCGTCCCCGAGGTCTACCGCAGCCTCGACCGGGCCCTCGACCCCGAGGGCAGCGGACGGCGCCCCTCCCCGGCCAAGCCGTTCGTCCGCTACGGCAGCTGGATCGGCGGCGACCGCGACGGCAACCCCTTCGTCACCCACGAGGTGACCCGCGAGGCCATCGCCATCCAGTCCGAGCACGTGCTGCGCGCCCTGGAGAACGCCTGCGAGCGCATCGGCCGCACCCACACCGAGTACACCGGACTCACCCCGCCCAGCGCCGACCTGCGCGCCGCCCTGACCAATGCCCAGGCGGCCCACCCGCGCCTGATGCAGGAGATCGTCAAGCGCTCGCCCAACGAACCCCACCGCCAACTGCTGCTGCTGGCCGCCGAACGGCTGCGCGCCACCCGGCGCCGCGACGCCGACCTCGGCTACCGGGGACCCGAGGAGTTCCTCGCCGACCTGCGCACGGTCCAGGAGTCGCTGGCCGCCGCGGGCGCGGTCCGCCAGGCCTACGGCGAACTCCAGAACCTCATCTGGCAGGCCGAGACCTTCGGCTTCCACCTGGCCGAACTGGAGATCCGCCAGCACAGCGCCGTGCACGCGGCCGCGCTCGCGGAGGTGCGCGCGGGCGGCGCGCTCTCCGAACGCACCGAGGAGGTCCTGGCCACCCTGCGGGTCGTCGCCTGGATCCAGGAGCGGTTCGGGGTCGAGGCGTGCCGCCGCTACATCGTCAGCTTCACCCAGTCCGCCGACGACATCGCCGCCGTCCACGAACTCGCCGAGCACGCCCTGCCCGCGGGCAGGGCGCCCGTCCTCGACGTGATCCCGCTGTTCGAGACCGGAGCCGACCTGGACGCCTCCCCGCACGTCCTGGACGGCATGCTCGAACTGCCCGCCGTCCAGCGCCGCCTGGAGCAGACCGGCCGCCGCCTGGAGGTCATGCTCGGCTACAGCGACTCCGCCAAGGACGTCGGCCCGGTCAGCGCCACCCTGCGGCTCTACGACGCCCAGGCCCGGCTGGCCGAGTGGGCCCGCGCCCACGACATCAAGCTCACCCTGTTCCACGGCCGCGGCGGCGCGCTGGGCCGCGGCGGCGGCCCCGCCAACCGGGCCGTGCTCGCCCAGGCCCCGGGATCGGTGGACGGCCGGTTCAAGGTCACCGAGCAGGGCGAGGTCATCTTCGCCCGCTACGGCCAGCAGGCGATCGCCCACCGGCACATCGAGCAGGTCGGCCACGCGGTGCTGATGGCCTCCACCGAGAGCGTGCAGCACAGGGCCACCGAGGCGGCCGCCCGGTTCCGCGGGCTGGCCGACCGGATCGCCGAGGCCGCGCACGCCGCCTACCGGGCCCTGGTCGACACTGAGGGCTTCGCCGAGTGGTTCTCCCGGGTCAGCCCGCTGGAGGAACTGGGCGAACTGCGGCTGGGCTCGCGCCCGGCCCGCCGTTCGGCCGCCCGGGGGCTGGACGACCTGCGCGCGATCCCCTGGGTGTTCGCCTGGACCCAGACCCGCGTCAACCTGCCCGGCTGGTACGGGCTGGGCAGCGGCCTGGCCGCGGTCGCCGACCCCGACACACTGCACACCGCCTACCGGGAGTGGCCGCTGTTCGCCTCGCTGCTGGACAACGCCGAGATGAGCCTGGCCAAGACCGACCGGGTGATCGCCGAACGCTACCTGGCCCTGGGCGGGCGCCCGGAACTCACCGAGCAGGTGCTCGCCGAGTACGACCGCACCCGGGAACTGGTCCTCAAGGTCACCCGGCACACCCGCCTGCTGGAGAACCGCCGGGTGCTCTCCCGGGCGGTGGACCTGCGCAACCCGTACGTCGACGCGCTGTCGCACCTGCAGCTGCGCGCCCTGGAGGCGCTGCGCACCGGTGAGTCGGCCCGCCTCTCCGAGGAGGACCGCGACCACCTGGAGCGGCTGCTGCTGCTGTCGGTCAACGGCGTGGCCGCCGGCCTGCAGAACACCGGCTGACCCCCGCGGCCGTGCGACCACCCCCGCTCCGGCGGGGGTGGGGCCCTCCCCGGGGCGCGGGGAGGGCCGGAGCGTTGTTGAATGGTGCCATGCCTTCCTCGCTCTACTCGGACCTGAGCAGGCCGCCCCTGGACCAGCGGGCGCTGCAACGGGCGCTGGTGCGCCCCGGGGCGCTGTGGACCGGCGTCGACGTCGTGCCGTCGCTGGGGTCCACCAACACCGAGCTGGTCGCGCGGGCGAACGACGGCGCCCCCGGGGGAACGGTGCTGGTCACCGAGCACCAGACCGCCGGACGCGGACGGCTGGGCCGGTCCTTCTCGACGCCGGCGCGGGCGGCGCTGACCTTCTCGGTGCTGCTGCGCCCCACCGTGCCGCCCCACGGCTACGGGTGGCTGCCGCTGCTCATGGGGGTGGCGGCGGTGCACGGTGTGCGGCGGATCGCCGCGGTCCGAGCGGAGCTCAAGTGGCCCAACGACGTCCTCGTGGGCGGCCGCAAACTCGCCGGGATCCTCTCCGAGGCCGCCTTCGGCCCCGCGGGGCCCGCGGTGGTCATCGGCATCGGACTCAATGTCTCGCAGTCCCGGGAGGAGCTCCCGGTGGACACCGCCACCTCGCTCGCCCTGTCCGGCGCCGCGTGCACCGACCGCGACCCCCTGCTGCGCGCGGTCCTGCGCGCCTTCGCCGAGCACTACACCCGCTGGGTCGAGCACGACGGCGACGCCGAACGCAGTGGACTGGCCGAGGAGTACCGGTCCTGCTGCGCCACCCTCGGCCAGCGGGTGCGGGTGCACCTGCCCGAGGACGGCCTGCTGGAGGGCACGGCCACCGGGATCGACGCGGGCGGGCAGTTGCGGGTGCGCGCCGAGGACGGCCGGGAGCACGCCCTCAGCGCGGGCGACGTCGTCCACGTCCGGCCCGCCGCCCCGTGAGTTCCCCCTGCTCCGACCGGACCGGCCCCCAGCGCTCCGGACGGATGTTTCTTGACGGGGGCGCCCCCGAGGGGCTAAACCGACAGTCACGCGCGCCTCACCACTGCGGAGGGGTGCCGACCGACCCGTGCCCGGCGGGCGCCACCCCCACCGCCCCGACCTCGAATACGAGAGAACCCATGTCGTCTCGTCCTGATCCCAAGGAGACCGAAGCCGTCCTGATGGGAGGCGAGGCGCGGTATACCCGTGATGAGGTGGTGCGTCTCACGGGGACCTCGCCCGAGATCGTCGCCAGGGTCTGGCGGGCCCTGGGGTTCGCCACCCGCGGCGACGACGCCCCCGCCTACACCGACAGCGACGTCGAGGCCATGCGGGTCACCGCCCGGCTGATCCGCGAGGGCACCCTCACCGAGGAGGCCGCGGTCCGGCTCGCCCGGGCCATGGGCCAGACCATGATCCGCCTCGCCGAGTGGCAGACCAGCATCTTCACCACCCTGTCCTACAAGCCCGAGGTCGACACCGACGAGCACCTGGGGCCGCTGGTGGGACTGGCCAAGGAGCTGCTGCCCGACATGGAGACGCTGCTGCTGCACGTGTGGCGGCGCCAGTTGGCGGCGGCGGTCTCACGCAGCCTGGCGGTCCAGGAGCAGCAGAGCGAGGACGCCTCCCCCCACTACTTCCCGCTCGTCGTCGGCTTCGCGGACCTGGTCTCCTTCACCACGCTCAGCCGAGAACTGGACGAGGTGGGCCTGGCCGACGTGGTGGAGGGGTTCGAGGCGACCTCGGCCGACATCGTGGCCTCCGGCGGCGGCCGGATCGTCAAGACACTGGGCGACGAGATCCTCTACGTCGCCGACGACGCGCGGCAGGCCGCCGACATCGCCCTGCAGCTCGCGGCCGGGGTCAAGACCCACGTCGAGGTGCCCGACGTGCGGGTCGGCGTGGCCTACGGGCCGGTGCTGGCACTGCTCGGCGACGTGTTCGGCACCACCGTCAACCGGGCCAGCCGCCTGACCTCCTTCGCCCGTCCGGGCACCGTCCTCATCGACGACGCCCTGGCGGCCCAGCTCAAGGACGAGGAGGACTTCCAGGTGGTGGCGGTGCGGGCCCGCCACGCCCACGGCCTCGGCCAGCTCCAGCCCTACGCGCTGCGCCGCAGCTTCGGCGCGGGCGTGGCGCCGCGCGGGTGAACGCGCCGCGTTAACTCCCCCGCGGGACGGGAAGACCCCTGGGGAGAAACCGCGTGCGCGCGGTGCCGCGAAAAGACGGAAAGCGGTGGTCCGCCCCATGACCGACAGCACCGGTACGGCCCCCGTCACGGTCAGCAGGGTTGTCACCTCGGGCCTGCTCCTCCTCGACGGGCAGGAGCAGGAGGTCGGCGCCAACGTGTGGATCGTCGGGGACGACCGCGGCGCGATCGTGGTCGACCCGGCCCACGACGCCACCGCCATCTCCCGCGGTCTGGGCGACCGCGAGCTGATGGCGATCGTGTGCACCCACGCGCACGAGAGCCACGTCAACGCGGCGGAGACCCTGGCCGACCTCGCCGACGCGCCGATCCTGCTGCACCCGGCCGACGGGCGGCTGTGGAACCTGCACCATCCCCACCGGGAACCCGACGCGCCCCTGCTGCACGGTGAAGTCCTCCAGGTCGGAGGGGTCGAACTCCAGGTGCGGCACACGCCCGGACACACACCGGGCTCGGTCTGCCTGTACGCGCCCGCCCTGGCGACGGTGTTCACCGGCGACACCCTGCTCGCGCGCGGCGTCCACGGCAACGGGGACGCGCACGCCGACCCGGCGGCGCTGCGCGCGTCGATCGGCGAGCACCTGTTCACCCTGCCGCCCGAGACCACGGTCCGGCCCGGCCACGGCGGGACCACCACGATCGCCGCCCGGGCGGCGCCTCCGGGCTGACCCCGGCGGCAGCCGCTCAGGCCGGTCCGGTGGTCCGCGGCGAGCCGGCCCGGCCCGGCGGCAGGAAGAGGGCGAAGGTGGTCGGTCTGGAGTGGACGAACTCCACCCGGGCCCCCTCGGACTCGGCGATGTGCCGCGCCAGGGCCAACCCCAGTCCGGTGCCGTTGCCGCTGGTCACCTCGCGTTCGAAGATGCGCGGGGCGAGTTCCTCGGGGATGCCCTCGCCCTCGTCGCTGACCTCCACGCGCACCGACTGGCCGGTCTCCACGCGGCGGACGGTCACCGTGCCGGCGCCGTGCTTGAAGGCGTTCTCCACCAGGGTCGCCAGGATCTGGGCCAGGTCGGTGGGCACCGTCATGGCGGTCAGGCCCGGCTGGCCGACCAGTTGGATCTTCCGCCCGGCCTGGGTGAAGACCGGCCGCCACTCCTCCATGAACTGTTCGATCACGTCGTCGATGGCGACCGGTTCCAGCTTGGGGTTCTGGGTGCGGCGCGCCCGCCCCAGCAGGCTCTCCACGATGTCCACGAGCCGTTCGGTCTGGGCGAGCGCGGCCTCGCCCTCCTCCCGCACCACGTCGGGCTTGTCCGCCTCGGCGATGATCTCCTCCAGGCGCATCGACAGCGCGGTCAGCGGGGTGCGCAACTGGTGGGACGCGTCGGTGGCGAAGTGCCGCTCGGTGGAGATCAGGCTGGCGATGCGCTCGGCGCTGCGGTCCAGCACCTCGGCCACGGCGTCGGCCTCGGGAATGCCGTAGCGGTGCCCCCACGGGCTGATCACCCCCGACCCGAGCCGCTCGGCCGTCGCGGCGAGGTCGACCAGGGGCAGAGTGAGCCGTCTGGCCTGCAGGATGGCCAGCCCGACCGCCACGCCGATGGCCAGCAGGGACAGTGAGGCGATGCCCAGCCAGGCGCTGATGATCTCCTCCCGCACGGCCCGGGTGTCGCGCCACACGACGATCGAGGCGCCGCTGGCGGAGACCGCCGTCGCGCTGAGCGCCGCGGGCGCGTCCGGGTCGCGCGGGTCGTACTCCCAGCCGCCGGTGACCACGGTGGACGAGCCGCCGGGAGTGATCTCGATGTACCGCTGGGGATAGACCTTGGCGAAGTAGGCGGTGTCGACCCGGCCCTCGCGCAGCAGCTGCGTGTCCACCTCGGTGCCGATGATCTCGGCCTCGCGCTGCAGTTGGGCGACGTTCGCGTTGTTCACCTGCTGGTAGGTGAGGGCCCCCAGGGGCAGTCCCAGCAGCAGGACCGCGATGATGGCCACCACGAGGGTGGAGAACAGCATTCTCCTGCGCATAGTGCCTCGTCAACGCCGCAGGTGCATCAGTCCTTCTCGAACCGGAAGCCGACCCCCCGCACGGTGGTGATGTAGGAGGGCTGGTTGGCGTCGTCTCCGAGTTTGCGGCGCAGCCAGGAGATGTGCATGTCCAGTGTCTTGGTCGACCCCCACCAGTTGGTGTCCCACACCTCCCGCATGATCTGCTCCCGGGTGACCACCTTGCCCGCGTCGCGGACGAGGACCCGCAGCAGGTCGAACTCCTTGGTGGTGAGTTGCAGCTCCCGGTCGCCCAGCCAGGCGCGGCGCGAGTCGTTGTCGATACGGACTCCGTGGACGACGGGGACCTCGCCGCCGCCGCGGCGCAGCAGCGCCCGGACCCGGGCCAGGAGTTCGGCCAGCCGGAAGGGCTTGGTGACGTAGTCGTCGGCCCCCGCGTCCAGTCCCACGACGGTGTCGACCTCGTCGGCGCGGGCGGTGAGGATCAGGATGGGAGTTCCGTGACCCTCCGAACGCAGCCGCCTGGCCACTTCGAGGCCGTCCATCTCGGGCAGTCCCAGGTCCAGGACCAGCAGGTCGATGTCGCCGGTGCGGGCGCGGTCGAGTGTCTCCATGCCGTCGACGGTGACGTCGACCGAGTACCCTTCCCGGCGGAGCGCGCGGGCCAGCGGTTCAGAGATCGAAGCATCGTCTTCGGCCAGCAAAACGCAGGTCATAGCACTGATCGTAAGACTCTCGCCGAGATTTTCGGATTACGCGCGCCGATGGACCAGTGGTTGCCCAAAAATACGCAAGCCCTTTTCCTGACATACCTCTCCTACCTCGCATAACGCCCTGTCTGCGGGGAGGGTCTCCGGGGGGCGGTGGAGGCGGGTGGAAGTCCTGCTGAGCAAATAGTTCTTTTTGTGACTGGTGTTGCTGAAAGTAAGTAAAGACCTTTTTACGGAGAGAGCGGGGGCGCCGGGTCAGCCCCGCTCCGCCTCGGAGGCGGCCTGCCGGGGCGCGCGGAACACCCACCTGCGGTAGCTCCAGAACCGGAACAGCGTGCCCAGGCCCACCCCGACCACGTTGCCCGCGAGGTTGCGCGCCAGCGGACCGTCCAGGCCCAGCACCGTGACGGTGAACCACAGGCAGGCGAGCTGGATCAGCAGGCCCACCCCGTTCAACCCGAAGAACAGCGCGTACGACAGCAGCAGCCGGCCGTGGGAGCGGTGCCGGAACGTCCAGAACCGGTTGCCGAGGAAGGCCACCACGGTGGCGCAGACCGTGCCCAGCGCCTGCCCGGCCAGCTCCGGCAGGCCCAGGCCGTACCAGAACAGGTTGGTCGCCGCCACCTGCGTCACGTAGGCCACCGCGCCCACCGTCCCGAACTTGGCCAGCTCGTGGATGAGGTGGGCGAAGCGCCGGTACAACGTCGAGATCAACTGCACGAGCCGTTCCGATCCGGACCAGGAGGGCCAATAGACTTCTTCGGGTTCCCGCGCCGTCCGCGGGGCCACACCCCAACGTCGTGAGCCGAGAGGTGAGGCAACCGTGAGCGAGACTAACCGGACCGTCCCCGTGGTCGGAATGGTCGGCGGCGGCCAGCTCGCCCGGATGACCCACCAGGCGGGGATCGCGCTGGGCGTGGACTTCCGGGTGCTGGCGGCCACCCCCGCCGACAGCGCGGCGCGCGTCGTCGGCGACGTGCACCTCGGCGACGACCGGGGCCGCGCCGACCTGCTCGCCTTCGCCAAGGGCAGCGACGTGCTGACCTTCGACCACGAACACGTGCCCCAGCCGGTCCTGCGCGAACTTGAGGAGGCCGGGGCGGTGCTGCGGCCCGGCCCGGACGCGCTGCGCCACGCCCAGGACAAGCTGGTGATGCGCAGGCGGCTGACCGAACTGGGCGCCCCCTGCCCGCGCTGGCGCGAGGTCGCCGAACTCGGGCACGTCACCGACTTCGCCGCCCGGACCGGCTGGCCGGTCGTGCTCAAGGCGGCCCGCGGCGGCTACGACGGCAAGGGCGTGTGGGTGGTCGGCGACGCGGCCGAGGCCGAGGCCGTGGTGGAGCGCGCCGCGCGGGAGGGGGTGCCGCTGCTGGTCGAGGAGAAGGTCGCGTTCCACCGGGAACTGGCGGTGCAGGTCGCCCGCTCCCCCTACGGGCAGGTCGCGGCCTACCCGGTGGTGGAGACGGTGCAGCGCGACGGGATCTGCCACGAGGTCATCGCCCCCGCGCCCGGCCTGTCCGAGGAGCGGGCCGTGGCCGCCCAGGAGCTCGCGATCGACCTGGCCACCGCCCTGGACGTGGTGGGCCTGCTCGCCGTGGAGCTGTTCGAGACCGACACCGGTGTCGTGGTCAACGAGTTGGCGATGCGGCCGCACAACTCCGGCCACTGGACCATCGACGGCGCGTGCACCTCGCAGTTCGAGCAGCACCTGCGCGCGGTGCTGGACCTGCCGCTGGGGTCGCCGCGGACCGTGGCCCCCCACACGGTGATGGCCAACCTGCTCGGCGGGCACGATCCCGACGTGTTCAGCCGCTACATTCATGTCATGGCCAGGGACCCCGAGCTGAAGGTGCACTTCTACGGCAAGGAAGTCCGTCCCGGCCGCAAGATCGGACACGTCACCGTGGTCGGAGACGACCCCGCTGACCTGTTGGAACGAGCCAGAAGCGCCGCAGCTTACCTCAAGGGAGACCCGCAGTGAGCCAGACCCCGCCCACCGTCGGCATCGTGATGGGAAGCGACTCCGACTGGCCGTTCATGCAGGAGGCGGCGGAGGCGCTGGACGAGTTCGGCGTCTCCTACGAGGCCGACGTGGTCTCGGCGCACCGGATGCCGCACGAGATGATCGCCTACGGCGCGCAGGCGGCCGAACGGGGCCTGAAGGTCGTCATCGCCGGCGCGGGCGGCGCGGCACACCTGCCGGGCATGCTCGCCTCGGTCACCCCGCTGCCGGTCATCGGGGTCCCGGTGCCGTTGAAGTACCTCGACGGGCTCGACTCGCTGCTGTCCATCGTGCAGATGCCGGCGGGAGTCCCGGTGGCCACGGTCGCGGTGGGCGCGGCCCGCAACGCGGGGCTGCTGGCGGTGCGCATGCTCGCCGTCCACGACGACGGACTGCGCGCGAAGATGGCCGACTTCCAGGCCGACCTGAAGCAGCAGGCCCAGGCCAAGGGGGAGCGGCTGCGCCGCAAGCTCGCGGAGGGCTCGTCGTTCGGTTTCGGAGCCCGCTGACCCGCGGACCGGGACGGGGGCGTCGTGCGGACGGGCGCCCCGGCGCCGGGGTCAGTCGCGCGGCACCCGGAAACCGGCGGTCTCCAGATCGAAGCCGAACGGTTCGGGCAGCGCGACGGGTTCGCCCCAGTCCACCCGGTGGCTGTCGGCGTGGTCCCCGCCCTTGGGAGTGGCGAACAGGGTGACGCCGGCCCCGCGCGGGTCGTACCCGTCGACCAGGAGGTACAGCGGGATCCGGCCCCCGGCGCACTCCTCGCGCCTGGTGACGCGGTCGTCGGTGGCGCTGTCCCGGGAGACGACCTCCACAGCCAGCAGCACCTCCTCGGAGGGAATCGGGACCTCCCGCTCTTCGGGAACCGCCTCCGAGGGCACGACCAACAGGTCGGGCGCCCGTCGCCGGGCCGGCGAGACGATGGCCACTCCCGTCCCCTGGCGGATCTCCCAGCCGTCGGGGATTCTCCGGTCGATCGGCCGCTGGATCACGAACGCGGTCGTTCCGTGCGCAGCAGACGGCGGGGGTCGCGACGATGCCTTCCCCACGTATTTCCGCCCGCCATCCCTCGGGCATGTCGACCTCCTGCCGGGCGCGCAGCAGGTACGCCCACCGAGCGTCGACGTGAGTTTCGGCCATCGGATGCTCCAAGGCGGCGGCTCCCATCGCGACGCCGCCTCCTGCGGTCCGGAGGTGACGGCCGCGCGGTCTCGGGATACAGGCCATGCGGCCGCACTCGGCCCCAAAAGCGGTTCCGCCCCCGAGGCCAGGCGGAACGTGGTGTTTCGAGGGAAACGGCGGGCATTCGGGTTCCCCCGGATGCCCGGGATCATCCCAGCAGCCGCGGCCACTCGATCGCCGGGCAGCGGTCCATCACCATGACGCGGCCCGCCGCCAGCACCCGTTCGGCCGCGGCGGCGTCCACCACGCCCAACTGGAACCACACCCCCTTGACCTCGGGGCGCCGCAGTGCCTCGTCGGCCACCGCGCCCGCCGCGTCGGCGCGGCGGAACACGTCCACCACGTCCACGTCGAAGGGGATGTCGGCGAGCGACGCGTAGCCCCGTTCGCCGTGCACCGTCGCCGCACGGGGGTGCACCGGCACGATCCGCTTGCCGCGCTCCTGGAGGAAGCGCGCCACCCCGTGGGCGGGCCGCTGCGGGTTGTCGCCCAACCCGACCACCGCCCACACCTCGGACTCCGCCAGCAGCCGGCGGATCGCCTCGGGATCGTTGAGCCGTGCCATGCCGTTTCGCCCCCTCGTGCGTGAGAACCGGTCCGTCTCAGGGCCTTCCCAGCGCCCGGTAGGTCCAGCCGCGGGAGCGCCAGTGGTCGGGGTCCAGCGCGTTGCGGCCGTCCACGATCCGCTTCTCGGCCACCACCTTGCCCAGTTCGTCGGGGTCGGCGTCGCGGAACTCCGCCCACTCGGTGAGCAGCAGCACCACCTCGGCGTCGCGCACCGCCTCCACCATGGTGTGCGCGAAGTTCAGCTGCGGGTAGGCGCGTTTGGCGTTCTCCAGCGCCTCGGGGTCGTAGACGGTGACCCGCGCCCCCAGCGAGCCGATGGTGGCCGCCACGTCCAGGGCCGGGGAGTCGCGGATGTCGTCGGAGTTGGGCTTGAAGGCCGCCCCCAGCACGCCGACGGTGCGTCCGGCGAAACTGCCGCCGATGAGGCCGCGCGCGATGTCTATGGTGCGCGCCCGGCGGCGCTGGTTGATGGCGTCCACCTCGCGCAGGAACGACAGTGCGGGCTCCACGCCCAGCTCGTCGGCCCGCGCCATGAACGCGCGGATGTCCTTGGGCAGGCAGCCGCCCCCGAAACCCAGGCCGGGGCCGAGGAACTTGCCGCCGATCCGGTCGTCGTGGGAGAGCGCCTCGGCCAGCTGGATCACGTCCGCGCCCACGGCCTCGCACACCTCGGCCATCGCGTTGATGAAGGAGATCTTGGTGGCGAGGAAGGCGTTGGCGGAGACCTTGACCAGTTCGGCGGTCTGCAGGTCGGTGACGAGGAAGGGGATGCCCCGCTCGATCTGGCTGGCGGAGATCTCCCGCATCACCTGCTCCACCCGGGGCGAGTCGGTGCCCACCACGATCCGGTTCGGGTTGAGCGTGTCCTCCACGCCGTGGCTCTCCCGCAGGAACTCCGGGCTCCAGCCGACCTCCACGGCCTCGCCCGCCGGGGAGAGGGCGTGGAACTGGGCGGCGATGCGGGCGGCGGTGCCCACCGGCACGGTGGACTTGCCGATGACGACCGCGGGCCGGGTCAGCAGCGGCGCCAACGACTCCACCGCGGCGTCCACGTACCGCAGGTCGGCGGCGTTGGACGTGGCCTGCTGCGGGGTGCCCACGCAGATGAAGTGCACGTCGGCGAAGGCGGCGGCCTCGGCGTAGTCGGTGGTGAAGCGCAGCCGGCCGGCGGCGAGGTTGCGGGTGAGGACCTCCTCCAGGCCCGGCTCGTAGAAGGGGACCCGTCCGGAGGAGAGAGAGTCGATCTTGCTCTTGTCGGTGTCGAGCCCGAGGACCTCGAACCCCAGTTCCGCCATGCAGGCGGCGTGGGTCGCTCCGAGGTACCCGGTACCGAGCACCGCGATTCTGAGGCGCTGTTTCTCCGCCAATGGATCAGTCCTTCCTCACGACCGGCCTAGGAATGCTATCCGCGGGCCGAGCCACAGCCACAGGGCCGTCCGGCCGTGGACGCCGCGGCGTTCCTTCCCATCCTGTGGCAGCAGCGGTTGACCACATCACCGTAGTCGGCTGAGATCCCGTCGAACCCCCGTACAACACACCGGATCGTCAGATGTCGGACAGCGGTCCCGGGGCGGGCCGTGGGTCAACGGCCGTCGCCGAAGACCCGGGTGCGGCCGTCGTCCTCCCCGCCGAGCGGGTGGACGCCGTCCTCCCCGCGGCGGAACGGCATGGTCGTCCTGGTGGCGGAATCGTCGACCGGGCCGGTTGCGACGGGCGGAGCGGCCGGTTCGGGGACGCGCTCCCGGGCGGGGGAGGGGACGGCCTCGACCGGCGGGTACGCCTCCCCGGCCCGGTCACGGCGGGGCGAGCGCCACCGGGACGGGACGAGCGCGGAGATGAACAGCAGCGTGCCCACGGCGAGGAAGAGCGGCAGCCCCGGACCCAGCGGACGCCAGAACGAGTCGGCTCCGGCCAGCCAGGCCGGAACGACCGCGGCCATCGAGGCGGGGTCCAGCAGCGCCCACAGGGGAACGCCCAGCAGCGCCCCGCCGGAGACGAACGCGGCCAGCGGGGAGACGCGGGTCGCGGCCAGGACGCCGCCGACCAGGCCGACCCCGATCAGGGCCGCACAGGCGGCCGGCAGCGGGACGCCGGACGCCTGGGAGTGGACGTGCTCGGCGATCCGGCCGGCCGACCACGCCGCGCCGACCCACAGCAGCGGGGTCAAGACGAGCCCGGCCAGCAGACCGAGTGAGTGGCGCAACACGAAGGCCCTCCTCTGTACCGGTGTCCCCTCCCAATACCACCGGAAGCGGGGGAGCTAACACCTTCCGGTCCACCGGGACAACGGACGGTGCCCGCTTTCCGTTTCCGCACCGTCCCGCGACGGCCGTCACCGGCAGACGTTGTCCGCCGCGGTGCGGGTGTGCACCGTGTCCCGGCCGCCCACGTCCACGGGCTGCTGGTGGGCCGGGGAGGCCGCGGACGCGGGGACGGCCACACCCGTGTGGCCCGCCCCCGCGACGACCTGGACGCGGCCGCCCAGCGTCGCGTCCTCCTCCGGCCGCGAGTTCGGGATGCTCTCCAGCAGCAGGTGCGCCGCGTCCTGGCGGTCGGGCGAGTAGCGGACCAGTGTCTCGGCGAGGTCCTGACGCGTCCAGTTCCCGGCCGTCGCGGGAACCCGGAAACCCGACTCCAGCAGTTCCGAGCGCAGCCGCGCCCCCAGCCCGGGGATCCCGGTGCCGTTGTAGACCTCCACCGTCACCTCCTCGGGGGCGGGGAAGTCCGCCTCGGCCGGGGGAGCCCCGGAGGGGATCGGCCGGTCCCCCGCGATCGCCTCGAACAGCTCCACGGCGTGCTGATCGTGCCAGGTGACCGCGACCTCGCCGGTCGGCGTCCAGAAGTCGATCCGGTCCACCGGAACCTGGGTGAACGTCACGTCGTCCAGACCGATGGAGCGCAGTTGCGCGCCGAGCTGGTTGAGGGCGGCGGTGTCCAGCGACTCGTCGACCGTGACCGAACCGAGCATGGTCTCCAGGAACCGGGTGAACCGGGCCGGATCGCTCAGGGTCCGCGAGTCGAGCGCCCGCTCCAGCAGCGCGGCCAGCACCTGCTGCTGCCGGTCGATGCGGTCCAGGTCGCCGTGGGCGCTCTTGCGGGTGCGGGCGAAGGCCAGTGCCTGGACGCCGTCGACCCGGTGGGTGCCCGCCTCCAGGAACAGGTGGGCCTTGTCGTCGTGGATGGCCTCGGGAAGGCACACGGTGATCCCGCCGAGCGCGTCCACCACCTCGACGAAGCCGGTGAAGTCGACCTCCACGTAGTGGTCGACGCGCACGCCCGTGGCCGACTCCACCGTCTGCACGACCAGGCCCGGACCGCCCAGGGAGTAGGCGGCGTTGATCTTGTGCGGTCCGTGGCCGGGGATGTGCACCCAGGAGTCCCGGGGGATGCCCACCACGGTGATGTGGTCCCGGTCGTGGTCCAGGTGGACCAGCATGATGGTGTCCGAGCGCCGCCCCTCCACGTGGCCCACGCCGAGCTCGGAACGCTGTTCGGGGGCCACACCGCTGCGGTCGTCGGAGCCGATGACCAGGAAGTTCAGCGCGCCGTGCGGGCCGGCGGCGGGCCGGTCGCCCTCCAGCAGGCCCGCGAACACGTCGTAGCGCTGCAACTGGCCGGACAGCCACCCGGTCACCGACCACGCGGTCCCCGAGGCCAGCAGGACCAGCATGGAGAGGAAGCCCGACAGCAGCAGCGCGGCGCGGCGCCGCCGGGCCGCCGCGCTGGGCAGCCACGCGGGCTCCCGGCCGTCGGGAGTGCGCCGTCGCGGCGGGGACTCCCGCTGCGGCGGAAGCGGTTCCGAGCGGATGCGCCGGAACTCCGGAACCTCGCCCGAGGGGCGGGGCGTGTCGCTGCCGTCCTCGTTCACCGGTCGTCCTCCCGAACCATCCGGCCCACCGCTCCCGTGGAAGCGGCCCGTGCCGCCGACCCCTCAAGACTGGCAGGAACACCGGGCCGGATCGGGAAAATCCGGTCACGGCGTGTTGCCGGGCCGTCCACCGCGTCCGCGAGCGGGTGACCGGTCGGTTCCTCCCGGCCACTCCCGCGGTGCAGTACCGTTGCGACAGCGGATTCCCGCACCCAGATACCCAGATTTCTTCCCGGATCGCGTGAAATTCTTGTGGATATGCCCGTGAGCTGGCCTGCCGTTTCGGTTGTCATGCCCGTCCTGAACGAGGAACGCCACCTCGCCTCCGCCGTGCGCCACGTCCTGAGCCAGGACTATCCAGGCGAGCTGGAGGTCGTGCTCGCCGTGGGGCCGTCCCACGACCGGACCCAGGAGGTCGCGGACGAACTCGCCGCGTCCGACCCGCGGGTCAAGGTGGTGCCCAACCCGTCGGGCCGCACCCCCTCGGGGCTCAACGCGGCGATCGCCGCGTCCTCGCACGACATCGTCGCGCGCATCGACGGCCACGCCATGATGCCCGCCGACTACCTGCGCATCGCCGTGGAGACGCTGGAGGAGACCGGCGCCGACAACGTGGGCGGCATCATGGCCGCCGAGGGGGAGACCCCGTGGGAGAAGGCGGTGGCCGCCGCGATGACGTCGAAGATCGGCGTGGGCAACGCGCGGTTCCACACCGGCGGCCAGAGCGGCCCGGCCGACACCGTCTACCTGGGCGTGTTCCGGCGCTCCGCGCTGGACCGGGTCCAGGGCTACGACGAGGCGTTCCTGCGCGCCCAGGACTGGGAGATGAACCACCGCATCCGCATGACCGGCGGCACCGTGTGGTTCCAGCCCCGCATGCGGGTCTCCTACCGGCCCCGGCCCAACGTCCGGGCGCTGGCCAAGCAGTACTTCCACTACGGGCGGTGGCGCCGGGTGGTGGCCCGGCAGCACCGGGGCACCCTCAACCTGCGCTACCTGGCGCCCCCGGTCGCGTTGACCGGGATCGTCCTGGGACTGGTCGGCGGGTTCTTCTTCTGGCCCGCCTGGCTGGTGCCGGGCGGCTACCTGGCCGCGATCCTGGTCGCCTCGGTCCCGCTCGGCTCCGGACTGCCCGCGGCGTCCCGCTTCGCCATCCCCGTGGCGCTGGCCACCATGCACATGGCGTGGGGAGCGGGCTTCATCACCAGCCCGCCGAGTCTGGGCGCCGACTCCCGCACCGCCCGGGCACAGCGACAGGACGCCCAGACGGGCTGACGCGGAGGCGCCCGCCGGCCCCGGTCACCCCGCGGGCCGGGCGGAGGCCGGCGCCGCGGCGGCGAGGGCCCGCACGGTGCCCGGGACGTCGTCGACGACGACGGCGTCCATCCCGGCCGCGGCGAGGCGGACCGAGTCCGCCGGGCCGGGGCACCACGACACCACCCGCAGGCCGGCCCGGTGCGCCGCCTCGACCGTCTCCTCCGGCGAACGGCGGCCGGGACGCTCCGGCTCACCGGCCAGGCCGAAGGAGCGGGCGTCGATCGCGACCAGTTCACAGCCCAGGCCGGCCGCGCCCGCCACCGCCTGGTCCACCGGATTGCGGACGAACGGCATCCACGCGGTGGCCACGCCGGGCGCCTGCTCGCGCACGGCCAGCACCACCGAGGGGTCGAAGGAGCACACGAAGAGCCGCCGGAACCGCACCTGCCGCCGCAGGTACGGCGCCAGCAGCGCCACGGTGCGCCGCGCGGGCGCGTCCACGGCGTCCTCCAGCACCGTCTTGACGTCCACGTCCAGACCGACGTGCGCGGGAACGGCGTCGAGCACCTCGTCCAGGGTGGCCACCCCGGCGGCCCGGCACTCCGCGGCGGGCAGGTCCACGACGAGGCGCCCGTCGGGCAGAGCCGCGTTGTGGTACGCCAGCAGCACGTCGTCGGCGCTGCGCCGGACGTCGACCTCCACCCAGGAGGCTCCGGCCGCCGCGGCCGCGGCGAACGACTCGGGGGTGTTCTCCAGCAGGCCGTCGACCGTGCCGCGGCCGAGCCCCCGGTGTCCGATCACCTCGGTCGGGACGAACATCACCGCTCCTCCGCGGCGCGCAGCAGGGTCTCGGCCACCGCGAGGTCACCGGGATGGGTCACCTTGATGTTGCTCTCCTCGCCGGGGACGATGCGGACCGGTTCCTCCGGCAGGTAGCGCAGCACCACGCCGCAGTCGTCGGTGGCCACGAAGGCGGGGTCGGCGAACGCCCGCTCGTAGGCGCGGCGGACCACCCCGAGCCGGAAGCCCTGCGGTGTCTGCATCCGGCGCAGCCCGGAGCGGTCGGGGACCGAGTCGATCACCTCGTGCCCGTGCGCGTCGGTGGCGACCCGCACCACCGTGTCGCTGGACGGCACGGCCACGCCGACCGCTCCGGCCTCGGCGAGCTCGGCCACGCAGGCGGCGATGGTGCGGCCGCTCACCAGGGGGCGCGCGGCGTCGTGCAGCAGCAGCAGGTCGTCGTCCGCGCGGTCCCGGACCGCCCGCAGGGCCGCGCGGGAGCTCTCGGAGCGGCTCGCCCCGCCGGGGACGATCCGGGACACCTTGCCGTGTCCGCCCTCGGCGACGATCTTCTCGGCCTCGGCGACGTGGTCGGCGACCATGACCACGACGACCTCGTCCACCTCGGGTGCGGCGCAGAACGCCGCGATCGAGCGTTCCAGGACCGTTCGTCCGGCCAGCCGCAGGAGCTGCTTGGGACGCGGGCCGCCCATGCGGGACCCCACGCCGCCGGCGAGCACGGCGGCCGTCACGTGCGGTCGGCCGCGGACGGGCTGATCGATCGACATGACCCCTCTCCCGGGTGCGACGGGACACAGCGGTGGAACAGAGGAGAGGCTAGCCCAACGGCGTCGGGAGTCCCCGGGACTGTCCGGAGACGAAGGAACAATCCCTCTCGAACGGGACAATCGGTCTGTCCGACCGGTAACCTTAGGACGCCTGGAATCGCGGGGCCGCCGATCGTGCGAATATGGGTCTGGTCCCGGTGTTCTCCCGGAGGCGCGGCGGACGTGTCCCGGCCGGCTCCCGAGCGGCGTCGCCAACCCCCCGAGCATCCCTGCCGCTGTCACACGCGAGACGTCCTGTGACGGCGGCCCGGACGCCGCCGCGGTGTACCGACGGCTTCGCCGGCCGCTCCGGGCGCCACAGGCAAACCCCTGGTCCCACGGCGATACGCGTCGCGCGATCGTTCCCATACGACTGCATCCCGAGGAGGTGGCGGTGGCGTCGAGGACGCTGGCCGTCTGGCGGAACCGGAAAGTCGTCGGACACCTGGTCCGCCGTGATCTCAAGGTCAAATACCAGAACTCGATCCTCGGCTACGCCTGGTCGATGTTGGAGCCGCTGGCGATGGCCTGCGTCTACTACTTCGTCTTCGGCGTGGTGTTCGCGGCGACCGGCGGGGCGCGGGAGGCCCCGGGCGGTCCCGACGCGCCCGGGGGCTACGCCCTGTTCCTGCTCTCGGGTCTGCTGCCGTGGATGTGGTTCAGCGCGGCGCTGAGCGACGCCCCCAAGGCGCTCATCACCCACTCCAAACTGATCACCACGATGAAGGTGCCCCGGGAGATCTTCCCGATCGCCATCGTGCAGACCAAGTTCGTGGAGTACCTGCTCACCTGGCCGGTCCTGCTGCTGTTCGTGATCACCCTGCAGGGGGAGACCGGCTGGAACTTCTTCTGGATCATCCCGGCGATCCTGGTGCAGTTCGTCCTGTCGCTGGGGGTGACGCTGCTGCTGTCCTCCATCAACGTGCTGCTGCGCGACGTGGAGCGGATCGTCCGTATTCTGAACCGGGTGCTGTTCTACGGGACGCCCATCATCTACCCGATGTTCCGTGTCATGGAGGTCGAGGCGCTTCCCGACTGGTTCAAGACGCTCTACGCGCACAACCCGCTGGCCGGTATCTTCCAGATGCACCACGCGGTGTGGTACAGCACCGAGGCGCCTCCCGCGTCCGTCCTGTGCGCTGCGGTCGGGGGGGCCCTCCTGGTGCTGCTGGTCGGGTATGTCACGTTCCGACGACTCGAAAGCGCCGTTCTTAAGGAGTTGTAATGGCGGAGCCGGTCATCGAGGCCAAGGGGCTCGGCATCAAGTTCGCGACGAACCGCCGACGCAAGCGCAGCCTGCGGGAGATGTTCATCCACGGGACCAAGCGCGACCCCAACCGCGGCGCCGCCGACTTCTGGGCGCTGCGCAACGTCTCCTTCGAGGTGACCAGGGGCGAGTGCGTCGGCATCGTCGGCAAGAACGGCACCGGGAAGTCGACCCTGCTCAAGCTGATCGCCGGAGTGCTCATCCCCGACGAGGGCACCGTCACCGTCCGCGGCCGGGTCGCCCCGCTGCTGGAGCTGCGCGCGGGTTTCAACGACCAGCTCACCGGCCGGGAGAACGTGCACCTCGTGGGCTCCCTGCACGGCATGAGCCCGCAGATGCTGCAGGAGCGGTTCGACGAGATCATCGACTTCGCCGAGATCGAGTCGCGGTTCATCGACACCCCGGTGCGCCACTACTCCAGCGGTATGAAGGTGCGGCTCGGCTTCGCGCTGATCTCCCAGCTGGAGCACCCCATCATGCTCGTGGACGAGGTGCTCGCGGTGGGCGACAAGTCCTTCCGCAACAAGTGCTACGACGCCATCGAGCGGATGCTGCAGAACCAGCGCACCATGGTCCTGGTCTCGCACAACGAGGGCGACCTGAAGCGCTTCTGCGACCGCGGCCTCTACATCAGGAACGGCGAGCTGGCGCTGGACACCGACATCAAGGCCGCGTTGGACGCCTACAACGCCGACACCAAGGCCGAGATCGCCAAGCGCAAGAAGAAGGGCGGCGACAAGGCCGCCTGAGCCGCCCCGGGGCACACGGTCCGTGTGGCCGCTTGCCAAGCGGTCCCCGCATGGGTAACGGTTACACCACGAACACGTGTGGGAAGGGCGCGGCGAGTGACGGAGACCGGAGTACTCACCGCCCGCGGGCTGCGGCCGCTGGCCGGACCCGTCGTGCGCTGGGCCGCGCGCCGGGGGACCACCCCGGCGGCCCTGGCCCGGGCGGGGGTCGTCCTCACCGTCGTGGCAGCCGTGTGGTTCACCGACCCGTCCCCGGTGGGCGGCCTGGCCGGGGCGCTCGCGCTGGCGCTGGTGCTCTGCTGCGACGCGGTCGGCGACCGCCTGGGGGAGCAGAGCAGCGACACGCTCACCGCCTGGACGGTCGCGGTCCTGGTCCACCTGCGCGAGTTCGTGCTCTACGCGGCCCTGGCGGTCGGCGCGGGCCTGGCGGGCCGCACCGACGCCTGGATGTGGGCAGCCGGGGCGCTCGTCGCGTACGCGGTACGCGAGTCGGTGACGGCGGCCCGCGCGTCCCGCAGCCCGGTCCCCCCGCGGCGCGGCGGGCCGAGGACCTCCCCGATCGAGGCGGTGGACCCCAGCCGCGACAGCCGGGAGCCGGCCGACCCGGAGTTCACCGCCGAACTGCTGGGTGCTGCCCGCCGCCGCGACGACGGTGCCGAGCGGAACGACCCGGTCCGCGGACGGACCGCCCTGCCGCGGCGGGAGGGCGGGGCACGCCCCCTCGCCCACGACGGCGCCGTACCCCCCGAAGCCGTCGGGAAGCCGACCGCCCCCGCACCTTCCGGAGGCGTGGGGGAGCTCCTCGGCGCCCTGGCGGCCTTCGGGCCCTCCGAACGCTTCCTCGTGATCGCCGTCTCGGTAACGATTTGGGGTGCATCAGCGGCCTTCCCGGCGCTGATCCTCGGCTCCGCCGTCGCGGTGGCCACCGCGACGATGACCCCCCACCGTGATCCCCAGTGAGGGCCGCAGATGAACTCCGCTTCGCAGTCCCACCACGTTGACCTGCGTTTTCTTCGCGATGACGGTCACCTGAGCACGGGGATCGGCACCCTCGTCCAGGGGGCGCTCCCGCCGGTCCTGCCCGCCTTCGCCGGAATCCTGGTGATGGGCGTCCTGCTGCTCACCGGTTTCGGGGATCTGACCGGGGTTACCCTGTTCGCACCGGCGGCGGCGCTCCTGCTGTCAGGGGTGGCCTCCGCGCATCCGCACGACGGACGGTTCGACTGGATCGTTCCACCGCTGCTGCACGGAGCCGAATACCTGTACCTGTTCGCCCTCGGCTACGGTTCAGGCGTACCGGGTCCTCTGGTGTTCGCGCTCGTCGCGCTGGTCGTCCTCCACCACGGTTCCGCCGTACGCCGGGCACGCCACGGTGTCCCCCCGTCCGGGTGGGCCAGGCGGGCCATGCTGGGCTGGGACGGTCGGATGCTCCTGATCGCGGCCGGAGGGGCGATGGGATGGTTCCCCTTCACCTACGGTCTGCTGCTGGGCTATCTGACGGTCCTGCTCGTGTGGGAGACCGCCACGAGCTGGCTCGCGGCGCCGGTGACCACGGTGGCGAACCACGGACCGCGTGACACACGAGGAGGCGTCGCAGCCTCCGACAGTTGAGGGAGGGAGGCGCCGACATGCTCGGCATGATTCTCGCCGCGGGGGCGGGGCGCCGGCTGCGCCCGTACACCGACACACTGCCCAAGGCGCTGGTGCCGGTGGACGGCGACACCACCATCATGGACATCTCACTGCGCAACCTGGCCGCAGTGGGCCTCACCGACGTGGTGGTCGTCGTCGGATACCGCTCCGAGGCGGTCGAGGAGCGCCGGGAGGCGCTGGAACGCCGGCACGGCGTGAAGATCACCACGGTCTTCAACGACAAGGCCGAGGAGTGGAACAACGCCTACTCGCTGTGGACCGCGCGTGACTACTTCGCTGAAGGGGTGCTGCTGGTCAACGGCGACACCGTGCACCCGGTCGGTGTGGAGAAGACACTACTCGCCAACAGGGGACCGGAGATCGTCCTCGCGGTGGACAACGTGAAAACACTCGCCGACGAGGAGATGAAGGTGACCCTGGACGAGACGGGGCACCTCAGCCGGATCACCAAGCTGATGGACCCCGCGACGGCCGCGGGCGAGTACATCGGGGTCACCCTCATCGAGGGCGGCATCGCCGGCCGCCTGGCCGACGCGCTGCGCACCACCTGGGAACGCGACCCCCAGCTGTACTACGAGGACGGCTACCAGGAACTGGTCGACCGGGGCGGCAGGATCGCCGTGGCGCCGATCGGCGAGGTCGACTGGGTCGAGGTGGACAACCACGACGACCTGGCCCGCGCCCGGGAGATCGCATGCCGCTACTAGCCCGGATGATCGCCTCGCCGCTCTCGATCGACGTGCGGCGCGGAGCGATCGCGGACCTCGGGCTGCTGCTCGCCGACCGGCGCATCGCCCACGAGGGGCGGATCGCGGTGGCGGTCGGCCCCGGGCAGGGCGCCCAGATCGCCGCCGAACTCGACCTGCCCAACTGCGAGGTGTTCCGGGTCGAGGACGGCACCGTGGACACCGCCAACGAACTCGGCAAGAAGCTGCGGGCCGGAGCCTACGAGGCGGTCGCCGGGATCGGCGGCGGGAAGACCATCGACGTCACCAAGTTCGCCGCCACCATGGCGGGGATCCCGATGATCGCGGTCGCCACCAACCTCTCCCACGACGGCATCGCCTCCCCGGTCAGCTCGCTGGAGCACGAGAGCGGCAAGAGCTCCTACGGGGTGACCCTGCCGATCGCGGTGGTGGTGGACGTGGACTACGTGCGTGCTGCCCCGGACCGGCTGGTCCGCTCGGGCATCGGGGACGTGCTGAGCAACCTGTCCGCGATTGCCGACTGGGAGCTGGCAGGCGCCGAGCAGGGCGAACCGGTGGACGGCATGGCCGTCACCTTCGCCAGGGTCGCGGCCGAGGCGGTGCTGCACCGCGGAGACTCCGTCGACTCCCAGGACTTCCTGACCGCGCTGGCCGAGGCGCTCGTGCTGTCGGGCATGGCGATGTCGGTGGCCGGGTCCAGCCGCCCCGCCAGCGGCGCCGACCACGAGGTCCTGCACGCCATCGACCAGCTCTACCCGGGCACCAGCAACCACGGGGAGCTGGCCGGCCTGGGCACGCTGTACGCCTTCTTCCTGCGCTCCCGGTACCTGGGCGAGGGCGAGCAGCAGCTCCGGGACATCCACGCCTGCCTGAAGCGCCACGGACTGCCGACCGTCCCCGCCGACGTGGGGCTGGACGAGGAGCAGTTCGTGCGCGCCGTGGTCTTCGCGCCGTCCACACGGCCGGGGCGCTATACGATCCTGGAGCACCTCAACCTTTCCGAAGACGAGATCAGGCGGAGCGTTCGCGACTATGTCCAAGCCCTCGGTCGCTGAGGTTCGGGCCGGTGGCCAGCCCGAAGGAATCAAGGAACGGGTCAACGAGGAGCACTGGGCGGGGCGCCTCTACATGCGGGACCTCTCGCCCTACGTGAGCACGTTCTTCGTCCGCCTGGGCGTGCCGCCGAACCCGATCACCTACCTGATGATGGTCTGCGGCGTGCTCGCCGGAGTCGTGCTGGCCTTCGGCGGGCTGTGGTCGGCGCTGCTGGCCGCCGCGCTCATCCAGGTCTACCTGCTGCTGGACTGCTCCGACGGCGAGGTCGCCCGGTTCACCGGCCGGACCAGCGTGACCGGCGTCTACCTGGACCGCATCGGCCACTACCTGTCCGAGGTGGCACTGCTGATCGGGCTGGGGATACGCGCCCAGGGGGAGTTCGCCGCCGGGGGCTGGGTGGTCGCCGGGCTGGCCGCGGCGCTGGGAGCGGCGCTGATCAAGGCGGAGACCGACAACGTGGTGGTGGCCCGGGCCAAGGCGGGGCTGGGCGAGCAGGTGTCGGAGGAGGCGCTGCGGCCCCGCTCCGCCGGGCTGAGCCTGGCCCGGACGGTCGCCTCCGCGCTGCGGTTCCACCGCATCATCCAGGCGGTGGAGCTGTCGCTGCTGGTCGTGGTGGCGGCGGTGGTGGACGCGGTCCGCGGCGACCTGCTGGCCACCCAGGTGCTCACGGCCGCGTGCGTCGCGGTGGCGGCGGTGCAGACGGTGCTGCACCTGGTGAGCATCCTGGCGTCCAACCGGCTGCGGTGAACCGCCCGACCGCCCCCCTCCCGGTTCCGGATATTGATACGGTCGTTATCCGGTTCATGTGACCGTTGAATTCCGTTGGCCTGTCATACATCTCGATGAACGGTTGTCGATGAGCAGTTCCGTCTCCTCTCCGCACACGGCGCGGCAGGACGCGGCGTCCGGCGAGGCCGCCGCGTCCCCCCAGGACAAGCACCCCTACGACGGGTTCGCGCGGACCGAACAGGGGCGGGACGAGGACGTTCCGGAACGCGGAGGGACACAGCGGTTGAGGCTCTCCTGTGTGCTGCTGACGATGGGCAACCGCCCGGCAGAACTGCGCCGGGCCATCGCCAGCGTGTTCGAGCAGGAGGGCGTCGACATCGAGGTGGTCGTCGTCGGCAACGGGGCGGACCTGCCGGAACTGGACGACCGGGTGGTCACGGTGCGACTGCCCGAGAACGTCGGGATCCCGGCCGGACGCAACGAGGGCGTCCGGGCCAGCACCGGCGACGTCATCCTGTTCCTCGACGACGACGGCTGGTACCGGTCCCGGGACCTGGGGCGGCACGTGCACGACCGGTTCGCGGCGGACCCCTCCCTGGGGGTGCTCTCCTTCCGGATCGCCGATCCCGACGGCGGCCCCGACCAGCGGCGGCACGTGCCCCGGCTGCGGGTGGGCGACCCGGGGCGCTCCAGCCGGGTGACCACCTTCCTGGGCGGGGCCTCGGCGGTCCGGCGCACCGCATTCGAGCGGGGCGGCGGCCTGCCGGACGAGTTCTTCTACGCGCACGAGGAGACCGACCTGGCCTGGCGCATCCTGGACGAGGGCTTCCACATCGAGTACGACGCCGAGGCGGTCATGTACCACCCGGCGACCGCCCCGACCCGGCACGCCGACTTCTACCGGCTCAACGCGCGCAACCGGGTCTGGCTGGCCCGGCGCAACCTGCCGTGGCCGCTGGCCGTGGTCTACCTGGCGGTCTGGGTGGCGCTGACGGTGCTGCGGGAACGCTCCGCCGACGCGCTGCGCGCCTGGTTCGCGGGGTTCCGCGAGGGGTGGCGCACCGACGCGGGGCGGCGCAGGCCGATCCGGTGGTCCACCGCCTGGCGGATGACCCTGGACGGGCGGCCGCCGATCATCTGAGTCCGCTGCGCGGACGCCCGCGTACACGTCCGCGGCCCACCCCATCCCCGGGGTGGGCCGCGTGTCGTCCGGGCCGGTGGCGGTGCGGTCCTAGAGCTCGGTCACCACGTCCGTGTAGTCGAGGCGGGGCAGCCGCGGGAACTGCGGGTGGTCCGCGCCGGGCTTGCCGATGTTCATCGCCACGAGGACGTGGTGGCGGCCCTCGGGGAAGAACTCGGCGTCGACCGCGGCGGCGTCGAAGCCGGTCATCGGGCCCGCAGCCAGACCGGCGGCGCGCACCCCCAGGAGGAAGTAGCCGATCTGCAGCGAGGCGTTGAGCTTCGCGGTGTTCACGCGTGCCTCGGCGTCAGCGGAGAACATCTCCCGGATGCCCTGGGCGCGGTCGGGGAAGAACCGGTCCGCCTTCTCCTGGAACTCGCTGTCGTAGGCGAGGAGCGCCGTGAGCGGAGCCGAGAGGGTCTTGGCCCGGTTGCCCTCGGCCATGTGCCGCACGAGGCGCTCCCGGCTTTCCCGCGAACGCAGCAGGACGACGCGCAGCGGCTGGACGTTCATCGCGGTGGGAGCGTACTTGACCAGGTCGTGGATGGCGCGGACCTGTTCCTCGGTCACGGGCTCGGCGGCGAAGGTGTTCGCGGTCCGCGCCTCACGGAACAGCAGGTCCTGGGCGTCCTTGGCAAGCTCCAGCGGCTCGGAGATCGGGGACACGGTCTCTCCTGGAAGTTCGGTGACAGGAATCCGCCCGGCCTTCGGAAGCCGGGTCCGTAAGGGGCAACTTGTCTTCCTCGGAAAGGATTCCGTTCTTCCGGGTGGTTCCTCTCACACAGACCCCGAGGTCACAGCCCGGTGGGCGGCCGTGCACACAGGCCGGTCCCGTTCCCGGAGCGCCGCGCCGCTGCCGACGGGCGGTCCGGGAACGGGACCGGAGCGAACAGGGGACAGGACACGACCCGTCGACGACGGTCAAAGCACCTGGACCCCGTCGCGGGAGACCGGGGCGGTGAGCCGGCCCTCCGGAAGGTCGTGGTCGGCGCGGCGCAGCACCCCCCTGGTGTCCAGCAGCCGTCGGCTCCGCTTCAGCAGCAGCTCCGGCGTGTACTCCCGGTGGTCGGTGAGCAGGACCGTCAGGTCGGCCTCGCCCAGCGCCTCCTCCAGGTCGGGCACCCGCTGCACCGGGGAGCCGTCCACCTGCCACTCGGTGACGTGCGGGTCGTGGAAGAGCAGCGTGGCGCCCTTCTCCGCGAGCTTGGCCGCCACGGGGCGGGCGGGGGACTCACGCTGGTCGGCGATGTCCGCCTTGTAGGTGACCCCCAGCAGCAGGACCGTGGCCCGCGACAGCGCCAGCCCGGCGTCGTTGAGCATGTCCTGGACGCGCCGCAGCACGTGGTCGGGCATCCGCGTGTTGATCTCCTGGGCCAGTTCGACGAAGCGGAACGGGTACCCCAGGGTCTTGACCTTGTACGAAAGGTAGTTGGGGTCGATGGGGATGCAGTGTCCGCCCACCCCCGGACCGGGGTAGAACGCCTGGAAACCGAACGGCTTGGTGGCGGCGCAGGCAATGGCGTCCCACAGGTCCACGCCCAGTTCACGGCAGAACACCGCCATCTCGTTGACCAGGGCGATGTTCACGTGCCGGTAGGTGTTTTCCAGGAGTTTGGCCATCTCGGCCTCCCGGGTGCCGCGCGCCCGCACCACCGTGCGCACGAACTTGCCGTAGAAGGCCGCCGCGAGTTCACCGCAGAGGTCGGTGTAGCCGCCCACGACCTTCGGGGTGTTGGACACCCCGAAGAGGGGATTGCCCGGGTCGATCCGCTCGGGGGAGAACGCCAGGTGGAAATCCTGGCCCGCGACCAGCCCGGACCGTTCCAGGATCGGGCGGAGCACCTCGTCGGTGGTGCCGGGAAAGGTGGTCGACTCCAGGATGACCAGGGTTCCCGGGGACAGGTGGGCCGAGATCGCCTCCGCCGCGGAGGTGACCGCGCCGAGATCGGGGGAGCCCTCCTCCGACAGGGGAGTGGGAACGCAGATCACGATGGTCTGGGCATGCCGCAGGACGCTCGGGTCCGAGGTCGCGGTGAACCCGGCCATCCGCATGTCCGCGATATCCGACTCGGAGAGGTCGTCGATGTGCGACTTCCCCGCGTTCAGTCCGTCGACCACGCGCTGGCTCACGTCGAGTCCGGTGACTTTCAACCCGGACCGGGAAGCCTCCTGCGCCAACGGAAGGCCGACGTATCCCAGGCCGACGACCACCAGGTCAGAGGTGTAGGTCGAGACGCCCACAGTTGATCTCCCTCATATGGAAAACATGCTCGCGGGATGTTCGTTTTCCCGGTAGCTAGACGCCTGAGATTGGTACCGCGTTGCCTTCCGATATCTCTCTGGCCTGATCAGGACATTCTTGTTCCTGGAGACATGGGTGGCCGATATCTGGGTATGCGGCTGCGGGCTGCTCTCGGCGCGCGCATGATGATATCGCCCGTTCCGGCGCGAGAGGGAGAGAAGCCGTGATGGGAAAACGATTCCACGAAGATTGGCGAATTGCCGGATCGGCAAAGAAACGGTCTTGGTGTCATCGACAAATTTAATGATTCCGCCGGGGAGGGTGGGCTGCTGTTTGCACTCGTCGATTCACGCGGAGCGCCGGAGGAGGAGCCGTCCCGGGCGGGACCGGAGCGGGCACTACGATGGCGGTGCCCGACGCCTCGGCTGTCCGGGCACGGAACGCCGAAGCGACCGTCGGGCGTGGAGCCCAGTTCATCACCCGTTCATCCGCGTTCGCCAACGTGGGGGAGGGGAAGAGGTGGCGTCCGCACGGGCCCCGCAGGTGCGAACGCGCCGGGAGGACGGACTATGAAGCGGCGTGAGCAGAGCCAGACCGAGCAACTCCGCAGGGCGCTGGCCGCGCGGGAGGCGCAACTCCAGGAGGTCCAGGCCCGCCTGGCCGCCCTGGAGGGCTCGACCTCCCTCCAGGTGGGCCGGGCACTCGCCGGAGCCGCCCGGCGGCCCGCCCGGGGACTGGTCAGCCTGCCGCGGGAACTGTACCGGCTGTGGCGGGGCAGCGGTCGGCCCGGCGAGCGGACGGAACGGAAGGCGCGCACCCCCGAACCGGTCCGCTCCTACGAGACCGAACGCCAGGAGGCCCGGCTGCTGGCCGGGCAACCGGCCTTCGGGGACGAGCGGATCGTCGTCGCCGGGGTGCTCTCGGCCGAGGCCCGCGCCGCCCTGGAACCGTACGCGCGGACCATTCCGCTGCGCCCCCACGACGTCCAGGTCGTCTTCGACTCCGCCGATGTCGACCTGGTGCTGGTCACCGCCTCGGCGGCCCGTCCCGGCAGCCCGTGGGCGCACCTGGGCGACCCCGCCGCGGTGGACCGCACCAGGGCGCTGCGCTGGGTGCTGGAGGCGGCCGCCGCCCGCGGCGTGGCGTCGGTCCTCGTCCGCGACGCCCCCGCCGCCCCCGCCCTGGCCGGACTCGGCTTCGACCACGTCCACGACGGCGACCTCGGGGTTCCCCTGCACCGCTACAACCCGATCGCCGCGGAACCGGAACGCGCGGCCGCCCCGGTGCGCGTCTGCGGAACCGGCCGTCCCCCGCACCCCCTCGTCGCGGCCGACGGCGGGGCACTGCACGCCGACGTCCACTGGGAGGACCTGCCCCAGACCCTGCGCGCCGCCGCGGTCGCGGTCGTGGACACCCCGGCCCTGGCCGACCGGGCCCTGGCCTGCGGTACCCGGGTCCTCATCGCCGACGGCTCCCCCGGCCCCGGACTGCCGGCCACCGCGGCCCGCACCGCCACCGCGGACGCCGACCTCGCCCAGGCCGTCGCGGAGGGCCCCCTCACCCCCGGCGAACTGCGCCTGGTCCTGCGCTCCCTCTTCCTGACCCGGGCCACCCCCGTGCTCCTGGCGGACCTGCTGGGCCGGGTGCGGCTGCTGCCCGGGGGCGGAACCCGGACCCAGCCGCTGGCCCACCGCGCCGTCGCCGTGCTGGCCAGCCCCTTCGACGACACCGAGTCGCTGGCCCTGGCCGACGACATGTTCCGCCAGCAGCATCTGCCCGCCGAGATCGTCGTGCCCGCCTCCCACGCCGACTTCGCCGGAATCCGACGGCTCCGGGACCGCGGCCTCACGGTGCGCACGGCGGACGCCGCCCCCGGGGAGCCCCGGTCGTCCGCGGAGTGGGCCCGGCTCGCCGAAGCCGCCACCGCACCGTGGACGGCGCTGTGGGACCGTCCCTCGGGAGAGTCCTTCCTGGTCGACGCCCTGTGCGCCGCGGAGTGCTCCGGCGCCGACGCCGTCGGACCCGCCGTGGTCGCGGGCGGAACCGGGGAAGCACGCGCCGACGGCACCGGCCTCGGGTGGCTCGCCGCCGGACAGGAGTACGTGTTCGTCACCGAGGTGCGTCCGTTCCTCGCCCGCCGCGACCTCGTCCGCAGGGGCCTGCACCCCGGGGTCTGGAGCCGCCACGGCGCCCGCCTCCTCGCCCTCGGCGAGCCCCGCCCCACCGAACGGGGCGCCGCGCCGGACCACGCACACGCCGGCTGACGGCACACTGGGAGGCAGCGACGGGCGCCGACGGGGCCGACAGCGACGGCCACCACAGGGCGCATCCCCGCGAGGCGCAGAAAGGAAGCACGTGAGCATCCGCGCACTCGTCTACGGCGACGCCGACCCCGACTCCCTGGACGCGGCCGCGGTGTGGGCACAGTCCATGGCGCGGGCGCTGGCGGCGGCCGGATGTTCCACCATGCTCCTGCTGAGGAGCAGGCCGGCCACGGACCGCCTGACCGCGGCCCTGGCGGGAACGTCGGACGTCACGGTGCGCCACCCGCAGGAGGGCGGGCACCGCGTCGACCCCGGTCCCCAGGGGCTCACGCCGGAGCAGGCCGTGGAACTGATCACCCGGATCGATGCCGAGCGGCGCTTCCACCTCGTGGTGCTCCGCGGACGGCGCACCGCCGTGGTCGCCGCCCACTCCGAGGCCCTCGCCGGACGGCTGTGGACCTGCGTGGACGACATCCCGCCCACCCTGGCGGGGATGACCCCGGGGGTGGTCTCGGAACTCACCGACATCGCGCTGGCCTCCCGGTTCCTGCTGTGCGCGGGGGAGGAGCTGCGCTGCTTCCTGGAGTCCAACGTCCCCGCCGCCTGCGGTCGCGCCGTGCTGCTGCCCCCGGCGCTCACCGCGCCGCGCCGACCCGCCGCGGACGGGCCGGGCGTGCCGCTGCGCGTCGGCTACGCCGGTTCGCTCACGGAGTCCCGCAACGTCCCGGAGATGACCGAGCTGCCCGCGCTCCTCGCCGCCCGCGGCGTCCCCGCCGAACTGCACGTGGTCGGCGCCCTCGGCCGCGGGTCCCCGGAGTGGACGCGGCGTGCGGCCAAGGCGCTGGAGCACACCCCCAACGTGGTCTGGCACGGCGGCCGCTCCCGGGAGGAGGCCCTGGGGCTGCTCGCCGACTGCCACGTCGCCCTGTCCTGGCACCGCCACGACTCCGACGCCGCGCTGGCCCCGGCGCTGACCGCGCTGGAACCGGGCGCACTGGGGATTCCCGTGGTGGTCAACCGCACCCCGCTGTACGAGGAGCTGCTCGGGGCCGACTACCCCCTGTACGCCGACCCCGCCCCCCAGGGGGCGGCCGCCGCACTGGAACGGGCGGGACGGCCGGAGGTCCACCGGGAGGCGGCGGCCCGCTGCGCGGCCGCGGCCGCCCGGTTCACCCCCGACCGGGGCGTGGAGACACTGCGTTCGCTGCTGCGTACGGCCCTGCCGCCCGCGCCGCGGGGGACCAACCCGCGCCTGCCGCTGAAGGTGGCGGTCGCCGGCCCCGACCTCACCGGACTCGACCCCCTCATCCGGCACCTGGACGGTCTGCCCGGCGTGGAGCTGCGCCTGGACGAGTGGGAGGGGCCGCACACCCACGACCAGTACCTCAGCCGGGAGCTGGCCGCCTGGGCCGACGTGGTGGTCTGCGAGTGGTGCGGCCCGCACGCGCTGTTCTACGCCCGGCACAAGCGGTCCGGGCAGCGGCTGCTGGTGCGGCTGCACCGGTTCGAACTGGCCACCGAGTGGCCGCGCCGCCTCGACATCGAGAAGGTGGACGCCGTCGTCTGCGTCAGCCGGCACTACGCGGAACGCGCCCGCGAACACGCCAGCTGGCCCGCCGACCAGATGGTGGTGCTGCCCGAGGGGATCGACGTGGCGCAGTTGTCCCGCCCCAAACTGGAAGGCGCCCGGTACACGCTGGGCGTGCTCGGCGCCGTCCCGTCCCGCAAGCGACTGGACCGGGCCCTGGACGTGCTCACCGAGCTGCGCGGCCGCGACCCCCGCTACACGCTGGCGGTCAAGACCCGGCAGCCGTGGGACTACTGGTGGGTGTGGAACCGTCCGGAGGAGCGCGCCCACTACGAGCACGCCTACCGGCGCATCCAGCGGTCCGGACGGCTCGCCGAGGCGGTGGTGTTCGACCCCTACGGCCCCGACGTCGCGGCGTGGCTGCGCCGGGTCGGCTTCATCCTGTCCACCGGTGACGACGAGAGTTTCCACCGGGCCGCGGCCGAGGGAGCCGCGTCGGGCAGCGTGCCCGTGGTGTGGCACTGGCCCGGCGCGGACACCGTCTACTCGCCCCGCTGGATCCACCGCGACGTCACGGCGATGGCCGACGCCGTGCACGCCGTCGTCACCGGGGACCGCTTCGACGCGGAGCGCGCCGCGGCCCGTGCCGAGATCGCCGAGCGGTACGCGCTGCCGCAGGTGCTGGAGCAGTGGGTCCGGCTGATCGTGGCGGACGAGCGCCCCGCGCCGGACGGCCCGTGAGACGGCCGGCGCGGGACGCGGCCGACGGCGTGCGGGACGGGGGGCGCGCCGACCGCCGGGTGCCGCACCGGGCGGTACGGCACCCCTAGCAGGCGCTCTCGGTCTCCTCGGCGGTCTTGGCGTCGATGCTGTCCAGGACCTCGGTGGACGACGAGGAGGAGTCCCCCTTGAGACCGTCCCAGTCGGCGGAGATCACCAGCTGCACCGTCGACCCCAGCAGCGGGCTCTCCTCGACCACCGCCTTCTTCAGCTGCGCGGCCACGGTGTTGGCGTGCGCCTCCATGCCGGGGCCGTGGTAGACGGTGGTCCGCCCGGGGACCGAGCCCTGCGGGTTGCCGGTGCCGGCCAGCACGAACCCCTTCCCCTGGAGCTCGGTGCCGACGGTCCCGGCCAGTCCGGGCGTGTCGGTGCCGTTGATGACCTCGACGGAGACCTGGGAGGGGTCGACCGTGGGGGCCTCCTCCGCGCTCTCCTCCGCCTCGTCCTCCTCGGGCTCGTCCTCGACGATCTGGGTGTCGTTGGCGATGGCCTGGAACAGCTGGTCGGCGTCGGGCTGGGTCCAGGCCACCCGGTTCTCGTCGTCGGGATGGGCCCCGTTGGGCACGGTCAGGAACTTGATGTTGCCCAGGTCGACCTCGCGCATCTGGATGGCGATGTCGGTCATCTTGTCGACGGTGAACTGGTCGTCGACGGTGATGGAGTCGGTGACCGAGCCGAGGAAGGAGTAGATGCTGCTGGGACTGGACATGATCTCGCCGCTCATGACCTTGCGCAGCATGGCGCCGAGGAAGACCTGCTGGCGGTCGATGCGGCTCAGGTCGCTGCCGTCGCCCTGGCCGTAGCGGGAACGCATGTACCCCAGGGCCTGCTCGCCGTTGAGGGTCTGCTCGCCCGCCTCCAGGGTCAGGTGGGCCTTGGGGTCGTCGACCGGTTCGGGGATGCACATCTCCACGCCCCCGATGGCGTCGACCATCTCCTTGAACCCGGTGAAGTCCACGCTGACGAAGTGGTCGATGTGGATGCCGGTGAGCTGCTCCACGACCTTCCACTGGCACTGCACCCCGCCGTAGTTCATCGCGGAGTTGATCATGCCGCGGTGCGCATCCATGCCCGGGCGGTCGCCGTTGGGCTCGCAGGAGGGCATGTCCACGACGGAGTCGCGGGGCAGGTTGATCAGGACCGCGCCGTCGTGGTTGGGGGAGATGTGCGCGATGAGCAGGGTGTCGGGGCGCTCGCCCTCGATCTCGCCGCCGTACTCGGCGTTGTCGCCGCTGCGCACGTCGGAGCCGATGATCATGATGTTGATCGCGCCCTCGACCTTGGTCGGCCGGTCCCAGGCGTCGGTGTCGACGGTCTCCTGGCTGATGTTGCCGTAGATGTCGTAGTAGGCGCCGTAGGCGGTGAGGCTGCTGCCGATGACGAGGGCCGTCGTCCCGACGGCGACCCAGCCGCCGAGACCGAGACCGCGCCGGACGGCGCGCGATCCCGCGGATCTGTGGGAGGGGAATCTCTTCGGCATCGAACACCAGGGGGAATAGGCGTCAGGAAAGCGACCTGAGGTCGGTCTGCGACAACAGAGTGGGAGGATCACCGATGACTGCTGTCACGTGCTCCATGCCGAGTCGCGATTGCAGCGTAGTGGAGTCCCGGCTCGGGATGAGCACGATTGCGGAGACAGCCGACAGCACACCCAAGAACTGGGACAGGTCATCCCCGAGTGCCGCAAGAGGGGCGAATCCGGAAGTGATGATAGCCACTCGGTCCTCGGCTGTCAGCCCGCCGCGGTGCGCGGCCTGTCGGCCCCGCTCCAGCAGTTCGGCCCCCGTGCGGACGGTCTCGCCGTTCACCAGGGCCGCGGCGTGCGGGTCGACGCGCACGGGGGAGAACCGGTCGCCGTACCCGCGGACCTCCGCCGTGTAGTCCGTGGCGGCGGGCGGGCAGTCGCCCATCGGCAGGCCCAGCGGGTGCAGCGAGGCCCCGACGACCTCGCGCGCCCCCGAGTCGAGTGCCTCCTCCAGCCGGGCCGCGTCGGCGACCACGACGTCCGCCTCCGGGACCTCCTCCCCGGCCAGGACCACGGTCGTCCCCGTCGACCAGCACGCCACCGCCCAGGCGAGACTCTGCCAGTGCAGCGGCAGCGCCAGCGCCACCCGCTCCCCGGGCAGCACGCCCAGCCCGTCCACGAGCATGTTGGCGGTCTTGGCCACCCAGTTGTCGAAGGTGGCGAAGGACATCTCCACCCGGACGTCGGAGTCCGGATCGTAGGAGGTGAGGAAGGGACGGGCGGCGTCCACGCTCCTGGCCGCCAGCCACAGCTCTCCCGGTGTGCGCGCTGACACGGCGGACCTCTCTCGTGCTCGACTGCGAATCGGGGCACATGCTACCCACGCGGCGGATCCCCCGGCGGGCGGAGCGCCGGTGCCGTGGACACGCGGGGCGGCCGCTGCCGGGTTGTCCACAGAAAGACTCCGGACCCTGTGCCGCGGGGGTGGGGACCTGGCATCGTTGCCCTCATGCGTCTGTCTCCCGGCTCCCTCCTCGCTCGGGTCACCCTCGCCCCGGTCGTGGCCGTCGCGGCCTGGATGCTGGTCGCCTTCCCGCTGCTCTGCCTCGGCCAGCTCAGCCCGCTGACCGGGCTGCTGCTGGGCGTGCCCGCCGTCGCGGCGGCGCTGGCCCTGCTCCCCCGGCTCGCCCCGGAGACCGACGACACGCCCTGGTGGCCGCTGCTGCTGGTGCTGCTGGTCACCGCGGCCTTCGCCGCGGTCCAGCTCGCCTACCACTCCGAACAGCTCGTCATCAGACGCGACGCGGCCTCCTACGCCCAGTACACCGCGTGGATCGCCGACAACGGGTTCCTGCCGATCCCCCAGCAGCGGGAGCTCATCGCCGGCGACGACCCCGTGCTGACCTACGACAGCCTCGCCTACTACCAGGTGGACGACGTGGTCTGGCCGCAGTTCCTGGCCGGTGCGCCCCTGGTGTACACGCTCGGCTTCTGGGCCGCGGGCCTGCACGGCATGGTCCTGGCCCCGCCGCTCGCGGGCGCCCTCGCCGTGCTGACCTTCGCGGGGCTGGCCGCCCGGCTCGTCGGCGCGCGCTGGGCGCCGCTGGCCGCGCTCGTGCTCGCGGTGTGCCTGCCCCAGCAGTGGGTGAGCCGCTCCACCTACAGCGAACCGGTGGCCCAGGTGCTGCTGCTCGGCGGACTCGTGCTCGCCTGCGACGCCCTCACCCGCGGGGCCCGGGGCCGCTGGTCGGCGGGGCACACGCTCGCCCTGGCCGCCGGACTGAGCCTGGGACTGGGGCTGCTGGTGCGCATCGACGCGCTGCGCGACCTGCTGCCGGTCGTGGCCTTCGTGGGACTGCTGCTGCTCGCCCGGCGCCGCGAGGCCGTGCCGCTGGGCGCGGGGCTGGCCGTCGGCGCCGCCTACGGGGCCGTGGCCGGTTTCGGCTACTCCCGTCCCTACCTGGACTACCTCGCCGACTCGCTCAACCCGCTGCTGCTCATCGGCGCAGCCGTGGCGGGGCTCACCGCGGCGGGGGTGCTCCTGCTGTGGCGGCGCGGCCTTCCCCGACTGGACCGTCCCGCCTGGCTGCCCACGGCCCTCGCGGTCCTCGTGGTCGCGGCCGTGGCGGTGATCGCCCTGCGCCCGCTGGTGCTCACCCAGCGCGGCCACGGGGACGAGGCCACCGGCGTCTACATCGGACAGGTCCAGCAGATCGAGGGGCTGGCCGTGGACGCCGACCGCACCTACGAGGAGATGAGCCTGCACTGGGTCGGCTGGTACGTCGGCTGGGCCGCCGTGCTGCTGGCCACAGCCGGCGTCGCCCTGCTGGTGCGCCGCACGGCACTGCGCCGCGACCCGAAGTGGACGCTGGTGCTGATGGTGCTGGCCTGGACGGTCACCACCACCCTGCTGCGCCCCGCCATCACCCCCGACCACCCGTGGGCCAGCCGCCGCCTGGTCACCCTGGTACTCCCGGCGTTCGTCCTGTTCGCGGTCTACTTCCTGGCCTGGACCCGGCGTCGCACCCGGGACGGCCCGCAGCCGTGGCCGGGGTGGCTGCGGACCACCGTGGCCGTCTTCGGCGCCGCGGCGCTGCTGCTGCCCACCGCCGTCACGGCGACCGGGATCATGACCTACCGGATGGACGTCGGGTCGATCGCGGCCACCCGGCAGACCTGCGCCGAGATCCCCGCCCCCGCCAGCGTGCTCATCGTCGAACCCAACACCGCAAGCAAGTTCATGCAGCTCGTCCGGGGCATGTGCGGGGTGCCCACGGCGTACGTGAACCCGCCCGCCCCCGAAACCGTGCACCGCATCATCGGGGAGGTCCACGCCCGCGGCCGCGACGCGGTGCTGGCTGCCGACCGGGCCGAGGTGCTGCTGCCGTACCTGCCGCCCGGAGTCGAACCGACACACCCGTTCGACGTGCACACCGACCAGGACCCCAGCACCCTGATGAAGCCGCCGGCGGGGGCGTGGCGGTTCAACGGGGACATGTGGATCGCCGTCATCCCCCGACCGTGAGGAGGCCCCGGTATTCTGAACGCACCGTGAGTGAGACCACCCCGGGTCCCCGGACCGCCGCCCCCCGCGTCACGATCGTGTTGCCCTGCTACAACGAGCAGGACCACGTGGTCGCCGAGGTCGAACGGATCTGTGCGGCGATGGACGCCAGCGGGTACTCCTACGAACTGCTGGCCTTCGACGACGCCTCCACCGACGACACCCTCGCCCGGCTGCGTGCCGCCGAAGCCCGCTTCCCGCACCTGAGGGTCATCGCGTTCGCCACCAACGGCGGGTCGGGAACGGTGCGCCGGATCGGCACCCAACGGGCGCGCGGCGAGATCGTGGTGTGGACCGACGCGGACATGTCCTACCCCAACGAGCGCATCCCCGACCTGGTGGAGATCCTCCTCACCGACGACACCGTCGACCAGGTGGTGGGCGCACGCGACCAGGAGATGGGCCGCCACAGGGTGCTGCGGGTGCCCGCCAAGTGGCTGATCCGCAAACTCGCCGAGACGCTCACCAACACGCGCATCCCCGACCTGAACTCGGGCCTGCGCGCGTTCCGCCGCGAGGTGTCGCTGCCCTACCTGAGGCTGCTGCCGCCCGGGTTCTCCTGCGTCACCACCATCACCCTGGCGTTCCTGTCCAACCAGCACGCCATCCACTACGAGCCGATCAGCTACGCCAGGCGGGCCGGACGCTCCAAGTTCCACCCGGTGCGCGATGCCTACCGCTACATCCTCCAGGTGCTGCGGATGGTGGTGTACTTCAACCCGCTGAAGGTGCTCATGCCGCCCGCGCTGTGGCTGCTCGGCATCGGCGCGCTCAAGGTCGTCTACGATCTCGCCACCAACCCGGTCTACATCCGCAACAACACGATCATGCTGCTCATGACGGGGCTGATGATCGCGTCGATGGCGCTGCTGGCCGACCTGATCGTACGCTCGCGCGACTCCTGACCGGGAGGGACATGCGGATCACCCTGGTGGGCCCGGCCCACCCGTACAAGGGCGGAGGCGCCCGGCACACCACCGAACTGGCCCACCGGCTGGCCGCCGCCGGACACCGCGTGGTCATCGAGTCGTGGCGGGCCCAGTATCCGGCGGCGCTGTACCCGGGCCGCCAGACCGTGGCCGAACCGGAGGGGCCGCTCTACCCGCACACCCGCCGTGACCTCGCCTGGTACCGTCCCGACAGCTGGCACCGGGTGGGCCGTCGGGCGGGCCGGGAGGCCGACCTGGTGGTGCTGGCCGTCTTCTCTCCCGTGCAGGTGCCCGCCTACCTGGGACTGCGTGCCGGATGCGGCAACGCGGCGCGGCTGGTCGCGCTCTGCCACAACGTGCTGCCGCACGAGCGGGGACGTTGCGACGCCGCGCTGATGCGGCGGCTGCTGCGCCGGGCCGACGGGGTCCTGACCCATTCGCCGCAGCAGCGCGCGCTCGCCGAGCGGCTGCTGCGCGGCGGCCCTCCGCCGGTGCGCGCGGCCGAACTGCCCCCGCACCTGCCCGACACCGGGCCCCGCCGGCCGCGGCCCGCGGGGACGCGGCGTCGACTGCTGTTCTTCGGGATCGTCCGCCCCTACAAGGGGGTGGACGTGCTGCTGCGTGCCCTGGCAGCCGGACCGCCGGACGTGGCGCTGACCGTGGCGGGCGAGTTCTGGGGCGGCTCGGCACCGTTGCGGACGCTGGCGGAGCGGCTGGGCGTGGCCCATCGGGTGGACTGGCGGGAGGGGTACGTGCCCGCCGAGGAACTGCCCGGCCTGTTCGCCGAGTGCGACGCGGTGGTGCTGCCCTACCGGTCGGCCACCGCCACCCAGAACGTGTGGCTGGCCCACTCCCACGGTCTGCCGGTCATCGCCACCCGCGTGGGCACCCTGCCCGACCACGTACACGACGGTGTGGACGGACTGCTGTGCGCCCCCGACGACCCGGCGGACCTGGCGCGGGCCATTGCGGACTGCTACGCGCCCGGCCGCCTCGACGCCCTGCGGGCGGGGGTGCGGCCGGTGGACGCGGAACCCTACTGGGACCGGTACCTGGCGGCCCTGACCGGAGACGCGCGGTAGCGCTCAGCGCGGGCCCGGGAGGGCGGGGGAGCGCACGACGGCCAGGCACAGCAGCGCCCACAGGACGTCGGCGGCGGTCATCACCAGCCGGGACAGGGCGGCGACCACCAGGGCCGAACCGGGGTCGAGCACCGGCGCCAGCGCGGCCACCAGCACGGCCTCGCGCACCCCCAGCCCGGCGGGCGCGAACACCGCCACCACGCCCAGCGTCCAGGCCAGGGCGTAGCCGCCGGTGGCGGCCGCCCACGAGTCCCAGCCGCCGCCCACCCCGGCCGTCAGCAGCCACACGTGGACACCGAGGGGCCCCCAGGAGGCCAGGGACCAGCCGACGGCGGCGGCCATGCCGCGGCCGCCCAGCCGGTCCAGTTCCGGGTCGGCGTCCGCGCGCAGCCGCCCGACCAGGCGCAGCGCCCGGTGCAGCAGCCACGTCACCACGCGCGGGTGCAGGACGGCCAGCAGGAACGGCACGCAGCCCAGCACCCACCACCAGCGCTGTGCCGCCTCCGCGGCGGCCAGCGGCAGCAGTACCGCCGCGACCAGCAGGTTCACCACCAGAGTCACCGCGACCGCCAACACCGTGGCGGCGGCTCCGCGGCGGCGCGGCACCTCGCGGTCACGGGCCAGCTCCACCTGGGCGACGAACGCCCACACCGACCCGGGCAGGTACTTGCCGAGCTGGCCGACGAACATGACGCGGGCGGCGACCGGCAGCGGAAGCGGCGAGCCCAGGTCGGCCAGGAGCGCCCGCCACGCCAGCAGCTGCGCGCCGAGTCCGGCCATCGCGGCGGCCAGCGCCCCCGCGACCGTCCACGGAGACAGGGCGGCCAGCGCGGCCCCGGCCTCCTGCCACCGGGCGCGCAGCGCCAGACCGGCGCAGCCCAGGACGAGCAGCACGACGACGACGCGCACCCACCGGCGGACACGGAGACGGCTCACCACCCGGCCAGCCTAAGGCGTCCCGTCCCGCCGCGGCGGTGCGCCGTACGCCGGGACCGCGGTGCGAAGGGGGCCCGCGGGCTCCGCGCGGAGCAGAGCGGCTCCCACTCCGACCGGGCCGCGCCTCCCGCGGACGGGGGGCACCCCCGTCCGGCGCTAGGGTGGGGCCGTGCTCACCGACGCCGTGGCCTTCGCGGGCCACCAGATCCACGTGTGCCGCTACCGGGAGGCGGGCACCCTGCTGCGCTGGCTCGGCCGTGACCTGACCGGGCAGGTGGTGCTCGACGTCGCGGGCGGCGACGGCTACTGGGCGGCGCGGGCGCGCAGGCGCGGCGCGCGGGCCGTCTCCCTCGACCTGGCCCGGCACAAGATGCTGCGCGGGCGGCGGCTCGCCAACGCCCCGGCGCTCGTCGAGGGCGACGCGCTGCGGCTGCCGTTCGCCGACGCCAGCGTCGACAAGGTCATGTCCGTCTGCGCGGTCGAGCACTTCGACGACGGCCCCGCCGCGCTGCGCGAGATGGCGCGGGTGCTCAAACCCGGCGGCGACCTCGTCATGTCCGCCGACTGCCTGTCCCGGCGCGGCGAGTGGCCGCACCTGTTCGACGCGCACCGCCGCCGCTACCACGTCCAGCGCACCTACACCCACGAGACGCTGCGGGCACTGCTCGACGGGTGCGGGCTCGACGTGCTGGAACACCGCTACCAGTTCCGGTCCCGCGCCGCCGAGCGCACCTACCTGACGCTGTCGGCCCACGGCGGCCGGATCGGCTTCAACGCCGCGGCCCCGCTCATCCCCCTGGTGGCGTTGAGCGACCGCCGCCACCCCAACACCCGGGGCAGCATCGTGCTGCTGCGGGCCCGCAGGCGCTGAGACGGCCCCCGGACCGCCAACCATGATCACGGATAGGGCAGGACCGGCGACGCCGCGCGAGCCGAAACAGGACACACCAGCGGTCCGCGGCCCCGGACGCGGAGGCCGACGCGTATTGTGCGCCCATGAGTGGTTCTGGAAACGGGAACAAGGAAGCGGTCCCCTCGGCCGCCGCCATGCGGCGCGCGCTGGCCCGGGTCAGGGACGGCAAACCGCTGAACCTGACCGAGGCCGAGGTCCTGCTGCACGCCCGCGGCGACGACCTGGAGGCCCTGCTCGACCACGCCTCCCGCGTCCGTGACGCCGGCCTGGCCGCGGCCGGACGCCCCGGCGTCATCACCTACAGCCGCAAGGTCTTCATCCCCCTGACCCGGCTGTGCCGGGACCGCTGCCACTACTGCACCTTCGCCACCGCTCCCGCGAAACTGCCCGCCCCCTACCTCTCTCCCGACGAGGTCCTCGCCATCGCCCGCGAGGGCGCCGCCCTCGGCTGCAAGGAAGCGCTGTTCACTCTCGGAGACCGGCCCGAGGACCGCTGGCCGCAGGCCCGGCGCTGGCTGGACGAGCAGGGCTACGACGACACCCTCTCCTACGTGCGCGCCATGGCCATCCTGGTCCTGGAGGAGACCGGACTGCTCCCGCACCTCAACCCCGGGGTGCTCACCTGGAGCGACTTCCAGCGCCTCAAGCCCGTCGCCCCGTCCATGGGCATGATGCTGGAGACCACGTCCACGCGGCTGTTCACCGAACGCGGACAGGTCCACTACGGCAGCCCCGACAAGGACCCCGCGGTGCGGCTGCGCGTCCTGGAGGACGCCGGACGCTCCACCGTCCCCTTCACCACCGGCATCCTCATCGGGATCGGCGAGACCCTCGCCGAACGCGCCGAGTCGATCTTCGCCATCCGCAGGACCGCCCGCGAGTACGGGGCGATCCAGGAAGTCATCGTGCAGAACTTCCGTGCCAAGCCGGACACCGCGATGCGCGACCGGCCCGACGCCGAACTCGCCGACCTGGCCGCCACCATCGCCGTCACCCGCGTCGTGCTGGGGCCCGGAGCCCGCATCCAGGCCCCGCCCAACCTCATCACCGAAGGGGGGACGGCACAGGACGGCGGGAACGGCGAGTTCGCGCTGATGCTGCGCGCGGGCATCGACGACTGGGGCGGCGTCTCCCCGCTCACCCCCGACCACGTCAACCCGGAACGCCCCTGGCCGCAGATCGACACGCTCGCCGAACGCACCGCCGAGGCGGGCTTCACGCTGCGGGAACGCCTCACCGTCTACCCCGAGTACGTGCGGCAGGGCGAACCGTGGATCGACCCGCGCCTGCTGGGGCACGTGGCCGCGCTCGCCGACCCCGACACCGGGCTGGCGCGCGCCGACGCCGTCGTCACCGGACGCCCCTGGCAGGAGCCCGAGGCCGGCATGGCCGCCTCGGGCCGTACTGAACTGCACGTGGAGGTGGACACCGAGGGCCGCAGCAGCGACCGGCGCGGTGATTTCGACGCCGTCTACGGGGACTGGTCCGAGCTGCGGGAACGCATCGCCCGGCCCGCGCTCGGCGCCGGGGCGCCCCGCCGGTTCGACCCGGAGGTCCGCGCCGCGCTGCGCCGCGCCGAGGACGACCCCGCCGCCCTCACCGACGACGAGGCCCTGGCCCTGCTGTACGCGCACGGCCCGGAACTGGAGGCGCTCGCGGACCTGGCCGACCGGGTCCGCCGCGACACCGTCGGCGACGACATCACCTTCGTCGTCACCCGCAACATCAACTTCACCAACGTCTGCTACACCGGCTGCCGGTTCTGCGCCTTCGCGCAGCGGCGCACCGACGCCGACGCCTACACCCTCTCCCTGGAGCAGGTCGCCGACCGGGCGGCGGAGGCGTGGGAGGCGGGCGCCACCGAGGTGTGCATGCAGGGCGGCATCCACCCCGACCTGCCCGGCACCGCCTACTTCGATCTCGCCCGGGCGGTCAAGGAGCGGACTCCCGACATGCACGTCCACGCGTTCAGTCCGATGGAGGTGATGAACGGCGCGGCCCGCACCGACCTCCCGGTACGCGAGTGGCTGCTGCGGGCGCGCGAGGCCGGCCTCGACTCGCTGCCCGGCACCGCCGCGGAGATCCTCGACGACGACGTGCGCTGGGTGCTCACCAAGGGCAAACTGCCCGCCGCGCAGTGGATCGACGTCATCACCACGGCGCACGACCTGGGCATCCCCACCACGTCCACGATGATGTACGGACACGTGGACACCCCGGAGCACTGGGTGGCGCACATCCGGCTCATCCGCTCCCTGCAGGAGCGCTCGCTGGAACGCAACGGCCGCCCCGGCTTCACCGAGTTCGTGCTGCTGCCGTTCGTGCACACCAACGCACCCATCTACCTGGCGGGACTGTCGCGCACCGGCCCCACCGAGCGGGAGAACCGGGCGGTGCACGCGCTGGCCCGGCTGCTGCTGCACGGCGCGGTCGACAACATCCAGTGCTCGTGGGTGAAGCTGTCGGAGGAGCAGTGCCGCCGACTGCTCAGCGGCGGTGTCAACGACGTCGGCGGCACCCTGATGGAGGAGACCATCAGCCGCATGGCGGGCTCCGACAACGGCTCGTTCAAGACGATCAGCGACATCCGCGCCATGGTCGCGCCGACCGGGCGTCCGCTGCGCCAACGCGACACCCTCTACCGGGAGGTGCCCGCCGAGCGCCGAGCCGTGGCCGAGGCCAACGACGGCGTGGCCGCGAGCCTGCGCCGCCCCCGCCTGCCCGTGGTCTGACGGGGGCTTCGGGGCGGTCCCGACCCCTCCCGGCGGGACCGCCCCGCGGTGCGCACGACTGCCCGGACCGGGGCGGACGCGGCCCCCGAGCGCGGGGCGCGGGCGCGGTCACGCGACCTTCCGCGGGTCACCGCACCTCGATGAACGCCTCCGGGTCGCGGGGCGGACGGTCCTTCGGCGGGGCCGCCGGGTGCCCGACCGCCACCGCCCCCATCGGCTGCCAGTCCTCGGGCAGCCCCAACACCCCGCGGACCACGTCGGGGCAGAACATCGTGGAGGACACCCACGCCGAGCCCAGCCCCTCCACGGCCAGGCCGACCAGCAGGTTCTGGACGCCCGCGCCCATCGCCACCAGGAACATGGCGCGTTCCGCGGCGGAGCGGCGCTCGTCCGGGTAGGAGTGCGCGCCGTCCGCCACCAGGCACGGCACCACCAGGTAGGGGGCGCGGCGCAGCACGTCGCCGCGCCGGGTCCGCCGGGCGATGCGCTCCTCGGAGAAGCCGTCCGAGCGCAGGTCCGCCACCCAGGCGTCCAGCATCGCGTCCAGCAGCCGCTTGCGTTCGGCGGCGGACTCCACCAGCACGAACCGCCACGGCGTGGTGTGGTGCGGGGCGGGCGCGGTGATCGCGGCGGCCACCGCGCGGCGCACCGCCTCCGGGTCCACCGGGTCGTCGGTGAACTCGCGGATGGTGCGGCGCGCGTGCAGCACGTCCCGGGAGCCGTAGCGGAACAGGTCCTCGTCGGCGGGGCGCACCAGGACGCGCGCTCCGTCGCCGTCGCCGTCGGTGACCAGGTGGCCGAGTCCGCGGACGACCGCCACCGGAACCCCCGACGTCTTGCCCTTGACTAGCTCTCCGGCGGAGGCGATCTCGTCGGCGACCGCGTTCAGCGTGACCTCCAGCACGTTGCCGTGGGTGTCGCGCTGTCCCCGCAGGTCCTCCAGGGCGGCGATCCCGGCGGCACCGATCGCGATGTCGGTCTGCCCCACCCGCCACGGGCGGCCGAAGGTGTCGGAGATGATGACGGCGACCCGCACCCCCAGGCGTTCGCGCAGTCCCGCGCGGATGCGCCGCGCCGACGCGTCGGGGTCCTCGGGCAGCAGCAGCACGTGCCCCGGGGCCACGTTGGAGGAGTCCACCCCGGCCGCCGCCATCACCAGGCCGTGGCGGGTCTGCACGATGCGCGTGCCGCCCCGGCGGGCCACCACACGGACGGTCTCGGCGTCGACGGCCGCCTCCCGGTCCATCCGCCGGAGACGCCCCTCGGCCTTGCTGACGACCTTGGAGGTGACGACGAGCACGTCACCGTCGGCGAGCTCCGCCCGCTCCGCGATCAGCGCGGCGAGGTCGTCCCCGGGGCGCACCTCGGGCAGCCCCTCGATCCCCCGGATCGTGATCATGATCGTTCCCCCAGTTCGACGGCGAGTTCCACGGCGGCGCGCGCGATGGCCGCGGTGCGTTCCGGATCGCTCATGTAGAGCGGCAAGGCGCGCACCTCCACCCCCTCCACCACGACACCGGCGTCGGCCTCGTCCACGAGCCAGCCGTCGAGCAGCTCGGGCCCGTAGTGCTCGGCCACGGCCCGGGCACTGGTCTCCACGCCGATCGCGCGCAGGCAGGCGTCGGCCATGCCCCGCACCGGGGCGCCACCGATGATGGGGGAGACCCCGACCACGGTCTTGGCCGCCACCGCATCCCGGATACCCGGGATGCCGAGGATCGAACCGATGCTGACCACGGGGTTGGAGGGCGGCAGCAGGACGAAGTCGGCCTCTTCGACGGCCTCCAGCACCCCCGGCGCCGGCGTGGCCGAGTCGGCGCCCACGCTCACGAACGACTCCGCGGGGATCTGCGCACGGTGGCGCACCCACCACTCCTGGAAGTGGATGGCGCGGCGGCCGGAGCCGTCCGCCACGAGGACGTGCGTCTCCACCTGGTCGTCGGTCATCGGCAGTAGCCGCACCCCCGGCTGCCAGCGGTCGCACAACGCCTCGGTGATCGCCGAGAGCGGGTATCCGGCCGCCAGCATCTGGGACCGCACGATGTGGGTGGCCACGTCCCGGTCCCCGAGGCCGAACCACTGCGGCTGCATGCCGTAGGCTTTGAGTTCCTCACGGACCGAGAAGGTCTCGTCGGCGCGCCCCCAGCCCTGCTCCTCGTTGATCCCGCCGCCCAGGGTGTACATCACCGTGTCCAGGTCGGGGCAGACCCGCAGACCGAAAAGAGTGATGTCGTCCCCGGTGTTTCCGATCACTGTGATGGAGTGCTGGGGTTCGGCCTGGTCAGCACGGTTGTGAAGGGCGTCCTTGAGGCCTCGGAGGAACCGTGCGCCACCGATGCCGCCAGCCAGTACGACTATCCGCATAAGGTCAAGTCTGGCAGTCTGGGAACGTGCGCCGCGCCCCCCGGTGCCGCGTGCCCGCGCGGTCACTGGCGGACACACGGACATGTGTGGCATGTCGGGTGGCGGTCGGATCGTGGCCTCCCGCGAGACCTTCCCGTCTGAATTCCCGAGGCACACCAGCGATATGCAAAGCTTCCACCGACGCGACAAGAAGCAGCCTGCGGAGGGGAACCTCTCTTGAACAACGAATCAATCCAACGGTTGCGCGAGCCGGCCGCCTGGGCGCTCCTCGGCGCCGTGGCCGCGATCCTGCTCGGCGCACTGATCTACGTCTTCGGCGGCAGCTCGTTCGGGGACGACACGTCCACACGGTTCGCGGGGATCGGCACCACCGTCGTGGGGCCCGGCACGGTCGCGCTGATCCTGGCCGCCGTGGCGCTCGTGCTGACCGGGCCGAACCGTTCGCCGCGCACCTTCGGCATCGTGATGATGGCGATGATCGAACTGGGTATCGGTGCGCTCTTCGGCGTCATCTCGCTCATCATGGGCTTCGTCGCCTACGGCGACTACAGCCTCGCCAACGCCTTCCAGCACTTCTTCACCATCGGCGCCTACCTGACGGTGGTGGTCTTCGCCGGGCTGTTCCTGATCCGGGTCTTCGGCGACCCCAACCTGGTCCCCCGCAGCGCCGCACCGGCCTACCCCGCGACTGGCGCGCAGCCGGCCTTCGGGCAGCAGCAGCCCGGATACGTCACCGGTGCCCAGCCCGGAGCGACGCAGACCGGTACCTGGCAGCAGGGCGCCGACGCCTACGCCCAGGCCGGAACGGCGCAGGGCGAGGCCCAGCAGGCTGCGTCGGGCTACGACCAGTCGGCGTACGCCCAGCAGTACCAGCAGGGCTATGACCAGCAGCAGGCGGCTGCGGGGTACTCCCAGACCGGTGGGCAGCAGGCTGCGTCGGGCTACGACCAGTCGGCCTACGGTCAGCAGTACCAGCAGGGGTACGACCAGCAGCAGGCGGCCTACTCGCAGAGCGGTGGGCAGCAGGCTGCGTCGGGCTACGACCAGTCGGCCTACGGTCAGCAGTACCAGCAGGGGTACGACCAGCAGCAGGCGGCCTACTCGCAGAGCGGTGGGCAGCAGGCTGCGTCGGCCTATGACCAGTCGGCGTACGGTCAGCAGTACCAGCAGGGGTACGACCAGCAGCAGGCGGCCTACTCGCAGAGCGGTGGGCAGCAGGCTGCGTCGGGCTACGACCAGTCGGCCTACGGCCAGCAGTACCAGCAGGGGTACGACCAGCAGCAGGCGGCCTACTCGCAGAGCGGTGGGCAGCAGGCTGCGTCGGGCTACGACCAGTCGGCCTACGGCCAGCAGTACCAGCAGGCCGGGTACACCGCCGGCGACTCCGAGGCGACCCTGGTGCAGCCCGCGGTCTCCGACTCCTCCGGCGGTTCCTACGCGGCGGGTGAGGACGCCCGCTCCGAGGAGCGTGCCGCCCAGGAAGCGATCCAGCACGGCTGGTCGCAGCCCGCGACCGGAGTGGCGGACAGCCAGAGCGGCGGGAACCAGCCCTACGCCGACCCCGGGCAGTACGGGACCGGCGGCTACGCCGCGCCTTCCTCCCCCTCCGGGGGCTACCCCGCTGACCAGCAGCGCTCCGGAACGGAGACCGGTGACCCGTGGTCCGGGCAGTACCGGGACGACAACCGGTCCTGACCCCCCTTCCCCCCGAACACCGACGAAAAGGACGAGGTAATCCCCTGGAGCCGTGTGATCAGACTCGGAATCTTGTTTGTTACATGATATTCAGGGGATTACCAGCTGACGCGGTTGACGTATAGCGCAGACCGCGCGTGTAATTTCTAAGGTGTGATTCCACCCTCCCGGGGGTTGTAATGGGGGGGTACATCCAGGGGGGCAATAGGAGGTGCGCGTGAGCGAGGTTATCCCGCTGGCGCACGGCCCAGGCGAGGATCTGGGCTGGCAGGAGCGCGCGCTGTGCGCGCAGACCGACCCCGAGGCGTTCTTCCCCGAGAAGGGCGGCTCGACGAGGGAAGCCAAGAAGGTCTGCCACTCGTGCGAGGTGCGGGCGGAATGTCTGGAATACGCGCTGGAGCATGACGAACGCTTCGGTATCTGGGGCGGCCTCTCCGAACGGGAGCGGCGCCGTCTCAAGAAGGCTGCCGGGCAGGATTTCGATTTCTCCTCAGAGACGGTCTAGGCCACAGCGCAGTACGGTGTGCGTCTCGGTTTTTTTATCCGGGGCGCACGCCTTTTTTGTCAATTGTTTACCTTCCGGGCTTTCCGGGGGAGCACCGGCCCTCCCGGCGGGGTGCGGGCGGCCCCGCCCCGGCGACCGGGGGAACCTGTGGACAGCGAAGCCGCACGGGGGGTGCGAGTGGCGTATCGTGATCCTCCGATAGCGACCTGACCGCAATAGCCTTTTTGTCCATTTTGCAAACTCCTGAGGCGACCACCAGCAGTGTTACCCCTCGATTCCGCCCGGCACATCGTCACCGCCGTCGTCGTCACCCACGACGGCGCCCGTTGGCTGCCCGAGACGCTGGAAGCGGTCCGCTCCCAGACCCGACCGGTGCAGCGGGTCATCGGAGTGGATACCGGAAGCCGTGACCGCAGCGGCGCCATCCTCGCCGAGTACATCAACTCCGAGTCGATCCTCACCCTGCCCCGCAACACCGGTTACGGAGAGGCCGTCCAGGCGGCCCTGGACCACCCGCGCTCCCGTTCCCGGCTCGGCGGAGGCGAGGGGAGCGTCGAGTGGATCTGGCTGATCCACGACGACTGCACCCCCGAACCGGACGCCCTCGCCCAGCTCCTCGCCGCGGCCGACGACAACCCCCGCGCCGCCGTCCTGGGGCCCAAGCTCCGCGACTGGTTCGACCGCAGACTCCTGGTGGAGGTCGGCGTCACCATCGACGGTGCGGGGCGCCGGGAGACCGGACTGGAGACCTCGGAGTTCGACCACGGACAGCACGACGGCACCCGCCAGGTCCTCGCGGTCTCCAGCGCCGGCATGCTGATCCGCCGGGACGTGTGGGAGGAACTCGGCGGGTTCGACCGCTCCCTGCGACTGTTCCGCGACGACATCGACTTCTGCTGGCGGGTGGGCGGCGCGGGCCACCGGGTCCTCATCGTCACCGACGCCGTCGCCTACCACGCCGAGGCCGCCGCACGCCGTCGGCGCCGCATCCACGCCACCAGCGACCACCCGCGCCGCATCGACCGGCGCAACGCCCTCTACGTCCTCCTCGCCAACCTGCCCGCGGGGGCGATGCTGGCCGCGCTGCTGCGCAACTCCTTCGCCTCGGCCCTGCGCGTGCTCACCTACCTGGTCGCCAAGCAGCCCGCCAACGCCCTCGACGAGGCGGCGGCCATCACCTCGGTGTTCTTCGTGATGCCGTTCCGGCTGCTGCGGGCCAGGATCAGGCGGCGCAGAGGCCGCCGCCGCACCTACAGCGCGATCCGGCCGTTCATGGCGCGCGGCGTGGCACTGCGCCAGTTCACCGAGGCCGTGGCCAACCTGCTCAGCGGCGACCCCACCCCCCTGGACGGCGCGGGACGGCACCAGGCGGTCACCGTGGCCCCCCGCGCCGAGGACGACGACGACCCGCTGCGCGACGACACCGGACTGCTGCGCCGGGCCATCACCAACCCCGCCGTGCTGCTGATCACGGGCCTGACCGTGGTCTCCCTCGTCGCCGGACGCTCCCTGCTGCTGGGCGACCGGCTCGCCGGAGGCGCCCTGCCGCCCGTGTGGGGCAGCGCCTCGGACCTGTGGGCGATGTACCTGGCCAGCTGGCACGACATCGGAGTCGGCTCCGACGCCGTGGCCCCGCCCTACCTCGCCGTGCTCGCGCTGCTGTCCACCCTCGCCCTGGGCAAGCCGTGGCTGGCGGTCCTCGCGGTCCTGCTCGGCTGCGTGCCGCTGGCCGGGTTCACCGCCTACCAGCTGGCCCGCCGGGTGCTGCGCTACCGCCCCGCCCAACTGTGGATGGCGGCCTCCTACGCGCTGCTGCCCGTGGCCACCGGAGCGATCTCACAGGGACGCGTCGGCACCGCACTGGTCCACGCGCTCTTCCCGGTCCTGGGCCTGCTCGTCACCAGCGTGCTCACGCTCAACCCCCGCCGGTCCCGCCGCGCAGCCTGGGCGCTCGGCCTCCTCCTGGCCCTGCTCATGGCGTTCGTGCCGTTGGTGTGGGTGCTGTCCCTGGTCACCGGGGTGCTCATCGCGGTCGCCTTCGGACACGTCGGCCGCCGCCTGCGCGTCAGCCTGGCCATCAGCCTGGCCACCCCGCTGGTGCTGCTGCTGCCGTGGACGCTGGAACTGTTCCGCCGCCCGTCGCTGTGGCTGCTGGAGGCGGGGATCAACCGCTCCGAGATCGTCAACCCGCGGCTGTCCGCCGAAGCCCTGCTGCTGCTCTCCCCGGGCGGCCCCGGGACCCCGCCGCTGTGGGTCACCGGCGGGTTCGTCGCCGCCGCGCTGTGCGCCCTGCTGCTGCGCCGCAACCGGATGCTGGTGGCCGTCGGCTGGTGCGTCGCCCTCTTCGGCATCCTCATCGCCATCCTGGTCAGCCGGCTCCCGCTGTCGCTGTCGGCGACCGAGGACACCACGCCCTGGCCCGGGGTGGCGCTCGCCTTCGCCTCCACCGCCGTGCTGCTGTCGGCGGCCACCGCCGCGCAGTCCTTCAGCGACCTGTGGCGGCTGGGCTGGCACCGCAGGCTGTTCGCGGCGACGGTGGCGCTGCTGGCGCTGACCACGCCGGTGTCGGCGGCCGGGCTGTGGATGTGGCACGGCGTGGAGGGGCCGCTCACCGGGAACGCCCCGCCCTCCCTGCCGCCCTTCCTGGAGTCGGTGAGCGCCGACGGCACCCAGCCCCGCACCCTGGTCATCGCCCCCCGGGAGGACGGGGCGGTCAGCTACACCGTGCTGCGCGGACGCCCGCCCCGCCTCGGCGAACCCCAGATCCCCCCCGATCCGGCCGTCGACGCCCGCCTCGGCGAGGTCGTGGCCGCGCTGGTGGCCGGACGCGGCGGCGACGAGGCGGCGGCGCTCGCCGACTTCGGCATCCGCTACCTCGTGGTCCCGGCCCCCACGGTGGGCGACTCCGTGGACCGCACGCTGGTGGACACCGTCGACGCCCTGCCCGGCCTGGAACGCCTCCAGCTCACCGAGGACTTCGCGCTGTGGCGGCTGCTGGAGGAGACCGGGCGGCTGCGCATCGTCCCGCCGGGAGAGGACGCCGAACCGACCGTGCTCGCATCCGGTCCCGTGGAGGCCGCGGTCGACATCCCCTCCGGTCCCGAGGGGCGCCGTCTGCTGCTGGCCGAACCCGCCCGGAGCGGTTGGCGGGCGACCCTGGACGGCACCGAACTCACCGGCTCCGCCACCGAGTGGGGAATGCAGGAGTTCACCCTGCCCGCCCAGGGCGGACAACTGGTCCTCACCCACGCCGGACCGGCCCGCCGGATCTGGCTCGCCGTCCAGGTGGTCCTGGTCGCCGTGGCGGTGGCCCTGGCACTGCCCGGCGCCAAGACCGAGGAGGACCTGCGGGAGCAGGCGGCCCAGCCGGCTCTGCGGCCCCGACGGCCGCGCGGCCGCGCCGGCGGAGGAGCCCGCCGCGCCGCCGAGGGGACCCGTCGTGCGGGCCGCGGCCGCCGCGGTCGGCGGCACGGCCGACAGCGAGGAGGACCGTCCACGTGAGGCTGCTCGTCGAAAACCGCTTCGCGCTGCTGTTCTTGGTGGTCGTGGCGCTGGCCGCGCTGTTCGGCGCGGCCCGCCTGTCCGCGGCGGCGCTGCCCGCCCCCGGAGAGAACGCCGAGGAGGTGCTGGCCCCGGTGGAGTCGACCACACGGGTGTGCCCCACCCCCCAGGGGGAGGACCGCCGGACCCTGGTGGCCGGGTACGCCCCCGACCCGGAGGACGGGACCGCCGACGGCGTCCTGGACGTCGCCCCCAACCTCGCCGACGCCGACGGCGACCGGCCGGCCCCGGAGGCCGGGCAGCCGTGGCGGCACGAGCCGGAGGAGACCGACAGCGGCACCGTGGTGCGCGCCGAGGGCGCGTTCGCCGCCGGAGCCGAGATCTCCCAGACCACCGCCGGCGACGCCACGGTCACCGAGGTGCGCTGCGCCGAACCCTCCTCCAGCACCTGGTTCGCGGCCCCCGGCGGCACGGAACTGGAGGATCTGCGGCTGCACCTGGCCAACATCGACGAGACGCCGGCCACCGTCAACGTGGACCTCTACGCCCCCGACGGACCCGCCTTCTCCCTGGAGACCCGGGGCGTCACGGTCGAGGGCCACACGGAGGTGGAACTGTCGGTGCTGCCCCTGGTGGAGCACGCCGAGGCGGTCGTGGTCCACGTGCGCACCAACGCGGGCCGGGTCGCGGCCGCGCTGTACGCGCAGCGCTCCGCGGAGGGCGCCGACTGGGTCCCCGCCACGGCCGCCCCCGCCACGAGCCACGTCGTCCCCGGCGTCCCCGGGGGCGGGGGCAACCGGCGCCTCGTCGTCGCGGCCGTCTCGGACGAGCCCACCACCGCGCAGGTCCGCCTGCTCACCCCCGACGGCGAGGTGACGGCCGAGACGCTGGCCGAGGTGGAGGTGCCCCCGGCTGCGTCGGCCCGGGTGAGCCTGGAGGGCCCCCTGGAGAGCCGGGACGCGACGCTGGTCGTCACCGCCGACCATCCGGTCGTGGTGGGGGTGTCCGTCCGCCGCTCCGACGACGACACCGCCCACACCGCGGCCACCGAACCCCTCACCGTCGGCCACGGCGCCCGCGCGGTCGCCCCGCCGGGCCCCGAGGACGCGGAGAACACCCTGCTGCTGGGCGCCCCCGAGGAGGCGGCGACGGTCAGCCTCACCCCGGTCGCCCCCGACGGCGGCCGGGGCGAACCGCTGAACGTCACGGTGGAGGCGGGCACCACCGCGGTCCCCGAACTCGACCCCGCCGACGGCACGGCCGCCTGGGTGGTCGAGGTCACCGACGGGGGCCCGCTGTACGCGGCCCGCGTCCTGACCGTGGACGACACGATCAGCGTGCTGCCCCTGCCCCCCGCGCCCGCCCGGGTGACGCTGCCGCGGGTGGTCGACAGCCTGACCGCCGTGGTGCCCTGACCGGGAGCCGCGCCCGCGCAGCACAGAGGGGAGCGGCCGCGTCCTCCGCGGCGGCTCCCCTCGGTCAACGGGTCCGACTAGGCTTCGGGGTCGACCGTTTCCGGTTCGAGCCCCAGCAGGTTGGCGACTTCCTCGACCACCGTGTCGTAGACGAGCAGGGCCATCTCCTCGGGGTCCCTGGTGCGGATCTCCACGGGACGCCGGTAGACGATGATGCGTGCCCGCCCCGACCTGGACGTCTCCAACCTGGAGAAGGGTATGCCGTCCTCGGCGGTCACTCCGGGCGGTACCCGGGGCACGTCCTCGACGAGGAATTCAACGTTGGCGAGTTCTCGGGCCCACACCCGTTCCAGGCGTTCGACCGCGTCGAGGACCAGATCGTCGAACACCTGCGCTCTGCTGCGTGTGACCGGTAGTTCCGGAGGCGTCAGCGGGCCTCGGATTCCACGACCCCGGCGGTCCCTGCGTCGTATCCGCCCGGCCTGCGATTGGTTAAGGTGCAAGTGTCGCACACCATCGAGCCTAAGCCATGACCGTCCCGCGGCGCAGCCCCGGGGACACCCCAACGCGTCCGGCTTCGCTCAGGCAGATGTGGACACCGTGCTGCGAAGGTGGCGCAGCGGACAGGAAAGGGATACCGTCTGTCCTCGTGAGCGTTAGCAGACGCTGTTCGCGCACCGCGTGCAGGCAGCCAGCAGTCTTCACGCTCACCTATGTCTACGCGGACTCCACCGCGGTGCTCGGCCCGCTCGCCGCCTACGTCGAACCGCACTGCTACGACCTGTGCGCGATGCACGCCGACCGCCTGACCGCGCCGCTCGGCTGGGAGGTGGTGCGGCTGCCCGCCGACACCTCCACCGGCGGCCCCGGAAGCGACGACCTCGAAGCGCTCGCCAACGCGGTGCGCGAGGCGGGGCGCAGGCCCCCCGCGCCGCAGCAGCCCCCGCCCACGGGCCAGGGAGTCGAGACGGTCCGCCGCGGCCACCTGCGCGTGGTCCGCTCCGAGCCGGTCCACCCCGAGGAGCGGCCCGACCCCCGGACGCCCCGCCGCCCCTCCCGGGACGTTTGAGTCCCCCCGCGACTGGAGAGGCGGAACAGCAGAGGCCGACAGGGGGCCCGCGACAGGACCGCCGCCGCAGTGCCGATTCGGTCACCCAGCGCGAAACCGGCGTCTTGTACGTTTGACCCTGCGGGCCCACCGGGGTCCGCGCCATTGACCATCGGCCGCATATCGACACCTCCGGAGCTGCTGTGGGTGACCTCGGTCAGATCTTCAAGGCATACGACATCCGGGGCGTCTTCCCCGAAACGCTCGACGCGGACGTCGCGCGGGCAGTGGGGGCGGCGTTCGCGCACGTCGTCGACGGCGACGAGATCGTCGTCGCGTACGACATGCGTCCCTCCTCCCCAGAACTGGCCGCGGCGTTCGCCGAGGGCGCCAGCGCGCAGGGGCGCAACGTGATCATGGCGGGCCTCGGCTCGACCGACCTGCTCTACTTCGCCTCGGGCAAACTGGGGGTTCCCGGGGCCATGTTCACCGCCAGCCACAACCCCGCCCAGTACAACGGGATCAAGATGTGCCGTGCCGGAGCCGCGCCGATCGGCGCGGAGTCCGGGCTGGCGCAGATCCGCGAACTCGCGGAGAAGGGCGTTCCCGCCCACGACGGCCCCGCCGGGACGATCACCGAACGCGACCTGCTCGCCGACTACGCCGCGCACCTGCGCTCCCTGGTGGACCTGTCGGGCATCCGCCGGCTCAGGGTCGTGGTGGACGCGGGCAACGGGATGGGCGGCCACACCGTGCCCGCCGTCCTGGGCGACCAGCTGCTGGACGCCCTTCCGCTGGACATCGTCCCGCTCTACTTCGAACTGGACGGCACCTTCCCCAACCACCCGGCCAACCCGATGGACCCCGCCAACATCGTCGACCTCCAGGCGAAGGTCCGCGAGACCGGGGCCGACATCGGCCTGGCGTTCGACGGGGACGCCGACCGCTGCTTCGTCGTGGACGAGCGCGGCGAGCCCGTCCCGCCGTCGGCGATCACCGCGCTGGTCGCGGTGCAGGAGCTCGCCAAGGAGCCGGGCGCGACCATCATCCACAACCTGATCACCTCCCGGGCGGTCCCCGAGGTCGTGGCGGAGCACGGCGGTGTCCCGGTGCGCACCCGGGTCGGACACTCCTACATCAAGACCACCATGGCCGAGACGGGGGCGATCTTCGGCGGCGAGCACTCGGCCCACTACTACTTCCGGGACTTCTGGAGGGCCGACACCGGCATGCTCGCCGCGATGCACGTGCTGCGGGTGCTGGGCTCCGACCACCGGTCCCTGTCGGAGATCACCGCCGAGTACACCCGGTACGCGGCCTCCGGAGAGATCAACTCCGAGGTCGCCGACCAGGCCGAGCGCACCGCCGCGGTGGAGGCGGCCTTCGCCGGACGCGAGGATGTGGTGAGCGTGGACCACCTCGACGGGCTGACGGTGGAACTCGCCTCGGGAGGCTGGTTCAACCTGCGGGCCTCCAACACCGAACCGCTGCTGCGGCTCAACGTGGAGGCCCCCGACGTCGAGTCCATGGCCAAGCTGCGCGACGAGGTCCTGGCGATCATCCGGGCCTGACCGCCGCGCACGGCGTAACCGACAACAGAAGGAAGACCCGAATCATGAGCACCAAGATCGACGAGTGGCTGCTGGAGATCCTGGCCTGCCCGCAGAGCAAGGCCCCGCTGCGGCTGGACGAGGAGGCCGGTGAGCTGGTCTGCGACGAGAGCGGCCTGGCCTACCCGATCCGGGACGGGATTCCCGTGCTGCTGGTCGACGAGGCGCGCAAGATCAGATGACGCCGGCGCGGTGCGGCCCACCGGCCCGGGGCGGCTCGCCCCGGGCCGGTCATGCGCACCGAGAGGGGAGCGGGGCATGGCATTCGTGTTCGAGGAGTACCGGCTCGACGACGTGGGCACCGATCCCGCCCTCGACCGGGGCGGCCTGCTGCGCCAGACCGCCACGGCCGCGGCCCAGGTGCGCCAGGCCAGGACCGCCGCGGCGGAGTCCGGTCTCGCGGCGCTCGCCGACGACGGGCGGCCGCGTTCCGTGGTGGTCGTGGGCACCGGGGTCGCCGCGTTCGCCGGAGCCGTGCTGGAGACGCTGAGCGGGGCCGGCAGCCCGGTCCCGGTGCACACCGTGACCGGCCACCGGCTGCCCGGCTGGGTGGGGGCGCACGACCTCGTCGTCGCCGTGTCGGCCGGTTCCGGCCACGAGACGGACCCCACGGTGCGGACGGCGATGGAGGCGGTGCGCCGCGGAAGCCGGTTCGCGGCCGTGGGACCGCGCGGCGGACCCCTGGCCGGGGTCGCCGAACAGGCCCGCGCCCCCCACGTCGCGCTGCCCCTGCCGGGGGAGCCGCGCACCCTGCTGTGGTCCCTCGTCGTGCCGCTGCTCCTCGCCGTGGAGCAGGTCGGGGTCCGGGCGGCCACCGACGCCGACCTGGAGGCGACCGCCGCGCTCCTGGAGGACGTCGCGCAGCGCTGCCGTCCCGCCGCCGACGTCTACGCCAACCCGGCCAAGGAGCTGGCGCTGGCGTTCGCCGACGTACTGCCCGTGGTCTGGGGGGCCACCCCGGTGGCGGAGCTGGCGGCCCGCTGGGCGGCCGCCCAGTTCGCGGCCAACGTCCGCATCCCGGCGCTGGCGGCCGTCCCGCCGGAGGCCGTCTGGGCGCAGCCGGCGGTGCTGACCGGCCCGCTGGGGACGGGCGGGCCGCGCAGCATCTTCGACGACCCGGAGGACGAGCGCGGGGTCCGCATGCGGATCCTGCTGTTCCGCGACGACCAGGCGCTGCCCGAGGAGGCCGCGGACCTCGCGGCGGCCGAACGCGCCGCCGAGGGGGCGGGGGTGCGGGTGAGCGAGGTCGCGGCACAGGGCGCAAGTCCGATGGAACGGTTGGCCGGTTTGATCGCTCTAACCGATTACGCCACTCTGTATCTCGCAGTGGCTTATGCCGTGGAACCCCTAACAAATACTCTGGTCGTGCGCTAGCGACGCCACGACCGTTCTGGAGGAGATCGATGCCCGGTCCCGAATCGCTGCAGCCGAACGACCCCACCTCGTTCGGTCAGTACAGCGTGATTGGACGCCTGGGGCGCGGGGGCCAGGGAATCGTCTACCTTGCTCGCGACTCCGAGGGACAGAAATACGCGGTCAAGGTGCTCAACGAACAGTGGTCGCAGGACGCTGACCTGCGCAAACGGTTCGAGAAGGAGGTTCGGGCCGCACAGAAGGTGGCCTCCTTCTGCACCGCCGCGATCCATGAGGCCAACCTCGACGCCGAACCCCCGTACGTGGTCAGCGAGTACGTGGAGGGACCGGACCTGCAGGAGGCGGTGTCCAAGGAGGGGCCCCGCAAAGGGGCGGCCCTGCAGCGCCTGGCCATCTCGACGGCCACCGCGCTGGTCGCCATCCACCAGGCGGGGATCGTGCACCGCGACTTCAAACCCGGCAACGTGCTGCTGGGGCCCGACGGCCCCCGGGTGATCGACTTCGGCATCGCCCGGGTCACCGACAGCACCGCGACGGTCACCAACTCGATCGTCGGCACCCCGTCCTACATGGCGCCGGAGCAGATCGCGGGCAAGAACATCACCGACAAGGTGGACGTGTTCGCCTGGGGGTGCGTCATGGCGTTCGCCTCCACCGGGAACGCGCCTTTCGGGGCCGACAGCGTCCCGGCGGTGGTGCACCGGGTGGTCAGCGCGCCTCCGGACATCAGCGAGGTGCCCGAGCAGCTGCGGGAGATCGTCGCCGAGTGCCTCGACAAGGACCCCGACCGGCGGCCCACCGCCAAGCAGCTGCTGATGCGGCTGCTCGGCCACGACACCGTGGACGAGGCGAGCGTCCCCACCTCGCAGGCGGTCGCCGAGGGCGAGCAGCGGGCGGTCGGCCCGACGGCTCCGAGCGGACCGCAGTACCCGGTCCGTCCGCCGAGCGCGAGCGGCCCGCAGACCCCCTTCCCTCACCAGTTGCGCCCCGGGCCGCCCGCGCCGCCGCACACCGGTCCGCAGCAGTCCCCCGGCTACACCCAGCCCCCACGGCCGATGCACAACCCCACCATGACCGGGGGCATGCCTCCGAACCTGACGGGCGGTCTGCCCCCCACCATGTCGCAGCACCCCCCGCTCAACGCCCCCAACCAGGGCTACCGCGCCCCTCTGGGGCAGTCGCAGAACCAGCGGGCGGACGACCCGGTGCTGGCGCAGGGGTGGGTGCTGCCCGCCGTGATCGTCACGATCATCGTGCTGCTGCTGATCCTGCTGCTGACGGCGATCGCGCAGGGCTGAGCCGGCCCTCCGCCCGCCCCCGGCCGGGACCGTCCGGTCCCGGCCGGGGGACCGTCCGGCCTCCGCAGACGCTGCGGCTCACGCCATCACCGAGGTCAGCCGGTTGACCGCACGGGAGATCGACTCGTCGGCCAGCGCCGCCACCTCGGGCCACCGCTCGTCGACGCTGTCGGAGGAGAGAAGAGTCACACAGTCGGTCGGGGCCAGGTCGAGTGCGTCCTCGACACCGCCGGGGGAGTCCACCAGGGCGTCGGCGGTGACCGCGAGCACACCGGTCGCGGGGGCGCCGACCCCCCGCACGGTGAGCAGCAGCCGCAGCGTGCTGTCGGTGCAGTCGGCCTCCAGGCAGACCCACCAGGACGGGCCGCCGCGGGCGAGCAGCGCGCGGTCGGCGGCCCGGTCCATCCGGGACCGGTGCTCCCCCACGTCGGCGGCGTCCCCGGAGGTCACCCGCACCCTGCTGGCCGGGTCGAGTTCCCGCAGCAGCATCGCCAGCGCGGGGGCGCGCCGGCGCAGGTACTCCAGCAGTCTCCGGTACACGGCGCGCGCCAGCGTCTGACCGTGCTCGACGGGCTCCCCGGTGTCGGACGCGGCCCAGCTCAGCTCTCCGCGCATGACGGCGATCTGCAGTTCGGCGAAGAGCCGGACCAGTTGGACGAGCCGCTCCTGCGGCTGCGGGGCGCGCTGCCGGGGCAGCCGTACCGAGACCGGCCGGTGGTCGGCGATCAGCGGCGGGTGGTTGGCGCGCAGGAGCGCCAGCGAGGCCACGGCCCACGGCAGCGGATCGGTCCCCGGCGCGGGCGGCTCGGCGCCGCCGTCCTCCGGCAGCGCCCGTTCGGCGCACAGGTAGACCAGGGCGGCACGGACGACCGGGTGGGTCCACACCGCCGTGGCCTCGGCCAGGCAGGCCGCCAGGCGCTCCCCCAGACCGGGGACGGAACGCCCGGTGAGGGAGCGCGCGACTCCGTCGAGGTAGGCCGCGGACCGGTCGTCCCCGGTCCGGCACGCCTCGGCGAGGGAGGTGAGCGTCCGCTCCTCCTCGTCCAGCCGTTCCCGGACCGCCGGAGCCAGCGAGTCGTCGCTGTCGAAGCCGTCGTGCGCCAACCGCTCGGCGGCCTCCGCGGGGACGGGGAGGCGCCCCCGCAGGGCGCGCAGTTCCAGGATGTGCCGGCGCAACAGGCGGGCCCGGTGGGCGGACCACTGGTGGCCGGGGCGTCGCCCCTGGCTCCCGATCCACACCTCACGCAGCCGGTCCAGTTCGGCGAGCCGCACCCGGAGGTCGTGCGGGAGGCGGTCCGGGGCCGGTTCAAGGTCGCTAGGCGCACTCACATGACACACCGTTACCCGTTGGGAACCGGCAAAACCTCACCGATGCGGACCGACGGCCCGAGGAGGGAGAAATCCCGCCAATCAGGGATGCGCCCCGGCGTGCGGCCGTGGTCGGCTGGAAGCGGAAGCCCGGTGCCGCAGTGGAAGCGCCCGCGCCGCCGTCCGCTGCCCGCCCGCCCCGCGCACTCGTAGACTGCTGAGCGGCATCCTTCAGGACTGGAGTTAAGACACATGGCATTCGACTTCAAGGTCGCCGACCTCTCCCTGGCCGAGTTCGGCCGCAACGAGATCCGCCTCGCCGAGCACGAGATGCCCGGGCTGATGGCCGTCCGCAAGGAGTTCGGCTCCCAGAAACCGCTCAGAGGCGCGAGAATCATGGGCTCGCTGCACATGACCGTCCAGACCGCGGTCCTGATCGAGACCCTCGTGGAACTGGGCGCCGAGGTGCGCTGGGTCAGCTGCAACATCTTCTCCACCCAGGACCACGCCGCCGCGGCCGTCGTCGTCGGCCCCGACGGGACGCCCGACGACCCCCGAGGGGTGCCGGTGTTCGCCTGGAAGGGCGAGACGCTCGAAGAGTACTGGTGGTGCACCGACCAGGCGCTCACCTGGCCCGACGGCGAGGGCCCGAACATGATCCTGGACGACGGCGGCGACGCCACGATGCTCGTCCACAAGGGCGCCCAGTACGAGAAGGCGGGCGCGGTCCCCGACCCCGCCACCGCCGAGAGCGAGGAGTTCCGCGTCTTCCTGGAGCTGCTCCGGAAGAACCTCGCCGAGAACCCCCGCAAGTGGACGGAGATCGCCTCCCGGATCAAGGGGGTGACCGAGGAGACCACCACCGGCGTGCTCCGGCTCTACGAGATGCAGCGCGAGGGCACCCTGCTGTTCCCGGCGATCAACGTCAACGACTCCGTCACCAAGAGCAAGTTCGACAACAAGTACGGCTGCCGCCACTCGCTGGTCGACGGCATCAACCGCGCCACCGACGTGCTCATCGGCGGCAAGGTCGCGGTCGTGGCCGGATACGGCGACGTCGGCAAGGGCTGCGCGGACTCGCTGCGCGGCCAGGGCGCCCGCGTCATCGTCACCGAGATCGACCCCATCTGCGCGCTCCAGGCCGCGATGGACGGCTACCAGGTCACCACGCTCGAAGACGTCGTCGAGACCGCCGACATCTTCATCACCGCCACCGGCAACCGCGACGTCATCACCGCCGACCACATGGCCCGCATGAAGCACCAGGCCATCGTCGGCAACATCGGCCACTTCGACAACGAGATCGACATGGCGGGGCTGGCCGCGATCCCCGGCATCTCGAAGATCGAGATCAAACCGCAGGTGCACGAGTGGCGCTTCCCCGACGGGCACTCCATCATCGTGCTGTCTGAGGGGCGCCTGCTGAACCTGGGCAACGCCACCGGCCACCCCAGCTTCGTGATGTCCAACAGCTTCACCAACCAGGTGATCGCGCAGATCGAGCTGTTCACCAAGACCGACCAGTACCCGATCGGCGTGCACGTGCTGCCCAAGCACCTCGACGAGAAGGTCGCCAGGCTGCACCTGGACGCGCTCGGCGTGAAGCTGACCACGCTCACCAAGAAGCAGGCCGACTACATCGGCGTGGACGTCGAAGGCCCCTACAAGCCCGACCACTACCGCTACTGACCCGCTGCCGGGCCGGCGCCGTGCGGGGTGCCCGCACGGCGCCGGCCGCCGCCCTCACCCGCCGACCCGGTCGAGGACGAAGGCGAAGAGGAAGCCGACGGCCGTGATGAGTCCGGTGAGGACGTGGGTGCGCTCGAACGCCTCCGGGATCATGGTGTCGGCGATCATCGTCAGGATCGCGCCGGCCGCGACGGCGGTGATGGCCGCGACCATGCCCGGTGACGCGTCGTCGAGCACCAGGTTGCCGACGAGGGCGGCCAGGCCGCTGACGACGGCGATGCCGCCCCACACCCCGAAGACGTAGCCCGCGCTCCGGCCCGCTCTCCGCATGCCGACGGAGCTCGACAGCCCCTCGGGAAAGTTGGAGACGAAGACCGCGGCGAGCACCGTCGTCCCGATCCCGCCGTCGAACAGGGACAGGCCCAGCACCACCGATTCGGGCACCCCGTCGAGCAGCGCGCCGACGGCGATGGCGAGCCCACTGCCCTGCGCCTGGGCCTCGGACGGCTGCCGCCCGCCGGACCGCTTGCGGTGCTGGGCGCCCCGCCGGGCGAGGAGCGCGTTGGCCGCCACGTAGCAGACCGCGCCCACGAGGAAGCCGAGCACCGTCGGGGCGAGGCCGCCGGAGCGCTCCGCCTCGTCGACGAGCTCGAACGCCATCGCTGAGACGAGCACCCCCGCGCCGAAGGCCATGACCCCCGCGACGACCGGCGCGGGAACCCGGACCCACCAGCCGGCCGCGGCCCCGAGCACCAGGGAGCTGCCCGCCAGCAGCCCCCACCCTCCCGCTTCCGCCCACAGCGGCATCGTCACCACCTCCACCGGACAGCCTCTGCCCAGGCCGGAGGGGCGCTACTCCTGCACGCCGGAAGGGGTCAGTCCTGGTGGGGAGCCTGGAGCCGGGCGAGCCGCTCCTCCTCGCGCCGACGGCGTTCGGCCAGCACCGCGGCCAGGAACTCGGGCGGACTGGCCTGCGGGGGCGGCGGCGGGGCCACGTACCGGGAGACGGCGTCGGCCAGCCAGAGGCCCATCTCGTAGCGGGTCCGGGCGTCGAAGGCGGTGTAGCGCGTCAGGTACTGGTGGACCGTCGTGGCGACGTCGGCGGGCAGCCGGGACAGTTCGGCCACGCGGGCCCAGCCCGTCATGGGCGGCGGCATCTCCACGACCGCGGCGGGGCGGTGACCGGTGCGCTCCTGCACCACGAGCGTGCCCGCCAGGAAGTCGCCGACCCGGCGGCCCTGCCGGTTCAGCAGTGAACTGGTCAACGCGACCAGACCGCTGGTCAGCCAGAACTCCACGATCCCGGACAGCGCCCGGGCCAGCGACTGCCGGAACCGCACCGGCGACCCGTCGACGCCGACCACCCGCAGCCCCAGGGCGAGCTTGCCGAGGCTGCGGCCCCGGCTGAGGGTCTCGAATGCCACCGGATAGCCGACGACGATCAGCACGACGAGCGTCAGCTCGACGGCCACGGGCAGCGCCCCGTCCAGGTTCCCGTCGGTCAGCAGCGCGACGGTCAGGGACACCGCGACCAGGGAGACGAGCTGGACGAGGAAGTCGATGAAGAGAGCCACCGCGCGGTTGGCGAACCCGGCGGGGCGCAGGTCGAGGGCGACCGCGTCACCCGTCACCAGGAAGGCCGGTCCACCGTGCCCTGCACTGTGCGACACCGTCATCTCCTCACGCGCCGTGGGAAGCCTGGCGGGCCACCGGAGGCGGGGCGCGCCGTGCCGCCCCCGTGACCTGTTCCCAGTCTCTCAGGTCGCCGGGGGGCCGGAGGCGCCCGGACGGCAGGGGGAAACCGGCGGCCCGGAAGGTGAGTAGAGTCGAGGCGTGGATCTCGACCTCTTCATCACCGAGCGCCGTCCCTCCTGGGAGAGGCTGCGGACACTGGTGCGCCGCCACCGCCGCCTCACCGGGGAGGAGGTCGACGAACTGGTCGAGCTGTACCAGCGCGTCGCCACCGACCTGTCGGTGCTGCGCTCGGCGGGCCACGACCCGGCCCTGGCCGGGTGGCTGTCGGGCCTGGTGGCGCGTGCCCGCGCAGTCATCACCGGCGCCCACGCGGGATCCTGGCGCGACCTCGGCCGGTTCTTCACCCGCTCCTTCCCCGCCGCCCTGTACCGGCTGCGCTGGTGGTGGCTGACGGCCACGGCGGTCAACGTGCTGGTGGCCTTCGCCGTGGGCCTCTGGATCGCCGCCAACCCCGAGGTGCAGGCGGCCGTGGGCACCCCCGAGGAGATCAGGGCCTACGTCGAACACGACTTCGCCAACTACTACGTGGAGCACCCGGGCGCGTCGTTCGCGGCCCTGGTGTGGACCAACAACGCCTGGGTGGCGGCGCAGTCCATCGTCTTCGGCGCGTTCCTGTGCCTGCCCGCCGTCTACGTCCTGCTGCTCAACTCCGTCAACCTGGGGGTGGCGGGCGGGCTGATGGCCGCCCACGGCAAGACCGACGTCTTCTTCGGGCTGATCCTGCCGCACGGCCTGCTGGAGCTGACCGCGGTGTTCGTCGCGGGCGGGGTCGGCATCCGGGTCGGCTGGGCCTTCCTCGCCCCCGGCCACCGCACCCGCGCCCAGGCCCTGGGCCAGGAGGCGCGGGCCGCGATGGGCGTGGCCCTGGGCCTGGTGGTGGTGCTGTTCGTCTCCGGCCTCATCGAGGGCTTCGTGACCGGCTGGGTCCACGTCACCTGGCTGCGCATCGGCATCGGCGTGGTCGCCGAGGCCCTGTTCCTGCTCTACGTGTTCACCCTGGGGCGCCGGGCCGCCCGCGAGGGCGAGACCGGCGACATCGCCGACGCCCCGCAGACGGTCGCGGTGGCGGGGTGACCCCCGTCCCGTCCCGCCGGCGCGGGAAGTGCCGGGCCCGCCCGGAAAGGCCCGGGGGAGTCCCCCGGCGGCCGCGGGAGGGGCCGGGGCAGGGGCAGAGCGCTCACAGCCGGCCCTGGGCCTTCAACGCGATGTAGGCGTCGGCCAGAGCCGGGGCGAGGTCCCCCGCGGCGGCCTCGACGACCTCCACGCCGCGGCGGCGCAGCTCTGCGGTGACGCGGCGGCGCTCCACGATGGTGCGCTGCGCGGCGGCGGCACGGTACACGGACTGGGCGTCTCCGCGCTCCGCGGCCAGCCGGGCGACGTGCGGATCGGCCACGGCCGCCACGAGCACCAGGTGGCGGGCGGTCAACGAGGCCAGCCGGGGCAGCAGGCCCGCCTCCAGCGCGGCGGCGTTGAGGTCGGTGAGCAGCACCACCAGCTGGCGGCTGCGGCGCTGGCCGGCCAGGATCGCCGAGACCATCCCGGCGGCGTCCACCTCCACCAGTTCCGGTTCCAGCGGCGCCATCGCCGAGACGATCGCGGGCAGGGTGCTGCCGCGCCCCTCCGACCGCACCCGGGCACGCACCCGCCGGTCGTAGGCGAGGAAGTCCACCCGGTCCCCGGCCTTCGCGGCCAGCGCGGTCAGCAGCAGCGCCGCGTCCATCGAGTGCTCCAGCCGGGGCAGGTCGTCCACCCGCCCGGCCGAGGTGCGGCTGGTGTCCAGCACCAGCAGGATGCGGCGGTCCCGTTCCGGCCGCCAGGTGCGCACCACGACCGTCTCCCGGCGCGCGGTGGCCCGCCAGTCGATGGAGCGCACGTCGTCGCCGGGCACGTACTCGCGCAGCGAGTCGAACTCGCTGCCCCGGCCCCGGATCATCGCGCGGTGCTGCCCCTCCAGCTCCTGCAGCTTCGCCAGCTTGCCCGGCAGGTGCCGCCGGCTGCGAAACGGCGGGAGGACCCGGACGGTCCACGGCACCGTGTGCGAGGACTGGCGCGCCGCCAGCCGCAGCGGCCCGTGGGAGCGCACCGTGACGTGCGCGCTGTGCTGGTCGCCGCGCCTGCTCGGCGTCAGCGTCGTCCGCACCAGCCGCCGCCCCCCGGCGGGGAGCACCAGGTCGTGGGCGCGCGGCGCGGCCCCGGCGGAGGGCCGCCAGGCGTCGCGCACCGTGGCGCGCAGCGTACGCCGTCCCGGGTTGGCCACCGACAGCCACACCTCGGCACGCTCACCCAGCCGCACCGAGGTGTCACCGCCGTGCTCCAGACGCACCGCCCGGGAGTTCGCGGCCAACGCGAGATCCGTCAGCAGGGCCGCCAGCAGCAGGCCCAGGACCGCCCAGGGCACCCAGGCTCCCGCGGGCGCGGCGACGAACGCCACCGCCACCCCGACGAACGCCAGGAACACCGCGCGACCGGTGACAGCCATGACCACACCCTCTCTGGTTGTGTCCGCCCGACGGGCCGTCAGCGGGGGACCGGCACCGACGCCAGCACGCCGTCGAGCACGCCGTCGGTGGTCGCGCCCTCCAGCTCCGCCTCGGCGCGCAGCGCGACACGGTGCCGCAGCGTCGCCTTGGCCAGGGCCTTCACATCGTCGGGGGTCACGTAGTCGCGTCCCGACAGCCACGCCCACGCCCGGCTGGTGCGCAGCAGCGCGGTGGCGCCGCGCGGGGAGGCGCCCAACAGCAGCGAGGGCGACATCCGGGTGGCCCGGCACAGGTCCACGATGTAGCCGAGCACCTGGGGGGCGACGTGCACCGTCTGCACCGCCTCCCGGGCGGCCTTGAGCTCGGGAGCGCCCGCCACCGCGCGCACCCCCGCCGCGGTCAGGTCGCCCGGGTCGAAGCCGGCGGCGTGCCGGGAGAGCATCTCGACCTCCTGGGCGCGCTCCGGCAGCGGCACGATCAGCTTCACCAGGAAACGGTCGAGCTGGGCCTCGGGCAGCGGGTAGGTGCCCTCGTACTCCACCGGGTTCTGCGTGGCCGCCACCACGAACGGGTCGGGCAGTGCCATCGTCCGCCCGTCCATGCTGACCTGCCGCTCCTCCATCGCCTCCAGCAGCGCCGCCTGCGTCTTGGGCGGCGTGCGGTTGATCTCGTCGGCCAGCAGCAGGTTGGTGAAGACCGGGCCCTCGCGGAACTCGAACTTCGCGGTCCGCGCGTCGTAGACCATCGACCCGGTCACGTCGCCGGGCATCAGGTCGGGGGTGAACTGGACGCGCCGGTGGTCCAGGGACAGCGCGGCGGAGACCGCCCGGACCAGCAGGGTCTTGGCCACCCCCGGCACACCCTCCAGCAGCACGTGACCGCGGCACAGCAGCGCGATGACCAGTCCGGTCACCGTCTCCTCCTGGCCCACCACGGCTTTGGCGACCTCGGAACGCAGCGCGATCAGGGCCTGTCGCGCCGCGTCTGCGGACGGCTCGGGCCCCGGGAGGACGTCGCTCACGACTGCCTTACCTCTCTTTCGAGTCGATCGAGTTCGTCGGCGAGCCGGACCAGTCCCGCGTCGTCGTGGACGAAGGGGTCGGCGTCGGTCGGTCCGCCGTACAGCAGGGCACGCACCTGCTGGGGGGAGCGCGCGCAGCGTGCGGAGACGGCCGCCACGACCGCGTCGGGGGCGGCGTCGGGGCCGAGCCCCAGACCGGGACGGAGCCGGTCGACCAGGCCGGACCGCAGCGCGGCCGCGGCGCGGTCCCGGGCGCGTCGGGACGCGTACAGCCGGGCCCGTCCCTCCGTGGTCTCCGAGGCGCGCACCACCACCGGCAGCCGTTCGGCCACCAGGGGGCCCAGCCGCCGGCCCTGCCAGAACGCCAGCAGCGCGAACGCGGCCAACAGCACGGGCAGGGACCGGACGAAGCCCGGGTGCAGCAGGCTCTGCGGCGCGGGGGACTGCGCGGCCGCGGGGTCGGGGACGAACCACACCACGTCCCGTCCGGCGAGCAGGTTCAACAGCAGCGCGGCGTTGCCCTCCGACCCGAGGGAGTCGTTGCGCAGCGGGGTCCGGGAGCCCAGCACCGTGACGGTGCGTCCCCCCGCGTCCACCCGGACCAGGGCGTGGCCCTCCTCGGCCGGGTAGCAGGCGACCGAGCCGCCCTCGTACAGCTCCTCACCGAGTTCGGCGCTTCCGGCCAGGGTGGCGGCCCGCAGCGGGCAGCGGGGGGCGAGCGGCTCCGCGAAGCCGGGCGACCCGGCCGGCTCCACCCCGGGCGCGGCCGCGTCGAGCAGCTCCCGGGAGGGCCTCACCAGCAGCAGGTCGCCGGGCAGTGCGGTGACCCGCTCGACGTCCTCGGGCAGCAGTTCGTCGCTGTGCACGACCAGCAGCACCGTGTCCGGTCCGGCCGCGCCGGCTGCCTCGTCGGTGGTGCGGGCGACCGTGACCTCGGCGCCGCGCTCCCGCAGAAGTTGCGCCAGGGCGCGGGAGCCCTCGGGGGTGACGGCCTCGGGGTCGAGCTCGCCCGAGGGCGTCGGCTGGGCGCCCCATGCCAGGACCGTGGCGATTCCCACGGCGACGAGGAGGAACGCGAGCGGTCCGCGCGCCCGCCGCCACAGTTCGCGGGGGCCCGCGGAGAACGCGGAGGAGGGGGCGGTGGTCATCGGGCGGGCTCCGCGGTCGTCGGGGGCACGGCGGTGCGCAGCGTGCCGTCCAGCGCGCACAGCAGACCGTAGCCCCCGGAGGTGGCCTCGCGGTCGCCGTACCAGACGTCGTTGAACAGGGTCGCGGCCCGGTGCAGTTCGGCGCGCAGGTCCGGCAGCACCGCGGAGGTCTCGGCCGCCAGTTCGGTGGCGGTGCGCCCCACGCGCGGGGTGAGCACGGCGCGGTCCTCCAGGTCGCGGGCGATCGCGCGCAGCCGCTCCCGGATCGCCTCGGCGTAGGCGCCCCGCGCGGCGTGCTGCTCGGCCCGGGCGCGGTGGCCGTCGGCGGTCAGCGTTTCGGCGGGGTCGAGCACGGCGGCGCGGCGGGAGCCGCCGCCGGGACGCAGGTACCAGACGAGTGCCGCGACCAGCAGGAGGAGGAGCACCAGCAGCGCCCCCAGGGTCCACCAGCCGCCGGGCAGCACCGCCTGGGCCTCCCCCAGCAGGCCGCCCAGCAGCTCGTCCAGCCAGGCGAGGAAGCGTTCCAGCAGGGACGGGCGGGCCTCCTGGTAGGCCGGGTCGGACAGCTCCTCCCAGGCGAGGCGGGCCCCCTCCTCGCGGCTCACCATCTCGCTCAAGCCGCCGCTCCCCCGGGGGAGGTGGCGGCCAGGAACTCGGGTCCGGGGGTCGCGCCGGCCCGCACCGCCTCGCGCAGCCGCAGGTCCAGCGCCTCCCGGCGGACCCGCACGTCCAGGTAGAGCAGTGTGGTGACGCCCGCGATGAACGGTTCGCTGACGCAGCCGGTCACCAGCATGCCCAGGAACGACAGCACGACGGTGAACAGGGTGGCCAGGGGCAGTTCTTCGGTGATGCCGGTCAGCAGCGCGCCCAGGGAGAACGGCAGGGACAGCACGTTGGCGACGACCGAGGAGAGCAGGAAGGCCAGGACCAGCGCTCCCGCCATCCGCCAGAAGTTGCTGGTGCTCAACTGCCAGGAGCGCACCAGCGCCTGGCCGGGGCTCGCCCGCTCCAGGACCGCCACCGGGACGGCCAGCGAGGTCTTGACCGCGAGCCAGCCGAACAGCGCGACGTACCCGGCGAGGAGCAGCAGGAACAGCGGCAGGCCGACGAGGGGAACGATCACCAGCAGGAGCACGGCGAGCAGGAACACCACGGTCAGCGCGCTCAGCGCCACGGAGGAGAACGCCAGGTAGAAGCCGACCAGGGTGAACAGGCTGCCCCAGCGGCCGCGCAGGGCCGCGACGGCCTCGCGCAGGGACATCCGGCGGCCCAGCGCGGCCGCGGCGACCACGGCGCTGAGCAGACCCAGGAGCAGGACGCTGCCCACGGACTGCAGCAGCGTGCCGACGTAGAAGCTGGCCGTGCCGAGCCCCGACATCCCCAGGACGGCGGGGTCGGCGACCTCCGAGCGGAGCAGTTCCGTGTATCCGGAGAACATGTCGGCCATCCCCAGGGCGGGCAGCACGCTGGTGAGCGCGACGACGAGGAAGCTCAGGCCGAACGCGGTCCGCGGATTGGCGCGCACGTAGTCGAATCCGCCGTTGAGCAGGTCGCCCAGGGTGGCGGGGCGCAGGGCGGCCGCGGCGGCGCCGTCCGTCCCGGCCGCGGCGGAAGCGGGGCCGTCCGGGCCCGGCGGGGCGGGCGCGCCCGGGGGAGGGGGCCACCCCTGCGGGACCGCCGCGGGGGCGGGGGCGTCCGGCGCGGCCCAGGGCGACGGGGCGGGCGGGGTCCAGCCCGGTGCGCCGACCGGGTCAGGAGGCGCGGCGTCCGGTGCCCCCGGCTCCTGCGGCGCCGCCGGCGGCTGCCCCGGGACGGGGGCGGAGGTGTGATTCCCCCCATCGGGGCCGGGCGCTGGGGTAATGTCCTGCCTGGGGGGCTGGCTGGAAGAGGGCTGCCCTCCCGGGGCGCGCCATTCCTGACCCTCCTCCTCGGACATGGGACCTCCTGTGTCGACCGTGCAGGCGGTGCGCCGCCTCCCGTGGTGCGGCACTCTCACGCTATGCGAGTCCAACCTACTGCCGGGATGTCGGGGACGGGGACGTCACTGACCGCGTATCGTCCGACCTGCGGTCATCTGTTGGTTTTGTATGCTTTTGTTATCTGACGTCCTGACCTCCGCCACGAACGCGGCTGCCCGCACTGGACGGAACGGCGGACAGGCGGCAGTGTGGGCGGGACAGCCCGGAGCTCGCCGCCCACCGACGCGAGACGCCGACGGGACGTCCCACCGGAACAACAGCCCGAGGAGGGCCGGTCGAGCTGACGGGGCCCGGCTGGAAGATCGTCGAAGTTCTGCCCCTTGAGAGTGTCCGGAAAGGAGAAGGCGGACCGGAGTCGTCCCCGAGCGGGATGTCGACCGACGCCGGAGAATTGATGAAGGGACGCGTACTGGTCGTCGACGACGACCTCGCTCTCGCCGAGATGCTGGGCATCGTGCTCAGAGGTGAAGGCTTCGAGCCGTCGTTCGTGCACGACGGAGACAAGGCTCTGGAGGCTTTCCGCGAGACCAAACCCGACCTGGTGCTGCTGGACCTCATGCTGCCCGGAGCGGACGGCATCGACGTGTGCCGCCAGATCCGCGCCGAGTCCGGGGTGCCCATCGTGATGCTCACCGCCAAGAGCGACACCGTGGACATCGTCCTCGGCCTGGAGTCCGGCGCCGACGACTACATCGTCAAACCGTTCAAGCCCAAGGAGCTGGTGGCCCGCATCCGGGTCCGGCTGCGCCGCACCGAGGAGCCCGCCCCCGAGGTGCTGCAGATCGGCGACATCACCATCGACGTCGCCGGGCACTCCGTCCGCCGCGGCGACCAGCCGATCAGCCTCACTCCCCTGGAGTTCGACCTGCTCGTCGCGCTCGCCCGCAAGCCCCGCCAGGTCTTCACCCGCGAAGTCCTGCTCGAACAGGTCTGGGGGTACCGCCACGCCGCGGACACCCGCCTGGTCAACGTGCACGTCCAGCGGCTCCGGGCCAAGATCGAGAAGGACCCCGAACACCCGGAGATCGTGGTCACCGTGCGGGGCGTCGGGTACAAGGCCGGCGCCGCCTGACGGCTCCGAGGACGGAAGCGGTGACGGACAGCGTCCACGATGCGAACGCGGCTGCCCCCGCCCCGGGCGGGGAGGCCGCGTTCACGCGATGGCAGCGGACGGGCGCCGCGCTGCGTGCCGGATACCTGGTGACCCAGCGGCTGGCGCGCGCCCTCGTCACCGCCGTGCACTCGCGGTGGCGGCGCTCCCTGCAGCTGCGCGTGGTCACCACCACCCTTCTGGTCTCGGTACTGGTCACCGCGGTCCTGGGCTTCTTCATGGTGCAGCAGGTCCGTTCCGACCTGCTCAAGGCCAAGGAGCAGGCCGCGTTCGGCGACCACTACATCGGTCTGACCGCGGCCCTGGGCATCCTGCAGGACAGCGGCCAGCAGGACCCCGAGCGCCACCTCGACGAGATCGTCGAGGAGCTCAGCGCGCGCAGCGGCTCCACCGGACTGTACGACGTCGTGATCCTGCCGTCGGTGGGCGGGATGACCGGCCGCGCCAGCGGCGGTGTCGCCGAGGCGAGCGTGCCCGCGCAACTGCGCGAGGAGGTGCAGGGCAGCGAGGGCGACACCCAGCACGGCCGCTACACCGAGATCATCCGCGGTCCCGACCGCGAGCCCGGGCTGGCCGTGGGCGCCCAGCTGTCCAGCGCCTACGAGCTGTACTACCTGTTCCCCCTCGACCACGAACAGCAGATGCTCGACCTGGTGCAGCGCACCCTGGTCCTGGTCGCCTCGGTCATGGTCCTGCTGCTGGCCGCCATCGCCTACGTGGTCACCCGGCAGGTGGTCACCCCGGTGCGGCAGGCCGCCAGTTCGGCCGAGAAGCTGTCCTCCGGAGACCTGTCGGAGCGGATGCGGGTCCGCGGCGAGGACGACCTGGCCCGCCTGGCGGTGTCCTTCAACGACATGGCGGGCAGCCTCCAGGAGAAGATCCAGGAGCTGGAGGAGCTGTCCAAGGTCCAGCGCCAGTTCGTCTCCGACGTCTCCCACGAGCTGCGCACCCCGCTGACGACCATCCGCATGGCGGGGGACCTGCTGTTCGAGGAGCGGGACGGCTTCGACCCGACGGTGCGGCGCTCGGTGGAGCTGCTGCAGAGCCAGCTGGAGCGCTTCGAGGAGCTGCTCACCGACCTGCTGGAGATCAGCAGGCACGACGCCGGCGCCGCCACGCTGGCGGTGGAGCGCTCCGACATCCGCGACGCGGTCCTCAAGGCCGTCAGCGAGGCCGAGCAGATCGCAGAGAAGCGCGGGATCAAGGTGGTGCTGCGGCTGCCCGCGGAGCCGTGCACCGCCCAGTTCGACGCCCGCCGCATCAACCGCATCCTGCGCAACCTCATCGTCAACGCCATCGAGCACAGCGAGGGCAAGGACGTCGTCGTGACCGCGGCCGCGGACCGGGACGCGGTGGCGGTGGCGGTCCGCGACTACGGGGTCGGACTCAAGGAGGGCGAGGAGCACCTGTGCTTCGACCGCTTCTGGCGCGCCGACCCGGCCCGCGCCCGGACCACGGGCGGAACCGGGCTGGGGCTGGCCATCGCCAAGGAGGACGCGCAACTGCACGGAGGCTGGCTCCAGGCGTGGGGGAGACCGGGCAAGGGGTCGCAGTTCCGGCTGTCGCTGCCGAGGGTGTCCGGCACCGAGTTGCGCGGCTCCCCGCTGCCGCTGGTGCCGCCGGAGGTGGCGCTGGGGGGAGCACTGTCGGTGTTCAGCGGCCAGCAGGTGGATCTGGAGAGCGTGCGCGGCACGGGCGCGGGGGAGGAAGCGTGATCGGACGGCCGAGCCGGATCCTCGCCGCGGCCGGGACGGCCTGTCTCGCGGCGATGCTGTCGGGATGCGCCACCGTGCCCACCGGGGGCCCCACCTTCGAGGGCCGGGGCGGCGAGGTTCCGGGCCAGGTGGACACCTTCACCCGGCTGCTGCCCGCCGGACCGCAGCCGGGCTGGGGGGAGAACGCGCTGGTGCGCGGTTTCCTCAAGGACATGGGCAGTTTCGAGGAGAACCACGAGGCGGCCCGGCTGTACATGACCGAGGAGCGCAGCGAGGACTGGCGGCCCAGCGACCGGGTGCTCGTCTACGAGGAGATGGACGCCGTCCGCTTCGACGTGGAGACGGTCGAGGAGGAGCGGACCGCCCGGGTGCGGGTCCGCACCCGGCTGTACGCCACCATCCGCCCGGACGGCCAGTACGTGGCGGCCGACCAGGGCGAGACGATCGACGTGGTCTTCGACCTGGCCAAGGTCGAGGGCGAGTGGCGGATCGCGAACCTGCCGGACGACATCCTGCTGAGCCGCCAGGACGTCGACCGGGTGTACCGCCCGCTCAACCTGTACTACTTCAACCAGGACATGAGCAGGCTCGTGCCGGACCCGGTCTTCCTGCCGGTGCGCTCCGCGGTGGACATCACCGAACAGCTCGCCCGGCGCCTGGTCGCGATGCTGGTGGAGGGCCCCACCGACTGGCTGGCGCCCGCGGTGCGCACGTCCTTCCCCGAGGGGACCACCGCCACCGTGGACCACTCCTCGGGCAGCCTCGTCGTGGACCTGGACACCCCGGCCCCGGACGACGACCCCAGGTGGCGCTTCAAGATGGGCGCCCAGCTCGTGTGGACCCTCAAGCAGCTTCCCGAGATCCAGCAGTTCACCCTGCGCATCGGCGGCGAGGAGGTAGAGCTGCCCGGGGTCGAGGACGGCGTGCTCCAGGCCAGCAACCAGGAGTGGAACGCGGTCAACCCGGCCGGGATGCCCGGGTCGCCGCGCGCCTACTTCATGCGGGACGGCCAACTGTGGTCGCTCGACGTCGACCAGCAGGAGAAGCTGGTCCCGGGCGCACCGGGACAGGGGCACGTCCTGCTGGAGGAGCACGCGGTCTCCCTCGACGAGAAGCGGGTGGCGGGCATCGCGCCGGACGACGGCTCGGTCCGGGTGGCCCCCATCACCGAGGGGGGCGGCTACACCACCGTGCTCGACGGCGGCGACTACACCTCGCTGTCCTGGGACGGCTACGGCAACCTGTGGGTCCTGGAGGACCTGTCCGACGAGGTGGCCCGCGCCCAGCAGGAGGAGGACCTCGCCGACGACACCGAGCCCGGCGGCACCGCCTCGGAGGGCTCCGGGCGGTCCGACGCGGCCCCGGCCGGGGGGAGCCGGCTGACCCGGCTGTGGCTGCTGGCCGACGGCGCCGACCCGGTCGAGGTGCACGCGCCGGAGCTGGCCGGGACCCCGGTCGCCCAGCTGCGGGTCTCCCGGGACGGCACCCGGGTGGCGGTCCTGACCGGGACCGCCGAGGCCGGCCGGGTCCTGGTGGGCCGGGTGGTGTACGGCGAGTCGTCGGTGTCCCTGCAGGCCTTCCTTCCCCTGGCCGGGGACCTGACCACCGTCACCGCCCTGTCCTGGCGCGGCGCCGACCAGTTGGCGGTGCTGGGGCAGCGGGACCGCGGCGCGGTCCAGGCCTACCTGGTCTCGCTCAACGGCAGCGGGGAGTCCACCAGCGCGGGCGCGGTGACGGGCGCCGACATGAAGACCATCACCGCGGCCCCGGGCATGCCCCTGCTGGCGGGCACGGAGGAGGACACCATCTCCTCCTCCAGCGACCGCCTCATGTGGCAGCGTGCGGTCGACGGCACCAAGCCGGTCTACCCGGGGTGACCCCGGGCCGGCCCGGGGTTGTCCACAACCGGGGAATCCGGGGTGCGGCGCCCCGCTGCGCGGCCGCACCGTGGAGACATGACGATCCTCTCGGTCCTCACGGAATGGACGGCGGCACTGGGCGACCTGGTGCTGGAGCAGCGCTGCGCCGGATGCGGGAGCGCCGGCGGGCCGGTCTGCGCGGTGTGCGCGGACGTGATCGACCAGGGGCCGTGGCGCTGCCGCTCCCGGCGCGGCTGCCCGCCGGTCTGGGCCGCCGGCCCGTACGCCGGCCGCGGCCGCGCGGTCCTGCTGGCGTTCAAGAACGGCGGCCGCAGGGCGTTGGCGGGGCGGCTGGCCGACGGGTTGGCCGCCGCGGTGCGGGCGGCCGCGCCCACGGCGGAGCGGATCAGCCTCGTCCCCGTGCCGGGGCGGGGCGCGGCCACCCGGGAGCGCGGCTACGACCCGGTGCGGACGCTGGGCGCGGCCGCGGCGGCCCGGCTGCGCGCGCAGGGGGTGGCGGCCCGCATGGTGTGCCCGCTGCGCTACGCCCGCACCACCCGCGACCAGGTGGGCCTCGACGCGGCGGCGCGGTGGGCGAACCTGGCCGGGGCCATGCGGGTGCGGTCCCGCGGTGGGGTGCCTCCCGCGGGAGGCGCGACCGTCGTCGTCGACGACGTGCTCACCACCGGCGCCACGCTGGCGGAGGCGGTCCGGGCGCTGGGCGCGGCGGGGGTCCGGGTGGCCGGTGCGGCGGTGGTGGCGGAGCGCGGTCCGCGGGAGCGGGGTGAGGACGGCCACACCGGGCGGGAGGCGGCGCTCGGGTCCTTCCCACCGGGGCGCCGGAGCGGGGGAGTTCTCCGCGAACCTCCGGCAAGTCGTTGGAAGACAGTACCTGACAACTGGCCGATCTCGGGCTAGCGTTCCAGGTATGGCACCCGTCCGGGTCCGTGGTTGCGTCGAACGCGGCGTCCTCCTCACGAGGGCTCCGGGTCGGCAAGCCGATGCCAGCCGCAGGCGAAACGGCCCACGTAAGGCGACTTTTCGTCGACTGATCACGGTGCGGCTTAGAGGTAAGTCCTGCCTCTTGGGAGGGTCCGATGCCCTCCGGACAAGGGAGAAGGGCAGTAGTGGCGCACAAGCGCCGCGAGCCCCTCAGCAGGCGGATGTGGGGACGAAGACCAGGTCGGCCGGACGGGTGGCACTTTCTGTCCACACGGGGCGCGCCCTGCGGGGCGCCCCCCTTGTGGGCCTCGCGACCGCCGGAGCTGCCCCGCACGGCCGCTCCGGCGCACGCTCCGCCCTCCGCTCCCCGAACACGGTCCGCGTACCGCGCCGACCGGTCGCCCCACCTTTCCTCCTGTTGAACACGGGACCAACGGCCAGTGATGACCACGCGGTTCACGGGGTATACGCCCAACTGAGGAGACCCGTGGCCACTGTGGCCAGAGAGGAGGAAGAGACGGACAACCCGGCGCTTACAGCGAACGGGGCGCACACCACACAGCTGGCCGCCGCACACGGACGGCCAAGCGAGAAGGGGGTCTTGTGGACATCATCGTCAAGGGTCGACGCACCGGAGTCAGCGACAGGTTCCGGCGCCACGTCGAGCACAAGCTGGCCAAGCTCCACAAGTGGGACCACAAGGACATGATGAACGTCGATGTGGAGGTGTCCAAGGAGCGCAACCCGAAGCTCGCCGACCACCGCGAGCGAGTCGAGTTGACCATCCGCTCCGCCGGCCCGGTGATCCGGGGCGAGGCCGCTGCGGACGACCGCTACACCGCTCTGGACCTCGCCCTTGACCGACTTGAGGCCCGACTGCGCAAGGCCGCCGACCGCCGCAAGGTGCACAAGGGGAGCCGCGGGCTGGTCTCCGTCGCCGCTGCCACCGCGCAGCTGCCCACCGACAACTCCCCGCTCGGTTCCGTCGTCCAGCCGCAGACCGCCGAACAGCGCCGCCGGGAGTCGGCGGAGCCCGAGGAGGAGTTCGACGGCAGCGCCGTGGACAGCGAGTTCGCCGACGAGTTCGTCGAACTCGACACCAAGGGCGACGCCTCCCTGGTGGTCCGCGAGAAGTTCCACCACGCCGAGCCCATGACCATCGACCAGGCGCTGATGGAGATGGAGCTGGTGGGGCACGACTTCTACCTCTTCCGCGACAAGGAACAGGGGTCGCCCAGCGTGGTCTACCGGCGCAAGGGGTTCAACTATGGCGTGCTGCGCCTCATGGAATAAAGTTTCCTACATCTGAATAGCGTCCGGTGTGCCGCGTCCGGTTCCGCGGCCGGGCGCGGCGCACCGTGGGGTACGGCGCTCCGGCGGGATCCCGATGACCCCCGGGTCGCCGGGGCCGGGCACGGCCACGTCTTTCCGTGGGCGGACGGCACGGCGTTCGCCCACGGAGCGCCCGCACCCGTGTGACGCCGCCGCGCGGGAGGAAGGAACACAGGCAGTGAGCGGGAGTCCCCCCACCCGACTGGAATCCATCAAGGTGCTCGTCGTCGACGACCACGCGTTCTTCCGGAGAGGGCTGGTCTCCGTCCTGGCCGAGGAGCCCGACATCGACGTGGTGGGGGAGGCCGGGGACGGTGAGGAGGCGGTCGCCCGGGCCGCCGCGCTCCGCCCCGACGTCGTGCTCCTGGACGTGCGCATGCCCAAGGCGGGAGGCATCGACGCCTGCGCGGGGATCAGGAACGCCGTTCCCGAGGCCAAGATCGTGATGCTCACGATGAGTGACGAGGAGGAGGACCTCTTCGAGGCGCTCAAGGCCGGTGCGACCGGCTACCTGCTCAAGGAGATCTCGGTGGTCGAGCTCCCCGAGGCGGTGCGCGCGGTCTCCAACGGCCAGTCCTTCATCAACCCCTCCATGGCCACCAAGCTCATCGGCGAGTTCACGGCACTGGCCCGCAGGGAGGACGAGCGGGGGCGCACCCAGCCCACGGCGACACCCCGGCTGACCGGTCGGGAGACCGAGGTGCTGCGCCTGGTCGCACGGGGGTTGAACAACCGCGACATCGCGGACCGGCTCTACATCTCGGACAACACCGTCAAGAACCACGTCCGCAACATCCTGGAGAAACTCCAGTTGCACTCGCGGACCGAGGCCGCCGTCTACGCGATCCGGGAGAAGTTCCTGGACGCCGACGACACCGACACGGGAGGCGGCAGCTCCCGCGGCAGGTGACCACGCTCCGTAATACCCTCCTCGCGGTACGCAGATGTGCCTGGGGAGGGAATAGGCTCTCCTACGATGGAAGCTACGGGGAATGGATGCGTCCCGTCTCCGGATGCGGGCCACGATCGCGAGGAGCGCATTAGAAGTGCCAGGCATACTCGACAGGGTCCTGCGCGCAGGCGAGGGCAAAGTCCTGCGCAGGCTGAAGAAGCTCAAGGACCAGATCAACTCCATCGAGGATGATTTCGTCGATCTCAGCGACGCTGAACTGCGTGAGCTCACCGACGAGTACAAGCAGCGGCTCAAGGACGGTGAGGAGCTGGACGACCTGCTCCCCGAGGCCTTCGCCACCGTTCGCGAGGCGGCGAAGCGGACCCTGGGGCAGCGGCACTTCGATGTGCAGCTCATGGGCGGCGCCGCGCTGCATTTCGGCAACATCGCCGAAATGAAGACCGGTGAGGGAAAGACGCTCACGGCGACACTCCCCGTCTACCTCAACGCGCTCACCGGCAAGGGCGTCCACGTGGTCACCGTCAACGACTACCTGGCGCGTCGCGACGCCGAGACCATGGGCCGCATCTACCAGTTCCTCGGCCTGGAGGTCGGCGTCATCTCCCCGGAGATGTCCCAGGCCGACCGCCGCAAGGCCTACGAGGCCGACATCACCTACGGCACCAACAACGAGTTCGGCTTCGACTACCTGCGCGACAACATGGCGCGGTCGATCGACAACTGCGTGCAGCGGGGCCACCACTTCGCGATCGTCGACGAGGTCGACTCCATCCTGATCGACGAGGCGCGCACCCCGCTGATCATCAGCGGTCCCGCGGAGCAGAACTCCCGCTGGTACACCGAGTTCGCCAAGATCGCCCCGCGGCTGCGCCGGGACGTCGACTACGAAGTCGACGAGAAGAAGCGCACCGTGGGCATCACCGAGTCCGGTGTGGCCAAGGTCGAGGACTGGCTGGGCATCGAGAACCTCTACGAGGCCGTCAACACCCCGCTGATCAGCTTCCTCAACAACGCCATCAAGGCCAAGGAGCTCTACCGCCGGGACAAGGAGTACATCGTCAAGGACGGCGAGGTGCTCATCGTCGACGAGTTCACCGGCCGTGTCCTGCGGGGGCGCCGCTACAACGAGGGCATGCACCAGGCCATCGAGGCCAAGGAGAAGGTGAAGATCAAGGACGAGAACCAGACTCTCGCCAAGATCACCCTGCAGAACTACTTCCGCCTCTACGAGAAGCTGGCCGGCATGACCGGTACCGCGGCCACCGAGGCGGCGGAGTTCCACCAGACCTACAAGCTCGGTGTGGTGCCCATCCCCACCAACAAGCCGATGATCCGCGAGGACCTGCGCGACGTCGTCTACAAGACCGAAGAGGCCAAGTTCGAGGCGGTCGTCGAGGACATCGCCGAGTGCCACGAGAAGGGCCAGCCGGTACTGGTGGGCACCACCAGCGTGGAGAAGTCCGAGCTGCTGAGCAAGATGCTCAAGCGGCGCGGCATCCCGCACGAGGTCCTCAACGCCAAGAACCACGCGCGTGAGGCGGCCATCGTGGCCCGCGCCGGAAAACTCGGCGCCGTCACGGTGGCCACCAACATGGCCGGCCGCGGTACCGACATCATGCTCGGCGGCAACCCGGACTTCATCGCCGCCGAGGAGCTGAGCGAGCGCGGCCTGTCCCCGCTGGAGACCCCGGAGGAGTACGAGAAGGCCTGGCCGGAGGCGCTGGAGAAGGCCAAGAAGGAGGTCGAGGCCGAGCACGAGCAGGTCGTCGAGGCCGGCGGACTGTACGTGCTGGGCACCGAGCGCCACGAGTCCCGGCGGATCGACAACCAGCTGCGCGGCCGTTCCGGCCGTCAGGGCGACCCCGGCAAGTCCCGCTTCTACCTGTCGCTCCGCGACGACCTGATGCGGCTGTTCAACAGCGAGCGGGTCCAGATGATCATGGACCGCCTGAACCTGCCCGACGACCAGCCGATCGAGTCGGGCATGGTCACCAAGGCCATCCAGAGCGCGCAGAGCCAGGTCGAGCAGCAGAACTTCGAGATCCGCAAGAACGTCCTCAAGTACGACGAGGTCCTCAACCGGCAGCGCAAGGTGGTCTACGCCGAGCGCCGCAAGGTGCTGGAGGGCGCCGACCTGCGCGAGCAGGTCGAGGGCATGATCGACGACGTGCTCGACTCCTACGTCCGCTCCGCCACGGTGGAGGGCGACCCGGAGGACTGGGACCTCGACCGCCTGTGGACCGCCTTCAGCCAGGTCTTCCCGGTGAGCTTCACCGCCGACCAGCTGATCGAGGAGAACGGCGGCGACATCAGTGCGCTGACCCCGGACATCATCAGCCAGCGGGTCCGCGAGGACGCCCACGAGATCTACGAGCGCCGCGAGGCCGAGATCGGCGAGCAGACCATGCGCGAGGTGGAGCGCCAGGTCATCCTCCAGGTCATGGACCGCAAGTGGCGCGAGCACCTCTACGAGATGGACTACCTCCAGGAGGGCATCGGCCTGCGCGCCATGGCGCAGCGCAACCCGCTGATCGAGTACCAGCGGGAGGGCTACGACATGTTCCAGGAGATGCTTGAGGGCATCAAGGAGGAGTCGGTCCGCTTCCTGTTCAACGTCGAGGTCCGGGTGAACCAGCCGCAGGCGGGCGGGATCACCGCCGCGTCGGCGGCCGCCACCGCCTCCGCGATCCCCGTAGTCACCCCCGACTCCGAGAAGCCGGAGGAGGGCGCGGCCGAGGACTCCGCCGCCGAGGAGGCCCCGGCGGCCGGAGGGGCCCCCGGGGCCGAGCAGGAGAAGGCCGAGAAGGCCGAGGCCGACGGGGAGAAGAAGGAACCGGAGGTCGTGGTCCCCGGGCTGGGCGGGACGGAGAAGCCCGCGCGGCTGCAGTACACCGGTCCCAGTGAGGGCGGCGGTGTGGAGAAGCACACCGAGAACAGCGAGCCGGAGTACGCCGGCACGCCGCGCAACGCGCCCTGCCCGTGCGGTTCCGGCAAGAAGTACAAGAAGTGCCACGGCGCTCCCAAGACGCGCGTGTGACACCACCGGTGAACGGGCGGCGGCCCCGGGAGACCCCCGGGGCCGCCGCCCGTTCCGTGCGTTGTCCGCGACAGGGCGGACACGTGCGGTCCCGGGGACGGGGACAAGGGGACGGAATGTTTCTGTCACGGAGCGGCCACGCGTTTTTCCGCCGACCGTCTAGGTTTCCGCACCGCTCCGGCCTAAGCTCTGCTGTGACCCACGGCACCTCGCGAGTCCGGGTGGCTACCGCCGTCCGACAACGCCCTGGCCGGTGAAGGAGGTAGGAGCGTGCTTGCGGTACTCGCCCCCGTGACGGGGGTGGCTGTGGGGCTCGCCAGGGTCCCCGAACCGACGTTCGCGCAGGGGCTGGTCGGTCCGGGAACCGCCATCGACCCCCGGCGGGAGCTCCAGGAGGCGGTCGCCCCGATCACCGGTCGGATCGTCAGCTTCCACCCGCACGCCTTCGTCGTGCGCAGCGCCCACGGCAAGGGCGTCCTGGTCCATCTGGGGATCAACACGGTCCGGCTCCCGTTGATCCGGGGATTTGAACTTCTGGCCGCCCAGGGCCAGGATGTCACGGCCGGACAACCGTTGATCCGGTGGAACCCCGCCGAGGTCGTGGCGAGCGGAGTTTCCCCGATCGTGCCGATCGTGGCCCTGGACGCCGACGGCGACGTCATCTCGCGTCCGGTCAGCGGCGAAGTCAGACGAGGAGCACTGCTGTTTCGATGGGCGTGAGACAAGCCGGGACCGGGGGGACGCCGCGGGCGGCCCTGTTCGACCTCGACGGGACCCTGATCAACAGCGAGCCGCGCAGCGTCGCCGTGTGGGCCAAGGTGCTGCGGGCCCGCGGCGTCGACCCGGACGAGGCGCTGCTGCGCAGGTTCATGGGGCGGCGCGGCCGGGACGTGATCACCGAACTCTCCCACCTGTTCCCGGGGGAGTCCCTGGACGACATCTTCGCCGACCTGTGGCGGTACGGTCAGGACCCCGACCTGCCGCGGGTGGAGCAGCTGCCCCAGTCGGTCGCCTTCCTGCACCACCTGCACTCCCGGGGCGTGCCGTTCGCCCTGGTCACCTCCGCGGGACGGCACTGGGCCGAGAGCACCCTGGAATCGCTGGGCGTCCGCGCGATGTTCCGCGGCCTGGTCACCGCGGACGACGTCACCGTGGGCAAGCCGCACCCCGAGGGATACCTCAACGGGGCCCGCATCCTCGGCCACGACCCCGAGCACATCGTGGTCTTCGAGGACACCCCGGCGGGGATCGAGGCGGGCCGCAGCGCCGGCATGCGGGTCGTCGGCATCACCACCACCCACCCGCCGCAGGCCCTGACCCGGGCCGACCTGGTGGTGGACCACCTGACCCAGGTGGCCTGGCCGCAGCTGGTCCTGCGCGACCCGGACGCCCCCCGGTCCACGCTGGCCGGGCAGGCGTGAGCCGCGCCGAGCGCCGGGTCACGGTGGTCTCCCCGGTGGGGCTGCACGCCCGGCCCGCCGCCCGGTTCGTCACGGCGGCCTCCGCGTTCGACGGCCGGGTGCGCATCGCCCGCCCCGGCGGCGCGAGCGTGCCGGCCACGAGCATGCTGGCGGTGCTGACGCTGGGGGTGCGCAGCGGAGAGGAGATCGTCATTACCGTCGAGGGCGAGGGGGCCGAGGAGTTGCTGGACCGGCTCGCCGAGATCGCCGCCACCCCGTGACGGCCACCCGGTCCGGGAGGCCGGGAAATCCGGTGTACGGCCCCCGGAACCGGGGGCGTCGCCCTAGTCTGAGAGCGTGTCCGTGTTTCGACGTCTGCCTGTGCTGGCCGGTGCCACTGTCCTGCTCCTCACGACCGCCTGCGGCGGAGGAGACGAGCCCCGCCCCGGGGAGCGACCCGCGCAGCCCCCGGACTCCACCGACCCGGAGGCCGCGGCGGCGGAGCTGCTGGCGGAGATGAGCCTGGAGGAGAAGGTCGGCCAGCTGTTCGTGCCCGTCCTCGTCGGCACCACCGCCGAGGAGAACGCCGACGTGGTCGAGCGGTACCACCCGGGCGGGTTCATCTACTTCCCCGAGAACCTGGAGACCCCGGAGCAGGTCGCCGCCATGTCCAACGGCCTCCAGGAGCTCGCCGCCGACAGCGGCGCCGGGGTGCCGCTGTTCCTCGGCGTGGACGAGGAGCAGGGCCTGGTCTCCCGGCTGCCGTTCGGCGCGCGCTTCCCCGACGCGATGGCGCTCGGCGCCACCCGCGACCCCGGCATGGCCGCCGAGCTGGCGTCGGCCACCGCCGAACAGCTGGCGGCGGTCGGCATCAACCTCGACTACGCGCCGGTGGCCGATGTCAACGTCAACGCCGACAACCCGGTCATCGGCATCCGCTCCTTCGGTTCCGACCCGGAGCTGGTCGGCGAGATGGCGGCGGCCGAGGTGACGGCGTTCCAGGAGGGCGGGGTGGTGGCGGTCGCCAAGCACTTCCCCGGCCACGGCGACACCGACGTGGACAGCCACACCGGTCTGCCCGTCATCGACAAGAGCCGCGAGGACTGGGAACGGGTCGACCTGCCGCCGTTCCAGCGGCTGGTCGAGGCCGGGGTCGACATGATCATGACCGCGCACGTGCTCATGCCGCAGCTGGACGGCTCCCAGGAGCCCGCGACCCTCTCCCCCGACCTGATCACCGGGGTGCTGCGCGAGGAGCTCGGCTACGACGGCGTGGTCACCACCGACGCGCTCAACATGGAGGGGGTGCGCCAGACCCACGACGACGGCGAGGTCGCGGTGCGCGCGGTGCTGGCCGGGGCCGACCAGTTGCTGATGCCGCCCGACCTGGACCTCGCCCACTCCGCGGTGCTGGCAGCGGTGCGGGAGGGGCGGATCAGCGAGGCGCGGCTGGACGAGTCGGTGCTGCGCGTGCTGCGGCTGAAGCTGCGCCGCGGCCTGTTCGACGCCGCGCCCGCCGACGCGGACGCCGCGGCCGGGGTGGCCGGGAACGCCGCGCACCACGACGCCGCCCAGCGGGTCGCGGACGCGTCGGTGACCCTGCTGCGCAACGACGGCGGCCTGCTGCCGCTGGCGGAGGGCGCGTCGGTGCGGGTGCTGGGGGTCGGGGCCGAGGAGATCGGCGCGGCACTGGCGGACCTCGGGCTGGCCGTCACCGACTCCGCGGACGGCGCCGACGCGGTCGTGGTCGGCACCGACGGGGCACGCGGTGACGCCGAGCAGCGGGACCTGGTGGCGCGGGCGCGGGCCTCGGGCGCCCCGGTCGTCGTGGTGGCCCAGGGCACCCCCTACGACCTCGCCGCGCTGCCCGGCATCGACGCCTACCTGGCCGTCTACTCCTCGATGGAGGTGTCCCGCACTGCTGCGGCCCGGGTGATCGCCGGGGCGGTGTCCCCGTCGGGGCGGCTGCCGGTGGACCTTCCCGGCACCGACCTGGCCTTCGGCGGCGGTCTGGGCTACTGACCGTTCCGGCCGTCCGGGCGGGCCTCCGGAAGCGGCGGGGGCCCCGCGGACGGCCGCGGGGCCCCGGAGCGGGACGGGTCAGGAGTACCGCTTGATCTCGCGGCGGGCCAGCGAGCGCAGGTGCACCTCGTCGGGGCCGTCGAAGATCCGCATGGCACGCGCTCCGGCGTACATCTCCGCCAGCGGCACCACGTCGCTCACGCCGGCGCCGCCGTGGACCTGGATGGCCCGGTCGATGACGGCCACCGCGGCGCGGGGCGCGGCCACCTTGATCGCGGCGATCTCGTTGCGCGCGGCCTTGGCCCCGTACTTGTCGATCATCCAGGCGGTCTTGAGCACCAGCAGGCGGGCCTGTTCGATCTCCAGCCGCGACTCGGCGATCTGCTGCTGGACGACGCCCTGTTCGGACAGGGGCTTGCCGAAGGCGACCCGGCTGGTGGCGCGGCGCACCATCAGCTCCAGGGCGCGCTCGGCCTTGCCCAGGGCCCGCATGCAGTGGTGGACGCGGCCGGGGCCGAGGCGGGCCTGGGCGATCATGAAGCCGTCGCCCTCGCCCGCGATGAGGTTCTCCGCCGGCACCCGGACGTCGTGGAACTCGATCTCGCAGTGGCCCTCCTGGTCCTGGTAGCCGAAGACCGGCAGGGAGCGCAGCACCTTCACGCCGGGGGTGTCGCGCGGGACCAGGATCATGGACTGCTGGCGGTGGGGGGCGGCCTCTGGGTCGGTCTTGCCCATCACGATGAAGATCTCGCAGCGCGGGTCCGCCGCGCCGCTGATCCACCACTTGCGCCCGTTGATCACGTACTCGTCGCCGTCGCGGACGATCGAGGTGCAGATGTTGGTGGCGTCGGAGGAGGCGACGTCGGGTTCGGTCATCGCGAAGGCCGAGCGGATCCTGCCGTCCAGCAGCGGCTCCAGCCACCGCTTCCGCTGCTCGGGGGTGCCGAACATGTGCAGCACCTCCATGTTCCCGGTGTCCGGGGCGGAGCAGTTGAGCGCCTGCGGGGCGAGGCTGGAGCGGCCGGTGAGCTCGGCGAGCGGGGCGTAGTCGAGAACGCTGAGTCCGCCCACGTCCGGCAGGAACAGGTTCCACAGTCCGCGGCGGCGCGCCTCGGCCTTGAGGTCCTCCATCACCGGGGGGAGCTCGTGGTTGTCGGGGCCCGCCGCGCGGCGCCAGGCGTGGTAGACGGGCTCCGCCGGGTAGACGTGCTCGTCCATGAACTCTTGGAGGTTGGCCAGATAGTCCTTGGCCTTGGGGCTGAGTTCGAAGTCCATGACACGAGTATGGCACCTAACCGACCGGTCGGTACCTTGGGGTGCACGTCCCGTCGGGCCCGAGGATTCGGCGGAGCCGGGACGGGGAACTAACATCGCCCGGTAGTTCGGGAGGATGGAGGCGAAATGTCCCGAAGCCACAGGGGAATCATCACCGACTGGGGCGGGGTGCTGACCACACCGCTGCCCGAGACCATCTCCGCCTGGCTGGAGCAGGAACGCATCGACCGCGTCGCCTACCGCGACGTCATGCGCACCTGGGTCCACGCCGCCTACAACGGCGGAGCGCACAACCCGGTCCACGCACTGGAACGGGGCGAGGTGGAGACCTCCGAGTTCGAGCGGATGCTCGCCGACCGGCTGCGGCTCGTCGACGGCGGTCCGGTCCCCGCCGAAGGGCTCATCACGCGCATGTTCGCGGGCTTCGAACCGGTCGAGGAGATGTACGCGGCCCTGCGCGCCGCACGCGACCAGGGCGTGCGCACCTGCCTGCTCTCCAACTCCTGGGGCAACGTCTACCCGCGCGACCTGTTCGCCGAGACCTTCGACGGCGTGGTCATCTCGGGCGAGGTGGGCATGCGCAAACCCGAACCGGAGATCTTCCGGCACGCGCTGGAACTGGTGGGGCTGGAGCCGCAGGACTGCGTCTTCATCGACGACGTGGAGAGCAACGTCGCCGCCGCCGTCGACCTCGGCATGATCGGCATCGTGCACCGGGACCCCGCCGAGACGCGGATGAGACTGGAGGAGACCTGCGGGATCAGTCTCACCCCCCAGCTGTGAGCCGGATCATGGGCCGGATCGCGGGAGGCACGGGGCCCGGGCGGGGCGCAGACCCCCGCGGTTCTGGGGACAATGGCTCATGCGCATCTATCTGCCCGCCACGTTCACCGTCCTCGCCGCGGCCCTGGCCGACGGGGGGTTCCGCGACGCTCCGTACACCGCCTACGCCGTGACCCCCGAGCTGCGCGCCGCTCTCGGCACCGACGACGAGGAGGAGCTGGAGTACGCCGCGATGGGCGCGGCCGCGGAGGAGTCGGCGCGGCTGCTGGCCGCCTCCCCGGACACGCCCGCCCGCCGGGTGGTGGTCGCGGCCGAGGTGCCCGACCGGGTCGTCCGCCCCGCGGCCGCCCCCGATGCGCCCGCGCGGGTCCGGGTGGAGGCGGAGGTCCCGCTGAAACGGGTCGCCTCCGCCCACGTCGACGACGCGGCCGCGGCCCCCGACGTCGCCGCGGGGCGCACCGAGGACCACGAACTGCTCTGGTACGCCACCCAGGAGCTGCGCCACCTCCTGGAGTGAGCCGGGCCCCGCCCCCCGGGGCCCGGCCCTCACAGCCGAGCCAGCCGCTCCCGGACGGCGGCCAGGTCGCGCTCGGCGTCCTCGGCGGCCCGGGCCACCCGGTCGTGCAGGGAGCGCCACTCGCGCACCCCCGCCTTCACCCGGCGGTGCAGGGAGGCGAGGTCGGCGTCCACCGCGTTCCGCTGCTCGGCCTGTTCGGCCCGCACGTCCACGTACCTCCAGCCGCCGACGACGCCGGCGACCACGGCCACGGGCAGGAACAGCGGGAACCACCCGGTCACCAGGGCGAGCAGGACCGCTCCCGCGGCCACTCCCAGGGACCACCACACCACCGTCATCGGCGGGTCGCTCAGGAAGACCCGTTCGAGCCGCTGTTCCGCCGCGGTGAGGCTGTCCTGGTCCGCGCCCCGGGAGGTGAGGACGACCCGGGCACCGCGGTAGGAGACGGAGGTCTCGTCGACCAAGGGGCGTCGCGTCTTCCCGGCCAGGTCCTCGGCGGCCGCGAGCACCTGGGGAGCGCACACTCCCAGGGCGAACCGGCCCCGGGCGGGGGCCTCCTCGGCGACGACGTCCGCGGCGAGCAGTTCCCGCAGGTCGCCCACTGTCTCGTCCCACAGCGGCGGCTCGGTGTCCAGGGACTGCTCCCCGCTGCTCTCCACCACCCGGCGCAGCTGTTCGGCCCGGCGGACCAGGGGGGCCTCCTCGGCGCAGCCCTCCGCCACGAGCAGGTCCAGAGCCGCGGTGACGGAGGGGTCGACCTCGGGCGCGGCCTCCGCGCCGGGGGACCGCTCCAGGGCGGCGCGGAGCGCGGAGAGCCGGTGGGCCGCGTCCAGCCGGGAGGGGACCTCTCCGAGGTTCACCAGGTCCGACCGCGCCTGGTCGGGGGAGGGCGGGAGCAGCGACATGACCGGGGCGGACCGCTCCGCCTCGGGGTAGCGGTCCAGCGCGGCCGCCAGGTGGCGGCGGACCAGGTCGTGCGCCCTGGCCCCCAGCAGCCCTGCGGCGGCCGCCAGCCACAGGGCGCGTTCGTGCCGCCGGATCTCGGTGGAGGGAGCCTGCAGCAGGCCGGGCAGGAACCGTTCGGCGAAGGGGGCGGCCCGGTCGGGGGCGGGACGGTTCCCGGCGGTCGCCGTCGCCAGCACCGCGAACACGCCCGCGCGCACCGGGTCGAGGCGGGCCGCGATCCCGAAGTGGCGCAGCGCCGAGTCGACCGCGCCGTCGAGGGCGGCGGACAGGCCCCGGGCCGCCGGGGTCAGCCAGTAGTCGGCGGGCGCGTCGTCCAGGCGGGGACGGGCGGCGGCGCCGTCGGCCAGGAGACGGTGGACCTGGTGGCGCACCAGGGCGTAGGGGGCGAACGGAACCAGCAGCGTGCGCAGGTCGCTCAGTTCCACGAAGGCGTCGAAGCTCGCGGTGAGCCGGTCCAGCCGCTGCTCCAGGGTGCCCCTGACGTGGCGCAGTTCGGAGTGGAGCCGCCGGGTCCGGGTGTGCTGGGACCAGACGGCGAAGTCCAGGGAGTCTTCCAGAGCCCGGATTCTGTGGTTCTGGCGGACGTCCCAGAAGTCCTGGAACAGGTCGAGAAACCGGTCCGCGTCGCTCACCGTTTTGGCGCTCCCGTCGTTTCGTCGGGTGATTCCTCCGCTACTCCTGACCGCGCGTAGCGCCCGGAGGTTCCCGCGGCGACCGATCCGGTGGGAGTCGGACGGGTACGGCAGAATGGGACCGGTATGGAGCGTCAGTGCCGTTTCCCTGTGTGAAGGAGCCCCCCATCAGCCGCCTGGTGTTGTGGAACATCGACCTCACCCTCCTCGACGTCGCCCAGGTGACGCGCGCGGCCTACGCCGAGGCGTTCGAGAAGGTGACCGGAGCGCCGCTGGTGTACCTGGCGTCGGCGGCGGGACGGACCGACTCGGAGCTGTTCTTCGACTTCCTGGCCCGCAACGACGTCGACGACGCGGACGAGGCGCTGCTGCCGCGTTTCACCGAGGAGCTGGGCGCGGCCTTCGCGCGGCGCAGCGACGAGCTTTCCGTCAAGGGACGGGTGATGCCCGGGGCGCCCGAGGCGCTGGACGCACTCATGCGGCTGCCCGACACCGTGCAGACGGTCGTCACCGGCACGATCATGGCCAACGCCAAGACCAAGCTCGCCGCGTTCGGGCTGGACAGCCGGCTCGACCTGAGCATCGGCGGCTACGGCTCGGAGAACTACCCCAAGGCCAGCCTCATCCAGTTCACCCGGATGCGGGCGGAACAGGCCTACGGACGCGCCTTCCCCGAGTCCCGGACCGTCTACATCACCGAGTCCGCGCGCGACGTCGAGGCCGCCCGCATCGGCCGGGTCGAGCCGATCGCGGTGGTCAGCGGCTCCTCCACCGAGTCCCAGCTGCGTGCGGCCGGCGCCGAGCTCATCCTCGCCGACCTCACCGACCCGGCCGCGGTGGTGGCCGCGGTCCGGGCCGCCACGGGCGGGGAGTGAGCCGGTCGAGCCGGAGGCGGAAGGGCGCAACCCCGCCCCGCCGGAGCGGCCGCGGGGGTACTCTCGAAGAGCCGGGACACCCGCTCGCCGCCCGCGGGCGGGGTGGTGGGAGCGGGCTTCGTCCGGTGCAGTAGTGTCCGAGGACGAAACCCACTCTCAACAGGCGAAACGCAGTGATGGCCGAGCCGCTCGCGCTCGCTCTTCGGGACCCGAATAGCCTGTGACACGGCGTGGGCCGGACAACGGCGTCCTGTCCAAGCAGCGTCTCTGTCCATGTGCGCGGGTTTCCCCCGAACGGTCTCGGTCGGTGGGGCGGTTGTGACTTTTCTCCAGTCTCCGTCGCACGAATTCGCACGAGGGTACGCGGCACCGCGAGCACCGCGGCCCGTGACCCCTACGGCTCACGAAGGAGTTGAGATCGCAGATGTCAGGGCAACCCGACGTCGTCAAGGCCCAGCTGCTTGACGACGCCGTCCGCCAGTGGGCCCGGTCCGAACGGCTTCCGGTGGACGCCGACCGCTTCGGCCGGTTCCTGCAGCTGTACTACCGGCACGTCGACCCCGAGGAACTCAAGGAGCGGCTCCCCGAGCAGCTCGTACGCCACGCCCTCGCCCACTGGGAACTGGGTGAGCAGCGCATCCAGGGTCGGGCCAAGGTGCGGGTCCGCAGTCCCGAGGACCCCGGCGACACCGGCCACAGCATCGTGGAGATCGTCACCGACGACGCTCCGTTCCTGGTCAGCTCGGTGACCATGCGTCTGGCCGAACGCGGCATCAGCGTACGGCTGATCATCCACCCCCAGCTGCGGGTGGAGCGCGACACCCTGGGCAACCTCGTCGAGGTCGATCCTGACGGATACACCCTCCGTCCGCTCGACGAGTCCTGGATCCACCTGGAGATCGACCGCCAGGACAGCGAGGTCGCCCGCAAGGAGCTCACCGAGGACCTCAACAACGTCCTGGCCGACGTGCGCGTGGTCGACGAGGACCGCGCCCGGATGCGGCACACCGCGCTCCGCCTGGCCGACCAGGTGACCGAGTCCGCCGCCACCCTCGTCTCCGGGGGCGTCGCCGAGGCGGAGATCGCCGAGAGCGCGGAGTTCCTGCGCTGGCTGGCCGATCAGCACTTCATCTTCATGGGCTACCGGGAGTACCGGCTGGACACCGACGAGACCGGCGCCGAGGGCCTGCGCGCCGTCCTCGGCACCGGCCTGGGGCTGCTGCGGATGGACTCCGACTCCTCCCAGACGGTCCGCCCGCTGCCGCCCGAGGGGCGCAGCAGGGCCCGCGAACCGCACGTGCTGGTGCTCACCAAGGCCAACTCCCGGGCCACCGTCCACCAGCCCAAGCACCTGGACTACATCGGCGTCAAGAAGTTCGACGAGCACGGCCGGGTCGTCGGCGAGCACCGCTTCCTCGGCCTGTACACCCACGCGGCCGAGACCAGCGCCATCAGCCAGGTCCCGATCCTGGCCCGCAAACAGGACGAGGTCCTGCGCCGCTCCGGGTTCGCCCCCGACAGCTACGACGGCCGTGAGGCCGTCGAACTCCTCGCGGCCTTCCCCCGCGAGGAACTGCTGCAGATGTCGGTGGAGGAGATCCAGGAGGTCGTGCTGGGCGTCCTGCGGCTGCGGGAGCGCCGCGGCACCCGGCTCTTCTTGCGCCGCGACGCCTACGGCCGGTACGTGTCCTGCCTGGTCTACATGCCGCGCGACCGCTACACCACCAAGGTGCGCCTGGCCGTGCAGGAGGTGCTGGCCCGGGCGTTCCGGGGCGCCACCATGGACCACAGCGTCATGGTGGGCTCCTCCTCCCTGGCCCGCCTGCACATCGTGGTGCGCGCGGGCCGCGACGCCGAGCTCGCCGGAGTCGACCGGGCCGAACTCGAAGCCGAGGTCGCCCGGGTCACCCGTTCCTGGAACGACGACTTCGCGGCGGAGCTGACCGCGCGCTTCGGCGCCGACCGCGCCCGCGAACTGCTCGACGCCCACCTCGACACGATCAGCGAGAGCTACAAGGTCGACGTGCCCGCCGCGGCCGCGGTCGACGACATCGACCGCATCGACCGGCTCGGCCCCGACGACGTCATGGTCCGGCTCTACCGCCCCGAGGGGGTGCTGCCGGGAGAGTGGCGCTGCAAGGTGTACCGGACCGGCAGCCCCATCACGCTGTCCCAGGTGCTCCCGCTGCTGGAGGACATGGGCCTGGAGATCGTCGACGAGTGGCCCTACTCCTTCGAGCGGCCGGGCGGGGACGGCGAGCGGCGCGAGTGGGCGTGGGTCTACGACTTCGGCCTCGTCGACCCGCCGCTGGACGCCGAGGCCGTGAACCAGGTGAAGGACCTGTTCGAGGAGGCCTTCGTCGCGCTGTGGCAGGGGCGGGTCGAATCCGACCGCCTCAACGCCCTGGTGATGCACGGCGGACTCGACTGGCGCCAGATCACCGTGCTGCGCGCCTACGCCAAGTACCTGCGCCAGACCGCCAGCACCTTCACGCCCGCCTACATCGCCGACGTGCTGAACTCCCACACGAACCTGGCCCGGCTGCTGGTCCGGCTGTTCGAGGCGCGGTTCGACCCGCGGCTGGACGAGGCCCGCGCCGAGCGGTGCGAGAGGGCCACCGAGGAGATCCTCGGGGAACTCGACCGGGTCGACAACCTCGACGCCGACCGCATCCTGCGGTTCTTCCTCGCCGCGATCCAGGCCACCCTGCGCACCAACTACTTCCAGGACGGCGGCGCCAAGCCCTACCTGGTCTACAAGCTGGACCCGGGACGCATCCCCGACATGCCCCAGCCGCTGCCCAAGCTGGAGATGTTCGTCTACTCGCCGCGGGTGGAGGGCGTGCACCTGCGCTTCGGCACCGTGGCGCGCGGCGGCCTGCGCTGGTCGGACCGGCTGGAGGACTACCGCACCGAGATCCTGGGACTGGTCAAGGCGCAGACGGTCAAGAACTCCGTCATCGTGCCCAGCGGGGCCAAAGGCGGCTTCGTCTGCAAGCAGCTGCCCAAGGGCGACCGCGACACCGTCATGGCCGAGGTGGTGTCCTGCTACAAGCAGTTCATCGGCGGGCTGCTGGACGTCACCGACAACCTGGTCGACGGGCGTATCAGCCACCCCGAGGACGTGGTCCGCCACGACGGGGACGACTCCTACCTGGTGGTCGCGGCCGACAAGGGCACGGCGACCTTCTCCGACATCGCCAACTCCGTCGCCGCCGAGCGCGACTTCTGGCTCGGCGACGCCTTCGCCTCCGGCGGCTCGGTCGGCTACGACCACAAGGCCATGGGCATCACCGCCCGCGGCGCCTGGGAGTCGGTCAAGTACCACTTCCGCGAGATGGGCGTGGACGTCCAGAGCGAGGACTTCACCGCCGTGGGCATCGGCGACATGTCCGGGGACGTGTTCGGCAACGGCATGCTCCGCTCCGAGCACATCCGCCTGGTCGCCGCCTTCGACCACCGGCACATCTTCCTCGACCCCGACCCGGACCCGGCGGTGGGCTACGCCGAACGCCGCCGCCTGTTCGAACTGCCGCGCAGCTCCTGGGCGGACTACGACCCCTCGCTGATCTCCGAGGGCGGCGGGGTGTACTCGCGCACCGCCAAGTCCGTGCCGATCACCCCGCAGGTGCGCGAGGCCCTCGGGATCGCCGACGAGGTCACCTCGCTCACCCCGCACGAGCTGATCAAGTGCGTCCTGACCGCCCCGGTGGACCTGCTGTGGAACGGCGGCATCGGCACCTACGTCAAGGCCTCCACCGAGACGCACGCCTCGGTCGGGGACAAGGCCAACGACCCGGTGCGCGTCGACGCCGCCCAACTGCGCTGCAAGGTGGTCGGCGAGGGCGGCAACCTGGGGATGACCCAGCAGGCCCGCATCGAGTACGCGCTCGCGGGCGGCCGGGTCAACGCCGACTTCATCGACAACTCCGCCGGGGTGGACACCTCCGACCACGAGGTGAACATCAAGATCATGCTGGACCGCGAGGTGCGGGCCGGGCGGTTGGACAAGGCCGAGCGCGACGAGCTGTTCATCGGCATGACCGACGAGGTCGCCCGCCTGGTGCTGCGCACCAACTACCAGCAGAACACGGTGCTGGCCGCGGCCCGCAAGCAGAGCCCCGCCATGCTGCACGTCCACACCCGCTACATGCGCAAGCTGGAACGGGACGGACACCTCGAACGCAAGCTGGAGTTCCTGCCCGACGACAAGGCCGTCGCCGCGCGGCGCTCCGCGGGACGGGGCCTGACCGCTCCGGAGTTCGCCACCCTGATCTCCTACACCAAGATCGTGCTGGCCGAGCAGATCCTCGCCTCCGACCTGCCCGATGACCCCTACCTGCACTCCGTGCTCGTGGAGTACTTCCCCACGCCGCTGCGCGAGCGCTTCGGTGACGCCATCGCCCAGCACCCGCTGCGCCGGGAGATCGTCACCACCATGGTGGTCAACGACATGGTCAACCGGTGCGGATCGACCTTCGCCTTCCGGCTCAACGAGGAGACCGGGGCGGAGGCGCCCGCGATCGCCCGCGCCTACCTGCTGGCCACGGAGGTCTTCGGGCTCCGGGACTTCTGGGCGGAGGTGGAGGCCCTCGACTACCAGGTCGACGTCGACACCCAGCTGACGATGCTGCTGGAGGCCCGCAAGCTCGTTGAGCGCTCGGCCCGCTGGCTGATGCGCTACCCCTCCTTCGGCGCCGACCTCAACGCCGAGATCGCCCGGTTCCGGGAGGGGGTCCGGGAGATCGTCCCGCAACTGCCCGAGATGCTGCAAGGACGCGACCTGCAGTCCTTCAACGAGCGGCGGGACGCCCTCACCGACCGGGGAGTGCCCCGGAAGCTGGCCGAGAGGGTCGCGGACATGGTGCCCGCCTACTCGACCTTCGACCTGGTGCGGGTCTCGGAGGAGACGGGGCGGTCGCTGCGCGAGGTCGGCGAGGTCTACTTCGACCTCGCGGACCAGCTGCAGCTCAGCCGGCTGCGGGAGCGCGTCGTCGCGCTGCCGCGTGACGACCGCTGGAGCACGATGGCGCGCGGCGCCGTGCGCGACGACCTGTACGCCGCGCAGGCCGACCTGTGCGCGACCATCCTGCGGTCGGGGCACGCCGGGGAGCGGCCGGACGAGCTGCGCGCCCACTGGACCGAGCAGAACCGCGCCGCGGTCCGGCAGGCCACCGAACTGCTCTCCGAGATCTGGGAGACCGAGCGGTTCGACCTGCCCACCCTCTCGGTGGCGGTGCGCTCCATCCGGTCGCTGGTGACGTCCAGCGGCTGAGTGGGAACCGCTTCGGGGACCGTTTCGGGGACCGCGGCCGCCACGGCCGCGGTCCCTCCTCGTCGGGGCGCCCCGCGGCTCCGGGGAGTTGGCGTCGGCCGCGCGGAGTTGGTGTCATGGCGGTGTGGAAGCCAACGGGGAGCGCCCGAGCGTCGACGCACTGCTGGAGGCCGTCGACGCCGTCTGGGACGACGTCGACCGGCTGCGGGCGATCGTCCGCGCGGCACTGGACGCCGGGTTCGGCCCGGAGGTCCTTGCTGCGGCCGAGCGGGTGCGCGACCTCGACCCGGACCCCGACCGCGGCATCGTGCTGTACACGTCGGCCCTGCGCGCCTGCGGCCGGCACGACCGGGCCGAGCGGGAGCTCATCCGGCACATCGAGGCCCGCGGCGGGCACCCCGACACCTGGTTCGCACTCGTCGGGCTGGCCGAACGCCGGGGCAGCGCCGAGGACGTCGCCACCGCCCTGGACAACACGCTGCGCCTCGACCCCGACCACGCGGACGCGCTGGTGTGGGGGTGGCGCCGCCACGCGCGCGCCCAGGGGCCGCAGCGGGCCGACGCGTGGCTCGCGGAACGGGCCCCCGACAGCTGGCGCGCCACGGTGATGCTGGGCGAACGCGCCCTGCACCGGGGCGAGGTGGAGTCGGCCGTGGAACTGTTCGCCGCCGCCTGCCGGCGCGGCGGACGGCACGGCGAGCCGCTGCGCCGGGCCGCCCGGGCGCTGGCCGTCAAGGGCCGCGACGCGGAGTGCGCCGCACTGGTGGCGGCCCACTGGAGCGCGTCGCACGGCCCGCTTCCGCTCATGGAGGCCGTCGAGGCCCAGCTGCGCCTGGGCCGCGTCGCCGACGCGGCCCTCGCCGTGGCCCGGCTGCGCGGGCTGGGGGACGTCGAACGGGACCACCCCGAGGTGGCCGACCTGTACCGGCGGGTGGAGCGGGCCCGCGCCCGGCACGGGCTCTGAACCCGGTGCGCGGCCGCGTGGGCGAGGCGGCGGCCACGGCCGTCTAGACTGGGCAGCGTGGCAGAACTAGACCCCGCAGAGCAGATCAAGGAACTCGCGTCCACGCTGGAGAACATCGAGGCCGTGCTGGACCTCGACGCCAAGCGCACGGAAATCGAGCAGCTGCGGGAGCAGTCAGCCGATCCCGAGCTGTGGAACGACCAGGACAACGCGCAGAAGGTCACCCGTCGGCTGTCCTTCCTGGAGTCCGAGATCACCAAGGTCGAGAGCATCCACAGTCGGCTGGACGACATCGGTGTGCTCTTCGAACTCGCGGCGGCCGAGGACGACGCCGAGACCCTCGCCGAGGCGCGGGGCGAACTGGAGTCGCTCCGGTCCGACATCGGCGAACTGGAGGTACGCACCCTGCTGTCGGGCCCCTACGACGAGCGGGAGGCCCTGGTCACCATCAACGCCCAGGCGGGCGGGGTGGACGCGGCGGACTGGACGCAGATGCTGCAGCGCATGTACCTGCGCTGGGCCGAGCGGCGCGGCTACCCGACGGAGGTCTACGAGACCTCCTACGCGGAGGAGGCCGGCATCAAGTCCACGACCTTCGTGGTCAAGGCCCCCTACGCCTACGGCATGCTGCGCGGCGAGCACGGCACCCACCGGCTGGTGCGCATCTCCCCCTTCGACAACCAGAGCCGGCGCCAGACCTCCTTCGCCGGGGTCGACGTGGTCCCGGTCGTGGAGCAGAGCGACCACATCGACATCGACGAGAGCGACCTGCGCATCGACGTGTACCGCTCCTCGGGCCCGGGCGGCCAGGGCGTCAACACCACCGACTCGGCGGTGCGCATCACCCACCTGCCCACCGGCATCGTGGTCTCCTGCCAGAACGAGCGCTCCCAGCTGCAGAACCGCGCCACCGCGATGTCGGTCCTCCAGGCCAAGCTGCTGGAGCGCAAGCGCCAGGAGGAGGAGGCCGAGCTCGCCGCGCTGCGCGGCGAGTCCGCGGGGGCCTGGGGCACCCAGATGCGCAACTACGTCCTGCACCCGTACCAGAGCGTCAAGGACGTGCGCACCGGGGTGGAGACCGGGAACACCGGAGCGGTGCTCGACGGGGAGATCGACGAGTTCATCGACGCCGAGATCAGGTGGCTGCGCAGCCAGGAGAGGAACCAGCAGGCGGCGGGGTGACCGGTCGGCGGCGAAAGCGCACCGGGGCTCGCCCGAGAGGTCGTGTATATGTGAACGTTATCACCGCTTGACGATTCCTCTATGCTCTTGGTAGCTGACTAGTGTTGCCCCCGAGCCCCTGTGCGGGGCCGGGGACGGGAGACACCGTCGGAGTCGGGGAGCGAACGGCGGCGCCGCACGTTCCGTGGTTCGAAGTGGACCCGGACATTCCGGGTCGCTTTCCCCCTACACTGTCGATTGGCCCTGTGGCCGCGGTACTGATCCGAGCGGCCCCACCACTTGTGGGCCCCAACCTTCGAGACCCTTGTGATGCGCCCGTGATCCAGTTTGAAAACGTCACCAAGGTCTACCCGACCCAGAAGCGCCCCGCGTTGAACGGCGTTTCCATCGACGTCGACAAGGGGGAGTTCGTCTTCCTCGTCGGCCCCTCGGGATCGGGTAAGTCAACGTTCCTCCGTCTCATCCTCAAAGAGGAGAAGCCGACCAGGGGTCGAGTCCACGTCGCGGGCAAGGACCTCGCGCGACTGTCCAACTGGAAGGTGCCGCACCTGCGCCGCCGTATCGGCTGCGTGTTCCAGGACTTCCGGCTGCTGCCGAACAAGAACGTCTTCGAGAACGTGGCGTTCGCGCTGGAGGTCATCGGAAAGCCCCGCCGGTTCATCCGCAAGGTCGTCCCCGAGGTCGTCGAACTCGTTGGTCTCGAAGGCAAGGCCGACCGCATGCCCGACGAACTCTCCGGTGGCGAGCAGCAGCGCGTGGCGATCGCGCGGGCCTTCGTCAACCGACCGCAGATCCTCCTGGCCGACGAGCCCACGGGAAACATCGACCCCGCGACCTCGATCGGCATCATGAAGGTGCTCGACCGAATCAACCGGACCGGAACCACCGTCGTCATGGCGACCCACGACGCCGCCATCGTCGACTCGATGCGCAAGCGCGTGATCGAGCTCGAAGACGGCGAGGTCATCCGGGACCAGTCGCGTGGCGTCTACGGCCAGGCGTACTAGGTCCCGCTTTTCGTGAATCCCGGGCTCACGGAGCCTGTAGCGGAACACCGCCCAGCGGCTCTGTTCGTATTGCCCACCGAGCGGCACGGAGCCCCACAAGGATGGACCTTTGACACATCATGCGCGCACAGTTCGTACTCTCTGAGATCTGGATCGGCCTGCGGCGGAACCTGACGATGACCATCGCGGTCATCACCACGGTCGCCATCTCGCTGGCCCTGTTCGGTGCCGGCATGCTGATCAACCAGCAGGTCAGCGCGATGCGAGGGTACTGGGACGAGCGGATCTCGATCACGATCTACCTGTGCACCGAGAGCTCGCCCAGCACCCACTGCGTCGAGAACGGGCCCGCGACCGACGAGGACCGCAACTCGATCCAGGCGGACCTGGAAGCCATGCCCGAGGTTGCCAACGTCGAGTACGTCGACCAGGCCCAGGCGTGGCAGGACTTCCAGGGGCGCTTCGCCAACCAGCAGGCCCTCGTCGAGGCCACCAAGGAAGGCGACATCCCCGACAACTTCCGGGTCCAGCTGGTCGACCCCTCGCAGTACGAGAAGGTCCAGGAGAGTTTCCGGAACCGGGCCGGCGTCGACATGGTCTCCAACGACAAGGACGTGCTCGACCGGTTCTTCGAACTGTTCGACGTCCTCAAGTGGTCGGCACTGACCGTCGCCGTCGTCCAGTTGGCCGCCGCCGCGCTGCTGATCGGCAACACGATCCGGCTGTCGGCCTACAGCCGCCGCCGCGAGACCGGCATCATGCGGCTGGTGGGAGCCTCCAACTTCTACATCCAGCTGCCCTTCCTCCTCGAAGGCGCGATCTGCGGCCTCATCGGGGGTATCATCGCCTCGGGCTTCATCGTCGCGACCAGGTTCGTCCTGCTGGACAAGATCCAGGACTGGTTCTACTCCGGCGTCCAGCTCAGCACGGGGGCGCTGCTCTCCGTCATCGGAATGTCCATCATCCTGGGTGTGCTGCTCTGCGCGATCGCCTCCTTCCTGACGCTGCGGCGCTACCTGCGCGTCTGAGGCTCTGAGGCGACCGGCCTGACAAGGAGCTGGCACACATGGCACGCGAAAAAGGACAGAAGACCATCGCGCAGAACCGGCGCGCGCGGCACGACTACCACATCGAGGACACCTACGAGGCCGGTCTGGTACTCACCGGCACCGAGGTGAAGTCGCTGCGCGCCGGGCGCGCCTCACTGGTGGACGGCTTCGCCCAGATCAGGGACGGCGAGGCCTGGCTGCACAACGTCCACATCCCCGAGTACACCCTGGGGACCTGGACGAACCACGCCGCACGCCGTCCCCGTAAGCTGCTCCTGCACCGGGAGCAGATCATGAAGCTGGACGCCAAGACCCGCGAGGCGGGTCGCACGCTGGTCCCGTTGTCGCTCTACTTCCGGGACGGACGGGCCAAGGTCGAGATCGCCCTGGCCCGAGGCAAGCGTGAGTACGACAAACGCCACGACATCGCCGAACGCGAGGCCAAGCGCGACATCGAGAGAGCGCTGCGTCGGCGGCGTTGAAAGGACAGACAGGTTGCCCCCCCGAAACAGCCTCCGTCGATTCCTCGCCGCGACCACGGGGGTCCTCGTGGTCGCGGCCACCGCAGCCTGTGCGGCGGAACCGAGCCCCGAGGTCGCCGTCCGCAACTTCCTGCTGAACTGGCAGGAGGGCGACTACGAGGCCGCCGCCCGGCACACCGACGGTGACGGCGCCGCGGTCGCCGAGGCCCTCCGGCAGGCGCACGACCAGCTCGACCTGGCGGCCCTGCGGTTGAGCCTGCGCCCCATCGAGATGGCCGGCGACACGGCGACGGCCGAGTTCGGGGCCGAGGTCGACCTCGGTATCGGCGACCCGGTGTGGCGCTACACGGGCACGATCCCCCTGCACCGCACGTCCGGGGGGTGGGCCATCGCCTGGTCGCCCGCGGTCATCCACCCGGAGCTGGAGGAGGGGGAGCGGCTCGCCGTCACCTACGACGTGCCCGACCGCGGCCAGATCTACGACCGCAACGGCACGGCGCTGGTCGAGGAGACCGAGGTCACCGCCTTCGGGGTGCGCCCCGCCGAGATGGCGGACATGACCGAGGGGATCAACAGCCTCGCCGAACTGCTCGGCGAGGACCCCGAGCCGCTGCTCAACCGGGTCCGCTCGGCGCCGCCCGAGGAGTTCCAGCCGCTGGTCCTCAAACGCACCCAGGACGTCTCCGACGCGCTCCTGGGCGATGTGGCCCGGATTCCCGGGGTGGAGACCGAGGAGCGGAAGATGCCGCTCAACCCGGAACGGGCCGCGGGGGTCGTCGGCGAGGTCGCCGGAACCGCCGAACACAAGGTCTCCAACCGCGTCTCGGGCCCCTACCAGGCGGGGGACACGGTGGGGCTGAACGGCCTGCAGAGCAGTTTCCAGCAGCGCCTCGCGGGCACCGCCACCACCCGGATCGTCACGCTCGACGCCGCGGGCGAGGAGACCGGGGTCCTGGAGACCTGGACCGGGGTGGAGAGCGGCTCGCTGACCACCACCCTCGACAGCGCCGTGCAGGAGGCCGCCGAGGCGGCCCTGGCCACGATCGAGGGCACCGCCTACCTGGTGGCGGTGGACGCGGGCTCCGGGGAGATCCTCGCCGTGGCCGGGCAGCCCGCCGGGACCGCCAACGACGGCGCGTTCACCAAGCAGTACCGGCCCGGGGAGGCCTTCACGATCGTCTCCGCCGCGGCGATGCTGGGCGGGGGCGAGGTCACGACGGACACCACCGCGGTGTGCGAGCGGGAGACGAAGGTCGGTGACCGGACCTTCACCACGCCCAACGGCAGCGGCCTGCTGGGCACCCCGGACCTGCGGACGAACTTCGCCTACAGCTGTACCACGGCGTTCGCGGAGCTCGCGGAGTCGCTGGACGCCGCCGACCTGGCCGAGAGCGCGCAGCGGTTCGGCATCGGACAGCCCTGGCAGCTGCCGGTCCCGGCGTTCCCCGGCGAGTTCGCCGCCGAGGGGGGTGCGGGGGCCGTGGCCGCCGCGGCCGTGGGCGCCGACGGGGTCACGGTCAGCCCGCTGGGCATGGCCCTGGTGGCGGGAGCCGTCGCGGACGGCCACTGGCACGCGCCCCGGCTGGTCGACGGAACGGAGACGGAGGTCGACAGCATCGCGGTGGATCCCGAGGTGCTGGAGTCGCTGCGGGAGCTGATGCTCGCCTCGGTCCAGCAGGGCAGCGCCGCCACGCTCAACATCGACTACGTCAACCCGGTGCACGGCCAGACCGGTACGGTCCGCCAGGAGATCGACGGGGCGGAGCAGGCCGTCCAGTGGTTCGTCGGCTACCGGGGGCGGGTGGCCTTCGCGGTGGTCGTGGAGACCGAGCCCTCCTACACCTACCAGTTCGCGGTGAACTCGGCCCTGGCGTTCCTCCAGTCGCTGCCCGACGGCTACGTCTCCGCCGCCGGGGCGGAGACCGAGGAGGGGGACGCCTGAGCCCCGCCCGGATTTTTCCGGGAGGAAGCAACCCCCGGCCCCCGCCGAGGCGTCTTCGTAGGTGACTGGTCCGTGATGGGGGGTCGCGGATTGCAGTCCGGGACAGGACCTCGTCTCGGGGGAGGCCCTGTCGTTCGAGGCCGGCCCGACCCTGCCGGCCGCCCTCGCGGGCAGCGTTGATGGATCCCGTCCGCGCCCGCGAGGGTTTCTTCTCGCCCGGGACGGCCCGGGCGCCGGGAATCATGTTGGCTCCCGCTGTGTTGAACCAGTAACCTGGGACATGGCGGGAACAGTACGCTGGTCCCGGGTGCGGGCCTTCGGGCCCGTTGACAACTGCACAGGGGGTGATCGGTTTCGACTTCGGTGGTTGTTGTAGGGGAAGCGGGCCGAGGACGGCGGACGCAGCCTCGTAAAAAAGCGACCGCGAAACAACAAGTGCCAATTCCAAGCGCACTGAGTTCGCTCTCGCTGCCTAAGCGATAGCGACTCTGTCGGCCCGGGAGTGTCTCCGCCCCGGTGTCCGGCATCGTTGAGGAGACTCACCGGTCAGATCAGGCCACAGGGTCTGATCGGGACATTCATGTGGCTGGGCCTGTCGGCGACTCGTCTGCGTGAGCGCCGGGGCCGAGTAGAACGCTGAGCAGACTGCGCCCGGAGAAGCCCTGCTGCAGCACTGAAGGACGCGGGTTCGATTCCCGCCACCTCCACTCCAGAACGGCCCTGTCGCCGCGGATTCCGTCCGCGGCGACAGGGCCGTTTCCGTTGTCGCGCCCACACCCCCGACGGGCTCGCCTCCTGCACGGCGGAGCCGGACCCCGCGCCTTCGGGGCCCGCAGCGCGCCGCGGGCCCCGAAGGCGCGGGGCGAGACGCCGCGGTGACCTAGACTGGCGGAATGATTGTCGCGTTCTCTGTGACCCCGATGGGCGTCGGCGAGTCGGTGGCGCCCGCAGTGGCCCGTGCCGTCAGGGTGGTCCGGGACAGCGGACTGCCGTACCGCACCGACGCGATGTTCACCAGCGTCGAGGGCGAGTGGGACGAGGTGATGGATGTGGTCAGGCGTGCCGTCGAAGCCGCCGGAGAGGGCGCCCCCAGGGTCAGCCTGGTCCTCAAGGCCGACATCCGCGAAGGCGTCACCGATGGTCTGACCAGCAAGGTCGAAGCGGTCGAGGCCCTGTTGCGCGAGCAGTGACCCGGGGCGCTCAGGACAGCTCCACGCCGAGCAGGCGGGCGGTCCGCTCGACGCTCTGGTCGAGGTCGTCGCAGTCGCCCAGGTACATGCCGAACGACGTCACGAAGACGTAGCCGTGCTCACGCCGCTCACAGGTGATGTCCTCCACGGCGAACTCGGACTGGGGATTGCTCACCCGCAGGAACGGCAGGCCGTCGTCGATGACCCGCGCCCAGATCCCGTGCGGGGCGACCGCCTCGGCGAGGCGGGCGAGCCGCCGCCGCTGGAGCGACTGGGTGAGGATCGCCGCCGGAGTGACGGCGCGGGTGTGGTACGTGGGGTGGACCATGACGGTGTCCTCACAGGCCGGGGAAACTCCGATTGATCTCCACGTATTGTGAACGCCACGCCACCTTTGGTCACGTACCGTGATCGTGACACGCCGTGTGGACGGCGGCTCCGACCGTCCGGCGCGCCGGACGAGTCCGTTCCGGACCGGGGCTCAGCGCAGTCCGACGGCCCTGCGCACCGCGGCGCCCAGGTGGACCGGGGCCACCGTCAGCAGGACCTCCTTCCTGGTTCCCCGCACCTTGGCGTAGACCGGGCGGGCCCGCCGCCACCAGCGCCGCCCCGCCGCGGGCAGTGTTCCCTGCAGCGCCAGCAGGGGGGCCGCGGCGCCCTCGGCGTCCGGCCGGAGGGCCAGCGACCACGTGCCGAAGGGCAGGACCTCCTCGTCGCCCAGGCGCAGCGCGCAGGTGAACGAGCCGTCCTCGGCGGTCTCGACGGGAAGGTCCACGGTCCGGCCGTCCCCGTCGGTCGCCCGGAGCCGGAGCGGGCCGACGACGTCGACCGAACCGCTGAGCAGGAGCGTGGCCCTCTCCTGCGGCGCCCACCGCGCGGCGGTGACCTCGGCGGCGGGCGGCGGGTGCTTGACGCCGCCCACGTCGAGGGTGAGGTTGCCGTGCGGGTTGGTGTAGTAGGTGGTGACGAGGCCGTCGAGGGGGCGGACGACCCGGTGCTGCCGGCCCGCGGGGACCTCCGGGGAACGCTGCGATCCGATGCGGGCCTCCTTGGCCACGCCCCGCACCACCACGTTCAGGAAGACGTCCCACAGGCCCCGGGGAAGCGGTGCGCCGGCGGCGGCGCGGGCCGGGTCGACCACCGCCGTGAACCCCGCGGGGGCATCCTCCCCGCCGGTGCGCGGCGCGTCCGGCTCCGCCGCGGTCCGGGTGACCGGCAGGCGGTGCTCGGCTCCGCTCTCCCGTTCCCGCAGCACCAGTTCACTGCCGTCGTCCAGGCCGCCGAGCCGGTCGACGGCGGCGTGTCCGCGCAGCCGGAGCCGGGAACCGCTCCAGGAGACCTCGCTCAGGTGGTGGCGGACGGCCAGTTCGCCGGTGATGTCGAAGACCTCGTCGGGGGCGGACACGTCGGGGTCCCGGAAGTACGGGTAGGCGCCGTACACCCGTCCCTTCTCGACGACCGTCGGGGTCGCGCGGTCCTCCAGGGTGTGCCGCATGACCTCCAGGGTCTCGTCGAGGCGTCCGGAGCGGATGAGCCACAGCCGCAACCGGTCCGCGGCGGGCATGCCGCGCTGGACCTCCTCGGTGCACCAGGCGCGCACGAAGCCGCGGAACTCCTCGAACACCGCGGCCCGCTGCTCGGGGTCGGTCTCCGCGAGCAGGTGGGTGAGGAACTCGCGCTGGTCGCTCTGGAAGTGGCGGCGCAGCAGCCGGTCCCGCTTCGGTCCCGCCTCGACCTCTCGGGTGAGCAGGTCGAACACGGCCCGCAGGAAGGGGAGCCGCCGCAGCGCTCCGTCGGGGCGGGAGGTGTTGTTGCCGCCGTCGTCCCGCCGGACGGCGTAGTAGCAGTCGTAGTCGGCCACCACCGAGACCACCGAGGCGTTGAGGTAGGCGGTGGCGGTGAACGGCTGGTCCTGCCCCACGGTGAGGCGGGGGTCGAAACGGAGTCCGAGGTCTTCGAGGAGCGTCCGGCGGAAGAGTTTCGTCGGCCCCAGCGCCCAGTAGACGTTGGAGTCGAACACGGTGGTCCTCGGCTGGTTGCGGCGGAACATGGAGACGGGCACGGTCCGTCCGCCGACCCCGACCATCTTGCCGAGGACCACGTCGGAGCCGTTGGCGTCGGCCGTGGCGACCATGCGCTCCAGCGCCTCGGTGCCGAGCCAGTCGTCGGCGTCCAGGAAGAACACGTAGCGGCCGGTGGCCAGGTCCAGGCCGACGTTGCGCGGCTGGGCGGGGCCGCCCGAGTTCTCCTGGTGGATCACCCGCATGGTCGGGCACCGTGCGGCGAAGCGGTCGAGCTCCTCGCCGGTGCCGTCGGTGGACCCGTCGTCGACCGCGATGATCTCCAGCCGTTCGACGCCGATCGACTGCTCAAGGACGGACTCGACGCACTTGACCAGGTAGGGCATCGCGTTGTAGGCGGCGATGACGACACTGACGTCGGGTGGGGAGGTCACGTGGGCTCCGGTGGTTCGGTGGGGAAACGGATCGCCGTAATGACTGGGTAATCTACCGAAATTTACGGAAATCGCAGGGTCTCCTGCCGTCCCGGGGCGCGCCCCGGGACGGCAGGAGACACGGATCAGCGCAGGACGCGCCGCAGCGCGGACCGCAGCAGTGCCACCGGTCTGACCCGGACCGCGAGCCGGGCGCCGGCCCGGCCCGTGACGGGGCGGAACGTGAACGCCCGCAGCCCCCTGATCGTGCGGGAGTGCGGAATCTGCGGGTCGGGCCGCAGCGCGGTCCCGTACCGCGTGCCGTCGGCGTGGACGAGGACCAGGGAGAGGTCCCAGACCAGTTCGGCGGTTCGGGGACCGGGGACGCCGAGGGACAGTTCGGCGGTGATCCGGACGGTCCCGTCGGCCTCCTCGACGCGGGCGGGGGCCTCCAGCGGCGCCGCGCCCTCGGCGGTGGCACGCAGCACCGCGGCGCGGGGGAGGTCCTCGCCGACCGTCGGCACCGCCGTGATCCGCAGGGTGTCCCCCGTCCGCCACGCGGCCGACTCCACCCGCACCGCCGAGGCGGGAGCGTGCCGGACCGCGCCGACCTCCAGGCTCAGGTTGCCGTGCGGCCGGGTGAAGTAGGCGACCGCCAGCCGCCGCCCGGCGCCGTGGGGGACGAGCCGCAGCAGGGGGTCCGTGCGGACCGAGGGGGAGCGGTCGGCGCCGACGCGCACCCGGGTGTCGAGACCGGACGCCGTGAAGACCGCGAAGACGTCGAAGACGCCGTCACACGGCCCGGCGTCGGGGGCCGGACCGGACAGCGGGACCGCCGCGGTGAAGGAGGCGGCGTCGAGCGAGGACACCGGGAAGCGGAGCTCCCGCCCGCTCTCCCGCTCCACCAGCACCACCGCCATCCTCAGCCCCTCGGACAGCAGCGCCCCGTTCGGATGCTCCCCCGTGATCTGCAGCGAACCGTCGAGCAGGGCCACGTCCGTCAACCGCACCCTGCCGTGCGGGGAGCGCAGGAAGGCCCGCTGCTCCACCGGGCCGGTGCGCAGCACCAGCCCGAGGGAGCCCTTCCTGGTGCCGTGGACCGCGCGCAGTCGGACCAGGCCGGGGCGGGAGACGTCCTCCCGGGCCATCCGGGCGCGCAGCACCGTCTGCCCGTCCTCCTCGCCGAGCACCGCCGGCAGGAGGGACGTGTCGCCGTCCTGCCGGCGCGCCTCAAGGTGCAGCGGGACCTCGCCGGTGAGGGCCAGCGCCAGGGGGACGACGAGTTCCGCGTGGCCGGGGCGGTCGAGGATCCGGCAGTCCGCGGGGCGGCGGAGGGCCCGGTGCAGGAAGGACAGGCCGCCGTTGACCGACACGGTGAGGGCGCCGTCGGGGGACCAGAAGGCGTCGGCGAAGGTCGCGGCGGCGTAGCAGGCGGGGCGGCGCTGCTCCTCCGCCTCGGCGGTGTGCTCCCGGACGGCGGTTTCGGCCTCGACGCCGAAATAGCGCACCCGGACGACGACGTCCCACTGCCCTTTGGTGAGCCGGCCGCCGTCGGCGGCCGCCAGGTCCACCACGGCGGTCACCTCGAACCGGGGGGTGCCGCTGCCGCCGGTGCGGTCGGGTTCGCCGACCGTGCGCACCTCGGTGTGGAACGCCGCCCGGCGGTGGGGCCGCCGGCGGTTGCGCAGTTCCACCTCGATCCGGTTGTGCGGACGCAGCCAGCGCATGTCCGGTCCGGCCGGGGCGCCGTCGGGGCCCAGCCAGTGCCACGCCTCCCCTGCGCGTCCCAGGACGGGGGCGGCTCCCCCGGAGGCCAGGCCGACGCCGAGGCGCAGTCGCAGCCGCGACCCCTCCCAGGCGAAGGACTCCAGGCGGGCGGTGGCCTCCACCGGTCCCGCGGCCGCGGCGGCGCGGGCGTCGGTGCCCGTGTCGCGGACCTCGATCGTCAGGGCCTCCTCGGCGTCGAAGACCGGGCGGACGTGGACGTCGCCGTGGTCGGTGCCCTCGACCTCCACCGCGGGGTAGGAGACGGTCCGGTCGTGCCCCAGGACGCCGTCCAGGTGGCGGCCGATCCTGACGCCGGGGGAGTCCGCGTGGGGTACCAGTTCCAGGTCCCAGGTCTCCTCGGGAGCGCTCCGTTCGCCCAGCAGGAGGTCGGCCACCGGGATCGAGGCGGTGAACGCGCCGTCGGGGCCGACCGGGCACGGCAGGAGGCGCTCCGCCGGGGCCGGACCGCGCCGGACCAGGCGCAGCCGGGCGTCGGGCAGGCCGGAGTCGCCCAGGAGCGTGCCGGTGAGGGTGAGGGAGGAGCCGTCGCCTGCCACCGCCTCCACCTCGGCGTGCGGTTTTGCGCGGCGGACCACGACGCCGAGCCGGTTCGCGGGGTCGCGGGTGGGCACGGCCAGGGACAGGCGTTTCACGGAGGCCGGGTCCAGCGGGTAGGCGCGCAGGTCGATGAGGGAGGCGGGGACGGGGGAGACGGAGTCCCCGTCGACGCGGTGCACGCTCCAGGCTCCGGGGGACAGCCGCGGGTCCTCCGGGTCGACGGTGACGGTGCCGTCCTCCTCGACGGCCAGGGCCGTCTCGGCGGAGCCGGCGCGCAGCAGCACCCGGTGGGGCGGCCGGGCGAACCGCAGCGTGGTGGAGCCCGTGGCGGAGGCCGCGGCGGTGCACTCCACGACGGTTGCGGAGGCGGGGGGCGGCGGGGACGCGGGCGGCAGCGGTCGGCCGGCCAGTTCGTGGAAGAGCTCCTCGTGGCGGCGGGCGATCGTCTCGGGGTCGAACCGTGCGGAGCCGTGCAGCGCGTTGCGCGCCATCCTGGTCCGCGCGGCGTCGTCGCCCATCATCCGGTCGAGTCCCTCGGCCACCGCGGCGACGTCGCCGTTGGCGACCAGGAGTCCGTCCACCCCGTCCCGGATGATCTCCGGCGGGCCCAGGGGGCAGGCCGTGCTCAGCACCGGCAGTCCCGCGCGCATGGCTTCGACGATGGTCATGCCGAACGACTCCCTGGCGGAGGTGACGGCCGCGAAGGAGCCGAGCGCCCAGGCCTCCTCGATGCGGGGGTGGGGGCCCATGAGCAGGACGGCGTCGCCCAGTCCGAGGCGGGCGACCTGCCGCCGCAGGGCCGGGAGTTCGGCGCCGTCGCCGTAGATGCGCAGGGTCCAGTCGGGGTGTTGCGGGGCCACCCGGGCGAAGGCGTCGATGAGCAGGTCGAACCGTTTGATCGCCTCGATGCGTCCGGCGGCCACGACCGTTTTCGGGTCGGTCCCGGCAGCGCGGCGGATCGCCGGGGCGGGAACGCTGTTGGGAATGGCGAGGACGCGGACCCCGGGCAGGTCCATGCGTTCCCGGTACTGCCGCGCGTCGGCCTCCGTCACGGTCACGAGGGCGTCCAGTCCCCGGTAGACGTCGCTCATGACCGCCATGAGCCGCTCGGGGTGCATGTCGTGGGTCAGGTGCTCCTGTCCGACCTTGACGATGCGGTCGGGGGCCAGCCGCACCAGCGAGACGATCAGTCCGGGACGGGTGCCGACCACCACGTCGGCGTCGGTACCGGCCAGGTAGTCGCGCAGCCGGTCGTCGGTGAGCAGGCTGTACTGCCGCTGGCGGGTCTCCTCCCGGGGGAAGACCTCCGGGGGCAGTCCCGCGCGCTCCTCTCCTTCGTGCAGCCGCCGTCCCTGGACGCCCACTCCCTCGCCGGGAGGGAGTCGGGTGTCGACGAGGCTGGTCACCGTGACTCCCGGAGGAATGGGGAGGACCGGGTGGTCGCGGTGGCGGAACACCGACACGATCTCGACGTCGTGTCGGTGCCGCAGGGCCGACGCCTGGTTGATGACCGTTCGATTGGTCCCGCCGATTCCGTAGATGTTGTGGATCAGGTAGGCGATCTTCATCGTGCTCCCGGAGCAGAGGAAGGAGATCTCTTCGAGAACCGGGTCGCGGGCGCTGGCCGGGCGGGGTCTGCGGCCGGGCGGCGACACCGGTGTCACGCCACACGGTACGTGCGGTTTTTAGGAAATTCTGACAATTCTCATTTCTGGTGGTGAATATTGTCTTTTGGGGATGATTGGGATGAAAGGGGATTGTAGCAAGAAGAAGGTCTCGCGGCTTTTCGCGGTGTGCGGCGGATTGCGGCGGGACGAGGGTGTTCGGACGGGCGGAGAAATGGTGTGTCCGCTTCGGGGGTATTCGCGGACTTCCTGGCAGTCGGTCGTGGGGAGGGCCGGTGGACTCTGATTCGTTGCGCTGTGTCGGGAGGGTCTCGCGGTGGGTGACCAGGGGGTTCGGGGTTTGCCGGACCGTGGGGCGGGGTGTCGAAAATGAAATGTGGAGAAAGTGACGATTGTCCGATATGGGTGCTAGGGTGCGACGAGGGCGGTGAAGCTGAGGCAGGCCGGGGAGGACTGGATGCCCAGCTCAGCACGGTGAGGCGCGGCCTCCCGCTCCCCCGTTCCCTCGGTTGCCGGACGCCGCCCCGCTACCCCGCATCAACCCGGTCATTCGTCCCACAGGGGATTTCTTGATGAAAAGAATCCTGATCCGCTCGGGAAAGAGCCCGTTCGACGTCGTGTCCCCCGAGAAGGTGATCCAGCACAACATCATCGGGACCAACGCTGGAAACCTGATCTTCAGTGACGCGGTGCACAAGATGCTCTACACCGAGGGCGCGGAGATCACCTCCAACCGGTTCGTCGTGGACCCCTCCGCCGCCGACCGCATCAACGAGGAGTACGATGTCTTCGTGGTGCCGCTGGCGAACGCGTTCCGTCCCTCGTTCGAAAGGCACCTGCGCACCCTGACCGAGCTCATCGAACGGCTCACCATCCCGGTGGTCGTCTTCGGGGTCGGCGCGCAGAGCGGCCTCGACTACAACCCCGAGCGGCTCGCGCCACTGGAGCGGACCGTGAAGAGGTTCGCGGCCGCGGTCCTGGACCGCTCCCCCTCGATCGGGGTCCGCGGCGAGTTCACCGAGAGCTACCTCAACAGCCTCGGTTTCACCGACGTCGACGTCATCGGCTGCCCGTCGATGTTCCTCAACGGCACGGACCTGTGGGTCGAGAAGAAGGCCGAGCGGCTCGACCGGGACTCCAAGATCGCGATCAACGCCTCCCGCAGCGCCCTGGGAGCGGGCGACATCGGTGGAATCGTCCAGACCAACTGCGAGCGCTACCCCAACCTGCTCTACATCGCACAGGAACTGAAGGACCTGGAACTCCTCTACTGGGGTGACGCCTCGGAGTGGGACGGCCGGTACAGTCCCATGCCGGTGCACCGTACCCACCCCCTGTTCCAGCAGAACCGGGTCCGCCTCTACTACGACCCGGTGACCTGGATCAACACCCTGAGCGACTACGAATTCGCGTTCGGCACGCGCATCCACGGAAACATCGCGGCCCTGCTCGCGGGGACGCCGAGCGTCGTGCTGTGCCACGACTCGCGCACCCTCGAACTGTGCCGCTACTTCGACATCCCGCACCGGCGGATCAGCGAGCTGGACGCCGACGTGGACCCGGCCGACCTGTACGCGGAGGCCGACTACGACGCCCTGGTCAAGGGGCACCGGGAACGGTTCGACCGCATCGTCGCCTTCATGGACAAGCACGGGCTGGACCACGTCTTCCGGCCCGACCGGGACAACGGGGCCGCCTTCGAGGCCAGGATGCGCGAGATCGAGTTCCCGCCGGGCGTCCAGGCCTGGGGGGACGACGACAGCGAACTCGTGCAACGCCTGGGCAGGCTCCGGGAGGACACCAGGGAGCTCAGGAAGCAGCAGGCCGTGTCGGAGCGGCGCATCGCCGAACTGACCAAGCAGCTCCAGGCGCTGGAGAAGCGCGTGGACAAGGAGGTCAAGCGGCTGCGGACGCTGGAGCGGGACCTGCGCAACTCGCCGTACCGCCGGGTGCGGCGGGTGGTGGGGCGCTCCGTCCGCCGCATCGTCGGCAGCCGACGCTCGTAGGCGTGGGCGCGTGACGCAAAGGGGGCGGCGGTCCGGTTCCCGGACCGCCGCCCCCTCGTCGCCGAAGCCGGACGGGATCACATCGCCACGGAGGAGTCCGCACGCCGGGCCACGGCCGCGCGGGCCCGCTCGTAGAGGTCGTCGACCGCCCGCGCGAACCGGGTCTGGGAGTCCGGCTCGTCCGGGCCGAGCAGGTAGGTCTTCAACGTGCGCCGCTCCTCGGCGAAAGCGTCGGACAGGGGGGCCTCCATCGCCTCCAGGGCCTGCTCCAGACCGGTGCCGTCGGGACGCAGCAGGTAGGCCGCCCCGGCGGTGGGGTTTTCGATCCGGAACTGTTCATCGGGGATTCCCACGCAGTTGGTGATCGCGTAGGGCTTGCCGCTGAAGATGAAGTCGGCGACGACGCTGGAGATGTCGCTGATCAACAGGTCGCTCTGGTTGAAGCAGGAGTACAGGCTGGGGCGCGGCCCCTGGATGACCAGGTGCCGGGCCTCGCCCTGGTCGGCCCAGTAGATCTGGTGCCACTCCTCGGTGATCCGCCCGAGCTCCTCGATCAGGGCCGGGTCCAGGCGGCCGTTGTCCCGGGAGCGCTGGGCCTCGTCCACCCGCTCGTCGAAGGTCTCCACCTGGGCGAGCCGCTTCTCCAGTTGGGCGAGTCGGCGCCGGGCCTGTTCGGAACCGGAGCCGTGGCCCGCGCGCTGGTTGGCTTCGTTGATCAGGGCGGTGATGCGGTGGTGCGCGGTACGGGCCCGCGGGTCGCGGATGCCGGTGAAGGGGTGCGGCTTGTACAGCACCCTGATGCCCGGCACCTCCAGCAGTTTGGCGATCAGGGTGGGGCCGGCCGCCATCAGCGAGGTGTTGCCCGGGTCGTCGGTCCACCCCTCCCAGGTGGGCGCGTACAGCACGGTCCGGATCCGGTTGCCGGTGGGACCGGTGTGGATGGGCCCCAGTTGGGGGCGGCCCACCTCCACGATCTCGTCGTCGCGCACCCCGACCTGGGCGATGCGGTAGCGGTCGCGTCCGGCCTGCCCGGCGGTCCAGACCTCGTCGTAGACCTTGCTGTAGGGGTTGATGCTGGCCACCTTGTCGCTGTCGCCGTGTCCGATGAACACGTGCTTGAGCTTGGGGTTGCGCAGCATGTGGATGTTCTTGCCGGTGTTGGCCGGGTACAGGCAGACTCCGGCCGGCTCGAAGTCCAGCGCCATGAGGTCGTTGGCCTTGGGCACGCACAGCACCGGGATGGCGGTCACCCCCAGGTTCGCCGCCACGGCGCGTTCCCGCAGCACGATGAGGGAGCGGCGGGGGAGCTTGGCCACGGAGTCCAGCCACATGTTGATCTGGTAGGCCGAGTCGGCCGACCCCGAGAAGTACACGATCACCTCGGGCCGGTACTCGTTCAGCCACGCCTGCACGAACTTCAGCACCCTGGCCGGGCCGGGGATGCGGCGCGAGCTGAGCAGGAACGGCGCCAGCACGGCGGCCGAGACCAGCAGGGCCGCGGCCGACAGCAGCGCGCCGGCGGCGGCGTAGCCGGGGTGGTCGGTCACCGCGAAGCCGATGCCTCCGGCGACCAGGGGGGCGTCCAGCAGCAGGACCCGGTTCATCCCGTTGCGGGCCAGCCAGTTCGGCGGACCGTCGGGGATCCGCAGCGGCCCCAGGTCGATGTTGCGGGTGACCACGGGCAGCTGCCGGATGCGGCGCAGCTTGCGCAGCATCAGGTCGTAGCCGATCTGGAGGGTGAACAGCGCCGCGGCGCCGCCGACCATCCACCAGAAGCCCGTGGTGGAGGGAGAGGCCAGCAGGCCGATGAAGCCCACCACGAGCAGTTGCCGCAGCAGCGCCCGCGTCGTGCCGCCCAGCCGGAACTGGGTCAGGTACCGGCCGAGGTCGTGGCTGGTGGCCTGGACGAACGCGTCGGCGCCGTAGACGAGGACCGCGCCCAGGGCGAACAGCCACACCGACAGGGTGAAGGTCCCCGCGAACAGCGCGAGGTAGCCGACGCCCAGCAGGGCGAGCAGCACCAGGGTGCCCGTGCCCAGCCGTTGGATCAGTTGTGTCAGGTTCACTCGGCGCCCTTCCCGGTGAGTTCGGCCTCCGGGCGGGGGAACGCGACCGGGTCCTCGCGGCGGACGTCGATCACGTGACCGGTCAGGTCCGACAGCAGCACGTCGAGCGAGGTACGGGCCACCTTCTCGGCGCTGAGCAGGGTGTGCGCGGGCTCCTCCCCGAACGCCTTGGTCCGCATCGGGGTCTGGGTGCGCTCGGGGTTGATGCAGTTGATCCGGACCCCGTCGGCCGCCCACTCGTCGGCGAGCGCCTGGGTCAGGTTGACCGTCGCGGCCTTGGCCGAGGAGTAGAGGCTGTAGTCGGCCCGGCCCCGGGTGTAGGAGCTGGAGGTGTACAGCAGCAGCTGGCCGCGGGTGCGGGACAGGTAGGGGAAGGACGCCTTGGCGATGTGGACGGGCGCGAGGTAGTTCACCCGCAGCGCCTCCTCGATGGTCGCCTCGTCGGTCTGGTCGAGGCGGCCGATGCGCAGCACCCCGGCGGTGTTGACCACGTAGTCGATCCGTCCGGTGGCGGAGTGCGCCTGGGCCAGTGCGGCGGCCACGTCGGCGGGGTTCTCCACGTGCGTGCGGGTGGCGCTGCGGCTGTAGCGGAAGACGCGCGCGCCGTACTGCTCGGCCAGGTCGGCGACGCCCGCGCCGATGCCGTAGCTGCCGCCGAAGACGACCAGGGTGCTGCCCGCGAGCCGCTTGTGGTAGTCCTCCTCGGTGAACTCGGGCGTGGCGCTGGAGGCCAGCTGGAAGAGCTTGTCGGCGATGAAGATGTCGACGGGCTGGGTGACCTTCATGTTGTGCTCGTCGCCGGCGACCACGAAGATCGGGGTGCCGGGCAGGTAGCGCAGCACCACGGTGCAGTCGTCGGTGGCCTCGAACTCGGGGTCCTCCCAGGCCTTGGCGTAGGCCTCCCGGATGGTGCCGAGGCGGAAGCCCTGGGGGGTCTGGCCGCGCCGCAGCCGGGACCGGCGGGGGACCTCCGTGATGATGTCGTCGTCGACCTCGATGATGGTGTCCGAGGAGGGGATGGCGACGTCCACCGCCGCGTACTCGTCGAGGGCCGTGACGCAGTCGGCGATGATGCGCTGCGACAGCAGGGGGCGCACCGCGTCGTGGAAGAGCACCTTGGTGGCCGGGTCGTGGTCGGCCAGCACGTCGAGCGCGAGCTGGGTGGTGGCGTTGCGCGACGTGCCGCCGGGCAGGACGCGGGAGACTTTGGTGAATCCGGCCTTGCGGACGATCGCCTCGGCGTCCTTGACGAAGCCCGGATTCATCATGAGGACGATCTCGTCGACGTCGGGGGCCTCCTCGAAGATGGCGAGGGTGTGCTCCAGGATCGGCTTGCCGGCGATTTTGAGCAGCTGTTTGGGGGTGCTCAAACCGATGCGCTGGCCGCTGCCGCCTGCGAGGACCACGGCGACGGTCCGGGGATGGAAACCGGACTGAGCTTTCTTAGGCAAATCTCTCTCCCGATAGGTGAAGACACCGGATTCTCCCAGGAGTCATGGCTCGGTACCGGGCCGTGAAGGTCACAGGACCCGCGGTGGGACGCGGTGGCAGGACGGCCTCGGGACGCCGAGGCCGGGGGTGTGACTCGCACCGGGCTCCTGGAACGCTCCGGGACTCCGTAGTGGCTCGTGCACCCACACCGAGACGGTGTTGTCCAGAGCGCTTTCCGAGGTCGTATCCAACTTTAAGCTGACAGAGCGGGTCAGTCTGCCCGAAGGAACGAATCCGGCCCGGAAACAGTCCCGTCGACCGAGTTTCCCACGACCGGGCGCCCTCTGCGGTAGACGGATTCGACCTCCAGGTCCTCGTCGAAAACGACGAGGTCGGCGTAGCGGCCCGGAGTGAGGACGCCCACGTCGGCGAGGCGGAGTGCGGCGGCGGGCACCGCGCTGGCCGCGTGGAGCGCCTCGGGGACGGGGACCCCCAGATCGCGCACCGCCCGGCGGACCGCCTCGGGCAGGGTGACCGTGCTGCCCGCGATCGCCCCGGTGGACGCCAGGCGGGCGGTGCCGTCGGTGACCCGGACCCGCAGGCCCCCCAGGGTGTAGTCGCCGTCGCCGAGCCCGGCCGCCGCCATGGCGTCGGTCACCAGGGCCGTGCGGGAGGCCCCGGCGGCCCTCCAGGCCATGCGGGCGACCGCGGGGTGGACGTGCACGCCGTCGTTGACCAGTTCCACCGTCACCCGGTCGTCGTTGAGCGCCGCGACGACCGGTCCGGGGTCGCGGTGGTGGACCGGGCGCATCTGGTTGAACAGGTGGGTGGCCACGGTGGCCCCGGCGTCGAACGCGGCGCGGACCGTCTCGTGGTCGGCGTCGGTGTGCCCGACCGCCGCGACCACCCCCTCGGCCACGGCCGCGCGGACCAGGTCGAGGGCTCCGGGCAGTTCGGGGGCGAGCGTGATCATCCGGACGTGGCCCCGGCCGGCCGCGAGGAGGCGCCGGAACTCGACCGGGTCGGGGGGACGCAGCAGCGCCGGGTCGTGCGCCCCGCAGCGGCCGGGGGCCAGGTAGGGGCCCTCCAGGTGGATCCCGGCCAGTTCCCCCGCGTCGCACAGCTCGGCCAGGGCCGCCACCTGGCGCAGCATGGCCGCGGGGGAGGCGGTGACCAGTCCGCCCACCAGGGTCGTCACCCCGTGCCGGCGGTGGAAGGCGACGGCGGTCAGCGCCCGTTCGGGGGCGCCCTCGTCGAAGGAGGCGCCCGCGCCGCCGTGCACGTGGACGTCGACGCAGCCGGGCGCCAGCAGGCGGCCGCCCAGGTCGACGGAGTCCGCCGGGCGGTCCGGCGCGGCCCCCCGGCCGGTCGCGGCGATCCGCTCGCCCTCGATGCGCAGCCAGCCGTCGACGATTCCGTCCGCGGTGACCAGGCGCGCGTTGGCCAAGGTACTCATCGGAGCGGACCCCCTGTGTCCTTCCTCACTCGATAACCCTGACAAAACTGTCGATCACACATTGACGTTATCCTCGTCCCCGCCTCATCATGGTGTACATGTCTGCCGGTGAGCTGCTCGTCCAGCGTCTGCATGTCGATCTGCGGCAGCAGGCGAGCGCACTCTGTCGTAGTTAGCGCCTGTCGCGGGACCGCCGTCCCCGCTGTCGTCGCGGTTTCCCCGCACGAGTTCGAGCCCCCGGCCCACGTCGATCCCCGGTGATCGGGAACGTGCGCCTCCGCCGTGCCCGGGAAACCCTCCTGTCGTCCTTCCTGTCCGACGATTTCCCCGCGCTACGTCCCACGCGGCCGGTGGCCGCATTCACCTGGAGATCACCACCATGACTCGCTTCGCCGTGCTCGTCGCAGCCCCCCAGACCCGTTCCGCCCTCCGCGCCGCTGCCGTCCACACCGCCGACTCCATCGCCGCGCACGCCGGCGTCACCGCCCGTATCGACGTCGTCGACCTTGCCGGACTGGGGCCGGCGCTGCTCGCCGAGGAGGCCACGGAGGACGTGGCCGCCGCGCTCGCCGCGCTCGCCGACAGCGACGTGCTGGTCGTGGCCACCCCGCAGGTGCACGGCAGTTACAGCGGACTGCTCAAGGTCTTCCTGGACCGGCTGCCGGAACTGGGCCTCTCCCACGTCATCGCGCTGCCGCTGGCGGTCGTGGACGACCTGCGCAACGGCCGCAACATCGAGGGCGACCTGCGGGTGCTGCTGTCCGACCTGGGGGCGTGGGTGGCCGAGCCGGGGCTGGTGCTGGCCGCCGCGGAGCTCGCCGAGCCGCTGAGCGTCATCGACGCCTGGGCCGAGGTCGCCGCCCCCTCGCTGCGTCAGGCGCTCGCCGTGGCCGTCTGATCGGGATGCTGATCGGGGTCCGGTCGGCCGGGGCCGACGGCGCGCCGCCGACCGGTCTCCTCCTCCGCCTGCCCGGCGGCCCGGTGCACCAGCGCCACCACGGCCAGGGTCAGCGCGAAGCCGCCGGCGCGCAGCGCCAGCGGCAGCGGTTCGGCCGGCAGGGTCTCGGCGAAGACCGCGGTCCCGGCCGCCACCATGAAGACGTTGCCCACCACGTTCGCGGCCGGTGCGGTGACCGAGGCGCGTGAGCGCTGCATCGAGGTCTGGAAGAGCGCGATGCCCACCGCCCAGCCCAGCGCGTACAGGTAGGGGAACGGGGAGAGCAGGACCGGCACGACCGCGTCGAGGAGTCCGTGGTCGGCCAGCAGTCCGCCGACGCCCTTGCCCTGGAGGCCGGCGACCCCCTGTGCCAGGCCCGCGGCGCCGCCCATGACGGCCGCGGGCGCGTTGCCGCCGCCGGCCAGGGCCATGCCGCCCGCGCACACGGCGAGGGTGACGGCGCTGACCGTGAGCAGCAGCGGCAGGTTCGCGGTGGTGCCGGCCGCGGCGTCCTGCGGCCCCAGGGACAGGCCGAGCAGGAGCAGGGCCACCGGCATCACGCCGAGGGCCGCGAGCTCGCCCCGGCTGATCCGCTGGCGCTGCGCGAGGGCCAGGACCAGCAGGGTCAGGGAGATTCCGCCGGCGAAGGCCGGCTGCACCACGGAGACCGGTGCCAGTCCCAGCGAGACGATCAGCCCCACGCTGCCCAGGGCCGCCAGCGCGCACCCGCACAGCCAGCGGACGTTGCCGAACAGGACGCGCACCAGGTGCAGCGGGCGGCGGAGGCTGAGGGCCGCCGACCGGTGCAGCGCCCGCTGTTCCACGGTCAGCCCGATGCCGTAGACCACGGCGGAGGCCAGGGCGGCGAGCAGACCGGTCACGGGAGCGCCTTTCCGGAGGAGGACGGTACGCCCCAGTAGGTTACCCAAGGGTAACCTGCTGGGGCCAGACCCCGCAGGCCCCGGGCCGGGGCCTGCGGGCCCCTCCCCGGTGTCCCGGTACCGGGGGAGACGTCCCCGGACGGGGGCGTCCGCTCCGCTTGACCGCCGGTGAGCGGCAGGTCCTAGGCTGTCCGGTGTGGAGCAGAAAGGCACCCCGCCCGACCAGGAGGGGGACACCGGCGCCGCCGGAAAGCGGTGGCTCTGGGGACGTCCTCCCCTGTCCGGACTGCTCGCGATCGCGGTGGCGGCGATGGCTCTCACCACGCTGGTGCTCCAGGCCACCGTCGGAGGCTTCCGGGTGGACGGCCCCGCACCCCCCGAGCCCCCGCCGCCGACGGGCGGCTGGACCCCGCCCGAGGGCACGGTCCGGATCATGGCCTCCGGCGACTCCCGGGTCCAGGGCAGCACGGGGGACCACACCTGGCGCTACCGGCTGTGGGCCCACCTCACCGGCGACGGGGGAGCCGACGTGGACTTCGTGGGGCCGCGCGACGACCTGTTCGACCCCGTCGCCGACCGCTACGGCGACCACCGCTACGCCGTCGCCGACTTCGACACCGACCACGCCGGGGCCTGGGGGTCCACCGCCCGGGAGGTCGCCGAGCGGATCGGCCGGGAGGTCGTCGACGCCGACCCGCACTACCTGCTGCTGCTCGTCGGGGTCAACGACGTCGTGCGCGGCGCGGACAGCGCCGAGGTGCTGGAGCGGACCCGCGACATCGTGGCCGCCGCACGGCTGGCCAGGGGCGACATCCGGGTGGTGCTCGGGGAGATCCCCCCGGTGTGGGGCACCGAGGACGACCAGACGGTCAACGCCGCCATCGGCGAGTACAACGCCGCCCTGCCCGCCCTGGCGGACCAGCTCGCCCGAGCGGACTCCCCGGTGGTGGTGGCCCGCACGGCCGCCGACTACGCGCCCGCCGACGACAACTGGGACGAGGTCCACCCCAACGCGCGCGGCGAGGTCAAGATCGCCGCGGCGTTCGCCGACGCCCTCGCCGACCCGCTCGGCCTGGGCCGCCCCTACCCCCGTCCGCTGCCCGACGTCGAGGTCGGCCCCACCGCGGCCCCCGGCGGCCTGCGCGTCGAGCGGACCGCCGACGGGGCCCGGGTGAGCTGGGACGGGGTCCCCGGAGCCACCCGGTACGAGGTGTTCGGGCGTCGCGTGGACCCCGACCCCGAGGAGCGGGCCAGCCGCGGCGACGTCGCCGCGACGGCCGACGGGGGCACGGCCCACGAGGTGGCCGGCCTGTTCGCGGGCGCCGTCTACGAGTTCGAGGTCCGCGCGTTCAAGGGACAGGACCCGGGGCCGCTCTCCGCTCCGGTCCGGGTGGAGCTGGCCGACGACCCGCCGCCCGCCCCGGAGGCGGTCCGCGCCGGGGACGGGGCCCTGAGCTGGGAGGCCGCGCCCGGCGCCACCCACTACGCGGTGTGGCGCCGCCCCCTGGAGTGCCCCACCCTCGACCCCGGCGACTGCGCGCCCGCCGACGCCGGCCCGGTGGGCGCCGACACGGGGTGGCAGACCGTCGCCGTGGTGCGCGACGCCACCCGCCTGGAGATCGGACCGGAGCAGGCCAACCACGAGTTCGCGGTCCGTTCCCACCGCGACTACCTGGAGGGCGGCTTCTCGGAACGGGTCGTCTACCGTGCCGCGGACTGATTCCGCCCCGCCGTGCCCGGAGCGGGCAAGGCGGAGGCGCGGCCGCGACGTCCTGGACCGGCTGGTCCCGGCGGGGGTCGGCCTGGCAGCCGGACTGCTGGCGCTGGGCCCCGCCCTGGGGCCGGGCTACGTGCTCCGCTACGACATGGTGTTCGTGCCCGACGCCCCGCTGACGGACGCGGCCCTGGGCGGCGGGGAGGGGTTCCCACGGGCGGTGCCCAGCGACGCCGTGGTGGCGCTGCTGGGCATGGCGCTGCCCGGCGACCTGGTGCAGAAGCTGCTGCTGCTCACGGTGTTCACGCTCGGTGCGGCCGGGGCGGCGCGGCTGGTGCCGCGGGAGTGGCCGCTGCCCCGCGCCGCGGCGGCCCTCGGCTACGTGTGGAACCCGTTCCTCGCCGAGCGGCTGCTGCTGGGCCAGTGGGCGCTGCTGCTGGGCTATGCCGGGCTGCCGTGGGTGCTGGACGCGGCGGCGCGGTACCGCCGGACGCGTGACGTGCCCCGTCTGCTGGCGTCGCTGCTGCCCGCCGCGGTCGGCGGCTTCTCCTCGGCGGTGCTGTCGGGGCTGGTCGCCCTGCCCGCCGCGGTGGTGCGGCGGGGGCGCCGGGCGGCGGCCGCCGCCGCGGCGGCGGGCTGCCTGGCGGTGGCGGCGCTGCCGTGGCTGCTGCCCGCACTGGCCAGTGGGGCGACGACCGATCCCGCCGCGGTGGACCTGTTCGCGGCGCGCGCCGACACCCCGCTGGGGACCGTGGCCTCGCTGCTCAGCCTGGGCGGGATCTGGAACGCCCAGGCGGTGCCGCCCGGTTTCGCCGAGCCGGTGGGCGCGGCGGGGCGGCTGCTGCTGTCGCTGGCCGCGCTCGCCGGCTGGGGGTGGCTGCTGGCCCGCCGTCCGCGGCCGGCCCACGCGGCCGGGTTGACCGTGGCGGCGGCGCTGGGCCTCGCGGTGGCGCTGGCCGGGACGGTGGAGCCGGGGCGCGCGGTGCTGCGCGCGCTGATCGGCCTGTGGCCGGGGTTCGGTCCGCTGCGCGACGGCCACCTCTACCTGGCGCCGCTCGCGCTGCTCCAGGCCGTGGGGCTGGCGGGCGCCGTGCGGTGGCTGGGGCGGCCGGCGGCCCGGCGGGGCTCCGCCGCGCCCTCCCGGGCGGCGGGGGCGCTCAGCGGGGCGTGCGCGCTGCTGGCGCCGCTGGTGCTGCTGCCGGGACTGGCGTGGGGCGCGTGGGGGACGCTGCGGCCGGTCGAGTACCCGCGGGAGTGGACGCGGGTGCAGCAACTGGTCAACACCGACCCGGAGGAGGGGGCGCTGCTGTCGCTGCCGTGGAGCGCCTACCGGGGGTTTCCGCTGGGCGGCGGGGAGGTGACGGTGGTGCTGGACCCGGCGACCAAGATGTTCGACCGCCCGGTGGTGTGGAACGACGCGCTGCGGGTGCGCGACGGGGACCGGGTGCGCGTCGTCGCCGGGGAGGACCCGCTCGCCCGGCGCGTCGCCCCGCTGATGGGAGCGGACGCGATGCCGCACGGGACGGCGGACCTGGCGCAGCGGCTGGCGCAGGCAGGGGTGCGCTACGTGCTCGTCGACCGGGCCAACCTCCCCGAGGGGGTCGGGGCCGATCTCGCCGGCCCCGGTCTGGAGGCGGTCCACGACGGTCCGCTGCTTCTTCTCCTGAAAGTTACCGAAGAGTACGTAGCCGCAGCGTAACCGGGAATTCGAGCGTCCGAAACGGCCGGATCAGCGGCAACGGCGGGATTCTGGCTCTGGTCAAGCGCCGAATTGAATTCTACTCTGGCCCCATGCCCGCACGCCCCCAACGGCGTCAGGCGTCGAGGAAGGAGAAACCCCAGTGATCAGAATCCTGGTCGCGTGTGCCGTTGGCGCGGCCCTCGCAGTGGCCGCGACCTTCACGGTGACCACTGTCGCGGCAACCTCCGCCACCTCCGTCGAACCGGTCGAGGAAACGCTCTACAACTACGGCGACAGATAGGGCGTGCCCGGCGGACGCCCCCGAGAGCAGCCGGCCGGGACGGCGCACGCCGTCCCGGAGGCCGTGCCCGGAGCGGTCCGCCGACCACGTTGTGACCCCAGCCCTCCCGTCGTGGGGCGGTGGCCCCGCCTCAACCCCCCGGACCGTCGACCCGGTCAGCACGTCTCCTCGACGACCCCGAAGCCCGCCACCGTCCGCACCCGAGGCGGCGCTCTCCGTCGTCGGCCGTCCGGTCTCCCCTGACGAGCGCTCGCGGAAAGCAGAAGAACACGTGGTCTCCCAACGCACCCCCCTCACCGAACTCCACCCCGACCCCGCCCCGCGGTCCCCGCGCCCCGCCCCCGCGGCCGCGGAACCCGCCCCCCTCGCGTCCGACCCCGTCCGCTCCGAGGCCCCGGAGCCCGAACAGACATCCGCTGATCGGATGTCCACGGCGGCCCCGTCGCAGGCCGACGCCGACCCCCGCCTGGACGGAGTCCGCGTCGCCATGATCAACTGGCGCGACCCCTGGCAGAGCGTCGCTGGAGGCGCGGAGACCTACGCCTGGCAGATCAGCCGCCACCTGGTCGCCCGCGGCGCCGACGTGGTGTTCGTGACCAGCCGGGAACGCGGCCAGGCCCGCGCCGAGACCCGCGACGGCATCGCCGTCCGGCGCATGGGCGGTCCGTTCACCGTCTACCCTCTGGTCATGCTGTGGCTCCTGCTGCGGCGACGCCGCTTCCACGCCGCCTTCGACTGCATGAACGGCATCCCGTTCTTCTCCCGGCTCGTGCTGCCCCGCCGCACCCGCGTCATCAGCGTCGTGCACCACGTGCACGACCTGCAGTTCGACGCCTACTTCAGCCGCCCCCTGGCCTGGCTCGGCCGGTTCGTCGAGAGCCGGGTCGCCAGCCGCGTCTACGCCTCCTGCCCCACCGTGACCGTCTCGGAGTCCTCCCGCCGCGCCATGCGGGAGAAACTGCGCTGGCGCGCCCCCATCGCGATCGTGCACAACGGCGGCCCCGCGCAGCCGCCGCTGCCGCCCGCCCCGGCCGGCACCGGCCTGGGCTCGCCCGCGATCGTCTGCCTCGGCCGCCTCGTGGTGCAAAAACGCGTCACCCGCGTCGTGGACGCGGCGGCCGAACTGCGCGCCGAACGGCCGGACCTGCGCGTCCACATCGTCGGACGCGGCCCCGAGAGCGTCCCGCTGCGCGAGCGGATCGACCACCACGGCCTGCACGGCGCGGTCCACCTGCACGGCTTCCTGCCCGAGGAGGAGAAGAACGCGGTCCTGGCGGGCGCGACACTGCACGTCACCGCCTCGCAGTTCGAGGGCTGGGGACTCACCGTCATCGAGGCCGCCGCGCTCGGCGTGCCCACCGTCGCCTACGACGTGGACGGGCTGCGCGACTCGGTGCGCCACGGCGAGACCGGATGGCTGGTCCGCGACGGCGAGACCCTCACCGAGGTGATCGCGCGCGCCCTCGACGAACTCGACGACCCCGTGCGCGCCGCCGAGATCCGCCGCGCCTGCCGCGCGTGGGCCGCCACCTTCACCTGGGAGCGCAGCGGCCGGGACATGGCCCGACTGCTCGCCGACGAACTGGTCCGCGGCACCGAGAGGCGGGGAAGCCGCCGTTGACCCCGTCCGCCCCCGTCCGCGACGAGACGCTTGTCCGCAGGCTCACCCTCCTCGCGGTCTGCCTGCTGCTGAGCGCCCTCGCCTGCAGCCTCGACCCCACCCGGATCGTCGGCGACACCAAACTCGACCTCACCGTCAACCCGCTGGGCTTCCTGTACCGGGCGCTGTACCTGTGGGACCCGTCCTACTTCGGCCAGCTGCAGAACCAGGCGTACGGCTACCTGTTCCCCAACGGCCCCTTCCACGCCCTGCTGATCGGCGCGGGCATGCCCGAGTGGGTGGTGCAGCGGCTGTGGATGGCGGCGCTGCTGTGCGCGGCGTTCACCGGAACCGTCGCCGTGGCCCGCGCCCTGCGCGTCGGCTCGCTGCCCACCCAGGTCGTCGCGGGCGTCGCGTTCGCGCTGTCGCCGCGCGCCCTGACCCTGCTGTCGTACAACTCCGCCGAACTCCAGCCGACCATGCTGCTGCCCTGGGTGCTGCTGCCCCTGGTGCACGGCACCCGGCCCGGCGCCGACCCCCGGCGCGCGGCGCTGCTGTCGGCCGCGGCGTTCCTGCTGTGCGGCGGCACCAACGCCGCCTCCGAACTGGCGGTCCTGGTCGTCCCCCTGCTGTACCTGCTGACCCGCGCCTCCGGGCGCCGCAAGTGGACCCTGCTGGGCTGGTGGCTGGCCGCGATCGGGCTCGTCTCGTTCTGGTGGCTGGCCCCGCTGCTGCTCATGGGCCGCTACGTGTTCTCGTTCATGCCCTTCACCGAGGACGCGGCCACCACCACCAGCGTCACCTCCCTGCTCAACACGGTGCGCGGCGCCTCCAACTGGATGGGCTACGTCCCCGGCAGTTCGGCGCTGCCCGCCGGCAGCGAGGTGGCGACCACGCCCTGGCTGGTGCTGGCCACCGCCCTGGTCGCGGCCCTGGGCCTGGCGGGCGCGGTGCACCGGCGCAACCCCGAACGGCTGTTCCTCGGGGCCAGCGCCCTGGCCGGGACCGCGCTCGTGGCCGCCGGGTACACCGGGGCGCTCGGCGGCCTGCTCGGCCCGGCAGTGCAGGACCTGCTGGACGGCGCGCTCAGCCCGTTCCGCAACGTCCACAAGTTCGACGTGCTGGTCCGGCTGCCGGTCGCGGTCGGCCTGGCCCACCTGCCCGAGGCCGCCGCCCGCCTCCGGAGCATCCCCGGACGCGGACCGCTGCGCCGCCTGCCCGACCCCCGGAGCCTGACGGCCGCGGCGTGCGCGCTGACCGTCCTGTCCACCCTGACCCCGCTGGCCACCGTCGGCGGCGCCACCCGCGGCTCCTTCACCGAGATCCCCGACTACTGGTACGAGGCGACCGCGTGGCTGGACGCCCGCAGCGGCGGCCGCACCACGATGGCGGTCCCCGGCTCGGCGCGCGGCGAGTACCTGTGGGGCCGCCCCATGGACGAACCCATGCAGCCGCTGATGCGCACGCCGTGGACCAACCAGCAGATCATCCCGTGGGGCTCGGCGGGGGTGTCCCGCCTCACCCACGCCGTCGACCAGCGGCTCTCCTCCGGACTCGGCTCGGCGGGCCTGGCCGACGCCCTGGCCCGCATGGGCGTGCGCTACCTGCTGGTCCGCAACGACCTCCAGCGCGAGGGCAACAACGGCGGCTGGCCCGCCCGCGTCCACCAGGCGCTGGCCGACTCGCCGGGCATCGACCGCGTGCGCTCCTTCGGCCCCGTCATGGGCAGCCTGGACCCGCTGCCCGCCGCCCGCTGGTACGACCAGCCCTACCGGGCCCTGGACGTCTACGCGGTCACCGGCACCACGCCGCTGGCCGCCACCGTCCCCGCCGACGGCGCGCTGCGCGTGACCGGCGGCCCCGAGGCGCTGCTGGCCCTGGCCGAACAGGGCCTGCTCACCGACGACCGGCCGGTGATCATCGGCGACGACCCGGGAGCCGACGGGGTCGCCGCCGCCGACACCGTCGCCACCGACACCGTGCGCCGCGTCGAGGTCGTCTACCCCGACGTGCGGCGCAACACCTCGGCCACCCTCGGCGCCGCCGAGGAGTTCGACCGCGACGTGCCCGCCCCCGACGTCGTCGACCCCGCCTGGGAGCCCTACACCTCGGTCGCCCACTACGAGGGGATCGCCGCCGTCACCGCCTCCTCCGCCGAGTCCAGCGCGCTGGCCCTCCCCGCGCGGCGCGACCCCGGACGCACCCCGTACGCGGCACTGGACGGCTCCCCCGTGACCTCGTGGCGCTCCAGCAGCGCCGACGGCGCCGTCGGCGAGTGGCTGGAGGTGGCCTTCACCGAACCCCGCGACGTCACCGGGACCACCGTCACCTTCGAACGGCTGCCCGACACGCCGCCGCCCTCGAAGGTCACCGTCACCACCGACCACGGCAGCGTCCAGACCGAACTCGACGACTTCGGCAGCGCCCAGGAACTGGCCGTCCCCGAGGGGGAGACCAGCAGGCTGCGCGTCCGCGTCGACGAACTCGCCTGGGAGCCCGGACACCGCTTCGGCACCCGCGTCGGCATCGCCTCGCTCGACATCCCCGGCCTGCGGACCGGGCGCGCCCTCGTCGTGCCCGGCACCGCCGACGCCCGCACCCTGCTGTTCACCGGCTCGGCCGGGGCGGCCCCCGGCTGCATGCTGGGCTCGCGGGTGTGGACCTGCCACCCCGACCTCGCCGCGCAGGGCGAGGACGCCCACGGCCTCGACCGGATCGTCACGCTCCCCGCGGACGCCGCCGGCGAGTACGTCATCACCGGGCAGGTCACGGCCGCCGACCCCGAACGGGTGGAGCGGGCCGCCAACCGCGAGGGCGGCTACCCGAAGGTCACCTCCTCCTCGACCGCCGTCGACCACCCCGCGGCGATGGGCCGCGGCGCGTTCGACGGCGACGACTCCACCGTCTGGTACCCCGACCCCGCCCAGGACCGGCCGTCCCTCCAGGTCGACTTCGGCAAACGCGTCGAACTCGCCGAGATCGCGGTGGAGTTCCCGCGCGGCGACACCGTCACCCGGCCGATCCGGGTGGTGCTCGACACGGGCGAGACCGTCCGCGAGGGCCTGCTGGACGGCAACGGCCGGTTCGCCTTCGCCACGCTGCGCACCGAACAGCTGCGCATCGTCTTCGACCCGCCCCGGGACCAGCCGCTGGAGATCGCGGAGATCGTCCTGCCCGGCGTCGAACCGCTCGGCCCCGTCCCCGACACCGACGCCGCCACCGCCTGCGGCCAGGGGCCGAACCTGACCGTCAACGGCGTGCGGGTGGAGACCCGCATCAGCGGCGGCACCCTCCGCGACCAGGCGGAGGGACGGCCGCTGGAGTTCACCAGCTGCACCGGCGTGCCGCTGGTGGAGGGCACCAACCGGATCACGGTGCGGCAGACCGACCGGTACCGGCTGGGCGCGGTCGTCGTGCGCGACGCCGACTTGGCGGAGGAGGCGGCCGAACGCGAACCGGTGCGCGCCGAAGCCGTCGAGGTCCAGGGGTGGGGCCGCAGCGAACGCCGCGTCACCGTGGACACCGACGCCGCCTCCTACCTCGTCGTCACCGAGAACTTCAACGAGGGATGGACGGCGCGGCTCGCGGACTCCGACACCGAACTCGACCCGGTGCGGCTGGACGGCTGGAAGCAGGCGTGGCTGCTGCCCGCGGGCACGTCGGGCACCGTGGTCCTCTCCTACACGCCCGACACCGCCTACCACGCGGCGCTGCTGGTCGGCGCGGCCCTGGTGGCGGTGGTCCTCGTCCTGCTGGCGGTCCTGCCCCGCACCGCCTCGGCGGTGCGCGCCGCGGCCGCGGCCGCCGCCGGACCGGGACGCATCGCCCCGCTCGCGCTGGGCGCGGCCACCGTGCTCCTGGGCGTGTGGAGCGCCGGGTGGGTCGGCTGCGCGGCGGCCCTGGTCGGCCTGTTCACCGCCTCCGCGCTGGAGCGGCGCGGCCGGCGGGTGTCGCTGAGCCTGGTGGTCGCCGCCTCGCTGGCCGCCGCGGGCCTGTCCGCGGCCGTCGGCGGCGCGCTCGCCGCCCACCTGCCGTCCCACGGCGCCACCGCGCTGCTCGCGGAGCCGCTGCGCGGCTGGATCCCGCAACTGCTGTGCCTGCCCGCGCTGGTGGGCGCGGCGCTCGCCCTGGGCGACCCCTCACGCCGCCCCCGCCTCGACGGAACGGCGGCGACCGGGGATGATCGTCGGCGGGACGGCGCGGCCCGTCCGCGGGACGAGGCCGCGGAGGCGGCGCCGTGACCCTCGTGGACGACGGGGTGGAGACACGGATGACGCAGGAGCACACCGCGGCGGAGCGGCCCGGGCGCCGTCCCGCTCCGCCGCGTGGCGCGGGACTGCTGACGGCGGCGCTCGGCGCGTTCTGCGCCACGGTCGCCCTGCTGCTGCCGCTGGTCGCCGCCCCGCGGCTCGCTGTTCTGCCCGCCGAGCTGCGGCAGACGTGGACGCTCACCGACCCCGGGGGCACCTACCTGGACACCACGCACTGGCGGACCCGTGAGGACGTCGAGGTGGTGCGGAGCACCGACCTGGTGGGTGCCCCGGTGCCGGGCGAACCCGACCTGCTGGCGCTGGCCGTCACCACCGACACCGGCAGCCCGCTGGGGCCGATCGGCCACCTGGAGCACCGGATGGTGGTGGACCGCGCCACCGGGTGGACCGTCGACTGCTGCGGCGCCGACACGACGGGCCGCAGCGGACGGGTGGGCCTGTGGCCGCCGGGCGCGGAGGAGGCGGAGTTCCCCTTCCGCGACCCCGACACGGGGTCGGCGCCCCGGATGCGCCTGGACGGCGCCGACGAGGTCGGCGGACTCGCCGTGCACCGCTACACGCAGCAGGTCCCGCCCACCCGGGTGCCGGGCTCCGTACGCGACGTGCCCGCCTCCGTGCTGGACCTGGACGGCGGCGGCACGGTACGGGCCGAACGCTGGGTGGAGGTGACCCGCACCTACTGGGTGGAGCCGACCAGCGGCCAGGTCGTCGACCTCGCAGAGCAGCGGCGGGAGACCCTGCGCACCGTGGACGGCGACCACGAGCGGCTGCTGCTCGACGCCGACCTGGAACTGGAGCCCGGGCAGGCCGCCGGGGCCGTGCACCGCGCGGGCGAGCGCGCCCGCCTGCTGGCGGCGGTACGCGGCTGGCTGCCCCTGCTGCTGGGCGTACTCGGCGCGGCCCTGGTCGCGACCGGGACGGTGCTGGCGCGGCGGGCCGCCCGGACGGACTGACCCGCCCGCCCCCAGCGGCCGGGAACGTGCTCAGGAGCGGCGGCGCAGCACGATCAGCAGGTTCCAGGTGACGAACTCGCGCAGCAGCGGCACCCGCACCACGGGGTGCGCCCACCACGGCAGGTAGCGGGGCAGGACCGCCACCACCGAGGCGTCGGGGGTGCGCCGCGCCCAGCGGATCATCTCCGCTGCCGACACCGCGAACATGGTGGAGCCGAAGTCGTTCTTGGGGCGCCGCCCGTGCTTCCGGGTGAAGCGGCGGGCCGCGTAGCGTCCGCCGAGGTAGTGCCACGGCGACGTCTCGTGCCCGCCCCACGGCGACAGCCACAGCGTGTACGACAGGTAGACGACGCCTCCCGGCCGGGTCACCCGCACCATCTCGTCGGCCATCCGCACCGGGTCGGGCACGTGCTCCAGCACGTTGGAGGAGAAGCACACGTCCACCGAACCGGTGCGCAGCGGCAGGTCCAGGGCGCTGCCGAGGATCGCGTCGCCGGGCAGTCGGCCGCCGCGCAGCCGCATCTCGCCCGCGTCGGCGTCCACGCACAGGCAGCGCGCCCCCGCCTCGCGCAGCGCGTCGGCGAAGTAGCCGGGGCCGCCGCCCACGTCGGCGACGACCGCGCCGTCCAGCTCCGCGTACTGCCGCAGCTGCGCCACCGTGTCGCGGGCGAGCGTGCCGTAGAACAGGTCCGGGTCGGTCTGCTCCTTGCGGAACGCGGAGAACAGCCGTACCGAGCGGCCCAGGGTGGCGCGGAACGGGACGGCGCCGGCGGAGGCGGGACGGGTCACGCGGCGGCTCCCGAGGCGTCGCGGCGCACGTAGTAGCGCATGTGCACCCAGTGGGTGCCGTGGTCGTCGCCCCGGTACTCCTCGGCGGAGACCACGTGGGCGCCGTGCGCGGCGAGCAGTTCCCGCATCCGGTCGGGCGCCAGGGTGTGCATGCGCATGGGCGCGGGGTAGCCGAGCAGGAAACGCTGCACGAACCGGATCAGCCCGTGCGGCGCGTAGCGGAACACCAGCCCCTTGAGGGTGCGGCGCTCGGTGGCGGGCATGCCGATGACCATCGCCCCGCCGGGCCGCAGCACCCGCGCGAACTCGGCGAGGTAGCCGCGGGCCAGCGGCGGCGGCAGGTGCTGCAGCACCAGGTCGGTGTAGACCAGGTCGAAGGAGGCGTCGGGCAGCACCGCCAGGTCGGGCGCGTCGTTGAGGACGTACTCGATCCGTCCGCCGCTGCGGTCCAGGCGGCGCGCCTCCGCCAGCATGGGAGCGGAGATGTCCACCCCCGTCACCCGGTCGAAGTGGGCGGCCAGCGCGTTGGACAGCCGCCCCGCGCCGCAGCCGAAGTCCAGCGCCCGCTCCCGGCCGTGCGCCACCCCCAGTTCGGCGAGCCGCCCCAGCGCGGCGTCGATCTCGGCGCGGCCGGAGGCGAGGAACTCCTCGTCGTCCCAGCCGCCGTGGCGTTTGTCGGGGTCGACGCAGACCGCCCACAGGGGGGCGGCGGCGCCCAGGGTCGTCCAGTCCTTCCGGATCTCGTCGAGACTCACGGGCAGCTCCTGACAGCCACGGCGAAGCGGCGGGAGAGGGGGATTCGCCTTGTCCCGCGTTTCCGGGTGCGGCCGTGGACCCGCGGGTGTGAGCGAAGCAATATTGGACAACGTGTCTCATTCTGTCACTTCCGCCGCAGACGGCGTCAACCCCGACGACCGTCCCCCCGCACGCCCCGGGGCCGCACCCCCGGCCGCCGCGCCGCACCCGAGCCGCGACCCGATCGTGCTCGTCGGCGCCGCCCTGATCGCCGCGACCCTGGGCCTGCGCGCCTGGGTGCTGCGGCACGCCTACTTCGTCGAGGACGACTTCCTGTTCGTGGCCGACGCGGCCGCCTCCCCGCTGACCGTCGAGTACCTGACCGAACTGCACAAGGGCCACCTGATGCCCGGCGCGAAACTGCTGGTCTACGTGCTGACCGCGGTGTCGCCCTACAACTGGGCGCTGGCCTCGGGCACCATGCTGGCCCTCCAGGGCGCGGCGGCCGCGGCGACGTTCCGGCTGCTGTGGGAGGTGTTCGGACGGCGCTGGGCGATCCTGGCACCGCTGGCCGCGGCCGTCTGCGCGCCGCTGACGGTGCCGGTGCTGGCCTGGTGGTCGGCGGCGCTCAACGGGGTGCCGTTCCAGTTGGCGACGGCGCTGGCGCTGCTGTGGACCGTCCGCCACCTGCGGGGCGGGCGGGAACGGGACGCCTGGCTGGCCGCGGGCGCGGTCGCGGCGGGCATGGCGTTCTCCGTCAAGGCGATGCTGCTGCCGCTGCTGCTGTTCGCGGTGGCCGCCGCGTTCTGCACGCCCGGCCCGCTGGCGTGGGCGCCGTCCGCCGCGCTGCGCGCCCGGCCCCGCTTCTGGGCGAGCATGGGCGCGCTGCTCCTCGGCCACCTGGTGGTCTACCTGAGCCGTCCCGCCGACGCCGAGGGCGCGGGAGTGCCGGATGCGGGGGCGGCGCTGGGGCAGGCGCGGCGGCTGCTGGCCGAGACGTTCCCGGTGGGGGCGGTCGGCGGCCCGGTCCGCTGGGACCCGGTCACGCCCGCGGGCGGGCTGCTGGAACCGCATCCGGCGGCGCTGGTCGCGGCGTGGACGGTGCTGGGCGCGCTGGTCGCGGTGAGCCTGGCGTACCGGCCCCGGTGGGCGTGGCGCGCGTGGGCGCTGCTGGCCGGCTACCTGGTGTGCGTGGACGTCCTGCCCACGCTGGTGGCGCGCGGCCGCTACCAGGAGCTCGTCGGCCACGATCCCCGCTACGTCGCCGACGCGGCCCTGGTGTTCGCGCTCTGCCTGGCACTGGCGTTCCTGCCGACCCGCTGGGAGGCGGAGGGGGAACGCGGGCCCCGGTGGCTGCCGCGCCTGCCGCCGCGGGTGGTCCGGGGCGCGGCGGCAGGCGCCACGGCCCTGTTCGTGGCGGCGGCCTCCTACTCCACCCACACGTATGCCGGGACGCTGTCGGGTGACCGGGTCCGCTGGTATCTGGACACGGTGCGCACCTCCCTGGCGTCGATCCCCGACCGGGCGGGGGTCTTCGCGCGCCCGGTGCCCGAGGACGTCGTGCTGCCGTGGAACGGGGCGCGCCGGTACAGCTCGTACCTGCTCAGCCCGCTGGCGGGCGAGGACGCCGACCGGGTCGCCGACCCGCGGCCGGCGGCGGTGCCGATGGTGCTCAACGACGCCGGGTTCCTGGTGGTCGCCGAGCCCGCGCCGGACAGCGCCTTCTACGGGCCGCCGGAGGGGGAGGAGTGCGTGGAGACGCTCGGCGGCCAGGTGCTGTGGCCGGTCCACTCCCTCGGCGGTCCCGGCCTGGTCGCGGGCCTCGCCTACACCTCGGGCGGGGACGCACCGGTCACGCTGACCGTCGGCGACGACGAGCGGACCACCGAGCTGCCCGCCGCCCCCAACGGCGCGGCCTGGTACGTGCCGCTGGACGGCCGGGGCGAGCACCTGCTGGTGGAGGTGCCCGACGACGTCTGCCTGACCTGGGTGACCTTCGGTGAGCTGGTGCCCTCGGTGGAGGGCAACCCCTGGGAGCAGGAGGAGACGGAGCAGGAGTCCGGGTGAGCACCGGGCCCTGACCGGCGTCGACCATGTCCCCAGTGCCATGAACGCCGCTGACTTTGGCCCCAGCGCCACAATCGGCCGCGCCGATGGCCCTGGGGACATGGTCACTGGCGGCGGTGCGGCCTGTCGTCGGTCAGCGGGACAGGCGGCGCCACACCGGCCGGGGCAGCAGCCGCAGGGCCAGGGCCAGCGTGCCCAGGGGGCGGGGGACCCACACGGTGCGCGCGCCCCGGCGCAGGGCTGCGGCGACCGCGTCGGCCACCCGCCGCGGCGTGGTCGCCAGCGGGGCCTCGGCCACGTGCGCGGACATGCGGGTGCGCACGTACCCGGGGCGGACCACCAGCACCCGGGCGCCGCTGTCCGCCAGCGCGTCGTCCAGCGCCCGGGCGAAGCCGTCCAGCCCCGCCTTGGCCGCGCCGTAGACGAGGTTGGCCCGCCGCACCCGCACGCCCGCCACCGACGACAGCACCACCAGCGTGCCGCGGCCCTGCTCGCGCAGCCGGGCCGCGACCGCCAGGCCCGCCGACACGTGCCCGGTGAGGTTCACCGTCACGCTGTGGGCCGCCGCCACCGGGTCGGCGGCCAGCGCCGCCTGGTCGCCGAGCACCCCGAACGCGGCGACCACCACGTCCAGGTCGCCGACCAGGCGCACCGCCTCCGCCACCGTCGCGGCGTGCCCGGCTGGCTCGGCCGCGTCGAAGTCCACGAGGCGCACCTCCTCCGCGCCCCGCGCGTGCAGCCGTGCCGCGGCCTCCCGCAGCGCCTCCCGTCCGCCGGGGCGTGCCGCCAGCACCACGCGGCGGGCGCCGTCGCGGACCAGCCGCTCCACGATCGCCAGTCCGATCTCGCTGCGTCCGCCCAGCAGCAGCACCGAGTGCACCGTGCCGCGCATCCCGCTCCCCCTCCGCTTCCCGTTCACAGTCCCAGGCGGCGGGACAGGTCCGACACCAGCACCCGGTCCGGGTCCACCCGGTCCCGCACCCGCCGCCACCGGTCCAGGTCCGGGTACATGGCGTGCACCGCCGACGCCGCGGCCCGGCTGTCCTTGGCCAGGTAGACGCGGCCTCCGGCGGCCAGCACCAGTTCGTCGAAGCCGGTCAGCAGCCCGTCCAGCCCCGGCAGGTCGGCGGGCAGGTCCACGGCCAGCGTCCACCCGGGCCGGGGAAAGGACAGCGGCGCGGGCACGCCGGGGCCGAAGCGCTTCAGCACGGCGAGGAAGGACGGGGCGCCGCGCGCCGCGAGGCGCTCCGCGATCCGGCGCAGCGCGCCCTCCTCGCCGAACGGCACGGCGAACTGGTACTGCACCAGGCCGCGCGGCCCGTACAGCCGGTTCCAGTCGCGCAGCGCGTCCAGGGGATGGAAGAACGCCGCCGCCTCCCGGATCTCGCCGCGGCGGCGGCGCGGCGCCCGCGCGTGGTAGGCGGCGTTGAAGGCGCGCACGGTCGCCGTGTTCAGCAGGTGCGGCGGGACGCGGCGGGGGGCGCGCAGCGCCGGGCCCGGACGGTGGCGCAGCGGGTCGCGGCGGGCGGCGGGCGGCAGGTCGGCGACCGCGGCGTGGTGGGCGCGGGTGAGCACGCCGCGGCCCAGGCTGCGGCCGCGGGCCAGCAGGTCCACCCAGCACACCGAGTAGCGGTGGGTCCGGTCGCTCTCCGCCAGCAGCGCGAGGGCCGCGTCGAGGTCGGCGACGCGGTCGGTGTCGACCCGCATCCGCGAGGTCGCCACCGGCAGCACCGTGAACGTGGCCTCGGTGACGACTCCGGTCAGGCCCATACCGCCGACGGTCGCCCAGAACAGGTCCGCCTCGCGGTCCGGGCCGACGCGGCGCACCGCGCCGTCGGGGGTGACGAGGGTGAGGGAGCGCAGGTGCGCGCCGAACGAGGAGTCGGCGTGGTGGTTCTTGCCGTGCACGTCGGCGGCGACCGCCCCGCCGACGGTGACCTGCCGGGTGCCGGGCGTCACCGGAAGGAAGAAGCCGCGCGGCAGCAGGTGGCGCAGGAGCGCGTCCAGGCTGGTGCCCGCCGCCGCGGTGACGGTGCCCGCGTCGGCGTCCAGCCGGAAGCCGGGGTTGAGGTCGGCGCAGTCCACCACCAGGCCGCCCGCGTTCTGCGCGGCGTCGCCGTAGCAGCGGCCCAGGCCGCGGGCGACGGCGCCGCGCCCGTCGGCGGCGGAGCGCAGCACGGCGGCGAGTTCGGCCGTGGTGCGGGGGCGCACCACGGTGGCGGGGCTGGGGTTGGTCCGCCCCCAGCCGGTGAGCAGCGCGCGGCGCAGGCGCACCGTGTCCTCCCTGTCGTCGCGGTCAGTCGAGGTGAACGCCGAGCAGCACCAGCGCCAGCAGCGCGGCCAGGCACAGCTGCAGGGGGCGGTCGCGCAGCACCAGCTCCTCCGGCTCCTCGCCGATCCCGCGCTCCACCAGCAGGTGCAGCCGCAGCACCGCCGTGACCAGCGGCACGACGCTCGCGGCGGTCAGCGCCAGGGCGGGGCCGGTGCGGGTCTCCAGCGCCCACAGGCCGTAGGTGACGATCATCGCAGCCGCCGCCGTGGCGCGCACCCGGGCCAGAAAGCCGGTCGTGTAGTGCGCGAGGGTGACGCGTCCGCCGCCCGCGTCGGGGTTGCGCAGCTCCGCCTCCCGTTTGCCCGCCACGACCAGCAGCGCGCCCAGGCAGACCACGAGGAGGAACCAGCCGGTGATCGGCAGGCCGGTGGCCAGGCCCCCGGCCAGCGCGCGCAGCGCGTGGCAGCCCGCGACGGCGGCGATGTCGCAGCCGGGGACGTGTTTGAGCCGGTAGGTGTAGCCCAGGGACAGCACCAGGTAGCCGGCCAGGACGAGGGCGAGGCGCCACTGCCCCGCGGCCAGCGCGCCCAGCGGCGCGGCGGCGGCGAGCAGGGTCCCCAGGCCCGCGGCCAGCGGTGCGGGCACCAGGCCGGAGGCGACGGGGCGGTGCCGTTTGCGGGCGTGGGCGCGGTCGGCGGCGGCGTCGGCCACGTCGTTGAGCAGGTAGGTGCCGCTCGCCGCCACGCAGAACAGCGCGAACGTCAGCAGTGTGCCGACCGCGACCGGCGGGGAGGCCAGTTCGCCCGCCAGTGCGGGGGCGGCCACGACCAGCAGGTTCTTCGTCCACTGGCGGGGGCGGGCCGACAGCAGGACGCCCCGGGCCACCGGGAGCGGACCGGGGCGTCCTGCGGCGGGGGCTCCGCGTTCCGGGTGCGGTCGGCAGGCGGGACCGCTCATCGGGGGGACACGTCAGGTGCGGGCGTGTGCGGGGGACTTGGCACGGGCCACGTGGAGGACGAGGCCGAGGACGAGCAGGGCCGCGCCGGCCGAGAGCAGCACGATCGGCAGGGTGGTGCGGATCAGCACGAGCTTCTCGCCGTCCGCGGCGGCCTCGATGCGCTCCTCCACCGTCTCGTCGGTGAAGTCCATCGTGGCCTCGAACATGGTGAGCCGCTCCTCGCCGTCGACCACCGCCACCCGGCGCTGCTCCTCGCTCAGGTCGAGCGGGGAGCCGGTGACGGGGTCGATCCAGTAGGTGCGGGTGTTGGAGTAGACGACGTCGGCGGTGACGTCGCCCTCGCCTTCCAGGCCGAGCAGGCTGCGCGGGAACTCGCGGGTCTCGACCACGGTCGGTTCGACGACCTGGACGAACTTGTACGCCTCGACGCCGGGGTGGCCGTCGACCTCCTCGACGCCTTCGAAGGTGATCGGCAGGGTCTCCCGGACGGTGGAGTCGAAGAACTCGTAGTCGCGCTGTTCCACGAGGAACGGCCACTTGAACGCCTGGCCGCTCTGCGGGACGGACTCCTCGTTGACGGCGGAGCCGCAGCAGTCCACGGCTTCGCCGGTGACGCGGTCGTGCGCGGTGTGCCTGGTGGTGGAGAGGAAGGCGAAGTCCCGTTCGACGTCCTTGACCCACCGGAACTCGTCCCAGACGACGGTCTCGTCGTCGCTGGCCCGCACGTCCGCCTTCAGCGTGGTGTGGGCCTCGACGGTCGCCCCCTCGATCACCTCCATCTCCTCGATGTTGAAGTAGGTGGCGTCCTCGCTCCGGTTCACCGTCTGCGAGTAGTAGTCCAGGGGGGTCTTCATGAACACGCCGGCCACCCAGTAGCGGAGCAGTGGGGCCAGCACGAGGCAGAAGACCCCGAGGGCGACGCAAACGGCGGCCACGGTACGGCGCATGGCTCCTCCTGATCAGGGCCTTTTACGGGGGAGTAGGTTACGGGGCAGTAAGGTTACGCCTGAGTAGGGTTGTCGGTATCGTATTGATCCGGAGTGATCCGCGTCACCACTGCGTGACCGAATTTTTGTAATGCGATTCTGTTCCCGACCCGGGAGGGAGACATGGGACCGGGCCCCTCCCCCGCCGTCGCCGCCGGACTTCCCCAGGTCAGCGGCCATCAGCCGGCACTCGACGGGATGCGCGCGCTCGCGGCGCTGCTGGTGCTGGTGTTCCACGTCGCCGTGGAGACCGGGGACGCGCTCGCCCCGGGGGCGGGCGGCGCGCTCCTGGCCGGGGGCGACATGGCGGTTCCGCTGTTCTTCGCGCTGTCGGGACTGCTGCTGTACCGGCCCTGGGCGCACGCCGCGATCGACGGCGTCCCCGGCCCCTCGGTCCGCCGCTACCTGCGGCAGCGCGCGCTGCGCATCCTCCCCGCCTACTGGCTGGTCGCGGTGGCGGCCCTGCTGCTGTGGTCGCGCGAGCACCTCGGCTCGCCGCGCGCCTGGCTGGAGGTCCTCACGCTGACCTTCGTCTACGACCCCGACCCGTGGTGGACCGGAACCGGACCGCGCGGACTCGGCCAGATCTGGAGCCTGTGCGTCGAGGTCGCCTTCTACCTGCTGCTGCCGCTGCTCGCGGCGGTGCTGGCGGCGCCGGCCGCACGCGGCGGCGACCCGGAGGCGCGGGCCCGGCGGCTGCTGGCCGGGATCGCGGTCCTGCCCGTGCTGAGCCTGGCGGCCCTCGTCGTGCAGTTCCACCCCGAGCCGCGTACCTACATGCACGCCTGGCTGCCGCGCACCCTCGGACTGTTCGCCGTGGGCATGGCGCTGGCGGTGCTGGCCCGGTGGGCGTGGCGGGAGCGCGGCGCAAACGGCCCGGTGCGCCGGTTCTGCCGCACCCTCGCGGCCTCGCCCGGACTGTGCTGGAGCGTGGCCGCGTCCGCCTACCTGCTCGGGTCCACCCCGCTGACCGGCGACCGGTTCGTCGGGGTGGAGGACTTCTGGGCGGGGGCGGCCGAACTCCTGGTGTCGATGGTGTTCGCCTTCTTCCTGCTGGCCCCGCTCGCCCTGCTGCCCGAAACCCCCGCGGGGGAGCCCGCCTGGCTGCGCGCCTTCATGGGACACCGGGTCATGCGCTTGCTCGGCAGGATCTCCTACGGCGTCTTCCTGTGGCAGTTCGCCGTGCTCTACCTGTGGCGCGACTTCACCGGCCAGGAGGCGTTCACCGGCTCCCTCCTGCTGGACCTGGTCCCCGTCACCGCGGGCACCCTCCTGCTCGCCGCCGCCACCTACCGCTGGGTGGAGCGGCCGCTGATGCGCCGCTACGGCCGCCGCGCACCGGCGGCCGCCGGTGCGGCACCGCCCGGAGCGGACGGCGACGCCGTCGCCCCCGGACGGTAGGGTCGGCCCATGACAGACGGACAGACCCTGATCGTCGTGGGCGCCGCGATCATCCGCGACGGCGCGGTCCTCGCCGCGCAGCGCGCCGAACCCGCGAGCATGCGCGGAGGCTGGGAGTTCCCCGGAGGCAAGGTCGACCCCGGCGAGACCGAGGAGGCCGCGGTGGTCCGCGAGTGCCGGGAGGAGCTCGGCGTGGAGGTCCGGCCGCTGGCCCGGTTCGACCGCGAGGTCGACTTCCCGCAGCGCCCCGGGGCCCCGCCGGCCGTGCTGCGCCTGTGGACCGCCGAACTCCTCCGCGGCGAACCCCGCCTCCTGGAGCACCTGGCGCTGCGCTGGCTCACCCCCGCCACCCTGGGAGAGGTCGACTGGCTCCCCACCGACCTGCCCTTCGTCGAGGACGTCCGCGGGGCGCTGCTGCCGGACGGCGTGCCCGGGCAGCTCCTGGAGGGCTGAGCGGCCCCGGCGCGCGGGCTTCGGCCCCCCGGCGGAACGAGACCCGGCGCACACCGTGTGACCCGTGTGTTTCTGCGTGGAGGCGGGAGAGCCGCATAAAATGGCGGACGGCCGCGGAAGTCGCGGTGTTCCCCCGTTTTCCCGACAGAGAAGATCGAGACTTTCGCATGCCGACCGCCACCACCGCCGAAGGCACGGCCCTCCGCACCGACCTGCGCAACGTCGCCATCGTGGCGCACGTCGACCACGGCAAGACCACGCTCGTGGACGCCATGCTCCGCTACGCCGGGGCCTTCCGCGCCCACCAGGAGGTCGAGGACCGGGTCATGGACTCCGGCGACCTGGAACGCGAGAAGGGCATCACCATTCTCGCCAAGAACACCGCCGTCCACTACACCACCCCCGAGGGCGACGACGTCGTCATCAACATCGTCGACACCCCCGGCCACGCCGACTTCGGCGGCGAGGTCGAACGCGGACTGTCCATGGTGGACGGCGTGGTGCTCCTGGTCGACGCCAGCGAGGGGCCGCTGCCGCAGACCCGGTTCGTGCTGCGCAAGGCCCTGGCCGCCAAGCTCCCGGTGATCCTCGTCGTCAACAAGGTGGACCGCCCCGACAGCCGCATCGCCGAGGTCGTGGACGACACCTACGAACTGTTCATGGACCTCGACGCCACCGAGGAGCAGATCGACTTCCCCATCGTCTACGCCTGCGCCCGCGACGGCCGGGCCTCCCTGGAGCGCCCCGCCGACGGCGGCCTCCCCGACAACGACGACCTGGAGCCGCTGTTCCGCACCATCCTGGCGACGATCCCCCCGCCCGAGTACACCCCCGGCGCGCCCCTCCAGGCGCACGTCACCAACCTCGACGCCTCCCCGTTCCTGGGCCGCCTCGCGCTGTGCCGCGTCCACCAGGGCGAGATCCGCAAGGGCCAGCAGGCCGCGTGGATCCGCACCGACGGCAGCGTCCAGCAGGTCAGGGTCACCGAGCTGTTCATGACCGAGGCCCTGGACCGCAAGCCCGCCGAGCAGGCCGGCCCCGGCGACATCATCGCCATCGCGGGCATCCCCGACATCATGATCGGGGAGACCCTCGCCGACCCCGAGGACCCGCGCCCCCTGCCGCCGATCACCGTGGACGAGCCCGCGATCTCCATGACCATCGGCACCAACACCTCGCCGCTGGTCGGCCGGACCAAGGGGGCCAAGGTCACCGCCCGCCTGGTCAAGGACCGCCTCGACCGGGAGCTCGTCGGCAACGTGAGCCTGCGGGTGCTGCCCACCGACCGGCCCGACGCCTGGGAGGTCCAGGGGCGCGGCGAGCTGGCGCTGGCGATCCTGGTGGAGCAGATGCGCCGCGAGGGCTACGAGCTGACCGTCGGCAAGCCGCAGGTCGTCACCAGGGTCATCGACGGCCGGCTGCACGAGCCGGTGGAGCGCCTCACCGTGGACATCCCCGAGGAGCACCTGGGCGCCGTCACCCAGCTCCTCAACGTCCGCAGGGGACGCATGGAGAACATGACCAACCACGGCACCGGCTGGGTCCGCATGGACTGGACCGTGCCGTCGCGCGGCCTCATCGGCTTCCGCACCGAGTTCCTCACCGAGACGCGCGGCACCGGCATCGCCCACCACGTCTTCGAGGGCTACGCGCCGTGGTCCGGCGAGCTGCGCACCCGCCCCACCGGCTCGCTGGTCGCCGACCGCAGCGGGCAGGCCACCGCCTACGCCATGTTCAACCTCCAGGAGCGCGGCAGCCTGTTCGTGGAGCCGGGCACCGAGGTGTACGAAGGCATGGTCGTCGGCGAGAACTCGCGCGCCGACGACATGGACGTCAACATCACCAAGGAGCGCAAGCTCACCAACATGCGCTCCTCCACCGCCGAGGAACTGGAGCGGCTGGTGCCGCCGCGCCGGCTCTCCCTGGAGCAGGCGCTGGAGTTCTGCCGCGAGGACGAGTGCGTGGAGGTCACGGCCGACGCGGTGCGCATCCGCAAGGTCGTCCTCGACCAGAAGGAGCGCGCCCGCGCCCTGGCGCACCGCAAGCGCCAGTGATCCGGGGCCGCGCCCGGCCCGGCGCGCGGAACCGCCGGGGCGGACCCGGCGCACCGGGGGTTCCGGTCCCCCGCCGCCGGGCGTGCCCGGGCGTCGTCCGGCCCGCCCGGCGGCGGGGCGCCGCGCCGACCGGGGTTGGCGCGCCGCACGGCGGGGAGAAAGAGCAGAGACACCCGATTCCCCGTACCGTATGGTCTTTCCGCGGTCACGGCCGTAGCCTGTCGGGTCAGCGCGTCCCGAGGGCTGCGGTCGCGGGGCGGTGAACGGCGGCCGAGCATTAAGGACATCCCATGGGGCAGCCTCACGCGGTCATCATCGGCGGCGGCATCGGCGGGCTCACCACCGCCGCGGCCCTGTGCGACAGGGGCTGGACCGTGACCGTCTGCGAGCGGGAGCCGTCCCCCGGAGAGGCCGACGTCGGTCTGGGGCTGCTGCCCAACGGGCTGCGCGCCCTCGACGCCATCGGGTTGGGTGATGCGCTGCGCGCGGGCGCGACCCGGCCGGACGCGGCCGTGCTGCGCCGCGTCGACGGCCGTGTCCTGCTCCGCCTCGACCAGGAGCGGTTGAGCCGCAGGTACGGCGACGCGGTCGTCGTGGTGGCCCGCTCCGCCCTGCTCCGGCTGCTGCTCGGCCGACTGCCCGCCACCGCGGTGCACGCGGGCGTCGCGGTCACCGGGGTCGAGCCGGGCGACACCCACCAGCCGGCGCGGGTCCGCACCACCGCGGGCGACCTCTCCGCCGACCTCGTGGTCGCCGCCGACGGCGTGCGGTCCACGGTCCGCGGACTGCTCTTCCCCGACCATCCGGAACCGGCCTACGCGGGCTTCACCACCTGGCGGTTCGTCGCTCCCGGCCCCGGCGGGCCGGTGGCGGCCGGGGAGACGTGGGGGCGCGGCGCGGCCTTCGGCCTCCTGCCGCTGCCCGGCGGCCGGGTGTACGGCTACGCCACGGCCAACGCCCCCGCCCACCGGCGGGCCGCCGACGAGCGGGCCGAACTGCTGCGGCTGTTCGGCGACTGGCACGGCCCCGTCCCGGAGCTGCTGCGCGCGGTGCCGCCGCGGGCGGTGGTGCGCGCCGACGCCTGGGTCGCCGACGCGCCGCTGCCCGCCTACCACCGCGGGCGGGTCGCGCTGGTCGGCGACGCCGCGCACGCCATCCCGCCCAACCTGGACCAGGGGGCCTGCCTGGCGATGGAGGACGCCGTGGTGCTGGCGCACCGCGCCAGCAGCTCCGCCGCCTACCTGCCGAGCGCGCTGGCCTCCTACACCGACGACCGGCTGGGGCGGACCAGCTACGTGGTGCAGCGGATCGCGCAGTTCGCGGAGCTGGCGCGGGCGGCCTCGCCCGTGCTGGCCCGGGGCCGCGACGCCGGTGTGAGGCTCATGGGCGCCCTGGCGCCCCACCGGTCGGTGCAGCGCTACCTGGACTCCATCCTCCGGTGGCAGCCGCCCCGGCAGGGTGCGCTGCTGTGACGGCGGCGCTCACCTCGGCTCCAGTTCCTCGGGCGGGGCGATGACTTCCAGGTCCTCGCCGAGGTCGGCCCTGGTGAGGGTGCCGAGGTAGGACATCAGCACCCGCCGGAAGGCCCGGGCGGTGCGGGAGGGGGCGACGTCCTTGCGGTGCGCCAGCGCGATGGTGCGCAGCAGCCGCGGCTTGGCCAGCGGGGTGCCGCGCAGTCCGGGCCGGTTGCGCAGCACCATGCTGGGGACCACGGCCAGGCCCAGGCCCGCCTCGACGAACCGCAGGACCGCGTCCATCTCCCCGCCCTCCACCGTCAGGCGGGGTTCGAAGCCCGCGGCGCGGCAGGCGCTCAGCGTCGCCTCGCGCACGTCGTAGCCGCTCCGGAACATCACCAGCGGGTGGTCGCGCAGGTCGGTGATGCGCATGGAGGCGCGGGGGGCGGGGGAGGGGCGGGACCGCGGACTGGCCACGACCAGGCTCTCGCGCAGGATCGGCACGGTCACGAACTCGGGGTCGTTGCTGTGCAGGGGCAGGATGATCAGGGCCAGGTCCAGTTCCCCCCGGCCCAGGGCGCGGATGAGGTCGCGGGAGCCGCCCTCCTCCACGTGCAGTTCGATGCCGGGGTAGCGTTCGTGGAAGAGGGCCAGCGCGTCGGCGAGCAGTCCGGCGCACAGTGACGGCGTGGCGCCCAGGCGTACCCGGCCGCGGCGCATCCCGGTGACCTCCTGGACCTCGCGGCGGGCGGTCTCCAGGTCGGCGAGTATCCGCCGGGCGAGGGGTAGCAGGGCCTCACCGGCCGGGGTGAGTGTGATATTTCCCCGGGCTCGAATGAATAACGGTGCGCCGAGGTCCTCCTCCAGGGCGCGGATCTGCTTGCTCAGACTGGGCTGGGCGACGCGGGACAGCTCCGCTGCCCGGGTGAAATGTCGGGTTTCGGCGACCGCGACGAAGTAGGCGAGTTGGTGGAACTGCACGATCCATAGCCTAAAGCTATGGTCACAAGCATTCCCATGACTTAGACGAACCTGTTAAGGAAGATCTAAAGTTCACATTGTGGCGAACAGTACCCTGACGAAGCAGCGATCGACGGCATTCGGGTCGACGGTGGCGGCCAAGGCCGCGATGGCGGTCACCGGCGCGATCCTCGTGCTGTTCCTGATCGCGCACATGTACGGCAACCTCATGATCTTCGGAGGCCAGGAGGCCTTCGACGACTACTCGCACCACCTCCGGGTCCTCGGCGAGCCGATGCTCCCGACCAACGGCTTCCTGTGGATCATGCGCGTCGTCCTGCTGGCGAGCGTCCTCATCCACATGTACGCGGCCTTCACCCTGTGGAACCGGGCGCGGCGGGCGACCGGGGGCAAGGGATCGCGACGCTACCGCAGCGGCAAGAACCGCACCGGAGTGCAGCGCACCTACGCCTCCTTCACCCTGCGCTGGGGCGGCGTGGTCATCGCGCTCTTCGTGATCTACCACCTGCTGCACCTGACCACGAACACGATCGCGCCGGGCGGGGCCTCCGACAGCCCCTACGAGCGGGTCGTCAACGGTTTCCAGATCTGGTGGGTGGTGCTGATCTACCTGATCGCCATGCTGGCGGTCGGGTTCCACCTGCGGCACGGACTGTGGAGTGCGGTGCAGACCCTCGGCCGGAGCAAGGCGCGGCGGCAGCGCGCCATCAACGGCGTCGCGACGGCCATCGCCGTGGTCATCACGGCCGGCTTCCTCATTCCCCCGTTCTCCGTTCTCTTTGGGCTGGTGGGCTAGATGACCGAGCTTTACACCGAGGGCGCTCCGATCCGCGACGAGAAGGCCCCCGACGGGCCGATCGCGGAGCGCTGGGACAAGCGCCGCTTCTCCGCGCGCCTGGTCAACCCCGCGAACCGGCGCAAGCTCTCGATCATCATCGTGGGCACCGGCCTGGCCGGCGCCTCCGCGGCGGCCACGCTGGGCGAGGCCGGCTACAACGTCAAGTCGTTCTGCTACCAGGACAGCCCCCGGCGCGCGCACAGCATCGCCGCGCAGGGCGGTATCAACGCGGCGAAGAACTACCGCAACGACGGCGACAGCATCTACCGGCTGTTCTACGACACCGTCAAGGGCGGCGACTACCGCGCCCGCGAGTCCAACGTCTACCGGCTGGCGCAGGTCAGCGTCGAGATCATCGACCAGTGCGTCGCCCAGGGCGTGCCCTTCGCCCGCGAGTACGGCGGCCTGCTCGACAACCGCTCCTTCGGCGGTGTGCAGGTCTCCCGCACCTTCTACGCCCGCGGCCAGACGGGCCAGCAGCTCCTGATCGGCGCCTACCAGGCGCTGGAGCGGCAGGTCGCGGCGGGCACGGTGGAGATGTACACCCGCCACGAGATGCTGGAGCTCATCGTCGCCGACGGCCGGGCGCGCGGCATCATCGTGCGCGACATGGTCACCGGCGAGATCGAGACCCACTTCGCCGACGCGGTCGTGCTCGCCACCGGCGGCTACGGCAACGTGTTCTTCCTGTCCACCAACGCGATGGGCAGCAACGTCACGGCGATCTGGCGGGCCCACCGCAAGGGCGCGCTGTTCGCCAACCCCTGCTACACGCAGATCCACCCGACCTGCATCCCGGTCAGCGGCTCCTACCAGTCCAAGCTGACCCTGATGAGCGAGTCGCTGCGCAACGACGGCCGCATCTGGGTGCCCAAGAAGATGGGCGACGAGCGCGACCCGAGGGAGATCCCCGAGGAGGAGCGCGACTACTACCTGGAGCGCATGTACCCGTCCTTCGGCAACCTGGTGCCGCGCGACATCGCCTCGCGCGCCGCCAAGCGGGTCTGCGACGAGGGACGCGGTGTCGGTCCCGGCGGTCTGGGCGTCTACCTGGACTTCGCCGACGCGATCAAGCGGATGGGCCGCGCGGCCGTGGAGGCCAAGTACGGCAACCTGTTCGACATGTACCAGCGCATCACCGGGGAGAACCCCTACGAGGTCCCGATGCGCATCTACCCGGCGGTGCACTACACCATGGGCGGCCTGTGGGTCGACTACGACCTGCAGAGCACCATCCCGGGCCTGTTCGTGGCCGGGGAGGCCAACTTCTCCGACCACGGCGCCAACCGCCTGGGCGCCAGCGCGCTGATGCAGGGCCTGGCCGACGGCTACTTCGTGCTGCCCAACACCATCAACGACTACCTGGCCGACGGTCCCTTCGAGAAGATCGACGAGAGCCACCCGGAGGTCAAGGAGGCGGCCGAGGCGGTGCGCACCCGCCTCGACAAGCTGCTGTCCATCAACGGCAGCCGCACCGTGGACTCCTTCCACCGCGAGCTGGGCCAGATCATGTGGGACTACTGCGGCATGGAGCGCACCGAGGAGGGCCTCAACAAGGCCATCGCGCGCATCCGCGAGCTGCGGGCGGAGTTCTGGCGCGACGTCAAGGTCACCGGCGTCAACGAGGAGCTCAACCAGGCCCTGGAGCGGGCCCACCGGGTCGCCGACTTCTTCGAGCTGGCCGAGCTGATGTGCATCGACGCGCTGCACCGCCGCGAGTCCTGCGGCGGCCACTTCCGCGCCGAGAGCCAGACCGAGGACGGCGAGGCGCTGCGTCATGACGACGAGTTCGCCTATGTCGCGGCGTGGGAGTTCACCGGTGTGGGTGAGCCCCCCGTGCTGCACAAGGAAGCCCTGGAATACGAGTACGTCGAGATGAAGCAGCGGAGCTACAAGTGAACATCACCCTGCGCGTTTGGCGTCAGAAGAGCAGGGACGACGAGGGCCGGATGGTCACCTACCAGGTCGAGGACGTCAACGAGAACATGTCCTTCCTGGAGATGCTCGACGTCCTCAACGAGAAGCTCACGCTCCAGGGCGAGGAGCCGATCGCGTTCGACCACGACTGCCGCGAGGGCATCTGCGGCGCCTGCGGTGTGGTGATCAACGGCATCGCCCACGGCCCCGAGGTCACCACCACCTGCCAGCTGCACATGCGCAGCTTCTCCGACGGCGACGTCATCGACGTCGAACCGTGGCGGGCCAAGGCGTTCCCGGTCATCAAGGACCTGGTGGTCGACCGCAGCGCCTTCGACCGCATCATCCAGGCGGGCGGCTACATCAGCGCGCCCACGGGCACCGCCCCGGACGCGCACGCCACCCCCGTCCCCAAGGCCGACGCGGACCGCGCCTTCGACGCCGCGACCTGCATCGGCTGCGGCGCGTGCGTGGCGGCCTGCCCGAACGCCTCGGCGATGCTGTTCACCGCGGCCAAGGTCACCCACCTGGGCATGCTCCCGCAGGGGCAGCCCGAGCGGGCCTCCCGCGTGGTGAAGATGGTCAACCAGCACGACGAGGAGGACTTCGGCGGCTGCACCAACATCGGTGAGTGCGCCGCGGTCTGCCCCAAGGGCATCCCGCTGGACACCATCTCCCAGCTCAACGACGACCTGCTGGGCGCTCTGGCCTCCGGCAAGCTGTAGCCGGCCGGGAACCCCCCGGACCGTGCGGCCCGTCCCTCCCCGGGGAGGGACGGGCCTTCGTCGTGTCCGGGGCGTCGACCCGCTCCCCGGGGCCGCCGCTCCCGCCGGAGCGTCACAGCCAGGTCAGCCGGGACTCGGTCTCCGACGGGTAGGGGTCGGTGGCGTAGTGGGTGTACAGCAGGCGCGACCCCGCCGGGCTGGCGGTGTAGACCGGCTCCCCGGCGGAGATCCACCGGTTCCACGCCCGCGCGAACGCCTCCACGCCGCGGCGGTTGCGGCCCAGCAGGGCGGGCACGGCGTGGAAGACCGCGGAGTTCTCCGGGGCCCGGCCCAGCAGCCAGTCCGCCCCCAGCCGCCGGGCCTGGGCCGCGTCGGCGGGACGGTCCAGGCGGTAGCGGTTGATGATGTAGCGGGGGCTGCCCACCAGCGGGGAGATCACCTCGTCCAGGGCCATGCCGAACGCCTCGGCCTCGGCCGGACCCGCTCCGGCGAACGTGAGCCGGAAGGTGCCGTCGGTGTCGATGTCCAGCCGCAGCCCCTCCGCGCCCACCGGGAAGTGCCCGGCCTCGTACATCGCGTCGGCGACGGCGTAGCCGAACCGGAGGATGTCGGGCTCCCCCGCCGCGGCCTCCACCAGCTGGGCGGCGCGCTGCACCTGGGGGCCCCGGGAGAGCAGCCGGTAGGCGCAGACCGCACCGGAGACCCCCGCCGCCGTGGCCCCGCCGAGCAGCGGGGGCAGCCCGAACGCGGTGGCCACCAGTAGCACCGCCGCCGCGGTCAGCGGCACGGAGAACAGCGTCTTCCACAGCGGGGGCAGGTGCAGCCGCTCGGCGGTGTCCACCCCCACGCGGGCGGGGACCGCGGCCGGCGGTCGGGGACGCTGCCCGGCCTGGCGGGGGGCCAGCGCGGCCCGGTGCCGCTGCGGGCGGACCCGGACCGTGGCCAGGAGTTCGTCGGTGTAGGGGGAGCCGATCCGCCAGCGTTCGCGGGTGTCCTCGCGGTCCTCGGCACGCCGCAGCATCCGGGCGTTGATCGCGCCGAACTGCTCCACCGGCGGCGGCTCGTAGGGGGAGAGGGCCGGATCGACGTGCGCGACCCCGCTCATCACCTCGCCGTCGGCGGCCGCGCCCAGGTAGCCCTCGTGCTTGCGGACGAACCGCTCCCAGTCGGCGCTCCCCTTGGGGTGGGCGTCGCTGACGCAGACCACGGTCCAGGTGTGCGCGGTCTTGTCGGGCCAGGACGGGTCCAGCCGCAGCGCGCGGCCGCGCCCCTGCACCACGGCGGTGGGGGTGGTGGCGGTGGTCAGGTCCACGACGGTGTTGACCCGCGGGGCGTTCCACCCCTCGCCGAGCAGGGCGCGGGTGCCCACCAGGAGGCGGCAGCCGCCCGCCTCGAAGTACTCGGTGACCAGCCGGATCCAGGTGCGGGAGGTCCAGCGGCCCTCGACGCGCACCAGCGAGCCGCCGGAATCCACCTCCACCAGGGCCAGTTCCAGCGAGGGGCGGCGCTGCGCGGCGAAGGCGATGAACGCCTCGGCGGTCCGGGGGGCCGCCGCGACGGTGCGGCCGGTCACCAGCATCGGGCACAGGTCCCGGGTGCGTTCGTCGGCGACCAGCAGCTCCAGTTGCAGCCACGCCGACCCCGCCTGGCTGTCGAGGACCTCGCGCAGCCGCGCCGAGGGGCGCACGCTGGCCCGTTCGTGGTCGCACAGCACCAGCGCGCGCAGCCGCGGTCCCAGGAAGGCGGACTCGGCGGCGACGATCTCCACGGTGCTCTGCGACTTCGCGGCGCTGCGGGCCAGCACCCGGTCCACCGGGGAGCGGCCGCCGCGGATGCCGTAGCGGGTGAGCGTGTAGCCGATCGCGGGAAGCGCGGTGCGGATACGCTCCAACGCCTTGGCATCGGGGTCGTCGGCGATGCCGTTCGGGCCGGCCGGGACGCCCTCCCGTTTCCCGGGGGACAGGCAGTTGAACACGTAGTCGCCGAGCAGCGCCATCCAGTCGTCGGCGGTCGGGGCGCTGCGGTGCCGCTCCAGGACGCGCGCGTCCGACGGCAGCGCGAACAGCCCGGCGTGGTGCAGCCGCAGCGCCGCGTCGGTGAGTTCGGGCTCCTGAGCGGCCAGCTGCGCCCAGCCGAGTCGTTCCCCGCTGTCGGTGACGCGCTCGTCGAACCGGCGGCGCAGCCAGGTCAGGAAGTCGGTCCGGGCGAAGCCGGGGGTGAGCAGGTCGGTGCAGAGCTCGGTGAACCGCAGCCCCTGCTCGGCGATGTAGGCCTGTTCGTCGGGGGTGGGCTCGGTGATCCAGACGAGTTCTGCGAAGGGGGCCAGGTAGCCGTCGCGGACCAGGGCCGGGATGGACACGCCGCGCACCGGGACGCCGAACAGGGTGTCGACGAGCGCGGCCTCGCCGGCCGTCAGCGTCTCGGCCGGGGTGCCGGTCAACCCGAGGACGTGGGCGTCCGGCAGTTCCCGCAGCACCTCCGCGAGCAGCCGCCCCCACATCTGGAGCAGGTGGTGGCACTCGTCCAGGATGACGGTGATCGGGCCCGCCTCGCGCAGCGCCTCCACCAGGGCGCTGCCGTTGCCGTGCAGCCTGCCCAGCAGGGACAGCTCGTTGCCCTCCTCGTCGGTCTCCGCGTCCGGGTCGAACACCGCCAGCGACGGGTAGGTGAGGACGGTGACGTCGTGCTCCAGGGAGCGCTGGGTGCCCGCGGTGCAGCCCTCGGGGCGTTCGAACTCCCGCCACTGGGCGACCCACTGGTTCTGGATCGCGGTGTTGGGCACGAACACGACGGTACGGCGGCCGATTCGGCGCGCGGCTTCCAACCCGACCAGGGTCTTGCCCGCCCCGGGGGGAAGCACCACCCAGGCGCGCCGGTCCCCCGACGCCCAGCGGGCCTCCAGCGCCTCCAGCGCCTGACGCTGGTAGGACCGCAGTTCACCTGGCCAGCGGGCCGATTCGACTCTGTTCATCATGGTGTGCGCGGTACGGCGACCCAGGCCGTCAAGCCGGGGAGGAAACGCGGCCTCCTCTCCTCTGCCGGGAGGCGCGGTGGACGGCGGCGCGGGGCCGTCGTCCGCCACGCGGGGACAGGACGTCAAACGGACTGGTGGAACACATGGGCGCGGACCCAGGCGTGCATCGCCACCGCGGCGGCCGCGCCCGCGTTGATGGAGCGGGTGGAACCGAACTGGGCGATGGACAGCACCGAGACGCAGACCTTGCGGACCTCCTCGGACAGGCCGGGCCCCTCCTGGCCGAACACCAGGACGCAGGAGCGGGGCAGGGGATAGGTCTCCAGGGAGACCGCGCCGGGAAGGTTGTCGATCCCGATCAGGGGCAGGCCGCGGGCCTCGGCCCAGGCCACCAGGGCTGCGGCGTCGGGGTGGTGGTGGACGTGCTGGTAGCGGTCGGTCACCATCGCACCGCGCCGGTTCCAGCGGCGGCGTCCCACGATGTGCACGGCACGGGCGCCGAAGGCGTTGGCGGTGCGCACCACCGAGCCGATGTTGAAGTCGTGCTTCCAGTTCTCCACGGCCACGTGGAAGGGGTGGCGGTGGCGGTCCAGGTCGGCGACGATCGCCTCCCGCCGCCAGTAGCGGTAGCGGTCCACGACGTTGCGGCGGTCGCCGTTCGCGAGCAGTTCGGGATCGTAGTGGTCGCCTGCGGGCCAGGGCCCCTCCCAGGGGCCCACCCCCACCTCGGGGGGGTCGGGCTCGGCGGGGCCGGGAGAGTCAGGGGGAACGACCTGTTCACTCACGCGGTTCAGCTTAGGCGGCACAGGAGCGGTCACGCTATCAAGGGCGGGGTGGGCAACCGGACTCGGCGGGTGTGGCCGGTCCGCCGTCCGGTGCCCGGTCCCTGCGGACCGGGCACCGGACGGTTGTGGCGGAGGTGGTCACCATGCGTTTCTCTCCAGGCTTCGGACGCTTGGTCCAGAGTCGCACAGAACCACCGCCCGACTCCAGACCGGTTCCGGCCATCGCCGGTCAGGAACGGGCGGTCCGCTCCTGCGGCGCCAGTTCCTGACCCGGGGCGGGCAGGCGGGAGCCGGTCTCGGGGATCTCGACGGTCACCATGTCGTGCGGCACCGGGCAGCCCTTGGGGAAGGTGCCGATCCGCGCGGGGTCGTAGCCGTTGGGGTAGCTCTTGACCTTCGGGTTCTTCTCCGCGCGGTAGGGCTCCACCCGCGGCGGCATGAAGCGTACGATCCGGGCCCGCAGCCGCATCGCCAGGTGGGCCGCGGTCCGCCAGAACCGCGACGGCCGGTCGTAGCGGAACGCCGTGATCAGCCGGTCGTCCAGCAGGGCCATGGTGAACTTCCGGAAGACCGGCTGCTGCCACCGGGGGTTGTAGCCGACCATCAGGTCCAGGGTGGCGTCGGAGACGGCCCGGCCGCCCTCGCTGTAGCCGAAGTGCTCGATCTCGTAGGAGTCGAACAGTTCGTAGAACTCGGCGTAGGTCTCGGGGATCCCCTTGATCCCCATGTGCTTGCCGAGCATCCGGTAGTAGTTGGTGCTGGCGGTGATCTCGTGCTCGGTGAGCCTGCGCCAGCCGTAGCCCAGGTCGTTGATCCAGCGCACCGGCATGACGACGAAGGTGCTGAGCACGTAGAGGTAGTCGTCGTTGGAGATGTCGTAGGAGCGGTGCATCTGGTTCATCCGACGCAGCGCGTCCCGCCCGCGGCCCGGTTCGAAGCCGTGCCGCATGATCTCGGTGAGGATGATGACGGTGTCGTCGGAGCGGCGCTGCGTGCGCTCGGTGAACTCGCGGGTCTCGGCGAGCAGTCGCCCGATGCTCGGCACCGCGTAGGTGCGGTACAGGGCCAGGCTCAGCGCCTGCTCGATGTCCCAGGGGAACTCGTGCGTGGTGAGGATCTCCGTGATCCGGCGACAGTCGGCCTCAGCGTCGAGTCGATGGATCTCGTCGTACCAGTCGAAGCGTTTCACGGGGGATTTCTCCAGCCGGTTGCGTGCCGTGTCCGGCTCCGCCCGGGGTGTCCTGGGCGAAGCCGAATCCCATTCGTACCCTAGGAAGTTTTCGAGCTCGGGGGGAGGGGCGAAAAACCTTGCAAAGATGATCACGGTCGACGGTCGCTGCCCGGGCGGCCGCCGCGGCCCTCACACCCCGCTGGCGACCCTGCCCTGGATGTACTGGATCAACGCGACCAGCACCTCCTTGCACGACTCGCGGACCCGCGCGTCGCACAGCAGGACCGGGACGTCCCCGCCGAGGCCGAGGGCGTCGCGCACCTCCTCCGGCTGGTACACCGCGGCTCCGTCGAAGCAGTTCACCGCCACCACGAACGGGATGCCGCGCCGTTCGAAGAAGTCCACCGAGGGGAAGCAGGTCTCCAGCCGCCGGGTGTCGGCGATGACCACCGCGCCCAGCGCCCCCGCGGCCAGCTCGTTCCACATGAACCAGAACCGCTCCTGGCCCGGGGTGCCGAACAGGTACAGCACCAGCTCGGAGCTGATGGTGATCCGCCCGAAGTCCAGCGCGACCGTGGTCGTGGTCTTGTTCTCCACCCCGGACAGGTCGTCCACGCCCAGACTGGCCTCGGTCATCACCTCCTCGGTGCTGAGCGGGGTGATCTCGCTGACCGAGCCGACCATCGTGGTCTTGCCCGCGCCGAACCCACCCGCGACGAGGATCTTGAGCGCCGCCGGCAGCGGTGCCGGACCGCGGTCAGAGTCGTTGGATGCCATCGAGTACCGCCTGAAGGACGTCCCGGCCGACCACCGGGTGCTGGATCGTGTAAGGGGCGCGGGCGAGCATGTAGCCGCGCGTGATCAGGTCTCCCATCAGCACTTTGACCACGGCCACCGGGATGTCCAGGCGGGCCGACACCTCGGCCACCGACAGCGGACGGTGGCAGAGGTCGAGGATCGCGAGCTGCTCCGGTTCCAGGGACAGTTCGTCCACCTCGCCGCGGACCGCGATGACCACGCTGATCATGTCCAGTTGGACCGTGTTCGCCCCCTCGCGGCCCTCCGTCATCACGTAGGGCCTCACCGGGGAGCCGGGACCGTCGGAAGTCTCGTCCGGCGTGTGCCGATCGGACATGGCTGCTCTCCGCTATCGCGTCGGGATCGTGGAGGCCTGACCGCTGGCCGTCGACTGGTCGCTGTTGCGGGGGGAGGTCTCCAGGAACCGTCCCACCTGCTCCACCAGCACGTTCATCTCGTAGGCGATGAGCCCCACGTCGGACTCCTCACCGGCGAGGACCGCCAGGCAGGCGCCGCTGCCCGCACCGGTGACGAACAGGTAGGCGTGCTCCATCTCCACCACGGTCTGCAACACCCGGCCGCCTCTGAACTGGCGTCCGGTGCCCTGGGCGAGACTCTGGAAGGCCGAGGCGATCGCGGCCAGGTGTTCGGCGTCCTCGGTGCTCATCTCCCGGGACTTGCCGATGGGCAGTCCGTCGGAGGACAGCACGATCGCGTGCTGGGCGCCGACCGCACGTTCGACCAGTTCGTCGAGCAGCCAGTCCAGATCTCGGGGTGCGTTGTCGGTCACTGTGCATCCTTCGGGGTGTCGTTCAGCCGCTTCCTGCCGTCCTCGCGGCCCCTGCGGGTGCCCTGTTGGAACGCGGTCAGGGTCTCCCGGAGGCGCGATGGACGGTCCGGATCGTTGACGGACGGTCCCGTCTGCCGGGCGGAGTCCGTCTCCTGGATGGGGTCATCACACAACTGGGGGGCCAGGTTCGTCTGGGGGACCCGGCGGGGCAGCGGGGGACGGCCGTCCGTGGCGGCGGACTCGAAGCGCTGCCCGGCGGCGGATTCGCCGGAGGGGCGGGAGGAGCCGTTGGCCGTGCCGCCGTCGGAGAGTTGGGGGAACGTGCTCACCCCGGGGACCCGCCGCGGCAGCCCGGTCGTCGGCGGAGCGGGCGGTTCGGCGGAGGCGGGCGGCTCGATGAGCATGTCGCCGTTGGGGCGGGAGAGCACCGGCTGGGGGCCGCTGGGCGGCGAGGAGTCCTCGGACTCGGCGCTCTCGGCCGGGGCGTGCACGTCGCGCGGGGGAAGGGGGCGGTCCTCCGGCTCCTCGTCGCCGGAGTCGACCGTGCCGAGCGCGGCCGGGGTGGTCGGCGGATCGACGATCAGGGCCGGGGGCAGCAGCACGATGGCCAGCACGCCGCCGTAGGGCGAGGTGCGCAGCTGCACCTTGATGTTGTGGCGGCGCGCCAGGTGCGAGACCACGAACAGCCCCAGCCTCGTCTTCTCGTTCAACCGCATGACGTCGAACTCGGGCGGGTTGGCCAGCATCTCGTTGGCCGCGTCGAGCTCGTCCTCCTTCATGCCCAGGCCGCGGTCCTCGATCTCGATCGTCACCCCGTTGGGCACCCGGTCGCCGCGCAGGTGGACCCTGGTGTGCGGCGGGGAGAACGTGGTCGCGTTGTCGACCAGCTCGGCGATGAGGTGGATGACGTCGGCGACCGCGCCGCCCTGCACCGAGACGGGGGCGATCCGCTGCCGCTTGACCCGGGAGTAGTCACCGGACTCCGAGATGGCGCCGCGCAGCACGTCGATCAGCGGCAGCGGGTGGTGCCAGGTGCGGCCGGGGTTCTGGCCGCCCAGGATGAGCAGGTTCTCGGCGTTGCGGCGGGCGCGGGTGGCGAGGTGGTCCAGCTTGAACAGGTCGGTCAGCTGGTCGGGGTCCTCCTGCTCGCGCTCCAGTTTGTCCAGCAGCCGCAGCTGGCGGTGGACCAGGGTCTGGCTGCGGTGCGCGATGTTGAGGAACACCCGGTTGATGCCCTGGCGCAGCTGCGCCTGCTGCACCGCGGCCTCCACCGCGGTGCGCTGCGCGGCGTTGAAGGAGCGGCTCACCTGGCCGATCTCGTCGTCGGCGTCGCTCAGCGGCAGGACCTCGGCCGCGACGTCGACCGGTTCGTTGCTCTTCAGCCGCTCCACCAGGTCGGGCAGGCGCTTGTCGGCCAGTTCCTGGGTCTGGTCGCGCAGCCGCAGCAGCCGGTCGACCAGCTGCTGAGACGAGCGGGTCGAGAACAGCAGGACCAGCACGGTGACCCCGGCCACGCTGAGCGAGCCCAGGACCGCGGTCAGGATGGACCAGTTGGCGGCGTCCGCCTGCAGATCCGCGGCCAGGGTCGCCTGGCTGGCGCCGATCTCGGTGAGGGAGTCCTTGACCGGCAGGTACGCGGCCCGCCACTCCTCCTCGTCCACCGGCATGCTCAGGTCCTCCACCTCCTGGCCGGTGTAGGGGTCGAACGCGGTGTCGATCATCCGGTCGGCGATCTCGTGGATGAGCTCCTCCATCCGGAGGTACTCCTCGTTGCCCCGCAGCGAGTCCAGCATGTTCTTCTGCTCGGGGCCGAGGTAGTCGTCGACCGCGTCGAGCATGCCCCGGTAGGCGCCGATCCGGTCGACGAAGGCGTGCTGGTCGTCCATGGAGAACTCGTCGGTGGCGAAGCCGTGGGACAGTTTCGCGTCGGCCTGGGCGAGCAGGTCCACGACACGGAACATGTAGGTGGCGCTGATCGACGGGCCGACGAGGTCCGCGGCGGGAACGGTGCGGGACTGCTCGTCGAACAGGTCGGCCCCGGCCATGACCAGCCCGTTGTAGTACTCCTCGACCTCCTCGTGGTCCCACTGCCCGTTGTCCACCCGGGCGCGGGCGTCGGCGACCGTGGCGAACTGCTCGTCCAGGTGGGCGATGCGCTTCTGGACCCGCTCGGGGGCGAGCGGGGACAGTTCGCGGAAGTCGCCGAGGATGGCGCTCATGCGCTGGTCGACGTCGGCGCGGACGGCGGCGAGGGTCTCCCGGGTCTCCTGGGGGCGGTCCAGGTAGGCCGCGGTCGCCGAACGCTCGTCCATGACCGCGGTCAGCGCCAGGGCGGAGGGGAGCAACAGGCGCTCGGTGGAGTTGGCGTAGGAGTACCGGATGACCGCGTCGTAGGACAGGTAGACGGTGCCGATCAACCAGAGGACGATCAGCGCCGCCGTCGGGGCGAGGACGATTCTGCGGAGGCGGGTCCTGATCGACGGATTCCGCTTTTTCTTGGCTGCCTGCACTGCTCTCCTAGAGGACCGGGGGGTCGCCGAGCACACGCGGGGAGGGTCCGACGGACACTGTGACGACAATGACGGCCGGAGCCGGGTCTGCCCCCCGTGCGAGAATGGGGGCGACGGGGTGTGCTGAAGCACGTAAGCGGTCAAAGGGTAAGGAAACCAGCAAGGATCGTACCGTGTCCAACGCCACGCAGATCATTTCAGACCGATCTGAAGTGTGGCGTAAGCGGTAGAAGAGACAAATCCGTGGTCGCGGCGCTGGTCAGAGCGCATCTCCGGTCAGCTCCAGGCGAAGAACCCCAGCAGGCAGCCGATGAGGAGAATGCCCGACGCCAGCCCCAGGAAGAGCACGCGCGACCACAGGGTCAGCCACGGTGCGGCGACGATGCGGGCGCGCTGCGGTTCGTCCGGGTCGTAGCAGACGGTGACCGGGTCGCCGTACCGGGCGGCCGACCAGGAGGAGTTGTCGTGGAGGGCGAGCACCTCCTCGCCCTCCTCGGTGCGGAACCGCACGACCATCCTGGCGGTGCTGCTGGTCTCCGCGTAGCCGACGATCCTGCCCTCGGCCCGTTCGCCCCGGCGGCTCAGCAGCCACGCGGCGACGACGTCGCGCACCAGCCACGTCAGGGACAGCAGGCCGATCCCGATCGGGAGGAGGGGATAGTACAACTCCATGAGTCGTTCCGGAAGGGTCGGGGGCCGGTGGTTCGGGGTCCGTCAGCGCGGAGGGGCTCCCGGGGCAGGGGGAGGCTCCGGACCCAGGATCTCGTCGACGATGCCTTCGCCGATGTCCACGCCGTAGCCGATGTTCTCCAGGTCCGCGGCGAGTCGTTCCAGGGCCGCCGCGTCGGGTGCGGCGGGCGACGGCGCGGCCTGGAGGAGGCGCGGGACCGCGGCCTCCAGGTCGCCGGTCGCCGCGTGCATGCGGCGGCGGACCTCGGCGTGGCGGCCCTCGACGTACCGTGCGCGGTCCCGGGAGTACGGGTCGGGGGTCGGCGCGTGCGCCAGGGCGGCCAGTGCGTGCGCGCGGCGGGCGAGGTGGTCGATGGAGGCGGCGATCTCGGCGGTCCGCCAGACCATCTGGCGGACCCGTTCGCCCAGCGGGCCGTCCGCCAGCGGGGCGGCCAGTTCCGCGAAGGAGGCCGCGGCCGCGTGCGCGCGGCGGGCGCACTCGGCGTCGGGGTCCGCCGCCGCGGGGGAGGCGGGCGGTTCCGGTGCGGGGGCGGGGGAGGGGAACAGGAAGCCGAACACCAGGACCGCGGTCAGCCAGATGATCACGCCGATCACCGCCGCCGCCCAGACGGGCAGCGTCACCGCCCAGGCCAGTCCGCCCGCGACGGCGCCGCACAGCAGCCACCACGGGTTGGCGAACCTCCGCAGGTGCACCGCTTCCTCCCCTCCTCCGCTCCTCGGCCGTCAGAAGTTGGAGATGACGGCCTCGAACACCTCGCCGATGCTCTCCGGGTCGGAGGAGTCGTAGGCCGCCGCGTCGGTGGCCTCGGCGATCCGCGTCATCGTGTCGAGGTCGGCCTCCTCGCCGTAGCTGATGGTGAAGACCCGCACCCCCTGCTGTCCGGACTCCGGGGTGATCCGGTCGAGCAGTTCCTCCAGGCCGATGCCGTTGAGGTCCTCGTTCCTGCCGTCGGTGAGGAACACCACCGCGTTGATGGCGTCGGACCGGCTGTTCTCCGCGACCAGGGTGTGCGCGGCCAGCACGGTGTCGTGCAGTCCGGTCCCGCCGCCCGGCGGCAGGTTCGCGATGCGTTCGACGATCTGGTCCCGCCGGGAACCGCCGTCGGCGGGCTCGCCGAGCGGACCGAGGGGGACCAGCTCCCGCCAGTCCTGCCCGTTGGCCTCCAGGTCGGTGCTGAACATCCACAGGCCCACGTGGTCGCTGTCGGAGAACTCGTCGATCGAGGTGATGGCGGCGTCCTTGGCCAGTTCCAACCGGGTGGTCCCGGTGCCGGGGACGGCCTCCTGCATCGACCCGGAGGTGTCGATGACCAGCAGCACGTTGGCGGGTTTGCGCAGCTCCGCCCAGTTCTCCAGCATCGCGTCGAGCACGGTCGCCGACGGCAGCGGAAGCTCGGCGGGCTTCGCGGGGAGCACTCCGTTGTCCTCGCGCAGCAGCTCTCCCGTGGCCCCGTCGTGGCCGCGGAACGCGTTGTCCAGGAACAGCTGCTGGGCCTCGTCGCCGAGCAGGTACTCCAGGAAGTCCGCGGCGGCGGCGCGGCGGGGCTCGTCGGCCCAGTCCAGGACCACGTAGGGGTGGTCCGACATGAGGGTCCCCTCCTCGGGGTAGACCGCGACGAGCGGCACGTTCGGCAGTTCGGCCCCCTCCGCGCTCTCCGGGTCGCCGGTGGGGTTGCCCTGGTTGTAGTGCACCACCGACATCTCCTCCACCGCCACCGCGGAGACGTAGGTGAGCCCCTGCCCCTCGGCGTCGGCGCGCTGCAGGTTGGCCAGGAACGTCATGGTGATGTCGCCGTAGTGCACGATGGAGCGCTCCACGGCGCTGACGAAGGCGCGGGTCCGGCTGGAGTTGATGTCCTCGACGGTCAGGTCGGAGGCCAGCCCGGTGCCCGCGAAGTAGGTGCCGATGGTGGCGTTGAGCCCGGACGTGGAGTAGTTGGGGTTGGTCTTGCCCATGCGGAACTCGCCCCACTCGGGGTGGCCGACGGAGCCCCAGCCGTCCGCGCTGTCGGCGAGGTCGTGCAGGTCCGCCCAGCCCAGGTCCTCCTCGGGCCAGCCGAGGGCCTCGGCCATCGGCCGCGGCATGGCGATGACCAGGGGGGAGTTGGCGATGGAGGGGGTCTGGTCCGGGATCAGCGACGCGCGGTCCTGCTCGGCCGTGCGCTGCCGGGCGATCTGCACCCACCCGGAACTGGCCGGCGACCACACGTCGGGCCGCGGACCGTACCGCTGCTCGTCCCACTCGCCGGAGTCCAGCGCCTCCAGGGTCTCGCCGGAGGACTGCTCGACGACCGAGACCTCCACGCAGCCCTCGTCGATCCGGGTGCCGCTGTAGTCCTCGGCGAGCTGCCGCATCACCCCGGCCTTCTCGGGGGAGGCGGCCACCGTCAGGGTGACGGCGTCGTCGGAGCAGCCGAACAGGGCCAGCGAGGGCAGGTTCGCGCCGGTGGACACCCACCGGACCAGGGCGATGACGACGACCGCGACGACCGCGACGATGAGGAGGGGCAGAAGCCGACGCTGCCGCTTCGGAGGTGCCGGTGGTGCCTGGTAGACCAATGAGATCCCGTCCCTTGATACCGCTCTCGGTCCTGACTCCCTGATGCCTTAGAGGGAGGGTAGGCGGAACCGGTTGCACCTTGGGAAAAACGTAACGATTGTGATGAAAGTGCAGTTTGTCGGATTGTTGGTGGTGACGTGGCGCGCCCCCGAGGCGCCCCGGAAGGCGCGCCGCGTCACCGCCGGTCACCAGCCGCCCGGCACCGGCTTGCCCTCGTTGTACCCGGCGGCGCTCTGCACGCCGACCACCGCGCGCTCGTGGAACTCCTCCAGGGTCGCGGCGCCGGCGTAGGTCATGGCGCTGCGCACCCCCGCCACGATCATGTCGATCAGGTCCTCCACCCCGGGACGCTCCGGGTCCAGGTACATCCGGCCCGAGGAGATGCCCTCCTCGAACAGGGCCTTGCGCGCCCGTTCGAACGGCGAGTCGTCGGCGGTGCGCAACCGCACCGCCCGGGCCGAGGCCATGCCGAAACTCTCCTTGTAGAGCCGGCCCTCGGCATCCCGCAGCACGTCCCCCGGGGACTCGTAGGTCCCGGCGAACCAGGAGCCGATCATCACGTTGCTCGCCCCGGCCGCCAGCGCCAGCGCCACGTCGCGCGGGTGCCGGATCCCGCCGTCGGCCCAGACCGACCGGCCGAGTCCGCGCGCCGCGGCGGCGCACTCCAGCACGGCGGAGAACTGGGGGCGGCCCACCCCCGTCATCATGCGGGTGGTGCACATCGCCCCCGGGCCCACCCCCACCTTGACGATGTCGGCGCCCGCCGCGACGAGGTCGCGCACCCCTGCGGCGGTGACCACGTTGCCCGCCACGACCGGCACCCGCGGCCCCAGGGCGCGCACCCGGCGCAGCACGTCCAGCATCTTCTCCTGGTGGCCGTGCGCGGTGTCGACCACCAGGGTATCCACCCCCGCCTCCAGCAGCCGCTCCGCCCGGGCCGCGACGTCGCCGTTGATGCCGACGGCGGCGGCCACCCGCAGCCGTCCCGCGGCGTCCACCGCGGGCTGGTAGAGGGTGGCGCGCAGCGCGCCGGTGCGGGTCAGCACCCCCACCAGGGCTCCGGAGCCGTCCACCACGGGCGCCAGGCGGTGCCGGGAGTCGTGCAGGATGGCGAACGCCTCCCGGGGGTCGGTCCCCGCGGCGACGGTGAGCAGTTCGGTCGACATGACCTCGTGCAGCTGGGTGAAGCGGTCCACCCCGGCGCAGTCGGCCTCGGTGACCACGCCGAGGGGGCGGCGCCGGTCGTCGACCACGATGACGGCGTTGTGCGCCCGCTTGGGCAGCAGGTTCAGGGCGTGGCCGACGGTCTCGGCGGGGCCGAGGGTGATGGGCGTGTCGTGCACCAGGTCGCGGGTCTTCGTCCACCGGACCACGTCCGCCACCACGTCGGTGGGGATGTCCTGGGGGAGGACCACCAGGCCGCCGCGCCGCGCCACGGTCTCGGCCATCCGGCGGCCGGCGACCGCCGTCATGTTCGCCACTACGATGGGGATCGTGGTACCTGTACCATCATGCGATGCCAGGTCAACGTTCATCCGGGAACCAACAGATGAACGTTGGGGAACCATGAACACGTCGCCGTAGGTCAGGTCGTGGGTGGGCACCTGGTCGTTGAGAAAGCGCACGTCCACCTCGGTTTCGATGTAGGGCGGTCTCGGCGAAAGACGCGACCCGGTCCCCCACGCCACGCCTTTCTGCTCTGATTATGGTTCGCCAACCGCCGCCCCGGGCAGTGCGGTGACCGCCGGCTCTCCCGTTTCACCCTTCCTCTCGGGGAGGTTTGTGTCCCCGTGGCCGCCGCGGCGGAGGCGTTCCCCGCGGTGCAGAGGACCGACCCCGCACAGGAGCAGCACGAGACCATGACAGCCTTCACGCTCGCCGAAGTCCGGGAGCGCACCTACAAGAAGCGCGACGCCTGGTGGACGGTGTTCCTGGTGGACCCGCTCGCCGGACGGCTGGTCGTCTGGACCGCCAACCACACCTCGATCACCCCCAACCAGCTCACCCTCGGAGCGGGGGTGCTCGGCCTGGCCTCGGCGGCCTGCTTCACCCAGGGGAGCTGGCCGTGGCTGGTGGCCGGGGCACTGCTGTTCCACCTCAGCTTCGTGCTCGACTGCATGGACGGCAAGATCGCGCGGCTCAAGGGCACCGGCTCGGTGTTCGGGGCCTGGGTCGACTTCGTCTTCGACCGCATCCGCTTCTTCGCCTGCATGATGGCCCTGCTCCTGGGCCAGTGGGTGTACACCGGCGAGATCGGCTACCTGCTGCTGGCGCCGCTGCTCACCTTCTTCGACCTGCTGCGCTACCTCAACGGCCCGCAGATGGCCAAGACCCGGCGCAGCATGCGGCGGCAGCTGGGCGAGGCGCTGCTGGGGCGGCGGAGCGAACCGGTCGTGGAGGACCCGGAGAGCACCGAGACCGAGGAGGCGGTGCAGCCCGAACAGCGGGACAGCGGAGAGGTGGCTGCCGCGGTCTCCGTGGAGAGCGTGTTCACCAGGTTCCGCGGCTACCAGAGGGTGCGGGACGCGCTGCTGCGCCACCGGGTCCGCCCGCACCTGTTCAGCGGGATCGAGTTCGAGATGTTCGTCTGCGTGCTGGCGCCGCTCACCGCGGTCGTCTCGCTGTTCACCCCCTGGCCCAGCCTCATCGTCCCGGTCGCGGTCTTCGCCAGCGTCGCGCTGATGCTCTTCGAGACCGTCCTGGTGGTCAAGCTGTGGCTGGACACCCGGGCCTTCGAGGCGAGGATGCGGGAGCTGACCGCCGTCGACTGACCGCCGGAGCCCGCGGCCCGGGGAAGCCGACGACGGTCCCCCGGGGCTCAGGAGCCGGCGCGCTGTGCGCCGGAGCGCGCCTCCCCCGGCCGCGCGGACCGCAGCACCCAGGACGCGTCCGGTTCGACCAGCGGACGCAGCACCGCCCGGACCCACGGCAGGCACAGGAAGAAGACCAGGGCCAGCCCCAGGGCGGTGTTGACGGCCAGCCCGAGCACCCCGTCGGCCAGGTCGTACCAGCCGAGGTGCTCGGCGACGCGCAGCAGCAGCGAGTGCCCGAGGTAGACGTAGAGCGTGTAGGCGCCCAGCCGGGTGACGGCGCCGGAGCCCCGGGGCACCAGCGCGAGCAGGGCCGCGGTCAGCGACAGGGCCGCCAGCATGCACCCGAGCCGCAGCAGCAGACCCGCCCCGAGCGGGTCGATGTCGCGGTCGACCAGACTGGACCGCCAGAAGAACCACTCGAACTCCAGGTACCGCGCCGCGGGCACGGCGACGACCGCGGAGGCGGCGACGGTCAGCACGGCCAGGGCACGCACCCACCCGCGGCGCAGCACGTCGAGGTGCTCGGGCCGCAGCAGCAGGCCGAGCACGAAGAACGGCAGCAGGCTCAGCAGCCGTCCCAGGCCGAGGACGTTCTCCAGCTCCACGAAGGCGGTGGCCAGCGAGACGCCCACCGCCGTGGCCAGCGGCCAGCGCAGCCGCTGCCACACCGGGACGCTCAGCCGCCAGACGAACAGGGCCACCAGGAACCACAGGGTCCACGCCGGCTCCAGCGGACTGGCCGGAACGCCCCGGTCCAGCAGGACGGCCAGCAGCACGTGCAGCCCCCAGAAGATCAGGTAGGGGACGGCGACTCCGAGGACCAGCTTCTCCACGCGCCGCGGCGACGCGTCGAACGACTTGGACAGATAGCCGCTGATGAGGATGAAGGCCGGCATGTGGAACGAGTAGATCCACATGTAGACCGCGTCGACCACGGGGGTCCCCCGGATGGGTTCGATCGCGTGGCCGATCACCACCAGGGCGATGAGCAGGAACTTCGCATTGTCCAGACGGGAGTCGCGGTGCCGGGAGGCCGACGCGGACGCCGTGTCCCTCCGGCGGTTGGTCACAGAAGTCAAGAGGTCTCCGAAACACCGTGCGGGGTCGGGGTACCGGGCAGCCGGGCGGCGGACGACGAAGCGGCGCGCCGTCTCTCTAGCCGGTGACACCGGGAAACTTCTGACAGAAGCATAAGAGAATACTGGGAAAATCCACAGGAATACGTGTGAGTGGGACGGCACACCGCGCTTTCGCGGGCCGGACGGGCCCGGGTCCCGCCGGTCGGGCAGGGGAGCCGGAGCGTCCCCGGGCGGCACAGGACGTGTTGAGATTCCCGTCGCGGGTCGCGACAATCGTTGCGGGTCGCGTGGATTCCGGCGGGGCCCCAGCACGGTCCGTAACCATCGAACCGAAGTCACGAAGGCGGTGGCAGCAGTGCCGCAGGCGGTCGATCCACGACGTGTCGCAGAACACGGCAGCGAGGTCATGCGACTCGTCGACGAGATCTTCCCTCTCGTCGAGGGGTTCTACGTCGACCTGCACCGGAACCCGGAGTTGTCGCACCAGGAGCACCGCACCTCCCGGGCCGTGGCCGAATGGCTGTCCCGTGCGGGCTACGAGGTCGCCACGGGAGTGGGCGGCACCGGCGTCGTCGGTGTCCTCCGCAACGGGGAGGGACCCACCGTGCTGCTCCGCTGCGACATGGACGCCCTGCCCCTGGAGGAGCGGACCGGACTGCCCTACGCCAGCACGGCGCGCGGCACCCTGCCCGACGGCCAGGAGGTGCCGATCATGCACGCCTGCGGCCACGACGCGCACACCGCCTGCCTGGTCGGCGCGGCGGACCTGCTGGCCAGCTCCCGCGACCACTGGAGCGGCACCCTGATGGTCGTCGCCCAGCCCGGCCAGGAGACCCTCGACGGCGCCGAGTCCATGCTCGCCGACGGGCTCTACGAACGGTTCGGACGCCCCGACATCGCCCTCGCCCAGCGGGTCGGCCCGCAGCCCGCGGGCATGATCGCGCACCGTGCCGGAGTCCTCCTGGGCATGTCCAGCACCGTGCGGGTGCGTGTCTTCGGCAGCCCCGGCCACGGCGGGTTCCAGCCGCAGACCGGCGTCGACCCGGTGGTCATCGCGGCCTCCATCGTCACCCGCCTGCAGACCGTCGTCGCACGCGAGGTCAACCCCAGCGAGATGGCGGTGCTCACCGTGGGGGTGCTGCGCGCCGGAACCAAGTCGGACCTCGTGCCGGACGAGGCCTACCTGGAGATCAACACGCGCTGCCTCAACGAACGGGTGGCCGACCGGCTGCACGCCGCCATCGAGCGCGTGGTCAAAGCCGAGGCCGCGGCCTCGGCGGCGCCCCGCGAACCCGAGGTCACCGTGGTGCGGGGAGCCGGACTGACCCGCAACGACGCGCAGCAGACCCGTGCGCTGGCCGCCGCGCACCGCGCCTACTTCGGCGACCCCTACGTGATCGACCTGCCCGAGCCCTTCACCCTCGGGGAGGACTTCGGCTCCTTCGGACTGCCCGACACGGAGGAGCCGGTGCCGTACGTCATGTGGCTCCTCGGCTCCACCCCCCACGACGTGTGGGCCGCCGCTCCCGGTGCCACCCCCTTCGACAAGCTCGCCTCGGTGCCCGGCTCCCACTCCTCCCACTTCGCCCCCGACCGCGAGGCCACGCTGCGCGCCGGCCTCGCCGCGCTCACCATCGGCGCCCTGACCTACCTGGGACGCACCTCTGGACCGGGACGGGCGACGTCCGGCCTGGCGAGAAGCGGACGCCCCGGCAACCCCGACGACGCCGACTCGACGCAGAACGCGGACATGGCTGCGTTGCTGGCCGATGACGACGAGGGTGAGTCGACGCAGAACACGGATATGGCTGCGTTGCTGGCCGACGATGACGAGGGTGAGTCGACGCAGAACACGGATATGGCTGCGTTGCTGGCCGACGATGACGAGGGTGAGTCGACGCAGAACACGGATATGGCTGCGTTGCTGGCCGATGACGACGAGGGTGAGTCGACGCAGAACACGGACATGGCGGCGCTGCTCGCCGACGACGAGGACGAGTCCACCGTCCACGCCGACATGGCCGAACTGCTGAACGACCCCCCGCCGCCCCCGCGGGGCCCGACCCAGGGGACCCTGACCGGCCCCTCCCCCTCCTTCCGGCCGCCCTCCGGGCCCGCGTTCTCCGCACCTCCCCCCTCGGGGGCGCCGGTCGACGCCCCGCCGCCCCCGGACGCCCACCCCGACGAACCACCGCACCGCTACTGACCGGTGACGCCCGTCCGCCGACGCCGGCGGACGGGCCACCGGAGCACCGGCCGACCGCCGCGGGCCGCCCCGGAGAACGGACAGAATGGCCGCATGACACTCTGGGGCCGGGAGAACCGGCGGCGGAACCGGTCACTGCGCCATCCACAGGAGAACCGCCTGCTGTGGATCTGCGTGTCCGTCACCGGGCTCACCGTGGTCGGCACGCTCGACCGGGCGATCTCCGAGCACAGCACCCAACCGCTGCTGGTCCTTCTCGTCCCGGCACTGGTGTTCTTCGTCCGCGGCCAGCTGTACGCGCGCCAGCGGGTCAACGGCGTACGCATCACCGAACACCAGTTCCCCGAGGCGTACCGGATGGTGGTCGACGCCGCCCGCGCCTTCGGGATGCCGCGGCCTCCCGACGCCTACCTGGTCCCGGGCCACGGACAGGTCAACGCGTTTGCCTCCGGGCACGGCCTCCGCCGCTACGTCGCGATCACCAGCGACCTGTTCGAGATCGGCGTCCGCAACGGCGACCCCGACGCGCTCCGGTTCGTCATCGGACACGAGGTGGGCCACATCGCCGCCGGGCACGCCTCGTTCTGGCGGCAGTTCGGCGTCTCCATCGCCCATCTCATCCCCGGGCTCGGCAGCTCCCTCAGCCGGGCCCAGGAGTACACCGCGGACAACCACGCCTACCGCTTCTGCCCCGAGGGAGTCCACGGCCTGTGCGTCCTGGCCGCGGGCAAGTACCTGTACGACAAGGTGGACTTCACCGAGATCGCCGACCGGGCCCGCACCGACCAGGGCTTCTTCGTGATGCTGGTGAACGTGCTGTCCACCCACCCGGTCAACACCTGGCGGTTCGCCGCACTGCGGGACCGCGACCGGCCCGGCCGGGTCTTCTGAACGACGACCGCCGCCCCGGGCCGGGGCCGCCGCGAACGCGCCCCGGTCACGACGCGGCGTTCGCGTACTCCTTCGCCAGCTGCGGCGGCAGCGGCTCGTGCCGCAGGTACCTCCGGCTGAACGTGCCGGTCCCGTGCGACAGCGACCGCAGTTCCACGGCGTAACGGACGATCTCCAACTGCGGAACCTCCGCCTTGACCAGCACCCGTCCCCCCGGCGCCGGATCGCTGCCCACGACCCGGCCGCGGCGGGCCGACAGGTCGCTCATCACCGTGCCCAGGTACTCCTCGGGCACCAGCACCGCGACCAGGTCCACGGGCTCCAGCACCGCCAACCGGGCGTGCTCCGCCGCGTCCCGCAGCGCGAGCCTGCCCGCCTTCTGGAAGGCCATGTCGGAGGAGTCCACCGAGTGCGCCTTGCCGTCGTACAGCGTCACCCGCAGGTCCACCATCGGATACCCGGGGTGCACCCCCTGCTCCATCTGGGCGCGCACCCCCTTCTCGACCGAGGGGACGAACTGGCGCGGCACCACGCCGCCCACGGTCTCGTCCACGAACTCCAGCCCCGAACCGGACGGCAGCGGCTCCACCCTGATCCGGCAGATGCCGTACTCGCCGTGCCCGCCGCTCTGCTTGACGTTGCGGCCCAGGCCCTGGGCGGGAACGGCGAAGGTCTCCCGCAGCGGGACGACGACCTCCTCGGTGCGCACCGCCACCCCGTAGCGGTGGGCGAGCCGGTCCAGCACCAGCGCCAGGTGGGCCTCGCCCAGACACCACAGCACCATCTGGTGGGTCTCGGAGTTGACCTCGACGCGCAGCGCGGGGTCCTCCGCGGTCAGCCGGGACACCGCCTGGGAGAGCCGGTCCTCGTCGGCGGTGTGCTCGGCGCGCACCGCGGTGGGCAGCAGCGGCTCGGGGAAGGACCACGGCGGAACCCGCAGCGGCCGGTCCGGCCCGGAGAGGGTGTCGCCGGTCTCCGCCCCGGTCAGCTTCGCGATCGCGCAGAGGTCACCGGCGACGGCCCGCCCCACCGGCTGGGTCTGGCGGCCCAGCGGAACAGCCAGCGGACCGATCCGCTCGTCGCTCTCGTGGTCGGCGCGCCCGCGGTCGGCCAACCCCTTCCCGCACACGTGCACCGTCTGGTCGGGACGCAGCGTCCCGGAGAACACCCGCACCAGACTCACCCGGCCCACGTACGGGTCGCCGACCGTCTTGACCACCTGGGCCAGCAGCGGCCCGTCGGGATCGCAGGACAGGCCGTCGACCGGGACCCCGGACGGGGTGGTCACCGGCGGCAGCGGCCGCTCCACCGGACTCGGGCAGGCCAGCGGCAGCTCCCGCAGCAGTTCCGGGACGCCCACCCCGCTCAGCGCGGACACCGCCAGCACCGGGTGGAGGCCGCCGCGCGCCACGGCCGCCTCCAGGTCGGCGACGAGCATCGTGCGGTCCAGCGGCTCGCCGGCCATGTACCGGTCCATGAGCGTCTCGTCCTCGCTCTCCTGGATCACCCCCTCCAGCAGCGCGGTACGCATCGGTCCGGTCTCGGCGAGCAGTTCCGGCGTGGGCTCGGCCTCCATCGGGACGCCGCCGGAGTAGTCGTGGTAGCGCTGGGACAGCAGGCCGAGCAGGCCGTGGACCGTGCGCGACTCGTCTCCGCCCTGGAACACCGGGACGTAGGCGGGCAGGACCCCCTCGCCGAACTCCGCCTGGCACTGGGCGACCGCCTCGAAGAAGTCGGCGCGGTGGTGGTCGATCTTGGTGACGGCGACGGCCCGCGGCAGATCCAGCGCGGCGCACTCCTCCCACAGCATCCGCGTGGGCTCGTCGACCCCGTCGACGGCCGAGACCACGAACAGCACGGCGTCGGCGGCGCGCAGCCCCGCGCGCAGCTCCCCCACGAAGTCCACGTACCCCGGCGTGTCCACCAGGTTGACCTTGACGCCGTCCACCCACAGCGGTGCCACGGCGAGGTTCACCGAACGCTGCTGGCGGACCTCGGACTCGTCGTAGTCGCTGACGGTGGTGCCGTCCTCGACCCGCCCGGCCCGGTTGATTGTGCCGGAGGCGGCCAGCAGCGACTCGACCAGGGTCGTCTTCCCGGCTCCGGAATGGCCGACCAGGGCCACGTTGCGGATGTCGTGGGGCCGGTCGGCCGCGGGTGCCCTGCGGGCGGTCGCGGAACCCGACTTGTCCGCCATCATCACCACTCCCCCCGAGGTGACGTCGCCGCGCCCTCCCCCATGTGACGCGGGACACCTCTACCGTCACCCGTGTGGTCGGATATAACAAGACCGCTGTGCCGGGAAACGGGTGATCTTTGCTTTTTTCGTGGAGCGGGCGGCGCGGCACGCGGCGGAGCGCAGAAGTGGGGCTGCCCTCCCTCGTGCCGGGAACCCCGCTGCGGCACGATGGGAGGCATGCCCGACACTGTGCGCGACCGGGAGGCGGACCGCCCCCGCCGGACCCGGCGCTGGCTGGAGACCTCGGACGGAGTACGACTCGACTCGATGCTGCTGCGCGGGACCCGCCCCCGGGACGGCGCCGTGGTGCTGGCCAACGGCTTCACCGGGACCTGGCGCAGCCCGCACACCACGGCGATCGCCGAACACCTGCTGGCCGTGGGCGACGTGCTGACCTTCGACTTCCGCGGACACCACGCCTCCACGGGCGCCTCCACCGTCGGCGACCAGGAGGTCCTCGACCTGCGGGCGGCCGTGGAGCACCTCAGGCAGCAGGGGTACACCCGGATCGCGACCGTGGGATTCTCCATGGGAGCGGCCGTGGCCGTCCGCCACGCCGGCATGTTCGGCGGCGTCGACGCGGTGGTCTCGATCAGCGGACCCAGCCGCTGGTTCTACCGGGGCACCACCCGCATGCGGCTGCTCACCTTCGGGGTGGAGCGTCCCGCCGGGCGGCTCTTCCTGCGGCTGGCCCGCAACGTGCGGGTTCTCGACCGCCCCTGGGACCCGGTGCCGCTGGATCCCACCGAGCTGGCGGGATCCGTGGCGCCCGCCGGGCTGCTGGTGGTGCACGGCGACGCCGACTCCTACTTCCCCGTCGAGCACGCCCGGCGCATCCACGAGGCGGCCCGGGGAGTGAGGGAGCTGTGGATCGAACCGGGGATGGGCCACGCCGAACGGGCGGTGGCCGAGCAGCCCGGACTCGTCGACCGCCTCGCCGCCTGGCTCGCCCCCCACCTCGGCCCCCGGGAGTAGCGGGGCGGGCGGGTCCCGGAGAGCGCTGAGGCGTCCGGGACCCGCGCGGTCACCACGACGAGATGTGCACGTGGTCGTAGTGGTTCTGGGTGATGCTGCCGCGGTCCGACATCGGCTTCCACCCCGCGCCCGGGTTCCGGGAGTCCCAGATCTTCTGCTCCCAGATCACGTACATGACGCCGAGCCGGTCGGCGTTGGCCTTGGCGTACTCGGCGATCTGCCAGCCGAGGTCCCGGTTGGCGGCGGAGGGCATCGCACCGCCCGCGCTCATCATGAAGTCGCAGGCCCGCCCCGAACCGTGCTCTCCCGGATCGCCCGGACGCAGGCAGCCGACCGGGTAGGGGGCGCCGAAGGTGCTGATGATCTCGTCGCGGATGGCCGCCATGCGCGGGGTGGCGCCGTCGAAGCCCCAGCCGCGCGCGCTGTCGGGGACGCTGCCGGTGCCGGTGGTGGCGGGCACCTGCTCGGCCTCGTACTCCTCGATCTTGGCCAGCACCTCGTCGCGCTGCGCCTCCAGGTCCTCGACCAGTTCCTCGGCCTCGGCCAGCTTCGCGTCGGCCTCCTCCTTGGCCTGCTCCGCCTCCTCCTGCAGCTCCGTGAGGGCGGCCACCCGCTCGCCGCTGATGTGGGAGACCTGGCCGATCAGGGCCGCGTCGGAGAGCATCTGCTCGGGGGAGCTGCTCACCACGATCTCGATGACGGGGTCGAAGCCGCTGCTCTTGTACTGGCTGGCCGCGATCACCGCCACGTCCTCGCGTGCGGCCTCCAGCTTCTCCCGGATCTCGTCGAGCTCCTCGGCAGCCTGTTCGGCCTCCTCCTTGGCGCTGGTGTACTGGACGAGTTCGGCGTCGTACTCCTCTTCCAGGGCTTCGACGCGCTCGTTCAGCTCCTCCAGGGACGGCTCGTCGTCGGGGTCCGCGTAGGCGGAGGGGGAGAGGACGAGGAGAAGCGCCGTGGCGGCGGTGAGGACGACGGCGCCGCGGCGACGGGCCGAAGAGGAGGGGGAAACGACGGGTCTGCTCACTTGACTCGCTCCGTGGGAGGGACCTGTGGCCGTGGAGAAGCGGGGCGGGGGTTTCCCAGGGGCCACGTGATGCTGAGCAGACTTTATGAGATCTTCTCGTGATATGCCTAGTCGATTCCTGCTATTGACTGAAACAGGTCACAGACTAGGACTTTCCTCCGAAAGCCGACGGAAGGGGTGTGGCGGGGGCCGGAGCCTCCTGGGAACGCAGGAACCAGGGGGAGCGGCGGACCTCGCGCATGGCGGCGCGCCGGGTCTCCCGGTCCAGCCGGTCCAGGTACAGCACTCCGTCGAGGTGATCCGTCTCATGCTGGAGGCAGCGCGCCATCAGACCGGTCCCCTCCAGGGTGACCGGCTCGTTGCGCAGGTCGACCCCCTTGACCACGGCGCGCCGGGCACGCCTGGTCGGATACCACAGGCCGGGCACGGACAGGCAGCCCTCGTTGCCGTCGTCCTGGGTCTCCTCGGACAGCTCCACGATCTCGGGGTTGATGACGTAGCCGATCCTGCCCTCGACGTTGTAGCTGAACGCGCGCAGGCCCACCCCGATCTGGGTGGCGGCGACCCCGGCCCGGCCGGGGGCGTCCACGGTGTCCAGCAGATCGCGGACCAGGGCCTCGGTGTGCCGGTCGAAGGTGGTGATCGGTGTGGTCGGCGTGGTCAGTACCGGGTCGCCGAACAGGACGATGGCGCGCTTGGTCATGGATCAAAGACTAGAGCGTCGGCGGGGGAGGTCCCCCGGCTCCGGACGCCCGCGGCCCCGGCCCCGGGAGGCGGGATCCGTCCCGGGACCGCCTCCGCACCTCCTCAGGCCGGGCGGGGGGCCAGCGCGTCGTCCAGCACCATCTCGATGTAGTCCAGCGCCGCACGGCGCCGCTCCAGCGCGTTGCGGTACAGCGAGGGCAGCGCCGAGTCGCGGCGGATGCGCAGGCACTCGTTGACGATGCGCTCCCAGCGTTCGGGGAAGGCGTGCAGGGCGTAGAAGCCCGCCCCCGACTTGGAGGTGATCTCCCCGGTGCGCAGGGTGAAGTGGAGGCGGCTGACGCTGAGCACGCTCCAGGACGGAGCCAGGGAGCCCAGCACCGCCAGGCCGCGCGGGGTGACCAGGCGTCCCGCCTTGGCGCGCCACCGCCGCCAGTGCTCCTCCAGGTTGCCCAGCGACCACGCCCGCAGTGTGCCGGGCTCGTCCCAGATGTCCACCTCGACCGGCAGCGGACCGCGGATCGTCACCCCGCGCTCGGCCAGCACCCGCCAGGTGACGGGGTTGACGTCGGCGCTGGGCCTGCCCCGGAACCGGCCGCCGAGCACGGAGGCCACCGGACCGCAGTGCTGCGGATCGGTGGCGAGGTCGTCCCAGGTGACGTAGAGGCCGTTGAAGTGGGGACGGGGAAGGCGGCCGCGGATCCGGGAGTGCACCCGGCGGATCGCGGCCCGCTGGGCGTCGGTGAGCCGCTCGGTGGTGACCACCACGAAGTCGATGTCGCTGGTGTGGGGGCGGAAGTCGCCCAGGGCCACGGAGCCGGTGAGGTAGAGGCCCTCCACGAGACCGGGAAGCTCGTCGTCGACGGCCCGCAGGAAAGCCTCGGCCACGGTGCGCACCAGTGGGTGGACAGCCATCAGTCACTACTCCAGTCCAGTTGTTCCGGGACGGGTCGCGGCGTCGTGTCCGGCCGTCCGGGACGCAGACGGTCTTCGAAGGCCCGCATTTCCCAGTTTGGGGGCCGATATTCGTTTGGACAAGGCGGAGGCTCCGTTGCCCGCCGCGCCGTGTCGGCACGCCGGACGCCGCTTCCCGGGCGGTCGCCACCGGTCCGGCGGCGACGGGCCGTGGTCCACGGCACTTCCGCGCCGACCGGGTCCATGGTCGCACGCGCGGGGAGCGGACGGCGCTGCCAGACCCGCGAATCGGAGGGAGGCGGCGACCCGGAGTGCGCCGGGGGACACCGAAGCGCGGCGAAGCGCCCCGGACTCGGCCGTCCTCCTTCGGGTCACTGCTCCGCCAGCGCGGTCTCGGCGGCGGCGAGGAGCGCCGCGACCCCGGCGTCCCAGTCGTCCTCGCCGCGGCGGAAGGGGGCCGTCGCCCGGCACAGCAGCGCCGCGGCCGTGCACACGCCGAGGTCGCGGCGGACCCGCCGGGCGTCCGCGCTCGGGAGTGCCGCCAGGTAGCCGTCGAGCAGCGGACCGGGGACGGCGGCCGGAGCGCCGCCGACCGGCGGCCGCGGCCCGCTGCCGGCCGCGGCGTAGCCGGCCAGATCGGTCGCGGGGTGGGCGGTGTGCGCCTCCTCCAGGCCGACCAGGGCAGGCCCCCGCCCGCCCACCACCACCCGCCCGGGGCGCAGGGAGCCGTGGACCAGGGCCTGCGGGGCCTCCGCGGAGGCCAGCGCGTCCGCGCACGTCCGGGCCACCGCCGCGGCCCGGACGGCCAAGTCGGGCAGGAGGTCGGCCACCTCCTCGGCGGCGCGCCCCAGCGCCGCCGCCGGATCGCGGCGGGGGAGCTCCCGGGGCGGCGGCACCGAGTGCAGCCGGGCCAGCAGACGGCCCGTCTCCGCGAGCGCCGCCTCCCCGGCGGAGCGGTCGCGTCCGAGGAGCCGGTCGAGGGGCTCTCCGGGCAGCCACCGGGTCACCAGGAGTCCGTACCGGCTCACCTTGACCAGGTCGGGAACGGGCAGCCCGGCGACGGCGGGCGCCAGGTAGCAGGCCGCGTTCACCCCGCCGGAGCGGGCGTGGACCACCAGGCCGGACCCGTCCGCCGCGTCGTCGAACCGCCCGGTCCAGTGGTGCCCCGCCGAGTAGGAGAGGGTGTGCGCGCGGGAGGGGGAGGTCCCGGTGAACCGCTGCGGCTCCGCCGCGAGGCGCCGGGCGGCGGGCAGCGCGCGGTCGTCCACGGGCGGTCCCAGCAGCACGCCGAGGTCGGGGGCGTACAGCGGTCCGCGCAGCCTCGGCTCCGTCAGGGCGGCCAGGGCGGCGGACCCGTCCGACGGCGGCGGGGACCACCGCCGGGCGTGGTCGGCCGCGGCGTCGGGAGGCAGCGCCCTGGCGAAGGCGTGCCGCGGGCCGTCCGCGTAGTGCAGGGTCAGCGTCGCGGTCAGAGCGACGCCCCGGCGGTAGCGGCCGCGCGCCACCTCGACCCGGAGGGGCCGTTCGGTGTCGTCCGGCAGCAGGGAGTCGAGCAGCTCCAGGGCGGCGTCCCCGGACAGCAGCGCCTCCAGGCCCGGAAGCCGGGGATCCGCGCGAACCAGTTCCTCGTCGGCGCCGTGGTGCACCCGCCCCTCCTTCGCCCTCCGTCCCATTGTGGCCGACGGGGGCCGCGCGCGACAGGGGCGATCCGCCGGACGGGCCGCCCCGGGGAGCCGCCCGCCGGCAATTCACCCGTCCGGCCACCGGATCTTTTCAAATTCTCCCATTCTGTGCTGCGGTTTTGCGGGGACTGCGTGGGAAATTATGTTAAACCCTGTTCGAATCTGGGTATTTCCTGAACACCGCGCTACCGGAATGAGCCGGAAGCGCTCCGGTGGATCTCCTGGAAGGCTGACCTTTGACCGGCACCCGCCCTCCCCGACCCCCCGCAGGTCCGCACCGCCTGCGTTGTGCGGAACGACATCACGAGTGATGAGCGCAACATTGTTGCGGCATGGAGAAGGAAATTTCCTTCGATTATCCTCTTTGGCGGGTGGCTACCGGCGCTGGTCATCGCAGATGTGATCCTCCAGCGTGCTTCCCGGAGCCAACCAACCTGGTCTTTGTTCCGGCTTTGTGCGGGCGGGGCAGCGCCATTGGTCGCTGTTAGCTCACGTGTAACACGGCTTCATTCGTGTGAAACCCGTGCTCATTAGGCTTCCGGGATAACGGGCAGGGTTACCCCGGGTCTTTTTTGGAGGCAGTGGTGAAGGTCCCGACTATGGTTCTCGTGGCGGACGGAACACGCGACGCCCAGCGCAGAGAGGCCCTGCACGCCCTGGCCGAGACGGTGGCCGACCGCCGGGAGGCCCCGGTGTGTGCGGCCTTCGGAACGCGCGCGGAACTGCGGTCCGCGGTGGAGTCGACCACGGGACCGCTCGTGGTGGTCCCGGCCTTTCTCGCGGGCAGCGACGCGGCCAGCACCGAACTCCTGGCCAGCCTCGACCTCGGCGACCGGTTCGACGCCTGCGCCACCGCCCCGCTGGGAGCCGTGCCCTCGATCGTCGCCCAACTCGTCGCCCGGCTGCACGCCGCCGGCTGGCGCCCCGGCGACGGCGTCGTCCTCGCCGCGGACGGAGGGGTGGAGCTTCCCGGCAACGGCGAACGCCGACAGGTCATGGACGTGGCCCGCATGCTGAGCCGCCGCGTCCAGACCCCGGTGCAGGTCGGCTATCTGCACGCCTGGGCGCCCTCCGTCGCCGACGCCGTGGCCCGGCTGCGCCGCAACGGGCACAGCCGGGTGGCCGTGGCCACCTGGCAGCTCGTGGACGGCGCGGACCTCGACGGGCTCCGCGAGATCGGCGCCACCGCGGTCGCCGCCCCGCTCGGCCCTTCGCCCGTCGTCGTGGAGACCCTGCTGGCCCAGCACCGGGCCGCCACCGCCCGGCTCGCGGCGTGACCCGGGGCCCCGGCCGGCCGCAGGGCACCGGCCGGCGTCGGGGCCCGGGAATTCCGCCGTCCAGCACGGTGTCCGGGGGGCGGTCCCGGCCGGGACCGCCCCCCGGACCTTCTCTTCGAGTGTCGAGGACATTCGGCCCCCGCGCCCGGGAACGCCTTTTCTCCCCTTCCGCAGAGCCGGCCGGAAACCGCCGGAGCGCCGACTGTGAACGATGTGGACACAGAACACCACTGGGGAAAGAGGAGTGACGGGGGCGCAGAGGGGAAGCACGGATAGAGGAAACACGATCTCCCTAGGGTGGTTCCCATGAACGACGTCATAGCGAAACCAGTCGATGACAAACAGCGAGACCGTCTGGTCCGGCGTTTCGGCACCGGAGCACTTCACTGGCTGGACGGACTTCCCGGCCTCGTCTCAGAACTCACCGAGAAGTGGGGCTGCACCGTCGAGGGAATGGGGCCGCACGGCCAGACGTCGGTGGTCTTCCACTGCCGCCGCGCCGACGGCTCGGCGGCCGTGCTCAAGGCGAGCCCCGACCCCGCCCTCATCGACGCCGAGGGGCGGGTCCTGGCCTTCTGGGCGTCCACCACCCGGGTACCGGAGGTCTACGAGGTGGACGCGAAACGCGGCGGAATCCTGATGGAGGCCGTCGAACCGGGGTTCACCATCGCCGAGATCGGCACGGTCCCCCCGATGGAGCAGATCATCGCCCTCATCAACGACCTGCACTCGGTCGGGATCAGCGGTTCGGAGCGCTGGGAGCTGCACCCGCTCGTCAGCCGCGTCAACTTCCTGTTCGACCTGTGGGAACGCGCGCGGACCGAGGGGGTCGCCGCCGACCTCGTCCCGGCCCCGTTCATGCACCACGGCCACGCCTTGGCCCGCAGCCTCGCCTGGGAGGGGGACAACGCGGTTCCGCTCCACGGGGAGCTCCACCCGGGCAACATCCTCGACGGAGGGGTCAAACGGGGCCTGGTCGCCATCGACCCGCGCGGCTGCCTGGGCGACCCCGCCTACGACGCGATCGACTGGGCGGTGTGGAAGGCCGAGTCGCTCGACGAGATCAAGGAGCGCTGCGTGGTGCTGGCGGCCGGGATCGGCGTGCCCAGCCAGCGGCTGTTCCGGTGGTGCGTCGCCTTCGCCCCCGTCTTCGCCACCGCACTGGCCAACCGGGGGCGCGCGGACACCCAGGCGTTCCGGGTGGCGATGGAACTCGCCGCAGCCTGACCCCGGCCACGGGGACCACCTCTTGGAGCCACACCGCTCTTGACCGCCCGAACCCGGTCACCGGTCGGGACGAGGAGAGAAGAAGAGCGGGCCGTCGTGAGCGCCCCAGCGCGCAGCATCCCCCGACAGCGTGACCGCCGTCCGTGGCGGACACGACCAGCCACACCCCCGAGCCACTGGCCGGAGCCAGGCGACAACCGCACTCCCCGCATCCGTGACCGGCCCCGCAGGCAGCGGGGCCGGCGGATCCGGGAGGGCCGCCGGGGCCGGTCCGCACCACCGCGGACCGGCCCGGCTCTTCTCCGCGGGCGACGCCGCGGTCAGCGGACAGCCCTGACCAGGCTGCGGGTCTGGTCGGGGGCGAACACCGCGTGCAGCACGGTGGCGTCGTCGTGCAGTTTGCCCAACGCGACGCCGTGGCGCTCCTCCTCCGCGCGGACCCAGTCGACCAGCGAGTGCGGCCCGTGGGCGCGCAGGTGGTCCCAGACCTCCCGCCAGCTGTGCCCGTAGTAGTCCACCAGCCGGGAGCAGCCGTCCGACATCAACGCGAACTCGCTGGTCAGCACGGTCCCCGTGAGCGCCTCGTAGGCGGCCTCGGGAACCGTGCTGGCCACCCAGAACCCTCCGGGGGCGTTGCGTGACTCCCGTACCAGCTGCCTGCTGTAGGGGCGTCCGCCCGGCAGCCGGTCCACCCGGTCGTCGCTGACCGCCCGCACCGTCCCGTCCTCCTGGGCGAACACCACCGCCGTGTCGGCCAGGACCAGGTAGTCGAAGCCGTCCTCGCGGCGGCGGGCCAGGGCCACCGTCGCCGAGGGGCTGTCGGGGTTGTCCAGGTCGCAGGCGCCGCCGTGCGCGTAGCGGACCCGTTCGATGGCGACGGCGAGTGCGTCGGCCAGCGGCATGGGCGTGCTCAGCGTGGCACGCAGGGCTTCGGCCAGCCGGTCCACCAGCCAACTCACGTCGTGAATGCAGCCGCTGGCCACTCCGGCCGGGGCGGTGGCGCCGTCCAGGACGAACGCCCAGTCGGCTCCGGCGCCGAGCCGGTCCTCGTTGTTCGCTCCGACACCGCGGCGGCTGGCCTGCCTGATTCGCATGAGCCCCTCTTTTCACGTTCCGTGGCGGGGGCGCCGCGGGTCGGCGCCCACTTACGCCGGTCTGGGTTGGAATGAGCTTTCCGGGGGCCGAAGCCGGTGAGACGGGCGGCCCGCGGGGACGAAGAGCGTCGCGCGGCTGTCCGGAGTGCGGCGACGCGTCTGATGGACGGAGGCGAGGCGCGCGACGCTGTCGGCGCGCATGGACGGTGCGGTGCCCAACGGTCGATGCCGCGGCCAGTCGCGGCCGAACAGTGGTATTCGGCCAGGTGGCGGCGGTTTCTGGAGTGATGTGGGGATTTCGCCGACAGTAGCCTGTCACGCGGCCCGAAATCGGAGAACGGTCGCAAGAAGGCGGAATCTTCGCGCGCCCCCTTGACACCACACAACCCGCGTCACTAGGAAAAGACCGACTAGTCGGTAAAGAAAGGGGAAAATGCGTGGAGATCGTGATCAGAACGGAGTCGGGTGAGGTCAGAGGGCGCCAAGAGAACGAGATCGCGGTCTTCCGCGGAATCCCCTACGCCGCGCCCCCGGTGGGAGCGGACCGCTTCGCGGCGCCCCGCCCGCCCGAACCCTGGAGCGGAGTGCGCGACGCCGCCGAATTCGGCCCCACCGCGCCCCGCCCGCCCTATCCCGAGGCCATCGACCGCCTGCTCGTCGAACGGGACATCCCGGGGGAGGACTGCCTCACCCTCAACGTGTGGACCCCCGACCCCGGCGCGGCGGGCCTGCCGGTGATGGTGTGGATCCACGGCGGCGCGTTCACCAACGGCTCCGGCTCCGAACCCGTCTACGACGGCGCGGCCTTCGCCCGCGACGGCGTGGTCATGGTCAGCTTCAACTACCGGCTGGGCGTCATCGGCTTCGCGGACCTGCCCGACGCGCCCGCCAACCGGGGCCTGCTCGACCAGATCGCCGCACTGGAGTGGGTGCGCGACAACATCGCCCGCTTCGGCGGCGACCCCGCCAACGTCACCGTGTTCGGGGAGTCCGCGGGCGCCATGAGCGTGTGCACCCTGATGGCGACCCCCCGCGCCCGAGGCCTGTTCCGCCGGGCCGTCACCCAGTCGGGAGCGGGCAACATGGCGGTGGCCGCGGAGGACGCCGCCACCATCGCCCGGGTGGTCGCCGAACGGCTGGGCGTCGCCCCGACCGCGGCGGCGCTGGCCGAGGTGCCCACCCAGCGGCTGCTGGAGGTCCAGCAGCAGGTCACCCAGGAAGTCCAGGGCTCCCCCGACGCGGCGGTGTGGGGTGAGCGGATCGCGGGCGGCAGCGTGCTGCTGCCCTTCGCCCCCGTGGTCGACGGCCGCCTGCTGCCGCAGCGGCCCGCCGAGGCGATCGCCGCGGGGGCCGGAGGCGACGTCGACCTGCTGTTCGGCACCACCTCCGACGAATACCGGCTGTTCCTCGCCCCCACCGGGATCCTGCCGTTCATCACCGGCGACTACCTCACCGCGCACCTGGCCAAGTCGGGCCTGGACGCCGACGCCGCCAAGGTCTACACCGCCGAGGGACGCGGGGAGGAGCCCGGTGACATCCTCGCCGCGGTCATCACCGACCAGGTGTTCCGCATCCCCGCCCACCGCATCGCCGAGTCCCGCGCCGACGCGTCCGGCCGCACCTTCGGCTACGAGTTCGCCTGGCGCACGCCGCAGCTCGACGGGATCCTGGGCGCCTGCCACGCCGTGGAGATCCCCTTCGTCTTCCGCACCCTGGACCGCGCCGTTCCGCTGGTCGGCGAGGACCCGCCGGAGGAACTGGCCCGGACCGTGCACGCCGCCTGGGTGCGCTTCGCCGCCTCCGGCGACCCGGGCTGGGCCGAGTGGAACCCCCGGACCCGCCCGACCATGCGCTTCGACCACCCCGAGTCGGCAGTCGTGACCGATCCCCACCCCGCCACCCGCAGGCTCTGGGACGGCGTGCCGCTGTAGTCCCGCCGGACCCGGACGGCGGGGCGGGACCCACCCGCCCCGCCCAGAGCCCCGGCGCCCCGCGGGCGCGGGGCGCCGGGGCCGCAGGACCTTCCGGACGCGGGACAGGCTCCACAGCACCGGGCCGAGGACGGCGGGGGAGGCCGGTCCACGGCGATGCGACCGTTCCGGCGGGGGAGTCGGTGAAACGCGGGGCGACCCCGGCGGGCGGGGGTGTGGACCGCCGCCACGGAGCCGCCCGCCTCGCCGTGCCGGCTGCGCCCGGTGACGAGCAGGCTCCCCCCGTCCCCCACCCCACCCGGTGCGTGTCGCGGGTGACGGTGGTGTCCCCGGTCGCCGTCCGCATCGGTGGTGTGCCTCTTCTCCACCCGCACACCGATCCCGCGGATGACGCACGTGGCCGCCGTCCCGCGCTGCCGCAGCGCGTGCTCCTCCACCGCCCCCACCGGGACGAGGCCCCCGACCCCCAGGAGGATCCGGAGGGCGGAGCAGGCGGAGGAGACGACGCCCTTCTCCGCGGAGACGGACACGCGGCCCGGGAGGGAGTGCACCGCAGGAGCTTCCCGAGCGGAAGCAGCAACAGCAGCAGCCGCGTCCACCGGGAGCGGAACAGGTGGTCGGGGCCGAAGGCCCCCGGGGCCGAGGGGCCGGCGAGCTTCAGGAGGCCGACCGTGGGAAGGACTGCGAGGCACGGGGGCATCCCCCCGGGGACGGCGCCGGCCCATCGGCGCCCTCCGACGCGGCTGGCCGACGGCGGCGGGCGGTGCACAGCCCCTCCACCGCACCGGAGACCCCCTCCACGGGGCCGCCCGTCCGCGGCGGCCACCGGTCTGGCCGGAACCGGCCGCGGCGCCCGCGCGGGAAACGCCGGACGGGGTGGGCGCCCACGAAAAAACCCCGCTGACACGGGGTCAGTCGGGGTTGTCCGCTGCGTTCCAGGTGCCCCCTGCAGGATTCGAACCTGCGCACACGGCTCCGGAGGCCGTTGCTCTATCCCCTGAGCTAAGGGGGCGCTTTGCGGTCTCAACTCTAGCAGGGCCGCTGAGTGGGTTGCACGGTCTTGACCGCCGGCCGCACCGATCCCGCCGCGGGAGGCGGGCCGGGACGCTAGTGTCGCGCCCGTGAGACAAGAGACGGGACGCGTGCTGGTGGTCGACGACGACGAGGTGATCAGAGAGCTCATCGCTCTGAACCTGAGACTGGAGGGATTCGAGGTGCACACCGCCACCGACGGGCAGGACTGCCTGGACCGCGTGCGGCAGGTGGCGCCGGACGTGGTCACCCTGGACGTCATGATGCCCCGGCTGGACGGGTGGGCCACCGCCGAACGGCTCAAGGAGGACGCCGCTACACGGGGGACGAAAGTGGTACTCGTCACAGCGCGGGCCCAGGAGGAGGACCGGCGGCGGGGCCGCGGCATCGGCGTGGACGCGTTCGTCACCAAACCCTTCGACCCCGCGGAACTCATCGACGTCGTGCGCTCCCTGGCCTTCCCCGGTTCCGGCTGACCGTGTCCGCGCCGTCCTTCGCCGCCACCCCCCGGCAGCTCGACGCCCTGGTCCGCCACGCCTGCGCCGAGGCGACCGGCATCCCCGCCGGCGAGATGCCCGACACCCCGACCCGGCGCTCGGCCGCCGCACCGGGGGAGTACACCTCCGCCCTGCCGCCGCGACTGGCCGGACGGGCCGGGCGCGACGCCCGCGGCCTCGCCGCCGACGTCGCCGCGGTGCTGCGACGCCGGCCGCACCTCGCCGACGCCCGCGTCGACGGCCCCGGGTTCGTCGCCTTCACCCCCGTCCCGGCGGTGCGCACCGCGCTCGTCCAGGTCGCCGCCGACGCCCCCGCCCACCACCTGCTCGACCTGCCCCCGCGGCCCCGGCCGGCCCGGCGGCCCGCGCCGCTGCCCGGCTGGACGCTGTCGGACCTGGGCCGCGCCCGCGACGCGACCCGGCTCCGCGACCTGGCCCGCGCCGACGCGCGCCGCCGCATCGCGGCGGCCGTCGCCGCCGCCACGGCCGCCGACGTCGCGGACCTGCTCGCCGACCAGCCCGCGGCCGACTGGCGCGACGCGTCGGGGGACGGACGCGGGGACGAGGCCGCCCGACTGCTCGCCGTGACGGGGGAGGCCGCCGCCCGCGTCGCCGCCTGCCGCGGCGCCACGGAGACGCCGCGGCCCCACGAGACCACCGGACCGCGGCTGCCCGCCCGCCCCACCCCCGACCACCCGGGGGAGTGGGCGCGCGCCACCTTCGCCAACCCCGCCTTCGTCCTGCGCCACGCCCACGCCCACGCCCGCACCGCCCACGAACGCTGGGCGGCCGGCCTGGGCCTGCGGCGGCTGGGCGGGGGCCGCGCCCACACCGCCGCGGAGGTGGCGGCCCTCACCGAACCCGCGGCCGAGGCGGTGCTGGGGGCGCTGTTCGACGGGCCCGCCGCGCTGCGCGCCGCGGCCCGCCGTCACCAGCCCCATATCCTGGTGCGTTACCTGGAGGGTCTCGCCGCTGCCTACCATGATTGGTGGGAGTCCCACGACGTCCTCTCCGGACGCGCCGACGCGGCCGACGACCGCACCGGGACCGTGGCGGCCAGACTCGACGTCTGCGCCGCTGTCGCCGGTGTGCTGCACGCGGGACTCTCCCTCATCGGTGTGTCCGCGCCCACAAGGCTGTAGACGCCTCGACCGCGCCGTGTTCCGGCCCCCGGCCGACGCGTGCCGCACCACGCCCTGTCACCACCCGTTCCATTCCGAGAGTGCCCCGCCCATGAGCCGCTACGCCCACCCCGCCGGACCGCGCCACGCGGACGTGCTGCCCGAGGAACATCCGCCCCTCCCGCCGGCGGACCTGCTCGACCTCCACCCCCGTGTGTGGCCGAGTACCGCCGTGCGGGTCGACGGCGAGATCACCGTCGGCGGCGTCGGCGTCACCGAACTCGCCCGCGAGTACGGCACCCCCCTCTACGTCCTCGACGAGGCGGACTTCCGCGCCCGCGCCCGCGACTACCGGCTGGCCTTCCACGACGCCGACGTCTACTACGCGGGCAAGGCCCTGCTCACCAAGGCGGTGGCCCGCTGGGTGGCCGAGGAGGGGCTCAAGCTCGACGTGTGCAGCGGCGGCGAACTCGCCGTCGCCCTGGCCGCGGGCTTCCCGCCCGAGCGGATCGGCATGCACGGCAACAACAAGTCCGAGGCCGAGCTGGCCCGCGCCCTGGACGTGGGCGTGGGGCGGATCATCGTCGACTCCTTCGACGAGATCGACCGCCTGGAGCGGCTGGCCGCCGAGCGGGGCCGCGTCCCCGAGGTCCTGGTTCGGGTCACCACCGGGGTGGAGGCGCACACCCACGAGTTCGTCGCCACCGCGCACGACGACCAGAAGTTCGGGCTGTCCATGAGCAACGGGGCCGCCGCCGAGGCGGTGCGGCGCCTGCTCGCCTCCGAGCACGTCCGCCTGGTCGGCCTGCACTCCCACATCGGGTCGCAGATCTTCGACACCGCGGGCTTCGAGGTCGCCGCGCGGCGCCTCAGCACCTTCCTCACCCGGATCCACGCCGAGCACGGCGTCGTCCTGCCCGAACTGGACCTCGGCGGCGGACTGGGCATCGCCTACCTGCCCGACGACGACCCGCTGGATCCCAAGACCATCGCCGAGAGGCTGACGTCGATCGTCGCGCACGAGTGCGCCGCCCAGGAGCTGCCGGTGCCGCGCATCGCGGTGGAACCCGGCCGCGCCGTCGCCGGGCCGGCGGGCATCACGCTCTACGAGGTCGGCACCGTCAAGAACGTGGAGGGCATCCGCACCTACGTCAGCGTCGACGGCGGTATGAGCGACAACATCCGCACCGCCCTGTACGGTGCGGAGTACACCTGCGTGCTGGCCTCCCGGCACAGCGACGCCGAACCCATGCTGTCCCGGCTGGTCGGCAAGCACTGCGAGAGCGGCGACATCGTGGTGCGCGACCTCTACCTGCCCGCCGACGTGCGACCCGGCGACCTGGTGGCGGTCGCCGCGACCGGTGCCTACTGCCACTCCATGGCCAGCAACTACAACCACCTGCCCCGGCCCGCCGTGGTCGCGGTCCACGAGGGGAGGGCGCGCACGCTGGTGCGTCGGGAAACCGAGGAAGACCTGCTGCGGCTGGACGTAGGCTGAGCACTGGCCGACAACTCTCCGGTCACCACGACGAGGTTCCGGACACGGACAACGAACGACGAAACGGGAGTCACCCCCTCATGGCACTGAAGGTGGCGCTGCTGGGTTGCGGCGTTGTGGGTTCTCAGGTGGTCCGACTGCTCAACGAGCGGTCGCGCGAACTCGCGGACCGCATCGGGACGCCTCTGGAGATCGGAGGCATCGCGGTGCGCCGCCTGGACCGCGCGCGCGGTACGGGCGTGGCCCCCGAGCTGTTCACCACCGACGCCATGAGCCTGGTGACCAGGGACGACATCGATCTCGTGGTGGAGGTCATCGGCGGGATCGAACCCGCCCGGTCGCTCATCCTCGCCGCGATCAAGGCGGGCAAGTCCGTGGTGACCGCCAACAAGGCGCTGCTCGCCGAGGACGGCGCGACCGTCCACGCCGCCGCGCGCGAGGCCGGGGTCGACGTCTACTACGAGGCCAGCGTGGCCGGGGCGATCCCCCTGCTGCGGCCGCTGCGCGACTCGCTGGCCGGGGACCGCGTCAACCGGGTGCTGGGCATCGTCAACGGCACCACCAACTACATCCTGGACCGGATGGACACCCTGGACGCCGGTTTCACCGAGTCGCTGGAGGAGGCCCAGGCACTGGGATACGCCGAGGCCGACCCGACCGCCGACGTGGAGGGCTTCGACGCCGCAGCCAAGGCCGCGATCCTGGCCCGCCTCGCCTTCCACACCCCGGTGACCGCCGCCGACGTGCACCGCGAGGGCATCACCGAGGTCTCCGCCGCCGACATCGCCAGCGCCCGGGCGATGGGCTGCGTGGTCAAACTCCTGGCCATCTGCCAGCGCTCCGCCGACGGGTCCGGCATCGGCGTGCGGGTGCACCCGGTGATGCTGCCCCGCGAGCACCCGCTGGCCAGCGTCAAGGGCGCCTACAACGCGGTGTTCGTGGAGGCCGAGTCCGCCGGGCGGCTGATGTTCTACGGGGCGGGCGCCGGAGGCGTGCCCACCGCCAGCGCGGTCCTGGGCGACCTGGTCGCGGTGGCCCGCAACCGGCTGGCGCGCACCTTCGTGGCCGACGGCCAGGCCGACTCCGGACTGCCCGTCCACCCCATGGGCGAGACCGTCACCAGCTACCACGTCTCGTTGGACGTCGCCGACCGGCCCGGAGTGCTGGCCAAGGTCGCCGAGGTGTTCGCCGCCAACGGGGTGTCCATCCGCCACGTCCGCCAGGAGGGCCACGGCGACGACGCCCAGCTCGTCTTGGTCAGCCACGCCGCGCCCGACGCCGCGCTGGCCCGGACGGTGGCGCAGCTGCGCGGCCACGACGAGGTCCGCGCGGTCGCCAGCGTCATGCGGGTCGAGACCTTCAGCGACGAGCGATGAGCGGCGGACAGCGGCGCCCCCGGCCGGCGGAGGCCACCGGCGCGACCAGGCGGGACGGGCGGCTCCCGACGCGCGCCGCGGGCCGAGGGGCCCTAAAATCGGGGGCGGGCCGCGAGATCACACGCGGTCGCGCCACGGGCACCCACCCCATCCGGACGCATCGGCGGCGTCCGGTCGTCCACCCAGTCACACCACTCGAAAGGGCCCTGTCATGAGCATGGCACGGGCGTGGCGAGGAATCGTCGAGGAATATCGCGATCGCCTTCCCGTCACGGCGAACACCCCGGTCGTCACCCTGCTTGAGGGAGGCACGCCGCTGGTTCCCGCCACGCGGGTCTCGGAGCTGACCGGATGCGAGGTCTACCTCAAGGTCGAGGGCCTCAACCCCACGGGCTCCTTCAAGGACCGCGGGATGACCATGGCCATCTCCAAGGCGGCCGAGGACGGGGCCAAGGCGGTCATCTGCGCCTCGACCGGCAACACCAGCGCCAGCGCCGCCGCCTACGCGGTGCGCGCCGGCATGACCTGCGCGGTCCTGGTGCCCCAGGGCAAGATCGCCATGGGCAAACTGGCCCAGGCGCTCGTCCACGGCGCCCGCCTCCTCCAGGTCGACGGCAACTTCGACGACTGCCTGGAACTGGCCCGCAAACTCTCCATCGACTACCCGGTGGCGCTGGTCAACTCGGTCAACCCGTTCCGTCTCCAGGGACAGAAGACCGCGTCGTTCGAGATCGTGGACGCGCTGGGCGACGCTCCCGACGTGCACTGCCTGCCGGTGGGCAACGCGGGCAACATCACCGCCTACTGGATGGGCTACCAGGAGTACCACTCCGACGGCCGCGCCACCCGGCTGCCGCGCATGTTCGGCTTCCAGGCCAGCGGCGCGGCGCCGATCGTCAACGGCGCCCCGGTCACCCAGCCGCGCACCATCGCCACCGCCATCCGGATCGGCAACCCGGCCTCCTGGCAGCTGGCGGAGAAGGCCCGCGACGAGTCCGGGGGCAGCATCGACTCCGTCACCGACCGGCAGATCCTCGCCGCCTACCGGCTGCTCGCGGGCCAGGAGGGGGTCTTCGTGGAGCTGGCCTCCGCGGCCAGCGTGGCGGGCCTGCTCCAGGCGGTCGAGGCCGGTCGGATCGAGCGGGGCAGCCGCGTCGTCTGCACGGTCACCGGCAACGGGCTCAAGGACCCCGACTGGGCCCTGGCCGGAGCCTCCTCGGCCATCACGATCCCCGTCGACGCCCAGGCCGCCGCGGCCGCGCTCGGCCTGGCCTAGCCCCGCCCTTCCCCACCCGGAGCCACCGAATGCCTCAGCCGCAGCGCACCACGGTCACCGTGCGCACCCCAGCCACCAGTGCGAACCTCGGACCAGGGTTCGACTCCCTGGGCATCGCCCTGGACCTGTCCGACGAGATCGAGGTCCGGCTCCGCGACGACCGCGGCGTCACGGTGGCTGTCGAGGGGGAGGGCGCCGACGCCGTGCCCCTCGACGACTCGCATCTCGTGGTCCGCGCCATGCGCGCCGCGTTCGACGCCGTCGGCCAGACCATGCCCGGCGTCGACCTGCGCTGCCGCAACGCCATCCCGCACGGTCGCGGGCTGGGCTCCTCGGCGTCGGCGATCGTCGCGGGCGTGGCCGCCGCGGCGGCCCTGGCCGACGGCGGCGACCGCCTCGACCGGGACTGGGTCTTCCAGACCGCGGCCGACATCGAGGGGCACCCCGACAACGTGGCCCCGTGCGTCTACGGAGGGTTCACCGTCGCCTGGCGCGGCGCCAAGACCTGGCGCGCCTGGGCGGCGCACCCCGCCCCCGGTGTGCTGCCGATCGTGTGCGTGCCCCGCCAGAGCCTGTCCACCGAGCGGGCGCGGGGACTGCTTCCCGAGGCCGTGCCGCACGCCGACGCCGCCTTCTCCGCGGGGCGCGCCGCACTGCTGGTCGCAGCCGTCCGCGAGTGTCCCGAGCTGCTGTTCGAGGCGACCGAGGACCGGCTGCACCAGTCGTATCGGGCCGAGGCCATGCCCGGCAGCGCGGCGCTGGTGGAGTCCCTGCGCGGCGACGGCCTGGCCGCGGTGGTCTCCGGAGCCGGACCGACCGTCCTGGTGCTGTACCACGACGCCGCGGGCGACCCCCGCGGCGAATCTCTGCAAAACAACAGCGCCGTGGTTGATTCAATCCGGCGCCGAGCGGGTACTGAATGGCACATACGCCCCTTAGCAATCGATCTGGTAGGGGTACGTGTCACTTCTCCCCGTTCATAGACTTGTGTCGAGGAATAGCTGTGGGCTCCGGTGATGTTAGGCTAGGTGAAGCACCAGATGCCCCACCACGGGGCCTGTGCTCACCCGCCGCAGTGTTTTCCGCGTCAGCCGCGCGAGCGGTCTCTGCCCCGCAAGCGCTCCGCACGGTAGCCACTGTGTCGAATCCGCGGCGTGTCCGTGGCTCTGCCCAATCCACTGAAGTCCCGGTTTCCTGGCACAGGAACAAAAGGATGGCCCTAGGGCAGCCTCATCCAGCCCATCGTCCCAGTGTCTGGCTGTGTCCAGAGCCTGCCGCGATCGGGTAGAACTCGTTGTCCAGCAGCGGTTCCGGCATCCACACTGGGCACGCCTGACCCGGCCCCAGCCGGTTCGCACCACCGGGCTGGCCGATCAGTTCACCATGACGGCACCAGCCCGCTCCTTGGGAAGGACCCTTAGTGAGCGACACCACCGAACTCCACCAGGACGCGGCGGTCGGTACGCAGGACACGACCTCGTCCAAAGTGGACGTCGGCGACGCCGCGCCCCCCGCTGGCAAGAGCGCGTCAACGCGGTCCCGTAGCCGCTCCGGAGGTACCGGGCTGGCCGCGCTGAGGCTCACGGAGCTGCAGCGTCTGGCGTCCGACCTCGGAATCACGGGCACCGGCCGGATGCGCAAGAGTGAGATCATCGCAGCGATCGAAGCCAAGCAGGGAGGGCCGGTCAGCGCCCCCAAGACCACCACGGCGAAAACCGCCGAGGCCGCGAGCAGCGCGGCCACGAAGGAGAAGGAATCCGCCTCGGCCGAGGCTCCGGCGGCCGAGCCCGCAGCGGCCGAGTCCGCGGCGGCCGAGCCCGCAGCGGACAAGGACAAGACGGAGCAGGCCGAACGCCCCGAACGCACCCGCAGGACCCGCTCCCGCAGGCGCGGCGGCGAGGAGACCGCGGAGTCGCAGACGACGGAGGGCACCGACACCGCCGAGGACAGCGCCGCGGCATCGGCCCCCACCGAGTCCGATCAGGGCGCCGGCACCCAGAACGGCAACGGCCAGAACGGGGGCCGGGAGCGCCGCCGCAGCCGCAACCGCAACCGTGACGGCGGCGGCGAGCAGCAGCAGTCGTCCCAGCAGCAGAACGGCCACCGGGGCGACGGTGACGACGACGACTACAACGGCGGCAGCGGACGCCGCCGGGGACGCCGTCGCGACCGCCGCGACCGCCGCAACCGCGAGCGCGTGGACCAGGAGCCGGTGATCAGCGAGGACGACGTCCTGCTGCCGGTCGCGGGCATCCTGGACATCCTCGACAACTACGCGTTCGTGCGGACCACCGGCTACCTGCCGGGCTCCAACGACGTGTACGTCTCGCTGGCCCAGGTCCGCAAGTACGGCCTGCGCAAGGGGGACGCCATCACCGGCGCCGTGCGCCAGCCGCGCGAGGGCGAGCGCCGGGAGAAGTTCAACGCGCTGGTCCGCCTGGACAGCGTCAACGGGATGCCGCCCGAGCGGGCGCGCAACCGGCCCGAGTTCGCCAAGCTGGTGCCCCTGTACCCGCAGGAGCGGCTGCGCCTGGAGACCGAGCCGAACATCCTGACCACGCGCATCATCGACCTCGTCTCGCCCATCGGCAAGGGGCAGCGCGGCCTCATCGTCTCCCCGCCCAAGGCCGGCAAGACGATGGTGCTGCAGGCGATCGCCAACGCGATCACCCAGAACAACCCCGAGTGCCACCTCATGGTCGTCCTCGTCGACGAGCGGCCCGAAGAGGTCACCGACATGCAGCGCACGGTCAAGGGAGAGGTCATCCACTCCACCTTCGACCGTCCCGCCGAGGACCACACGACCGTCGCCGAACTCGCCATCGAGCGGGCCAAGCGGCTGGTCGAGATGGGCCTGGACGTCGTGGTGCTGCTCGACTCCATCACCCGCCTGGGACGCGCCTACAACCTCTCCGCACCGGCGAGCGGGCGCATCCTGTCCGGTGGTGTCGACTCCACCGCGCTGTACCCGCCGAAGCGGTTCTTCGGCGCGGCCCGCAACATCGAGAACGGCGGCTCCCTGACGATCCTGGCCACCGCGCTGGTCGAGACCGGCTCCCGGATGGACGAGGTCATCTTCGAGGAGTTCAAGGGCACCGGAAACATGGAGCTCAAGCTCAACCGGAGCCTGGCCGACAAGCGGATCTTCCCCGCGGTGGACGTCGAGGCGTCCAGCACCCGCAAGGAGGAGATCCTGCTCTCCGCCGAGGAGCTCAACATCATCTGGAAGCTTCGCCGGGTGCTGCACGCCCTGGACACCCAGCAGGCGCTGGAGCTGGTCCTGGAGCAGCTGAAGAAGACCAAGAGCAACGCGGAGTTCCTGCTGCAGGTCCAGAAGACCACGGTCGGATCGAACGACTAGCGTTCCGCCGGTGCGGCCACGCACCGGCGGAACGGGCGATCCGGCGTCCCGCCGAGCGACGTCGTGCGCCCACCGCTCCACCGCCCGCCCGTCCGGGAATACGCGCTGGACGATTGCGGTTCCACGGTCTGGCAGACTGGTATGGCGACCGCCGCGGTACCGGTTCACGCACGCCCGCCTCATCCGGAGACGGACACTGCCGCGTGCGCCCGGCGACCGCCACTAGCGAGGAGAACCACATGAAACCCGGTATTCACCCCGACTACCACGTCACGCAGGTGACCTGCACGTGCGGCAACACCTTCGTCACCCGGAGCACCGCGCCCAGTGGCACGATCCGGGCCGAGATCTGCTCCTCCTGCCACCCGTTCTACACGGGCAAGCAGAAGATCCTGGACACCGGCGGTCGGGTCGCCCGCTTCGAGAAGCGTTTCGGCAAGCGCAAGTAGCGTTCGCAACGGTGCGTCCCGCGGTGCGGGGCGCACCGCCGGTACGACCGCTCCGTCCGTTCCGACGCTCTTGGGGATGTAAGAAGAAGTGAAGCTGGACGACCTTCTCGGCGAGTACTACGAGCTGGAGCAGCAGCTCGCCGACCCAGCCGTGCACGCCGACCAGGCCCAGGCGCGCAACCTGGCCAAACGCTATTCCCAGCTCACCCCCGTCATCGCCGCCTACCGCGAGCTGAACCAGGTCGAGAGCGACATCGAGGCCGCCCAGGAGCTGGCGGCCGAGGACCCGAGCTTCGCCGACGAGGCCAAGCAGCTCAGCGCCCAGCGCGAGGAGCTGGTCGAGCGGCTGCGCATGCTGCTCATCCCGCGCGACCCCAACGACGACAAGGACGTCATCCTGGAGGTCAAGGCGGGAGAGGGCGGCGAGGAGTCCGCGCTGTTCGCGGGCGACCTGGTGCGCATGTACCTGCGCTACGCCGAACGCCAGGGCTGGAAGACCGAGATCATCAGCGCCACCCACTCCGATCTGGGCGGCTACAAGGACGTCACCATCGCGGTCAAGAACCGCGGCGGCACCGACCCCGGCCAGGGCGTGTGGCGGCAACTGAAGTTCGAGGGCGGGGTGCACCGCGTGCAGCGCGTCCCCGTCACCGAGTCCCAGGGCCGCATCCACACCTCGGCCGTCGGCGTGCTGGTGGTGCCCGAGGCCGAGGAGATCGAGGTGGAGATCAACGACAGCGATCTGCGCATCGACGTCTACCGCTCCTCCGGGCCCGGCGGGCAGAGTGTCAACACCACCGACTCCGCGGTGCGCATCACCCACCTGCCCACCGGAATCGTGGTGTCCTGCCAGAACGAGAAGAGCCAGCTGCAGAACAGGGAGCAGGCCCTGCGGGTACTGCGGGCCCGCCTGCTGGCCGAGGCGCAGGCCGCCGCGGAGGCCGAGGCCCAGGCCGAACGCAGGAGCCAGGTCCGCACCGTGGACCGCTCCGAACGGGTGCGCACCTACAACTTCCCGGAGAACCGCATCTCCGACCACCGGGTCGGCTACAAGGCCTACAACCTCGACCAGGTGCTCGACGGGGAGCTGGGCGGGGTCATCCAGGCCCTCGTGGACGCCGACACCAAGGAGCGGTTGGAGGCCGCCCAGCAGTGAACCTCCTGCTCGACGAGGTCGCGCGGGCCACTCTGCGGCTCGCCGAGGCCGGAGTCGCCTCGCCCCGTACGGACGCCGAGGAGCTCGCGGCGTTCGTGCACGGCGTCCGTCGAGGAGAGCTGCACACCGTCGCCGACAGCGACTTCGACGCCCGCTACTGGGAGTGCGTGGCCCGGCGGGCCGCCCGCGAGCCCTTGCAGCACATCACCGGCCGCGCCTACTTCCGCTACCTGGAGCTGGCGGTCGGCCCCGGCGTCTTCGTCCCACGCCCGGAGACCGAGATGATGGTCTCCTGGGCGATCGACGTGCTGCGCGCCATGGACGTGGCCGACCCCTTGGTCGTGGACCTGGGGACCGGATCGGGCGCCATCGCGATCTCCATCGCCCAGGAGGTGCCCCGCTCCCGCGTCCACGCCGTCGAACTGGACCCGGCCGCGCTGTCGTGGGCGCGGCGCAACATCGCGCGCAGCGGCCTGGGCGAGCGGATCACCGCCCACCACGCCGACATGCGGACCTGCCTGCCCGAGTACAACGGCCAGGTGGACATGGTCGTCACCAACCCCCCGTACGTGCCCCTGGACGGCGCCGACGACATCCCGCCGGAGGTCCGCGACTACGACCCCGCGCCCGCACTGTGGGCGGGCGCCGACGGGCTCGACATGATCCGCCAACTGGAGGCGGTCGGCCGCCGACTGCTGCGCCCGGGCGGATACCTGGCCATCGAACACGGCGACGGGCAGGGCATCGACATCCCGCCGCTGCTGCCCGAATCGCTCGGCTGGCGCGACGTGCGCAACCGCAAGGACCTCGCACACCGGGACCGGTTCGTGGTGGCCCGACGCGCCGTGGACTGACCCGGTCGCATCCCGACGACCCCTGAGCAGACCGAGGTGAGGTTGTGAGCCGCAGCTACGACTGTGCGGACGAGGAGCAGCGCAAGACCGGGATCGCGGACGCGGCCTCCACCGTGCGCCGCGGGGAACTGGTGGTCCTGCCCACCGACACCGTCTACGGGGTGGGCGCGGACGCGTTCAGCCCGACCGCGGTGGCCGCGCTGCGCGGGGCCAAGCGGCGCGGCCGGGACAAGCCGCCGTCGGTCCTGGTCGGCACGGTCCGCGCCGCCCAGGCACTCATCGACGACCTCGGCAGGTACGGCCAGGACCTGATCGAGGAGTTCTGGCCCGGCCCGCTCACCCTCGTGTGCGCCGCCACCCCCAGCCTCTCCTGGGACCTGGGGGACACCAAGGGCACCGTCGCGGTGCGCATGCCCATGCACCCGGTGGCGCTGGACCTGCTCAAGGAGGTCGGGCCGATGGCGGTGAGCGCGGCCAACGTCGCCGGCAGCCCGGCCGCCACCACGGTCGAGGAGGCCGCGGCGCAGTTCGGCGACGACGTCAGCGTCTACCTCGACGCCGGCCCCTGCGGGGACACGCCGCCGTCGACCATCGTCGACCTGACCTACGCGGTGCCGCGCGTCCTGCGTTCGGGAGCGATCGGCATCGAGCAGCTGCGCGCCGTGTGCGGCACCGTCATCGCCGAACTCAAGCGCCCCGAGCGCCGGGCCGCCGAGGCCGGGGACGACGGGACCGCCCGGACGGACGGGGACGACGGCGAGGGGGACGACGGGACCGCGCCCACCGGGCGGGACGGTGCGGACCGGCCCTGACGAAGAGCCGAGTGCTTCGGCGGTCCGCGCCGCGGTCCGTCAGTGCTAGCGTCGATGTCACCTCAGCCCAGAACACGCGCCGTGCCGTAGCCGAGGGCACGGCCGGTCCACGGAAGGTCCCGCAACGCCGTGCGTGAGTACGCGCTCACCTTCGTCATCGCCGTGGCGGTCACCCACCTGCTGACCCCGCTGGTCCGCAACGCCGCGATCGCCTTCGGCGCGGTTCCCCCGGTACGCGACCGGGACGTGCACACCGAACCCATCCCCCGGATGGGGGGAGTCGCCATGTACGGCGGTTTCGCCGCCGCGCTGCTGATCTCGGCGCAGCTGCCGCACCTGCGCGAGGTGTTCTTCGACCAGACCTGGTGGCGCGGACTGCTGGTGGCGGGCGCGCTGATCGTGGTGATCGGGATCATCGACGACCGGTGGGGCATGGCGCCGGTGCCCAAGCTGGCCGGGCAGATCGTGGCGGCGGGCATCCTGGTCTCCCAGGGGGTGCAGCTGCTGTGGCTGCCGCTGCCGGGGACCACGCTCGTCCTCGGCCCCGAACTCGGCACGCTGCTGTCGGTGCTGCTGATCGTGGTCACCATCAACGCGGTCAACTTCGCCGACGGGCTGGACGGCCTGGCGTCGGGGATCGTCGCGATCGCGGCCGCGGCGTTCTTCACCTACTACTACGTGGTCGCCGTCGACCAGGGGTTCGACCGCCAGTCCTACCCGGCCATGATCGCGATCATCCTGGTCGGGGTCTGCGCGGGCTTCCTCATCCACAACTTCAACCCGGCCCGGGTGTTCATGGGCGACACCGGGTCGATGCTGATCGGGCTGCTGCTGGCCTCCATCACCATCACCGTGACCGGGGAGTTCCAGGCCAACGCGGTCGTCCACTTCGACTCCAGCGGCCTGGTGGCCTTCCTGCCGATCCTGCTGCCGCTGCTGGCGCTGGCCCTGCCGCTGGCCGACCTGGTGCTCGCGGTGGTGCGGCGGACCCTGGCCGGCAAGTCGCCGTTCGCCCCGGACAAGAAGCACCTGCACCACCGGCTGCTGGAGCTCGGCCACTCCCACCCCCGGGCGGTGCTGCTGATGTACCTGTGGGCGGCGATCATCTCGTTCGCCGCGGTGTCGCTGTCGATCTTCGACGCGCCGGCGATCGTCCTGAGCGTTACCACATTGGTAGCGATCTGTGCGGTGGGGCTCATCACGCTGCCGCGGCTGCGGCGCCGTGCCCGGCTGCGGGCCGGGACCGGTGCCGCAGCGGTGACGGAACGCGACGGGGCCTCCGAGAAAAAGTGATTCAGCGCACTTGACCAGCCGTGGAAGCCGGTGAAGAGCCGTGAACCGGGGTTGAACTCCGGAAGAAGCCGCAGGGTGACGGAGCAGACATCGGAGAGGGAGACGCGGTGGCGGGGGCGATCCGGCGGGCGATAAGCGGAACCTAAAGGTGCCCGTGGGAAATGGTGTCGAAACCTTGTGATAGCTTTCACGAGCAAGCACCCCACAGCACAACACCGGAGTTCACGCATGCAGGAACACGACGCCAAGGTCCTCCGCGGCGCCGCGATTCCCACACTGGTGGTCGGAGGCGGCAGCACCGCCGTCTTCCTCGTGCTCTCGGGCATGGTCGGCCTGTCCGGCGCGCTCTGCGCGCTGCTGCTGGTCCTTGCCTTCTTCGGGGTCTCCGGATGGGCGGTGGCCCGCCTCAGCAGACGCAACCCGGACCTGTTCATGCCGGCCACCCTGGGAGCCTTCCTCGTCAAGGCGCTGATCCTGGCGGTCGCGCTGCTCGCGCTGCGCAGCGTCGACCCCGGCTGGATCGACACCACCGCCTTCGCCGTGACCTCGCTGCTGTGCGTGATCTCCTGGCTGGGCGGTCACGTCCGGGTGCTGGCCACCTCCAAGACCCTGCACGTCGACCCGGAGCCGAGCGCCGCCTCCGGTCTGGAGACCCGGCATGAGAGCACCTGATGCGCGCCGTGCGGCACGAACTCCGGTACTCGCCCCCTGTTGTGCGGATGGCCCTGACAACCTGCTATGTTCCGGAGCGACGGGATGAGCGAGCCGCGGAAACCGGACGAGACCTCCCAGGAGCCTTCCGAGACCTCGGTCGACGGAGTCAGCATCGTCTCCCTGCTCGTGTCCGGGATGATCGTGTGGGGCGGTGCGGGTTGGCTGCTCGACCGATTAACGGACCACGAGGCGCTGTTCCTGCCCATCGGCATCCTGCTCGGACTGGGACTGGCTCTGTACATGGTCTTCGCCAGGCTCAACGTCCGGTCCAGGTAGCCACCCCCTCCGGGGCCACCCTCCGTCCACGGCGCCGACCGGGGCGGGCGGGGAGGCCCAGGCCGGCCACCGTTGCCGGTCCGCTCAAGACTGACCAGAACTTCTTGATTCACGACGGAAGGGTTCGCCGTGAGTGCTGACACGCTCAACCTCGCTGCCGAGGGCGGTGGTGGTCTGTTCACGCCGGGAGGACCCGGCTTCGAGGCCCCCTCCGTCGGGATCTTCTTCCCATCCCCCTGGTCCTGGGGCGACTACAGCGAGGCGCTCCCCTACACCAGCGGCATCACCAAGTACGCGGTGCTGCTCCTGGTGGCCACCGGACTGGTGGCGCTGTTCCTGTGGTGGACCACGCGCAAGCTGTCCATCGTCCCCAACCGCCGGCAGAGCATCTTCGAGATCGTCGTCCTCTTCATCCGCGAGCAGATCTCGCGGCCGATGATCGGGGTGAAGGGCGACAGGTACCTGCCGCTGCTGGTCTCCCTCTTCCTGTTCATCTTCGCGATGAACATCATGGGGCTCATCCCCTTCCTGCAGCTGCCGGTCACCAGCAACCTGTCCTACCCGGTCGGCCTCGCGGCGGTCGTCTACATCACCTTCATCGTGGTGGGCATCCGCTCGCAGGGCTTCGGGGCCTACTTCAAGGGCGCCGTCGTCCCCGCCGGGGCGCCGGGCTGGATCCTGCCGCTGCTGGTCCCCATCGAGATCCTCTCGAACTTCATCATCCGCCCCGCGACGCACGCCATCCGGCTGTTCGCGACCATGTTCGCCGGCCACCTGCTGCTCGCCACGTTCGCCGCGGGCGGCTGGTACATGTTCAACCCCGCCGCGGGACCGCTCTACGGCACCATCTCGGTGCTGTTCTCCGGCTCGGCCCTGCTGGCGTTCATCGTCTTCACCGCCTTCGAGCTGGTGATCATGTTCCTGCAAGCCTTCGTGTTCACCCTGCTGGCCGCCCTCTACATCGGCCAGGCCCAGGAAGCGCACTAGGCCGGCAGGCACAGACCCGAGAACTCTCGACACTCCCCGTGCCTCCGCCCGGAGGGCACGACAACCCATCTGGCCCTGTGGTCACGATCCTCAAGGAGAAGCAATGGAAGGCAGCCTGAACGTCATCGGTTACGGCATCAGCGTCATCGGTGCCGGCATCGGTGTGGGTATCGTCTTCGGTCTGGGCATGCAGGCCATCGCCCGCCAGCCCGAGGCCCGCGGCCCGCTGCAGACCAACATCTACATCGGCTTCGCCCTCATCGAGGCGCTCGCCCTGCTGGGCTTCGTCCTCGCGTTCGCCATCTAGGGCGGACCGGCGAAGGAAGTAGGCAACCAACCGTGAAGGGGCGCTGACCATGTTGGGCCTGGCCGCCGAAGAGAACGTTCTACGGATTCACATCGACGAACTCGTCTTCGGCCTCATCGCCTTCGCCGTGATCTTCGCACTGGTGTACCGCTACGCCGTGCCGCGGGTCACGAAGATGCTCGACGAGCGCGCCGACTCCATCGAAGGTGGTATCGAGCGGGCGAAGAAGGCAGAGGCGGAAGCCGAGGAACTGCGCCAGCAGTTCAAGGAGAAGCTGGAGGAAGCGCACCGGTCCTACGCGGCCGAGCTGCAGAAGGCCAGCGAGCAGAGCGCCGCCATCATCGCTGAGGCGCGCGAGGAGGCCCAGGCCGAGGCGCGTCGCATCATCGAGGCGGCGCACGCCCAGATCGAGGCCGACCGCCAGCAGGCCATGGAGCAGCTGCGGACCGAGATCGGGGCGCTCTCCGCCGACCTGGCGGCCCGGATCGTCGGGGAGGCCCTCGCCGACAACGCGGCGCAGAGCCGGGTCATCGACCGGTTCCTCGCCGAGCTGGAAAGCGGGAACACCCAGCAGGCAGAGGTGCGTTGATGCAGGGTGTCAGCCGTACCTCACTGGACGAGGTGATCCGACGCCTCGACGACATCCTGCCGTCCGCCAACACAGCCACGTTGGGCCACGAGCTCTTCGAGGTCGTGGCCCTGCTGGAGCAGGAGCACTCCCTGCGCCGGTGGTTGGCGGACCCGGCCGGTTCCCCGGACAGCAAGTCCGCACTCGTCGGCACCATCCTGGAAGCGAAGGTGTCGCCGGCCACCCTCCTCGTGGTCAGCGACGTCGTGCGGGCCAAGTGGTCCAGGTCGCGTGACCTGGTCGACGCGGTCGAGCAGGCCGCCGTGCTCGCGACGATCGCCGAGCACGGCAGCGCCCGGGAGCTCGAAGGAGTCGAGGACGAGCTGTTCCGGTTCGGCCGGATCGTCGCGGGTCAGCCCGAGCTCCGCGCGGCGCTGACCACGGACGGCGTCTCCATCGAACACAAGCGGACCCTGGTGGAGAACCTGCTCTCGGGCAAGGTCAGCGCGGCGACGCTGGCCCTGGTCACCGAGGCCGTCACCCGGCCGCGGGGACGTACCCTGGAACAGGGTCTCGACCACTTCAGTCAGCTGGTGGCCGAGCGGGCCAAGCACTACATCGCCGTGGTACGGACCGCCGTTCCGCTGAGCGAGACGCAGCAGTCCAGGCTGCAGACCGCGCTCACCCGGATGTACGGGCGGGACATCCACCTGAACATCGAGATCGCGCCGGAGATCGTGGGTGGACTCTCCATCCGCGTGGGCGACGAGGTCATCGACGGCACCATCGCGGGGCGCATCGCCGAGATCCGGCGGCGCCTGGCCGGCTGACGCGACGACGCACCGAACGCAAGACGCACGGCGCCGCACCGCGGCGCCAATGAGAGCAAGGACATACGTGAGATGGCGGAGCTGACGATCCGACCGGAGGAGATCCGGGACGCGCTGCAGCGCTTCGTCCAGTCGTACGAGCCTGACGCCGCCGCACGCGAGGAGATCGGAACCGTCACCTACTCCGGTGACGGCATCGCCCGCGTCAGTGGCCTTCCCTCTGCGATGGCGAACGAGCTGCTGGAATTCGAGGACGGCACCCAGGGAATCGCGCAGAACCTGGAGATCGGCGAGGTCGGTGTCGTCGTCCTCGGTGACTTCACCAACATCGCGGAAGGCCAGACGGTGCGGCGGACCGGCCAGGTCCTCTCCGTCCCGGTGGGCGACGCCTACCTGGGCCGGGTGGTCGACCCCCTCGGCCGGCCGATCGACGGCAAGGGCGAGATCGAGACGACCCAGCGCCGCGAACTCGAACTCCAGGCGGCCACGGTCATGCAGCGCAAGCCGGTGCACGAGCCGCTGCAGACCGGTATCAAGGCGATCGACTCGATGACCCCGATCGGCCGCGGTCAGCGCCAGCTGATCATCGGCGACCGGCAGACCGGCAAGACCGCGGTCTGCATCGACACGATCATCAACCAGAAGGCCAACTGGGAGTCCGGCGACCCGAGCAAGCAGGTGCGCTGCATCTACGTCGCGGTGGGCCAGAAGGGCTCCACCATCGCCGGTGTGCGCGGCGCCCTGGAGGAGGCCGGCGCGATGGAGTACACCACCATCGTGGCCGCTCCCGCCTCCGACCCCGCGGGCTTCAAGTACATCGCCCCCTACACCGGTTCGGCCATCGGCCAGCACTGGATGTACCAGGGCAAGCACGTCCTCATCGTCTTCGACGACCTGACCAAGCAGGCCGAGGCCTACCGCGCGGTCTCGCTGCTGCTGCGCCGCCCGCCGGGCCGTGAGGCCTACCCCGGTGACGTCTTCTACCTGCACTCCCGTCTTCTGGAGCGCTGCGCGAAGCTCTCCGACGAACTGGGTGCGGGGTCGATGACCGGTCTGCCGATCATCGAGACCAAGGCCAACGACGTGTCGGCCTACATCCCGACCAACGTCATCTCCATCACCGACGGCCAGGTCTTCCTGGAGTCCGACCTGTTCAACCAGGGCCAGCGCCCGGCGATCAACGTCGGTATCTCCGTCTCCCGTGTCGGTGGCGCCGCGCAGACCAAGGCCATGAAGAAGGTGGTCGGCTCCCTGCGCGTGGGGCTGGCCCAGTACCGCGACCTGGAGGCGTTCGCCGCCTTCGGCTCGGACCTGGACGCGGCCTCCAAGGCGCAGCTGGAGCGGGGCGCCCGCCTCATGGAGCTGCTCAAGCAGGGCCAGTACACCCCCTTCCCGATGGAGGAGGAGGTCGTCTCCATCTGGGCCGGCACCACCGGCAAGCTGGACGACGTCCCGGTCGAGGACATCCGCCGCTTCGAGTCGGAGTTCCTCGGCCACCTGCGCCGCGAGCACAGCAAGATCCTCGACACCATCCGGGAGACCGAGAAGTTCGAGGACGAGACCGCCGAGGCGCTCACCGACGCGATCAACGAGTTCAAGAAGACCTTCCAGACCAGTGCCGGCACCGTGCTCGGCACCGAGGCCCCGGCCGAGGCGCTGGAGGAGTCCGAGGTCGGCCAGGAGACCATCAAGGTCGCCAAGACCAGCGGGAAGTAGCCCATGGGTGCACAGCTTCGCGTCTATCGCCGGAGGATCCGCTCGACCAAGTCGATGGCGAAGATCACCCGCGCGATGGAACTCATCGCCGCCACGCGCATCACCAAGGCGCAGCGGGCGGCCGAAGCGGCTGGCCCCTACGCTCGGGAGATCACCAGGGCGGTGTCCGCGGTGGCCGCTCGCGTCAGCGAGCATCCGCTGTTGACCGAGGCGGAGAACCCCACCCGGGCCGCCGTCCTGGTCATCACCAGCGACAAGGGCCTCGCCGGCGCCTACACCGCCAACGCGATCAAGGAAGCCGAGAGCCTCACCCAGCTCCTCACCGAGCAGGGCAAGGAAGTGCTCACCTACATGGTGGGCCGCAAGGGCATCGGGTTCTACAACTTCCGCGAGCGTCCCCTGGCGGACTCCTGGGAGGGCTTCACCGAGCGCCCCTCCTACATGCACGCCAAGGAGATCTCCTCGGTCCTGATGGACAAGTTCATCCAGGACACCGCGGAGGGCGGCGTCGACGAGATCCACATCGTCTCCACCGAGTTCGTCTCCATGATCACCCAGGTGGCCAGGGCCGCGCGGATCCTGCCGCTGGAGGTCGAGGCGGTCGAGCCCAAGGTCCTTGAGGCCGAGCAGGGCCCCCTGCCGCTGTACGAGTTCGAACCCGGCGCCGAGGAAGTGCTGGACCAGCTGCTTCCCCAGTACGTGACGAACCGGATCTACTTCGCCCTCCTTGAGTCGGCCGCGTCCCAGCACGCGTCGCGCCGCGCCGCGATGAAGGCGGCCACCGACAACGCCGAGGAGCTTGTCAAGACCCTGACCCGCCAGGCCAACCAGGCCCGCCAGGCGGAGATCACCAACGAGATCAGCGAGATCGTCGGCGGCGCCGACGCCCTCACTGCTGCCAGCGCGGGGAGTGAGTAAGAGAAGTGACTGCGACTGCTGAAGGGACGGCCGCGCCCGCGACGGCGACCGGCCGCATCGCCCGGGTCACCGGCCCGGTCGTCGACGTGGAGTTCCCCGTCGGCTCCCTGCCTCCGATCTACAACGCCCTGAAGACCGACGTCACCCTCAGCGGCGAGACCAAGACCATCACCCTTGAGGTCGCCCAGCACCTCGGTGACAACCTGGTCCGCACCATCAGCCTCGCCCCGCAGGACGGTCTGGTCCGCGGCGCCGAGGTGCGCGACACCGGTGCGCCGATCAGCGTTCCGGTCGGCGACGGCATCAAGGGCCACGTGTTCAACACCCTGGGTGAGCCCCAGGACATCCCCAAGTCCGAGCTCCAGGTCACCGAGTACTGGCCGATCCACCGGCCGGCCCCGGCCTTCGACCAGCTGGAGTCGAAGACCGAGATGATGGTGACCGGTATCAAGGTCATCGACCTGCTCACCCCGTACGTGCGCGGTGGCAAGATCGGTCTGTTCGGTGGTGCGGGTGTCGGCAAGACGGTGCTCATCCAGGAGATGATCACCCGTATCGCCCGCAACTTCGGTGGTGTGTCCGTGTTCGCGGGCGTGGGCGAGCGCACCCGTGAGGGCACCGACCTCTTCCTGGAGATGGAGGAGATGGGCGTCCTCCAGGACACCGCCCTCGTCTTCGGGCAGATGGACGAGCCCCCGGGCACCCGTCTGCGGGTCGCGCTGTCGGCGCTGACCATGGCGGAGTACTTCCGCGATGTGCAGAAGCAGGACGTGCTGCTGTTCATCGACAACATCTTCCGCTTCACCCAGGCCGGCTCCGAGGTCTCCACCCTGCTGGGCCGCATGCCCTCCGCGGTGGGCTACCAGCCGAACCTCGCCGACGAGATGGGTCTGCTCCAGGAGCGGATCACCTCGACCCGCGGCCACTCGATCACCTCGATGCAGGCGATCTACGTGCCCGCGGACGACTACACCGACCCGGCCCCGGCGACGACCTTCGCCCACCTGGACGCGACGACCGAGCTCTCCCGCCCGATCTCGCAGAAGGGCATCTACCCGGCGGTGGACCCGCTGACCTCCACCTCCCGCATCCTCGACCCGCAGTACGTGGGCCAGGAGCACTACGAGGTGGCCCAGCGGGTCAAGGAGATCCTGCAGCGCAACAACGACCTGCAGGACCAGATCGCCATCCTCGGTATCGACGAGCTGTCCGAAGAGGACAAGATCATCGTGCACCGGGCGCGGCGTCTGGAGCGCTTCCTGTCGCAGAACATGTTCGTGGCCGAGAAGTTCACCGGAACCCCGGGCGTGTTCGTGCCGCTGGAGGAGACCATCGCCTCCTTCAAGGCGGTCTGCGACGGCGAGTACGACCACCTGCCCGAGCAGGCGTTCCTGGACGTCGGCAACATCGAGATGGCCGTCGAGAAGGCGAAGACGCTGCAGGGCTAGCAGCCGGGGGGAGGGGGCGGCGGTGCACGCGCCGCCGCCCCCGAACCCGGTGGAGCGGCCCTCGATCTGAGGAGTTGTGGCAGTGTCGAAGAAGCTCTTTGTTGAACTCGTCACGCCCGAGCGGGAACTCTGGGCGGGCGAGGGCGACATGGTCATCGCCAAGACGGTCGAAGGCGAGATCGGCATCCAGCCGGGGCACGTCCCCGTGCTGGCGCTGCTCGCGCCCGGCTCGGTGGTGCGCATCCTGGGCGCCCGGGAGACCGGCGAGGTCCGTGCCGCGGTGCACGGCGGCTTCATCGCCGCGACCCTGGGTGACCGGATCTCGATCCTCGCGGAGATCGCCGAGCTGGCCGAGGAGATCGACGTGGAGCGGGCCCGCACCGCGCTGAAGCGCGCCGAGGGCTCCGCGCTCGGCGACGAGGAGGCGCAGGCGCGCGTCGCCCGTGCGCGCAGCCGTCTGCGGGCCGCCGGAGAAGCCGCCTGACCGTCGTCACGGCGGGTGGGTGACGGCGCGTACACGGGAGCACGTCCCGGGTACGCGGGGGACTCTTGGGGGAGCAGCTGAACATCGGAACGTGGTTCGAGATCGCCGAATGGTCGTTCTTCTCGCTGCTCGCCCTCGCCCTGCTGGCGCTCGTCGCGGTGATCGCGCGACGGTACGCCCTGGAACGCGGTGGCGGAGCGGTCGAGTGCTACCTGCGTCCCGTGCACGGCCGACGCCGCCCCTGGCGGATCGGATGCGGTCGGTACGGGACCGACGAGCTGCGCTGGTACCGCATCTTCTCCCTGTGGCCGCGGCCGGCAGTCGAACTGCCGCGCCGCGGTCTCGTCGTTGTGGGGCGCCGCGCCCCCGAGGGGGAGGAACTGCGGGAGCTGACCGACGACCTGGTGGTCGTCGAGGTGGGCTGGACCGCCTCCGACGGCTCCGACCCCAAGGAGCCGGTCTACGAGCTGGCGATGAGCGACGCGGCCCTGACCGGTTTCCTGTCCTGGTTGGAGTCGATGCCGCCGGGTGTGCTCTGGCAGGACGATGACGACGAGTAGACGCCGACGGTGGTGACAGTGGCGGGCGGCCTCTGGGGGGGGCCGTCCGCCACTGTCGTGTGCCGTTCAGTCCCGGTCGCCGCCGGGCTTCCACAGGACGTCGTCGCCCTGGTTCACCACCCGGCACAGGATGAACAGCAGGTCCGACAGCCGGTTCAGGTAGGTCGCGGTCAGCGGGTTGACCGAGTCGCCGTACGCCTCGATCGCCGCCCACGCGGAGCGTTCCGCGCGGCGGGTGACCACGCGGGCGGTGTGCAGCAGCGCGGCGGCGGGGGAGCCGCCGGGCAGGATGAAGCTGCGCAGCGTGGGCAGGTCCGCGTTGTACCGGTCGCAGTCGGCCTCCAGCCGTTCCACGTAGGCGGGCTCGACCCGCAGCGGGGGGTGCTCGGGGTCGGGCACCACCGGGTTGGCCAGGTCCGCGCCCAGGTCGAACAGTTCGTTCTGCACCCGGCCCAGTACCGCGCGCACGTCCTCGCCTATCTCGCCGAGGGCCAGCGCCACCCCGATCGCCGCGTTGGCCTCCTCCACGTCGGCGTAGGCGGCCAGCCGCTCGTCGGTCTTGCGGGTGCGGCTCATGTCCACCAGCGCCGTGGTGCCGTCGTCACCGGTGCGGGTGTAGATCTTCGACAGCACGACGGGCTTGTCGATGTCGCGTTCCTTCATGGGCTCACCCTAGCCAGTGGCGGTGCGCCTCCCCGGGGGCGGGGACGGCGGGCCGCGGCACCTCGGTGCGGGCGGGGAGGCCGGGGAGGGGGACCGTATGACCAGCAGACCTTTCGACCCCGACCCCGGACTCGACCGGCTCGGTGCGGGGGAGATCGCCGCCGCCGACCCCGGTCCGGGAGCACCGCCCCAGGCGCCCGGCTGCGGCGTCGAGAGCGAGGAACCCGATCGGGCGGAGCGGGGCGAGCGGCCGGCCGGGGAGGACGCCGGAGGCTGACCCCGGGCGGGTCAGGCCGGCCCGGGCAGTCCCAGGCGGCGGTAGCGGGCGTGGCGGGCGGCCAGTCGCTCGGCCGGGTCGCGGTGGAACAGGACGGCCAGTTCGCGGGCCAGGACCGCGCCCATGCGGCGGCAGAAGGCCTCGGGTTCGTCCGCGGCGTCGTCGTGCTCGGCGACGACGCGGTCCACGATGCCGTTGGCGGACAGCTGCGTGGAGCACACGCCCTGGGCGGCGGCGAGCTGCGGGGCGTGGGCGGTGGTGCGGTGCACGATGGCACTCGCACCCTCCGGTGGCAGCGGGGACAGCCACGCGTGCCGGGCGCAGACCACCCGGTCGGCCGGGGCCAGGGCCAGCGCACCGCCGCCGCTGCCCTGGCCGAGCAGCACCGACAGGGTGGGTGCCTCCAGGGTCACCAGTTCGGCCAGGCAGCGGGCGATCTGTCCGGCCATGCCCTGCTCCTCGGCTTCCCTGGACAGCGCCGCCCCGGGGGTGTCGATCACGGTGACCAGCGGCAACCGCAGTTCCCGCGCCAGGTGCATGCCGCGGCGGGCCTCCCGCAGCGCGGCCGGCCCCAGCGGGTGCTCGGGACTCTGCCGGTCACGGTCCTGGCCCAGCAGCACGCAGGGGGCGTCGCCGAACCGGGCCAGCGCCAGCAGCAGACCCGGGTCGGCCTCGCCCTCCCCGGTGCCGTTGAGCGGCACCACGTCGCGGGCGGCGTACCGCAGCAGCTGCCGCACCCCGGGACGGTCCGGCCGGCGCGACCGCAGGATCGAGTCCCAGGCCGTGACCTGCGGGGGCTCCTCCCGGACCGCCCCCGTGTCCTGGGCCGGAGGGCGGGGCCGGGCCAGCAGCACGGTGAGCGTCCGGTCGGTGATCGCCGCCAGGTGCTCGGGGGCCAGCACCGCGTCGACCAGTCCGTGGCGGTACAGGTTCTCGGCGGTCTGCACCCCCTCGGGGAACTCCCGGCCGTACAGCGCCCGGTACACCCGCGGCCCCAGGAAGCCGATGAGCGCCCCGGGCTCGGCGACCGTCACGTGCCCCTGCGACCCCCACGAGGCCAGCACCCCGCCGGTGGTGGGATGGCGCAGGTACACGAGGTAGGGCAGCCCCGCCGCCTTGTGCACGGCGACCGCCGCGGAGATCTTCGCCATCGCCAGGAAGGCGAGCGTGCCCTCCTGCATGCGGGTGCCGCCCGAGGCGGGGGAGGCCAGCAGCGGCAGCCGCTCGGCGGTGGCGCGTTCCACCGCCCGCACCAGCCGCTCGGCGGCGGCCACCCCGACCGAACCGGCCAGGAACGCGAACTCGCTGGCCACGATCGCCACCCGGCGGCCGCGCAGTCTGCCCTCGCCGGTGATGACGGACTCGTCGCAGCCGCTGCGTTCGGCGGCGCGGGCGAGTTCGGCCGCGTACCCGGGGTCGGGACGCACGTCCACGGGGGCCTCGTCCCAGGAGACGAAGGTCCCGGCGTCCAGGGTCCGTTCGACCAGTGCCCGTGCGCTGCTCCTGCCCGTCATGCGGCCCTCCCGGCTCGGTCGCCCCTCTCGCCGCCATTGTCCCGGGGCACCCGCCGCGTGCCGGTCGCGGGTGCCCCGGGCGGCCGTCGCGGCGGACCCGCGGGGCGCTACGGGAGGGTCAGCGCGTCCACAGGTCTCCGGCGCGGTCGAAGGAGTCGGGGGACAGCGCCCTGGCGGAGAACGGCGCCACCCCGTTCACCGGGAGGGTGCTGGCGGCGAAGACCTCCACCGCGTAGGCGGCTCCGTCGGAGAGTTCGTCGATGCTGTCCCAGTTGACGTGGGCGAGGCTGTCGTCGGCGGTGTGGTAGAAGGGGTCGTACTGCGCCCCGGCGGTACCGCCGTAGTGGGCGGCCTGCTCTTCGGTCTTGGTGCCGTCGGCGCCGCTGAACAGGCCGCCCGACGGGATGCCGGCCAGCATGAACGCCCGGTAGTCGGAGCGTCCGCTGAACTCCGTGGGCTCCGACACCAGGCCCCGGGCGGTGAAGTAGTCCTCGAAGACCTTCTGGATCGCCGCCGACCCGGCCGGGGCGGCGACGGAGCCGGGCAGTTCGTTGCGGCCGTCGTAGACGAGGCGGGCGTAGTTGTGCGAGCCGAGCATGTCGAAGTTCAGGTAGAGCGCGATCCGCTCCCGCTCCCGGTCGGTGAGGCGCTCGACGTAGGAGGTGGAGCCGACGAGGCCCACCTCCTCGCTGCCCCAGAAGGCGAAGCGCACCTTGTTCTCGGGGGCGTCGAGCCGGTTCAGCTGCTTGGCGATCTCCAGGAGCGTGGCGACGCCGCTGCCGTTGTCGTTGATCCCCGGCCCGTCGGGGACGCCGTCGAGGTGGGCGCCGACCACCACCACGTTGTCCCGGTTGCCGCCCCTGGTCTCGGCGATGACGTTGTAGGAGTGGGAGGTCCTGATCGCCGAGTCGACCTTGAGGCGCAGTTCCAGGCCGTCGCCCGCGGCGAGCAGCGCCTCGCCGACCGCGGTGGAGGCGCCCACGGCCGGGATCGCCGCCGGGGTGCTCAGGGTGCCGCTGATCGGTCCGGTGTCGTTGGGGGTGGCCCCGTGGTTGAAGATCACCGCGCCCGCGGCCCCGGCCTCGGCCGCGTTGGCCACCTTCTCCTCGAAGGTGCAGGTCCCGCGCTGGAGGATCGCGATCGCTCCGGCGGGGAAGCCGGCGAAGTCCGCCGCCTCGCAGCCGCTGTCGGCGCTGTCGGCGTCCACCGGCACCGCGGGCGCGGTGACGTCCCCGGCGCCCGAGTAGGCCATGCTCAGGAAGTCCTCGTCGAGGGTGAAGTCCCGGCTCTCCGGCGCGGTCTGGGCCAGGACCGCGTCGCTGTGCTCCACCCACTCGTCGAACGAGTAGTGGTCCTTGGCGACCTGGTAGCCGGCGCGTCTGAGCTGGTCGGTGACGTACTTGGCGGCCACGTCGTAGCCGGGTGTGCCGGTGGCCCGGTTGCCGCCGTTGTACGCGGCGATGGTGTCCAGGTTCTGCAGGTGGGTGCGGATGGCCCCGGTGGTGACCAGGTGGGGCAGGACGGCCTCGTCCGCGGGGAGCGGGGACGCGGACGAGGCGGGGGAGAGGCCGAAGGTCAACAGTGCGGCGGTGACGGCGACGACGGAGAGCCGCGATCCCAGGCGCGCGGTCAGCAGGGGGTGTCCGGTCGGTGTGCGCACGCTCATCCTCCTGACGGGCGACCGGCCCCGAGGGTGGCGGGACGGTCGCGGAAAGTAGGCAGAGATGGGTGCAGCTTGTCACTGAATGGTCGCTGTGGGCAAGGGTTCGGTCGTGTCCCGGGGAAGAAACCGGCCCCGGGGCGGCGCTCAGTCGCCCTGGTCGAGTTCCCTGTTCCGCCGGTCCTTCTGGTGCTTGCGGCGTTTGCGGATGACCTCGACCCCGCCCATCAGCGCCACGCCCACCACGCGCACCACCGGGGCGCCGGGCTCCACGACGCTGTTGGGGGCGCCGCCCTTGACCTCGTAGGCGCCCATGACCCCGATGCCGTTGACGCGCACTTCGATGTCGTCGGGGACGATGATCTCGATCCCGCCCATGAGGGCGTTGGCGACGATGGTGGTCTCCCGGGAGGTGAACCGGGCCTCCCGCAGGTCCAGTTTGATCCCGCCCATGACCGCCAGCGCCTGGTAGGTCCTGGCGACCGTCCAGTGCCCGCTGCGTTCGGCCGCGCCCATGAGCGCCAGCGAGAAGTGGCCGTCGGGAGCGGCGTCGACGACGCGTTCCCTGCCGTAGACCGGACGGGGCGAGTCGAGGGGCAGGTCGGCGGAGTCCGGGGTCTCGGGCAGGTCGCGCAGGAGCGGGGCGAGTTCGCCCAGCGTCTTGGAGTTGTAGACCGCGTCCAGACGTTCGGAGTGCTCGTCGGGGGTGAGCCGTCCCTCGGCCAACGCCTCGCGCAGTCGTGCGGCCACCCGGTCGCGGTCGGCGTCGGAGGCGCGCATCTCGCTCCGGTCGGGGAGGGAAGAGTCGCTCATGGCAGAAACCATAGTTCTCGGCCCGTCCGAGCGCATCTCCGTACGCCTCGGGGATGGCCCTGATCTTTCCCGGAGGGCGGGGCGGGAACCCTGACGGCGAACGGGGTCAGAACAGCCGCAGCACGTCGGGTTCGATCCCGCGCAGCGCGTCGTAGTCGAGGGTGACGCAGGCGATGCCCCGGTCGGTCGCCAGCACGCGGGCCTGCGGCCGGATCTCCTGGGCGGCGAAGATGCCGCGCACCGGCCGGAGCGTGGGGTCGCGGTTGAGGAGTTCCAGGTAGCGGGTCAGCTGCTCGACGCCGTCGATCTCGCCGCGCCGTTTGATCTCCACCGCCACGGTGGTGCCGTTCCCGTCGCGGCACAGGATGTCCACCGGGCCGATCGCGGTGGGGTACTCGCGGCGGATCAGGGTGTAGCCCTCGCCAAGGGTGGTGATGTGCTCGGCGAGCAGCTCCTGGAGGTGGGCTTCGACGCCGTCCTTGCGCAGTCCGGGGTCCACGCCGAGCTCGTGGCTGCTGTCGTGCAGGATCTCCTCGATCGTCAGCACGAGTTTCTCGCCGGACTTGCCGTGGGTGACGGTCCACACGGTGGGCTCGCCGTCCCCGCCGGGCTGCTCCCGCACCGTGCACGGGGGGTTCATCCAGTTCAGGGGCTTGTAGGCACGGTCGTCGGCGTGGACCGACACCGACCCGTCCGCCTTCATCAGGATCAGGCGGGGCGCCATGGGCAGGTGGGCGGTCAGCCGGCCGACGTAGTCAACACTGCAACGGGCGATAACGAGACGCACGGGAAGAACGCTACCGGTTCCGCGGCGGCGGCGGGCGCGGTTCGGGGGCCGGCCGGCGGCGCGGGGGAGCGGGGCGGACGGGAACGGAGAAAAGTTTGAAACTGAAAATCGTTTTCATGTACGGTGGGTAAGCCAGGTCTCACTCTCCCGTCGCATGACGGCCGGAGCGAGGAGACCTAACGTCGCACTGGGAAGTACGGAGCGTGAACGGGGCGAAGCGCTCCGACACGCCGGACCACCGCCCACCAACACGAAGGGACACCATGTCGCTGACGGTCTCACCCGAACTCCTCGACAAGGCCCGCCGCGGCCCGGTCACCGACGAGGACTTCGTCTCCTGCATCCGCGAGTCGCTCCCCTACGCCTGGGAGGTCATCACCCGCCTGGCCGAGCAGGTCGCCACGGGCGGCGCCGACCACGCGGCCAACGAGACGCCGCCGCCGGGGGAGAAGGAACGCGGACAACTGCTGCGGCTGCTCGCCAGCGACGCCATGCGCGGCGCGGTGCAGCGGCACTTCGGACTGCGCCTGGCCTTCCAGAACTGCCACAAGGTGGCCCTGTTCCGCCCCGACGCCGACGCCGCCTACAAGGAGTTCGTCACCCCCCGGGCCCAACTGCTGAACCAGTCGCCGGAACTGGTCGACTGCTGAGCCGTCCCCGGTGTTCGAGGGTGGCCCGGCTGACAGCGGCGAACGGGCCACCCTCTAGTGTTGGGGCCATGGTGGAGGAATTCAGCAAGGTCGGAGTGGTCGGGCTCGGAACCATGGGCGCGGGCATCGTCGAGGTGTTCGCCCGCGCGGGTTTCGCCGTCACCGGAGTCGAGATCAACGACGCCGCACTCGAACGCGGACGCGGACACCTGGAGAAGTCCCTGTCCAGAGCCGTGGCCAAGGGCAAACTCACCGAGGACGAGCAGCGGGACATCCTCGGACGCGTCACGTTCACCACGTCCCGCGAGGACCTGGCCGACGCGGACTTCGCGGTCGAGGCGGTCCCCGAGCGCCTGGACATCAAGCGCTCCGTGTTCGAGGACCTGGACCGCATCCTGCCGCCCGGCGCGATCCTGGCGACCAACACCTCCTCGCTGTCGGTCACCGAGATCGCCGCACTCACCCACCGCCCCGGCAAGGTCATCGGCCTGCACTTCTTCAACCCCGCCCCGGTGATGAAGCTCGTCGAGATCGTCACCACGGTCGTCACCGACCCGGGGGTGCTCGACGTGGCGACCGAGGTCGTCAAGCGGCTGGGCAAGACCCCGGTCGCCGTCGGCGACCGCGCCGGGTTCGTCGCCAACGCGCTCCTGGTGCCGTACCTCAACCACGCCGTCGCCGTCTACGAGCACGGCCTGGCCACCCGGGAGCAGATCGACGCCGCCATCACCGGCGCGGCCGGATTCCCGATGGGGCCGCTCACCCTGATGGACCTCGTCGGCCTCGACGTGCTCCTCGACGTCATGGACGTGCTGTGGGAGGAGTTCCGCCGCCCCCGCTACGCCGCCGCCCCGCTGCTGCGCCGCATGGTCGCCGCGGGCCTGCACGGCCGCAAGAGCGGACGCGGGTTCTACGACTACTCCGGAAGCGACAACCCCGCCGAGCCGCAGTCGACCGCTCCGCTGGCCGCCCTGGTCGGCGACGGCGAGGGCCAGGCCGACCTGGCCGACCTGCTGCTGGCCCCGCACCTCAACGACGCGGCCCGCATGGTCGGCGACGGCTACGCCACCGCCGACGACGTGGACACCGCGATGCGGCTGGGCTGCGGGTACCCCCGGGGGCTCGTCGAGATGCTGGACGAACGCGGCGTGAAGAACGTCACCGACACCCTGGCGGACCTGTCCCGGCTGGGGCTGTTCACCGACGACGTCGCTCCGCTGCTGACCATGCTGGCCGCGCGGGGACGCGACACGCTCCGCTCCTGACCGGCCCCCGTCCCGGACGGCCCGCGGCGGCCGTCCCGTGTCCGCAGCCCGGACCGGGACGCCCCCGCGGGCCGCCCCGTATCCCGTCCGCACCGGAATTCTCCTAGGCTGAAAGAGTGAGTCCGCGCCGTAACACCCCCCGCCGCAGGAAGAGGGCCGACCGGCCCCGTGACGACGAGTCCGCGCTGATCAACCGCATCACCGGCGGGGAGCGGTACGAGAGCGGCCCCGACGGGGAGTGGGCGATCCGCCGGATCAGCGGCTCGGCCGCGGTCAAGACCTACCGCTGCCCGGGCTGCTACCAGCTGATCCCGCCGGGGATGCCGCACGTGGTGGCCTGGGCCGCCTACGGCGACGGCGACGACCGCCGCCACTGGCACAGCTCCTGCTGGGAGCGGCGCACGCACCGCTCGGTCCGCCACCCCCGGCGCTGACCACGCACCCGTTCGAGTCACCCACACCCCTGAGGAGTCATGGAGATCCGCGCGAGCACCGTGCTGCCGGCCCGGCGGCGTCCCGTCACCCTGCACACCGCGGACGGCCTGGCACTGGTCGGAGAACTCGCGTTGCCGCAGGACAACGATCCGGTGGCCACGATCATCTGCCTGCACCCGCTGCCCACCGCCGAGGGGATGATGGACAGCCACGTGCTGCGCAAGGCGTCCTTCCGGCTGCCCGCGCTGGCCGACATCGCGGTGCTGCGGTTCAACACGCGCGGCACCACCTCCCGGCACGGCACCAGCGAGGGGGAGTTCGGCGGCGGGGAGACCGAACGCCACGACGTCGCCGCGGCCATCGAGTTCACCGAGTTCGAGGACCTGCCCGAACCGTGGCTGGTGGGCTGGTCCTTCGGCACCGAGCTGGCACTCAAGTGGGGGCACGACCCCGCGGTCCGGGGCGCGATCCTGCTGTCGCCGCCGCTGCACCGCGCCACCGACGCCGACCTGGACGCCTGGGCGGAGTTCGGCCGGCCCCTGGTCGCGCTCGTCCCGGAGCACGACGACTACCTGCGTCCCGAACAGGCCCGCGAACGCTTCTCCCGGGTTCCGCAGGCCGAGGTGATCGGCGTGGACAACGCCCGGCACCTGTGGGTCGGCGAACCCTACGTGCGCATCGTGCTCAACGAGATCGTCAAACGGGTCGCCCCCCAGGCGCATCCCCTGCCCACCGAGTGGGACGGCCCCTACGAGAAGGACACGCTGCACTGAGCCCCCGCCCCGTGCCCGATCCGGGGCGGACACGGGGACGAACGGGCCGAGGCCCGGTCCGTACGGACCGGGCCTCGGTGTGTCGGGGGCATGTCCACGGGACGGGGACTACTCCTGCCACCAGTCCTCGTCGTCGGCGCCGCCCTTGCTGCTCGACGGAGCGGCCACCGGCTGCTTCTGGCTGTTGCCGTTCTGGCCGTTGGGCGCCGCGGCCGGCGGGGTCGACTCGATCGCCGCGGGCTCCGGAGCCGCGGGAGCGGCGGGGAAGCCACCGCCGCCGCCACCACCCAGCAGCTGGCGCAGCTGCTGCAGGTGGGACTGGATGCTGTCGCGCTGGCGGGTGAGCTCGTCGACCTCCTGCTGGGCCTTGGTCAGGATCCGGTCGGCCTCGGTCTTGGCGTCGCTGACCAGGTGCTGGGCCTTGGCCTTGGCCTCGGAGGTGATCTGCTCGGCCTGCTTCTTGGCGTTGGCCACGACCTGCTTGGCGTGCTGCTCGGCGTCGCGGCGGGTCTGCTCGGCCTGCGCGCTGGCCTTGGTGGCCCGCTGCTCGGCGCTGGCGGCCCGCTCCTCGGCCTCCGCGACCAGCTTCTGCGTCGCGGCCTGCGCGGCGGCCAGCCGCTCGGCGTCCTGGCGCTCGGCCTCCTCGCGGCGGCTGGCGAGCTGGATCTCGAAGTCGGCCTCCTCCTGGGCCCGCCGCGCCTCGCTCTCCTCCATGGCGCGCTGGGCCTGCGACCGCATCTCGTCGGCCTGGCGCTTGGCGGCCTGGATCATCTCGTCCCGCTCGCGCTTGGCGGAGGCACGGGCCTGGGCGCACTCGCGCTCGGTGGTGGTGCGCAGCTTGGCGATCTCGCCCTCGAAGGTGGCGCGCTTCTCGGCGATCTCGTGGTCCACCGCGGCGCGCTTCTTCTGCACCTCGCGCTCGGTGGTGGAGGTCAGCTCGTCGGCCTCGCGCCGCGCGGAGGTGCGGATCTCCTCCGCCTCCAGCTCGGCGGACTGGCGCATCTCGTCGGCCTCGCGCTGGGCGGTCGAACGCAGTTCGGTGGCCTCGTTCTCGGCGGCGGCACGCATCTCCGCGGCCTCGACCTTGGCGGCGACCTTGATGTCGTTGGCCTTGGCGCGGGCGTCGTGCACGAGCTCGGTGGCCTGCTCCTCGGCCAGACGCAGCAGCTGCTCGATGCGGGCACCCAGACCGGAGTAGGTGGGCCGCTCCTGCTCCTGGATCTGGCGCTTGGCGTCGGCCAGTTCCTTGCGGAGCTTGTCGGCCTCCTCGCGGGCCTGGCGGCCCTCCTGGCGGAGTTGGGCGAGGTAGTCGTTGACCTGGGTGCGGTCGTAGCCGCGCAGGACAACATCGAACTCCGTCGCCTGGTTGTTTTCGTCGAAGAAATTACTGAGCTGGGCGTCAATATCGGACGACATGTGGCGGAATCCTGAACAGGTGACGAGACGGCTACATTACGGACGGATGTCTTCGTTTCGGTACGGCGGACGTCGCAGCGTTCGGCCGGAGCCGTGTCTGCGCTGCCTCAGCACGAAGACCGCTCTGGAGCGGGAGCCTACTCCGCGGCAGTGGACTGCGCGGAGGGTTCACCGCATTGCTATGGGATTGTGCTGATTACCTGACGAACTGGTGTTTTGTGTCCGCCAGGAAACGAGGACGCGAACCGCCGGGGTTGGAGGACACCCGTCAACGATGGAACGGCGGCTAGGAGACTTTATCAAGCCGTGCCGCCGTCGGAAGGTGGTTTGGGAGAGAACCTGGGTTTTCGGCCGCTCCGTGCACGCTTGGGCGTCCTCCGGTTCCGGAGGGCGATACCGCCCGGACCGGGACCGGCGGCCGCCCGCTCCGCCGTCGGCCGCGGCACTCAGTGCCGTGCGTCGTCCGTACGCGCCTGCACCAGTTCGGTGAGCACCCCGCCGCAGTCCTTGGGGTGCAGGAAGGTGATCAGCGACCCCATCGAGCCGTTGCGCGGCTGTGCGTCGAGCACCCGGACCCCGCGCCCGCCGACCGTCGCGGCGGCCCCGGCCACGTCCGCGGTCCCGAACGCGATGTGGTGCACCCCCTCGCCGTTGCGGGCGAGGAACTTGGCCACCGGCGAGTCCTCGCGGATCGGCTCCAGCAGTTGCAGGTAGCTCGCCCCGCCGTCGTCCGTCCCGTTGATCCGCAGCATCGCCTCACGGACGCCCTGCTCCTCGTTGACCTCCTCGTGGGTCACCTCGAAGCCGTAGGTCTCCCGGTAGAAGCGCACGCTCTCGTCCAGGTTCCGGCAGGCGATGCCGATGTGGTCGATGCGGGTGAACACAACTTCCTCCCTCCCTTAAAGCCGCTGATCCGGCTGTCTGTATGGTGACAGACCAGGTGAGGGACGACAGGAGGAGGGCTCGGCAAATGCCTGGATCGGTCATCGTCAGCGGCGCGCGCACCCCCATCGGGAAGCTGCTCGGAACACTCTCCGGCTTCTCCGCCGTGGACCTGGGAGCCATGGCCATCAGGGCCGCCCTGGAACGGGCCGGGATCTCCGGCGACCAGGTCGACTACGTCGTCATGGGCCAGGTCCTCCAGGCCGGCCAGGGGCAGATCCCCTCCCGCCAGGCCTCGGTCAAGGCGGGCATCCCCATGAACGTCCCCTCGCTCACCATCAACAAGGTCTGCCTGTCCGGCCTCGACGCGATCGCGCTGGCCGACCAGCTCATCGCCGCCGGGGAGTTCGACGTGGTGGTCGCGGGCGGCATGGAGTCCATGACCAACGCCCCGCACGTGCTGCCCAAGGCCCGCCACGGCTACAAGTACGGCTCCGTCGAGGTGCTCGACGCCACCGCCCACGACGCCCTCACCGACGCCTTCGACCACGTGTCCATGGGGCTGTCCACCGACCGCCACAACGCCCGGCACGGCCTCACCAGGGAGGAGCAGGACGCCTTCGCCGCGCGCTCCCACCAGCGCGCCGCCGCCGCCATCGAGGCGGGACGGTTCAAGGACGAGATCGTCCCGGTGGAGATCCCGCAGCGCAGGGGCGAGCCGAAGATCTTCGACACCGACGAGGGCGTCCGCCCCGACACCACCGCCGAGGGCCTCGCCCGGCTGCGCCCCGCCTTCGACCCGGAGGGCACCATCACCGCCGGCTCCTCCTCCCAGATCTCCGACGGCGCCTGCGCGGTCGTGGTCATGAGCCGGGCCAAGGCCGAGGAGCTGGGCTGCGAGATCCTCGCCGAGATCGGCGCGCACGGCAACGTCGCGGGACCGGACAACTCCCTGCACTCCCAGCCGTCCAACGCGATCAGGCACGCGCTCGCCAAGGCGGGCCGGGAGGTCTCCGACCTCGACCTGGTCGAGATCAACGAGGCGTTCGCCAGCGTGGCCCTGCAGTCCATGCGGGACCTGGGCGTCTCCGCAGACATCGTCAACGTCAACGGCGGCGCGATCGCGCTGGGCCACCCCGTCGGCATGTCGGGCGCCCGCATCGTGCTGCACCTGGCCCACGAGCTGCGCCGCCGCGGCGGCGGACTGGGCGCCGCCGGCCTGTGCGGCGGCGGCGGACAGGGCGACGCGCTGCTGCTGTCGGTGCCCTCGGCCTGACGGAGCGCGGTGTGCGGGCCCCGGCCCGCACACCGCGCCGGCGGCGCCCGCCGTTTCACCCCCAGACGGCCCGCGCGGCGGGGTCGCTAGAGTGTCCGGTGTGGGAAACCCGCTGAACCTCCCGTTCGACCCGATCGAGCGCGCGCACGACAACTGGGCCGCCCGCTGGGGCAAGTCCTCCGCGATGGCGGCCGTGACCTCGGTCATGCGGGCGCAGCAGCTCCTCCTCGGCCAGCTGGACGCCGCGCTCAAGCCGTACGCGCTGACCTTCGCCCGCTACGAGGCGCTCGTCCTGCTCACCTTCAGCTCCAGCGGCGCGCTGCCCCTGGGCAAGATCGGCGAACGGCTGATGGTACATCCCACCAGCGTCACCAACACCATCGACCGGCTGGAGCGCCAGGGCTTCGTCCGGCGCAGGCCCAACCCCAGCGACGGGCGCGGCACCCTCGCCGAGATCACTGACTCCGGGCGCGAGGTGGTGGAGCAGGCCACCCGCGACCTGCTGGACATGGAGTTCGGCCTGGGCTGCTACGACGACGAGGAACGGTGGCAGATCTACACCCTGTTCCGGAAACTGCGGGTGGACTACGGGGACTTTCCCGCCGAGAGCTGAGCGCGGCGCGCGGGCCGCCGAGGGGAGCAGGGTTCACCGCGGCCGCCGCGGATGCGGCAGGATGGAGACATGCAGCCTTCGGAATTCTCCATGCACGGCGCGGTCGATCTCGGCGCGCGCAAAGCGGCCCTGGAACGCGAGGCCAAACGGCAGGCCGAGGCGGCGTCGGGAACCGCCAACCCCTACGCCGTGGACGTCACCGAGGAGAACTTCCAGCGCGACGTCCTGGAGCGGTCCCTGCAGGCTCCGGTCGTCCTGGTGCTCCTGGCGGGCTGGTCCGGGGAGTCCAAACAGACCGAGCAGGCCCTGGACAAACTGGCCACCGAGGCCCAGGGGCAGTGGCTGCTGGCCAAGGTCGACGCCGAGGCCAGCCCGCAGCTGGCCCAGGCCCTGCGCGCCCAGGGGGTTCCCGCGCTCTACCTGACCCTGGGCGGACAGATCCAGCCGCTCGCGGCGGGGCCGATGAACGAGGACCAGCTGCGCGACCTGCTCTCCCAGGTCTTCGCCGCGCTGCGGCAGCAGGGGGTGCTGCCGCAGGACTACACCGGGGTCGGCCCGGCCCAGCCCGCCGAACAAGAGCAGGAGCCCCAGCGCGACCCCGTCCAGGCCGAGGCCGCCGAGGCGGTGCAGCGCGGCGACTTCGCCGCGGCCGAGGCCGCCTACACCGCGGCGCTGGAGAAGGACCCGGGCAACGGGGACTACACGATGGGCCTGGCCCAGGTGCGCCTCCTGGCCCGGGTGCGCGACCTCGACGTCAACGCGATCCGCAAGGCCGCCGCCGACGACCCCGCCGACGTCGACGCCCAGTGCGCGGTCGCCGACCTCGACATGTACGGGGGCAAGGTCGAGGACGCGTTCGCCCGGCTGGTGGCGACCGTACGCCGGACCGGCGACGAGGACCGGGACCGCGCGCGCAAGCACCTGCTCGGCCTGTTCGAGGTGCTGCCCGCGGGAGACCCGCGGGTCGCCAAGGCCCGCCGCAACCTGACCTCCGCGCTCTTCTGAGCCGCCGGACGCCCGCATTCCGGGGACCGGCCGCCGCGGTCCCCGGCTAAGCAGCCTTCCCGCTGGGTAAAAACCCAGCAGATCCAACGGAAGGCGGTCTCCGATGGCTCTCGTGGTGACGATCTCCGCGACCTACGGCGCTGCGGGCAGCGTGATCGGACCCGCGGTGGCCGAACGGCTGGGGGTTCCCTTCCTGGACCGGGCGATCCCCGAGGAGGTGGCCGAGCGCCTCGGCTGCTCCCTGGAGGACGCGCTGGAGCACGACGACCGCGCCCCCGTGGGCCTGGAGCGGCTGCTGTCCAGCGCGGCACGGCTGCCCAGCATCACCCTCGGCAGCGTCGACACCGTCTTCCTCGGCGCCACCAACGCCGAGGGGCGCCTGCTGTACGACCAGGAGTTCGTCGAGCACACCGAGCGCGTCGTCGCGGCCGTGGGGGAGCGGGGAGGAGTGGTCCTGGGCCGGGCCGGGGCGGTCGTCCTGGCGGAGCACCCCACCGCCGTCCACGTGCGGCTCGACGGGCCGCGGGAGCGGCGGCTGCGCCAGGCCGTCGCGCTGCGCGAGGCGCTGCCCCGCGACGCCGCACAGCCCGGCGGATGGCGTCCGCCCACGCTGCGCGACCTCGACGCCAACGACCGCGCGCGCAGCGCCTACGTGCGGCGCTTCTACCGGGCCGACCCCGCCCACCCCAGGCACTACCACGTGGTCCTCGACACGACGGTGACCGCGCACGCCACGTGTGTCGATATCATCGAACGTCTGGCACGGGAGCGCGCGGGGGAGCGCTGACCCGGGCGGAGGCCGCGCGGACGCGGCCGCTCCCGCCGCGGTCCGGGCCCCGCACGGAACCGGTCCCGAGGCCAGCACCCGCACCGCGTGTCCGCCCCCTCGGCCGGTCGGGGCCCGCTTCGGTCCGAGGCGGGTGGCGGCACGCCGAGACACCAGCGACCCGTCCGCACGCGGTCGATTCTTGGAAACAACGAGGAGTTTCCCGTGGCCAGCCTTCCCAGCGTCTCCTACTCGATCACGGTCCGCCTGGAGATCGACGGACGTGCCAGCGCCGTGAGCAGTCTCACCAACGCCGTCGAGCACGTGGGGGGCGTCGTCACCGCACTCGACGTGAACTCCTCCGGGCACGGGCGGCTGCGCATCGACGTCACCTGCGCGGCCCGCGACACCACCCACGCCCAGGCGATCGTCGACTCCCTGGACGCGGTCGAGGGCGTCACCGTCCACAAGGTCAGCGACCGCACCTTCCTCATGCACCTGGGCGGCAAGATCGAGATGCGGTCCAAGGTGCCGCTGCGCAACCGCGACGAACTCTCCATGGCCTACACCCCGGGGGTGGCCCGCGTCTCCTCCGCGATCGCGGCCAACCCCGACGACGCCCGCCGCCTGACCGTCAAACGCAACAGTGTGGCCGTGGTCACCGACGGATCGGCCGTGCTGGGTCTGGGCAACATCGGCCCCGAGGCGTCCCTGCCGGTCATGGAGGGCAAGGCGGCCCTGTTCAAGCGGTTCGCCGACATCGACGCCTGGCCGATCGCCCTGGACACCCAGGACACCGACGAGATCGTGCGCACCGTGCAGATCATCGCCCCCGGGTTCGGCGGCATCAACCTGGAGGACATCTCCGCCCCCCGCTGCTTCGAGGTGGAGGCCCGACTGCGGGAGCTGCTGGACATCCCGGTCTTCCACGACGACCAGCACGGCACCGCGATCGTGGTGCTGGCCGCGCTCAAGAACGCGCTGCGCGTGGTCGGCAAGGAGCTCGGCGACGTCCGCGTCACCATGTCGGGCGCCGGCGCGGCCGGCACCGCCATCCTCAAACTGCTGCTGCACGCCGGAGCCAAGGACGTGGTGGTCTGCGACGTCCGCGGCGCCGTGCACCAGGGCCGCGAGGACCTCGACGACAACCTGCGGTGGATCGCCACCCACACCAACCCGGACGGCTACGCCGGGGACCTGGCGGGCGCGGTGCGCGGCGCCGACGTGTTCATCGGGGTCTCCGCGCCCAACGTGCTCTCCGGCGAGGAGGTCGCCGAGATGAACGAGGACGCGATCATCTTCGCCCTGGCCAACCCCGAACCGGAGGTCGACCCCGAGATCGCCGCGCTGCACGCCGCGGTCGTGGCCACCGGACGCAGCGACTACCCCAACCAGATCAACAACGTGCTGGTCTTCCCCGGCTTCTTCCGCGGCCTGCTGGACGCCCAGAGCCACCGGGTGACCCCCGACATGATGCTGGCCGCGGCCGACGCGCTCGCCGCGGTGGTCACCGCGGAGGAGCTGAGCCCGCACTACATCATCCCCAGCGTCTTCCACCAGGGGCTGTCGCAGCGGGTGGCCGAGGCGGTGCGCAAGGTGGCGCTCCGCGACGGGGCCGCGGGGGGACGGGAGGACTGAACGCGCGGTCGCACCGCCCCCGGCGCGAGTGGACAAACCGTGATCAACGGCGCGTGAGGCGGCGGCGGGGCCGGGTATGGAGGCAACTATGGATCGGCTGAGTCTGACCGGGGCGCTGCTCGTGGCCAGTCCGCTGCTGGAGGATCCGAACTTCTACCGCTCCGTGGTCTTCGTGATCGACGACACCCCGGAGGAGGGTGCGCTCGGCGTCATCCTCAACCGCCCCTCGGAACTGGAGGTCGGCGAGGTCCTGGCGGACTGGGGGGAGCACGTCAGCCACCCGGCGGTGATGTTCGCGGGGGGCCCGGTCGGCACGGACGCCGGCCTGGCGCTGGCGGTGCCCGACAACGGGCACAAACCGCTGGGCTGGCGGTCGCTGGAGGAGATGGACGCCGAGGTGTGGCCGAGCGGCCTGGGCACGGTGGACCTGGACACGCCGCCGCAACTCGTCGCCGACGCGCTCCGGCGGCTGCGGGTCTTCGCCGGGTACGCGGGGTGGAGCGCAGGTCAGCTGCGGGACGAGATCGACCAGGGCGCCTGGTATGTTCTCCCCGCGACCGTCGATGACGTGTTCTGCGCCGACCCCCGGGGACTGTGGTCGCGGGTGCTGCGGCGCCAGGGCGGGGAGGTCGCCTTCGTGGCCACCTTCCCCGACGATCCGACACTGAACTGATTGGCCGCGCACCCGCTACCGTGGACAGAGACCGAGGAGGTGTGAGGGCACGATGACGATGGACGTTGTCAACAAGGTGATTCCGGAGAGCGAGACCCGTCCGGACATCTCGCACGACGGCGGCGACCGCGAGCGGTTCGCCCACTACGTTCAGAAGGACAAGATCACCGAGAGCGCCGTCACCGGGACGCCGGTGATCGCGCTGTGCGGCAAGGTGTGGGTGCCCAACCGGGACCCGAAGAAGTTTCCGGTCTGCCCCGAGTGCCAGAAGATCTACGACGAACTGATGGCCTGACCGGTGGCGACGAAGCGGCGGGGAGGCGGTCTCTCCGCTCGGTGGAACGGCGAGTGAGGCCCGCGGCAGCGGGCCTTCTTGCGTTCCGCCGAAGAAGGGCCGCGCGGTCCGCGTCCGCGGGCCTGCCGGGTCACCTGCCCTCGTCGAGGCGCAGGCGCCGGGCCCGCAGCAGCGCGGCCGCGCCCGCTCCGGTCACCGCCAGGGCGCCCAGGACGAACGGCGCGATGTCGATCCCGGTGGTCGGCAGGGAGCCGTCCTTGCCGCCGCTGCCGGTGCCTCCGGTACCTCCGGTGCCGCTGGCGGCACCGGGGTTCGAGGTGCCGGTGGTCTGCCCGTCGTCCGAACCGGTGCCGGGGGTGCCGTCCGCGCCGTCCTGGCCCGCGAACGTCACCGGGACGAACACGTCCTGGCTGCGGTCGGAGGAGCGGGTGTGGTCGTTGCGGGTCACCACGGCGCAGTGGACGCCCTCGGCCAGGCAGTCGGTGAACTCGTCCGCGGCCCGGACCGTCAGCTGGACGGTGAACGAGCCGTTGGTGCCGCTGCCCTCGTAGGGCTGGGCGAGTCCCTGCCCGTAGGGGGGCGGGTTGGACGAGATCCACACCGAGGCCCCGCTCTCGCCCGACATGTCGACTCCGCCGATGCAGGGGCCGGGGGCGGTGGTGGCGTCGGCGTTGGAGATGTCGCAGAAGGAGACGTAGATGCCCTTGGAGGTGTCGTAACCCGACCCGGTCACGGTGATCTGCTCGCCCTCGGGGTTGAGCCCCGAGGTCTTGGAGACGGTCAGGCTGGGGCCGCCGGTTGTGGCGGCCAGGGCGGGGGATCCGGTCAGGGCTGCCAGGACAGCCAGGGAGCCGCCGACCGCGGCGGCGCTCCGGAATCCCCTGAAGGCGGTGGACATGGGGGTGGGATTCTCCGTTCCGTGCGAGACGTGGTTGTCGCGGTGTCGGAGGGGGGACACCGGGGATGTGCCACTATGCTTAGGCTAACCTAAAAATCCTGATCGGCCCTGTCAGTGCACCACCAGGAGGCCGCGTTGTCAAGATTGTGACGACGAGTCGTCATAATCAACACAACAGTGACGGACAGCCCGTCCGCCGCACCGCGGCCCCTCCAGTCGATGGGACCCCCATGCCACCTCACCCCTCTCCCCGCAGCCGGACACGCCGCGGCCCGAGCCGCCGCACGGCGCTCCTGCTGACCCTGGCCGCCGCGCTCACGGCCTGCTCCGCCCCCGAGTCCACCGAGGACGCCATCCCCCCGCTCGCCGAGAACCGGCTGCAGATCCTGGAGGGCGAAGCGGCCCCCTCCCTCCCGGTCACCGTGGACTCGATCGTCCCGGTGGCGAACCGCACCGCCGACACCCCGACCACCCACGAACAGGTCGAGGTCACCGACGTCAGCCGCATCCTGCCGCTCAACGGCGGCATCGCCGAGATCGTCTACACCCTGGGCCTGGGTGACAACGTCGTGGGCCGCGACGCCACCGCCACCTTCGCCGAGGCCGCGGAGCTGCCCGTGGTCACCCAGGGACACGACATCTCCGTGGAGGGGGTGCTCTCCCTGGACCCGACCCTCGTCATCGCCGACACCTGGACCGGCCCGTACGAGGCGATCGAGCAGCTGCGCGCCAGCGGTGTCACCATGGTCATCCTCGACGAGGTGTGGTCCCTGGACGGGATGTACACCCGCATCACCGACGTCGCCGAGGCACTGGGGGTGCCCGAACGCGGCGAGCAGCTCGTCCAACGGGTCCGCGACCAGATGGCCGAGGTCCGCGACGGTCTCCCGGACTCCGTGCGAGGAGCCCGGGTCGCCTTCCTCTACCTGCGCGGCAGCGCCGGGGTCTACCTCCTGGGAGGACCCGGATCGGGGGCCGACGCCCTGATCGCCGAACTCGGCCTGGAGGACGCGGGCACCGCGATCGGCCTGGACCGGGCGTTCACCCCGATCACCAGCGAGGCGCTCATCGAGGCCCAACCCGACGTGCTGCTCGTCATGACCGGCGGTCTGGAGTCGGTCGGCGGGGTCGACGGACTCCTGGAGATCCCGGGCACCGCCCAGACGCCCGCGGGCCGGGAACGGCGCGTCCTCGACTACGAGGACGGCCTGGTGCTCGGCTTCGGCCCCCGCACCCCCCAGGTCCTCAAGGCCATGTCCGACGACCTCACCGAACTGTACGAGGGGGAGGCGCGGTGACCCTGCCCGCCGACCACCGGGCGCGGACGGTCCCCGCGCCGCCCCACGGCACCGCCCGCATCCGACGTACCACGGCGCTGCGGGGCACCGTCCTGCTGGTGGTGCTGGCCGCCGCACTGGCGGCGGCGGCACTGGTGGCCGCGGGCGTGGGCGCCTACCACGTGCCCGCGGCCGAGGTCGCCGGATCGGTACTGCGCGGCCTGGGACTGGGCGCGGGCGAGGCCGCCGACCCGCTCGCCGACGAGGTGTTGTGGAACGTCCGCTTCCCCCGGGTCGTCCTGGCCATGATCGTCGGGGCCTCACTGGCGCTCGCCGGGGCCATGATGCAGGGAGTCTTCGGCAACCCGCTGGCCGAGCCCGGCGTCATCGGTGTCTCCTCGGGAGCGACCGTGGGGGCGGTCCTCGTCATCGCGCTCGGCGCCTCCGCGCTGGGCTACTGGACGGTCATCGCCGCCGCCTTCGCCAGCGGGATGGCCACCACCGTGCTCGTCTACACGCTCTCCCGCTCGGGAGGCCGGGCCGAGGTGGTCACCCTGCTGCTCACCGGGATCGCCGTCAACGCGGTGGCCGGGGCGCTCATCGGCGCGGCCACCTACTTCTCGGAGGACGCCGAGCTGCGCTCGATCACCAACTGGCAGATGGGCAGCCTGGCCGCGGCCACCTGGCCCAAGGTCGCCGCGGCCCTGCCGTTCGCCGCGGCGGGCATCCTCGCCGCACCGTTCTTCGCCCGCCGCCTGGACCTGCTCGCCCTCGGTGAGAGTCCAGCCCGCCACCTGGGGGTCGACGTGGAGCGGATGCGCCAGGCGCTGATCGTCGTCATCGCGATGCTCACCTCCTCGGCCGTGGCCTTCGCCGGGATCATCAGCTTCGTCGGCCTGGTGGTGCCGCACATGGTGCGCATGGTCGCCGGTCCCGGGCACCGGGTCCTGCTCCCGGCGAGCGTGCTGGGCGGCGCCCTCGTCCTCGTCGCCGCAGACCTGGTCGCCCGGGTCGTCGCCGCCCCGCAGGAGGTGCCGCTGGGGATCATCACCGCGCTGGTCGGCGGCCCGTTCTTCTTCTGGCTGCTGTACCGGACCCGAGCCAGGCAGGGAGGTTGGGCATGAACCGGGTACGGCGGACACTGCGCGCGCTCGCGCACGGTTCGGGACTGCGGCGGATCAGCCCGCCCGAACGGGTCGGCCCCCGGACGGTGGTCCTGGGCGCGCGGAACCTCGGCCGGTCCTACGGCTCCCGGACGGTGCTGGACGACGTGAGCCTCGACGTGCGCACCGGCGAGGTGCTGGCGCTGGTCGGACCGAACGGCGCGGGCAAGAGCACGCTGCTGGCGGCCCTCGCCGGCGACAGCCCGCCCGACCGGGGCGAGGTGACCGTCCTGGGCCGCCCCCTGGCGGAGTGGAGTCCGGCCGAACTGGCGCTGCGCCGCGCGGTGCTGCCGCAGAATTTCACCGTCAGCTTCCCGTTCGACGTGATCGACGTGGTGTACATGGGCCGGGCGCCGTGGGCGGCGGTCGGGGGCGCCGATGACGACGACCGGGTGGTCGCCGACGCCATGGCGGCCACCGAGGTCACCGCCCTGGCGTCCCGGAAGTTCCCCGCCCTGTCGGGCGGGGAGCGGGCCCGGGTCATGCTCGCCCGGGTTCTGGCCCAGCAGACCCAGGTCGTGCTCCTGGACGAGCCCACGGCCGCACTCGACATCCGCCACCAGGAGCTGGTGCTGCGCATCGCCCGGGAACGCGCCGCGCAGGGTGACGCGGTCGTGGTGGTTCTGCACGATTTGGCGTTGGCTGCCGCCTACGCCGACCGAGTCGCGATACTCTCCGAGGGACGGATTGCGGCGTACGGGCCGCCCGCTGAGGTCTTCACCGCGAGACTGCTCAGCGACGTCTACTCATACGAGGTCGAGATCGTGTCGCATCCGCGCACCGGAGCACCGCTGGTCCTGCCAGTACGGTGACCACCCGCGGCGCGGGGCGACCCCGACGGGTTAGGACACATGGTTTCCACTTCTCGACGCCCCCCTGGCGGCCGGCGCCGCAGTTCGGGCAGGGGCCGCAGGAGGGCCCCCGCTCCGCGCGGTCGCGTCACCGTCGGCGAGGTCGTGCGCGTGGCCTTCCGCACCATCGGCGAGCTGCTGTTCACCGCAGGCCTGGTCATGCTGTTCTTCGCCGCGTTCCAGATCTGGGGCAAGCAGTTCCAGACCGACGCCGAGCAGGAGCGACTCGCCCAGGCCATGGCCGAGGTGTGGGAGCAGGGGCCCGACTCCGAACCGCTGCCCGGAACGGCCAACAGCAGGCTCTACATTCCCAAGACCGACCAGGACTGGGTCGTGGTCAGCGGGGTCGGTCCCGAGGACATCAGGTACGGTCCGGGCTGGTACCCCGAGTCCTGGACCCCCGAGGGCATGGTTCCCGCGGCCCGGGCCGGACAGCCCGGCAACTACGCGGTCGCCGGGCACCGCGTCGCCGCCGTCTTCTGGGACCTCGACCAGTTGGCGGAGGGCGACGAGCTGGTCCTGGAGGACGGGGAGAACTTCTACACCTACCAGGTGGTGGAGAGCAAGGTCGTGCTGCCCAACGCGATCGAGGTGACCGCGCCCGACCCGTTCGACCCCGAGTCCACGGAGGACCCCGAGCGGGCCTACCTCACCCTCACCACCTGCCACCCCAAGCTGCAGAACTCGCACCGGCTGATCGTCCACGCCGAACTCGTCGACACCCGTCCCAAGGACCAGGGCATGCCCGACAACATCGCGCACATGGCGCCCGACACCGAGGAGGAGTGAGCCACGTGTACGGTCTGATCTGGCGGCTCATCCCCGGCCCCTGGTTCGTCAAGCTCGTCGTGTCCCTCGCCCTGGTCGCGGGCGCGGCGGCACTGCTGTGGTACGTCGTCTTCCCGTGGGCCGACCCGTACCTGCCGTTCAACGACGTGACCGTCGACGGGGGAGAAGCGGTCTACGGCACGACCCCCGAGGGGGCGGCCGAGCCGGACGAGGGCGGGTAGGCGACGCCCGGTGGACGCCGTGGGTGGAGGCCGAGCGGGAGGCTCGGCCTCCACCGTGTTGTCGGGGGTGGGCACCGATACCCTCGACCCGTGATGATCTGGGGAAGCGCACGATGACTCTGCTTGAGGCGAACAGCACCGAGGACCGGTTGCGCGGTCTGCGCAACTGGCAGCGAGCGGCGTTCGAGGAGTACTTCCGGCGCGAGCCGCGGGACTTCCTGGCGGTGGCCACGCCCGGGGCGGGCAAGACCACGTTCGCGCTGACCCTGGCCAGCGAACTGCTGGCGCGGCACGTGGTCCGCGCCGTCACCGTGGTGTGCCCCACCGAGCACCTGAAGAAGCAGTGGGCCGAGGCCGCCGCGCGGTTCAACATCCCCCTCGACCCGGACTTCAAGAACGGCCAGGGCGCGCTCGGCAAGCACTTCGTCGGCGCGGCCGTCACCTACGCGCAGGTCGCCGCGCACCCCATGCTGCACCGCAACCGCACCGAGGCCCGCCGCACCCTGGTGATCTTCGACGAGATCCACCACGCGGGCGACGCGCTGTCGTGGGGCGAGGCCGTGCGCGAGGCGTTCGACCCGGCGGCACGGCGGCTCTGCCTGACCGGGACGCCGTTCCGCTCCGACACCAACCCGATCCCGTTCGTCGACTACGTGCAGGACCACACCGGCGTGCGCCGCTGCTCCTGGGACTACAGCTACGGGTACGCGCCCGCGCTGGCGGACGGCGTGGTGCGGCCGGTCATCTTCCTGGCCTACTCGGGGGAGATGCGCTGGCGGACCAAGGCCGGCGACGAACTGGCCGCCCGGCTCGGCGAGCCGCTCACCTCCGACGCGCTCTCCCAGGCGTGGCGGGCGGCCCTGGATCCCAAGGGCGACTGGATCAAGCGGGTGCTGGCCGCGGCCGACCGGCGGCTGACCGAGGTGCGCAAGCACACCCCTGATGCGGGCGGTCTGGTGATCGCCTCCGACCACGAGAACGCCCGGGCCTACGCGCGCATCCTGCGTCAGATCACGGGCCGGGGCGCCACCGTCGTGCTGTCGGACGACCCGACCGCGAGCAGGAAGATCACCCAGTTCGCCGAGTCCGACGACCGCTGGATGGTGGCGGTGAAGATGGTCTCGGAGGGGGTGGACGTGCCCCGGCTGATGGTCGGCGTCTACGCCACCTCCACCAGCACCCCGCTGTTCTTCGCCCAGGCGGTGGGGCGTTTCGTGCGGGTGCGCCGCCGCGGCGAGATCGCCTCGGTGTTCCTGCCCTCCATCCCGGTCCTGCTGGAGTACGCCAGCGAGATGGAGCGGGAACGCGACCACGTGCTGGACCGGCCGATCAAGGAGGACGACGGCTTCGACCCGGAGCAGGAGCTCCTCAACGAGGCCCGCAAGAAGCGGGACACCCCCGACGCGGGCGACGAGCTGCCCTTCGAGACGATGGAGTCGGCGGCCGAGTTCGACCGGGCCCTCTACGACGGCGGCGAGATCGGCGGGGGCGAGCCCGACGAGGAGGAGTTCCTCGGTCTGCCCGGGCTGCTGGAGCCCGACCAGGTCGCCGTGCTGCTGCGCAGGCGCAGACAGGAGCAGGCGGCCCGGCGGGCCGAGCCGCAGGAACGGCAGCGGCCCGAGCACGAGGTGGTGGCCGAGCTGCGCCGGGAGCTCAACAGCCTGGTGGGCGCCTGGCACCACCGCACCGGCCAGCCGCACGCGACCATCCACACCCAGCTGCGCCGCGCCTGCGGGGGGCCTCCGGTCGCCCAGGCCACCGCCGAGCAGCTGCGCCGGCGCATCGCGAAGCTGCGGGCGTGGGCGGTGGGGGAGGACTGACCCCGCCGCGGCCGGGGCCCGGGGCACAAAAGGCGACCGGGGAGGTCGGGAGCGTCAGCAAAAATAACGAAAAGGCCCCTCTTTCGCGGGGGCTTCTCGCGCAACTCCGATTGGCTGAGGTATACCTAAGTCAGATCTAATGAGGTTAGCCTCACTTTAATTCTCTTCTGGTTGCCTTGCGGCGCCGTGGCTGTGCGGCCCGGCTGCCGTCCGCCCTGCCTCCTGTCCCTTGTGGTGCCGTCGCTCCTCGGCGATGAGGATATGGGATTTTGACGTCATGTCGTCATCATTGCCAGAAAAGACAACTTAGGTTAGCTTTACCTTGCTTTTGGGGTGTGGTGCGGCACGCGGACCTCCGCGGCCGACCCGCGTCCCCTTCCCCCTTCCCGGCCCGCCCACGCGGAGACCGGACGAAAAACAAGGAGTCCACACATGAACCTGGGTATGCGCCGGGCCGCCACGGTCCTGGTGACCGCAGGTCTCGCGGCAGCGGTCAGCGCACTGCCCGCCTCCGCCAACACCACGGTGCCCGTCACCGGCGGCAGCGGCGACTGGGGCGTCAAGCTCTCCTTCCGCAACTACATCAAGGGCCCCGTCGCCCACGGCAGCACCGAGCTGTCCGGCGGAGCCACCGAGAACGCCGACGGCACCTACTCCTTCCCCGTCGTCTCGGGCAGCTACGACACCGCCACCGGCAAGACCGTCATCCAGTTCGGCGGAGGAGTCGCCTACGAGGGGCACGGCGGCATCCTCCAGGTCCAGATCGAGGACCTGCGCCTGGAGATCGTCAACGGAGAGGGCGACCTCTACGCCGACATGGCCAGCAGCTCCCCCAGCAGCTCCGAGCTGACCCACTACCCCGACGTCAACCTGGCCGACCTCGACCTCAGCGGCGGTCAGCCGACCCTCAACGGCACCACGCTGAGCCTCGGTTCCACCCCGGCGACCCTCACCGAGGAGGGCAGCCCCGCCTTCGCGGGCTTCTACGCCCCCGGAAGCGAACTGGACCCGATCTCCTTCTCCGCCACCGTCGACACCGGCAGCGGCGGCGGACAGACCCCGCCCCCGGCCGGCGGCAGCAGCGCCGACCAGCAGATCCTCGCCGACGTGGCCGCAGGCCCGCTGACCCTCTCGGTCGCGGACGGCACGGTCCAGCTGTCCGGCTCCGCGCTGGACGGCAACGGCACCCACCAGACCGCCACCGGCGCCCTGAACACCGCCACCGTCTCCGACCTGCGCGGCACCAACGCCGGCTGGAACCTGGTCGGCCAGGTCAGCGACTTCACCGGCGACGTGGGCACCATCGGCGCGGAGAACCTCGGCTGGCAGCCCAGCGCCGCGGCCGTCGACACCGGCCTCGGCACGCCCGGAACGGTGACCGCCGGAAACGCGGTCCAGCCCGGACAGGGCCTGGGCGTCGCCCGGACCCTGGCCTCCGCCGCCCCCGGCTCCTCGGCCGGAACCTTCACCGCCGACGCCCAGCTGACCCTGGGCATCCCCGCCGACACCGTCCCCGGCGACTACGCGGCGGTGCTCACCCTCACCCTCAGCTGATCCCAGCCGGTGCGGGACGGGGGCACTCCCCTCCCGCACCCCTACCCCCTCATGGTCGTCACGATGCCCCTGTCCCGTCCCCTCCGCGGCGCTGCGGCCGCCACCGTCATCCTGGCCGTCGGCGTCTCGCCGGCGCTGGCCGCTCCGGTCCCCGACGCACCGGACCGCCACTACGCGCTCCACCCCCTCACCGGCGACGTCTACCTGCTGCGCGACCTTTCCGTCCCGGAGCAACCGGCCCCGGAGCGGACCGCCGCTGGGGACGACGCCCCGGACCGGGACGGCACCCCCGCCCAGGAGCTGCTCCGCGTCCTCGACCCGGACCCGGCCGCACTGTCCGGGGCCGACGCGCACCTCCCCGAGGAGGCGCTCGTCCCGCTGGCGCACACCCCTGTCGCCGACCCCGCGGACTTCTTCGTCGTGGCCCTTGACGGCACCCTGCACACCGTGCACGCGGACGAGGAGGAGACGCTGCTGGTCAGCTACCGCGCCCCCGACGGCCGCGGCGGGGCGCGGCACCCCGAGGCGGAGGAGCCGCCCCGCGGCGCGGACGGTGAAGAGCCCGGCGCCTACACCGTCGACATCCACCCGCTCCCCGACACCCCCGACCTTGCGGCGGTGCGCAGCGACGAGCGCGGTGTCTTCCTGATCGCCGAGGACGGCTCCGTCCTGCTGCTGGAGCACACCGAGGACGCCGACGGTGCCCTGGAGGTCACCCTCACCCCGTATGCGGGCCCCGCCCCCGACCGGGAGCCCTGGCAGCCCCCAGAGGAGGCCGTGGAGCCCCCGGCGGAGGCCGCGGAGCCCCCGAACCACCCGGCGGAGGCCGGGCCGCACACCGGGGGAGCGGCACCCGCCGACGCGGAACCCGACGGAACGGACGGGGCTCGACCCCCGCAGCCGGAGGCCGCCACCGACCCCGTACGCTCCGAGACGGCCGCCGACCCCGCCGCGGAGCCCGGAGCCCTGGTGATGACCCTCCCCGAAGGACCGGTCCTGCTCTCCGGACCGCAGCTGAGCGGGGACGGCTCACACCAGCGGGTCACCGGGGACCTGGCCCCCGCCACCGTCTCCGACCTGCGCGGCACCGGCGCGGGCTGGAGCCTCGTGGGCCAGGTCAGCGACCTGCGCGGCACCACGGGCGCCAGCATCGGTGCCCACCTGCTCGGTTGGGAGCCCGCCGCCGAGGTCCTCGACGGCCCCGCCGGCTCCGGTGTCCGCCCGGGAGCGGCGGTCCGCCCCGGCGACGGGCTGGCCGTCCCGCGCACCCTGTGCGCCACGGAGGCGGGTAGCGGCCCCGGAGTGTTCACCTGCCGGGCCGGACTGGAACTGGGCATCCCCGCGGACACCCCCTCAGGGGAGTACGTGGGCGTCCTCACCCTCACCCTCAGCTGACCCGGCCGCCCCGACCGACCCGCCCTGTTCAGGACGTCCTGAACCCGCCCCCTGGAGAACAGCACCGTGACAGCCACCCCTTCGTCCCGGATCGCGCGCCTCGGCGTGGTCGGCCTGCTGCTGTACGCCCTCACCGCCCCGGCCGCCCCGGCCCTGGCCGACCCGCGCCCCGACGCCGACTCCGAGGGCGGCGGCGCGGCCCCGCACACGGCAGCCTCCGACCAGGGCCTCCGCTGGTCGGTGGCACCCTCCAACGCCGACGGCGAACTCGGCCGCAGCTTCTTCGTCTACGACCTGCAACCCGGTCAGACCATCGAGGACTGGGTGGCTATCACCAACCACGGCGACGAGACGATGACCTTCTCCGTCTACGGGACGGACGCCTTCAACACCCCCGACGGCTCCTTCGCCCTGCTGCCCGCCGATGAGGAGCCCACCCTCGCCGGAACCTGGATCGACCTCGCCCCCGAGGACCGGACCGTCGAGGTGGAGGCGGGCCAGACCCGCGTCGTGCCGTTCGACATCACCGTCCCCGAGGACGCCGAACCCGGGGACCACGCCGCCGGCGTCATCGCCTCGGTGTCCCAGGACGCCGTCAACGCCCAGGGGCAGCTGGTGCGGGTGGACCGGCGCATCGCGGCCCGCGTCTACCTGCGCGTGGACGGCCCCGTCCGCCCCTCCCTGCAGATTGACGCGATCCGCACCGAGTACCGCGCACCCCAGTGGTGGAACCCCTTCGCGACCGGCGAGGTCACCGTCACCTATCAGGTGCGCAACACCGGCAACCTGCGGCTGGTCGCCTCCGGACAGGTGGCGGCCGAGGGGCCCTTCGGGGCCTCACTGGGCGATCCGGTGACCGAGGAGGTGCCGGAGATGCTGCCCGGCACCGTCTACGAGTACACCCGCACCATCGCGGACGTCTACCCGCTCTTCTGGCTGAACGGCAAGGTCGCCCTCACCCCCGAGGCGGCGCCGCAGGCACCGGAGAGCCCCGGCCTGGAACCGGTCGTCCGCGCCGACTCCGTCATCGCCGTCCCCTGGGTTCCCGTGCTCGCCGCGGTCCTGCTCACCGCGGTGCTGCTGTGGCGCCGCCGCCGCGCCAAGCGCCGGTTCCAGACGGCGGTGGCCGCCGCCGTGGCCCGGGCCCGGGAGCAGGAAGCTGCCGCGGCCCGGGAAGCACAGCACCCCGATCCGGCCGACGGGGAGGCCGCCCCCGCGGACGCCGCACAGGAGCAGGCCGCCTCCGAGGAGGAACGGACCGATCCGGAGGAGCCGAAGCCGTGACCCCGCTCCGCCGGATCCTGCTCCTCGCCGCCGCGCTGCTGGTCTGCGCGACCGCACCGGCGGCCGCGCAGACCGCGGACATCGACCCGCGGTTCACCCTGGACGCGGCCTCGGCGCGCGTCGGCGACACCGTGGTGGTGCGCCTGTACGGCTGGCCGCAGGGCGTGGTCACCGTACGGGTGTGCGGCGGCGGGGAGTACATCCGGTCCAGCGACTGCGCGCTCACCGACGCGGTGACCGTGACCGCCGACGAGAACGGCGAGGGCCGCGGCCTGCTCACCATCACCGCGCCGCCCGTGGGCTGCCCCTGCGTGGTAGAGGCCCTGGACGTCACCGGCCGGCACCGGGCCGCCGCCGACTTCCCCATCGAGGGGGTGCCGCTCCTCAGCGCGGAGGAGCGCCAGCAGCGCATCGACGAACGCAACCCCGGCGGAGCGGTCCGCATGCTCACCGTCACCGACTTCCGGTTCCTCGCCGAGGAGGACGGCCCGTGGTGGCGCGACTGGCGGACCTGGTTCGCGCTGCCCGTCCAGCGCACCGCGCGGCTGACCGTGGCCAACACCGGAGCCGAAACCGTCACCCAGCCCGCCGTCTCCGTCGCGGTGGGACGCGGTGCGGACGCGACCACCGTCGTCTACCCGCCCCGCATCCGCGAACTGGACCCCGGCCAGGAGGCCACCTACGACTTCCCGGTGGACCTGCCCGCACCGGTGATCGGCACCTACACGGTCCGCGGCGAGATCGCGGGCATGGACGAACCGGTGGTCTTCGAGACAACCGCGAAGAGCTGGCCGTGGGGGCTGCTGGGTACCGGGGCGCTGCTGCTCGGGTTCACCGCCATGTGGCTGCTCTCCGGCTGGGTCGTCGCGGTGTTCCGCGCCGTGGGACGGGTCGCCGGCGCGGTGTCCCGGATCTCCGGGAGGCGCCGGCGTTCCCACCGGCATCCGGCCGCCGCGGCTCCCCCACCGGAAACGGAGCACGCGGACCTGCGGTGAGCACGGTCGGCTGCCCCGTCAATCCCCAGAAGTGGCGGTGACGGATGCGCGGGGGCGTTGTTACGGTTCCCGAACCAGACCACACCCGGGATCGGGGCCGTATCCGAAACGGCGGTACGCGCCGGCTGCGCGGCCAGCCCCGTTCCGCACCGCACTGGAGCGCCCATGCCGCCCGCACCGCCTGCCACACCGCCCGCACTCCCGCCCGAACTGCGGGAACCAGAACCGGGAGACCCCTCGACCATCGGCCCGTTCCGGGTGGTGGGACGGCTGGGCGCGGGCGGCATGGGCGTCGTCTACGGGGCGCTGGACGACGCCGACCGCTGCGTGGCGGTCAAGGTGATCAAACCCGACCACGCCGGCAGCGCCCGCTACCGGGCGCTGTTCGCCCGGGAGGCCGCGCTGCTCGCCCGGATCGACGCCGAGTGCGCGCCGCGGTTCCTCGGCGCGGACCCGGACGCGCCGTCGCCGTGGCTGGCCACCGAGTTCGTCCCCGGCCGCACCCTGCGGCAGCGGGCGCAGGAGCGCGCGGAGCGGGGCGAGCCGCCGCTCACCGGTGACGCCCTGGTGGCCTTCGCGGCCGGGACCGCCGAGGCCCTGGCGGCGATCCACGCTGCCGGAGTGGTGCACCTCGACGTCAAACCCGGCAACATCATGCTCTCCCCCGACGGCCCCCGAGTGCTCGACTTCGGCATCGCCCGCGCGGTCGAGGCCGCGGCCGGCCGCAGCACCCACGGAACCCCCGGGTGGGTCTCCCCGGAGCGGCTGGCCGGAGACGCGGGAGGACCGGCCGCCGACATGTTCGCCTGGGGCGGCCTGGTCGCCTACGCGGCCACCGGGAGGCCGCCGTTCGGCACGGGCCCCTCCGCCGAACTGGCCGAACGGGTGCGCGCGGGGGAGTACGACATCGACGGGGTGCCCGACGAGCTGCGCGGCCTCGTGGAGCGGGCGCTGTCCGCCGACCCCGAGGCGCGGCCCACCGCGGTCGAGGCGCTGGACGCGGTCCTGCGCCTCGGCGCGGAGGCCGACGCCCGGGCCCGCCGGGCGCGGCTGCGCGCGCTGCTGGACCGCGTCTGGACCGGGTTCGACGCGGCCGGCCACCGCCCCGCCGCCTGGGTCGCGATGGCCGGGGCCCTCGCCCTGGCCACCTCCAGCGGAGTGGCCGGCGGCACCGCCGCCGCGGGCAAGGCGACCGGAGCGGCGGCGGGCGGCTCCGCGTCCGGTGGTTCCGCCGCGGGCGGCTCCGCCTCGGCGGCCTCCCCCGGTGCGACCGCCACGGGCTGGGCGGCCGGGGCCAACAAGGGGGTCCTCGCGGCCGTGGCCGCGGTCACCGCCCTGGTGGTGGCCGCCGGAGCCTGGACGATCGGGCGCATCACCACCGACCAGCCGGTCCTGCCGCTGGCCGGAACGGGCCCGGAGGAGACCGCGGCCGCCGAGGAGCCCCCCGCCCCGGCGACGCAGACCGTCGAGTACCGGGGACTGGAACTGACCTTCCCCGCCGACTGGACGGTCACCTCCGTCCAGGACGTCACCTTCGAGGACGTCCAGGACCCCACCGCCGGGCAGGTCGTCGACGACTTCCTTATCGCGTGGGCGCCGGACCAGGCGGACTGCGCCGAGATCGACTGGGCCGGGCAGTGGGCGTGGCGGGAACGCAACTGCGTCCACGTCAAGATCCTCGGCCCGGGAGCGATCATCTTCACCGGCCTCATCGACTCCGCCGCCCACTCCGGCCGCAGCATCACCGAGGACGACGAGCGGGGCATGTTCTACCCGAGTACCCAGGGCGGGATGCCCTGCCCCAGCGCCAACGGGGTCAACCCCTACGGCGCGGGCGGGGAGGACTACGCCCCCGCGGACGACCTGCGCAGCGTGGAGGAGCTCGGCGGCCACGATTGGGGGATGCCGCTCGCAGCCGAACGCGTCACCGTCCGCGGAGAGGACGCCCTCTACCGCGAGTACCCGGTCACCTGCGTCAGACCGCAGGACTTCCCCCTCGCCGAGGACACCTACTACCTCCAGCGCTCCTGGTTCCTGCCGGGGCCGCAGATCCTCGTCGTGGACGAGTACGGCATCGCCGAACTCGACGAGGTCATGGCCGCCTGATCCGGCAGCCGTGGCTCCTCCCGGCCGCCGCGCCGGCGGGAGCCACGGCGGACACCTGTCCGGGAACGGCCAACCTGTTGACCGCCGCGCGGAAACGGAGCGGGAAGAAGACGACCCGCCGTCCACCCCCGGAGAACACCGCGCCCGCTGACGCGGACCCCCTGGACCTCCCGTACCCCAGCCCTCGCCCGCGGAGCAGGCCCGCAACCGGAAGAACCGGGCCGCCGCCCTGACCGCGCTCGGCGTCGCCGCGGCCGTGCTGGCGGCGGCCGCCGCCACCGCCGCCCACCAGTCGCCGGCGATCACCGCACCCGCTCCGGTCGGCGACCGCAAGGCGCTCTACCGGGAGTACCGGATCGCCTGCGCCACCCGGGACACCGGAGAAGGAGCATCCTACGAGCAGCGCCCCTGGCTGTTGCCCGAGTCGCAGACCCTCCTCGTGGACGAGTACGGCCTCGACGGGATCGACACGATCCGCGCCGACGGGGGAGTTCGTCCCCGCCGCCGCAGGGGCGGACTGGCGGACCGGACACGCCGATAAGCTTTTCTCATGGCAGCGACCAAGACCTACCTCACGGGTGTCAAACCCACCGGTGAACCCCACCTGGGCAACTACCTCGGCGCGCTCAAGCCCGCCCTGGAGGCCGCACGCGAGTACGACGCGTACTACTTCATCGCCGACTACCACGCGCTCACCACGGTCCGCGACCCCGAGGTGATGCGGCACAACATCCGGTCGGTCGCCGCCACCTGGCTGGCCTGCGGTCTCGACCCCGAACGCACCGTCATCTATCGCCAGTCCGACATCCCCGAGACGTTCGAACTGACCTGGATCCTGTCCTGCGTCACCGGCAAGGGGCTGATGAATCGGGCCCACGCCTACAAGGCGGCCCGCGACCGCAACGCCGCCGCCGGGATCGCCGACCTGGACGCCGGGGTCAACATGGGGCTGTTCAACTACCCCATCCTCATGGCCGTCGACATTCTCATCATGGAGACCGACCTGGTCCCGGTCGGCCGCGACCAGGCCCAGCACGTCGAGTACGCCGCCGACATCGCGGGCTCCTTCAACCACCTGTTCGGCGACGGCTACACCTTCCGCATCCCCCAGGGGGTCTTCCCCGAGGGCGACGCCAGCGTGCTGCCCGGCATCGACGGGCGCAAGATGAGCAAGTCCTACGACAACCACATCCCGCTGTTTCTGTCCGAGAACAAACTGAAGAAGCTCGTCCGGCGCATCCCCACCGACAGCACCCCGGTGGAGGAGCCCAAGGACCCCGACTCCTCCGTCGTCTTCCAACTGCTCACCCACTTCGCCGGAGCCGAGCAGGTCGCCGAGACCCGCAAGCGCCTGGAGGCGGGCGGCATGGGCTGGGGAGAGCTGAAGAACGAACTGTTCGAGGCCATCAACGCCGAGGTCGCCCCCAAACGGGAGCGCTACGAGGAGCTCATGGCCGCCGACAGCGAACTCGACGACATCCTCGCCGACGGCGCCCGCCGCGCCCGCGAACGCGCCCGCCGGGTCCTGGACCAGGTGCGCGCCGCCATCGGGATCGACTGACCCGCCGACCGCGGCCGCGCACGGGCCTCCCGGACCAGGGAGGCCCGTTCTTCGGATGGAGGACCGCCGCCCGTGACCGGAAACGGCCATCCGTCCCGGAAACCGGGACGAGAGGAGCATCAAGGGGATTCGTCCGCCGCCGTCCCCGCCGTCCCGGAGTGGTGAGGTCCCACGATCTCGGCTCCGCGCCCGGTACCGGGAGTACCCGGTGCCCTGCGCCGACGGGGGCCTTGACCTGCTCTGCTACGAGCAGCGGACCTGGTTCCTGCCCGAGTCGCAGATCTTCGTGGTGGACGAGTACGGCCTCGACGGGCTCGCCGCGGCCGCCGTCAGGCCACCACCGGCTCGCCCTCCAGGACCACGTCCGCCTCGGTCAGCTCCCGCAGCGCCTTGTCCACGGTCGGGCGGGCCACGCCCGCGGTCATCCCCAGCAGCACCCGCGCCCCGAACCCGGCGCGGACCGCGTCCAGGGCGGTGGCGCGCACGCAGTGGTCGGTGGCGATGCCCACCACGTCCACGTCGGTGACCCCGTGCCGCCGCAGCCACTCCTCCAGGGACACGCCCTCGGCGGTGGCCCCCTCGAAGCCGCTGTAGGCGGCCTCGTAGGCGCCCTTGTCGAAGACCGCCTCGACCGGTTCGGTCACCAGGTTCGGGTGGAACTCCGCTCCGGGAGTGCCCGCCACGCAGTGCGGCGGCCAGGAGTCCACGAAGTCGGGCGTGTCCGAGAAGTGCGACCCCGGGTCCACGTGGTGGTCCCGGGTGGCCACCACGTGGGCGTAGTCGCCGCCCCGCTCCGCCAGGTACGCGGAGATGGCCGAGGCCACGTCCGCGCCGCCGGACACCGCCAGGCTTCCGCCCTCGCAGAAGTCGTTCTGCACGTCGACGACGATCAGTGCCTTCTTCATGTCGAAACCTTCCTTCCGTCCGGGCCGGACCGGCTCCCCGTCCCGCCCGTGAGCCTCACAGGGAGAGACGCTGCTCGAAGACCGTGGGGATCGCGGGCTCCCCCCGGGACATCTGGCGGGCGGTCGCCGGAAGCTCGGCGACCGAGCGGGCGTGCCGCTCCCGAGCCGCCTCCAACGGCTCCCGCCCCACGATCTCGCCCCCGCGCACCAGCGGAACCAGCAGCGGCCGCTCCAGCGGGGTCAGCTCCGGCTCGTGGGCGAAGACGCGCTCGGACGTGGCCACCCCGCGGTCGTCCAGGCGCCGTGCCGCCCACTTGCGCCCCCCCTTGCTGGGCTTACCCACCGAGCGCTTGGCCACCGGCGACAGCGGGGCGTCCGGGGCGTCGCTCTGCGCGCGCGCCACCAGTTTGTACACCAGCGACGCGGTGGGCGCCCCGGAGCCGGTGACCAGCGCGGTGCCCACCCCGTAGCCGTCCACCGGGGCGATCGCCAACGCCTGGATGGAGTACTCGTCGAGGTCGCCGGTGACGATGATGCGGGTCCCGGTGGCGCCCTTGCCGTCCAGGAACTTGCGGACCTGGATCGCCAGCTCCTCCAGGTCGCCCGAGTCCAGCCGGACCGCGCCCAGCTCCGGACCGGCCAGTTCCACGGCGGTGTTCACGGCCCGCATCACCTCGTAGGTGTCCACCAGCAGCGTGGTCCCCGTGCCCAGCGACGCCAGCTGCGCGGCGAACGCGCTGCGCTCGTTGTCGTGCAGCAGGGTGAACGCGTGCGCGCTGGTGCCGGTGGTGGGGATGCCGTGGCGGCGTCCGGCCTCCAGGTTGGAGGTGGCGTCGAAACCCGCGAGGTAGGCGGCGCGGGCCGCGGCCACCGCGGCCTCCTCATGGGTGCGCCGGGACCCCATCTCGATCAGCGGACGCCCGTGGGCGGCGTGCACCATTCGCGAGGCCGCCGAGGCGATCGCGCAGTCGTGGTTGTAGATCGACAGCGCCAGCGTCTCCAGCACCACGCACTCGGCGAAGGAGCCCTCCACCACCAGGATGGGCGAACCGGGAAAGAAGCAGTCGCCCTCGGCGTAACCCCAGATATCACCGGAAAAACGGTAGTCGGCGAGGAAGGAGAGGGTAGGGTCGTCCACGATCCCGTTCCGGGCCAGGAAGTCCAGGACCTCGGGGTCGAAACGGAAACGCTCCAGGGCGTCCAGGAACCGTCCGGTTCCCGCGACAACACCGTAACGGCGTGTCTCCGGCAGCCGCCGGGCGAACATCTCGAAGACGGTTCTGCGCTGTGCCGCACCGCTGTGCAGCGCAGCCTGCACCATGGTCAGTTCGTAGTGGTCGGTGAGAAGCGCACTGCTCCAGCGTTCGGTCATGGCATCCCACCCTAGTTTGTGTCTGTCAGGAAGAAAATCGGTTCAGGGGCCGACACACGGGGCGGGCCCCTCCCGGAACGCGGGAGGGGACGGCGGAACACGCCACCGGCCACGGCCCACAGCGAGACGAGACAGCGAGGAGGGAAGAGCACCATGACCGCCCTACCGGTCGAACTCGACGAACCGCGCATCGAGGAGCACAACCGACCGGACGTGCCGTGGGTCACGATCGTCTGGAACGACCCCGTCAACCTGATGAGCTACGTCACCTACGTCTTCCAGAAGGTCTTCGGGTACTCCAGGGCCAAGGCCCACAAGCTCATGGAGGACGTGCACTACCAGGGCAAGGCGGTCGTCTCCAGCGGCACTCGTGAGGAGATGGAGCGCCACGTCGCCACCCTGCACGAGTACGGGCTGTGGGCGACCCTCCAGCAGGACAGGTGACCGAGGGGCAGACGTGGACCCGACAGCGGAGGCCGACCGTTCATGACCGCCAGATTCCGTTCCGCGCCGCACGGCGGGGTACGCCTCAGGATCAGCCCGGACGAGGCGAGGCTCCTCAGTTCCATGGCCGAACTCCTGCTGCGCATCGTCGAGGAGCCAGAGCAGCAGGACGGACTCGCCGCCCTCGTCGGCATCAGCGACTCCGCGACCAGGCCCGCGGACCCGGTGCTGGCCCGGCTCTTCCCCGACGCCTACACCGACGACTCCGCCGCCGCCACGGACTTCCGCCGCTACACCGAGAACGACCTGCGCCGCCACAAACGGGAGAACGCCCGGCGGGTGGCCGCCGCGATCCCCGCCGAGGGCGGCGAGATCACGCTGGACGCCGACGACGTGCAGGCGTGGCTCAAGGTCCTCACCGACGTGCGGCTCTCCCTGGGCACCCGCATGGGTCTGGAGACCGAGGAGGACGCCTACGCGATGCGCGCCGCCGCCTCACGGGACGAGTCGCTGGCCGCCGCGGCGCACATCTACGAGTGGCTCACCTACGTCCAGGAGTCTCTGGTCCAGGCGGCCTGGCCGGAGTAGGGGCGATCGCGGACCGCCCGCCGCCCCGGACCCGACGCGGCGGGCGGCCGTCGGCACGCCCCGCCGCCACCAGGGCACACCAAGCCATACCTACCGGGTGGGTAGGGATTGCGACTCGGCTAGGCTGAGGAGCATGCTGAGGATTGATCGCTCGATCTACGACCAGATCGTCGCCCACGCCCGACGGGACCACCCGGACGAGGCGTGCGGCATCGTGGCCGGTCCCGAGGGCAGCGACCGGCCCGAACGCTTCGTCGAGATGATCAACGCCGAACGGTCGCCCACGTTCTACCGTTTCGACTCGCTCGAACAGCTCAGGGTCTGGCGCGAGATGGACGAGCGGGGTGAGGAGCCCGTCGTCATCTACCACTCGCACACCGCCACCGAGGCGTACCCGTCGCGGACCGACGTCAGCTACGCTTCCGAGCCGAACGCCCACTACGTCCTGGTCTCCACCCGGGACCCCGACACCGTCGAGTTCCGCTCCTACCGGATCGTCGACGGGGTCGTCACCGAGGAACCGGTCGAGATCGTCGAGCAGGGCTGAGAAAACGGTGCGGCCCCGGAATCACCGGAGCGCCGCGCATGTTGAACCTATCCGGCGGAGCGTCGCGCATCCGCCGCTCGCACCCACAGACTTCTAGACGGAGACACATTCATGGCCATCGAGGTCCGCATCCCGACCATCCTGCGCAACCTCACCGGCGGAGCCAAAACGGTCGACGGGGAGGGGAGCACCCTCTCCGAACTCATCACCAACCTGGACAAGAACCACCCGGGCATCGGTGAGCGCCTCGTCGAGAACGGACAGCTGCGCCGCTTCATCAACGTCTACCTCAACGATGAGGACGTCCGCTTCCTCGGCGGACTGGACACCCCCGTCTCCGACGGCGACACCGTCACGGTCCTGCCGGCCGTCGCCGGCGGCGCGCGCTGAACGTCATGAGGTTCGACTCTCTCCTGGACTCGCTCGGCGGCACCCCGCTGGTCGGGCTGCCGAACCTGTCGCCCTCGCCCGAGGTGCGGCTCTGGGCCAAACTGGAGGACCGCAACCCGACCGGGTCGATCAAGGACCGCGCGGCGTTCTACATGATCGAGCAGGCCGAGAAGGAGGGCCTGCTCACCCCCGGGTGCACCATCCTGGAGCCGACCTCCGGAAACACCGGGATCTCCCTGGCCATGGTCGCCCGGCTGCGCGGCTACCGGATGGTCTGCGTCATGCCCGAGAACACCTCGGCCGAACGCAGCCAGCTGCTGCGCATGTGGGGCGCCGAGGTCCACTACTCCCCGGCCGAGGGCGGGTCGAACGAAGCGGTGCGCGTCGCCAAGCGCATGGCCGCGGAGCACCCCGACTGGGTGATGCTCTACCAGTACGGCAACCCGGCCAACGCCCGGGCCCACTACGAGACGACCGGGCCGGAGCTCCTGGCCGACCTGCCGGAGATCACCCACTTCGTCGCCGGGCTGGGCACCACCGGCACCCTCATGGGCGTCGGCCGCTACCTGCGCGAGCAGCGGCCCGACATCCAGATCGTGGCGGCCGAGCCCCGCTACGGGGAACTCGTCTACGGCCTGCGCAACCTCGACGAGGGGTTCGTTCCCGAGCTGTACGACGAGACGATCCTCAGCACCCGTTTCTCCGTCCCCTCCGACGCGGCGCTGCGCCGCACCCGGGAACTCCTCGACAAAGAGGGGATCTTCGCGGGCATCTCCACCGGCGGCGTGCTGCACGCCGCCCTCGGGGTGGCGGCCCGGGCCGCCAGGGAGGGCAAACGCGCCGACATCGCGTTCATCGTCGCCGACGCCGGATGGAAGTACCTGTCCACCGGAGCCTACGAGGGCACGCTGGAAGAGGCGGAGAAGCGCCTCGAAGGCCAACTCTGGGCCTGAGCCGCCGTACCGCCGCGCCCCGACGCCGGGGCCGCGGCGGTACCACGGCAACCCGCCCCCTGCCTGTCCGCGGAAGAACCGCTTTCGGTTCAATGGTCCCCATGACCCGATTCGACTCCGCGACCGCCGTCGTCCGCGTCGGTGAGAATCGATACGCCGCCGAACTCGATCCCGGATACCTCATCGGCACCGCGATCAACGGCGGCTATCTCATGGCGGTCCTGCAACGGGCCGCGCTCGCCGAATCCGACCACCCGCACGCGGTGTCCTCCTCCTACCACTTCCACCGTCCCGGTGGCGGCGGACCGGCCGAGATCGAGACCGAGGTGGTCAAGCGAGGCCGGACCGTCACCACCGTCCTGGTCACGCTGCGGCAGGAGGGGCGGACCGTCCTCACCGGGACGATCGCGACCGCCACGCTCGACTCGCAGGCGCAGCCCCTCTACGCGACGCCCCCGGCCCCGGTCCCCCCGATCGGACAGTGCCGCAGCTTCGACCCGCGGCAGGGCCAACTGGCCGAGGACGGCTTCCTCGCCAGGGTCGACGTGGGATTCAGCCCCGACAGCTACGCGGCCCTCCTCCGCGAACGCACCGCGGACACCCCCGAACTGTACGGATACGTCGACCTCAGCGCGCGCGACGGCGGCTCGGCCGAGGACCCCGCCGCGTTCCTCCCGCTCGCCGTCGACGCGCTGCCCCCCATCGTCAGCCTGCTGACGGACTGGAGCTGGGCGCCCACCGTCGAGCTCACCTGGCACCTCAGAGCGCTGCCCGAACCCGGGCCGCTCGCCTTCCGGGCGCACAGCACCCTGGTCAGCGACGGATGGTTCGACGAGAACGTCGACCTGTGGGACACCAAGGGACGGCTCGTCGCGCAGAGCCGCCAACTCGCCCGGGTCGGCCGCTGACCACCCCGGACAGGGCGGGGAACCTGTGACCCACATCGCCTGAGGAACGGCCCACAATCAGTACCTACTCGCCGGTACGTGGGGTACACCCGTAACCACTTGGAAAACCCGGAGAAACTCTCCGTGACGCAGTGGCGTCTTCGCGGCAGAAGACGCCTTCACCGAAAAGGCTGTACGACGTGCGACTCACCATCATCGGCCCCTCGGGGAGCTTCCCCGGACCCGCCGGACCCGCGTCCTGTTACCTCGTGGAGGCCGACGGGTTCCGGTTGCTGCTCGACCTGGGCAACGGAGCGCTCGGCACCCTCCAGCGCCACGTTGACATCTACACCATCGACGCCGTCTACCTCTCGCACCTCCACGCCGACCACTGCCTGGACCTGTGCTCCTACTGGGTGGCACGGACCTTCCACCCCGACGGCGGCCCCAAACCCCGCATCCCCGTCTACGGTCCCCCCGGAGTGGCCGACCGGATGGCCCTCGCCTACGGGCTCGACCCCGATCCCGGCATGCGCGAGACCTTCGACTTCCGTGAGCTGAGCCCGGGCACCCTGCGGATCGGCCCCTTCACGGCCACGGTGGACCACGTCAACCACCCCGTCGAGGCGTTCGGCATCCGCTTGGAGCACGACGGCGCGGTCCTCACCTACTCGGGGGACACCGGGGCCTGCAGCGAACTGGTCGAGCTGGCCCGCGACGCCGACCTGTTCCTGTGCGAGGCGTCCTTCCACGACAACCGGGAGCACCCCAAGGACATGCACCTGACCGGAAGCGAGGCGGGGGAGCAGGCCAGCCGGGCCGGCGCGCGCCGACTGCTCCTCACCCACCTGGTCCCCTGGAACGACGACGAGCGCACCCTCGCCGAGGCGCGCAGCACCTACGACGGTCCGGTCGGGCTCGCCGTGTCCGGGGAGGTCCACGAGGTCACCGCGGGCGGCTGAGACCCGCCCGCACAGCAGGGAAAAATCGGGAAAGGCCGCACGTGGCCGAAACCCCGCGGTTGTCCGGTCAAGTGGCTGTGGCGTCCCATGCGCGCCGATAGGCTCGGCAGCATGCCTCGACCTGACGGACGAACCCCGAACCAGCTACGCCCGGTGCGCATCTCGCGCAACTGGCTCCGGCACGCCGAAGGATCCGCGCTCATCGAGTTCGGCGAGACGCGCGTGCTGTGCGCCGCGACAGTGGAGGAAGGCGTCCCCCGGTGGCGCCGCGGCACCGGAGAGGGCTGGGTCACCGCCGAGTACGCCATGCTCCCCCGGGCCACGGACACCAGGGGCACCCGCGAGTCCGTCAAGGGCAGGATCGGTGGCCGCACCCACGAGATCTCCCGCCTCATCGGGCGTTCGCTGCGCGCGGTCGTCGACTTCAAGGCCATGGGGGAGCACACCATCACCCTCGACTGCGACGTCCTCCAGGCCGACGGCGGCACCCGGACCGCCGCCATCACCGGCGCCTACGTGGCCCTCGTCGACGCCGTCCGGTACCTGCGCAGACAGCGCAACCTCAAGACCAACCCGCTGACCGGCTCCGTCGCCGCCGTCAGCGTCGGCATCATCCAGGGGCAGCCCCGACTGGACCTGAACTACCTGGAGGACTCGGTGGCGCAGACCGACATGAACGTCGTCGTCACCGGAGCCGGGGAGTTC